>JAHHHU010000073.1 GCA_019359175.1 Phormidium tanganyikae FI6-MK23
TGTTGCTTCGGGTGGAAGTGTCTTCTTGCTATTTCATTAACTATTACTTAGAACTTAGTGAATCAAGATGCGGCTGTAGCCTTTGTCCGACTTGGTGTTTAGCGCTGTTTTCTGCCTGTGCTAATTTATGGATGTGCTTTTTTTCACTAAGTTATTAACCACTAGTTGTGATAAATTAGTGAAAAATTCAAGACGGGTATAGCGTTTCAGAAAGGCGAAAATCCGCATCACCCACTTCCGGGATCTGTGCTGACGGTTGAACCGATTCGGGATAAAAGCTGTACAGTGCCAAATTAAATGACGCCGAGACAAATTCGTGTCGTGCAGCAAACTCGTTCTGCTACAGGATGACAGAAAAAGATTGCTGAGTGACCAATCATCAGTCCATCAGAATTGGCAGGCGGCTTTCAAGTGGAAAAGCCGCCTGCTCTAGCTTTGCTGCTTCAGCGACATTAATGTGTCTCCGTGACAAATAAAAATTCACTGTATAGCAAGAAAGCAAAACACCCGTGACAATCACTCAAAAATCGGCAGAATATCTGCAAACAGAGATAAGAAATTTCTAAAGTTACTTTAACTTTTCGATCTTCCAGATTGACTCACGCGCTTTTTCATCAGTTTTGATTGCAGCAAAACCGAACCTTTCAAAGCGATCTCCTCTGATGCTTTAGGGCGTTAGCTCCATTAACGCAGCAAGCTTAGAAGTTGGAATTTGCCAAGAATTTCTAGCACATTCTTCTAATTCTCGGTAGTTCTCTAAAATGCTTTTAGGTTGCTGCAAACCCTGGAAGGCTTCAGCCATAAGCAAGAATTGATTCAATGGTTCTGAACCTTTTACAGTAAGCTTGATTCTGCTTGATTCTTCTCCAATTCCGTAACGCTCATACAGAAAGCGCTCAACATCCGATCCGTTTTCTAAAATCCATTCATTGAGACTATCGAGGAATTTAACGCCATCTTCTGAAATATAGCTTTTATTTCCGCCGCGCTTGAACGGCTCGATCCCGATCGCCGCTTTCATTGCTGAAATTCTCACCTGATAAAAATGAGTCTTCTTGCAGCCGTATCGCTCAATCAGTTCTGAAACTGCTACATCTGCCATAAAAGAACCGTCCGCGATTGTTCAATGAACGTTTACGGACGGTATTTTATCATTGTTCAGAATTGTCCGATGAACGGTTGTATCTTACTCAAATATCTTGAGTATTGGTATCATGGGGTTATCATTTGCGCCTATAAGACTTCACCCTTTTGGTTGATGGCAGAAATTAGCGACTCTGCCAGTGGATAGGTGTCAGGGTCTGGATGTTGCAGGACACTAAAAGCAAAAAATAAATGTCTATGCAAATACCGACTCAACTATCAGGAGTCCACGTTCTACTGGTTGAAGATGAACCTGACATTGCTGAGTTGCTTTCCTTTGTACTCAGAGATGCCGGAGCCGATGTTATTGAAGTACCCTCTGCATCCGAGGCGTTACACCACCTCACTCACTACTCCCCCAGCATTATTGTGTGTAATATCCGTCTTCCTGATATGAATGGAGGCGAACTTCTCAAAACCATTCGGTTTAAGCAAGCCGATATCAGCCAACAGATTCCTGCTATTGCTGTCACGTCTTACAGCCGAGAGTATTCTTGGACGGAAGCGATCAAAGCGGGCTTTGATCGCTTCTTGCTCAAACCGATTGAACCGGATCAACTCGTTTCAGAAATTCTATCGTTAGTGAGATGCTGAGTCTATGTTATCTTGCTGGTAGTTGAGACGTATAAACTGAGATGGGCATAGAGGAGCGCTTTGCATTGCAAGGAGTGAAGATTCTAGTCGTGGATGACGACCCGGACTCATGCGAGTTGTTGGAGATGGTATTGCAAGTTTATGGAGAGGCAGACGTGAGGGCGTTTAGCTGTGTAAACGATGCGCTTGCTGACTTCTCACAGTTTCAGCCACAGGTGTTGATCAGCGATATTGCGATGCCTCATGAAGACGGAACTACTTTAATTCGAGCGGTTCGATCTTTGCCAGTTGAACAGGGAGGGAAGATCCCGGCGATCGCGCTTAGTGCAATGGCTAGAGAGGAAGATCGACAGATAGCCTTGGAAGCGGGGTTTGATCGCTACCTTGTGAAACCGATGATCTTTGAGGAACTTCTCAGCACCCTGCGCGATTTACTAGAAGAAACTATCGAAGTATCTCGATCAAGTGTCTGAACTGCTTATTAGTAATTGATCCGCAGAAATAATCACCCGCAAATCGTTCGCAAACCATAAAGAACGGTTCGCGAACAGTCGGAAAGTTCATAAAGCTACTTTATCGCTACACTTTCGGTTTGGGGCTTGCTGCTACGGGTGGAGAGCAAATCATCTCATTGTGATTTACATTCGAGTTTTGAATCGATACAGCGTGAAGCGCCAACACAATCAAAACACCCACAGAGATCGATTTTGATACTTTTGCTTGAAATTTCATTTTGTGTTTTTGTACAGTGACTTTTTATTTGTCACGGAGACACATTAATGTCGCTGAAGCAGCAAAGCTAGAGCAGGCGGCTTTTCCACTTGAAAGCCGCCTGCCAATTCTGATGGACTGATGATTGGTCACTCAGCAATCTTTTTCTGTCATCCTGTAGCAGAACGAGTTTGCTGCACGACACGAATTTGTCTCGGCGTCATTTAATTTGGCACTGTACAGCTTTTATCCCAAACACCAATTGCCTTAGCGTAACGGGTGTGACTCAGTTGGAGACTTCGAGCTTTCAACTCAATCACTGGCTATCTTTTCTAGCTTCAATCACCATTTGAATCGCTTCCGGCACATCCGAGAGAAAGTCATATCCGGTTAAGCGTTCAAGCTCATCCACCGTCGTCAAGTAGTCCTTGTAGCTCTTACTCGCAATGCCCGTGATGTTCGGCATATTTACCGCAATCACCCGCGTCTTCTCAGTTACCCCACGATTGCCCAAACCAGGACGATCCAGAATGACCACCACTTTCCATAGCGTTGCCGGAACCGTCACTTTATTTTTGCCAATTTCGGTAGCAAAGCCTTTTATCCCGGTTCCCCCCTTGCCGTTACCGCCCGCAATGATGTAAAGTTCCTTGCCCTGCTGTGCCAAGTCTCTAGAGTAGTTTTCGAGCTGCAGCCAAGGACCGCCATTATTGTCCTGCGTCTGCGGCAGAATGTTCGTCATGTAGAAAGTCGTGCAGTTATCGGTTGGATTTGCCGATCGATCACCAGATCGGGTCATGTGTCCGCGAGAGAACCCACTGCCGGTGTAATCGTTTGGGCGCACGGCAACAAAATTCTTCGGCAAGCCGGGATCAGGACTAAAGCTGGAACAGCGATCCACATTTCCCAACCACGACTGGTTCAGTTGCCAACTCACCCAGTTTGCAATGCGTGTGCTGTTGTTGTAGGACAAGGCATATTGCCGGCGCAGCAGCAGGTAATCGGTTTCATTCTTGGGATCGGTCGTGGCAGGGCTAGGAGTGCCCAGAACCAGATGCTTACTGCCGTTATTTCGGGCTTGCGAAATGCTGCTCTGAATGAGAATGAGCGAGCAGATTAGAATACTGAAGCACCAATAGTAAGTCCTTCTGCGAATCTTTGTGTTCTGGAACACATTGGTAAACATCTCAAACTCCCTGAAGGCAAAGGTTTGCGCCTGTATTGTAGGGGAAAGCGTATAAAACGATGCAGAAAAAATATCAAACTCAGGAACTTGTCACACTCTTGCAACGGCTGGTCGAAGGCCTCACCTGGATGAGTGAGACGGACGCACCGCTGCACGTCGTGTACTGGGACAACAGCATGGTCATCAAGTCGAACGAGCAGCTATTGCAACACACGCAGCATCCGCTCACTGCTGTGATTGAAGTGGGAGAAGTGGATCAGTTCTTTGAGCCCGCAGTGACTGAGCAGGACTGGTTTGGTGAGGCGGAGAAGGAGACTGCGGCGCGATATCGCTCGCTGTTATCAGTGCTCAAACAACATCTGTCCCACCTCAAGGTGTATCGAGTGGGGGAAGTCGAAATCGATGTGTATGTGCTGGGACGAACTGAAGCAGACAGTATGGTCGGGATTGCGACTCAGATCGTAGAGACATGAGGAACAAGCAAAAACGTCCCGTCAGCGGTGCGGGATGAGCGCGTAAACTAATTCAGTCCGTTTAGAATTCCCAAACCTGCCGATAGTAGCCCGGGCGTACAGGGGTTATTCAGGTCAACTTTTTCTGGTGTTGACGGGAGGGCGGGCAATCTGTTGGTGTCGTGCTAAAAAGGCAATGGCTTCAGCTGGCGTGAATCGAATTTGCGGTACGCCTCGTGCCACTAATACCCAGTGCTCTTGTGCCTGACTATACTCCAGCATCCACTGAGGCTCCCAAGGGGCGCAAACTTGCCACACCGCTTGTGGGTTCGCTTTCACCACAAATCCCCAAGCTTGTGCTTGTTCTCGTACTGGATCGGTTAGCGTTGATGGGGGCAGCATAAAAATCCGTAGGGGATCTAGACCTAAACCGAACGTAACAAGTCCCTGTATTGACTGCAACCACCACACGAGGGATTACAACCCTTGTCCGCTCTCTCATTCGATTTGAGGCAGTTCTTCAAAGCTAGGCACTTGATCAAGGGTCCCTTAGATCAGTGTCTCTTTATCTGTTTGTGGATACAGTGCTGATTGCTGATTTAAAGATTGATGTATGTATGATCGCAATCAACAATCAAGAACGCTTCAAAGGAAAAAGAACCTTAGTGATTAGCGGTAAATGGGCAGAAGAATCAGCACAGCGCGAAAAATACCTAGAAGATAAGCTAATCGGCACAAGATTGAGATGTTATCACATCGTACCAATGAATTTGAAGGGGTTCGATAAAGAGTTCCGCTGCTGCCTCACCTAACCTTGCAAAAAGCTGAGAGTCAAGCTCCGACTTTATCCGCGCTTCAGCGTCCCATTCTTCGACCAGAATAAACTGTGCCGCATTAGTCAAGTGGTGCAGCAATTCACAGTTGTGACAGCCCACTTGTTGACAGCGCTCCTGCATAAATTGAACCAGAGCGTTCTTTAGCTCTTGCTCCCGCTCAGGATGAGCTGTTAACTGCGTTAAAATTCGGACTTTTAAGTTTTTCATTATCTTTTCTACAAAAAGAATCTAATTGCCTCGTTTTGATCAAAGTCATACAGTTGGAGGATTAACTTGGAGTTAATTTTTAGTTAAAATTCCTCCTTAAGCTTACGTTTCATTCAATCATTGCCTTCTCATTCAATCTAAGAGGAGATTAGGGGCTTCGCCTCTATGGGAGTGCAACCCCTAGCTTCTTCTATGGAGTCCTCCATTCGAGCGACATCGTTCGCAAATCCTATGACTCAAACACAACAGGGTAAAGCATCAGGCTCAGCAATACACCTTCCTCCGACCCTAGAAGCCTACGCTTATCAGGTCATTGAAGAACAATACCGCCGCATCGCTAAGCAAGAGAAGAAGGTGCTTGCCGATAAAGATCCAGAAGCATTACATCAAATGCGGGTGGGAACTCGCCGCCTTCGGACAGCCCTGCAAGTTTTTGGCAGTGCGATCAAGATCCCTAAAGCAGGCAGTGCTGACCGCCTCCGAGATTTGGCAAGCGTGTTAGGGGACGTGAGAGACTTGGATGTTCAACTGGTGAGTTTGGAGCAAGAATATCGTCCGAATCTCAATAAAAAAGAGCAAAAACAGTTGGACAAAGTGTCTAAGGCGCTGCAAAAGCAGCGGGTGAAAGCCTTTGCTCGAATGAAGGCAGTGCTATCTCAGCCGCGGTACCAAGAGTTGAAAACCACCTACGATGATTGGTTGAAACATCCTCGCTATACCCCTGTTGCCCAGCTACCCCTCTCGGTTCTCCTGCCCGACTTGTTAGGACCCCTGCTGTCCCATTTGCTGCTGCATCCAGGCTGGTTGATTTCTAGCAAGGAGACTTCAGGCGAAAGGGGTGCGATGCTGCACGAGTTGCGAAAAGCCTGCAAACATGCCCGCTATCAAGCCGAATTCTTCACGCCATTCTATGGAGAAGCGTTTCAAGCCTGGGTTGCAGAAATCAAAACGTTACAAGCTCAACTGGGAGATTTTCACGACACCCAGGTTTTTCTGGAGCTAGTCACGAAAAACCTGGGTCATGAACTTCGCCTACCCGATCTCCAAGCAGCGATTGAGCAAAAGCAACGTGGAGCGTTAGTCAACTGGGAGGAGATTCGGCATAAGTATCTCGATGAAGGATTTCGCTATCACCTGCATCGAATGCTGCTCCAGCCCATCGTCCAGGCGGGTCAGGTACATCCTACGCTAGTGAGGTAGCGAACAAGAGAGCATGACCGATATCCTACTAGAAGGAGAAAGTCCACATCGTCGAAAAGGAGATGCAGCATGACTGCACAGACTTTCTCAATGGAAATCGCTGGATTAGGACAATTCTTCCGCCACTGGGACACCGCAGCGGTAGGACAAGACCTAGAAACGCTACACGAAGCCATCACCGTTGCCCGGCGCAACAGCACCAAACGCAAACGGCACGTATCGCCGCCGTAGACGAGTGGCGATGCGACCTGCAAACCGAAATCAACGAAGGCTGGACCAGCTACGGACAAACCAACCACCTGCTAAAGACGATCGCCTGCTACGGAGTAGTGTTCGAGCGCTTAACCGGAGACGCCTTCGCCGAATTCGTTCAAACCACCGCCATCAACGCCCCTGGCTATGAAACCTACTGTCGCTATCAGCACGAAATTGCCCAGAGATCGAGATTATGGGCACGGTCAGCCGAGAAATACTGGTGGGCATTAGGGGGTGAGCCACAGCGCAGCAGCAACTCCTTCAGCGGCAACACCCTCAACTTATCTCCTATGTAGGATGTAGAAGTCTTGTAGCGTTTTTATGTTGAGCATGACAATTCACTACTGGTAGGTACGCTATGAGCGAGAAGGTGTCTGAAAAACAAGATATTCCCTTTCAAACTCCTAACCCAACTGAACTCAAAAACGCTGCGAAAGAAGACCCGTTGCAGGAGGAATATTTGGGAGCTAGCGAAGCAAATGTAGCAGATGTTCCACCACAAGGAGAGAATGTGGATCAACCCAATCCCTTTGTGGACAGTACAGAGTCTGAGCCGCGTGAGAACCAAGTGATTCGTGCCAATCTAGGAGGGCATTGACTCAACTCATTGTTGCTTTACTTCATTCGAGGAGGAGAAGACTTTTGTTTTCTCCTTCTACATAAGTGCGACTATGCTCACAGAGCGTTTAGGAAAACTTGAAACTGCCCATTCTGTCCTGCACTGGCAATTTTGCCCAACATATATTCATGGGGTATTGTCAACTTAACTGGATTTCACTCTGGTTGTTGAGAATGAGCACACTTATGCTCACGAAGAAATCAGCCTTTCATCCTTTGAAAATCAGGCCATTTCTCAATAAACAAGCCTTTGAACGGTTAAGTTGACAATGCCCACAGAAGTGCAGCCCTCAAACTTTGATTTACCGTTATCACTGTGCCAATTGCTCGCCAGAAGCATGGGGGTTATAGACCATTACCCAATGGTAATTTAAGCCAATTCTAGTCCAGGACAAGATTGACGCTGCCCCTGTAACAGTTCTTTAGCGTGTAGAGATCGCAAGTATCACTCATTCAGCAACAAAACTTGAAAGTCCGCAATTGAAGCTAATACAGTCGCTTGTCTGAGCAATTGCTTCAATCGATCAAGATCTTCCATCTGATTAATCTGGTCGATTAATTCGGGTGGTACTGCTCCAAATCGCACATCTAAAACTTCCATCACTGAAACACGGGCATTCTGTAATTTGCCGCGCTCGATCGCGAATCGCTCAATCGTCGTCAGGTAAGGCATAGCATTTTCAGCTCCAAAACGGCGAACTTCAGTGTCGAAAATCTGGTCTAGCTCCGGTGGTAGCGTCATCATCAAATCGACTAGCCGAAACAACTCTAAGATGGTGTCTTCACTATATCCTAACGCCTGCATTCCTTGAACCAGTCGCAATTTCCACGTCAATCGATCCTCAGAATCGCCACTTGTTTTCTGAGTAAGCAAATGCGCTCGAACGAGCATTGCATAAGGGTTTAGACTCTGCTCTAAAAAATCCCACTGCGATTCGTAATCGAGCAGTTTAACGATCGGGAACTCAATTCCGACTCGACAGCCCCACAATGTATAGTGATAGGCTTGAGGTCGCCAATTGAGTTGATCATCTCCCAATATCGCCAAGCTTACGACATTCCGGTTGTAGCGATCAAAGATTCGGTAGCTGTAGGTGTACATTCGCTTAGCAAAGTCTGAATCATACTGACTTTGAATCTCTACATGAATCAGAACCCAAGTTTCTTGTCCATCTCGTCGCCACACTTTAACGAGTTTATCGACAAATCGTTTACCGATCTCTGCGTCCCGCACTACTTGCTGAAATTCTGAGTCTAACGATTCGTAGCTCAGTTGCCAGTCGATTTCGGCGTGAATCTGAGGGAAAAAGAAGGCGAGGAATGGCTCAAAATAGCGCTCTAGCGCTTCTTTCCAGGGAGCATCATAATTAGCAGAAGGAGCAGTAGTCACAGCGGTCGCTCGTTTCGGGGTACGGATTACTATATCGTTGATACAGAGAGCGCTTCGGCATCATTTCAATTGGTGTAATGCCTCGTTAATCTCGTTTACATCAAATGCTTCTGGGTTAAATTCTTCGCCAACCCACTCCAGCATCGATTCAGGCTCTGGGTGATTCGGATCTCGTAGCGTTTTGATTAGCTCCGTGTACCCCCAAGTGCCGCCGCAGTCTTCTGGTGGACAGGCTCGTTTACCCGTAACGCAAACCCCATAGCGAGGAATTTCAGGCTCGACAGGCAAAACCTTCTCAATCAGAATTTCATGCTCCCAGCTATCCCCCATGTCATAGGTGTAGCGAAATTTGAATTTTTCACCAGACGCCACTTGGTTCAGCTTTACTTTGCGTTCGTCTTTAACTTCCCAGTCGTATTCTGGATCTGGCTCACCATACTCCATTCCCTGGATAAGAAATAGATGAAGATGAGAGTTTGTCCAGCCCATTACTATCTGAATGATTTGATGCAGTTCGCCTAAACTAATATCGCTCCAAACCTGAACTCTTCGCCAGACGGGAGGGCGCCAATCTTGAAGTGTGATCTTGATTTGATAAAGGCAAGTAGAAATTGAGGGTTTTCGAGGAGGCATCACTGAATCTCTGAGCTTCAGATATCTAGGCTAGTTCATGGCACGCAGCTTCTGAACTCTAAGTTGCCATTTTTGCCTCCTTGAAAACCATGACATCTTGTCATGGTTTTCAAGGAGAGAATGAGAAATTGCGTCAACTTCTTGCGCGAAGACAGTATTCAAAAGTATTTCAGCTAAAATTCAGAAGCTTTGAAAATCATAGGAATATGTAAGCCGTTCATGATTCTTACAGTTGCATCGTTTAAGGGTGGCGTTGGGAAGAGTACATCTGCTATACATCTTGCTGCTTATTTACAGAAGAAAGCTCCAACCCTGCTCATTGATGGGGATGTAAATCGCTCTGTTACCAATTGGGCAAACCGTGGCAATCCTCCTTTCAAAGTGGTAGATGAACGTCAGGCTGCTAAATATGCAAGGAGTTACGAGCATATTGTGATTGACACGCCTGCCAGACCGAGCCATGAAGACCTCAAAGCACTGGTAGACGGATGTGATCTGTTGGTTATTCCGTCGAGTCCTGATGCTTTTGCGCTTGATGCCTTGATGCTCACTGTTGATGCGTTGGTGGAGTTGGACAGCGATCGCTATAAAATTCTACTCACCATTATTCCACCAGCACCTTCAAAGGAAGGAGAGAAAGCACGAGCAAGTTTGACCCAGTCAGGACTTCCTGTTTTTAAAACGGGTATTCGGCGACTCATTGCGTTTCAACGCTCTGCGTTGTTGGGAGTGCCGATCGACGAGGTTGACGATCCTCGCGCAAAGCAAGGTTGGGAAGATTATCAGAAGGTTGGAAAAGAGATACTGTTATGAGCAATTTTGATGCCATTATCAGGGCAGCGAAGGGAAGTGCGGAGCCAAGAAGTAAAGAGAGCAACCTACCGGAACCAACAAAATCTGTAAAAAGCGTCCTAGACTCAGCGCAATCAGTGAGAGTGCTTGATGATATTCTCGATCGAGAGACGAATACTCGCGAATTAAAGCAATCTCACGTTGAGGCGTTGGCAGAGTCAATCTCTGTGTTGGGATTGCTAGAACCTTTAGTTCTAGATAGCCGAAATCGTCTCTTAGCTGGAGCACATCGTCTGGCTGCGATTAAGGTACTAAGAAACCAGAACGCGCCTGCTTACGAAAAGCTTTTTCTATCGAACCTGATCCCGGTACAGGTTCTACCGTTTGATGCGGAGGAAGAACCAGACCGGGCATTGCAAGTCGAAATTGCGGAAAACGAGCATCGTCGAGACTATACTCCAGCAGAGGTGAGAGCGCTGGCAAATCGGCTGAGGTCGGCAGGCTATGTCGATCAGCCTGGTAGACCCACGAAAGGCACTAAAGCGTTACGTCCTGCTCTGAAAGTGATTATGGGAAAGAGTCTAAGAACGGTTCAACGCTACCTGAATGAGGAGCAAACTCAGAAACCACGACAAGATGTCATGGTTTCCGAGCAAAAGATTTTGCATCAGGCACTCAAGAAGTTGCAGGCGTGGGAGTCGATGAGTGATTCCGGGACGCTGTCTCCTAAACGTCAAGTACTTAGCAAGCAACTTCCTAAACTGATAAAGCTGGTTGAAGAGGTAATCAGCGAGATTGAGTCTCAAAGCTCCAAGCCATAAATTTCGGCATCTCAAGTGCAGTATTAATTCCCAGCACAAACAGGCAAAGATCCCGCGGTTGGTCGCGGAGGAGTTTCTTGATCCGGTCGATCGCCTTTTTATCCCGAATCGGTTCAACCGTCAGCACAGATCCCGGAAGTGGGTGATGCGGATTTTCGCCTTTCTGAAACGCTATACCCGTCTTGAATTTTTCACTAACTTATCACAACCAGTGGTTAATAACTTAGTGAAAAAAGGCGCATCCACAAATTAGCACAGGCAGAAAACAGCGCTAAACACCAAGTCGGACAAAGGCTACAGCCGCATCTTGATTCACTAAGTTCTAAGTAATAGTTAGTGAAACAGTAGGAGCAGATTAACTAGGTCTTCTCTC
>JAHHHU010000074.1 GCA_019359175.1 Phormidium tanganyikae FI6-MK23
AACGGTTTATCCGCGAGTGCTATCACCTTGGCAATTCCTTTGCATTGATCAAGTGGTTATTTGAGTTTGTCCTTCATCAACAGGTGTTTAAGTTCCCTAAGCTTGAACTGTATGGCGTTTTTTCACGGGTCAAGTAGGATCGCTATAGTTGATTGCTTTCTGCTGCGCCGTCAAATCTGTAAGCTCTTGTCGGGGTTCGCTCAATTAGCGATTGCTGAACATTCCTCAAACTGCGATCGCTGCGAAGCCGATACCGAAGGGTCGCGCTGCTCTCAAGGTATGAAGTTGTTCAAGTAGATGTTAGCGGGCTATTTTTTGGAGCGATCGACTTCAATCACTCACCGCAGAAGACTCAAGCTAAAATTGAGATGCAGCATAAAGCGGAGGTCAAGTTAATGGATGATATATTGACTGTGATTGAGCGACATCCTGACAAAATGAGTGGCACATTGGTTTTTTGCGGAACGCGGGTTTCCGTAGCGATTTTGTTTGAAAACCTCAAAGATGGTGCATCCATTGATGAGTTTCTCGATTGGTTTCCGGGTGTGACCCGCACACAAGTAGAAGCTTTACTAGACTACGAGATGACGGTATTGACAAATCTCATTGAGGCATGAAGATTCTGTTTGATCAGGGTACGCCGGTTCCGCTGCGCCGTGCTTTATTAGACCATGTAATGGACACGGCTTACGAGCAAGGATGGTCGGCACTGACTAATGGTGACCTGCTCAATATGGCGGAACACAATGGATATGACCTCCTGATCACGACTGATCAAAATCTCCGCCACCAACAAAACCTTGCTAGTCGTCAGATTGCTGTCGTGGTCTTGCTATCGACATCGTGGACGCGAATTCAACAACACATAGATGCAATCCACAACGTGATCGACAACAGTGTTGCAGGTGCATATCAAGAAATAACGATCGCACGGCAAAACAATACCTAACTTGTAGAGCGTTGGCGATTATCTGGGCACTCTCGGAAATCCTAAAACTATTGCAGCGCAAAAAACAAGGTGTGTGCTGCTTCGCAAATACCGCAAGGCTCGCAGTTGCACAGGGAGACCAGGTACTACCACCAACGCGATCGCCTCTCCCCTCAGCGCGATCGCTGAACATTACTCAAAGTGCGATCAAAGTTCTGCGATCGCTGCTCGTCAAGTTTCTAAGATATGTACGATCGCTGTTCCTCACAATAGAGTTGTTGGGGAATAGGATAATCTAAAGAGAATTCGTCAATCGAGTCTTATGCTGAATCTTGAACGTGCCCTGAACTAAGACCGACTGCTGCGAGCGTTGAGCAGACTGAACCGCAAAGCCTTTGATGCTTGGCTGCCGAGGTTTGAGCAAGCGTACGAAGCCAGTAGAATCGCGGCCAAGCCAGTGCGGAAACGGGCAAGAGGAGGCGGACGCAAAGCAAGACTGCAAAGGATTGAAGCCAAGTTGTTCTACAGTTTGTTCTACTTTAAATGCTATCCGACGTTTGATTTAGCGGGAATTTTGTTCGACCTCGACCGCTCACAGACGCATGAATGGATGCCCGAATGACAATCCGGTCTCGAAGCTTGCATTGGGAACTGAGAGGGTGCTGGCAGAGCGCAACCTACGCAATATCGAAGCCTTTCTAGAGATGTTTCCGGGGGTAGAACGGGTGATGATTGATGGCACTGAGCGTCCGATTCAACGCCCCAAGAGGTTGAGCAACAGACGCTGAACTACTTTGGCAAGAAGCGTCGTCATACTCGCAAGCATCTGGCGGTTGTCGCCCCCACCCAACGAGTCTTAGTCCTGAGCAAAGCTCGCGAGGGAAAGCTGCATGATAAGCGATTGGAAGCGGAAGAAGAGATTGCGTTTCACAGTCTTGACGACATTCCCATTGAAGTCGATTTAGGCTTTCCAGGCTTGCAGTCAGAGTATACGAACCTTCACATTCCGCACAAGAAGCCGAGAGGGGGTGAGCTAACCGACGAACAAAAGCAAGAAAATCGCACACTCAGCCAGTCGCGCGTCGTCTGTGAGAATGCCTTTGCAGGCATCAAGCGCGATGGTGCGGTCAGCGCGATTTATCGCAATCGAATCCAGGATTTTGACGATCATTTGATGCTGACTGCTGCTGGATGATGGAACTTCTACTTGAAAGCAGCTTAATCAATAGCAAAACACAGAAATCGTCAGAAGTCTACTTTGCAATTACGTTATTCCCCAACATCTCTAAAGTAAAGAATGCGGCAGCGACAAGTGCTGCGATCGTCCGAACATGGTTCCAGAACGTCCAATCGGTCAGGTATCTTGCCCACAGTGTTGCGCCTTCAGCACTATCGGGTTTCACGATCGCCAAAGCATTATTCAACGGCACATTAAAAGCGATTGCCCCTCCGATCGTGCCAACGAGATAGAGCAGGCTACCCACTAACAGGTAGACACTACCGGGTTGCTGCCATTTGAACAGAACGAAGACTGCTAGAAAGAGGCAAGCTAGAGCTGTTCCAAACAAGGCGATCATGAACAATGGATTAATCGCCGTAATGTTGAGCGATTGCATCGCGACAATCCCTTGGGGTGGCTGGAGACGGGCGAGGGCGGGCATCACGAAGGTGGAGAAAGCGAAAAACACTCCTGCCACCAGCCCGCAACCGAGTATCGTGACAAGCATGAAGGGGAAACGCAAATTGTGAACCGTTGCCATAAAATCTCCTGTGGATGAATGTCGGTTTGACGAACTAGAAAAAGTTCAATAAGATAGGCTCGGCATTTCGTAAAGATAGGTATCATTCGTCAATTGCTGCAATAGGAAGTCAGCCACATCAGCGCGCGGAATTTTGAGTTTTGCGGTCTTGTCGGTGCTGGGAAAGCCGTGTCGGTAGTGACCCGTGCGATTTCCATCGACAAAGGCTCCGGGACGCACGATCGTCCAATCTAGATGGCTTTGCTTGACCTCGTTCTCTTGCCGTTCATGATCGGCAAACACGTCTCGTAAGAAGGCTCTAAACATAATGTACTTCCAGAAGAAGTTCAGATTCTCCCAACTCTCTCCTGCTCCAAGAGTGGTTTGGCAAATCAACCGTCGGACACCTTCTTTCTCCATTGCCTGGATAATCTATCGCGTCCCCTCTGATCGGATGGTTCCCTTCCTTTGCCCACCTGATCCAAGTACACATAGCACCGCATCTTGACCTTGCACTGCTTTCTCGACAGATGCGAGACTCATGACATCGCCTTGAGCAACCTTCGGATTTGGGTGCTGGATGTCGAGCTTTGCGGGGGTACGTGCAAACGCCGTAACGGTGTGTCCCTGCTCAAGCGCCTGCTCGACAAGGGGGCGACCGATACTCCCCGTTGAGCCAAAAATAAGCAGCTTCATCTTCTCTATCCTTTTGAATCAGCGACCTTTACAGCTTAGGAAAACAATTGCTGCTCAACTATCTGATTCTTGTGCCACTATCAAAATCTTGCGATGAATTTCAGAATGAGAGTTGAACTCTCATAAAAATGAATACAATCAAGATGACACGAGTTGGAGATGTGTTGTGAAAACTCCAATCCATCATCAGACTGAATCGAAGTTTCTGCCGATTTTATCGAGTCAAAACCAAGGCTGGGAAAATATTCTGGTCAATCAATTTCGGCGTCAGCCCGGTGAGGCAACGTGCCACTTCAACAATGAACACGCGATTTGTCTGTCGCTAGCATCGCGTCCCGTTCGCTCTCTGCATATCAAGGGAGGCAAGACTCAGACAGGGCTATATGGGAAAGGAGACATCACGATTACTCCTGCAAAGATGCCGTTATTTGCCCGTTGGAACGATGAAGATCACTTTCTGGAGATTCGGATTGCCTCTCATTTTATTGAAAGTATTGCCAGAGAGACCCTGAATAAAGACCCCGATCGACTTGAATTGCTGTCTGAATTTCGGACGCGAGACTCCCAACTTGAAGCGATCGCTCTGATGTTACTAGCTGAACTCCAACAAGAAAATTCAGGCAGTAGGCTCTACATTGAATCACTCACAAACGTCCTGGCTGTGCATTTGCTCCGGCAGTACGCGACTGCAAGACCTCATTTACCGATTTACGAAGGTGGGTTACCTCAACGCCAACTGGTGCAGGTGTTGGACTACATCAACGACCATTTGGAGCAGGAGATTAAGCTGGCAAATCTAGCCGCGTTGCTCGATATGAGTCAGTTTCATTTCGGCCATTTGTTTAAGCAGTCGATTGGTATCTCTCCCCACCAATACTTACTCCAGCAGCGAGTTGAACGGGCAAAGCAGTTGTTGAGAAATAGCGATCGCTCGATTATGGACATTGCCTTTCTATGCGGATTTAACAGTCACAGCCACTTGAGTAAACAGTTTCGTCAACTGACAGGGGTGACACCGAAAACCTACAGATTAAATTAACGAGGCTCATGAAAGTAGAGGTTGTTCCGCCCAATCCTGCATGGCGAGAGAATTTTGAGGCAGAGTCGCAGCAGATTGCTTTAGCGATGGGAGAAAATATCGTTGCCATCCACCATATTGGCAGCACTGCAATTCCAGGCATTTACGCTAAACCTGTGATTGATTTCTTAGTTGAAGTAGAAGACATTACCAGGACCGATGAGCAAAGTGCGGCAATGATCGCGATTGGGTACGAAGCAATGGGCGAGTTTGGGATTCCCGGTCGGCGCTACTTCCGCAAAAATCGTTTGCCGAACATCAGAACCCATCATGTTCATACCTATAAAACTGGTTCACCCGAAATCGATCGTCACTTAGCATTTCGGGATTACATGATTGCTCATCCTGATGCTGCCCAGCAATACAGTGACTTAAAGCACGAGTTAGCGAAACAGTATCCTCAAGATATCGAGGGCTACATGGATGGCAAGGATGGATTTGTTAAGACGATGGAGAAAAAAGCAATGGAGTGGCAAACCTGGATGCAAACGCAGCAAAATTTGCTCAGAAAAGCGTATGCCGCCTTTAACGATCGTCATATCGATGCCGTTCTAGCTGTCATGCATCCGGATGTCGCGTGGGCAAATGGGATGGAAGGCGGACACGTTCATGGACATGAAGCAGTACGCGACTATTGGACTCGTCAGTGGCAATTAATTGATCCACAGGTCGAACTGCAAGGCTTTCAACGCGATGGACACAATTGCATCATTGTCGATGTGCATCAAGTGGTGCGCGATTTAGAGGGAAAGTTGATTTTGGATCAAAGGGTTCAGCATATTTATACGATCGAGAATGGTTTGATTCAGCGAATGGACATTCAAGAGGCACGAACTCCTGATACGTTTATTTCAGCAACGGCATAATTTCATCACACCAGGCTAGCCAACCTGTTTCGTAGTGAATGTCGCGCAACAGCGTCATGTACTGAAACTTGAGCGTTTTCGACAGCGTTTGTGAATTTTTGAAGCAAGCGTTGGAACGTATTTTTTCCCATTGCAATAAACTATAGTGTCTCAAGGATAACCCTAGTGAGATTGCCAGAACCCCCCGCAAGAACGATTGACTATCGCCAAGTCAGTGCCACCGACGCATTTGTGCCTAACCCGGCTGTCCTCACTAGCTCTGGCTGGAGTGG
Organism: Phormidium tanganyikae FI6-MK23; assembly: GCA_019359175.1. Classification (GTDB taxonomy): domain Bacteria; phylum Cyanobacteriota; class Cyanobacteriia; order Leptolyngbyales; family Leptolyngbyaceae; genus Leptolyngbya; species Leptolyngbya tanganyikae. Next base: position 5,580 of record JAHHHU010000074.1, read on the forward strand.
TCTTCATGTAGAACTTCATCGACAGCCCAAGTTCGAGGTTGCCGAGCATCAACATACCATGCATGTCCTCGCTTGTGGGCTACCCAATTCATCCCAAGATAGCGGTAATCCAGGAGAACGTTGGCTAGATGGCAAGCGGGAAACAGAAAGGCGACAATTGGGCGACATCGCCATCATTCCGGCAGGAATCTCTCATTGCTGCAATTGGCAGACTACGGTTCAGTTTGGCATTTTAGCGATCGAGCCAACCCTACTCCAGCAGCTTGGGCAAGACTGGGTGAATCCCGATCTCATTGAACTCATGCCTCGGTTTATGAGTGAACAAGATGCACTGATTCAAAGCATTTTTTCAACTTTGAGGGCAGAACTAGAAACGGGCGGCATCGGCGGAACTTTACTGGTCGATAGCCTAAAAACAGCACTAGCAATTCACCTACTGCGAAACTATTGCACAACCTCGCCTAAGCTTTCTAGCGATTTAACTGGGTTATCTCCTACCCAATTGACCTTAGTCACCGATTATATCTCTGCCCATCTGCATCAAAATTTGAAGCTGGCTGAGTTGAGCGCGATCGTCCAAATTAGCCCCTATCACTTCTTACGGTTGTTTAAGAAAAGTCTGGGTGTGACACCGCATCAATACATTTTGCAGTGTCGCGTTGAACAGGTGAAATATCTGTTGCAATTCACCAGTCTGAGCCTTTCTGAGATTGCATTCAGAGTTGGCTTTTGCGATCAAAGTCACCTGACTCGCTGTTTCAGACGCGTTCTAGGCAAGACTCCCAGCCAATGGCGGCAACCCTGAGCGCAAGAATATCCCAAAACTCTGCAACTTTTTTCTAGCGTTCTGAATCGCGGTTTCTTTAGACTATCCGTAGTTGTTTCACCTCAAAGAAAGATGGCACCTATTCAATCGATGACCGTCCCGCTCTGGGGATTAGTTATTTTTATAGGATGGACGATCGCGATCGTTTGTCTTCTGCTCACCGTTAGAATTCGGCATCTAGCAGTAGGTGGTGCGGTGCAGGATTTCGGCATCCAAAATGACAAAAGTCCACTCTGGCGACTTTTTCGGGTTCAAGCCAACTTGGTTGAAAATCTGCCTTTGTATCTCGGTGTGGTGTTCTTAGTGACGGTTCAAGGGATTTCTGGAACCGCGATCGATGCTTTAGTCATAACCTATATCGCGTTCCGTTTGATTCATTCAGTGATTCACATTGCTGGAATAAATCCAATCTTTCGAGTAGTTTGTTTAACCATACAATTTAGCTGTCTAATCGCATTAACGATCGTGTCAACTTTCTAGTTGAGAGAACGATTATAGAGTTACCCCAAAGTGCATTGACGAGAAAAGGAGAGTTAGAATGAATCGTCTACAAGGAAAGCGTCTGCTAGTAACGGGTGGCACAACTGGAATTGGACTTGAAACCGCCAAGCAATTTTTAGCAGAGGGTGCGCGGGTCGTCGTGACGGGACTTAGCCCAGACCCATTGGCTCAAGCCCAGCAAGACTTGGGCAAAGAGGTGATTGTTCTTAAAAGTAATGCAGGTGAGGTGAGTGAACAAAGGCGATTGGCAGAAGAAGTCGCGCAAGTTTTCGGTCAGCTTGATGGCGTATTTCTGAACGCTGGAATTAGTATTTTTCAACCGCTTGAAGCTTGGGATGAAGCCTCGTTCGATCGACAAATTGCCGTCAACCTCAAAGGACCCTTTTTTCTCATCCAAAATCTGCTGCCCATTTTGGCGAATCCCGCTTCGATCGTCTTGAATACTTCAATTAATGCTCACATCGGAATGCCATACTCTAGCATCTATAGTGCAAGTAAGGCTGCAATGCTCTCGCTAGCAAAAACTCTATCGGGTGAACTGGTTGAGCGAAGGATTCGAGTCAATGCCATCAGTCCAGGTCCGATCGCCACACCGATCCTCGGAAAATCTGGTCTTCCAGCCGAGCAAGTCCAGCAGATAGCAGAAGGATATCGCAATCAGATTCCGTTAAAGCGATTCGGTGAGCCGATTGAAATCGCCAAGGCAGCCGTGTTTCTTGCTTCTGATGAATCGTCCTTTATGCTGGGTAGCGAGATGATCATTGATGGTGGCATTACTCTGTAGTGATAAGTTATATCTAATGTGAATCCAAGGCTGAAATTTCTGGAGTCCACACCAAAATGCAAATTGAACCCTATGACCCCCACCAGCTTAATGCTGTGATTCGTCTTTCGCTTCGCGCATGGACTCCAGTGTTTGATTCGATTCAGGAGGCAATGGACGCTGAGGTACACCAAGCATTCTATCCCGACCATTGGCGAGTGAGCCAGCAGAAAGCGATCGAGGATGTCTGCGCTGCTGAAGACATAAATGTATGGGTTGCTATCGATGCAGGTTCTACTAAAGGGTTTGTTGCTGTGAAGCTAGACTCTGAATCTAGCATGGGTGAAATTTACATGGTTGCTGTCGATCCAGATTTTCAAGGTCAGGGCATTGGCACTGCTCTAATAGAATTCGCGCTTCCTTGGATGAAAGAGGCGGGGATGACGGTCGCAATGGTTGAGACCGGAGGTGATCCGGGTCATGCTCCAGCTCGTCGCACTTATGAAAAGCTGGGTTTTGGGCTGTTACCGATCGCCAGGTACTTCAAAAAGTTGTAGGTGCGGAGGGTTTTATGAATCACATTGCTGAAACGATTGCTTTCAGACCTTTGGTTGCGTCCGACCTCGCCATGCTGCATGAGTGGCTGCATCGATCGCATATTTCAGAATGGTGGGGCGATCCTGGAACCTATGCGGAGGTCGAGCATGACTACCGACCTTATACTGCCGTCGAATCAATCACACGAGGCTATATCGCCTTATTGAAGAACAAACCCATTGGATTTGTTCAATCCTACGTGGTGATGGGTTCTGGTGATGGATGGTGGGAGCAGGAAACCGATCCGGGCGCGAGAGGAATTGACCAGTTCCTAGCCAACCCGGAGCAGCTTGGTCGAGGTTTGGGCAGTGCGATGATTCACGCCTTCGTGGAGCAGCTATTTCAAGATCCGGCAGTGACTAAGGTACAGACCGATCCCTCACCTGAGAACGATCGAGCAATTCGCTGCTACCGCCGTGTCGGATTTAAAGATGTGGGTGAAGTTGTTACGCCCGATGGTCTCGCGCTGCTCATGGTCAAGGAGCGGTAAGCGGTGACAGATTTAGTAGATTTTGTAATTTGAGGAGACGATATGCAGATTACAGCTTCAGCAATTTCGCTCAATGTTGAGGATGTCACGGCATCAGCTAACTTCGTTAAACAGCACTTCGGCTTTAGCCTGGGGCGAGCGGTTCTTTCAAGTAACCGATCCAAACGGGCGTGTGATTCAACTCGTTCAGTGGATCACTGACCCAATCTTGCAGCGGTAATGTTCTAGACCTGTGTATTTCGTGAGAAAATAGAATAGTTCTTAGCTGCTCTTGCTCGTATGGTACTTGAACCTGTTTGCTGTCTGAGTTGCAACAGTACAAACGTCGTGAAAAATGGCAAAAGCGATGAAGGTAAACAACGATATCGTTGCCGCAACAATGGCTGTACTCGTCGTTCTTTCATCCGCGAGTGCAGCTATCGCGGCTACTTGCCGGAAGTGAAGCAACAAATTAGCGACATGGCAGTGAATGGAAGTGGGATTCGCGATACAGCGCGGGTGCTGAAAATCAGCCCGACAACTGTGATTGAAGCATTAAAAAAAAGATCGTCACCTCGAACAGGTGAACTACTCGTCTCCTGCAACAGATGGAAGCTTCACCGACGACTGCGATAGTCGTCAAAGTTGAAGAAGTTGAAATGGATGAGATGTGGAGCTTTGTGCAATCGAAGCGGCAACAGCGATGGTTGTGGCACGCCATTAATCATCGTACCGGTGCAGTGCTTGCTTACGTACTTGCGCCTCATGAAGATGCAGCCCTCAAGCAACTTCCCTCTTTTGTGCTCCGTTTGCGATTGAGCGGTTCTATACGGATAGTTGGGGCGCGTACTTGCGATTGTTGGACTCGCAGAAGCACACGGTGGGCAAAGCAAATACTCAACGGATTGAGCGCAAGCACTTGACCTTTCGGACTTGGATCAAACGGTTGGCTCGAAAAACCATTTGCTTCTCTAAGTCCACTTGGTTACGCGATGTGGTGATTGGATTGTTTATCAACCGCTACGAATTCGGTCGCGCTGTATGATAGTTCGTCCACAGATCTAGAACATTACCGAAACGTTCAGCACTGAATCTTGATGAATTCCTCAACGCTCTCTTGATCCAGATTCAAGATTCCCCGAAGCTGTTGAGTGCTAGATCAACTATGTCAATGAGGCTCTAGACGTAGAAGTAATGGCAGATGCTGATAAATTGAAACAAGTTTTTTTGAAATAAATTTAGAAAAACTTGGAAGCGTTCGATGCTGATGAAACCGTTAGTTGTTCTGTTGGCACTGGCATTCGCTCAGACTCGATTCGTATTCGTATCCAGAATGGCGGTACTCCGATTTCGGTAGAACTGCTGCCTCAACTTACCTTGCCGTTCTGCTCCACAAAGCCTTCTGGCGCAAGCAATTTCAGAGCGAATTCTCGTAGCGCATGAAGGGGAACTGACGATCGCATCTTCTAGTTCAGGAACGATCGTCAGCGTTCATCTTCCCGTGCTTTAACCTCGTATCCTGACTATATTCGCTCTAGGCGAACTTCAACTTCTCGCTCTACGTATTCCCACTCTTTGCTAGCTTGCATTCGCACCAGCAATTGATCGAATGCTTGAGTATGCTCCGGCGCAAATTCAAACCAGGTGAGAAAATCAAACGGTTCTCCAAGATCGCGACAGTGGAACAGCCGCCGCGCCACCCCAGGCAGATACTCTAAACCTACGGCTGTATGATGGGACTCTTCTTCAAAAATCGCTCGCCGCTCATCTTGCGCCATTTCCCACCATTGAGCAGATTTTTTGATCGGAATTAGCACAGCGGAAATCGCTTCCGAACGATTTAGACCGGGCTGAATTGCCTGAAGCGTATTCAGTTCATCCCGTTTAGCGTAGCGCATATTACTCGTAAAACTTTGCAGCACCCATGAACTCCTAATGGGCAATGTCGCAACAGCTTCATTCACTACATTGACTCTTTCAACCCGTTCTAAACTTGCTCCCCAGACACCTCGCACATCGATTACTTGCCATGTGCCTTGCTGACCCCCGATAAACGAATACTTATTATTCATCTTGTTCAACAACTTAACAGCTTAGAATCTTTGTCTTATCAAATTCTAGTGCAATTCTATTAAACTTCATCGGAAATAGGTTAAGCTAAACAGCAAGAATTCTTTTCCAGCGTTGTTGCGATGTTGAACTACCAAAGTCTGCGAAATAAACCGCGCATCTTCCAGAGTTTAACCGG
>JAHHHU010000075.1 GCA_019359175.1 Phormidium tanganyikae FI6-MK23
TACTTCAATTGGATTTGGCAGCACAGTCGGCTGAAATCCACCGCAGCACAACGCGCAGGATTAGCAACTCGTTCTTGGACGTGGCACGATGTGGCAACCTATCCCACACTAATCTGAAGCACTACCGATGAATCGGGCGGCTTGCAAGTGAAATCAAACGCTCAATGGATTGATGCGCCTCCAATTGCAGGATCATTTGTCTGTAACATCGGGGATATGCTCGATCGTATGACTGGGGGTATTATCGATCGACACCGCATCGAGTCCGAAACTTGTCCCAGCACGATCGTTTATCCTTTCCATTCTTTTTCGATCCGAACTTTGAGGCAGAAGTAAAACCGATCAAAATAGACGCTGGAATTCAAGATAATCACGCGGAGCGCTGGGATCGATCAAGTGTTCACACTTTTCAAGGAACTTACGGCGAATACGTGCTGAGTAAAGTCTCTAAAGTCTTTCCAGAGCTACAAAGCTCAGTTCTGTCAAGATGGCAATTCAACCACTTTTCTAGATCGACCATCAGTTGCTCATAGTTAATATCATTGTGCGGTGCGTGGCGGCTCCCTAGATACTCGTATCGTTCTTTATCGAGTAGCGTCAGTTGCTCAAAGAAGATTCGACTTCCTTCGGGATGAGCGATCGAATCATCGCCACCGTGCAAAATGAGCAACGGAACTTGTAAGTTTGCTGCTTGAGATTCCACCCAAGCGATCGTCTTAAACAACTCAGAGCCAAATCGTGCACTGGCAATCGAGTGTACAAGCGGATCTTGAGCGCAAGAATTCAGTACTGCCTGATCGCGCGAAATTGCTTCGAGATCAATTCCCACCTTGAGCCTGAAACGGGGTGCAATCTGTGAGAATGCGTTCGCTAGTAGTAATTTGGTAGATGAAATGCCGTTTAGGCCTAATGCAGGCGCGATCGTAATTATGCCTTGTAGTGCTGTTGGAAATCTCAAACCATAATCTAAAGCAATCATTCCACCTAAGCTATGACCTAAAACGAAGCGCGGGCAGTTTGGGCATTGTTCGTCGATCAAGCTGAGAAAGTGGCTCAGATCACCGCGAAACTCAGCCCAATGATTGAGATGTCCTCGCAGTCCTGCCGAGCGCCCATGTCCGCGTAAATCCAGCGCATAGACTCGATAGCCAGCGGGAACGAGATACTGAACAATATTGTTGAATCGACCACTGTGGCTTCCGAGCCCGTGAAGCAGAATCACAACGGCTTGAGTGTGATGATCAGGCTGCCAAGATTGATAGTGAAGTTTGAGTCCTTCAACTCCTTTGAGGAACCCTTGAGATTGTTGCATTGTGAAAAGATTAAGGTGTATCGGGATAGTTGCCACATTGAATCACACCGATTTAGAAAATCTTTGTCACTTTGATCACCAGATCTTAACCATCCCAAAATTGTCTGTGATCCAAGCTACAAAATAAGCTTACCCATACAGCAATTCCCTGAAATCATGCTCGATCGTGCTTTTTTCTTTCTTAACCTTGCGTTAACCTTAGTGGACTGTGCAAGTTTCAGGAGAGGGGTCATGGCAGGAATGTTCTTAAATTCAAACGATTGGCTACAGATTATCTTTCGGCTGACGTTGGCGATGTTAGTCGGCTGTTTGATTGGGTTCGATCGACAAAAAGGCGGTAGACCTGCGGGAATGAGAACCTTTATGTTGGTGAGTTTGGGATCAGCACTCGTAGTAATGATTCCGTTACAAGCAGAAGGTGATAGTCCTTTTGCGACTACAAATGCCTTGAGCCGAACGATTCAGGGAGTCACGACGGGCGTTGGATTTCTTGGAGCTGGATTGATTTTGCAGCAGTCTGGAAAGTCAGGCGTACCCAAAGTTCGGGGATTAACGACAGCCGCGTCGGTCTGGTTGGCAGCAGCACTCGGAGCCGCGATTGGGTGTGGGTTGTGGCAAATGGGGCTTGTGGGAGCAGTTTTGACTCTAATTACGCTGAGTGGAACAAAGCAGGTTCGGAAAATTACAAAGGTGAGAACGGGGGCGCGATCACGCGATCGTTCGAACGATGCGGAGAGAGTTGAATAACAAGTTGGATCAGATTACGTTAAGTCGATCGATTAAGTAAGAATCGGCGTTTATCTACTTGCATCACTAAAAATTATCGTTTTAAGAAATAAGAACGTTTGCTTCTATTGATTGAACCGTTTACATTGAAGTCATTGAAGACAGCGGCGTTCAAAACCGAATTCAACTCACAAGCTGATCGGGCGTAAATCGCACCTCTACCAAAAGTCTTCTAAAGGTTTAGCAATTTATTCAAAAATTGCTGAATGCTTCCTCAAGGTGAGTGAAGCACAAGATTGATCTGTCTGACCATTCAACTCTACTGAGGTCTTTTCCCGTGAAACGTTCTAATGCACCGCAAGCTATCTCAAATCAACAGCAGTCCATCTTAGAGCAATCGGCTCCTCAACCCACCCGTGGTCAGCGTCTCGCGGATGCAATGGCTTCCAAGGTCGGCTCCTGGGCATTCATCGGAATGCAGAGTGTCATCCTGGCAGGTTGGATTGGCGCAAATAGCATTCCAGGCGCACCCCACTGGGATGAATCCCCCTTCATTCTGCTGAACTTAGTCTTCTCCTTCGCATCGGCTTATACTGCGCCTGTCGTCTTGATGAGTCAAAATCGTCAGTCTGAAGAAGATCGCCACTCTGCAATGACAAACCACAAGGTGAACTTGCAGGTTGCTCAAGAGATCGAGCGATTACATGAGAAAATCGACGATTTACAAACGCGGCAGTTAACAGAGCTTTCTAAGCTATTGCAACAACCTACAACAGTTACAACACAAAGTGATCGCTTACCGAGCAAAATTTACTTAGTTGCTCAAGCAAATCAGACCGGAGTTGTGAAAGAGAATCGCAAGCCCAAAACCGTATCTGTTCTCTTGCCTCAATCTGTGTTCAATACTCAAACGACTGATACGGTTTTGCCGTCCCATTTGCAAACGAAGCAGAAGTTCTCTGTTTCCATCGAAGATCACGCGATCTCAAATCCAATGAATCAAATCGTCAGTTCCTCGACGGAATCTAAGTAAGAAAAATCTAAGTCAGAACAGCGATCGACAAAGCGTTTCAGGTTAAATCTGTCGCGCCTGTTTCTGAACCTATCAAACTTGAGGTCAATTGCAATGAACGAACTTATTACAGCCGTTCCCATAGGGATCACTGCATTTATCGCCACAAACCTAGATGACATCCTGATCCTGCTGCTTTTCTTTTCCCAAGCGAACGCAAACTTTCGTCATCGTCACATCATATCCGGTCAGTACTTGGGATTTGCAACGCTGGTGCTGCTGAGCTTACCTGGATTCTTTGGTGGCTTGATGTTTCCGCAAGATTGGGTAGGACTGTTGGGAATTGCCCCGATCTCGATTGGCTTAAGCCGTTTTCTCACTCCCGATTCAGATCAACCGGAAGCCGAGCCGATATCAGGACAATCTGCTTTCTCTACCCTGCTCTCACCACAGACTTGTAGCATTGCTGCTGTAACATTTGCCAACGGTGGCGACAATGTTGGAATCTATGTTCCGCTATTTGCCAACTGTACTTGGGATAGTTTACTCATTGTCTTGAGTGTGTTTTTCTCAATGGTGGGTGTGTGGTGCTATGCAGCTTACCAACTTACTCGACTTCCCGCGATCGCAGAAACGCTCTCTCGTTACGGAAATCTGCTCGTGCCATTTGTTCTGATTGGATTAGGAATTCTGATTCTGATCGACAGCCATACTTTAGAAAATCGTGGTTTAGTGGTTCTAACTCTGGTTCTTACTAGTCTTTGGACACTGAAATTGATTGCAGCGCTCAATCTAACTCCACAAGTTGAAAAGTACTAAATACAGGAGATCATCATGAAATTTCTCAAATTTGCGATCGTCGTTTTAGTTTTTGTAGTCAATTTCTCGATCGCGGCTCCATCGTGGGCAGGTAAAGATTTTACAAAAGGAGCAGACTACGCTCAAGTGACCCAGGAAATGAATCAACTTCTGCGATCGCAGAATACCCCGGAACAACTTGGTTACACTCCAGAACGGTTACAGCAACGATTAGCTGACTTACAATCTCAGCAGCGCATTATGCAAACAGCAACAAAGCGTGCCCAATGCCGCAATGAAACAGGGCATACTCTTGCCGTCTATGCGAATCTTCCTGGGAAATCTCCCACTTCGCTTTACTTCTTAGGCTCAGGTCAAATCACAGATGGTGATTGGGACTGTGATGGGATTTACCTACCGAGTGGAACGCCCGTCGCAATCAATCCGAACCAAGTAGGGCAACCGATCCCCAGTGCTTCTGCGCTCAAAATTGTAGATGGTACACAGCTTATCACTCGAACGAATTTGCAAACAGGCTCTATCGAGTTTAGTGTTCTTCCAGCGCAACTCTTCACCGCAGGGGAAACAAACTGGGCAATTCCAACTTGGTCACAAGCAGAAATCGATGCCAAACCGCTGAGTAAAGAACTTTTGGACTAATTAAGCAGCAAGTTTTACTTTAAGATGAGTGCATACTCAGTAAAATTACTTGGCTTGTTTCTATAGGTGGTCGCGCTTTTTATCCACAGTAGAGGAAGAGCAATGTCCCGTCCCCGTATCCAGATTATTCCCCATCTAGATGAGTCAGAGTTAGCCCAATGTTACGAAACCTGCGAAAACTCGAAAACTAAAACTTATTGGTTGGCGATCCAGCTTCTTAGCCGTTCCCATGAACCGATGACCGTTGAGCAAGTAGCTGAGACGCTTGAGTTCTCGACGGATTGGGTGCGTAAATTGGCAGGCCGATACAATCGTTTAGGTCCGTCTGGGCTTTTAGAGAACAATCATAAAGGCAGAAAAAACCAGGCTGCTTGGCGCTCTCAAGCGAATGAGAAGCTTCAATCTGATTAAATCAAGCTCTATTTTTCAATCAATCGAGTTTATAGCTCTAACAAAAAAGAACATTTGATTCTATCAATTCAGTTCACTACAGTTAAACAAGGTTGAATGAAGCGCAGAGGTGCTTTAGTTCAACACTCCCTTCATTACTTGGTGATTGATATGAAACTTCTAAAGATTGCACTGGTGATTGCTGTGTTCTTGGTAAATCTGGCGATCGCTCAACCTTCTTGGGCAGACAAGCCAAAAGCGAGCAAAAATGCAGACTACATTGAATTCACAAAAGCGATCGAGACACTGACTCAAGAACAAGAAACAAATGGTTCTACCCCGGAGCTGAAGCAGCAGATCGATGAGTTGAAGCTGCAAAAAGCTGTGATCGCGTCGGGCATGACCTGGGGACAATGCCGCAATGAGACAGGTAGCACCTTAGCAATTTCTGGTGCTGCAACTGGAAAATCAACCGCTATCAGTGATTCGCTTTACTTCCTAGCAGATGGTCAAACGACCCCGGATGGATGGGATTGTAATGGAATTTATTTACCGAGTGGGATCAATGCAGCCGGAATCGATTCAACCAATCCTTCCATCTTCAGTATTATGGACGGGACGCGACTCATTGCCAAACTGAACTCTGACACTGGGGCGATCGAATTTAATGTTCCACCTGTGAAAAATGCTAAGGCAGACAAAACAATTCCTAACATTTCACAAGCTTTTATTGATTCCCGGATTCCAAGCACCCTGACTGTTGGAGAAATTGACGACTAGGTTCTCTTGCTGATATTTCGATTCAATCCAAGCAATAGGCAACGATAGCACCTGGCGAATAGAATTCGCCAGGCTGATCCGTCGAACTCGTATAGATACCAACCAAGCCATCCACTGTGGATTGATGTTGAGTATCGCAATCCCAGCCTATGCGGTTGGAACAGCACTACAAAGCCATGCAACTATTCTAAACCAGCAGCTACTCAGCCAAAAGCCTCAGACCGTCGAAGTGACAATTGTTTCATTAGCGATCGAGAATAGCAATTGATATGCGGTTTCTAATGATCAATTCGTTGAGCGAGAGATTAAAATCCGTTCAAACGCCTCAATCACTTGAGTTTGAAAGCGTTTTTGATGCTTGAGTTTGAGAATCGGTCGTACCATGTCAAGCACGTCACCAGAGCGGTGATCGAGAACTTTCACCGCTCGTAATGTCCCAATTTGAAGTTCTTTGACGACCATCAACTCTGGAATTGCAGCCGCGCCCACTCCTTGTTCAACGATCGCCTTTACCATTTCGCTCGAACTCAAGATCAATTCAACTTGCAACCGAGATCGATCCACCCCCCAGCTATATAAAGCCTGCTCGAAGATTTGCTGCGCTCCCGATCCCGCTTCCCGCATTACCCAAGCAGTCGTAGAAAGTTGATCTACCAAAATTTCAGCGTGTTCGTACCAAGGATGCGCTTGACCCACCACAACTTGTAGAGATTCATCTCCCACAATTTCTTGTTCAAGCGATTCGCTGAGTGAGAGTTTCACAACGCCTGTGACCAATCCTAAATCAAATCGCCCTAGTGCAGTCCCTTCAGAAATCTCTTCAGAATTTCCCAGCGTACAATCGATTTGAATTCCCGGATATAACTGTTTGAACCGACTGATCTTATCAGGAAGCCAATAATTCCCGATCGTTAAACTACATCCGATTTTGAGTTCACCGCGCTGAAGGTTGTTTAACTCTCGCAGTTGTCGCTCTGCAAATGCAACCTGCTCCAGAATCTTCTGCGCTTCGACCTGAAGAAGCTGTCCTGCATTTGTAATCTCGATGCGGCGACCCATGCGGTGAAATAACTTCACGCTATATTCTGCCTCGATCGTCTGAATCGCAGCACTTACCGCAGGTTGAGTGATATAAAGCGTTTCGGCTGCACGAGTAAAATGCAACTGTTCTGCAACGGCTAGAAAAATTCGCAACTGTTCAAGTGTCATTCAAAGTTCGCTAGATTCCTGCACCGTTTAAGAATTCTTCGATCATGGCGTTCGATTGGGCAGGTTCAACTTGACCGAGCGATCGCGGATTAGATAGAGGTTTCAACTGCTCCATCTGTTCTTCGAGCGCTTTGACTCGTTGAAACAGAGCTTGAATCACTTCAGCTTCGATATCTCTTAGACTGCTGTGACCTAAAGCATCAAGTGCATCACTTTTTTGTAAGCTAATTCGACCGGGAATTCCTACAACAGTACAGTCGCTCGGAGCATCGCGCAGTACGACTGATGCTGCTCCGATCCGAACGTTCTCCCCGATATGAATGTTGCCAAGAACTTTCGCGCCTGCCCCCACAACTACATTTTTTCCAAGCGTGGGATGTCGCTTCCCTGTCTCTTTGCCCGTTCCACCCAAAGTTACATCCTGATAGATCGTGGCATAGTCTCCCATGATCGCGGTTTCTCCAATCACAACTCCCATGCCGTGATCAATGAACACGCCTCGCCCGATTCGTGCGCCCGGATGAATCTCAATTCCAGTGACAAATCGATTGATTTGCGAAATCAATCGCGGCAGAAATGGAACCTTAAAACAATGTAGTTGATGAGCAAGTCGATGTAGCCAGAGCGCTTGCAGCCCTGGATAGCAAAGTAACACTTCGAGCCAGTTCCGAGCGGCTAGATCGCGCCGATAAATTGCCTGCACATCAGTCAGCATTGCTCTATCCTTCTGGTCTAACAGGATGACGATCGAGAGCGAGCCTCGATTTGCCTTTTCTTCAATATATTATGGAAACTCTCATAAATCTATCAAGAAAGTGGGCGTTGGTTTTAGAATCGACGCTTTTATCCATCAGTTTCAGCAAAACATCCCAAGACGCAACGCTCTCGCGGGCTGGCGTTGACAGAAATTGTCTGATTCTTCACAACCGAAAGCGTGCTAAAAGTTACATATCTTCTGACTTTCTTTTAATATACTGTAGCCTAATAGACAAAATGTAGATAATCGGATTACTGAAGGAGCAAAATGCTGTGGGAATTGAAGTTCAAGACGTATCAAAGCACTATGGGTCATTTCATGCCGTCGATCAGGTTAGCCTCAGCATCAAAACGGATTCCTTGGTGGCGCTGCTCGGTCCTTCTGGTTCAGGAAAGTCAACGCTGCTGCGAATGATTGCGGGACTAGAGCAACCAGACGCGGGACGGATTGCACTGCTGGGACGAGATGCCACGTACACTGCGGTTCAAAAACGCAACATCGGCTTTGTATTTCAGCACTATGCGTTGTTTAAGCATCTTACCATTCGTCAAAATATTGCCTTCGCATTAGAACTTCGCAAAGCTTCTAAAGCCTTGATTCGAGAGCGAGTAGAAGAGTTACTCTCGCTGATTCAGCTGCAAGGATTGGGCGATCGCTATCCGGCTCAACTTTCCGGGGGACAACGGCAACGGGTCGCGCTGGCTCGTGCGCTGGCTGTTCAGCCTCAAGTGTTGCTTTTGGATGAACCGTTTGGGGCGTTGGATGCGAAAGTCCGTAAAGAACTGCGCGCTTGGTTGCGTCATCTGCATGAAGAAGTGAGTGTTACAACCGTTTTCGTGACCCACGATCAAGAGGAAGCGATGGAAGTCGCGGACGAAATCGTCGTGATGAACAAGGGTAAAGTCGAGCAGGTTGGAACCGCGACCGAGATCTATGATCATCCAGCGAGTGCGTTTGTCATGAGCTTTATCGGTCCTGTGAATGTTGTTCCGGCGCGCTCAGGAATCCTGCCGAGAAATGGCAACAAGGTTCTCGACTCCGATCGCGTTTTTCTGCGTCCGCATGACATTGATATTGAACTTACGGCATCTCCTGAAGTGGTTCCGGCTCGTGTCGATCGTGTGGTGCATCTTGGTTGGGAAGTGATTGTAGAAGTTCGGTTAGAGTCTGGAGAATTGGTGACGGCAAATCTGAGCCGCGATCGCTTCAATCAACTTCAGTTGCGATCCGAGCAACCGATTTACATCAAGCCGAAATCGCTGAAAACGTTTCCGGCTTACGCGGTGAATTAACCTTGCTTTGAGGAGTTCTTCAGCCTGTCTTGTAGCCAGAGGTCGGACAGAATTGGAACGAAAGAACTCCCTGAACTTGCAGAATGTATCTGATCAGACTCGAAATCTTGCAAAAATCAAGTAAACTACACTAAGTCGATCAAATAAGTGTATTTTAGATGCAAGTGAACCCCCCGACTTACGCGCTACTAGAACTGTCTTCCAAGGCGGAGTACACGCTGCTGGCACTTCTAGAACTTGCAAGCCGTAGCGATCAGTTTTTTATTGACAACCGCGACTATCAATAAAAAACATAATATTCCTGAACGGTATCTTGAGCAGGTGTTGGCTACTTTGCGCCGAGGCGGTCTGGTTCGCAGCCATCGGGGTGCTAGAGGTGGGTTCGTACTGGCGCGGGAACCGCATGAAATTACGCTTCTAGAAGTGATCATGCTGATGGATGGAGAGCGTAAGCAGCGGGGCAGCGAGATTGCCCCCACGGTGGATCGAGAAATCATTTACAAGATTTGGCAGGAAAACAATGTGCGATCGCAACAGTTCCTCGATGCAATTACGCTTGAAGATGTCCGTCAGCAGAAAGATGCGCTAAAACAGGTAGATCTGATGTACTATATTTAACCAATTAGAGTTTTCGGTAATTAAACTTAGCAGCTTGAAACCGCTGTGACAGCAGCGCTAACGGTGCTTTTATGCCCTGTGTCAATATGCTCGTTCAAGGTTATTCAATAAAAGTACGGTATTCCGATCGGATTATCGTTTCATTTCGTTAAATCTGGTAATATACGATAAGTTTATCGAGTTACCGAAATCGGTATGAAAGATTTGAGAAGAGAGCAAGCATCCACAATGGAGTTAAGTTTTCAGGGGCTTTCGTTGAAAAAGATCCGAGGCGGGTTTCTATTCGCACTGGGCTGGCTACTTTCGCCACTCCGCTAGTGGAATGACCTAATTTTCAATCTGCCCGTCGCTTATGGATTTGGCTACTTGTGGGGTCGGTTCTCTTCGGATTGGCTATTGCCCGGCATGATCGTAGGTTATTGGCTCTCGAATTTAGTTGGAATCCTGTTGATGCAGGCAGGTGCGATCGAGGTCTTTCAATCTCAAGAGCGGAACTTAAAAAGGGAGCTGCTGTGGGGTGTCGTTTCTTCTTCGATTTTTACGATCGGTGTTGTTGCACTGATTCAGTTGAAGATTCTCGATCTTCCAGCTGTGAATAGTGCTTTGCTAGTGGGAGGTCAGTAGCAATGGATTATCTGCTGCTCACTTGCCTCAGTTTTGCGGTGGGAATTGTGGTCGGATTGACTGGAATTGGCGGAGCTTCGCTGATCACGCCCATGTTAGTCTTTGTGTTTCAAGTGCCTGCTTCAGTCGCAGTCAGTTCTGATGTCGTTGCAGCAACGTTAATGAAAGTTGTCGGTGGGGTAAAGCACTGGCGGCAGCAAACTGTTGATTGTGCGGCGGTGAAGTGGTTGGCATTAGACCTTTCCAAAAATCTACAAGCTTTACTGATCCTGGATTTGAGGCGATCTCACCAGAATAGTTACCGAACGCAATCATGCGGGTTTGCGGCAGTTTCTATCAGCAATCAACTATAACCGTAGAA
>JAHHHU010000076.1 GCA_019359175.1 Phormidium tanganyikae FI6-MK23
CAGAAGTGAGCGGCTGCGATGGGGATAAGTCTGGATATAATGAGACAAGTTTTTCATCTGATGGTGAGCGATAAAAATTCCGTTCTACCATCTTTTTTCTGCCTAATTTAATTTTTGAATATGTCTACTTAATACTGTGGTTTTACCAAAGCCTGCTGCTGCCGAAACCAGAATCAGTCTGCGGGTTAATCCCTGATTTAATTTCTTCAACAGACGTTTTCGTTGCACTAGAGGTGAACGGAATGATGGAAGATGCAACTTTGTTACAAGCAGGGGATTCACCATATCGAATCGAACCTCTGTGCGACTCTTACCTTTCAGGATAAGTCACGATTGAACTTCGCGCAGCCGACGATCGAGGAAACGGCGTTCACTGTCATTGGTGACAAGCGCTAGTGCCTGTTCATAACTCTGGGCGGCTTCCTTCAAAGCTCCAATACGACGCAACAGATCGGCACGCGCAGCGTGAAACAGATGATAGCCATCGAGGTCAGTGGCAAGTCCATCGAGCAGCACAAGCGCCATCTCAGGACTCTCTACCATTGCGATCGCGACCGCCCGATTCAGCGATACGATCGGGGAGGGTTGTAGACGTTCCAGCAAATCGTAGAGTCGAACGATCTGTGCCCAATCCGTCTCTTCAGCCCGTGCTGCCTGACAATGAAGCGCCGTGATCGCTGCCTGCACTGCAAACGAGCCAGTCCCACTCCGCAGTGCTTCCTCGACAAGCGGTAACGCCGCTTCAATCTGCTGCTGGTTCCAACAGCGACGATCCTGATCTTCGAGCAAAACTAGATCGCCAACTTCATCTAGACGGGCACCGCGCCGGGAGTCATGCAGCAACATCAGTGCCACTAATGCCGTCACTTCTGCGGGCAGTTGTGGTGACATTAATTTCCTCATGAGTTGCCCCAGTCGAATGGCTTCTGTGCAGAGGTCAGCTCTCACCAGTGTCTCGCCTCGTGTTGCTGCGTAGCCTTCGTTAAAAATGAGATAGATCACCGTCAGCACTGCGTCTACCCGTGCAGGGAGCTCGGTCGTATCCGGCACGGTATACGGAATGCCTGCATCTCGAATTTTGCGCTTGGCACGAACAAGCCGCTGCGCCATCGTTGTCGTGGGGACGAGAAACGCTCGTGCAATCTCCTCCGTTTCGAGTCCGCCCAACATCCGCAGCGTCAGAGCGACCTGAGCCTCGATCGCGAGTGCCGGGTGACAACAAGTAAAGATCAGCCGCAATCGATCGTCTGGAATTTCGTCGGTGTCGTAAGTTGACTCCTCGCGAGTGGGAATCAGCCCAGATGCCGCATGCCATTCCAGTTTTTCGGTCAGCCGCGATCGTCGTCGGAGGCGATCGATCGCTTTGTATCGAGCCGTTCGGATAATCCAAGCACGGGGGAGATCAGGAATGCCGCTAGAGTGCCACTGATTCACGGCGGCAATAAAGGCTTCTTGGGCTGCCTCTTCCGCCAGATCAAAATCTCCCCCCAGCCGGATCAGCGTGGCGACAATTCGACCCCATTCAGTGCGGTAGACAGAGGCGATTACCCCAAGGGGGGAAGAGCTTTGCAACGCTTGAGTTACATCTGATTTTGCATTTGAAGTCATAGCAAAAAATAGTTTTTTCTATCAATGAGTCGATCTGAGCCAGCGCCGTTCGACTCATTGATAGAGGAACACAAAGGAGGCAGATTACGATCGTACTTTATAGTATGTTTGATCGCATCCGCGGCGCAAAATTTTCTGTGAGGTGTCGATCTGAGCCAGCGTCATTCGACTGACTGATAGAAGGAAACAACGGAGCTAAATCACGACAGTACCCAAGCATCAAAAAAATTCTGGCGAGGTGGCGATCTCACTGTAAATCTGCAAACGAATTCTGAACATCCAATTGTAAATTAATCACTGGAGAAAACTAATGTCTTACATTGATGGTTTTGTTGTTGCTGTACCGACCGCTAACAAGGAGAAATACAAGATTCATGCGGAAGCCGCAGCAGTAATTTTCAAGGAGTATGGGGCACTCAAATTGGTTGAATGCTGGGGAGATGATGTTCCCGATGGCGTTGTTACTTCTTTCCCCTTGGCAGTGAAATGCGAACCCGGTGAAACCGTTTGTTTTTCATGGATTGTTTGGTCTTCTCGTGCGGTCAGAGATGAAGGAATGGCAAAAGTGATGGAAGATCCGCGCATGAAACCCGAAGGAGATTTGGGCATGACCGAGATGCCTTTTGATGGGAAGCGGATGATTTATGGTGGGTTTGAAGTCATTGTTGATGTTTGAGATGAATGAGGAGAATTCAATGTATGCGGCTATATGAATTCGCTCCGACGCGATCGATTCGAGTGCGATGGATGCTCCAAGAACTCGGTGTGGACTTCGAGGCTGTAACCGTCAACCTTGCAGTAGGGGAGCACCGTCGCCCAGAGTTTCTTAAGATCAATCCAGCAGGCAAGGTTCCAGTACTGGTTGATGGCGACTTCGTACTCACCGAGTCGGTTGCAATTGTGCTGTACCTGGCAGAGAAGTATCCCCATACAGGGCTGGTTCCCACCGATCTCAAGCAGAAAGCTCAAGTCAACCGTTGGCTTCTGTTTGCAACCACAGAGTTGGAGCAACCGCTATGGCGTATCGTGCGTCACACGTCGCTTTACCCAGAACACTTACGTCTTCCTGCCGAGGTCTCCCTAGCCCGCCAAGATTTCACGGACATGGCAGCCGTGATGGAAGAGTATATGCAGGGACGCAAGTTTATCGTTGGCGACACTCTGACAGTCGCGGATATTGTGGGTGCCTATACCCTCGACTGGTCCAACGAAGTCCAGTTGCTTAACAACTTTCCACATCTCCTCGAATACATGGAGCGGATGTATGCTCGATCGAATGCGCCACTCCGCATTGCCGAGGCGATCGCCAGCATCAGCTAGTCAACTAGAGCGTTTATTGACTATGGAGGAATCATGAGAAAACTCAAACTACAAATGCAAATCACCGTGGACGGCTTTGTTGCAGGCTCAGAGGGTCAGTTGGACTGGATGACCATGAACATGGATGAAAGCCTCTCATCTTTTGTCAACCATCTCACGGACACGAGCGACACCATTTTGCTCGGCAGAAAAATGGCCCCAGGTTTTATCCAGTACTGGGAGCAAGTGATCACTCAACCGGATAGCCCTGAGTACTCATTTGCACAGAAAATGGTGAGCATTCCCAAGGTCGTGTTCAGCAAGACCATTGATAAGATCGAGGGGCAGAATGTTCGGGTGGAAAACGGTTCCGTCGTTGAAGCGGTCAACCAACTTAAGCATCAATCGGGCAAGGACATCATTGTGTATGGTGGCGCAACCTTCGTTTCCTCACTGATTGAAAACAGGTTGATTGACGAGTTGCATCTCTCTGTCAACCCGGTCGCGATCGGAAACGGAATGCAGGTGTTTAAAAGTCGCACGCCTCTGAAGTTGATCACCTCTAATGCTTACCCATGCGGCAGTGTGGTTAACACTTACGAGCCTCAATAGTGTTCTTGGCAATCACCATTGGAAGGAGATCACTATGACAACGATCCAAAAAATCACGCCCTGCCTCTGGTTTAACTTTAATGCTGAAGAGGCTGTCAATTACTATCTAAGCATTTTCAAGAACAGTAAAATTTTGGAGGTTTCACACTACGGTGATGCCATGCCCAAACATAAAGGCAAAGTGCTAACCTTGCGGTTTGAAATTGAAGGACAGCAGTTTCAAGCACTGAACGGCGGAGCAGAATTCCCATTCACTGAAGCGATTTCTCTCAGCGTGGACTGCAAAACCCAGGAAGAAGTTGACGGACTGTGGAGCAAGTTATCCGCAGGTGGAAGTGAAAGTCAGTGTGGCTGGCTGAAAGACAAGTTTGGACTATCTTGGCAAATCGTGCCGCGAGCACTCACAGAAATGCTTAAAGACAAGGATGCGGACAAGGCGACGCGGGTCATGCAAGCCATGTTCACGATGAGCAAGATCGATATTGCTCGTTTGCAACAAGCCTACAACCAGAAAGGAGATTGATCCATGAAATATATCCTGCTGATCTATATGGCAGAAAATGCTTTGGGCGAAACCGAGCGAGAGCAGTGTTATGGAGAGTCTGCACAGCTTGCCCAAACTCTCCACGCCAAAGGCAAGTTTCTGTCTACTGCTCCGCTCCATTCGGTTACAACCGCGACGAGTGTTCAGGTTCGCAATGGTAAAAATCTCATAACCGACGGACCGTTTGCTGAAACGCGCGAACAACTGGGCGGATTTTTCTTAATTGATGCTCAGGATCTCGATGAAGCGATCGACATTGCCGCTCAGATTCCTGGAGCAAAAGTTGGCACGGTCGAAATCCGCCCCGTGCTTGAAGTTACGGGCTTGCCAGAATAATAGTGTTTGCACTGAACCTCAACCCAAGGAGTACATTATGAACCTCAATCCTTATCTCATGTTCAACGGCAACTGTGAGGCAGCATTCAAGTTTTACGAACGCTGTTTCGATGGCAAAATTGTCACGATGATGACGCACAAAGAAGCACCCTCAGCAGAACAAGTACCCACCGAATGGCAGGGCAAAATCATGCACGTCTGCCTCGATCTAGGCGACCAGCTTTTAATGGGTTCTGACTGTCCGCCTGGGTATTTTGAAGCCCCTCAAGGCTTCTCTGTGCAGCTCAGCATTGACAAACCCGCCGAAGCAGAACGCATCTTTCACGCTCTGGCAGAAAACGGAAACGTGAAAAGGCCGATCGAGCAAACCTTTTGGGCATTCCGATTTGGTATGTTGGTCGATCAGTTCGGCATTCCGTGGATGGTCAATTGCGAGAAGGCGACTTAATTCGCTATTCCACCTTTTCTAATCCTTCACGGTGCAATGATTCCAGAGGAGAAACTATGAGTACTCAAATTTTCGTCAATCTGCCCGTCAAAAACCTCAAAAACTCGATCGAGTTCTTTACGCAACTCGGATTTCAGTTCAATTCGGATTTTACAGACGACACTGCGACTTGCATGGTTGTATCTGACAATATCTTTGTCATGCTCTTGACCCATGAGAAGTTCAAGACCTTTACTCCAAACGAAATTTGTGATGCTACGAAAAGCACAGAAGTGCTGGTGTGCTTATCTGTTGAGAGTCGAGAAGCCGTTGATGACAGGATTCAGAAAGCGATCGCCGCTGGCGGAAGAACCTACAACGAACCCCAAGACCACGGATTCATGTATGCACACGGATTTCAGGATTTAGACGGTCACATCTGGGAAGTAATCTACATGGAGCCAAACTCAGCGAATCAAAGTTAGAGATTCAACTTTTGAACCTGCTTGTACTTTTATCATCAAGCAGGTTCAAAGCGACTTACCGCGGATCAACACAAACGTTATCTAACATTAACTCCCGTGAGTTACAGTGACTTGAAAAGCAATCACTCTGGTGTTTCCAAATGAAACGTGAACATGACACGATGCCTAGGTGCTTATGATGGCGTGGATCTGCTAAAAATTTCTCGGCTTTCAAGGGGTCGATCGAGTCATCAAAGACAATCGCTGAAGTCGTAATCTTCATATCGTTTCCTGAACAAATCTGCCTCCATTAGATCTTTTCTGAATTCGCAATCACCAAAGTAAACAATGTGGCAGCGACAAGTGCAGCGATCGTCCGAACATGGTTCCAGAACGTCCAACCGGTTAGATATCTTGTCCACAGTGTTGCGCCTTCAGAACTGTCGGGTTTCACGATCGCCAAAGCATCGTTCAACGGCACATTAAAAGCGATCGTCACTCCGATCGTGCCAACGAGGTAGAGCAGGCTACCCACCAGCAGATAGACAGCGCCCGATTGCTGCCATTTGAACAAAACGGAGACTGCTAGAAAGAGGCAAGCTAGAGCTGTTCCAAACAAGGCGATCATGAACAATGGATTAATCGCCGTAATATTGATCGATTGCATCGCGGCAATCCCTTGGGGTGCCTGGAGACGAGCGAGGGCAGGCATGATAAAAGTCGAGAAAGCGAAGAACACTCCTGCTGCTAATCCGCAACCCAGAGCTGTCAATAGTTTTAAGGTAAAAAGCCATTGGGGGGACACTACCATATGAAATTCTCCGATTGGAATGATCAGGCAACTACCCTTTCAGATTAAAGAAATGATCGAGATATAACTATCTGATTCTGGTGCAACCATCAAAAATCTTGTGATCGCTTTGCAAACTTTTCGGTAAGAGCAATTTCAGAGTGGATACAATCAGGGCAAGACGCATTGGAGTGGCAAACCTGGATGCAAACACAGCAAGATTTGCTCACAACAGCGTATGCCGCCTTTAACGATCGTGATATCGATGCCGTTCTAGCTGTCATGCATCCGGATGTCGCGTGGGCAAACGGGATGGAAGGCGGACACGTGCATGGACATGAACGACTAGTTGCTTATGAGAGTCGCTTTTTAGTGAAGCGAAGTTGCGAACCCTACGGGAGGCAGAGGTGAATATTGGGCTTTGGAACAATTTAAAGTCCTAAACTACCAAAACTGGACAAGTGCCAATGATTGACGCGAGATACCCCAACGTCTGAATCAGTAGGAGCCTTTCTTCAGGGAGATATTGCCGCGCTCGGACTCGAATAACTCGAATAATTCGCCCTGCTTCAATTCCTGCTATAGTCTGGCTCTTTTTGCTTCTTCCAGTATCAGTTGTACCCTGTTTGCCAGGATAGTGTGCTTGGGCAAAAACAATACTTTTCTTCCCATTCATCTCGCAGGTTTTTGATTTATGAGATCGTCCGATTAAAATTAACGTTGCGGACTAAGTCTCGATCTTGAAAGGCACATCAAATCTGTCCCGATATTTCGGCTAGATTTTCAAAAGAAATACCGTTACAGCCAACATGATAGAGGACGGGCAAACCAGGGAATTATGCGGAGTAATCCAAATCTCACCGCAGGGAATTCATACTCTCGCCCGGTCAACTTGCTGCAGTCGCTCTTCCAAACCATGCAAAACAACGCTCAAAACATCCCCGTTGGTGTTGATGCTGAGGTAAGCATCGGGTCGCTTTTCCAAACCATGCAAAACAACGCTCAAAACTGGGAAGAAAGTACAGGCTTTTCATTTCCTCCAGCCTCGATCGTTGGCCAAATCTATACCCTACTCAAGGAGCGTTACAAAGAAGGATTTCCCATCATCAAAGAAATCATTCAGAACGCAAATGATGGGGGAGCAACTCGGCTTGACATTGGTATCACACAGGGACTCAAAGACGCGACTCATCCCTTACTCAAGGCTTCCGGTCTGTTTTTCGTCAACAACGGTAGCTTTTGTGATTCAGATGCTCAAGCGATCGGCTGGTTTGGAGCCGACTTGAATGTTGGCAACACGGCAAAGATTGGTAAATTTGGTCTCGGTCAGAAAAGTATCTTTCACTTCTGCGAAGCTTTTTTTTATGTCGCCCATTCTCATCATCTTTCAGGCACGCCTGAGCGAGGACGATTTCTTAATCCTTGGGCAAATTCAACAAATCCTGTCTTGCCCGATGACAAGCACCCTGATTGGAAGCAACTGACCCCGACGACAGAAATCGCATTATTGAGTATTTGCGGCAAGAGGAGTTACTGGGCGACGAGTTTTTCATTCTATGGCTACCGCTTCGCTCAAATGCAATCGGTGATCATTATATCTTACCTAACTACTACGACCACCAATCTATTCAAGCGCATTTGCCTGATAATTTGGGCAACAAAATCGCAACGCTGATGCCGATGCTGCGATCGCTCCAATCTTTTCACTACTGGCTTCCTGACGAGAATAACCGTTTAATCGAAAAATTTCAGGTTCGACTAGATGCCTCTGCAAAGCGCTGCAACTATCCTAGACTCGATGGAGAGATTGGGGAACCGATTAATCGATCTCTATCTGGGCAGATTGACCTCAACGATTATGAAGTTGTTTATGGAGGAAAGGAAATCCTTCTAGATGCGGCTGAATTGAATCAGCTTAAAGATTCAACATACTGGCCCAAACGCTTCACACAGGATGAATTTGGCAGACCTAAATCGGTTAAGGATAACCTGAGTTCGGGATAAGAATTGAGACAAGAAAGGGGCAAACCCGATAGGCTGAAAAGGCATTGTCAACTTAACTGGGTTTCGCCCTGGTTCTTGAGAATGAGGACACTTGGAGTCACGGAGAAATCAGTCTTTCAGCCTTTGAAAATCAGCCATTTTCTCAATAAGTAAGCCTTTGAACGGTTAAGTTGACAATACCAGCGAAACATACTCAAACTCCCCGAGTAATCACCGTGGATAAAAACGCGGCTTATCCCATCGCAATGGATGAATTGAAGCAAGATAAAACGTTGAAAGCCGAGACTCAATTGCGGCAGAACAAATATTTGAACAACATCATCGAGCAAGACCATCGGAACGTGAAGCGCATGGTGAAACCGATGATGGGATTTCAATCGTTCAACACGGCGAGAAAAACTTTGCGCGGGATAGAGGCGACGGCTATGCTTCGTAAAGGACAAGTGAAAGGAATCAGTCAAGGGGAAGTGCATCTCAAGCAAGATTCATTAATAAACTCTTTGGAGTAACTTCTTAAAACAATACGAATGAGACCCGTTCGTTTGTCACTTTAAGATCTTTGCGACACGACCGGCACCAGTCCCTTAGTTCTACATCTGTTGTTTTATTAGCCTACCTCAGTAACCCAGTCCCTCTACGCTCTCCGGAGCAAGGCTTGCATCCCGATGCCAACATCTCCTAAGCTCTTAAATTGTATTTGCTGACATTTGGTAAACTCAATTGATTAAAAGCCAAACGTCTAACTTCTAGTTTTCGGGTAGCGATATCTCAGCAAAGATCTCTCGGAAACTGAACTTAAGTGGAGGAGCAAGGATTCATTGTTCAATTATTTCGATGTCCTCTTGGAGCGCCCCCTTGCTTTAGGTCAAGCGAGTCACCGTCCCTTTGACGGTTGGTCTTTAGACGAGCGCTCTCCTCAAGTGATCGAATCCCTACTTCCGATCGGAGAATGGCTCCACCGCTACTACTTTCGGGTTACAACCGATGGTTGGCATCATTTACCCACAGATGGAAGCATGTTGCTCGTCGGCTCCCACAATGGGGGAATGATCGCGCCAGATACCTTAATGTTCATGGTGGATTGGTTTCGCCAGTTCGGTTCAGCGCGTCCTGTTTATGGGCTGATGCACCCTAACGTTTGGATGGTACCAGGATATTCGCGGTTGACTGTTGAGATGGGGGCAATTCAGGCTCACCCTAAAATGGCGATCGCTGCTCTGAGACGAGGAGCAGCAGTCTTAGTGTATCCGGGGGGTGCTGAGGATCTGTGGCGACTGCACAAAGAGCGGCATCGCATTCACTTTGCTGGGCGCAAGGGATTCATCAAGTTAGCGCTGCGAGAGGGAGTGCCGATTGTCCCTGCCATTTCTAAAGGTGCTCATGATACTTTGATCATCCTGGCTGATTACTACAAGGAGCTTCGGCAACTCCATGATTGGGGAATGCCCTGGCTATTCGGCTTTGACCCGATCGTATTTCCAATTTATTTAGGACTGCCCTGGGGTTTGGCGATTGGACCCTTGCCTAACATTCCGCTGCCTGTGCCCATCCATACTCGGATTTGCGCCCCGATCGTGTTTAAGCGTTATGGCCGGGCTGCTGCTCTTGACCGAGATTACGTGAACGCTTGCTATGAAGAAGTTGTGATGAGGATGCAGATGGAGCTAGACCGCTTAGTGAAAGGGCAAAACGGCGCGATCTGAGTTTTAGAGCAACGCTCCTATCTGAAGCGATCTCTAGGTCTCCTGCTGCCGCTAGACTGTGTGAAAGCTCAGCGTGATCGCGATAGGTTTGTTGAAATCTACTTTCAACAAACTTTATCGGAAATAGCAGTGATGCAGGATTCGAGAACATGCCCCTCAATCAGCTTTGAGTTAAGCAAATTTGAGTTAAGCAAACTTTGAGCGGCGATGGTCGAGGCGAAAGTTATGCAATCCACAGGCAGTTTCCATCACAGCATCCACATAGTTCTCCTTGCGATTGCGAAAGGTCTGCATCACAATCTATGAGCGCTTAATGCCGCCAATGCGGTGTTCAATTGGTATTGTCAACTTAACCCAAAGGTAGAATAATCGTACTGGGTAGTGCCCTGAAGGTAAGGATGGCTGAAACACTTTTGCAGGCATTGTCAACTTAACCGGAGATATTCAAAATTAAGCACAACCATCCCTCATCGTCAGGTTCGCTCAATTTACGCAGCCGATTTTAGCCCAGCGACTTCTCGCCAATCTTCAAATCGTTGGGCTTGCCCAGGGGATTTGAAGCGTCACATTCGTCGTTCTCGCACTCGTGTCGGTTGATGGGAGTTCTCGGCTCGATTGTTCAACCCCTGATGCTGTCGATGCTCCACGTTCTTCATC
>JAHHHU010000077.1 GCA_019359175.1 Phormidium tanganyikae FI6-MK23
CCTCTAAATCCCGGTAGCTCAGGGCGTAGCGACAATACCAGCGCACATTCAACACGATGATTTCGGGCAAGAAATGCCGCCACTTAAACAGGAATTGAGCTGTCATTTAGATTGAGTTCAGAGAATACTAAGCCCTCTCACCCTACCATTTTTGCGACACAACCTTATCAGTACCAGTTCTCTCTGGCTGACGTTGCAACTCGTTCATTAAAATGAGTCGCCTTTTTATCCTTTGGGCAATGGAATCAAAACACTTACAACTTGCGAGAATAGAAAAGATCCACCCACACCGCAAATCACTAGCCCAGCAGATCGTAAGCTGGCAGGAAATCGCGGCTGCTCACTTCTTTGAAGCAACACTTTACCTAACTTAAATGAGATCGTCGCAACCACTAACTGAATACACGTGAAGCCTGCCAAATATGCCAGCATCGGAGTCATCTGTGCCCCAAAAATGGCTTCTCCATAAGCATATCCATGACAGACCCCTGCAATCGTGCTAAAACCCACAACCGTTGTAGTTTTAAGATCGTCTTTCTGAGTCAGCAAAATGCCAAATAAAAGAATTGAGCCTGAAACGAGTAGTTCAATTCCTGCTAAATTGAATCCAAGAAAGTGCAACCCCGTTCCTACCATCGCTGCCAAAACAAAAGCCATCGGAATCAACATTCTTTGCCGCTTCACGACTGCCAGCAGCCCGATCGCAATAATAAATGCAAAGTGATCTACCCCAATCAAGGGGTGAGCCAGTCCTGATAAAAATCCTTCCAGAAAGTTGCTTGGTGTCGCTCCTCCCATCGGATGATGTGCCATTGCAGGGGAAGCAAACAGCAGCAAGACTGCGATGGGTAGGGCAATCAGCAGCTTTGTTTGAATCGTTTTACTGAAGTGATTGAGCTTAGAAAACTTGCGTTGGTGAATCATTCATCCCTCACAGATCATGCTTGTGGTGTAATTAGATCGAACCGCTAGAAGCTACATTTTCCTCGGCGATCAATTCGATCGTTCGCTGCTCTAGCTCCTCTAGCGAAATTATATTAGAGTCCAAAGTTAACCGTTCTAAAGCCAACAGCCAACGCTGGTAATAGTCCCAGTCCGGATCATCTTTACAGTGAGTCGCCTCCCATTCTGCGATCGAGGCAATTAAACCTTGACGAAAATCCTCCCATTCATAATGACCCTTCTTAGAAAGCGCGATCGCCATTCCAAAAGCGCGTCCTTCCCACGGTCTTTCAAACAAAAGTTCTCCATTATCGCGAGGAGGCGCGTCCTGCTCCCCCACCATACTAACAGTCGCAAACTGCTCAAATTTGACCTGCATATCGCTCTCCTAAGTTCCTCAGCAAACTTTCCTACGCGGGGACAACGACCTTTGCTGCACCTTGCATTGCTTCGGGCGTAATAATCGCAGCAAGCTGGTCTTCTGTCCAATTGTCTGTGCCATCGGGTCGTTCTGGCACGACAAACCAGCGGATTTGGGCACTCGTATCCCAAACTCGAATTTCAGTCGATTCGGGAACATTGAGTCCAAACTCTTGCAGCACTTTACGCGGTTCTCGAATGGCTCTCGCTCGAAAAGTCGGATCTTTAAACCAATAGGGAGGCAACCCCAAAACGGGCCAAGGGTAGCAGGAACACATCGTACAAACAATGAGATTGTGCACGCCAGGGCTATTTTCTACTGCTTTCATGTGTTCACCCTCTGCGCCTGCCATTCCACGGGGAAAGTTCATTGCTGCGATCGCAGAAGGAGTATCTTCTAACAACTGCTGCTTAAACTCTGAATCAACCCAGGCTTTTGCAACAATTTTGGCACCGTTAAAAGGTCCCATGTCTTTCTCAAAGAAATCGATCACCTTGTCCACAGTTTCACCTGTGATGATGCCCTTCTCAATCAGCAGCGATTCTAATGCTCTGACACGAGCAGCGCTGTAAGTTTCTCGATCGATACTTTCACTCATCATTCACATCCTCAAGTTAAATCAAAACCAATCACGCCCGGTTAAGCTGGATCTTCCAAATAGGCTTCAAAGATCTGCACATAAATCCATGTCTTCGGCTCTGTCAAATTGCCCCAGATTGCATGAGAATCAAATTTAACGTTGTAGATCGGCATTGGATCGCCTACTCCATCCCCTGTCGGAAAGTAATAGCTGTAAGCGCCTTCGTAAACTACATCCACTACCCCTTGTTTCGTTCGCAGGTAGCCTGGTAGCTTGCAATGTTCGGTTGCAGGTGGATTTTTGACTGTGACGATATCCCCGACTTTGAACTTAGGCTGAATCTCAACCTCACACTTCGGTGAATCTCCGACGCGCAAATACTCCATCACTTGATCGTCGAGCCCAGGTTCTCCACTTTGAGGCAGAGGAGCATCTAACTTTTCTAGATATCCCGCTGTTTTTGCATCGAGTTCTTCTTGAGAAACGTAGCCCGATTCAACAAAAAAGCCAGAAATCCCGCCCAGCCACTTTTCGTAATAGCGATACTTGAAGTAGTCGAAAGGGTTCAGCCCTTCAGCACCCTTGCGGAGATGTCCCCATGTCCAAAAGCTCTTGAACTGAGTTGGGACTGTTTTGACGGCTTCTAAATGATTACTTAGAGCCATCATTGCCACATGGATACCAAAGATACGTTCTTCCCAGGGCTGTACAAACACTCGCTTCTCAAAGCTAGAAGGCTCAAGACCCTCAAGCCCACCGATGTAATGCTGTAGCTTCATTTTTCTCCTGTTATTGTTGAGAATTCACATTTGAGAATTAGCACTAGCGATGAATCACAGCTTGCCTAAACACGGGTTTGCTCTCTAGCAGGAATCCCTTCTGTTGTCATCGCATCGCCCCACATTTCAGAGAGATAGCCAAAGATTCCACCTAAAATCATCGCTGCTGCTGCAACTAGGGTTGGGTTTTCTAGACCCGGCGTGGTGATTGCTTTCCCTGTCGCGATCGTAGTTCCAACCAGGGAGGCAAACCCCCAAACAATCGCAGGAATCGCCCGAAGTAAGGGAACTTTTGAGACTTGAACCATCGCCGCGCTTCCCACTCCAACACAGATAGCGACGATCAAAGTATGACCTCCCAAGGCTGAAGCCGACAGGAGTGTAAGAGATGCGATCGCGATTCCCGTTAGGTTAGAAGAAATGCTCTGCTTTAAGCCAGAAGACTTGCCACCTAAAATAAAGAACGATGCCCAAGCAATAAACGTAACCCAGACAGGAACAAGAATGAGCGTTGCTGTGAGGTAAGTATCAACGGCTCCCAGTACACCAATGCTGACACTATAGGCATCTAGCTTTTTCATATAACATCTCCCTACTTGTGAAGATTTAGATTGTGAAGATTTAGAAGTAACGTACTCCGCGCAAACTCTAGACTAAACACGATTGAAACCCGCTTTTTAGCTCTGCCTCTGGCAATTCCCGCCCGATGAATACCAGTTCATTTCGCCGAGGTTCATCCAACCTCCAAGGGCGACCAGGGCGACCTTCTAGCAGCATATGAATACCCTGAAGGACAAACCGCCGATCTTCGTCATCGACATTGAGAATGCCTTTCATCCGAAAGAGATTCTGTCCTTGGGTTTGAACGAGTTGGTTTAACCAGGTCGTGAGTTTATCGCTATCAACAATTCCCGGTTCAACGATCGAGATTGAGAACACAGTTTCATCATGGTCATGAGCAGATTCGCTCAGAAACTCTGAATCAATCGACAAAGCATTCTTGAGATCAAAGGCTTTTACTCCTAGAACTGCATCGATCGTTAAGTCGCAGTTGTGAGTCCGATGCACTTTGGCAAAGGCATTGATTGCTCGAATTCGATTTTCTAGTTCTTCAATCTGTTGAACCGAGACGAGATCGATTTTATTGAGTAAGATGACATCTGCAAATGCAATCTGTTCTTGGGCTTCGCTACTATCCCAATGTTCCCAGATATGTTTAGCATCTACGATCGTAACAACAGCATCCAACTCCGTTTTAGAGCGCATGATTTCGTCAACGAAGAACGACTGAATCACGGGTGCTGGATCAGCTAATCCTGTTGTTTCAATCACCAGATGATCAAACTTTTCACGCTTCTCGATCAAGCTACCAACGATGCGAATCAAATCACCTCGGACTGTACAACAAATACAGCCATTGTTCATTTCTAAGATTTCTTCATCTGCATTGACAACAAGCTGGCTGTCAATACCCACATCACCAAACTCATTCACAATCACAGCTACTTTCCTGCCGTGGTCATAATGAAGAATATGATTCAGAAGCGTAGTTTTACCAGACCCAAGATAACCTGTAATGATCGTAACGGGAGTAGAACGATTCATCATTGTTTAGCATAGCTTTGCAAAAGTTACCAATTAATCAGGTCGCCTTAGGGAACTACCACTCCATCTCACTTTCACCTAATTAATCTTGTACCTATTGATCTCACTAATTGCTACTGGGAAAAGTAGCGCTTGCGACAAAAACTCAAAAATCTAGGACTGTATCTTCAAGCCAGCCCAAAGCTCTCGCTCAGGGTCAATACCATCGATGAAATCTAGTTTTTGAAATAGAATAGCCGTGGCTGTTCAGTGGTGTTGATGGTGATCAGCTTCTTGAGCAGAAAGTAATTCTATAAGTCTTGTCTGGATCGCTTCTGGCTCTAGAAGTTGTTTCTCAATTAGCAGCTTTTCGCAAGCATAAACCCACTGTTCATAATAAGCCTCTGTCCCAGAAGCTTCTCGTTCAGCAGCAGAAATTTCATTTACCAGATAGTTTGTCCACTCTGACCAAGTGCAGTAGTGGGCTGCGGCGAGTTGGTTAACCAAGGCAAAAGCGTGAGCTTGCCAGGGAGCCTGAAATACAATTTCATTCTGGTCATTGACTAGTTCAAACGCCGAGGATTGAGGAGAATCATTCATAGCTTTAAGCGGATTCTAAATAATCATCAAACAGGTCAATATAAAGTGCGTCTTTGGCAGAAGCATCAGCTCCCCATACCTCCTGAGCCGTAAAGCGCACGCTATAGATATGCTGAGGTTTTGTACCTAAACGCATACCAACAGCATCAGGAAAAACATAAATTCCATAGTCCTTCACGATCGTTCCAACTTTGCCTCTAATGTAGCGAGGTAAGCGCGTATAGTTCTGTACATGGATAACCTTAGCTCGTACCTGATCTCCCACTTTAAACTGACCAGGTTCATTACTATCGACGCGGCAGTTGATGCCATTGCGAAGAAGTTCCTTGGCTTGTTCAACCGTCATACACTCATTGCTAGTCTCAAGCTCCATAAATCTGCTCTAAATGATGTATTCTAATCCGCTTTGGAAGAAGTCTGTGAATGAGTGAACTGAGCCAACCGCTCTTCAATTTCCTCTTTTGTTACAAGGTGATGTTCATTTAGTAGTAATTCTAGAGCATATAGCCAGCGCTCGTAGTAGCTAGAACTGAGATACTGACCCGGCGGCATTCGCTCAGAAGCATGACGAGTTTCGTCCACAGGAAAGTAGTTCCTAAAGGTAGCAAAACTCATCGCGAACACCTTGGCTTCCCACTCGGAATGAAACACAGGTTCATTCACTCCGATCGGAATTGCTCCTAGATTGTGCATCCCACCTAAATCATGAGGACCATTCATCATTTGTTCTCCTAAGCGACGAGTTCAGCAGGAGGAGTTGGCACTTGAACCTTTGCTGTGCCGATCATTGCATTACGGGTAACAAGAGAGGTAAGGGTTGCTTCAGTCATCGTCTCTGTACCTAACGGGCGTTCAGGTAAAACCAAATAGCGTAAATCTGCGTTGCTGTCCCAAACTCTTACCTCTACGTGATCCGGGATTTCTAAACCAAATTCACCTAGAACACCACGAGGATCAATCACTGCACGAGAGCGATAGGCAAAAGATTTGTACCAAGTTGGCGGTAAGCCCAGAATTGCCCACGGATAGCAAGAGCATAAAGTGCAAACAATCAGATTATGAACTTCTGGCGTATTTTCCACTACAACCATGTGTTCACTAGAAAATCCTGCTAGACCTAACTCTGCAATAGCACTTGTACCATCTGTAAGCAGTCGCTGCTTGAAGTCGGGATCAACCCAAGCTCTGGCAACAATTCTCGCTCCATTGTGAGGTCCAATACAATGCTCATAAGCATCAATAATCACATCAATAGTTGCTGGATTAATAATCCCCTTCTCGATAAGGAGAGACTCTATCGCCTTAACGCGGAGAGCAATATCAGATTCAGGGTGTTGACTATGAGAACTCATAATACTTTAGTGACAGAATTTGAAAGTTGATCAGAAGCAGGATTATTGGTTACAGCAGATTGTAAAAGAAATATACACATTTTTGAATCGATTTCTAAACTGTGCAAGGGGGCAACTTAAGATTTGTAACCGATGAAACAAAATCTAAATGAGTGATTCTGGCTTTTTGCTGCAAATATTCCATTGCTTTAAGAGCTGACCTGTGTGCATCCCAGTCGGAGCCTGCACAACAATCTTCAATGACGTAGAAGAAGTAATCATGCTGATGGGCATCAACTGCGGTGTAATGAACACAAACATTAGTAAGTGTCCCCATCATAATTAGCGTATCTACTTTTAGCCCTCGTAGAAGCAAATCCAGGTCTGTTGCAAAAAAAGCACTGTACCGACGCTTCTCGATCGTAAACTCTTGATCAATAGGGTACAAAGCAGGATGAAAATTCGTTCCTGGGTGGTTCTCCAGACAGTGAATAGGTTCTGCACCGTCTAATTCGCGTCCAAAATCTACCATCTGCTCGCGATGAACTTCCTTTGTATGAATAATTGGTATTTCTGCTGCTCTGGCTACGGCGAGAACCTTCTCAGCTTTATGAAGAACGTCGGATGCCCCAACAGTCTGAAGAACCTCTCCCTGCAAAAAATCTCGCTGAAAATCAATCAGCAGTAATGCCGTTGATTGAACATTAAACTTTAAAGTCATGTCGCTTCATTCCATTCAGAATCATTTCTCACTCAACATGATAATCCAAGCAGCCTTGCCTGAGATTCTACCTTATTTATTAGCGAAGGAGCAACTTAATACAGTTGCAATTGTTGAATCGATAATCGAGAGGGGAATTTTATTGCTGATTCTGTGTGTCAAGCTACAAAATTTGTTGCTTTTATGAATTAACTTAATTGATAGCTGATCAGTTAGCAAATCTAAATACGGGAACTGGATGCCAAAGTAGAGCAGCGACGTTCACACAGCTTCCGGGTTCTCATGATTTAAGTAGGAAGGGTTAAGCAATGTGGATGAGGAATCTTCTAGTTCTTTCTTGTATCAGTTTTGTCATTGCTTCCTGTGGGAGTACAACACTAACAAATACCGCTTCAATCAGTCAGCCATCCGGTAGTACCGCCCAACCGCTAACGCCTGTCAAGGTTGGACATCTTGTTGCCCTAGATATGGCTCCTTTATTTGTAGGTGTTGAGTCTGGGTGTTTTAAGCAGAAAGGGCTTGCGGTTGAAACCGTTGCTTTTACCAATCCAGGAGACAATAATGCTGCCTTGGCGGGTAGTGCAGTCGATTTCAATATCAACCCTTTTACACTGCCCTTCTTTGCTGCAAGTAGTGGTGTACCCATCAAAACGATTTCGGCGGCGGGTGGATGGGGAGTGATGCAGGTCATTGCCAAAAGTCAATACAACATCAAATCAGCCGAAGATTTAGCGAAATACGTCAAGGGCAATTCTGGTAAGAAGCTAAAGATCGCAACGCTTAGAGGTGACACGCTAGAACTAATTCTGCTGGATACTTTTGAAAAAGAGGGTCTCTCTGTCAACGACTTTGAAATGGTTTATTTCGATGATTTGCTCGCGATGGTCGATGCTTTTAAGCTTGACAAAGTAGATATGCTCAGTCATATCAAGCCCTATACCACTCAGTTTGTCGAAAATGGTTCAGCCACCGTTGTCACTGACAATGCCAAAATTTGGTCGCCCAACACACCCAATACTGTTGTTAGTGTGCTGGACAAAACTTTAACGGGGCGACCTCAAGTGGTTGAAGCATACCTCAAGGGAATGCAGTGTGCAGCGAAGATCATCAACGAAAATCCTCAAGAAGCTATCTCTCTGCTCAAAGGTGGTAATTATTATCGGGTTGACGACAAAGTATTGCTGAAAGCATTTGAAACTCAGCCTGCTCCCATTACCTTTACTCCTGACCTGAAAGCAGTTCAAGGTGTTGTTGATGAAATGGTAAAGCTGAAATACATCAAAGCTGATGTCCCCGCAAGTAAAATTTTCGATGTCTCCATCATCGAGAAGTTAGAAAAGTGATGAAACAGTCGACAGCATTCCTCATAACCAGGTAGTAGAGCAAAATACCAATGACGATCAATCAACTCTGGCAGCGGTGGAAGGGCTGGAGCCTTCCGATGATTTGCGGAACGTTTTCCTGTTTTGTATTGATTTGCATCTGGGAGTGGGTCGGCTTCAATCCTGCTAATCCCGTGACTCAAGTTCTTCCTCCTCCCTCTAAATTTCTTCCAGTTCTGTTTGAGAGCGACTTTAAGATTGGCTTAGGTTCTCAATCTGCATCGATCTATCAGTCTGTCTTCGTCACTCTGTTTCGGGTATTCGCTGGAATGACCGTCGCATTTTTGGCTGCAATCGCCTGCGGGATGTTCATCAGCCTTTCGGAGTGGGCTGAACTGTTTATTCTTCCAGTGCTAGGAGTCATTGCTCCGATCGCTCCGATTGCTTGGGTTCCGCTTGCACTGGTTGTTTTTGGTATTAGCAACCTCACTGCAATCTTTATCGTATTTATGGGGGTCTTCTTTACTCTAACGATTGCAACCGTAGCAGAAATTAAGCGGATTCCTGAGAATCTACTGATCACAGCCAAAAATCTGGCAGGCAATCGGTTCAATGTGTGGCGGATGGTCGTGATGCCGTCTGTGTTACCCAACGTATTTACACTTCTACGACTCAACTTTATTGCTGCTTGGATGGCTGTTCTTGCGGCGGAGATGACAGGACTGCGCGACGGGCTGGGTTCGGTTGTGATGACGGGTCGCAATTTGTTTAACAGTAACTTGATCCTCTTAGGAATCTGCATCATTGGCATTTCTGGATTTGCCGTTGATCGTCTGCTGCTTTTAATTCAGCGAAAGTTTTTCTGGTGGAAAGTATGAAACCAATAGAAGCTCTGCCGACTGTTCTATCTTGCCAAAACCTCTCCAAAAGCTTTCGAGGGAGTCATAAGCAGGAAACTGTGGTGCTTACCGACATTAACCTTGAGATTTGCAAAGGAACATTTGTGACGATTTTGGGACAGTCTGGAGGAGGCAAATCAACTTTGCTAAAGCTGCTGGGTGGGTTTCTCCCTTCATCATCAGGAGTATTGCTTTTTAACGGACAACCTCTAAAAAGCAATACTCCTGATATCGGCATGATCTTTCAAGATCACAATTTATACCCCTGGATGACCGTTGAGCAAAACGTCGGATTCGGCTTCAAAATTAAGGGCGAGAAGCCAGGAAAGTATAAGCATTTAGTTCACGAAATCTTGGACATAGTAGGGTTATCTCATGCCCGTAAGTTATATCCTCATCAACTGTCAGGTGGAATGAGGCAACGGGTCGCTATCGCTCGCTCGATCGTCGTCAAGCCAACGGTTCTTCTTTTAGATGAACCATTTTCTGCTCTAGATGTTCAATTAAGACGACGCTTGCAAGAATTTCTGCTTGCGCTCTGGAGTGAGATGAATACAACAATGATTCTGGTGACACACAATGTAGAAGAAGCAATTTTGCTAGGGCAAAATCTAGTTGTTGTTGGTGAGAGTCCCGGACGAATTGTGGAAGAGATCACAATTTCAGACGCTCAGTATCGAGACCGCTATCACCCTAACTTTTTGCGTCTTCAACGTTATTTAGAATCTGTTCTTGAGGGCACGTCAAAAGAACAGGCAAATGACTATTATGAAGGGATACTAGCAATTCCTAGAATCCAAAGAAATTGACAATTAAATGCAATATATAGCAATCCTAACTGAGATATGAAATTGAGAAAGATGGGAAGACTAAGGTGAGAACAATGACTTCACCGACCGATGCAAACCGACCTGAAACACTTCATCGACAGCAATCCTGACTCGCGCGAACTGAAACGAGCGTTAGCGGTACAAATGGTCAAGCAAAACTATC
>JAHHHU010000002.1 GCA_019359175.1 Phormidium tanganyikae FI6-MK23
GGCACTGGTGAAGTGCTTCGCTCTCGCTTGGCTTCCCTCACCGCTTAACCAATATAGCGTGAGGGACAGGAGGGTGTCAACACCATTTTCAAAGTTTCTTTTAATGTGCTCCCAAACGTCCTCGGTGCAGAACTTTGAGGCTCTAAAGATCTTTTTAGGATGTAGTGGGTTGAGCTTGAAAAGGGAAATTCTTGAGTTTGATCGCTATGGAGATCGATTTGTGGGCGAGAGAAAACTGAGAGACGATTGATTGGCCGTTCTAATCGATGCAGATAATGCAAGTGCAAACTTAATCGAGCCATTACATTATTAGAAGAGATGGCTAAGTACGGAACTGCGAACATCAAACGGATTTACGGCGATTGGACAAGTAATCAATTGAACGGGTGGAAGGGGAAGCTGCATACGTACGCTATTCAGCCAATTCAGCAGTACAGTTATGTGTCCGGCAAGAATGCGACGGACAGCGCTTTAATCATTGATGCGATGGATTTGCTGTATGCAGGAAACTTTGATGGATTCTGTCTGATGTCAAGTGACAGTGATTTTACACGGCTTGCAGACTGAGAGGCTGGGATGTTTGTCCGTAGATTCGGGCGTAAGCAGACACCTACATCATTTCAGAAGGCATGCGACAAATTCACTTACACTGAGATTTTCGCAGCGGAGGATATCAAGGTCGCTTCTGGGACAAAGCAGATTAACCAGGAGTTCGTCCAGATATACCAGATATAAAGGTGAGCCTTTAGAAGAACAAGAACCAGTCAATAAAGAATTAACAGATTTACTGAAACGAGCTTTTGAGGCGACAGCGGGAGAAGACAGATTAGCGGAGTTAGGAGCGCTTGGTTCACAAATCAATAAAATTTCTCCGTTTTTTGATCCTAGAAACTATGGACATAAAAAGCTTTTATTGCTAGTTCGAGATGCTGGCTTATTCGAGGTTCAAGAGATTCCTGGTAAACAGAACCAACTCGCCAAGGTTGTGTATATCAAAAATTCCAGGGTAGATCAAGCAATGCTCAATCTACCCTGGAATTTTTGACTAATTCAGAAAAATTGGCTGTGAGGTTCGGATGATTATTAATCGAAAACCTCAAGCAATTACTTAGAGCGCCGCGATCGCACTCCGTTCTTTCGCAAACGTCTTCAGAATCCGATCTGCCATTTGCGGAGGAGTCAATCCTAATTCCGCCTTCGATTGGTCGGGAGTCGCATGATCGACCAAAATATCAGGAACACCGATACGGGTGACTGGGACAATCACTTCGGCATCCATTAAAGATTCTACGATCGCACTTCCAAAGCCGCCCGGTAGACAGCCTTCTTCGAGTGTGACCACTCGACCGATCTTCTGAGCCAGTGGAAGAATGAGTTCTTCATCGAGCGGTTTCGCAAATCGGGCATTGATTACAGTGGCTTCGATACCATGTTCGCTGAGAATTTCGGCAGTTTGCATCGCAGGATAAACCATCGAGCCGTAGCCGAGCATGAGGAGATCATCGCCTTGGCGGAGAATTTCGCCTTTACCGATCGGTAACGTTTCCCAGCCTTCTTCCATGAGTGGAACACCATAGCCGTTACCGCGTGGATAGCGCATTGCGATCGGGCTTGAGGTGTGAGTGATGCCAGTGACGAGCATTCGTTGAAGTTCGGCTTCGTCTTTGGGAGCCATCAGCACCATGTTGGGAATCGATCGGAGATAAGAGATATCGTACATTCCCTGGTGAGTCGGTCCGTCTGAGCCAACGATGCCTGCACGATCCATACAGAAGAATACGGGGAGGTTTTGGATACAGACATCATGAACGATTTGATCGTAGGCACGCTGTAGGAAGGTGGAATAGATGGTAGCAACAGGGCGCATTCCTTCGCAGGCGAGTCCAGCGGCTAATGTGACCGCGTGCTGCTCTGCAATGCCGACATCAACATATTGTTTTGGAACTCGTTTTTGGAAGATATCGAGTCCGGTTCCGGTTGCCATTGCTGCGGTAATGCCAATAATGCGCGGATCGTTTTCTGCCAATTTGCTCAAGGTTTCCCCGAATACTTTGGAGTAGCTTGGGGGTTTGGGCTTGGTTGAAGGAATTGCTTTTCCGGTTGCAAGGTTGAACGGAGTTTGGGCGTGGTAGCCGACTTGATCTTGTTCAGCGATCGCATATCCTTTTCCTTTCACGGTTGCGACATGAACTAGAACTGGTCCTGGATGCTTATGTGCTTCCTTAAAGGTGGTGATTAACTCTTCTAAATTGTGTCCATCGACCGGACCCATGTAAGTAAAGCCTAATTCTTCAAAGACAGCTCCCACTTTCGGGACAGCAAGACGCTTCATTCCTTCCTTGAGGCGGGACAACTCTGGTGAGAACGGCATATTTCTCATCTGCTCTTCCAAATTGTCCGTGAGGAATTGAACAGGGGGACTGAGCCTCATTTTGTTCAAATAGCGAGGAATTGCGCCAACGTTTGGAGAAATCGACATCTCGTTGTCGTTGAGAACGACGAGGAGATTTGTTTTCGGTAAATGTCCAGCGTGGTTAATTGCTTCGAGCGCCATACCACCTGTAAGTGCGCCATCGCCGATCACGGCTGCCACTTTGAAGTTATCGCCTTGGGCATCGCGTGCCAGTGCCATGCCAAGCGCGGCAGAAATGCTCGTTGAAGCGTGACCTGCACCGAAATGATCGAATTTACTTTCGCCGCGTTTCAGATATCCTGCAACGCCGTCTTTTTGTCGAAGGGTATCGAAATTGGCGTATCGTCCCGTGATGAGTTTGTGGGGGTACGCTTGGTGTCCGACATCCCAGATCACTTTGTCGCGATCGAGATCCAGAGTTTGATAAAGGGCGAGGGTTAATTCAACAACACCCAATCCAGGACCGAGGTGTCCCCCAATCGTTGCCACAGTTTGCAGGTGCTTTTCGCGGATTTGACGCGCGATTTGCTGAAGCTGAAAAATCGATAATCCATGCAACTGGTTTGGGTGGGTCAATTCACTCAAATGCATACCGGGGTATCCTTCGGATGATGTGATGTGAGCAATAGTGTAGGTTCTACCTGTTATCACTCTAGTTCATCCGGGGTGATGATTCAGAGTACTCGTATGCAAATTGCAACCTTTTCTCGTGATAAAAATTTAGATGCAATCGAGGACAATTTGTGCTGGGGTAAGGGTTTTGATTAAATCTCCTGGATCTTCGTGCTTGCTTGGTGGAAGGATATGCCACAATTTCTTCTAAAGTTTGCACCGTGGGGCGAGGACTCTATTAATGTTGATGCGAAATTTGATGCAGTCGATGGGGATGCGTAGCGCGATCGCATCTATCGTAGGGGCGAGTTTAGTAGGGCTATCGATGCCTGTGAAAGCAGGGGTACTAGATGATGTGTTTATTCGTCCGGGGGTAGATGAAGCGAATTATGATGCTTGCGCGCGGGATTTGACGCGCGGAAAGGTGACAGCGGCAATTGCGGCAGATGCTTGTGCAAAGGCGATTCGTCCGAGGGATTTAGGGATTTGTGTTGATCGCATTACCCGAAATAATATTTCGGGAGATGATGCTTTGGCGGTATGCCGTCAGGTGCGTCGTCCGGTGGAAGCTGCGACTTGTGTCGTGGATATTAGTCGGAGAGCGCCCAGTACTGCGACTGTGAATGTGTTGGATAGCTGTCGCCGGAGTTTGCTACCTGAGCGCTTCTCTAAATGTGTGGTGGATTTGAGTCGGGAATTGAAGTTGACGACGGATCAGTCGATCGCGAATTGCATTGATGCGACCGATCGCGATCGTGATTTGGTTCCTACGGTGTTGCCGGGTTCCAAAACGACTCCGCCTGTCTCAACTCCGCCATCGGGTTCAACTTCTCCGACTCCGCCTGTTTCTCCAGGTCAGACAAGCCCAACGCCACCGAGAACGACACCCGGATCAACAACGCCAGGGTCAACTACACCGGGAACTGTGACACCTCAGCGGTTCTAGGTTACACTCGGAACTCGATGCAAATTGTGCTGAGTTTCGAGTTTTTCTCATGACCAACATTCCTCAACTCGTGGCAGAAGAGCTTTCACTGCGATCGTTCCAGGTGGCAAATGCACTGGAATTGTTTGCAGAAGGGGCGACAGTTCCCTTTATTGCGCGGTATCGCAAAGAGCGGACGGGCGAAATGGATGAAGTGCAGTTGCGGGATTTGTTCGATCGATTTACGTATCTGACGGAACTGGAGGAGCGCAAGAAAAGCGTTCTGGACTCGATCGAATCTCAGGGCAAATTAACTAAGGAATTAAAGAGCAAAATTGAAGCTTGTTTGCAGAAAAATGAGCTGGAAGATTTGTATTTGCCGTATCGTCCGAAGCGGAGAACGAGAGCGACGATCGCAAAAGAAAAAGGTTTAGGCGGATTGGCAGAATTTATTGCTGCTTTGAATCAGCCGAAAGCACAATCGGTTTCTTTAGAAGACGAAGCGAAGAAGTATTTATCCGAAGAAGTTAAAACGACTAGTGAAGCGCTACAAGGGGCATCGGATATCTTAGCGGAAGAAGTTTCAGAAAAAGCAGAATTACGATCGTATTTACGAGAATTTCTATTCGACACTGGTGTATTCGTATCGCGGATTAAAGGTGAACATCCTGAAGGTACAACTAAATTTGAAATGTACCGAAGCTATCAGGCGAAAGTGAAAACGATCGCGCCTCATAATCTTCTTGCTTTGTATCGTGGAGAATCAGAAGGAATTCTAAGTTTCGAGCTTACATTTGATGAGGATGCCGTACACCAGTATTTAGAGTCTGAAATTATTCGAGGCAAATCTGTTAGAGAATTTTATCGATCGATGCTCAAAGATGCGTTTAATCGATTGATGAAAACGTCGATTATTTCGGAAGTACGATCGCAAAAAAAACAAGAAGCCGATACTGAATCGATCAAGACCTTTGAAACGAACTTGAGAGAATTATTGCTCTCGGCTCCAGCGGGAATGAAACCGACTCTAGCGATCGATCCAGGATTCCGAACAGGTTGCAAAGTTTCGGTACTGAATCAAACAGGGAAGTTTTTGAAATACGAAGCGATCTTTCCGCATACTGGGGCAGAAAAACGAAAACAAGCTGCAATTTCTTTAAAGCAACTCATTGAGAAATACAAAATTGAATTAATTGCGATCGGGAATGGAACTGCAAGCCGCGAAACTGATGAATTCGTTGCGGAAGTTTTGGCAGGGTTGGAGGACAAACCAATCAAAGTGATTGTGAACGAATCGGGAGCTTCGATTTATTCAGCCAGTCCGGTTGCGATCGCAGAATTTCCAGATCTTGATATTACAGTTCGAGGTGCGATCAGTATTGGTCGGCGGTTACAAGACCCATTGGCTGAATTAGTCAAGATTGATCCGAAGTCGATCGGGGTTGGACAGTATCAGCACGATGTTGATCAGAAGCTGCTGAAGAAGAAACTTGATGAAACGGTCGAAAGCTGTGTGAACTATGTCGGAGTTGACCTTAATACAGCATCGAAAGAGCTGCTGATGTCTGTTTCTGGTGTGAGTGCGACAGTTGCGAATAATATTGTTGCTTACCGGAATGAAAATGGAGTGTTCGGCGATCGCAAATCTCTTCTAAAGGTTCCAAAACTGGGCGCGAAAACATTCGAGCAAGCCGCAGGATTTTTGAGAATTCGAGATGGGAAAAATCCGCTTGATAATACAGCAGTTCACCCGGAAAGTTACGCGATTTTAGAAGCGATCGCGAAAGATCTAAAAGTTCCGATTTCGCAGACGGCTCAGATTGCATCACAGCTTAAATTGAATTTGAAAAAGTATGTGACGGATGCGATCGGGGAACCAACATTACGAGACATCATCAGCGAATTAGAGAAACCGGGACGTGATCCACGCGCTGAATTTAAATATGCAACCTTCAGGGAGGGGATCAAGGAAATCTCAGATCTTAAGATCGGGATGGAGCTTGAGGGCAGCGTTACGAACGTGGCAAATTTTGGTGCATTTGTTGATATCGGAGTTCACCAAGATGGATTAGTCCACGTTTCGCAAATGAGCGATCGATTTATCAGCGACCCAAATCAAATTGTGAAAGTGGGACAAGTTGTGAAAGTCCGAGTTTTAGAAGTGAATGTTGGACTTAAGCGGATTAGCTTATCAATGAAATCAGGAGAGAAATCGGAGAAATCGGCTCCCACAAAAAGTCAGCCTGTAGCGAAACAAATTGAGCAGAAAAAATCCGAGCAGAAACAAACTTCTCAAAAGCCTGCTTCGCTCGATGATTTGAAATCGAGATTTGGGAAGAAAGCTTAGTTCAATCGACGATCGCCATGAGTCGGACAAGGCGGAGCAGAAATCGAACGATCGAGCCAGCCTACTGCTTGCTGCAATCTCGGCAACGCTTCTTCAGGATTGTCTTTGAGCAGATAGACCAAGGCGACCGCAGACTGTTCGATCGCTCTTGCTTTACGGTTGGATTTGAGGCGATGCCAATCTCGATCTCTAATACTCAATCGTTCGGCTAGGGCTTGAGCGAGTTCGATCGTGCTGGCATCAGAGAGAGATTGCTGGGAAGAAAGAATTTCTGACATAAAGAAGAGTGAGTAAAATGAAGCGTCTATCACTTATTTTGGCGCATGGTGGCTTCTTCAGACGAGATTAACTTTGAGCAG
Source organism: Phormidium tanganyikae FI6-MK23 (assembly GCA_019359175.1). Taxonomy (GTDB): domain Bacteria; phylum Cyanobacteriota; class Cyanobacteriia; order Leptolyngbyales; family Leptolyngbyaceae; genus Leptolyngbya; species Leptolyngbya tanganyikae. The sequence goes on from JAHHHU010000002.1 coordinate 6,657, forward strand.
GCTTTGGAAAAAGTAGAGCGATCGCTCTGTGAACTAAAAGATCGCTATGCTCAAGTTCAACGCGATCAGCAGCAGATTGAAACCTTACAGCAGCAAAAGACAGATCTTCAATCTCAGGGGAAATCTCCCACACTCAAAGCCGAATTACGAGAAATTGAGCAACAATTAGAAGAACTGGAATTGAATCTCGAAAGTCGGCTATTTTCTTGGTCAGGCTTGAAAGAAGTTTTCTGGCAGGCGGTACGATTTGGGGGATTGGGGATTGCGATCGGTTGGTCGCTCGCTTTCATTACCTTGAAAACGCCAACGCCAAACAATTCCTCTACTCCTTCTAGTTTGTCTAGCCCCTAGTATTGTTATGACTCGACGTATTGCAGAACTTCTCCGCGCTGGTCAACCTGACGAAACCGTGACGATCCAAGGTTGGGTTCGCACTAAGCGAGAACAAAAAGGATTTTCGTTCATTGAAGTCAATGATGGTTCTTCGATGGCAGGGCTGCAAGTCGTGATCAATCAGGATGTACCAGACTATGAGACGAGCTTGAAGCGAATTAGTACTGGGGCATCGGTTGAGGTGTCGGGTGTATTAGTTCCGTCTCCGGGTAAAGGGCAGCGGATTGAATTGAAAGCCAGCACTTTGACGGTTTATGGAGAGGCTGACCCCGAAACTTATCCGTTGCAGAAGAAACGGCATTCGTTTGAGTTTTTGCGAGACATTGGACATTTACGATCGCGTACCAACACCCTTAGTGCAGTGTTTCGAGTCCGAAATGCTTGCGCGGCTGCGATTCACCAATTCTTTCAAGAGCGCGGCTTCTTGTGGGTACATACCCCTGTGATTACCTCAAGTGACTGCGAGGGCGCAGGTGAAATGTTCGCGGTAACGAGTTTGAACTTGAAGCAAGTGCCGCTGAATGAACAGAAAGAAATTGATTACACCCAAGACTTTTTCGGTAAACCTGCTTATTTAACCGTGAGCGGACAGCTTGAAGCCGAAATCATGGCGATGGCGTTTAGCAATGTCTATACATTCGGCCCCACATTTCGAGCAGAGAACTCGAACACATCGCGGCACTTAGCAGAATTTTGGATGGTCGAGCCAGAGATGGCATTTTGCGATCTCGATGGCGACATGGATTTAGCTGAAGCGTTTTTGAAATATATCTTCAGCTATGTGATGGAACATTGCCCGGAAGATATGGAGTTCTTCAACGCGCGAATTGATGATTCCGTGCTGGCAACCGCCGAGAACATTATTAACAATCAGTTCGAGCGGATTACTTATACAAAAGCGATCGAGCTTCTCGAAAAAGCCGACAAAAAATTCGAGTATCCGGTGGAGTGGGGCTTAGATTTGCAGTCGGAACATGAGCGCTATTTAGCCGAGGATTTGTTTAAAAAACCAACGATCGTCACCGATTACCCAACGCAAATCAAAGCGTTCTATATGCGGTTGAGCGACGACGAAAAAACGGTTCGAGCAATGGATATTCTCGCGCCCAAGATTGGAGAAATCATCGGCGGATCGCAGCGGGAAGAACGACTAGACGTTTTGGAGCGTCGGATTGTGGAGCAAGGTTTAGATCCCGCAACTTATTGGTGGTACTTGGATTTACGGCGTTATGGAACCGTTCCTCATGCTGGATTCGGCTTGGGATTTGAACGATTAGTTCAGTTTATGACGGGTATGGCAAACATTCGAGATGTGATTCCATTCCCGCGCACGCCCCAAAATGTGGAGTTTTAAGTGAATCATTGCGAATGTTAACGACCGGTTGAGTAACTGAAATTTCTTTGATTGAAATCTGTAAACTCCATAACACTTCAGCACGATCGCTGCGATTATCTGCACAATGAAAGCAGCAGGCGACTTTTGTGATCCCGTCTGTCTTCCTATGCGATGCCACTTATTAATCGACTGCCCCAACAAGTTGAAACCGAAACCCGCACTCGGATTCTGAAAGCGGCGCTGAAATTGTTCGCGAAGCAAGGCTACGATGGCACCACAACGCGGGACTTGGCAGAAAAAGCAGGAGTCGCAGAAGGGACGCTATTTCGGCATTTCACCAATAAGAAAGCGATTCTGATCGAAGTCGCAACGCAGGGTTGGATCGAGATTCTGACCGACTTGCTGACAGAATTAAGCGAGATGGGCAGCTACAAAGCGATCGCGCAAATGATGCGAAAACGAATGCTTAGTATGCACCAAAATGTCGATCTGTTTAAGGTCTGTTTTATGGAGGCGCAGTTTCATCCTGAATTGCGCGATCGTATTCAGACCGATGTGGTCGAAAAAATGACAGATGTGGCAGAAGCATTTTTTCAAACGGCGATGGATCAAGGTATTTATCGACCGATGAATCCGAGAATGGTGGCGCGAGTGTTTCTTGGAATGTTTACGATCGCGGGATTCAGTCAAGATACAATCATGGCTCCCGGTAGTTCTCCGAACGAAATGAAAGAGATGGCAGAGGGAATTGCCGATATCTTTTTAAATGGAGTCTTAGCAGAAAAAACTTCATGAGTCGATTGGCTGACACACTCAAATCAAGACGACAAAAGCTTTCTAAGTTAATTGATTTTTCGATCGTCCTGGAATCGGGCAATCTCAAATCTCGCAATTTTCCAGCAAATACCTATCCATTTCGGGCGAGTAGTCATTTTCTCTATTTTGCGGGTTTGTCGCTGCCCAATGCAGCTATCCGAATCGAAGGCGATCGCCTGACGCTTTTTCTCGATGATCCGCATCCAACCAGCGCACTTTGGCATGGTGATTCACCGTCTCGCGATCAAATTGCTTTAGAGATTGGAGCCGATGCTGCTTATCCGCTGTCTGAAATGTCGCATTTTTCATCTGAATCAATCGATCATCCAGCATTCGTAGATGCGATCATCAAATTGCGGTTGACTCATGATGAAAGTGCGATCGCTGAAATTCGTAAAGCGATTGCTGTTACGGTTGAAGCTCATCGAATCGGAATGCAAGCAACTTCAAACGCTCAAACCGAAGCGCAAATCCGAGCCGCAATGGAAAGCGTGATTTTGTCGCACAACATGACTTGTGCCTACAACAGTATCGTGACGGTGCATGGAGAAGTTTTGCATAATGAGCAGTATCATCATGCAATCGGACAATTAGATTTAGTTCTGGCGGATGTAGGGGCGGAAACTCAGAGCGGTTGGGCTTCGGATATTACACGAACTTGGGCGGCAAGCGGAAAATTTTCGCCAACTCAACGAGCAATCTATGAAGTTGTTTTAGAGGCACACGATCGAGCGATCGCAAAAATTCGTCCCGGTGTTGAATATCTCGATATTCATTTACTGGCGTGTGAAACGTTGGCAGAAGGCTTGATCGACTTAGGAATTTTGCGCGGAAATGCGGCGGATTTAGTCGATCGGGATGCTCATGCGTTGTTCTTTCCGCATGGAATCGGGCATCTGTTAGGACTCGATGTGCATGATATGGAAGACTTGGGCGATCTGGCTGGATATGAAAAAGGTCGATCGAGAAGTTCTCGATTTGGACTGGGATATCTGAGACTCGATCGACCTTTACAAGCAGGAATGGTTGTGACGATCGAGCCTGGCTTTTATCAAGTTCCAGCACTTCTTAGCGATTTAGAGCGTCGAGAGAAATATCGTGAAGTCGTGAACTGGGATCGGTTGGCTGACTTTGCAGATGTCCGGGGGATTCGGATCGAAGATGATGTATTAGTGACTGCGGAAGGTTCGGAAGTCTTGAGCATTGCTTTACCGACTGATCCGGAGCAGATTGAAAGTATTGTTGGAGAAGGTTCATGACGGGAAAATCCATTGCGAAACTCTGCGCTTTATCACTCAGCTTGCTTGTTCTATGGTCTGCACCCAGTTATGCTCAAACTTCTACAATCACAACCCCTACACAACAGAAGTTAGATTCTCAGACTGTTCTTAAGCAATTGAAACAATCGCGAGTGATCTATGTGGGCGAAACGCATGATAACGAGGCAGATCATCGCGCTCAGTTGGAAATTATTCGATCGCTTTATCAGCAAAATCCTAAATTAGCGATCGGGATGGAAATGTTTCAGCGTCCGTTTCAATCCGGATTAGATAGCTATCTCGCGGGAGCAGCAACCGATTCGATGCTGCGGGAGTTCACCGAATTTGATAAACGCTGGGGATTTCCTTGGGAGTTTTACTTCCCAATTATCGACTTTGCTAAAGAGAATCAGTTACCTGTCGTTGCACTGAATACGCCAAGCGAAGTGACTCGAAAAGTGGCGCGCCAGGGACTAGCCGGCTTGACCAAAGAAGAGAAGCGCTACATTCCGCCGATCGCTGAAATTCGCACCGAACCGGATCGATATCGCGATCGCTTACGCAAAATTTTTGATGGCTTTCATTCAGGTAAAGGCAACAATCGCGGATTCGATCGATTCTTTGAAGCTCAGGTATTGTGGGATGAAACGATGGCAGACGCGATCGCTCAGTTTTTGAAGAAAAATCCCGATCGTCAAATGATTGTTCTCGTCGGTCAAGGGCACCTCGTTTACGGGGACGGCATTCCTAGTCGAGTTGCACGACGAATTCCGCAAATCAAACAGTCTACGATTTTGTTGAATCCGCCAGCGGAATTTTTGAAGGATAAAGAAATTGCAGATTTCTTCTGGAAAACTCGTTAAAAACGTTCTACTAATTCCTGTACAAAAGCTTGATGCTCTGGAGACTGCAATCCCCCCTGCAACGCATTCAGTACCGTAATCATCTCACCATTTAACAGCGCAGTAACATCCAACCAAAGTCCGGGAAAGACCTGGCTTTGAATGATTCCTGTGTCGTTTGGTTCAACTAAAACGTACTGTTCATTCTCTAATCTGAACCAACTGAACCGATTTTCAAACGTTTGCCAAACTAGGTATTCTTGAACGCGATTGCGGCGGTATGCGTTCATTTTTGCACCGAGATCGATCGCTGCACTGCTCGTTGCGATTTCTGCCACAAGTTCCGGCGCACCTTCGATATAACCATCTTCGCTTACTTGCGTTGTCCCACTTCGCACAACTCGCAGCATCGCGTCTGGTTGAGGCTCATTGTCAAGATCGAGTCGAGTTGTAGCGTTGTCAGATCCCTGTGTTCCAGGTGTTGCAACAGAATAAACACCCAGCCAAGTAATTAGATTGAAATGCGGATCGCCATGAAAAGCGCGAACAGGGGATGCCACGTATACCACTCCTTCGATTAGTTCTGCTTTAAAGTGTTCAGGGGTCGCTTCGTATCGCCGCTCAAATTCAGCGCGAGTTAAGCGATCGCCACTTTCCAACGGCGGAACCAATTGCGATTTGGGCTGCTGCAACACCATCACGAAATTCCTTAAGCAGACTCCTCAATTCTAATCGGTAAGCGAAGTCTGTTTCTCTTGCGCTTCAGTTATGTCCTTTGACTAGCCAAATTTGAATTTGACTACACCCTAAATTATTCAACAAACCCGATCACTCGTACTTTTGCATCAGGAAGATGAACGTATTGTTTGGATTTTTCTTCGATTTCGTGCAGTTGACCGATCGCGAGTCCACAGGGTCTACCATATTTGGCTTCCACGCGATCGCTTGCAATCTTTAATGCGGTTCGAGATCGCTGTACAAAGTCTTCTAGCTCATACTCAGTGTTGGGACTGAAGTACTCTTTAACAATCAGCGAAGGTGAATAGCACGAGTCTTGTGTGCCGTCAGACCAGCGGATTTGGAAACGGATTTCAGGCATAGAGCAGCGTTTGATAGTGGTGGATATGTTGTTTGGCGGAAGTTTCCCAAGTGTATTGAGAAAGGATTGACTGACTTTGCTGGCGGAGCGAATCGGCAGATTGAAACACACAACACATCGCGTTAGCGATCGCATCAATCGAGAAAGGATCGACCAAGAGCGCTTGTCGATCGTTCAAAAATTCGGTGAAAGGCGGTTGATGAGAAGTAATCACAGGGAGTCCTGAAGCGATCGCTTCGAGAATGACTAAGCCCCAACCTTCTTTTACCGATGGAAATACAAAAGCATCTGCACTTCGATACAGCGAAGGAAGCTCTGCATCTGAGAGAACTCCGGGTAAAACGAGCGCATCTTCTAAGCTTAGGGCTTTTGCAATCGTAAAAAACTCGTCGCGATACGATTGATAGTCGAACAATGTTGCACCACCTGCAATGATCAATTGAGCATTCGGAAATTTAGAAAGAACCTGCTTGAAGGCTTGCAAAAGTTGGATCGAATTCTTGCGGGGTTCGATTCCTCCAATCGTTAAGTAAATCGGTGAACCATTCAACTCTAGGGTTGAGCCATGCGGCGAGAATCGTTCCAGATTGACACCGTTGATCACTCGCGGGGCATTGATTTGATAGTATTCTTGTAGTTCAAATTGAGGGCGATCGCTGACACACAAACAGAGAGAAGCTTCACGAATCGATCGATCTTGGCATTGTTGAAGATAGATGCTGCTGTAGTCTTCGATATGATGCACTGTTCGGACAAAGTGCGGAATCTTGCCTTGTTTTAGCAATGTGCATAAGGCATTTGCAGCAATACAGTCTTGAGCATGGTAACAATCATAAGGTTGCTCTGATTGTTCTAGGTAGCTGACGAATTCCTGAATGCGCTGCTGAATGAGTTGATCAATTTCTGTAGAAGCGGGTTTTGCAGGAATCAATCGAGCCTCACAAGACAGCGGATAATCAAATCCTTTTCCATCTTTATCGAGCGCAAATACGGTTACAGAGTGTCCTAACCGATGAAGTGCTTCTGCCAGTTCTAAGGTGTGAATCACGCTCCCGCGCGGCTTTGTAGAATAAGTTAGAAGTGCGATTCTCATAGCAAGGCTCCGGGCTTTGAGAAGCCTGTGAGCTTTTGTTCCGATAGATCCCAAAAGTCGATCGAGTCTTCACCCGATCGTAATACCAGCCGCGATCCCGTTTGGACTGTTCCCACAATCTCACAGATTAGATCTTGCTGCCGAAAATGAGCTTGAATCATCTTTGCATTATTGGGGTGAACACTCAGCAAAAAACCATAACTCGGAAAGCTAATTAACCATTGATCGAGCGTTAATCCATCAGGACAAGGAATGCGATCAAGATTCAAAACCGCTCCACAGTCCGAGGTTTCCAGCAACATCAACAAGGTTCCAACAATACCACCGTTGCTAATGTCTTTGCCTGCATTGCACAATCCTGCTGCTGCAAGCACGGGTAGGATAGATAAATTTGCCTGCAATCGAACCGGATCAGCTTTGGTTGCAGCATCCCAAAACGGATACTTCGGATGTGGCTCTCCTCGAAAATCAGTTGCCACTAACAATACATCTTCTGGTTGAGCATCAAAGCTCGTGATCAGATGCTTTGCTCTGCCTAAAATTGCCACTGAAAGCGCAGTGTAGGAACTGTGACAGTTCGTATGTCCTCCTACGATCGGAACATTGTATGCTGCTGATGCTGCTTTCATTCCCTCCCAAAGCAAATCAATCTGCTCCCCTGACTTGCTCCAAAGCGTATCGACAACCGCGATCGGGGTTCCACCCATTGCATAGATATCACTCACATTCACCATTACCGCCGACCAACCTGCAAACCAAGGCTCCTCTTCGACAAACTTGGGCAGCATTCCTTCTGCGGCAAACAATAGATAACCCTCTCGATCGGGAATTGCTGCACAGTCGTCTCCCAAGCGCACTGCTGCACTACCCCACTTCGGCTTCAACGCTTGAGAAGCAGTTTGAATGTCCTGTTTTTGGAGTAGATTAAGCGATCGCTGAAGTTGTGCAGCAAGTTCCATTAACATTACGAAGCCTCTTTGACTTGCAATATCGGTCCTGGCTCAGTTCCAGGAGGATAGAAATTGAGATCCGCTTCCATTAGATGATGCGGTCGATCGCAGATTGTGAGTTCTGCTTGCGATTCCCAGTGGAGTCGCTGAAAAAACCGCACATTTTGAAGCTGTACCGTTGCGAGGAAGCGATCGCAGCCCCAAGCATTTGCAGTTGTGACCGCTTTGTAGATCAGTCCCTTGCCAATCTGCCAACCCTTGCGATAGTCGGGATGAGTGCCTAACCGTCCGCCGTACCAGATTTTTGGTTCAACTTCGTAGATTCGCACAACACCGACCACTTGGGCATTGTGTAATGCAACGATCGGATAAGCAATGTTATCGATCTCATCGACATCATTCTGAAACAGTTGTTGTTCTTCGGTAAAGATGGTTCGACGCAACTCAAAATAGTCCTCGATTTCAGCCGGAGACTTTGCAAGCTTGAACTGATAAGACATACGTTACGACTCGAAGTTCGACAGTGCTGAACACGCTCCACATTTTGCACAACCCGCTTTGATCTCAGTCGAAGATAAGCTCGATCGCTTTAACGTTGCTCCCACTTGCTCATACAACGCAAACATGAACTCACTCTTAGGTGCAGAATGCCCTTCTAAAGCAGTTCCCGTAATCGGCACAAACGGCACGACAAACGGATAAACACCAAGATTGATCAAGCGATCGCACATTTCTACCAGCGTTGCTAAACTGTCTCCTAGTCCTGCAAGCAGATACGTACTTACCTGACCCCAACCAAAGATTTCTACTGCCGCCTCAAATGCCTTGTAGTAGTAGTCCAACGGCACAGAAGCTTTTCCTGGCATAATCTGCGATCGCACAATCGGATCAGCCGCTTCTAAGTGCATTCCCAAACTATCGACCCCTGCGGCTTTCATCCGATCGAACCATGCAAAATCATCAGGTGGCTCACACTGCGCCTGAATGGGTAGATCAACACTCGCTTTGATTGCGGCGGCACATTCTGTTAGATAGGCTGCTCCTCGATCGCTGGTGTTTGGTGTTCCGGTAGTCATTACCATGTGTTTCACACCGTCTAATCGCACCGCAGCTTCAGCGACTTCTGCAAGTTGAGCGGGTGTTTTTCGAGCGATTGTTTTTCCGGCAGAGAGAGATTGCCCGATCGCACAAAACTGGCAAGCGGTTTCAGGATCACTGTACCGCATACAAGTTTGTAGAACAGTCGTAGCAAGAACATCGCGGCTATGCAATAAGGCAATTTTCCAGTAGGGAACCCCATCCGCTGTTGTCAAACTATAAAAGTTAGGTTGCTGTGGAAAGCTAATCGGTGTGATTGGCTCTCCGTGCAGTTCTAAAACTTGTGCGGTCTGATCAATTCCATAAGGCGACTTTGCTGCGATCGTGTTGAAGATTGGAACCATGATTGTTGTTCCATCAATGATGATTGCTTTGTGATCTGACGGACCTGCGCCCCCTTTCCGCCCAGTCGCGCCAATATTTGGATCAACCAGTTTTAATCCGTGTGATTGCAGATCCGTGATTAGCCGTTGTTTGTCCATTGAAATTAGGGGTCAGAAATGAGCATTGACATTTGTTCAGACGATCGCACTTCTAACTCTTCCTTTAAGACAGTCTGAGCCTCAAAATTCGCTTGTAGCTGTAGAAGATCCGGTCGGGAATAGTGCCCGACCGAATCCATCATCCGCTTGCGTTTGGTGATTAGAGAAAAATCGAGGTCTGCGATCGCAATTCCTTCTCCTTCAGTAATCGGAGTACAAAGATGATTGCCTTCAGGACTAATAATGGTTGTGTTACACCCTCCACTGAGTACTTTTTGAAGCTTTTCATCGCTTGTAATCTGACTCACTTGTTCTGAAGAAAGCCAGCCCGTAGCATTCACCACAAAACAGCCTGCTTCTAGAGCATGATGCCGAATCGTGACTTCAATTTGATCGGTGAAGATCTGACCCACCATTGAGCCTGGGAACTGTGAACAATGAATCTGTTCGTGCTGCGCCATCAATGCAAATCGAGCAAGCGGATTGTAATGCTCCCAGCAAGCAAGCGCACCGAGCTTTCCGACAGCAGTATCGATCGCTTTGAGTCCCGCTCCGTCTCCCTGTCCCCAAACCATGCGCTCATGGTAGGTTGGCGTGATTTTGCGGCGCTTCAACAGCAATGTCCCATCGGCATCATAAACAAGCTGAGTATTGTAGAGCGATCCATGCTCTCGCTCATTCACACCCACAACGACCACAACGCCATAAGAACGAGCAGCGCGGCTAATTGCATCGGTCACAGGACTTGGAACCGTCACAGCCTCTTCGTACAGCCGCATATGCTCCTTACCCATCAACACAGGTGGCTGAACAAAAGAAAAGTAAGGATAGTACGGAATGACTGTTTCTGGAAATACGATCAACTGTGCGCCTTCTTTGGCAGCCGCCGCGATCGCATCGAGAACTTTCTCAGTCGTTCCTTCTCGGCTAAACAACACTGGGCTGAGTTGTACCGCCGCTGCTCGAACGATGTTGGCATCTGTCATTGCAGTTTAGAGAGTCCAAGTATCGAGGATAAACGCGCCATCTTTGCGGTGCAGCAATACTAAGTCCAGAACATCCAGCGGATTAATCGGGCGGATTCCTGGAGTTAGAGAGGGTTCACCATGTCCGTAAAGGGCTTGGAGTGCAAACCGACATGCATAGACTTTTCCGCCTTCAGCCATAAATTTACTGAGCTGATCATTAAAGTTCTGATGACCTGGAAAAGCGGAGTCGCCAAGCTTCGGAAAGCCACGCTGTACGCCGAGTGTGACCCCAGGGCCATAGAGCAAAATTGAGGTTTCAAAGCCTTTACGGAGGAGACGGGTCGCTTGCAGCAAGTTGACAAATCCGATCGAGCCTTCAAAGGCGACGGTATGAAATGTAACTAGAGCCTTTTCGCCTGGCTCCGCTTTGACATCGGGAAAAACTTTCTCTTCGTAATCAACAAAAAAGTCGCCAGCTTGATGGGCGGGAGCAGTAATCTCAGGCATGACGCTCTCCTTTCATAAGTTTGCTGCAAGATTAGTCGGGATTGGATTCAATCTTTTGTAGCGCTTAATACCAAATTTTTAACTCTAGCGATAGTGTTAGGGAATACGATCAATTTTTTCAATTTAGCGATCGTATATTGGAAGTACCTGTCGAAATCGATAGGTCAAGACCCCAGCAAAAACTCATTCACAACGCTCCAAGCACTATCCTGAGAGACTTTTTTCCTGGCAGTAATATAATCTGCTAGATAATAAGCATCTCTCGCAATTCCCGAAAATCGTCCTGAACCCCAAGTGTAAAGCCACGGTAAGCCGAGAAAGTACAGTCCCCAAACTTGCGTAACGCCGCGTTCGTGTCCTGGATACCCTTTTCCATCGAACACTGGAACTTCGACCCAGCGAAAATCGGATTGATAGCCCGTACACCAGATAATGGCTTCAATGTTCTGACAGTCCAGCGATCGCAGTTCTTCCGCAGGTTCCCAAATTGGACGATAGGGCGGTTCGATCGGCGCTTCGATTTGATGTTTTTCGATGAAAGTATCAATCGTTTTCTTAATGCTTTCTGCAACGGCATCCGCGTGATCTAAGTTCTGCTTGAGATTGTTCTCAAACTCGATCGTGGTTCCAGAAACTGTTTTCAGTCTGCCGTAAAGGTGCATTCCTTCTAGTGCGAAGTGGCGTAAGTCGATTTCTCGTCCACCATCTCGACCTGTAACGTAGTGATTCGCTTTGTTTCTGACCGTTTCTTTTTGGGGATGATCGTTGATCGATAAATCGTAATAGCCCATCTGATCTAACCAGTCCACCACGTCCTTACCGCGATAGCGTCTGGGAGATCGGGGCGCACTTCCGACCGATAAATACACCGTTTTTCCGGCTAAATGAAGATCTTCTGCAATCTGACAGCCTGATTGACCTGTTCCCACTACTAACACCCGATCAGGCAAAGATTGCGGAGTTTTATAATCAGAGGCGTGTAGCTGTTGAATCGTGTCAGGAAATCGCCCAGAGACTCTTGGAGTCCTAGGAGAATGATAGCTTCCCGCAGCAATCACCACTTGATCCGCTGTGTAGTTGCCGATCGAGGTGATGAGTTCAAAGCGATCGTCATTGTTTTGCCGAACTTTCAGAACTTCTACACCTTCACAAATCGGTGGATCAAACGATGCGGCATAGCTTTTGATGTAATCGACGATCGCATTTTTTTCCATGAATCCGTGCGGCTCATCGCCTTTGTAGGGATAGCCTGGAAGCTGACACTGCCAGTTTGGAGTCACGAGACAAAATGTGTCCCAGCGTTTGGTGTGCCATGCGTGAGCGATCGCATTTTTCTCAAAGATGATGTGATCAATCCCTTTTTCTTTGAGACAGTAGCTCATCGATAAGCCTGACTGACCGCCGCCGACGATAATGACTGGATAGTGAGTTTGCATAGGAAGCTGGGTACTGATGATTGCAGCGTAAGGGGTGAGAGTGGTAATTTTTTGTAATATTAAATACTAAGCATATTAATCTATCAGTAGTGTTAGGGGACACGATCGAGCGTGAGTTTTTCCTATCTTTATCAGTAGCTAAATCCAACCCTGCACGATCGCTTGATAAATCGCTTGGTATCGCGTTCGTGCCTTCAGCTTGCTGATCACATTATTCAAATGAAACTTGACGGTGCTTTCGCTAATAATCAATTGATCGGCAATATCTCGATCGCGAAATCCTTGAGTCAAAAGTGTCAAAATCTCAGTTTCGCGCTCAGAGAGCATAGAGGATGAAAACGTTTGATCAAAAGGCACTTTTAGCAAAATTTGGATTGCTTTTTGATCGGGGCTGGGTTGGAGTTGAAACGCCTTTGGAAAAATACGATCGCAGATCCGTTTGAGTTCCCGCATCAAATCAGGATCTTGACTTGGGGAGACGATCGCATCAAGCGCAACCGAATCCTCACCGTAAACCAACCTTCCATAAGTACAGTTAATCTGTGCTAAAACTTCAGCAACTTTTAAAAATCCATATACGGTTGAAGGTGAAAGCCGTTTTTCGGTTCCAACTAAAGTAAATCGTGTCTGACTCAACACACTGACAAGCTGATCAGATAACATCAATTCGCTAAATCGCGGCGATTGAGTGAAGGATTGTTTTTGCTGATACTTGATCGTAGTATCCAATGAAATTGTGACGATCGCACATAGAGTCTGCAACACTTCGAGAAAGGCAGGCTCTAAAGGATGACAGCTAAACATTGCTAACACACCCAAAACGCGATCGTTCGCAATTAAGGGATATCCCGCAAATCCACAAATATTGTTCTCGATCGCCCAGTCTCGATCGCCTACCCACGATTCAGCAGGCAGATTATTGCTCAAGAACGACACCCGGTTTAGCGCAATTTTTCCGACTTTATACGCCCCGATCGGCACCCGCCCAAACCGTCCATCCGTGCGCGTCGATAACCCCGAAGATGCCACCAGTTTCAGCGTCGTTTGATCGGGTTCTAGGAGCCACAATCGCGCCATCGCACCCGCAAACTTCTCCACCAAACCAGAAGTCACCGATCGCGCAATCTCTTCCGGCATAAGACAGCCCGAAAAGCCCTGAGCGATCTCATTGACCTGATGGAGATTGAACAAAATTCGAGTCGAATCAGCGTTTATCGCCTCAGTCATCAGAACCTCGATCGAATGTGCAACCGCACCCTAAACCGTATCGTGATTTCCGCATCGAAAAAGACGTTTTGAAAACCATTTTGTCAAGCATTAACAATTCTCTATCTGACTGATTGAGACGATTTTCCATTCACGCGCTAGTGTTGAAGAACACGATATGGGAGACTCAATAGAAATGGCAACGAAACAGCAGTTTAACAGCTTTGAAGAACTACTCTCTGGCTCGGAAACGCCAATCCTGGTAGACTTTTATGCAACTTGGTGTGGCCCTTGCCAAATGATGTCGGGCTTTCTCGATCTTGCAAAAGAAAGCTTGCAAGATAAGATGAAAATTGTAAAGATCGATGTGGATAAATATCCCGAAATTGCAAGTCAATACGGCATCACGGCATTACCAACGTTAGTGGTGTTCAAACAAGCGCAACCCGTCGATAAAATCGAAGGTGTGATTCGCCCGCAGCAATTGATCGATCGCGTTACGCCGTTTCTCTAAAACCTGAATTCGTATTCCAGTACGCCTTGACTATCACCGGATAGATTGGTTGAGCCACGAAACAGTAAGCTATCGCTAAATCGATAGCGCACCCCAAACTGAGTGGGTTGATCCGCCGTTAGCACTCGCAGCACTGATGCAGAAAGGTTGCGAGTGATATCAACCCCGACTTCTGCGGCAAGTCCAAGCGTCGATCCGCGCTGCTGACCTCGATCGAGTAAAGTCGGAAACAGGCGAAAGTCACTCAGCCCGACCGCATTTCCAATAAAGCCTTGAATGTTCGTCAGTAGCGCCGATCCCGCTAGGTTCGCGATTCCCAAGGTACTATCGCCTCGTCCTAATGTATTGACAAACCCACCGCCGATCAGTGACACAATCTCGGTGCGACTGCGGCTTGGACTGCTTGTGAGTTCTAAGTTTTGAAACAACTGACTTGCGACTCCTGTTGCTTTTGCTTGAATCCGCACCGTTCGCAATGATCCTAGATTAGCAATTGATGGTGCAGAGATGGAATTATCAGCAAACTCTGCGGTTCCAGTGGCGGCGATCCGGCTGCCCGTAACTTCTGGCACAGAAGCAATGAGGCGAACATCCAACACCGGATCAAGCCCTCGATCGCGTTCAAATATCGCAGTTTGCGGATAGCCTCTTTCTAGAACAAACTGCGTCGTAAACAAGTTCACCTGTCCGCTTCTAAGGCGAATGGTTCCTTCAGGTCGAAGCGCATCTAGTCCACCATTGACAGTTAAAGTTCCCGATGCGAGGAAGTTAATCAACGGAGCGCGAACAATCTGGACTCGATCGCCTAACACTAGCTTCAAGTTATTAAGAGTGGCGCTAGGTTGGGAATTTTGTCGATTGCTACCCGGTGTAGAGGGGCTTGTAGTGCTTTCCGTTGCTTCTGTATCAGGTAATTGAATCTGTCCGTCTGCAAGTTGCACCTGTCCACCAATTTCGGGCGCAAATGCAGTTCCTAGGATAGTGATGTTTCCGGTTACGCCCCCTTGATACAACCCTTTGCGATTGATTGCTAAACGATCGAGTGTGATTTGTAGTGGATTGTTCGGATCGGCATCTGCTGCAACGAGAATCGGTAACGTTCCTTTGGCGATCACTTGTCCACGGTTGAACTGCCCTTGTAGGCTCTCGATCGACAAACGATCGCGGTTAAATAAGATTGATCCGGTGATTCCGGTGAGGGGCGATTGGAGTGCAGTGGATTCGATCGTGGCATCAGAAAGCGCGATCGAGCCTGTCACTTCTGGGCGCAGTAATGTTCCTGCAACATTTAGCTTCACTGCGCCTTGTCCACCCCGCCAAGCGAGTTGCGGCACAAACGCATTGATCACCGATAGCCCTTCGTTTTTGACATCAAGATTCAGGCTAATTTCGCTGCTGTCAGGACGAACACTATCGGGCAGGAGTTGGTAGGGAAAGCTGCCGTCAATCCGAATCGGTTCATTGGTTGAAAGTGCAATGTTACTACCGAAGCTGAGACGCGAATTGTTGTAGGTGAAGTTGCCTGTCGCAGATTCGACTTCTTTTCCGTTCAAAAAGCCATCTGCAACTTGAACTTGTCCTACGGCGGAAGGATTGGTGCGAGTGCCGCTAATGGTGACGGTCGTATTGAGTTTGCCATCTATGCCGAGCGGGAGCGGGTAAAAGCGATCGATTTCTGCGATCGGTAAGTTTTGCGCGGTTAACTGTCCGAATTGAGTTTCGCCGCCGAACTGTCCGGTTAGATCAATGCGAGAGTCACCGGATTGAATTCTCAACGGTTCGAGCGAAACAACGCCATTGTTTAAGCTACCGAGTGCGATCACTTGTTCGGCAGTTAAAACGCGATTGTTGACTGGCTGAAGTTCGCCGTTGACTAATCGAATTTGGGATTGATAAGGACGATACTCGACATTTTGCGCCCGTAGATCGAAGTTCGCCTGAACACCTTGATCAACCGAAGCACTCACTGTAATATCACCGCCAAAGTTACCTCGAATATCAGCCGTCTGAGGAATTCGATTGTTTGCGATCGCTTGATTGGTCTGTCTCAGCAATGCGTTAATTTCAGCAAATCGCCGCAGTTGATCAATCAAAGGAGCCTGCGGATTACCCACTGCAATCGGGTTGAGATCGGCAGCGCTGTTATACGCTGGAGGTTGTGCGCCACGGGCAAAGTCTTGAATGTCGAAAAACTGCAAGCCGCCGAGAATGTCCTCGATTCTGCCTTGCGCGATCGCGATTTTGCCGTTGAATTTCGGCTGCGATCGCAAATCCACATTTCCGGTTAGGGTGTACTTGCTCTGTCCCTTTGATAGAACGGTGTCACTAAATTCAAAGACATTGTTGCGATTGACAAAGCCTGTGGTTGCAACATCGGCGCGGAATGAGCCGACTCGCAAATTTTGAACGGTCGCATTGCCATCAATGACGCGCAATCGATCGAGATCAATGTTTAGGTTCCCCGCCAGTGTGCCACCGATGCCGCCGTATTGAGAGACATCTACACCCGGAAGCACAAAACCCTCGATCGGGAACTGTTGCACTGCGACTTGGAAAATGTTGCCTCTAGTCTGTCCGATTAAGGTCGCTTGATCGCGTTGAACGTTCAGCGATCGAGGTCTAAAGTTCGGATCAAGATTTAATGCAATTCGATCCTGAACCCCTGCAACTCTGAGATCAAAGCCTTGAGCCGGAAGCAGGTTTAATGTTCCATTCAGAACCGGATCAAAGGTAATACCGTTTAGTGATAATTTTCGAACGGTAACATTGCTGACCACTCTTGGACGATCGGGCGTTCCGGTAACGCGCCCAATCAAATCGACCGCACCGGATAGCTGAGTCACAGGCGGACGCGGAATTGGTAGATTTGCGAGCGCATATCCCGTCGCTTGGACAGCTAAATCTAATCCTGTAATTTGTGGCGTTCCGCTTAGGTCTGCCAAGATCACCCCATTTGCTCGAAACCCTTGAGCCGTTGCTTGTGGAATATTGAGCCGCTGACCATCCCAGTTAATCTGAGCAACTAAGGGCTGATCGATTAGCGAAATTCCTTGAGACAATCGCACCTGTCCATCTGCTCGAATCGCCTCCGGTCGCAGTGCATTCAACGCCCCTGCGAGTCTGACATTGCCGCTGAGATCTCCGCGCAGTTGTGGAGAAAATTGATTCAAGGCAATTCCAGCGATTTGTGTATCAGCCTGCCAACGACCCGCGATCGCATTAAAGTTAGCGTTGACAAAACTATTGCCGTTCGTGAGTCGCGCTTGTCCTCGTGCTTGTATATTTTCCGGTTGTACCGAACTTAATGATCCGGCTAACTCAGCATTCCCGTTAATCAGTCCTTGAACTTGTGGAGAAAATCGGCTTGCCTGCACATTAGAAGCCTGAACGGTTCCTTGCCAGCGTCCATTGAGCGTTCGTCCTTGAGCCGCAACGGTTCCGCCTGCGACTTGAAACACTGCGTTTCTCAGAACCGTATTTCCGCCCGAAACAACGACCTCGCCTGTGCCTGGATAAGTTGCTTCTGGCGCTTGGAACTGCGCGATCGTTTGCACTTGATCCAATTGTCCAACAATTTGCCCCCGCGCATTTACCCGCCCGACTGTGATCGGTAGCGTTCCATTGTTGTAGAGTCGTGCGATCGCATCTCCCGGAAGATTTTGCGCTTGATAGTTAATTGCGATCGACTGTGGCGCGTTTAAGTCTAGATTTCCACTTGCAGCGACTTGTCCGCCCACTTCAGGCGTAGCGCGAATGTTTGATAAAGCTAAGTTGAGTGTTTTAGTATTGAGCCGAAAATCGGAGCTTGCTTGAGTCAGATTAATGCGATCGACTCGCGCAGTTTTAGTGTTCCGAACGCTGCCGCTAACGATCGGGCTTTCTGCTGCCCCTGTTACTTTGATGTTTGCGGTCGCTTCTCCGGTTGTCTCAAATGGAAGATCTACGTTGAACGTATCAAAGAAGTCCTTCACGCTGACTGCTCTCACGTTTGCAGCAACATTAAAGCCTTTCTCAGTATCAATCGTTCCGTCTGCCGTAAATGGTATCTTTCCGAGTTGCGAAGATGCTTTATCTAATGTGATTAAAGTGTCATCAATTTGCAGATTTCCTGCTGACTTTGCGAATGATTGAGGGAGCTGCGGGATCTGAACCGTGACATCTTTGAAGTTTGCGGTTCCTTTGACGATCGCACGTTGATCCGGTCTTAGCTGAACATTAACGTTTCCATTCGTTCGCCCTTGAGTGAGATTGATTGGGAATTTAACTAATCGATCGATTTCCACGGCTGAAAGTTCTCTTCCTCGAATGTTGAGATTAGAATTCAAGCCGTTGTTAACGATCGTTTCTCCTTTGATATCGACTCCGCCTTGTTTCGTCGATTCGCCATTGAGATCGTAAGCAATCCGCCGACCATTATCAAAGAAGTTTGTAGCGCCTGTAACTTGGCGAAATGTGACCGGAATCCGCTTCTGTTCTGGTTTTGGGAACGCATCGAGTTCAAGATTGCCGTCTTTGAATCGAATCTGCTGAAGCTCAGTTTGGATCAGTCCTTGTTGTTCTTGTGCTTTGATTTGCGTTTTTACCCAGACCCCATCTTTTTCCTGATCCAGATACACATCGGGCTGAATCAGCGTGATATCTAGATTTAGCTTGCGAGTTAGCAACAATTGCAACAAGTTAAACCCAATCTCGACTCCTTCGACTGAAGCTCGATCGCGATCATTTGGAGTCGCAGGAATCGAACTTTTGCCAAACCGCAACCCGCTAAGCGAAAAGCCCTCAACTTGTCCCAAATCCACGGGACGATCGAGCAATTCACTCAAATTCCGCTCCAATAGCGGCGCGAGATCTTGCTGTACGAATTTTGACCCGTACCAAAGCCCACCCCCGATCCCCAAGGCGCTGAGAACTGCGATCGGAATTCCGGCGCGACTAAGCAGTGTTAGCCACAAGCGACGGCGGGTAGGCGTTTCAGGGCGATTGTTGGGATCGGGGGATTGAGTCATCGGCTTGAATACAGATAGAAAGCCAATCTATAGTTACCACACCCGTGAAACTCTAGTGCAAAGAATTTGACAGAATCACACTGCAAATCGTGTCTATGCAAGCGCAAAAACTATTCTTCCGTTTCCGCTTTTTCAGGTTTTAACAGCGGGAATGCGATCACATCGCGAATACTTGCCGCATCGGTCAACACCATCACCAAGCGATCGATTCCGATCCCCAGCCCCCCAGTCGGCGGCATTCCATACTCCAAAGCCGTGAGAAAGTCTTCATCCACACCCTGCGCTTCGAGATCTCCGGCTGCTTTTCGGGCCGCTTGCGCTTCTAATCGATCGCGTTGATCTAATGGATCAGTTAACTCCGAGAAGCTATTTGCGGTTTCTCGTCCGACGATAAAGAGTTCAAATCGTTCGACCAGTCCAGGCTTCGATCGATGCGGTTTCGCCAACGGTGAAATTTCTACCGGATAATCAAGAACGAATGTCGGTTGCATCAAAGTCGTCTCGACGGTTTGTTCAAATGCTTCGTTGAGCAATTTACCGATCGAAGGACAAGCTTCAATGTCTCGAAGTCCTGCCGTTTTCGCCGTTTCTTTCGCTGCGTCTAAATCAGTGAACTGAGCAAAATCAAGTCCAGTTTTTTCCTGTACAATCTCGTGCATCGTCACCCGTCGCCAAGGTGGGGTGAGATCGACTTCTTCGCCTTGGTAAGTGAGTTTGAGCGTTCCGAGTACCTTCTGCGCCACGGTTGTAATGATCGACTCAGTGAGATTCATCATGTCGTGATAGTCGGCGTAGGCTTGGTAAACCTCGATCGATGTAAACTCCGGATTATGCCGCGTCGAAACGCCTTCGTTTCTAAAAATCCGACCGAGTTCAAACACTTTCTCAAATCCACCGACGATTAGCCGCTTCAGATGCAATTCGGTTGCGATCCGCAGATAAAGCTGCATATCCATCGTGTTGTGATACGTGACAAACGGACGTGCATCCGCTCCACCTGCTTCACTCGTTAACACAGGCGTTTCAATTTCAATAAATCCCTGTTCATCTAGATAACGCCGAATTCCTGCCGTAATCAGTGCCCGCTTGCGAAACGTATCGCGCACTTCAGGATTCACAATCAAATCGACATATCGCTGCCGATAGCGCTTTGCCACATCGGTTAAACCATGCCACTTATCTGGTAAGGGCAACAATGATTTCGTCAACATCTCATAATCTTTCACGTACACCGATAATTCGCCTTTCTCGGTGCGTTTAATCATGCCGTGTACGCCGAGAAAATCGCCTGCATCGGTCAACTGTTTGAGATGATTGAATGCCTCCGGATCATTGGGCATATGTTCCTGAATTCGGCTCTTTTCTAGATAAAGCTGAATTGTTCCTGTTTCATCTTGTAGGGTGAAAAACGCTAACTTTCCGAACACCCGACGCGCCATGATTCTGCCTGCGATCGCAACCTCGATCGAATCTTCTTCCCCGCTCGGCAACTCCGCGAATTTCTCCTGCAATTCAGTCGCAGTATGGGTCGATTCCCACCGATACGCATACGGATTGATCCCCAACTGCTTGAGTTGGTCAACTTTTTCGATTCGAGTTTGGCGAAGTTCGTCTGACATGAGTAGCGCGTGAGAGATTGCAGGTTCTAATTATAGGAGGTTTGCTGAAATTGCAGTGCGGATGACCTCGATTCACTTGACACGCTAAGATAAGCTTTGGTCTTATCGCGCCACATAGGGATGCCATTGTGCTGAAAAGCCTGATTGCCGACTTCAAAATTATTTTCGATCGTGACCCTGCTGCTCGGAACTGGCTAGAGGTGCTGTTCTGCTATCCAGGGCTGCAAGCATTGATGTTTCATCGGATCGCTCACTGGCTATTTAAAGTGGGCGTACCATTTGTGCCGAGATTGATTTCGCAGATTGGACGGTTTTGGACTGGAATTGAGATTCACCCTGGAGCGACTATCGGTCAAGGAGTCTTTATCGATCACGGCATGGGCGTGGTGATTGGAGAAACTGCGATCGTCGGAGATTACGCGCTGATTTACCAAGGCGTGACATTGGGCGGAACTGGAAAAGAATGCGGCAAACGCCATCCAACCCTCGGCGAAAATGTCATCGTTGGCGCAGGCGCGAAAGTATTAGGTAACATTCAACTCGGCAATAATGTACGAATTGGGGCGGGATCAGTCGTCTTACGTGATGTTCCGTCAGATTGCACTGTTGTGGGTGTTCCGGGGCGGATTGTGTATCGGGCTGGCGAACGAGTTGAGCCATTAGAACATGGACGTTTACCCGACTCAGAAGCGCAAGTGATTCGAGCATTGGTTGATCGCATTGAATCATTAGAGCAACAGATCCAAATGCTGCAAACTCGCGATTCATTAGCGGTTTGTTATGCGATGCCTGCGGCAGGCTCTAAACCTGAATCTGTGAACGATGGGGAAGCGTGTCGATTGCGCGATCGTGTGATCGATGAGTTCCTCGATGGATCTGGAATCTAATCCTTCTGAACACTTCTGTAGAGAGAGGAAACTGTTTCTCCA
The DNA here is from genome assembly GCA_019359175.1 of Phormidium tanganyikae FI6-MK23. GTDB lineage: Bacteria > Cyanobacteriota > Cyanobacteriia > Leptolyngbyales > Leptolyngbyaceae > Leptolyngbya > Leptolyngbya tanganyikae. The sequence continues at coordinate 28,210 of JAHHHU010000002.1, forward strand.
GCTACGAACATGAATGAAGAGCATCTGTGGAATTTCCCCGAAGTTATGCTCTTCATTTTTGTAGAAATAGGACAGTTTTCATGTTGAGAAAGTATTTTATCGTGGCAATTTCTGCGATCGTGGGATTGTGTTTCGCGATCGGGGGTTCGTTCTTTTCGCAGGTGAATGCTCAAACCCCGCGTGTTCTCCCGACTCCAGTTGGACAAGCAAATGCGGTTGATTTAGCGTTTGTGCAAGCCGCAGGAGAGGCAGGACGCGCCAACCTAATGTTGAGTCAATTAGCCCTGCAAAGATCCCAAAATCAAGCAGTGCGACAATTTGCCCAAGCTGAAGCTCAGGAGCAACAAAACGTCATTCGACAATTAACACAGATTGCACCTGGAATTCGGGCGAACGTGCCGCAAGTTCCAGGGCCAAAGTATCAAGCACTGATGACGCGGATGCAGCAACTTTCTGGAACGCAGTTTGACACTGCGTTTCTCGATGAAGGTGGAGTCAATGCTCACCTAGAGAATGCAGCCGTCTATCAGCGTGAAGCCGCTTTTGGTCGTAATCCTAGCTTGCTGGGTCTGGTGAATCAAAGCTTGCCGATTATCAATCAACACTTTACGACTGCCAGCCAATTGACCAACTATCGTTTTGCTCAAGTACCACGGCGGTACAACGAAGCGCAGTTGCCTTCGATCTCGGCTCCACGCGCTCAATAATCACAAATCAATATCTCATTCAAACCCGATTTTGAGGATCACTACGATTGTCAAAATCGGGTTTTTGTAGTACATTTTTTCTAGTTTGAATTCGATTTCGTGGTGCATAATGCAGGAACAAACTCACCTCTTCTACGACGATGGCAGACTATCAGCAAATTGAGTATCGTATCGGCAAAGATGGCAAAGTGACGGAAACAGTGCTAAATGGTGCGGGTGAAAGTTGTACCTTGGCAACCGAAGATTTAGAACGATCGCTTGGCTCGATCGAGTCGCGCGATCTCTTACCCGAATATCACGACAGCGCAGACAATTCTCTAAATATCGAACAATCCCAAACGATTCAGCAGGAGTAATCGAATGGATTTGGGCGTGATTGGGTTATCGTTGGGCTTGGTTGGGCTTGGGTCATTTTATTGGCGATCGCATAAAGCCGCTCAAGCCACAGAAGCAATATTGCGATCGGAAATCGATGCCCTCAAGCAAACGCAAACGAATCTTGAACAGAAACTAGAAAGTGCGATCGCAGATTGGCAAACCAGCCAGCGTGAGAAAGCTGCCTTAGAAATTCAGATCGAGGAATTCAAGCAACAGTGCGCGAGATTGCGATCGCAGTTAGAAACACAATCAACTCAAACCCAACAAGATTCTGAAATCAAAGCATTCGAGCAAATTCAATCCTTGCTAACGCAATATCCGAGTGTTCGACGGATGACCGAAACGAAGCCAGATTTGCCTGCTCGAAATCTGATTGGAATGTTCACCGCACTCGATAATTTGATCAAATTCTGGGACTATCAAGCGATCGGCAAACCTTGGGAACAAGTCGAATTCGATCCACAACTGCATCAGGGTGATGTTGCCGATTTAGCACCTGGAGAAGCAGTATTTGTGCGATTTATTGGATATCGGAATGACGATCGCATTTTAATTCCTGCCAAAGTGAGTCGAACTTTACCTGCTGGAGCAACATCATGACCGCAGTAGCGATCGATTTTGGAACCAGTAACACGGTGATTAGTATCTTAGAACCGGATACACAAGCGCCAGTCACATTGAGAGTTCCGAATATTACTCGATTGTTCAACGAAGTGGCAGTGATACCAAGCCTAGTGTTTGTCCAGGGAAAAGGGGATTTTGTTGTTGGGGAAACTGTGCGATCGCAGCGTCTCGGATTGATGCAACCGCAACGATTTTTTCGCACATTCAAACGCGATTTAGCCGCAGATTTTCAGCCCCCTGCACGAACGATCGACGGACAGATTTATGATGCCGAAGCGATCGCAGTTCACTTTCTCAACCAAATCTGGGAAGCTATCAAAGCCGCACAGATTGAGCCTTCATTGTTAATTTTCACAGTTCCAGTCGGCGCATTTGAAAGATACCTTGATTGGTTTCAGGATGTTGCCTTAAAGTTTGGTTTTCCTGATGTGAAGTTCGTGGATGAATCGACTGCGGCAGCATTAGGCTATGCGGTTCAGCGTCCCGGATCTACAGTTTTAGTGGCTGACTTTGGTGGCGGAACATTAGATTTAAGCTTAGTTCGCATTTCAGGAATGGCGACCGGGCAGGAAGTTTTACGGGCTGAAGTGTTAGCGAAAGCGGATGCGTATGTTGGGGGTGAGGATCTCGATCGCTGGATTGTCGAGAGCTATCTTCAGCAGATGAACACCACGCGCGAATCAATTGGAGAAATCGGCTGGCAGAATTTATTGTCGATCGCAGAACAGCTAAAGATTCGCCTTTCAAGCGTAGATGAAGCCAAAGAAAGCTGGTTCGACGAAGAGAATTTTATCTATCACGATTTGGTGTTAGCGCGATCGCAGTTCGAGAACTTGTTAGAAAATCGGCAACTATTAGAGCAAGTTCGCCAAGCGATCGACGAAACCTTACAGCTTGGAAGGCGAAAAGGTGTACAAAAATCGGACATTGAGCAAGTTCTATTAGTCGGTGGAAGCTGCCAAATTCGCGCGATTCAGCAATTGTTCATTTCGTATTTTGGACGGCAAAGAGTTCAGATACACAAACCATTTGAAGCAGTCGCACATGGAGCATTAGCGCTAACTCAAATTGCTGGATTAGAAGACTATCTGAGACATGGTTATGCAATTCGATTATGGGAGCCTTATTCTCGATCGTATAGCTACTTCCCTTTGTTTGAACCTGGCACAAAATATCCGTGTCAGCGTGAAGAACCATTAATGTTACAAGCCGCTTCAGAAGGGCAAACTGAGATTCGGTTAGACATTGGAGAAGTGGCGCAAGTGACCGAATCAGAAGTGATTTACGATGCTCAGGGGCGAATGAGCAGTACGCCTTTACGCCAGCAGGAAACTTATCGATCGCTGGATCGCGATCGTAATCAAGTCTGTGTGGCGCGACTCGATCCACCGGGACAACTAGGAATCGATCGAATTTCGGTCGAATTACAAGTGACAGAACATCGAATCTTAACCGCAACTGTTCGGGATTTGCTCACACAGGCCGTATTAGTAGAACAAAGCGCGATCTCAAAACTCAATTAGGATTTTTTATGACTTCTAATCCTTCAGACTTTGACGCAATTCTCGGTGGACAATCTCCCGCACCCCATCAAGGCGCACTTCTCGGCGGAATCGAAGGGATTCAGCAAAAGCTTAAACACGATGATCTCTCCATTCGTTTAGAAGCGGTTGATCAGGCTTGGAGCTATGGAACGGCGGGACTGGGATGTTTGCATCAGGCATTGAGCGATCGATCTAAATTGGTGCGTCGTTGATCGCGCTGGCTGTTGCGACAACCCCAAGGTTCACCGCTCACTCATCCGCCGCTGTGGAACATGACAGAGCGCTTTGAGGGTTTAGGATATAGCGATCATGTGGAACAGTTTGCGAAGCGGCAAGTTTGGCAGTTTAATCCAGAGGAAGCATTGCCGAATCCCAACAGTTTGCGTATGCGTTTCGGTGTGACTATGACGACGAAGATGATAGTGTTGCAAATCAACTCGATGTGTTATTGGAAATGCCCGGAGCCGAACAGACTGAAGCACTGGTGATCGGGGTTTGGGTTGGAGGTGACGGAGTTTGTACCGGGGATGACTCTTCTCAGGGGCTTGTCGAGAGTTTGGTGGTATTGCACGATCGTGGGCTCGATCGAATTAGTATCGGTGTTCAGAGCTTCATCGATAGCGAAGCTCTCTCAACCCAACGCCGCCAAACTTCAGATCAAGTCAAAGCTGCTCTGACTCGAATCCGAGAAGTGAACTTTCCTACATTGAACATTGACCTAATTTATGGACTACCAGGACAAACAGTAAAAACTTGGCTTCAATCGCTCAAAACGGCTTTAGTCTTTCAGCCTGAAGAACTTTATCTGTACCCGCTCTATGTTCGTCCGCTGACCGGATTAGGAATCAGCGATCGAGAATGGGATGATATTCGCCTCGCTTGCTATCGCACAGGTAGAGACTTCCTCAAAGCACAAGGCTACACCCAAGTTTCAATGCGAATGTTTCGATCGAACACTGCACCCGAAACGTCTGCACCCGTTTATTGTTGTCAAGCAGACGGCATGATTGGTTTAGGATGTGGAGCGCGATCGTATACTACTTCTTTGCACTACTCAAATGATTATGCAGTGAACGCAAAAGAGATTAAAAGCATCATCGAACAATACAACAACACTGAAGACTTTAATCTCGTAAACTATGGCTTTGAGTTAGATTTAGAGGAGCAAAAACGGCGGTTTATCTTGATTTCGGTGTTGTCAGAAGAGGGATTGAATCTTGCGGCATATCGCGATCGCTTTCACTCAGAACCCTTAAAAGACTTTCCCGAACTCCAACAACTGATCGAACTCAATTTAGTAAATCAGAATTGGAAACTCACCGAGCTAGGATTTGAGCGATCGGATACGTTCGGATCTTGGTTGTTTTCGGAAACTGTGCGATCGCACTCCTATTCCCTCTTGAAATCGGCAGGCGCGAACTCACCCGAATTAGAACTTGGGATTCTGTTGAGAATTGGCGATCGAGTAAAAGCAATTCACCTCAGCCATAACAATGGTCGTGCTGATGCTCATGATTTGATTCCCGCTGAGATCTGGTTTGCCTCATCTGAACGGTTAGATAAAAAGCGAAATCGTCGTTAGATCCTTCGACGAGGTTTCTTTTACAGATCGAATTTGAACGGAGAGAGAGGGATTCGAACCCTCGGTACGGTTCAAGACCGTACAACAGATTAGCAATCTGCCGCTTTCGACCACTCAGCCATCTCTCCAGAGTGATGAGCCACTATCATAACAGGTTTTAGTGACTCGATCGTAGTTTTTTTGTGCGGAAATGAACCTTAATGAAGCGCGATGCTGAATCCTGCAAGCAGCGCCGCGATCGCATAAAACCAGCCAACAACTTGAGTTTCAGACCAGCCTGTCAGCTCCAGATGATTGTGAAACGGCGACATCTTAAACAGACGCTTGCCGACTCCGTTTGCATCTTTCGTCGCCTTGAAATACGTAACCTGAGCAATCACAGAAAGCGTCTCTAGGAAGAATAGACCGCTGAGAATCAACAGCGCAAACAGCGAGTTTGTCAGCAAGCCTACCGCAGCGAGTGCGCCCCCTAATGCCAGCGATCCCGTGTCGCCCATGAACACCCGTGCCGGATTGCGATTGTGAACGAGGAAGCCAAGACAGCCACCACTCAGCGCTGAACAGAAAATCGCGAGATCGGTATGTTGTGGGAAAATTAGCGCTCCTAAACCGAGAAGCGCGATCGCGACCGTTCCACCTGCCAATCCATCCATGCCATCGGTTAGGTTCGTAGCGTTACTTTCTGCCACGAGAACAAAACAAGATAGAACCCAAAATAGCGCCCCTAATGGCAACATCAGCCCAAAGGGAAGCGCGATCGTCGTCAAGCTTGAATTTGTGATCATCAGCCAGGGACAAAAAGCAACCGCAAAAAAGATTTGCAGTCCCATCTTGGTTTTGGGTGAGATTCCTTTGTTCGACTTGCGGCGGATAATTTGCCAGTCGTCAATAAATCCGATCGCAGCGTAAGACAGCGTGAGCGCTGAAACGGCGATCGCATTGCTAGAAAATTCTGATAAATAAAGTCCGATCACAACCGCCACGGGAACAAAGAAAGCGCCTCCCATCGTCGGAGTACCAGCCTTCTTCAGATGCGATTGGGGCCCATCTTCGCGAATAATTTGTCCCGCTTTCAATGCCTTGAGAAACGGAACTGCCCAGAAACCAACTCCTGCTGTCGCCAGTCCGCTCATCCACATTGGAAGGGTTAGTGATGCACTCTGACTCCAACCGCGACCACCGAAATGATCGAGTCCAATCGATGCGATCGTCATGCCAATCGTGAGTAGAAGGAACAATCGTGTTCCTGAGAAATTCAAGGCTCGTCCTGTAAATAATTTTGCGTCCACAGGTTTTTCACTTCACTCCGCACATTACACCACACTCAGCCAAATAACTCGGTTTAGAACCGAGTCGATCGTCTAATCTTCTGGATCGAGATCGTCATCGTCATCATCGGTATCAAAGGTGCCGCCATCATTTTCCATCAGTTCGTTGATTTCTTCCTCATCATCGAGGTAGTCGAAATCTGCGTTGTCACGCGCTAAAAGCCGACCGGAACTTTCGAGCCAGTCAAGGATCGAGGATTCTTGCTGCATTGGGATAATCGCTGCGCGAGAAGTTCGAGTTTCTTGACGTAAAGAGGGGTTATGAATCATTGAACGGTTGTAACTCCAGCAGTAAAAAGGTCTGCTTCTATTCTAGATCGACTAAAACACCCAGAGCATACCACTTACGGGCACGTTTGGCATACCGATTTTGCTCCAATTCGAGCAATTTCTGAGATGAATCTGTTTCGCTTTAGATTCAAAGCATTGTGTACATTTTTCTGAAATTGTCAAGAAGATTCTTTCTAAAGGTCGATCGACCATGATTTAAGAAAGGTTTTCAAACTGAAACAGAGGCGTAGGGAGCGATTACGATTAATACTGGTTGCTTTTTACTCTGGGAGCGCGTCATGATCGGGAAATCGGCTTTACTTGAAGTGATCGCCGGGAAAAATCGGGGTCTTCTTGCCAACGATGCCCAGAAACAAGGAATTTTGTCCGCGATCGCACAGCTTGAGGATCGAAATCCGACTCCGCGACCGATTGAAGCGTTGAGTTTGCTGGATGGCGATTGGCGACTACTTTATACGACCAGTCGCGGCATTCTCGGAATTGATCGGTTTCCGTTGATTAACTTAGGTCAGGTGTATCAATGTATTCGCGCACCGGAAGCGAAGCTGTACAACATTGCGGAAGTTTCGGGGCTGCCGTTTTTGGAGGGGATCGTTTCGGTGGGGGCGCGATTTCGTCCGCTGTCCGAACGGCGCGTCGATGTGAAATTTGAGCGATCGCTGATTGGGTTGCAGCGTCTCATAAATTACCAGTCGCCCAGTCATCTGATTCAACAGCTAGAATCCGATCAGAAGTTTGCTGCGATCGACTTTAGTATCGAGAACCGAGATCAGCAGGGTTGGCTCGATATTACGTATCTCGATGAGGATTTGCGGATCGGGCGCGGCAACGAAGGTAGTGTGTTCGTTTTAACCAAAGAGTAATCGATGCGACTTTCTCAAGGTCATCTCAATCTATTAGAACTGTGTCCGCGTAAATTTCAGCATACGTATCTAGAGCAGTTGGGATCACCGAATTCTCCTGATCAACAAGAGCGACTTGCGGCGGGAAGTCGGTTTCATTCGTTGATGCAGCAGTGGGAAATGGGTTTACCGATCGAGCCTTTTTTGCAAGAAGATCCGCAACTGAGACAGTGGTTTCATGCGTTTATTGCCGCTGCTCCGCAAATTCTACAGATTCACGATCCGATGTTCCGAGAGAGCGAACATCTACGAATGCTGGAATTTCAGGGGCATATGTTGACGGTTGTGTATGATTTGTTGATTTTGACTGAGCAAGAGGCGCAGATTCTCGATTGGAAGACTTATCCGAAGCCGTTAAGAAGCGATCGCTTATCACAAAGCTGGCAGTCTCGCTTGTATCCGTTTGTGCTGGCTGAGACGAGTGATTTCGCGCTTGAGCAGATTTCGATGACGTATTGGTTTTTTCAGGCGAAAGGGGAAACGGAATCGCCGCAGAGTTTGAAGCTTTCTTACAGTGCGAAACAGCATGAGGAAACGCGGCAGGGATTAATTCGATCGCTGAATCAGTTTAGTCAATGGCTCGATCGATATGAGACGCAGGGCGAGTTTTTTCCTCAAATCCCGGAAACCGCAGAGGAATGTTCGGATTGTAGCTTCGCGATTCGGTGCCAGCGATCGAGCCAAGCTTTGGAACTTCCTGAATCGTTCCTGTCCTTCGCAGAAATTCAGGAAGTTCCATTGTGATCTTGCTGATGAAGTTCTGCGTCTATTCGGGCTGAAACACCGTTTCCGCTGTCAATTGCAAGTTTGGAAACTCTGTCGAAATCAGTTGGCTCTGACCGCTAAAAATTCCTAATTCAATATAGCGATTGAGTTCTAACTTCAAAACTGTAATGGTTTGAGCGATCGGATCAATCAGCCAATACTCAGGGATACCCACTGCTTCGTATTGAGCACGTTTTCTAATCAGATCCCGCTCTCGATTTGTTTTGCCGGGACTGATGACTTCTGCCACAAGTTGGGGAGGCGGCATTTCTAGCGTGATCGTCAGTCGCTTTTGGGTCATTTCCAAGTGTTCCTCTCGAAGAACGACCAAATCAGGATAGCGATTTGCAGCATCACCACTTTGCAAAACTGGAACTTGTATTTCACATTTCCCCAAACGAAGCAATCGCCGACTGATCAGAGCAATTAGCTGGTCGCGTAAGTGTAGCACCATCCAATCATTCGGTTCTGATTCTGGCGGCAACTCGACTAATTCTCCATCAATCAATTGATATCGACGATCGCAGTTATCATCGTAAGCTAGGTACTCTTCAAAGCTGGAGAATCGGAGTTTGGCTTGAGTCATGGTGGTCGCGCCGCGCGTTCTACTGACCGTAGCGCAAGTGATGAATTTCCTATAGTATTTATGTATCTATTTTGCTGCGTTCTATGAGTGATCCGATTCCGCAATGGCAAATTCATGCTGATTCTGATGTTCCTGAAGCGTTTGTGCAAGCGGTCAAGCAGCAGGCTCCAGGAATTGAAGGGCGATATTTACCTCAGCTACTTTGGCAGCGGGGAATTCGAGATGTCGAACAATTAGCGGGATATTTGTTTGCGGCGAACTATCAGCCGACTAGCTCGATTGAGTTCGGTCAAGAAATGCAGTGGGCGGTGCAGCGGTTAGTGCAAGCGATCGAGCGAAAGGAAACGATCGCGATCTGGGGCGATTTTGATGCGGATGGCGTAACTTCGACGGCTGTACTGTGGGACGGATTAGGACAGTTCTTTCAGCAGAATGAGAAGCTGTTCTATTACATTCCTAACCGCTTTACTGAATCACATGGGCTTTCAAAGACTGGAATTGATCAACTCAAGCACGTTCAATTGATTGTTACTTGTGACACAGGCAGTACGAATTTAGATGAAATTCAGTACGCTCAAAGCCTTGGAATTGATGTGATCGTGACGGATCATCACACATTGCCAGAGATGCGTCCGCCTGTGATTGCGATCGTCAATCCGCGCTCACTAGATAAAACTCATCCATTTGCTTCACTGTCTGGGGTCGCGGTTGCTTACAAGCTCGTGGAAGCACTCTATGAAGCACTACCCGATGTGCCTGAAACCTCGATCGAGAACTTACTCGATCTAGTTGCGATCGGGTTAATTGCAGATTTAGTCGAACTCAAAGGAGACTGTCGCTATCTTGCTCAAAAAGGCATTGAACAATTACAAAAGCAATCGACCAAAGAAGCAACTCGTCCAGGTATCACGCGACTATTGGAATTGTGTAAGCGATCGGGCGATCGACCCACTGATATTTCGTTTGGATTGGGTCCGCGAATCAATGCCGTGAGCCGAATTCAGGGTGATGCTCATTTCTGTGTGGAACTGCTCACGAGTCAAGATGTCCAACGCTGCCGGGAACTTGCAGACGAAACAGAACTCGCAAACACTCGCCGCAAAGCCTTACAAAAAGATGTCTTGCAGCAAGCAAAATCTAAATTAGCTCAGGTCGATCTCTCAACGACAGGTGTGATTGTTCTATGGGATGAACAGTGGAGCGCGGGTGTCCTCGGCTTAGTCGCGGGTCAAATCGCTCAGGAATACGGTAAGCCAACGATTCTACTCACGATCGATGATCAATACGCAAGAGGATCAGCCCGATCGACCAACCAAATCGATCTCTATCAATTAGTCAAAGATCAGGAACATCTATTACATCGCTTTGGGGGGCATCCATTTGCAGCGGGACTGAGTTTAGCGATCGACAATCTCCCCCTATTCGCCCAAGCGATCAATCAACGTCTCTTACAACAATCCGAGCCTGCTACACCAATGATTCGAGCGGATCTCTGTGTTACCGTTAGTGACCTCAACTTAGAACTCTACAAAGAACTTCGCCTGATTGAGCCTTGCGGCATGGGTAATCCGATTCCAAAGCTATTGATCCAAAATTGCTGGTTCCGAGTCGGTAGAAATAAAAAGATAGAAGACCTTCGCGGGCGCAAAGTGGAATACATTCGCACTCCTTTCACGATTTGGGATGAATCGGTTGAGAAAGGCTTTCCGGGAGTTTGGTGGGGACATTATGCGTATGATATCCCGGCGGGGCGATGTGATGCGATCGTTGAACTCGAAAACAATACCTATCACAAACGCTACGAAGTTCGCTTAGTTGCAGTTCGTTCTTGTGAGCAGGTGAATGTTGCCGCAAATTCTCAATGGCTTTTAGATTGGAGAACTCATCGCACCGAAGAAACCGCGATCGAGCTTAAAACCGCTCCCGCAAGTTGGATCGAATTTCAAACCTGGTTCAAACGTGCGATCAACCAGCAGCGCCCTTTGGCGATCGCCTATTCGCCCCCTAGTTTGATTCCTGCGACCGAAGTGTGGCAAACCTTAGTCGGGATTGCAAAATATCTCAGTCGAACCGGAAAAACAGCAACGCGACAGCAATTCTACGATCGCTTACAGATTGGCGATGTCGCACTAAAAGCAGGAATCCAAGCTTTAGAGCAACTCTGCTTTCAGGTGACTTATGCAAATCACAGTTTTAGTATTGCTGTCCATCAACCAGAGCAAGAGATATCAAATCGGGCGAACGCGGAGCGCGGTGCAAGCATCGAACAATTTCTCACCGCAGTGCGTGAAGAACAGTTTTATCGACAGTACTTTGCACAAGTTCCATTCAGTACGATGCAAGCGATCGCGGCTCAGTGGAGCATGACCGATCAGAGAAGCAATTCCCCAGGCTTGCTCTATCCAAATCAAGTCCCAGTGAGCACCCTGCTTGAATAGCACCCTGCTTGAATAAATAACCGAAAATATTCGGAGAGAAGGAGTATGATGATTCAGATTGATTTCTGATGAGCGCTTATGACTCTGCAACTGCGTGTATACGTTCCGCCCCATCCCCTAATCAAACACTGGCTCGGTGTCGCCCGTGATGCTTCTACGCCTTCGACCCTCTTCCGCACTGCCATTACAGAATTAGGACGGTGGCTCACTTACGAAGCGGTACGCGATTGGTTGCCGACGATCGACATGACGATCGAGACTCCCCTTGCTCCCTGCCCCGTGACTTTCATTAATCCTGAAATTCCCGTCGTGGTCGTGCCCATTCTGCGGGCTGGACTTGGTTTACTCGATGGCGCACAGTCGTTGCTTCCTTTGGCATCGATTTATCATTTAGGTCTAGTGCGGAATGAGGAAACACTCGAAGCGAGTTGCTATCTAAATAAACTGCCGGATCAGCTTGATCCACAGACGCGCGTGTTGATCGTTGATCCGATGTTGGCAACGGGGGGAACCTCGATCGCAGCAATGGAAGAATTGACCAAGCGGGGGATCGATCCTGCAATGGTGAGAATTGTCGCAGTCGTTGCCGCTCCGCCTGCATTGCAAAAATTGGGAACGGCATATCCGAGTTTGACGATTTATACGGCGGGAATTGATGAAGTGTTGAACGATCGCGGATTTATTGTGCCGGGATTGGGAGATGCGGGCGATCGCATTTTTGGCACTTGAGGATCGATAGAATAGGAGAGCAGAGCTTGAGGAACGATCAGCCATGAGTCAACAAGATAATTTTTCTGGTGGATTTGTCCTTGGTGCGATCGTCGGTGGCATTATGGGCGGAATTATTGGGTCGGTGGTGACATCACAACGATTGGCAGAGGAAGTCGAAGAAAAGCCGGAATTGCAAAACGCAAAGCCGAAAAAACGGATGCGTCCTTCGGCTGAACAGAATATCGAATTAGCCCGTCGCAGTTTAGAAGACAAAATCGCTCAGTTGAATGATGCGATCGATGATGTGCGTCAGCAGTTGGGCAACGTGAACGGACGCGCTGTCGAAAACGATTTGCCGGGAGCGCGAGAAACGATGCGGGAAGAGTAAGGTGCTTCTGAGGCAGGAGCACAAGACCAAAAAAATCGCTTAAACTGTTCTGAGAGTGAATCACAAGATCCCTACACCATAAGGAAATAGAAAGGTTATGAATCCAGCCATTTTGCTTATTACGACGATTCAGCAGTTCTTGGGAATCTATTTTGCGCTGCTGATTATTAGAATTCTGCTGAGTTGGTTTCCCTCGATCGATTGGTATAAGCAACCCTTTGCAATTTTGAGCCAGTTGACCGATCCGTATTTGAATCTCTTTCGCCGCATTATTCCGCCGCTGGGTGGGATTGATTTTTCGGCAATTTTGGCGATCTTTGCGCTTCAGTTTGCAATGCAGTTGATTCCGAGTCTGTTAGCTCAAGTTTTGGCAAGTGTGCCTGTGTTTGTGAGCTAGAACCTTGGTCAGTAGGGAATTACGTTAAGCGATCGCCAATCGACGATCGCTTAATTATTAAGAAGCGTTACGATCGAACGTGAAGCGTTTATGTAGATCGATCGTGGCAGAGAAGCGGATTTTAATTTGGCATCGCAATGATTTACGGGTTCATGACCACGAGCCGTTGATCAAAGCAGTGAAGTCAGGCGCAAAGGTCGTTCCGGTATATTGTTTTGAGCCGAGACAGTTTGAAACGACTCCGTATGGATTTCCGAAAACGGGCGCGATTCGGGCACAGTTTTTGCTCGAAAGCGTGGCGGATTTGCGGGAGAATTTACGATCGCTCGGTAGTGATTTGATTATTCGGCGCGGCAATGCAGAAGAAATGATTCCTGCGATCGCGAAAGAATTAGAAATCGAATCGGTTTATTACTATCACGAAGTCACTTCAGAAGAGACGGCAGTTGAAAAAGCTCTGAGTGAGGCGCTTGAAGCGATCGGGGTTTCAACGAAAAGATTTTGGGCACAGACGCTTTATCACGTCGATGATTTGCCGTTTGAGATTCGAGAAATTCCAGAACTGTTTACGAGTTTTCGCAAGCAGGTTGAGAAGTCTTCAACCGTGTACGATGTGTTTCCGGCTCCCCAGCGATTGGTCGGACTGCCAGAAATCGATCGAGGCGAAATGCCCAGTCTGAGCGATTACGGCTTAGAACCGCCTAAGAATGATCCAAGAGGCATGATCCCGTACAAAGGAGGCGAAACCGCAGGAAAGGCGCGGCTGGAAGAATATTTCTGGAAACAAGACGCGCTAAAAGTGTACAAAGAAACGCGAAACGGAATGCTAGGGGTTGATTATTCCTCAAAGTTCTCGGCGTGGTTGGCGTTGGGCTGTTTGTCGCCGCGCTATATCCATGCTCAAGTTCAGGAATACGAATCGAAGCGGGTGCGGAATGACTCAACGTACTGGCTAATTTTTGAACTGTTGTGGCGCGATTATTTCCGGTTTATCGTCGCGAAACATGGCGATCGCATTTTTTATCGATCTGGCTTACAAGGCGTGAAAATCGATTGGAAGGAAGATGTCGATCGCTTTGAACTCTGGCGCGAAGGGAAAACTGGATTTCCGCTGGTCGATGCCAATATGCAAGAGATTGCCGCGACTGGGTTTATGTCAAATCGCGGACGGCAAAACGTCGCCAGCTTTTTGACAAAGAATTTAGGAATTAATTGGCAAGGGGGCGCGGAATGGTTTGAGTCTCAGTTGATTGACTACGATGTCTGTAGCAACTGGGGCAACTGGAACTATAACGCAGGTGTAGGCAACGACGCGCGAGGATTCCGATTCTTCAACATCATCAAACAATCAAAAGATTACGATCCCGATGGCTCATATGTTAAGCACTGGCTGCCAGTCTTAAAGGACATTCCCGCCGCGAAAGTCCATGAACCGTGGAAACTATTGCCCGTTGAGCAAGAGCGGTTTAACGTGCGGATTGGAGTCGATTATCCAAATCCGATCGTCGATTTGTTCAAATCCGCCGAAGCAAACGAAAAAATCTACAACGCAGCATTTCCAACCTCGTCTAAAGCCCCGCAGCGAGAAAGAGATCGTCGATCGCATCCCAAACCGCAAAAACGGCGTTAATTCTTCCGGATGCGCCCCTGACTTTGGGAATAGTGGAATGGTAGATGCACCCTGATTATTTGCCCTGGTTTCTGACCAGGGTTTTTTATTGGAATTTTTTTGGATCTTTCCGGATGCGCCCCTGACTTTGGGAATAGTGGAATGGTAGATGCACCCTGATTATTTGCCCTGGTTTCTGACCAGGGCTTTTTATTGAAAATTTGCGCATGTTGCACAGTGGAAAGCGAAAAATCCATTTATAGTCAGAAACATGACTATGAGGACAGGGAAATGACGACAACCACTTCTAATGCGATCGCATCCGTTTTAGTAGATTTGGCAGGACTCGACCTCATTACTGAGCCAAGCCAAGTCGCAAAACTTTCACAGGATTACTATCATTTCAGCCCGATTTTACAGCCCCAACTGCAAGATAAGTTCGGGGATGTCGTTGTGCGCCCCGCGAATGAAGCAGAAGTGTTGCAGGTGGCACGGGCGTGTGTGCGTTACAAAGTGCCGCTAACAGTGCGCGGAGCAGGAACGGGAAACTATGGACAGTGCATTCCGCTCGAAGGGGGCGTGATTCTCGATCTGACGAAAATGACAGCGGTGAAATGGATGAAACCCGGATTGCTGCGAGTCGAGGCAGGCGCGAAATTAGCCACGATCGACAAACAAACTCGCGAAATCGGCTGGGAGATTCGGATGGCTCCTTCGACCTATCGCACCGCAACGATCGGCGGATTTATCGGCGGCGGCAGCGGGGGAATTGGGTCGGTCACGTATGGACAATTACGCGATCGAGGAAATCTGCTTGCGGTGCGAGTGGTGACAATGGAAGACGAACCACGAGTGCTAGAACTGCGCGGCGATGATGTGTATCAGGTGGCTCATGCTTACGGCACGAATGGGATTATCACAGAATTAGAGATTCCGCTTGCGCCTGCGTATCCTTGGGCAGAAGCGATCGTGACCTTTTCGGACTTTATGAGTGCGGCTCGATTTGGGCAAGCGTTCAGCGATGCAGATGGCATGATCAAAAAGTTGGTGTGTGTGTGCGCTGATCCGATTCCGGGTTATTTTGCGGCTCTAAAAAGCTACATTCCCACCGGAAAAAGCTGCGCGTTACTGATTGTTTCTGAGACTTGCTTAGAGCCGTTGAGCGAACTTGTCGAAGAGTTTGGCGGTGAGATTTCCTATCAGAAAGATGCTCAAGATTCAGGAAAAGGAATTGCTTTGGGTGAATACAGTTGGAATCATACGACGCTTCATGCCCGCAGCGTTGATCCATCAATTACGTATCTACAAACCCTATTTCCAGATGATAAGAATTTGACGCTTTTGGAGGAAATGTATCATCACTATGGGGATGAAGTGATGCCGCATTTGGAGTTTTTAAGAGTGGGCGGAACGGCGTGTCCTGCTTCACTTCAATTAGTGCGTTTTTCAACTGAAGAACGCCTAAATGAAATCATTGCTCATCACGAATCGAAAGGCGCATTTATCTTCAATCCTCATACTTATTTGATCGAAGATGGTGGAATGAAAATGGTGGATTTAGCGCAACTTCAATTCAAAGAAAAAGTTGATCCACATGGATTATTAAATCCGGGTAAGATGCGGGCTTGGTTAGAGCGGTAATTACTGTTAGTTTGGTAGAAGTGTTTCGTTGCGGTATGTGTACAAGTCTCTTGATCTGTCTGATGCCTAGATCTTCGCCCCCTAAGTCCCCCAGAATGGGGGACTTTGAGCAGGAGAAATTTCTAGACCCCCAAAAATTTTCTAAGATTCAAAGTCCTCCAAATTCGAGGGATTTAGGGGACAGAAGCCGATTAAAACGAAGCGATAAACGACTTGCGCGTACACGATAAATCTTAATCGAGGGACGCGATCGCAATAAAGCAAAAAAAATCAAAGATATCGACAATTAGAATTCGCTAAAGATATCAAGCTGTTGAGTTGGGTCTTTAGCGGGTTCTGTTGATTTTGACTTACTTTTCCGAAGCCCGATCGCAATTTTGCTATGTTTCTCGATTTGCGTCATGACTTGCCGCGCTCGATCGATCACTGAGCTTGGTAATCCTGCTAGTCGTCCCGCTTCGATGCCATAAGAGCGATCGGCTCCTCCAGGCTGAACTTTGTGCAGAAAAATAATTTGCTCTGGCATTTCGCGGACGGTGACTTGATAGTTGGCGACGTTCGGCAGGATCGAAGCGAGTTCGTTTAGTTCATGATAGTGCGTTGCAAAGATCGTTCGGGCGCGGACTTCGGTGGCGAGATGTTCCGCGACTGCCCACGCGATCGATAATCCATCAAATGTTGCCGTTCCGCGTCCAATTTCATCTAATAAAACTAGCGATTGATCGGTTGCGTGATTGAGAATATTCGCGGTTTCGTTCATCTCTACCATGAAAGTGGATTGTCCAGTGGCAAGATCATCGACTGCACCCACGCGGGTAAAAATGCGATCGCACACTCCCAAGCGGGCTGAATCCGCGGGGACAAAGCTCCCGGTTTGTGCGAGGAGCTGAATTAAACCAATTTGTCTTAGGTAGCAGCTTTTGCCGCTGGCATTGGGGCCCGTGAGGACGATCAGATCGGGAGAGGGTGCGCCGAGTTCAGCCGAGTTGGGGACGAAGAAGCCATCGGGAATCGTTTGTTCGACAACGGGATGCCGACCTTCAACGATCGAGATTTCCCGCCCTGGTGAAAATTTGGGGCGACAGAAGTTTTTGAACACTGCAAGTTCAGCCAGTCCCGTGAGTGCATCGACTGCCGCAACTGCATGAGCGACTTTGCGAATTAACTCAGCGTGTTCTCCGACTTGCGATCGCAGTCCAACCAAAATCTCGTATTCAAGTTCGCTGATCTCCCGCCGCGCATTCATGATGCGGTTTTCGCGGGTTTTCAGTTCGTCGGTGGTAAAGCGTTCTTCATTCGTGAGGGTCTGTTTGCGCTCGTAGCCTTCGGGAAATTGTCCGGCTTTGGCGCGTGAGATGCTGATGAAATAGCCAAATGCTTTGTTGTATCCGACTTTAAGCGTTTGGATTCCTGTGCGTTCGCGTTCGGTTTTCTCTAGTTCAGCTAACCATTTTTCGTCTGCTGCGGCTTGCGATCGCATCTCATCGAGTTGAGAGACGATGTTCGATCGAATTAATCCCCCGTCTTTGACTGAAATCGGTGGACGTTCGACGAGATGCGCGAGGAGGTTTTGACCCAACTGTTCTAAAATCGGCGGAACGTGCTGCAATGCCCGCAGGTAAGAGGATTGCGCTTTGGTAACTAAGCGTGCGAGTTCTGGGAGTTTGCTCAATGATTCTGCAATGTTGACCAAATCGCGCGGAGTTGCTGTTCCCGATCCGGCTCGACCTGCAAGCCGTTCTAAATCGTAGATTTGATGCAACATTTGTTTGAGGTCTTCACGCAGTACCCCATCTTTTACAAGTTCTCCGATCGTTTCTTGACGCGCTTCAATTTCAGCAACATTTAGTAAAGGTTGCAGTAACCAACGTCTAAGAGCGCGGCTTCCCATTGGGGTTTCAGTGTGATCAACTGCCCACAATAGCGATCCGTGAAATGTTCCGTCTCGAACGGTTTGCGTGATTTCTAAGTTACGCCGAGTTTGTGGATCGAGGGTTAGATACTCCGTAATGGTATAAGTACAAATCGACTGGAGTGGAACTTGGATCAGTTCTGGGCTTTTCGATTTCGTGGTATCTAAAACATTGCGTTCTGAAGTCGATTCGATGTATTCCAATAATCCGCCCGCTGCACGAACGGCTAATGGTAGATGTTCACAGCCCATTCCTTCAAGCGATCGCACTTTGAAGCGTTCGATCAATCGCTGACGAGCTTCGACTTGAGAGAAAGGAGTTTGCGATCGTAACGTATAGCAAAATTGCGTCGGCAAACCATCCGGAATATGTGGAGATCGCTCTCCTGGTCGCAACAGTCCACCCAAATCAGGCGCATTCGTTGGAATTAGAACTTCCGCAGGCTGTAATCGAATTAATTCGCTACTAAGTTGATCGAAGCCAGTTGACTGTGTGGTGACGAATTCTCCAGTAGAAATGTCCGCGTAAGATAATCCCCAATGATTTCCAGCAATCACAATAGCAGCTAAAAAATTATTGCGCTTCGCATTCAACATTCCTTCTTCAAGAACGGTTCCCGGAGTAATCACACGAGTAATCTCGCGGCGAACTAATCCCTGTGCTTCTGCTGGATCTTCCACTTGATCACAAACCGCGATCGCATATCCTTTTTCGACGAGTTGTGCAGAATAGCGATCGAGCGCGTGATGTGGAATGCCCGACAAAGGAACGCGCCCGACTTCTTTCCCACCATCTTTTGAAGTCAGAACAATCTCTAATTCGCGCGAAATCACTAGCGCATCTTGAAAAAAGGTTTCATAAAAATCTCCCACTCGGTAAACCAAGATCGCGTGAGGATATTGATCTTTGAGATCCGCATAGTGCCGCATCATCGGAGTGAGATGCTCACGTTTGACCGCACGATGATCGGCATAGCGAACCGAATGCTTGATTAAGCGATCGGGCACTCCTTGAGTCGGATCGGGTTGAGCAGCGGGAACAGTCATGAAAAAATTAGTACGATTTTACTAAAATCCAGTGTATTCAATTTAAGAATGAATTGCTGATCGATCGCGCTTAGTCAGAAAAAGCTTTTCTTATCGTTTTAACGGATTGTGCTACTTTGCGCGAAATCAAATGATTCCATCCACTAACACAGTACCCCCTTCATGAAAATCTATGCTGAGATGATAATCTTCAAGCAGGGCAGTTCCCACAAGAGGACGACGACCCATCGCCAGCACAATCACATCGCGTTCTACACCGTTCCATATGATTTTGACTGCATGGGCATTCGTTGCAATCTTCGAGTTATCAGCAAGATTGGCTTGAATTTTAGCGATGTAAGGCAAGTCAAGCTCAACAATCATGTGCAGTGGCAAGGTCAAGAAGCCTTCAAACCCCGTATCCACAACAAACTCAACCTCTACATCTGAATCTCTTCCTACACGCAGGGAAATACTCATCCGTGCTTAAAGCCCAATCACCGTTCCGTGTATCACTCTATCGTCTTGATTAATGAACCACCAATAGCATACACGGCATCATAACCAATCCGTTCTGCCCAAATCGCTGCATCAAGCTGCTTTGCTTGCAATCGGCGACTCGTGATCAATAGATCATCTCCTATCTCATACTCGCCCGTCTCAACGCTAATAGAAACGAGCTTTCCGGCGTTTTCTACCGTCTCAACCTGAGAGCGAATATTGTTTTGGTAAAGATCTTTGCCGCGCTGAATAATTTCTTCGTCACTTAACTTGGGATAAAGCATAGAGGTAAGTCCTCAAACGGGGCGATCGATTCTTCGATTACTGTAACGTATGCGATTGAGCGACGATCGCTTTAATCAATCCGTCTAACGTGAATTCCTCTGCCTCAATCTCAACCCGTCCAAGCAAGGCGCGGCAGGTTTTCGAGGTTTGAGGCCCGATCGACGCAAACTTCACTTTTTCTAATGATTCGACCCACTGTTCCCCGATCGACTTTTGCAGCAGTTCGCAAAAATGCTTCACCGTTTTGGAACTCGCAAACGTGACTAAATTCACCGAATGATCCTGAATCACCGAGATCGACTTTGCATCTGGAATTTTAGGACAAGTGGATTGATACGCAGCCACTTCGGTGATGATCGCACCTCGATCGCTAAACGCTCTCACCAACACATCTCGCCCACCTGTTTCGACTCTGGGAAATAGGATTTTTTTGCCTTCGATCGAGCCTGGAAAATTCACCACCATCGCATCCGCCACAAATTCAGGCGGAATAAAATCGGGCTGCAATCCTCGCTGTCTCAATCGCTGTGCCGTTTTCTCTCCTACCACCGCAATCTTAATCGCCGCCAAACCGCGCACATCTTGAAGCTGAGAACCCAGCCGCTCAAAAAAGTAATCCACCGCATTCGTCGAGGTCAAAACGAGCCAATCGAACTCATTTAGAATTGAGATCGCGTGATCCAACTCTGCCCAGCTCGACGGAGCCACAATCTCGATCGTCGGCATCTCGATCACTTTCGCGCCATAGTTTTGCAGTGAGTGAGAAAACTGATTCGATTGACCCGCCGCGCGAGTGACGACAATCGTTTTTCCAAATAGAGGTAAATTCATAGGAACGATCGTAGTCTAACAACTTCCCCAATCACAATCACACAAGGCGATAATCGCTGAGGGTTCACCAAAGGCAGAATTTCAGACAGCGTACTGCTCCAGATTTCCTGCTCCGGATGACCCGCCCAGCGAATAATTGCGATCGGGGTCTCTTCTGATTTTCCCTGATGGCGTAGCTGTTCGACAATCAGCGGCAAATGTTTTCCTCCCATAAGAATCACCAATGTATCGAGTTGGGCGAGTGCCTGCCAGTTGAGTCGCTCTGGTTCGTGGGCGGTGACGACGGTAAAACCGCGACTGAGTACCGGATCGGTGAGGGGAATATTGGCAAACAAAGGAGCCGCCAACGCAGAAGAAAGTCCTGGAATCACTTCGTAAGTGCATCCGGCTGATTTGAGGGCTTGAATCTCTGAGGTCGTGCGCCCAAAGATAAACGGATCACCGCTTTTGAGCCGTACCACTCGTTTTCCTTGATTGCACTGTTCGACGAGTAAGCGATCGATTTCTGCTTGCTTCATGCTTGGCTGTCCGCCTCGTTTACCGACATTGAGCTTGAGGCAGGTTGCTGCAACAAGCTCTAAAAATTGCGAATCGACCAGCGCATCGTAAACCAGAACTTCTGCTTGAGTGAGTAGCTGATAGGCCCGCATCGTTAAGTTTCCGATGTCACCGGGCCCTGACCCGACTAGAAAAACTTTGCCTGACATAAGTTAACGTGAATTCGATAGAAGTGGTTCGCTTCGGTTGTGACTTCGGGAAGCCCCCTAAATCCCCCAGAATGGGGGACTTTAAGCCAAAGATTCCGATTCAAAGTCCCCTAAATTTGGGGGATTTAGGGGGCAGAAGCCGACTGAAACGGAGCGAGAGAACTCGTCGAACTGACATAAGCTATTTCCGAATAAACGCGATCGGATCTTCTGCCACCCAGCCCAACTTGGAATTCGATCGCACTTCAAAATGTAGATGTGGCTGCGGTGTAGTCGGTGTTCCCGTTTGTCCGACCGTTCCGATCGTCGCTCCGCGTTTGATTGTTTGCCCCACTTTGACGCTGATTTTCGCCAACTGAGCATAGCGCGTTTGATACCCCTGCTGATGATTGATCACGACGAGATTTCCATACGTGCTTTGATTTCCCGCAAAGGCAACCGTTCCATCTCCGATCGCTTGCACCGGAGTTCCGACATTCGCTAATAAATCAGTGCCGCTGTGAAACACAGGTTTCGTCGCGCCATTCGGCAGATACCAGCCAAAACCGAGCGAGATCGCAGATGATCCCGTCAAAGGCGAACCCGATAAAACGCTGGAAACTCCAACCAGTGCTGGCTTTGTTGCTTCATTGGGCGACCAGTTAACCCCCGGAACAAATACTGCTTTTGGCGATTGCTGACAGCCATTCACTTCGTACAGCACATCCGCCCGCACTCGATACCGCGCCGCTAAATCCTTCAAACTCTGTCCTGCTGGCACTTCCACCCGAATTCCGTTATACGGCGGAATCAATAATTCTTGTCCTGGGGTGGCTTTTCCTGATCGCACATCCGGATTGAGTCCCATCAGCGTGGTCGGAATCAGATTGTAGCGAACCGCTATCGACTCTAGCGTTTCCCCAGATTTCACCGTGTGCCGCGATAAGCGAGACAAGGCAGGAGCGGGACAGCCCGATTCGGCAGATTGAGCCAGCGGCATGATTCCAAAACTCAACACTCCAGCGAGGAGCAACCCACGATACTGCATAGCTTGATTAATATAGTGCTGCGCGTTTTTGGACGAGTCTAGCACTTGATTGTTTCGAATGTTGTTTCAAATGGGGCTAAACGATTTGCCGTCTTAAGAATGGAATAAGAATTTCGCTCACTTTCTCGTGCCAATCTTCTTGCGGATAATGTCCAATTTCATCAAGTTCGACCCGTTCCGCCTTCGTCGATTTCACAAGGTCGATCGATAACCAAGGATCACGCATTCCCCACCCGATTAATAGTGGATGATCCCAGGTTGCCAAGCCTGCTTCAATTTCCGCTGTCGCTTCCTTAAGCTGCAAATTCCGAATAATCGCGAGTAACGATCGACCGACATCAGAAGTTTTCAGCCACGGGCGACGATACACATCTAAATCGGCATCTTCGATCCGATATCCGCCTGCCCCTTCTAATGTGCGATCAACGAGCAGCGGATTTTGCGTCATCATATCGCCCACCAGCGGAATTCCCATTTGTTTGAGTGTCCAAGGCAGTTTTGCAGTTTGTGTGATCGGACAGTTGAAAATTGCCAATCGTTCCACCTTTTCGGGGTGTCTGAGCGCGTACTGAATTCCTACCGAGCCAAGAAATCCTTGAGCAACGATCGAAACCTTCTCAAATCCGAACTCAGCGATCAACGCTTCGATCTCGCTCACAAAGGCATCGGGCGTATAAGCAAAATCTCGACGATCCGGCATACTCGAATATCCACACCCGATCCAATCAGGCGCGATCGCTCGAAATCCCTGTTCTGCCAGCGCGGGGAGAACGTTTCGCCAACTGTAGCCCTGAGAAACTAAGCCATGCAGCAAAATTACTGGAGTGCGGTCGCCTTGGTTCATCGGTTCTGCTTCACGATAAAACCAGTTCAGCGCTCCCACCTCAATCCGCTTGCCTTCGATCATGCCCGTTTCTCCTGACGCTTTGGTGTGAGCTTACCGCGATTCGGGGACAGCAATATATTGTTATAAATCTATAACACAACTAGCTTTTTTGTAGTTTCTGATACAGAATTTATCTGTTATATTAGTCATGTAATCAGAAACGGAGAAGAGATTATGTCGATTCAAGATCAAACACGGGCATTGATGGTGCGTCATCGTCAAATGATTCGCAACCGTGAGCAATCCATGTTGACTCGTCAAGCAAACGAGATTGGAATGCCTTCAGAATCCGCGCCAGTAGTTCACAACAAAACCAACAATGTCGAAGGCTACGATCGCAGCAATGTTGGCTTGAGCTAATTACCATCCATGATTAATTCGATTAGGCGTTCTTCAAACGAGGAGCGCCTTTTAGTTTGGGTTTCTTTGTTGGAAGACTGCACGATCGAGGAACTGTAAAAGCATTGCATCGGTTTAGTTAGGCGTTTGAGTATACGATGATCCCGCGATCAACTAAAACGCAATCTCCAAAACCGAAATAATATGTCAAAGTTGAAATATGTAGCGATTGTGAAGTCTCATGATGGCTGCTTTCCATTATAACATATTTGTCATAAAACTTAAAAAGAACTCAGAGTTTTCACCCAAATCGTCCTCTCATTGCTGAAGCTTCTGTTATGAACAATGCCTTTCTGACCCGCCTTCATAGTCCCGATCGTCCTGTGCTTGTCTTCGATGGAGCGATGGGAACGAACATTCAGTCGCAGAATTTGACGGCTGAGGACTTTGGTGGCGCAGAGTACGAGGGCTGCAACGAGTACCTGATTCAGACAAAACCTGACGCGATCGCGAAAGTTCATCGTGATTTTCTGGCAGCGGGCGCGGATGTGATCGAAACCGATACGTTTGGCAGCAGTCCGCTTGTGCTGGCAGAATATGGGCTACAAGATTTGGCGTATGACTTGAGCAAAAAAGCCGCACAACTCGCAAAACAATGTGCAGCAGAATTTTCGACTCCTGAGAAGCCAAGGTTTGTCGCAGGATCGATCGGGCCCGGAACGAAGCTTCCAACGCTCGGACACATTACTTATGACGATTTAAAAGAGGCGTTTATTGTTCAGGCAGAGGGCTTGTTTGAAGGGGATGTTGATTTATTCATCATCGAAACTTGCCAAGACGTTCTGCAAATCAAAGCAGCGTTGAATGCAGTCGAAGCAGTGTTTGCGAAGAAAGGGGAGCGTCGTCCGCTGATGGTTTCAGTGACGATGGAAGTACAAGGCACAATGCTCGTTGGAACCGATATTAGCGGCGTTCTGGCAATTTTGGAGCCATTCCCGATCGATATTCTCGGCTTGAACTGTGCGACGGGGCCCGATCGCATGGCGGATCATATCAAGTACTTAACTGAGAATGCGCCGTTTGTCGTGTCGTGCATTCCCAACGCAGGCTTACCCGAAAATATCGGCGGTCATGCTCACTACAAGCTAACGCCCGTTGAACTCCAAATGGCGTTGCACAAATTCATCGAAGATTGGGGCGTTCAGGTGATTGGTGGATGTTGTGGGACTCGTCCAGAACATATCAAAGCACTCGCAGAAGCAGCAGCAACGATGACACCAAAAGAACGAAATGTTCGCATTAGTGAAACCGAATGGACGAATGGTCAAGTGTATCAGTCTGAAACACCTAGACCAATGCTTGGATATACGCCCTCAGCCGCGTCGATCTACACAGCACAACCATATGAGCAAGATAATTCCTTCTTGATCGTGGGTGAACGGTTGAACGCCAGCGGATCTAAGAAAGTTCGAGAATTGCTGAATGTGGATGATTGGGATGGATTAATTGCGATCGCGAAATCTCAAGTCAAGGAAGGCGCTCACGTTCTCGATGTCAACGTCGATTATGTCGGACGCAATGGCGAATCCGATATGAAAGAACTCGTTTCGCGTCTTGTTACGAATGTCACGCTGCCTTTGATGCTCGATTCCACAGAATGGACAAAGATGGAAGCGGGGCTGAAAGTTGCGGGGGGTAAGTGCATTCTTAATTCCACCAACTACGAAGATGGCGATGAACGATTCTTCAAAGTGTTGGAACTTGCGAAAGAATACGGCGCAGGTATCGTAATTGGCACGATCGACGAAGAAGGAATGGCGCGAACGGCGGAGAGAAAGTTCCAAATTGCCCAACGTGCGTATCGGGATGCTTTAGAATTTGGGATTCCGCCGCACGAACTGTTTTTCGATACGTTGGCGCTACCAATTTCGACCGGAATCGAAGAAGACCGCGAGAATGCTAAAGCGACGATCGAATCGATTCGAATGATTCGTGAAACGCTTCCGGGCGTTCACTTTATGCTGGGTGTGTCGAATGTCTCGTTTGGTTTGAGTCCAGCGGCGCGGATTACATTGAATTCGATGTTTCTGCACGAATCAACGATCGCGGGAATGGACGGTGCGATCGTATCGGCTGCGAAGATTCTCCCGCTTGCAAAAATTGAGCCTGACCATCAAAAAATCTGTCTCGATCTAATTTACGATCGGCGCGGATTTGAAGGTGATATTTGCACTTACGATCCGCTCACCAAGCTAACTCAACTGTTTGAAGGCGTGAGCGCGAAAGATGCTCGATCGAATAACACTTTGGCAGATTTACCTGTTGAAGAACGCCTGAAGCAGCACATTATCGATGGTGAACGTATTGGATTAGAAGATGCGTTGAAGATTGCATTGGAAAACTATGAGCCGTTGCATGTCATTAATACTTTCTTACTTGATGGCATGAAGGTTGTCGGTGAGTTGTTTGGTTCCGGTCAAATGCAGTTACCGTTCGTGTTGCAGTCTGCGGAGACAATGAAATCCGCTGTAGCGTTTCTCGAACCATTCATGGAGAAGAAAAGCGATGACAGTGGTAAAGGTAAATTCCTGATCGCAACTGTGAAAGGTGATGTTCACGACATTGGTAAGAATCTTGTCGATATTATCTTGACTAACAACGGTTACAAAGTCATTAACTTAGGCATTAAGCAACCTGTCGATGCGATCGTAGATGCTTATGTCAAATACCAACCCGATTGCATTGCGATGAGTGGATTGCTAGTGAAATCCACAGCATTCATGAAGGAAAATCTGGAAGTCTTCAACGAGAGAGGAATCAATGTTCCTGTAATCCTCGGCGGTGCGGCACTGACTCCAAAATTCGTGTACGAAGACTGCCAAAACGTTTATAACGGTCAAGTGATTTACGGTCGAGATGCGTTTGCGGATCTGACCTTCATGGATCGATTCATGCCTGCTAAATCCGATGGGCAATGGAACGATGCCGAAGGCTTCCAAGGTGAGTTTGCTCAATTCAATCAAAAGGGACGAAAAGCGATCGAAGATGCCGAACGCGAACTCAACGGCGAACCGGAGAAGAAATCCGACGAACCGAAAGTGATTGATCTAGTGCGATCGGAAGCAGTCGAGATCGACATTCCCCGCCCAACACCACCATTCTGGGGAACAAAGATTCTCAACCCTGAAAATCTTTCACTCGAAGAACTCTTCTGGCACATGGATCTTCAAGCGTTGATTGTCGGACAGTGGCAGTTCCGCAAGCCGAAAGACCAATCGCGAGAACAATACGATGCGTTTTTGGCGGAAAAAGTTTATCCGGTTCTTGATCGCTGGAAAGAGCGCATTCGCACCGAAAATCTACTACATCCTCAACTGGTTTACGGCTATTTCCCCTGTGTGGCTGAAGGGAATTCCCTTCACGTTTACGATCCGGTTGTGCTCGACAAAGGCTTGACTCCTGAAACTGCTACCCCGGTTGTAACCTGGACATTTCCGCGTCAGAAGTCACTCCGCCGTTTGTGCATTGCTGACTTCTTCCGCCCAATTTCCGAGAATCAGTTCGATGTCCTACCGATGCAAGCCGTCACGATGGGACATATTGCGACCGAAGTTGCACAGGAGCTATTCAAGGCGAACAACTACACCGAGTATCTATACTTCCACGGCATGGCGGTACAGATGGCGGAAGCGCTGGCGGAATGGTCACACGCTCGAATCCGTCGTGAACTGGGCTACGGCGATCTTGAACCCGATAACATTCGCGATATGTTAGCGCAGCGTTACCAAGGTTCGCGCTATAGCTTCGGCTATCCCGCTTGCCCGACTGTATCTGATCAGTTCAAACAATTGGAGCTACTAGATACAGAGCGGATCGCAATGTCGATGGATGAAAGTGAGCAACTTTATCCAGAACAATCTACCACTGCGTTTGTGGTGTATCACCCTGTCGCGAAGTACTTTAGCGCTTAGTTAGCGATCGATTTTAGAGTTAGCGAGATGTGAACCAGTAGCTTTGGGAAGTGAAGGGTTTGCATCTCGCTTGCTATTTTATGAACAGTAGATTGTGGGAAATCGTGATGCAAGCCACTGAATTTTCAAAGCGCTACACGCCCGAAGAGTACTTAGCTTTAGAAGAAAAAGCCGAATTCAAAAGTGAATATCACGATGGAGAGATCATTCCAATGACGGGCGGATCGCTGAATCACAATGAAATTATCACAAACCTCTGGAGCCTAAAATCTCAGTTGCGTCGTCAAGGATTTCGTTTCTTTTCTAGCGATGTTCGATTGTGGATTCCGCAGTATCGTAAGTTCGTTTATCCCGATGTGATGATTGTTCAGGGCGACCCTGTTCTTTATCAAAATAGAACTGACACGATCGTAAATCCTAAACTGATTATCGAAGTTCTCTCAAAATCAACGCAAGACTACGATATGACCGACAAATTTAGGTACTATCGATCGCTTCCAGAGCTACAAGAATACATTCTAATCAGTCAGTACTTTGTAGACGTGCAGCAATATACAAAAACAGATGAAGGGTTTTGGATCTATCGCAGTTATGAATCGACGGGAGAAACTTTAAGGTTTGGCACGATCGAGGTTGAAATCAAAATAGCTGAGATTTATGAAGCAATCTCTTTTGAATCAGCATAAACTAGCAGTTCATCCAACATTTTCCTGTTAAGCTTCTCTGAATTATTTCGCGGCTGTGTTTTATTAGAAGCACAGTTTTACTCGAATTTTATCTAAGAAAATTTCGTCAAAATCTTAGCGATCTCCAGACAATGCAAGAAGTGGCGATCGCACTATCTTCACAAGGTTTTTAGCACAACTCGCACATCCGACAGCCTGCACATTCTCAAACCGCAGAATGGCGGAATTCATATTCGCACCTAGAGGAAATTGCTGAGTCAGAATCATTACAAATGTTTTGATATGGCAAAGACAGGGGCAAGTCTCTTTTTCTATCACAAGAAATTAGCTAGGCTGTATCGGCGAGAGGCGGCTAGGAGGCTTGTGCATGAAGACTGAAGGAGTTCGTAGAAAGTCCAATACGCGAATTGGCATCGTATCTGTAAATTCTACAGGGTACGTAGAAGCGATGTTCAACTGTCTAGAAGCAGGTGAAATCGCTGTGCCGTTGAAACACGGAGACGATCGAGATCGCATTAGCGCTGCCAATATCGATCGCGTATTGACCCCGCAAAACGGAAACGCATGGATGACGCGAACTTTTCAAGGCTCCACCAGCCACTCAACCGCGATCGTTTCTTTCACATCAGGAACCGAAGGGAAATCTAAAGGTGTTCTCCTCACCCACCAAAACTTATCCGATGTTGTCACGCGCCTCAATCAAGTGATGCAGGTCGATGACACGATCAGCGAATATATCGGCGTTCCGGTTTATCATTCATTCGGTTTTGGGCGATGTCGCGCGGTCTCATCCGCAAGTGGAAAATTTTTCATTCCAGAATCGGGCTTTAATCCGGCTGAAATTGGTGCAATGCTGCGAAAAGGAGAGATCAACGCGATCTCTGCGGTTCCGAGCTTGTGGCGTGTTTTGTTGTCGAACACAGATTTGATTGGCAATGCAGGTCGGCGCGTTCGTTGGATCGAAATTGGGAGTCAGTATATGAGCCGCCAGGAGAAAGAAGCGCTCAAAGCTTTGTTTCCTGAAGCTCGAATCGTGCAGCATTATGGACTGACGGAAGCATCACGATCGACGTTACTCGAAATTCATCAAACTGAAGGAGACGCGCTCGAATCGGTTGGGCAAGCGATCGGAAGCGTTGAGATTAACCTGACTGAAGAAGGACAAATCGCGATTCGCGGAAACCACGTCGCGCGTGCTTATTTGATTGATGGAGAAGAAATTCCGATCCGAGATGAACAAGGCTGGCTGATCACCAAAGATTTAGGCAGGTTAGAAAATGGGCGACTGTACTATCAAGGTAGAGCTGATGATGTGATCAACTGTGGCGGGATCAAAGTTCATCCTGAAGCACTTGAAACTAAGTTATTTAGCAAAATTGGCTACAGCACAGGAGTTGCAATCTGTCGCAAGCCTGACCCGCTGCGGGGGGATGGTTTTCTAGTTGCGATTACGCCCGCTGTGACGATCGACAAATCCGGGCTACGAGAAGCAGTATCACAAGCCATCCAAGCCTTCGGAGTGAATGCCGGAAACTCGATCGCTATTGTTGAGATTGACCAACTTCCCAAGACCGCAACGGGCAAGATTCAGCGTCGTCAGCTTGCAGAGTGGTATACACAACAGAATTTAGAGCAACCTGCTGAACTAACAAACTCAGAGATCGGGAAAACGATTG
The DNA here is from genome assembly GCA_019359175.1 of Phormidium tanganyikae FI6-MK23. Taxonomy (GTDB): domain Bacteria; phylum Cyanobacteriota; class Cyanobacteriia; order Leptolyngbyales; family Leptolyngbyaceae; genus Leptolyngbya; species Leptolyngbya tanganyikae. The sequence continues at coordinate 57,948 of JAHHHU010000002.1, forward strand.
CTGCTGATTTCTGTCGCGTTCTCAATTTGCGCCAAGTTCAACCTGAAGATACCTTCATTTCGTTGGGTGGAGACTCCCTTTCTTATGTTCAGCTTGCAATGGAATTTGAGCGACATTTAGGATACTTGCCCCAAGGCTGGGAACAATTGTCGATCTCAGATTTGGAGCAACTCACGCCGCAACACAGCCGCTATAGTCCGATCGAAACTAACATTATCTTGAGAGCGATCGCGATTACGGTTGTTGTGGCAGATCACGCTTATTTGATGAATTTAGCGGGTGGCGCGTTTCTACTGCTGATGATTGCAGGCGCAAATTTGGCAAGATTTCAATCCGAGACATTGTTTCGAGGTCGATTGATTCAGCCGATCTTTTCACTCCTGCGAAACCTTGTAACTCCTTATCTGATTGTTGCGGGCTTGTTTCAACTGTGGAAACGAGAACTCGATCTCAGCGTATTGTTCTTGTTTAGTAACTTCATTGATCCAGATGTTGCTTCTATTTTCCCAGTTTGGTTTATCAATCTGTTAGTTCAAGTGATTCTTGGATTCTCATTGTTGTTCGCTGTGAAGCCGATTCGCAAATTTGCAGCCGCGTCACCTTGGGAATTTGGCTTAACAACCTTATTGATTGGCATTCTTGCGAAAGTTGGAATTTCTTCGGTTTGGGACACAGCCTATTTGTTCGATCGAGTTCCGCATATGCTGTTTTGGATCTTTGCGCTCGGCTGGATGATTCAATTTTCTCAAGCTAAACCGCAAAAGTTGATCACAACGATGATTCTTTGGGCGATCGTGCCAATCTTAGCGAGTTTGAATCATACCTATGCGTGGTGGATGCTAGTCGGCGGAACATTGCTGCTTTGGTTGCCGACGATTTCGATTCCGCAGATGATCAAGTCTTCACTGCAAGTTCTAGGCGCAGCAACCTACTACATTTATTTATTCCATATGTTTTTTATTCATATTGTGAGAAATGTAGCAGGAATTCAAAACCCTTGGCCCAATACAGCAGCGGGTTTGTTCGGCGGACTTTTGGTGTGGGCAGGAGTTCAAGCGGTGCAGCGATTGTTGGCGAAACGTCGATCGAACACACTTGAGACAAGTTCGATTTAAAAACCAAAAGACGATCGTGCTTTTGCAATCTCGGTCAGGAGGGCGTTAGACAATTGACCGGAAGCGCGATCGTCAAAAAATTGTATTCTTATCGTTCTAAAGTTAGTCGCGTTGTCCTTGAGATTCGCAGCTTTGCATCAAACAGCGCTCTAGCAGTTCAACGCGGTAGTGAAACCAATAGCGGCGCGGATTTAAAATCAACGGGTAGGCAAGATGAAAAAGTGGCTGATTAAGATATTGCCACATCGGAAATTGGGGTTTTGCTGTAAACATGAGGAGCCATCATTGAATAATCAGGTGGGGGCAACACCGAGGAGGTCGAGCATCCTAAGTGATCTGCCGATTCTAAGATGGCAAATTTAGTCCCCAAGCTTCCTGGTAAGGATTGCGGAATCTATCTGAGCGATCGCACTCGAAAGATCGGTGATCCTAGTGAGAAGATTTTAGATGTAATAGGGTCTGCAAAGATTGACCCAAATATTCATAGTGTTCGGCAGTGTTGTAAAGCTGGGCAGAAATGCGAACCAATCGTTTCGGGGCTTGCGGAAACGGTACGATCGGGACTTCGATATTGAATTTTTCTAATAGCGCATCCTGTAATTCAACATACGACCCATCGGGTAGCGGAATTGTGGCAAGTGACCCAACCATTTCTTCAGGGCAAGGAGGCGCAACGTTGAGTAATTCACAAAGCTGGTTTCGAGCCGCGATCGCAGTCGATCGATTTCTTGCCTTGAGTTCTGCCCAACCTCCCGGAAGCAGCGAATTCATAAACTCGATCGCGCTTGGTACAGATAAATAAGCGGTCGGATCATCGGTTCCCATCCAATCAAACTCAAGTTGAAATCGAGAGCGATCGCGCCTGGGAGAATTCGCGCCATGGCTGATCGTTAAGGGTCGAATCTCAGCCTGCTTTTCTTTTTTCACATACAGAAAAGCGGCTCCTTTCGGCGCACACATCCATTTATGACAAGTCGATGCGTAATAGGTTGCGCCCAGTTGAGTGAGATTCAAATCCACCATTCCCGGTGCATGAGCGCCATCGATCATTGTGTCAATTCCACGATCGCAGAATGCTTGAACGAGTTGCGCGATCGGAAAAATCATCCCGGTCTGACTCACGACATGATCAATCAAAGCGAGTCGCGTTCGATCCGTCACTTTGGAAAGAACTGCCTCAATCACTTGATTTGGAGACTCGATCGGAAACGGAACCTCAGCCACAACCACCGTCGCCCCCGATCGCGCTGCCACAAAATCAAGCGCATTCCGACAGGCGTTATATTCCTGACTCGTTGTTAACAATTCATCAGTAGGGGAAAAATTGAGCGATCGTAAAACGGCATTTACGCCCGTTGTCGCGTTTGGCACAAACACCAATTCCTCGACGCTTGCCCCAACGAATGTCGCCAGAGCTTCTCTTGCCTGATCCAATCGCGCTTCAAACTCTCGTCCCAAAAAATTCAGCGGTTGGCGTTCTAGCCGCGATCGCAATTCCTGCTGAACTGCCAGCACTGCCTTTGGACAAGCCCCAAACGAACCGTGATTTAGAAAAGTACAGTTTGGATCAAGCGACCAAAATTGCGAAAAATCGTTTTCTTGTTCAGCTTGCATATTCTTTTAAAACTCCCCAGACAAGATTCGAACTTGTGACCAATCGATTAACAGTCGATCGCTCTACCGCTGAGCTACTGAGGATTGCGCTCTCTTGCGAAACCAATCATAGCCTAGAGCATTGGAATTTTGCAAGTCTTTTTCAAAATTTCTCAAGTCGCGAATCTGACAGCAGAGTATGGTCAAATGAAAAAGCCGCGATCAAGGCAGACCACATGGTATCAGAACCACCCGTCATTCACCGTTTACTCAAACTCTCCCGCGCGATCGACCGCTTTAATGAACTGGTTGGACGCTTCACGCTTTGGCTCGTTTTGCTCATGGTGGCGCTCGGAGTTTGGAACGTGATCGGACGTTATGTCGGAAAAGCGATCGGGCAAAATCTCACCTCAAATCTCTTCATCGAAAGCCAATGGTATGTCTTCGATTTAGTGTTTTTGCTCGGAGCCGCCTACACGCTGAAGCATGATGAGCACGTTCGCGTGGATGTGTTCTACAGCCGTTGGAGCCGTAAGACGAAAGCACTCGCTGATTTTCTAGGCACGATTTTCTTCCTGATTCCGTTTTGTGTGCTGGTGATTTATTTTTCGTGGGGCACGATCGTAGAATCTTGGATCACACGCGAAATTTCTCCTGATCCCGGTGGTTTAGCCCGCTACCCGCTCAAAACGATGATTATCGTGAGTTTTGTGCTCTTGATCGTGCAGGGCATTTCAGAACTGATCAAAAACTGGGCGATTTATCGCGGACATCTACAGGGGCGCGAGTAATGGACTTCTGGAATCAATACGAAATTGTTTTCGATTCAGAGTGGTTGGGGCCTCTGATGTTTTTGGGGGCGCTCGTGCTGCTGTCGTTCGGGTATCCGGTCGCGTTTGCATTGGGCGGAACTGCTATCGTGTTTGGCATCATCGGTGTTGTCTTGGGCGTATTCGATCCGATTTTCCTTACCGCGATGCCGCAGCGGATCTTCGGCACGATGTCGAACTATACGCTGTTGGCGATTCCCTACTTTATTTTTATGGGATCGATGTTAGAGCGATCGGGTGTTGCAGAACGATTGCTCGAAACGGTTGGGATCTTGTTAGGAAAGCTACGCGGCGGGTTGGCATTAGCAGTTGTATTAGTCGGGGCATTGCTAGCCGCAACTACTGGAGTCGTAGCGGCAACAGTTGTCGCAATGGGATTGATATCGCTACCGATCATGCTGCGATATGGATATAACAAAGAACTAGCAACCGGAGTAATTGCAGCATCGGGAACGCTAGGGCAAATCATTCCGCCGAGCGTGGTGCTGGTTGTTTTGGGCGATCAGCTAGGCGTTTCGGTCGGTGATTTGTTTGTTGGGTCGGTGATTCCGGGTCTGATGATGGCAGGAGCGTTTGCGCTGCACGTTTTGATCTCAGCTTGGATTCGACCGGATATTGCGCCTGCACTGCCGGAAGCGGTGCGAAAAGAGTTTGGTGGAAAAGGATTTCTCAAGCGCGTGTTTAATGCGATCGTGCCTCCTTTGAGTCTAATTCTGCTTGTTCTCGGCAGTATCTTTTTCGGATATGCTACACCGACCGAAGCGGGCGCAGTCGGAAGCTTAGGTGCGATCGTCTTAGCGCTTTTAAATCGTCAACTGAGTTGGAAATCACTCAAAACCGTGTGTGATGTGACCTTGCGAAATACCAGCATGGTCGTGTTTATTTTGTTTGGCTCAACGGCGTTTAGTTTGGTGTTTCGGGGATTGGATGGCGATCGCTTTGTGTTCGATGTGTTGACAAACTTACCCGGTGAAGAATTTGGATTTTTGCTTGTCAGTATGTTGGTCGTGTTTTTGTTGGGATTTTTTATTGATTTCTTCGAGATTTGTTTTATTGTGATTCCCTTATTTGTGCCTGTAGCACGACAGTTAAATCTCGATTTAGTTTGGTATGGGGTCGTTTTGGGCGCGAATTTACAGACTTCTTTTCTCACGCCTCCGTTTGGATTTGCGCTGTTTTATCTCCGCAGTGTGGCTCCCGAAAGTGTCACGACTGCCGACATTTACAAAGGCGTAATTCCGTTTATTTTGCTGCAATTGTTAGTGTTGATTTTGATTATTCTGTTTCCGGGAATTGTGGGATTTTTGCCGTCGATAGCGAAAACATAAGCAAGAATCCCAAACTTAGATTTCTTCTGGATCAATTCCCATTTCTCTCAATTTGGCAGCTAAACGATCGGCTCGTTGCTTTTCCTGTTCGGCTCGTTCATCTCCGGTTGGCAAAAGGTTTCCATCTAGATCCCACCAGCGCAACCAAGGTAGATCCTGATTGGCTTCACGTCCCTGCCAAATTCCTAACTCAACCCCGATCGCTGAAATGGGATAATGCCCACGCCGATTCGGAGCAAGCTTGCAGTAATGGTTGCCCACGAGTTCGTAAACTTCGACCGCTGCCTTCTCGACCTCGTAAATAGCATAAAAGGGAATCCGAATCGCCTGTTCGTACACCCAAAATTTACCCGCTTTTGAGTCATCTCCGGTAAATGGAGAAGTCGCATCGCGTTCCTCAGAGCCATCACCTGAGACGAACTCGATCGCAATTAATGGCGCGACGATTTCCTTCCACATCACATACGATCGCCGCATTTTCCCATTCAGCAACGCCGGGACATTCGGCACATAGAACCAGTCGGGCGCTTCTGCACCCCGTTCAGGCGGATCAATCAATCGCCAGTAAATGCCGCAATCTTGACCGATACAGTACTGCCCATCTGGATGAATGCGATCGAGCATCGGGCGAATCGAATTGGTTAGTAACAGGCTCTGCGGATGTTCCTGGAAATTTTTCACGAATGTCCCATCCGACTCCGGTAACTGAGTATGATCTGGCAAAGTTAAGCCAGAAGACTGTGCGGGCGCGTGGGTCGAAGGCATCGTCATCGGCTTCTCCGATCGAGAGAACATTTGCTTCATTTTAAGCGGTCTCCAGTCGGTCGAACGACTCAAAGCGATCTCATAATTACAAATCCCGTTGCTAGCAGAAATAATAATCCCAACAGTCCAGCTAAGGGCTTACGATCGACTCCCGTTAACCATTCCGGGGCAGCTTCTTCATACCTGACAATCTCCGCTGCATCCAAACTCGAAATCATCCAAATCCAGCCCGCGTGAAGACCCCAAGCAAGTCCAATACTGTTTTGATCTTGCACAAATGCCAAACACAGAACAACGCCCATCAGCGTTAATCCAGGTAATTGTGGAATATTTTCTTTGCCTTCCCAAATCAGATGAAGCGCTGCAAAAATCACGCTGGATACGATCGCACCAACCCAAAAATCAGAAGCCAACTGACCAAAAAAGAATCCTCGAAACACCAATTCCTCAGTGAATCCAATCCAGAGTCCGAGTAACAGCGTGGGTAAACTTGCCGCGAACCATTTGCCCCAATTTTCGGTTCTCCAATGAATCCAACCGAACGTCGTTTGCACCCCGAATAAAATTAGAATTCCGATCGTACCAATTCCCAATCCGATCCCTGCCGAAACGAAAAGATCAGTATCCAAACTGATACCAAACGTCGAAAAAGGAACTTGCTTTAGAACAGCACTGCCCCACAAAATCAGCGGGGAGATCGCATAAAGTGAAGCGACGAGCGGCAGTTTTTGTTGCAGTTCTAGGGGAGCGAAAGGTTTCCACTTTACCGCGATCGAGATTGGAATTGCGATCGGCAACCAAGCCAATCCCCAAATTAAAAAAAAGAATCCTATCTGAACCCATGAGGACGTTTGTGCGAAAGCGTTAACAAACGTGGCTGCATCGATCGAGATAGGAAACAAATTCATGATCAAATTCAATAGAAGAAGAGCGATTACTTTGTCTCTTCTACGACCACTGTGCTATTTTTGCTGGCTTTATCGCCATCAAGCTGAATCAAATGAATGTGCTTATAGCCGAGTTTAATTTCAAACTCATCGCCGGGCTTTAAACCCATTGCTTTTGTATAAGCGGCTCCAATGACAATTTGCCCATTTTGATGGACACTCACTCGATAAGTCGGTTCGCGTCCTCGACCATCTTTTGTGCCTTCTGGGTCGAGAGGAAGACCTTTCGCCACCAGCAAAGCATCATAAAAATCGGTCAAATTGACGCGCGTTTGGTTGTTCTTCGTGACGGTGTAATAGCCACATCGCTTTGCCGTTTCTCGACGGGGCAGATGTGACAGTTCTTTTACTTTTTGAAGTAATGCCTTTCCCGTTAACGGGGTGGTTGCAGGTTCAGTCATCTGCTACAGAATATCCCTACAATTTCTGAAATGGGTATTAGCGTCAATCTTAAATGTTTGACTTAGTAAAATATATCCCTAAACGCTTGTTTTTGCACAGTGACTTAGAATTATTCGCCTTAGTATTAATCTTTTTAATTAAATCTTGCGGTTATCTGAGGTGTGCTTCTCGATCGCAATTTATTGAAGCAATCGGTTTTCTAAAGAGAGAACAATCCTTTCTCCTCAATGTCAGAAAACAACCAGAGTTATGAAGCAGAAACTCATCGGGTGCGTAGAAGTTTTAAACAGAAATTCGGCTCGCAATGGTTGCGTAATGCGATCGCTCACCCTTACAGTGGCAATGTTAAACTATGTCTGAATCAGCCGGATGTAAGCTTCCTGATTTGTATGCTCTTTTTTGGTTTTTGAGGTTGGCAGAATGCAAGTCGTGTTTAAGATTGTGCGGCAAACTGAAAATGCCGCGCCGCGAGTCGAATCGTACTCGCTAGAGGTAGAACCTGGAAATACGATTCTCGATTGTCTGAACCGGATTAAATGGGAGCAAGACGGAACGCTGGCTTATCGGAAAAACTGCCGCAATACGATCTGTGGAAGCTGTTCGATGCGGATCAATGGTCGATCGGCGCTGGCGTGTAAAGAGAATGTCGGGAGCGAGGTAGCTCGATTTGCCCCCGATGCAGAAGTTCCAGAAATGATGATCGCGCCGCTTGGAAATATGCCTGTGATCAAAGATTTGGTCGTGGATATGTCGAGCTTTTGGGCAAATTTGAAGGCGGTTGATCCGTATGTGAGTACGGCAGCGCGTCAAGTGCCAGAACGCGAGTTTCTCCAGTCTCCAGCCGAGCGCGACAAGCTGAATCAGACCGGAAATTGCATCATGTGTGGCGCGTGCTATTCGGAATGCAATGCGCGCGAAGTCAACCCGAATTTTGTCGGGCCTCATGCGCTGGCGAAAGCGTATCGCATGGTGGCGGATTCGCGGGATGATTCTACGATCGATCGATTAGAGAAATACAACGAAGGAACAAGCGGCGTATGGGGCTGTACTCGCTGTTATTACTGTAATTCCGTGTGTCCGATGGAAGTCGCTCCGATGGATCAAATCGGCAAAATTAAGAATGAGATTTTGGATAGCGAAACGGTGGATGAAAGTCGATCGATTCGTCACCGCAGAGCGCTGATTAATTTGGTCAAACAAGGCGGCTGGATTGATGAACGGCAGTTTGGCTTAAAAGTGGTCGCCAACAACTTCAGAGACTTGCAGGGTTTAAGCAGTCTTGTCCCGTTGGGATTACGAATGATTGGGCGGCGGAAGTTCCCATTTGGATTTGAGAAATCTGAAGGAACGAAAACGGTACGATCGCTGATTGAATCAGTACAAGCATTTGAAGCACAATCAAAAAGCTGAGTGAACAACTATGACTTCTGAATCTCCCAAACCCGAAACTCAAGAAACTGAGAACAAACCTGCTTTTGGATGGACAGCTTACGCTGAAGTTATCAACGGACGCTTTGCCATGATCGGCTTTGTCGCCCTGCTAATTTTGCAGTTTGTCACCCGCCAGGATTTCTTCACTTGGCTTGGATTTTAGCCATAAAAAAGAGCGCTGAGATAGCGCTCTCTGTTTCTAATTCAGTTCAGTTACTCGCCCCAGCCGTCTTTTCGGTTTGAATCGATCGGGCGATAATCGACATATCCCGCATCGTCGGGCTGGTTGATATCTTCGATCGCATTACTTCGGCGCGGACGAGAGGCATTTTTAGAAGGGTTGCGACGAGGCGGACGGCTACCGAGATCTTCACGCGGTTCATCGAACGAGGAATCCTCACGACGAGGGCGGGGATTGCGTTGCTGTGCCGGGCCTAAACGGGGTTCATCAGAGCGAGTCGATCGCGATCGTACTGGGCGATCCTCAAAATCATCTTCACGAGCAGATCGCTTGTTGCGGCTTTCCCGAAGCGGTGTACGATTCTCCCGTTCTGCAAAACTGACGCGATAATCGTCCTCAAACTCAGCCTGATAATTTTGGCTGACTGGACGGTCGTTATCCACGATCGGAGTTGTGCGTTTCGCTTGCTCGGTTGAAATCTGCCGCAGTCTCAAATTCTCAAACACAAAATACACAGAAGCTCCCGTTAGAAGCACCTGTCCAAACTGCATGATCGGGTCAAAGCGCCAGCCGTAAAAGATCAAAATCAACCCGCAGAGCAACCCGACTGCCGAGAAGAAAATATCGGTATCACGAGCAATTTGCGGACGAAACGATCTCACAGCGTAAAGGGAAGCCCCGCCTACAGCTAGGATCATCCCAGAGATGCTTGCTAAATTGAACTGAAAATTAACCATGTCTGGTCTCCAAGGATAAGTCCTATGTTAGCGGCTTCTTTCCAATTTCTCCACGAAAATCCCACTTTTGGATAAGCAGAAACCACGAAAACCTCACAGTCTGATCGGCAAGCGCCCAGGCTCTGAGGTTTAGTTCCAATATAACGGGTCGAATCGAATTGACCAGATTTCTAGTCAAGATTTTGATCGAATCCCTAAGAACGCTGAATTTTATCTTTTTGGCTAACAAAGATGAGAAATGCGGTCGCAGGAATCACAATGATCACAACGCCTGCAAGCAGGCTCAACATAAAATTCATCAAAGAAGGAGTCATAGCGGCTCTGCCTTTATTCACAACGTGCAAGTTATCGTAATTTTAATGGTTTGTTATGTATTTGTATAGCGCAATGGTAGGGGGATTTGTCTAAAGCGAGATGGGGTCGATTATCGATAGAATGAAAGGCAGTTACAAAGCTTAAGAATCGACGGTAAAAGTTTATGGATGTTACAACGATCGCGCTTGCCTCTCTCAGTATTCTGCTCGGTGCGATGACGTTTTTGTTTATCTTTAGAATTGTGCTGACTTGGTATCCCCAAGTGGAGTTGCAGAAGTTTCCGTTTAACTTGGTGCTGATTCCGACGGAGCCGTTTTTGGCGGTGACTCGGAAATTTATTCAGCCATTGGGCGGCGTGGATATTACGCCGATTGTGTGGGTGGGAGTTTTTAGCTTGCTGCGTGAACTGTTGTTGGGTCAGCAAGGGATTCTGACGATGATGTTTTAAGCTATTTGTGATCCGGCATCATCACCTTATCGACGAAGTTCGTATAAATATCGCCTCTCTGAAATTCTGGTGTTTCGAGAATGCGCTGATGGAAATTGATCGTTGTGGGTAATCCTGTCACGGCACATTCTCTTAAGGCGCGTTTCATTCGCAGAATTGCAGAAGGTCGATCGTGTCCCCAGACAATTAATTTACCGATTAGCGAATCGTAGTAGGGCGGGATCTCGTAATCGGTGTAGACGTGGGAATCCATCCGCACACCGGGGCCGCTTGGAGGCAAGTAGCCGCTGATGCGTCCGGGACTGGGGCGGAAATTGTGATCGGGATCTTCAGCATTGATCCGACATTCGATCGCGTGTCCCCGCAGTTCGATTTCGTCTTGGGCAAATCGCAGTTGTTCGCCTTGGGCGATGCGAATTTGTTCAGCAATCAAATCGATGCCTGTGATCATTTCGGTGACCGGATGTTCGACTTGAATCCGGGTATTCATTTCCATGAAATAGAATTCACCCGATTGATCGAGCAAAAATTCCACTGTACCCGCACCAACGTAATCGATCGACTTTGCAGCCGCGATCGCAGCGTCTCCCATCCGCTGACGCAACTCAGGTGTGATTGCCGAACTCGGTGCTTCTTCTAAAAGTTTTTGGTGTCGTCGCTGAATCGAACATTCTCGCTCACCCAAATGCACGACGTTGCCGTAACTATCTGCGAGAATCTGAAACTCAATGTGTCGCGGATTCTGCACAAACTTTTCAACGTACACACCCGGATTCCCAAACGCCGCTTCAGCTTCTCCTTGTGCCGCGTGAAACAGTTTGCCGAGTTCATCATCGGTTGGAACGAACCGCATTCCTCGACCGCCACCGCCCGCCGTTGCTTTGACAATCACGGGATACCCGATCTCTCTTGCAATCTCTCTTGCTTCTTCTTCGCTCTGGACTAATCCCTTACTTCCGGGAACGGTCGGCACTCCGACTCGCTGCATCGTTTTTTTCGCAGTCGATTTGTCGCCCATCGCTCGAATCGCTTCTGGAGTTGGTCCGATGAATGAAATTTGGTGATCCGCGCAGATTTCCGCGAACCGAGCGTTTTCCGCCAAAAATCCGTAGCCTGGGTGAATTGCAGTGGCGTTGCGGGTTAGAGCAGCGGCGATAATGTTGGGAATGTTGAGATAGCTTTTACTGCTGGCAGGTTCGCCAATGCAAACGGCTTCGTCAGCTAACTGAACGTGAAGTGAATTTTTGTCGATCGTGGAATGCACCGCAACAGTTGCAATTCCTAACTCTTCACAGGTGCGAATGATTCTTAGGGCAATTTCCCCCCGATTTGCAATCAGAATTTTTGAAAAACGCATATCAGTAGCCTAGTTCCGTACATTGTAGGATAAAGCGAATGGGGGTGCATTGCGTAGATTTTTGCTCAAGGACAAGAACAGGTTGGAATTTGTCGCATCACCGCAGGCGCGATCGCACTCCACAAGGGCGTATTGATTCTTGCTGCATCGAGCGCCTCGGCTGACCAAGTATTACAGGTTCGTAATGCAGAGTAATTTCCGGTCGCAGCATAAAATCCGTCAGTCGTGGCGGCTCCGGGTTTTATGTAAGCTAATTTGCCCTGAGCATCTCGTGCAAAAGACTTCTGAAGAAATCGCACAAAATTGAGATATTGTTCTCGATCGAGTCCCACACATTTCACGTCATCAGGTTTTGAACTATAGCCCTGAACATACATCACCGTAGTATTTCCAGGCTTAAATAACACTCTGCCAATGTCTAGGGCGTTCATCTGTGACCAGTCTGCAACTTCGGTGTACCAAATACGATCGCCCCATCCCATTTTGAGATAACTGTAGTTCTCATTCGTATCGCTGCCGATTTGTTTGAGGTCTATGAACTGTCGCCAGTCGTAAATGCCGTTATCAACAGGCATCAGCAAATTAACGTGCATCGCATCGCCTTGAACATAGATGCGATACGGCTGATTTTTGCAAGTGGCAGACTGAAACCAGCGGCGCGGGGTAAAAAAGCCGATCGTCAAACTGCTAGCAAGTAACAAAACTCCACACAATGCGCCCTTACTGAGACGAGCAAACGCAGTACGATACTTCATGAGACTTGAGGATAAACATTATGGGCAGAAAACCAACTCCCACTGAAAAAAGAGTGACGCTATCGGGGGTGAGTTGGCAATCGTTTGGGGAATTGCTGAACGAATTGGGTCAGGCTCGAACAGCGCGTTTAACTTACGAACGCGGCAGGTTAGAAATGATGACACCGCTCGAAGAACACGATCGCTGTTTGCGATTGATCGAGTCTTTGATTTTGGTGTTAGCAGATGAACTGTATCTGAAAATTTATTCGATCGGGTCGGTTTTGCTGACACTTTCAGATCTGGGACGCGCGATACAACCGGATGCAGCCTATTCGCTGGAAGAAGTCCGGCTTCAGAAACGCGCAGAATTGGATATGAATCAAGCGGCTCCACCGGATTTGACGATCGAAGTTGCGATCGGGAAAGGAGCTATCGATCGGGAGTCAATTTACGCTTCGATGGGCGTACCGGAAATCTGGCGCTACACCACGACAGTCGGGGATGATGTGCTGAAAGGAGATTTGCAGATTTATCAGCTTCAGGGAGAGCGATATCTCGCAACCGCAAACAGTAAGTTATTTCCCGCATTGCCTGGAAAGCGAGTGCTGGAGTTTTTGGAGCAGAGTGATACGATCGGGTTAGCGCAAGCACTGATTGTATTGCGGGAATGGTGTAAAGAGCAGTCTTGACCTATGCGAACAATCCTTCACCCGGAATTAGAGATCGTTTGATGCTTCTAATCGGGGTCTGTCCCATTTCACCAGCGTTTTTCAGGCAGCTATGCGATCGCTTCCGTCACATCTTTCACTCGATACAAACTTTCTTCAGACACCGTTTCAAAGTCTTGATTCAACCAAATTAGAGAAGCTTCGGTGACGATGCCGTTTTCGAGCGTAACGATCGAGAAATTCCGCAAGCGATCGCCGTTTTGCTCGATAATTCTCGGCACTCTAGCCGCGTTAAGATGAACGGTTCCGGCAGCATCGATATGAATCGGGCGACGCAGTTCGGCTTTTGTGTGTCTCAGACTATGGTGCATATGTCCAAAAACCGCTAATGGAATAGTTTTTCCAAGTTCACGAGTCTGTACGATCGCTTCTGCAAAATCTGGATCGCCGTGATCGCCTCCAATCGGTTGCCAATCTTTGCCGCAGGGATCTTCAGGCTTATCACCCATTCCTTTCGCACCATTGTGTCCGATGAAGATAATCGTATCGTTTTTAGTGCGATCGACGGCGTTCATAATGCGATCAACGGATTCATCATAGTTATGAACTCCGTAGCGTTCTCGATAAAATCGCTCATTTTTCCAACTAGAGCCACCCCAGCTAAACGGGCGACTTCCCACTACGCTTAAATTTAAGTTCGGAAAATCTAGTTTGCCATAGCCAACGTGCGTCTTACCGAGTAGATTTAACTGTTGCTGTACACGATCTTCTTTTGTGCGATCGTAAGGACATTTACTAATTCCCCAATCGGTTGCACTATACCAAGCATCATGATTTCCCAGGATTGCCGCTTTGGGTATCTGCATCTCTGTGATTTGTTTAACAAGATTCACCGATTCGTTGCCGAAGTCGCCCACGAACAGCGCGAGATCGACACCGAGAAATTCTAGTGCTGCTTCGTCTTCAGCCTCCCATCGATCGTGAATATCACCGATAACGGCTAATGTAATTGTTTGGTTCGCCACCTTGCGTTCCCTCTTGTTCTGTCTGTTTCTAGGATAGGCGGGGTGGGCAAATTTGGCATAGATCCAAAGAATCAGGCTTCGTCTTTTGTCCAGGTAGATTTCCAGGCGAGCTGTGCTTCTGCGATCGATTGTTCGCGCCGTTTCTTTTGGTAGTCCCGCGCGAGTGTCTGAAATTGCTGTTTGAGTTCGCGCAGTTTGCCGCGCCAGGTTGAGACGGCGGGATCGTTGAATTCGATTTCTGAAAGACGTAGATTGACAGCGACGATGTGCATCAAGGCAGTGAGCGCGGGGGGTGGCGATTCACTGTCCGAGGATCTTTCACTGGCACTGACCAGCACGTTGAGCAAGTTAGATGCACCCGAATCGCTGCTTTCTTTTGCAGCAGCATCAAGTACCGCTTGGGGGATGCGTTTGGGTAAGATTTCGGCTTCTTGTAGTAGGCGATTGGCGTTGCTTGAGGCGGATTTGAGCGTTTTGAAAATTGATCGCTCAATCTGTTCTTGCCAAATCGTTAAAGCTTCGAGCGGGGTCAGTGTGGGTTCGTCGGGTAGCTCAGGTTCGGTTCCCGCAAGCAGCGCTTCGAGTTCGTCAGGGAGGTCTTCGGGTTCGGGATCAATTTTAGTTTGCTCGATCGGGTAAAGCACATCGCTAAGATCGATTTCGGTCTGGCGCGCTAGAGATTGTAAGTCTTCTTGGAGTTTTTGGCGCTGGCTGAGAGAAAGCGCCAAAAACCGTTTGGGATAGTTCTCAGTGCAAATTCGGTAGCAGGACAGGATGATCTGCTGCCTCACGGTTTGCCCAAGTTGTTTGAGATAGCCGCGATACGTCTCGGTGAAGGTATCGCCCATTGTTTCGATCTGTTGATCGAGTGCGGCGAGGCGTTGAGAAATTTGGTCAGTCGATCCAGCCATGTCTATTCTTTGAAGTTCTCTTCTTTTTTAGGATAGCGATCGCAGTTGAATTTGGCGCACTGTTGGACAAAGCGATCGGGAATTTCTGGCGATGCGCCCCAGTGTAAGTGCAGATAAGAAGCGTGTAAATTTGGCGATCGCCAACCGTCAAATTGTTCCGTTTCAGTAAATTGAAATAAAGGTTGATCGGGTGCGATTGTGGGAGTTGATCGATGAAATTCGTGCCCATGTACGATCGCGTTTTGGGTCACGATCGGACTGCTTTGCAGAGCGATCCCGCGACGATAGCCTAATGTTAATCGCGATCGCATTACCGTTGTAGTTGGGATTGCTCCGATCATTGGAAATGTATCACCAGCGAAATCAACAATGCTTTCAGCGAGATACATTAATCCACCACATTCTGCATAGGTTGGCATTCCCGATTGAATTGCAGCTTGAATTGCTTTTCGTGTAGTTTGGTTTTCGCTTAACGTTGCTGCAAACATTTCAGGAAAGCCACCACCGAAATACAAACCGTCGATGTCATCGGGAAAATCGTCCTTTAGAGGACTCCATTCGATCAGATCTGCGCCCGATCGTTTGAGTAATTCTAGGTTGTCTTCGTAATAGAAATTGAAGGCGGCATCGCGAGCGATCGCGATTCGGACAAGATGAGGTTTTTCGCTTCGTTGGGAGCGGCTTCTGCCCCCTAAATCCCCCAGAATGGGGGACTTTGAGGTCGCGAGGGTTGGCTCAAAGTCCCCCCATTTTGGGAGATTTAGGGGGCTTGCCGGATTCTCAATCGAAGCGAACTCCTTCTGGCGTACCGACGATAATATCGGCATTAATGCCGACCAATCGAAACAGGTTTCACCTAACTCCGCTAATCGATCGATTAATTCATTTAATCCGGGTAGTTCATCGGTCGGCACTAATCCTAAATGCCGATCGGGAATCTCGATCGCATCCTGCCGCCGTAATACGCCTAAAATCGGAATTTCTAACGGTTCTAATGCAGCCTTGAGCAATTCTAAATGTCGATCGCTTCCGACTCGATTGAGAACAACGCCTGCGAACTTTAAGCGCGGATCTAACGATCGATAACCATGCACGATCGCCGCCACCGAATTCGACAACCGACTACAATCAACCACGAATAAAATCGGCAAATCGAGCAATCGGGCAATGTGTGCGGTGCTGGCGAAATCCTTCTGCCCCGCTGCACCATCGAACAATCCCATCACGCCTTCAACGATCGCGATTTGTCCCGCCCGCTCTAAAAAACACTGCTGCACATACGCTTCAGAAGTCAGCATCGGGTCGAGATTGTAGCAAGCCTGCCCCGTGACGTGCCGATGAAACATTGGATCAATATAATCAGGCCCGACCTTAAACGATCGAACCTGCAAATTTCGCCGTCTGAGAGCCGCCAACAGCGCCAGCGTCGCCGTTGTTTTGCCCGCTCCACTCCGTTCCCCTGCAATCACAAAAGCCATAAACTGCGATCGGACAAAACTCCAACCTACAGCTTAATGATTTTTGCGGTGACTGCCATGCTTTCTTCGTACAGAACATCTTGACCAACTCGCTGAAGTTGCTCACTCAGCAGCGTTTCCGCCTTTTGATCGTTCAGCAGCGGTGTTACTTGATTGATCTGACAAGACTGCGCGCCGCCGCCTGCTTCCATTCGCATACAGCCCGTCGTTTCAGAACACAACACCGTGCAGCAATCTGCCTTTAAGTTCGTTGAAGTCAGCTTTAGGCTCACCATATCGCCTTTGACTTCGCCAATTTCTGCGGTCGGAATTCCCGCCAGTTCTGCCTCGATCTCGCGCCCATCCGCTGCTGTGAAATACACTCGTTGCAGATCGTAAATGTCTCCTTCGTGTTCGCGCTTTGTCGGCTCCCAACCCAACCGACTCGCCAGCCAGCCGAGATACATCAACGCCTGTGCCGGGTTGCCTTTTTCGTAGTCAATTACCACTCGATCGACTTCCCAAATCGCTTCCCGTCGTCCCGGTGCGTCAAACGTTTCCGCCGCGAGTTCTTGCCAAGCTGCTAATCGTCGCCAGTTCAAATCGGTTACAAGTACGCTATCTTCAATCAGCGCTGCCAGTTTCAGCAAATCACCTTCAGTATCAGCGGTAAAGCGACTTGAATCAAAGATCACTTGATTAGAAAGCTTTGACAATCGTTGAAATAGGTTTTGCTCAAGATTCGGTGTGCCTTTCCACCACAGCAACCGAGGAAGTTCGCTAATCAGTAGGGAAGAAGCTAACTCGCCAACCCGATCAAGCGCGGGTTCCGTTCCCTTTAGCGTGATGTATTCGCAACACACAAGCGCCGCCTGGCTTGCTTTGTTAATCGGACAGTAAGCGGAAACTTGAGCAGAAACGCCTTCATCTTCACCTGCGATCGGAAACAGCGAAATAATCCGACAAGGATTCTGACTTGCAATCGCATCCGCAATTCCGCTTCCTGCCGCATCCGACGCATACCGAGGTGCATCAGCACCCTCAACGGGTTCACCTTTGCGTTTGGCTAAATCTTCGCGCAGTTTTGTTAAAAGTTCTGGGCTAGACTTACCATCGATCGGTAATTTGTAAGCAGATTGAGCCGCTTGGATTGCAGCTTCGGTTCTTGGTCCGTCAATTCCATCGACAGGTCCGGTATAAAATCCCATCATGGCAAGAAGCCGCTGGGTTTCTTCTGGCTCGTAGACAATCAGCGTGAAGGTCGTCGCGCGAGTTGCAGCCATCGCTGAACCATCATCATCTGTGGCGCTGTAGGATTGCCAGATTTGATTAAGTTCCTGTTCGATCTCATTGAGTGAGACATCTTTAGGAGCTTGGAGAGAAACAAGCGGAGCGGATTTGGTTGCCATAAGAGAGTAGGATTTTAGATTTTAAGAGGAAGATCTTAGATTTTGAATTGAATCGTCAATCCAAAATCTAAAATTACTAGAGTCTTCGCCAACGGCGACCATCGCGGTTAATCATTTGTTCCGCTTCGGAAGGTTCCCAGGTTCCGGCTTCATATTGAGGCATCAGGCGCGGATTGGTGGGCGCTTCCCAAGCAGAAAGGGCAGGAGTAACCACGCGCCAAGCCGCTTCAACCTCGTCGGAACGGGTGAATAGAGTTTGATCGCCCATCATGCAGTCGAGCAATAAGCGATCGTATGCCTCTCCTCCAGTTACGCCGAAAGAACTGCCGTAGCTGAAGTCCATGTCCACCGATCTGGTGCTCAGATCTGCACCCGGCATTTTGACTTCAAACCGCATTCCAATTCCTTCATTGGGCTGGAGCCGCATCACGAGAACGTTTGCATTAGCTTGTTTTGCCGCAGACTGGAAAATCAGATAAGGAACGTCACGGAATTGAATCGCAATTTCGCTGACTTTTTTCGGCAAGCGCTTTCCGGTTCGTAGATAGAATGGAACACCTTGCCACCGCCAGTTGTCCACCACGAACTTCATTGCGACGTAAGTTGGCACAAGTGAATTCGGATCGACTCCAGGTTCTTCTCGGTAGGCTTGTACCTGTTTGCCTTTCATCCAGCCAGCACCGTACTGCCCACGAACTGCCGAATTTTCTAGACGATGAGTATCCGCGAGACGAGTTGACTGAATCACTTTTACTTTTTCAGTCCGAATACTATCGGCATCGAGTGAGTTCGGCGGTTCCATAGCGGTTAGACAGAACAGTTGCATCAAATGGTTTTGCACCATGTCGCGCAATGCTCCGGAAGATTCGTAATATCCTGCGCGGTCTTCAACGCCAACCGTCTCAGCTACCGTAATCTGAACATGATCGATGAATTGCCGATTCCACAATGGTTCAAAGATGGCATTGCCAAATCGGAACACTAATAAGTTTTGAACGGTTTCTTTACCTAGATAGTGATCAATCCGGTAAACCTGATTTTCTTTACAAACTTTGTTAACAATGCGGTTAAGGTTTTGAGCAGAACTCAAATCGCGCCCAAACGGTTTCTCGATCACAAGCCGCGTTTTTTGGGCATCTTTCAGCATTCCCGCCTCGCCCAACTGCCGAATTGCTTCGGGAAAGAACTTTGGTGCAACTGATAGATAGAAAACGCGATTTCCTCTTGTGCCGCGTTTGCCATCGATTTCAGCGAGTCGATCTTTGAGTTTCTGATAGCTTTCGGGATTGTCGATGTCTCCGGGACAGTAGAACAATCCTTGGGCGAAGTCTTGCCACAGCGCTTCAGAGCCGACTCCATCGGAAAATTCTTCGACTCCTTCGCGCATTTGTTCACGAAAATAGTCGTCACTCCATTCGCGTCGGGCAACTCCAACGATCGTTAATTCAGGCGGAAGGCGACGTTCACGTTTGAGGTGATAGAGCGCGGGAACGAGCTTACGTTTAGTTAAGTCACCCGATGCGCCGAAGAACACAATGATATTGGGTTCGGGCATCCGTTGTTGTTGTAGTCCAACCCGGAGCGGATTTTGTAAGAGAGTGACCATAGTGAGGTGATGAAGGATAAAAAATCAATACATATCAGTGTTCTCGCTTCGTTGTTTGGGGCTTCTGCCCCCTAAATCCCCCATTCCGGGGATTTTGAAAGTTAGCTACTCTCTTAGGTTGAAGTCCCCCACTCGTGGGAGATTTAGGGGGCAAGCCCCAAACAATTAGAAGGTCAAAGAAATTCGGGTATGCACGGTAGGTAACACTTCTTAGACTTTGGCGAGTCGATCGACCTTTTCTTGCATCGATTTCATCAGCGAGTTAAACGGCTGAACGAATTTATCGATGCCTTCTTCGAGCAGTTCGGTCATCACTTGCGCCAAGTTGATATCAATGTCGGGATCGTTGAGGCTTTTAATCAAGTTGTAAGCTTCATCCACATCGGTATCAATCCGAGGAGCAACATCACAGTGATCCGCACAGGCTTCGATCGTATTCGGTGGCAAGGTATTCACCGTGTCTGCTCCGATCAATTCATCGACGTACATTACATCGCTGTAGTCGGGGTTCTTGGTGCCGGTACTTGCCCAGAGGAGGCGTTGAACATTCGCACCTTTTTCTTTCAGCGCTAACCAACGGGGATCAGCGATGATCTTTTTGTACT
Source organism: Phormidium tanganyikae FI6-MK23 (assembly GCA_019359175.1). GTDB lineage: Bacteria > Cyanobacteriota > Cyanobacteriia > Leptolyngbyales > Leptolyngbyaceae > Leptolyngbya > Leptolyngbya tanganyikae. The sequence continues at coordinate 77,815 of JAHHHU010000002.1, forward strand.
CTTGGTAGGCGATTTTCGCATTCGCGATCGCAACTTTTCCTTTAACGGCAGTCAGCTTCGCTTCTTCGGGCAAGCTATCAACTCCTTTGCTGAATTTCGCATCGATCATCTCATCGATTTTGATGTCGATCCGGCTGAGGAAGAAACTTGCAACCGAGGCAAGTTTGCTGATGTCTTCGCCTTTTTCAGCCCGTCTTTCAAGTCCGCGAATGTATGCCCAAGCGGTGTTGACGTAGCTTTGAACTGAGAAGAGTAAGGTTACGTTGACATTGATGCCATCTGCGATCGCATCTTCCACCGCTGGTAAGCCTGCCGAAGTTCCAGGAATCTTGATCATCACGTTCGGGCGACCAATCTCTTTGTAGTAGCGACGGGCTTCGCTAATCGTTTTTTCCGTGTCGTTGGCAATGTTCGGTGGTACTTCGATGCTGATGTAGCCGTCTAATCCGCCCGATTCTTCGTAGATCGGAAAGAAGATGTCACACGCATTCCGAATGTCTTCAAAGATCAGCGATTCGTAGATCTCAAGCAGCGGTTTTCCAGCTTGAATGCCCGCATCAATGTCCGCGTCGTAAATTTTGTTTCCGTTAATCGCTTTCTCAAAAATGGCGGGGTTTGAAGTGAGTCCGCGCAATCCTCGATCGTCGATCATGCGCTTGAGTTCGCCGGATTGAATCAGATCACGGGTCAGATTATCCATCCAAATGCTTTGACCGTAATCTTTGATTTCTAGAAGATGATTTGCAACTGTCATCGGGGTCTGCTCCTATTTATATATGTCAGAACTAAGCTTTAGGCTCTAAAACGATCTTTTCTCGAATGCGCTCTTGCACGAATGATTCAACAAGCGCCACATCATCCTTACTTCCAATAATCAGAGGGACTCTGGCATGAAGTTTGTCCGGCACAAAATCGAGAATTTCTTGCGTTCCGGTGCTGGCGCGTCCCCCTGCCTGCTCGATTAGAAATGCCAACGGTGAAGCTTCATACAGCAATCTGAGTTTGCCTTCAGGCTGCTTTCCAGTGCCGGGATAAAGAAACACACCGCCCTGGTACAGAATGCGGTGAAAATCGCCAATCAACGCGCCGCCATAGCGTGCTGTGTAGCCTTCATGCCGATGCACATATCGAATAAAATCGCGATACGATTCTTTCCACTGCCAGAAGTTGCCTTCATTCACGCTGTAGATCGGCCCGTGATCAGGAATGCGAATGTTTTCGTCTGCCAAAATGAACTCCCCTAAGCTGGGATCAAGCACAAACGAATGAACGCCGTTCCCGATCGAGTAAACCAGCATCGTGCTAGGCCCGTACAGAATGTAGCCGGCTGCAAGCTGATTGCGCCCGTTCTGTAACAAATCGCGTGCTTTTCCGTCTGTATCTTCTCCTTCTTGCTGCCGAATCGCAAAGATCGATCCCACATTGATATTGATATCCACATTTGAGGAACCATCGATCGGGTCATACAGCAAGGTATAGCGCCCAATCGGACAGTTTTCTGGGATGTAGTAGGGTTCGTCCATTTCTTCCGAAGCCAAACGGCACACGAGACCGCTCTGCTTAAACACAGAAATAAAGACTTCGTTGGCATAGACATCCATGCGTTTTACGGATTCGCCTTGGACATTGGTATCGCCCGTGAAGCCGAGAACGCCTTCCATTAATCCTGCACGGCTGAGACGACGAGCGATCAGTTTTCCGGCAAGGGCAATTCGCGTCATAATCGCGCTGAGATCTTGCGCCTCGGCTGAAAAGCTGTGTAGTTGTTCGAGAACATGGCGTGAGAGAGTCGTGCAGTCTCGATCGAGAACCGAATCGCGATCGAGGAGCAGCGGATGAGCATCGACCATTCGAGTTTCCTCCCTGAGAGTCAGGGTTTTCACATTCACACTTCTGTAGACTAGCCACATTTGAAGTGTCCCTACTTCTATCTTAAGAAGGCATTTCTAGAACAGAGCGTTCTTTAAGACCAACTACAGAAAGTAACGGTCAACAAGTGATCAATAATACAAAGCGAGGAAAATTACGGTTTGTCAATCAACAAATGCAGTAATTCTTTGGGGTGATTGATCAAAAAATCAGGATGATTTTCGTTTAAGATTTCAACTGAATTTAAGCCCCAGGTCGCCGCGATCGATTGCACGCCGCTTTTTCTTGCTGCTTCAATGTCGCGGGTTTCGTCACCGACATAATAGATTTGATCAGGCTGCAATCTGCGCTGCCGAATAATTTTTTGAATTAGCCGACTTTTTCCGAATAGTGCATAGCTTGCAGAAATGAGATCAAACGTTGAGGTGAGGTTTTGAACTCTGAGAAATTCTTGAATGTTTTTTACAGAATTTGTCGAAACAATTCCCAAAATATATCCTTGCTGTTTGAGTTCAAGCAATGTTTCTTTCATTCCAGGAAAAAGTTTTAGATCAGGGATTTCTCGATTGAGTTCTTGAGTAAAGCGACGGATGAGAAATGGTAATTTCCAGACCGGAATCTTCGATCGCTTGAGGGCTTCTCTCGATCCTAATTGTTTCAGTTGATCTAATGTTTCTTGATCAAAAGGAGGAAATCCAAAAGTAGTGGCTAATCGATTCGTAATGGTAATGCCTACATCAACACTATCTACGATCGTGCCGTCAAAATCGAACAAAATAACTTTCACAGGTGAGGTTCAAAAATCGCAAAGATACAATTAATACTTTGATACAGTCTAATCAATTTTGATGTCTGTCTGAGTCGAGATTCTCAGAATCTTCTAGGCTGAAGAGGTAGAGATTCTAGCGCTACGTTCTTCTCTAGCCGTCTCATTATTTGCGAGGAACTTTGTTATGTCGCAAGACCACGCCGCTGCATTCTTCAAAGCGGTTCAAAAAGATCACGCGCTTCAAGTTCGGTTACAAGCAAACAGCGATCCGCAAGCATTAGTCAAGATTGCCAACGATCGCGGTTATCCCGTGACCGAATCGGAAATCGAGGAATGGCTCGATCACTTGCCCGAATCAGAACTTGCTGCCTTGTTTAATCCTGGAATTGGCGGACGGCAACGTTTGATTCCTCGGTAAAGATAGCTCAGACATCTGGAGTAGATTCTGGATGTCTGAGTACGATCGCTAAAATTTCAATCTTGCAAAAATGAGTTAAGCTAAATCCCGAATCTTTGCTCATTTTTCCATGCGCTACTCTGCTTCTGTTTTGTTTGTGAGTTTTTTCCTGATTGTCGGATGCGGCAATCCAGAAGCCGCAAAAGCTCCAATTGCTGAAAGTCCCAAATCAGAAGCAGCAAGTCGCAGCGTCGTCATTCCTCCCGCTTTTCCAACGGCTCCGTTGGCGCTTGCACCCACAACTCCAGATCCCAACACAAACGCGGTCGTTCAACAATATCTATCTAAACTCGCTTCTCAAGGTTATCCCCAGTCCGCGCAAGGGATTTGGATTCAATCGGGCAATACGTTACTTGCTAAACATCAAGGCACAACTCCGCTTTCTGCTGCTTCACTCACCAAAGTTGCAACTTCTCTTGCAGCACTGCAAACTTATGGCGTTGATCACCGATATCAAACCATCATCGGAACGACTGGAACCCTTGAAAACGGTGTTGTGAAGGGTGATTTGATTGTTCAAGGTGGCGATGATCCATTCTTTGTGTGGGAAGAAGCGATCGTACTTGGAAATGCTCTATCTCAACAAGGCATCAAACAAGTTACAGGCGATTTGATTGTGACAGGTCGCTTTTTTATGAACTTTGAGACTGATTTGGGTAAAGCAGGCACATTACTCAAACAAGGCTTGAATGCAAAAACTTGGTCGAGTGAAGCGATCGAACAATATCAAACGCTCTCCGCTGGCACTCCGAAACCGCAAATCGCGATCGCAGGTTCCGTCAAAGTTGCTGCCAAGCCTCCAAACTTTACAACGATCACTAGACATCAATCTTTGCCACTTGCAGAACTATTAAAAAAGATGAACCGCTATAGCAATAACGCAATGGCGGAGATTATTGCAAGCTCGATCGGGGGCGCAAAAGTCGTCTCACTCAAAGCTGCTCAAGCCGCAGGCGTTCCGCAAACTGAAGTGATTTTAGTCAATGGCTCAGGTTTAGCGGTTGAAAATCGCATCTCTCCGCGTGCAGTGTGTTCGATGTTTTTAGCGATCGAGCAATTTCTCAAGCCTGCCAAGATGACGATCGGGGATATTTTCGCGATCGTCGGAACTGATGAAGGCATTCTTGAAGGGCGCAAACTGCCAACTGGACTGGTCACAAAGTCCGGTAGCCTAAACGAAGTCAGTGCGTTAGCGGGTGCATTACCAACGAGCCAAAACGGAATTGTTTGGTTTGTCGTCATGAACGGTGGCGGCGCAAATCTGGAAGGCTTTCGGGCGGGACAAGAAGCGTTAGTAAATACCTTTGCAAATCAGTGGGGCAGAGTTCCGACAGCTCCGGCTGAACTGGCATCAAATCGCGATCGGGCTAACCTCAAATCCGTGATTGAAAAAGCAAACTAAATGCGATATCGGCTTAAAGCTTTGTCGAAGAAGTCTTAAAGTGAATAAAGAAGATTCAAAATGAGCATTATGTCTGAGTTCCACACTATTCGCGTTTTTCATCGCCAAAAAAACGAGTTTTATACCTTTCAAGTGCCGAGCGATCGCTATATTCTCCAATCTGGTGAAACTCAAGGGGTCGAACTGCCATTTTCTTGCCGCAATGGAGCCTGTACCAGTTGTGCAGTTCGAGTGCTTTCTGGGCATTTGGAGCAATCTGAAGCGATAGGATTGTCACCAGAGTTGAAGCGGCAAGGCTATGCGCTCTTGTGCGTGAGCTATGCGCGATCGGATATCGAAGTCGAAACCCAAGACGAAGATGAAGTCTATGAGCTTCAGTTTGGGCGATATTTTGCGAAAGGTCGCGTCAAGCGTGGACTGCCATTAGATGAGGAATAAATGATGAGCGTGACGATCGCGAAATGGACGCTAGACGAATATCATCAGATGATCGATGCGGGGATTTTAGACGATCGACGAGTGGAACTATTGCGAGGAGAAATTGTCGAAATGCCCCCGGAAGGAGAATCTCATGCTTATGGCACAACTGAAACACGGGATTATTTGATTGCTTTACTCGGAATACTTGCTAAAGTTCGGGACGCGAAACCGATTACGTTGCCGAACAACTCCGAACCAGAGCCAGACATCGCGATCGTTCAACCATTAGGACGAGAATATCTCGCGCATCATCCTTATCCTGAGAACATTTTTTGGCTGATTGAATATTCCAATTCCAGCCTTAGAAAAGATCTTGAAATCAAGCGCAAAATCTATGCAGAGGCTGGAATTGCTGAATATTGGGTTGTGAACTTAAAAAAGTCAGAGTTAACCGTATTTCGTGATCCGCAGAATGGTGATTACTGTTCAGAAAGAACGTTAACCACTGGCACGATCGCATCGATCGCATTTCCAGAGATTTCAATCTCAGTCGATCGTATTCTCGACAGTTAAGCGGATTGTTGGCGTTCGCGAATGCGATCGATTGATCCGATCGGAATTGCAGAAATCAGTTGACGAGTGTAAGAAGTCTGCGGCTTGTTGTAGATCGTATCGGCAGTTCCGATTTCCTCGATTTTGCCGCGATTCATCACGATAATGCGATCGCTCATGAATTTGACAACGCTCAAGTCGTGCGAAATGAAAATGTAAGTTAGTCCAAATTCAGACTGCAATTCTTTCAGCAAATTTAATACCTGAGCTTGCACCGAAACATCGAGCGCTGAAACCGATTCGTCGCAGATGATGAATTTGGGATTGAGGGCAAGCGATCGAGCAATACAAATCCGCTGCCGCTGTCCACCCGAAAACTCATGCGGATAGCGATTGATCCAGTTCGGATCAAGTCCAACCCGCTGTAACAGATACTCGACTCGCTGCTTAAATTCCTTCCGATTTCCTCGCCCATAAATCAGCAGCGGTTCCATCACCGCATCGCCCACATTCATTCGCGGATCGAGCGAACTGTAAGGATTTTGGAAAATAATCTGGGCATCGCGGCGGAGTTGACGGACGCGATTTTTCGAGAGCTTGAGAATGTCCTCGTTTTCAAAAAAGATTTTCCCTTGCTTCGGCTCGATCAATCTCAGCAAGGTTCGCGCTAACGTCGATTTACCACAGCCCGATTCACCTACTAATCCAAGCGTTTCACCCGGATAAACCTCGAATGAAACATCGTTTACCGCCATTGTGTAGCGCTTCGTTTGTCCAAATATGCCTCGGATGGGGAACGCAACTTGCAGGTTTTGAACGGAAACGAGCGGCGGTTTTTGCTGGAGGGTCTTAAGTCGCTGGTCAAACTCTGCTTCGCTGACTTCTTCTGCTTCAGCGAGTGCCGTATTCACATCTCGACGCTTCGCTTGAATGAGCTTTTCGCCCGTGGGCAGCATCGAAACTTCCATAAAATCCGAAACCGTTGGTAAGAAGCGTAAACGTCGATCGGGCTGTGGGCGGCAAGTCAGCAAACCTTTAGTGTAAGGATGTTTCGGATTCGAGAAGATGTCTAAAACAGAGCCGTACTCTACAATCTTGCCTTCGTACATCACTGCGACATCATCCGCAATTTCTGCAATCAAACCGAGATCGTGAGTGATAAACATCATCGCCATGCCGCGTCGATCGCGCAATTCTCGCAGCAGATCCAAAATTGTTGCTTGTACCGTGACATCGAGCGCGGTGGTCGGTTCGTCTGCGATTAATAAAGTGGGATTACACGCGATCGCCATTGCAATCATAATCCGCTGCAACTGTCCGCCAGATAGTTCATGCGGATAGCGATCGAGCATTGATGTTTTGGCGCGATTGATTTCTTGATCGAGTTCCGGTTCACTCAGCGGTTTGTGATAGCGTTCTTCTAGCACTCGCTGTTTTAATTCTTCGTCCGGTGGCAACACTCGCACTTCTTGCAGCAGTGAAGCCGCGCGTCGTCGAGCTTCTGACTGTGAAATGTGCTGGTGCTGTCGAATGGCTTCAACCAATTGAAATCCGCAGGTATACACCGGATTCAGCGAACTCATCGGCTCTTGGAAAATCATCGAAATTCGTTCGCCGCGATAAGCCTGCATTTGCTTTTCGCTCAGTGTCAATAAGTTAATGGGTTCTTGGGCATCGTCCGCCTGAAACCAAATTTCGCCTCCGGTAATTCGTCCGGGCGGATTCGGAATCAGTCGCATTACAGCAAGCGATGTCACCGACTTTCCTGACCCCGATTCTCCGACAATGCCCAATGTCCGACCACGCCGCACTTGAAACGAAATGCTGTCAACGGCTTTCACCACTCGTTCATCGGTTTTGAATTGAACTTGAAGGTTGCGGACGTTCAGGATGGTGTCGCTCATAGGGTTCGGCAAGTCATGGAGAATGATTAATTCTAGCAACGCGATCGCGCTTTATAAGGTTCCCAGTTTACTAAAGCATCGAAAGATCGCCTGCGACTTCTAAGCGCTTGTAGCGTCCGAGGGTGATGTAGGTTTCGGAAAGGTTTTCTGCGATCGACGGTGTAATCCAACCCATTTGGCGCAGGACGTGAATGGCGATCGCGTATTTCGCTCGTTTCGCTCCGTCCATGACTTTGATCGCAAGTCCCATCCCTTCCCCGACTCGCCCAATGCACTGAACGCCTTCTGCGCCGGATTTGCTGACTAATTCACCTTCACTCAGCCGCATCAGTTCTGAATCAAATTCACCCTCACCCGCGACCATATTCGGGTGGTGCGTCATGGCTCGAAGAATGCGCTCCATGTCCAAATTGCCGCCGGATGCAAGTTGAGCATATAGCCAAGCTAACTGACGAAGCTGCATAAAATAGGTCGGTGCGCCACAATCATCACGGGCTGGAATAAACTCTTCAGCCGGATTCTTCAACAGTTCGGCAAGCTTGCCGAGAATCAACTGCTGAACGGGGTGATTGTAGTGCAGATAGTTGCTGATCGGAAATCCTAGCTGCTGACACACGGCTAACATTCCGGCGTGTTTACCAGAGCAGTTGTATTGCAGCTTGCTCTGTTTGCCGTCGGGAATGGGGCACTGTAGCGCCGTTGGTTCAACGTCAGAACGCCATAGAATGTTAAACACTTGGCGAACCTGTTCGATCGTGCCTTTGTGCGAACTGCAAATGATGGCTAAATCTCGATCGCTTAAATTAAATCGCTCTAGCGTGCCGGATGTGGTCACTGCGATCGCTTGAAAAGGTTTGAGTACCGATCGCGCAAACGTCGCGGTTTCGGGATTGCCCGCGCACAAGAGCAACCGTCCGCGATCGTCGCAAATGACCGCTTGAGCATGATGAACCGATTCTGTGATCCCTTCCCGCAGTAACCGGACTTCGAGTTCTGCGGTGGCTTGAATTTTTCTTCCCCTAGTCATGTGTAGCAATCTAACACACCCTGTTCGATGCGGTTCACCTGCGTTAAAAATCGAAATGCTTAGGCGGTTTAGTGCCCATCTCGATCGGAAGATTGACTCGCAGTTTCTCGATCGCCGGAATAGTTCCCGTGTCCATCGATCGTCTGATCGAGATCGATCGGATCAGGTCTTGCAGGTCGTCGAATCCGATCCTCGAAAGACTTGATCACAATGTACAGAACCGGGACAATAAACAAGCTGAGAAACGTAGCGACGACCATCCCACCGACGATCGCAGTTCCCAAAGATTGTCGTGCGGCGGCTCCGGGGCCGGTTGCGATCACGAGCGGCAATGCACCGATCGCAGTTGAAATCGCCGTCATGAGGATCGGGCGTAATCGTTCTCGTCCTGCCGAAACCACCGCACTGGCGATTCCTTTTCCGCGATCGCGTTCTTCGTTCGCAAACTCTACGATCAAAATCGAGTTTTTGCTTGCCATCCCGATCAGCATCACAAATCCAATTTGCGTGTAGACATCATTCGCGGTTCCTCGCAGCAGAACGGCAAGCAATGCTCCTAAGATTGCTAACGGCACAGTCAGCATGATGATAATCGGATCGATGTAGTTTTCATACTGAGCCGCCAAAGTGAGAAACACAAAGACGATCGCTAATCCAAAGATAAATACTGCCGCGCCGCCTGATTCAATTTCTTCAAGTGATAGTCCTGACCACTGGAACCCAAACCCGCGCGGTAGTGTTTCTCGTGCTACAGCTTCCATTGCCTGAATCGCCTGCCCTGAGCTTGATCCGGGTGCAGGTGCGCCGTTGATTTCCACAGAGCGGAAAAGATTGTAGTGCGTAATAATCGACGGGCCATTGGTTTGAGTCACTTTCACTAAGTTGCTCAACGGAATCATTCGCCCCGGTTCGCCATTGGCTCCAGTGCTGCGAACATACAGTCGTTTGATGTCATCAGGATTCGATCGAAACTGACTATCAGCCTGAACATAGACCCGATAGGCCCGATTGAACTGGTTGAAATCATTGATATAAGCAGAGCCGAGAAAGATTTGCAGCGTGCTGAAAATGTCTTGCAAGGAGACTTGAAGCTGCGAAGCGCGATCGCGATCGACTTCGATCGAAATCTGAGGCGTATTGCCGTTAAAGTTCGGGCGTAGTCCAGCGATTTGAGGACTTTGTGCTGAAGGGTAAGCGGATGCGCGAGTGATAAATTTGCCCAAAGTCTCACCCAGTGCGGGAAAGCCTAAACCCGTTCGATCTTGTAAGTGAAACTCAAATCCTCCAAAGTTCCCGATCCCCGGAACCGCAGGTAAGTTAAACGGTAATACTACCGCTTCTTGAATCGATGCCATTTTGGGAAACAGTCCGGATGGGCTAGGGAAGAATCCACCAATGATCGCCTGCAAGGATTGATTTGCTCCGGTTCGTTCTTCCCAAGGTTTGAGCGTGGTGAAGATTAAACCATTGTTCGGCGTTGCTCCACTAAAGCTGAATCCTCCAACTGCAAAGATGTTAGAAACTTCGGGCTGTGCCTTGAGAATTGCCTCTGCTTTTTCTAATACTTTTTCGGTGTAGTCGAGTGAAACCCCTTCAGGCGCTTGCACCACGGTAATGAAAACGCCTTGGTCTTCATCGGGAATAAACGCTTGCGGCACAAAGTTATACACAAAATAGGTGAGAACTAATGCTCCTGCAAAAAACGAGAGAACTAATCCTTTACGGCGAATGGCTCGATCGAGGTTTCGAGAATAGCTATCGCGCGTTTTATCGATCGCCCAATTCACCCGACGGAAAAACCAGTTATTGCTTACAGATTGTCCTGGTCGCAGCAATAATGCAGATAACATTGGCGTAAAGGTCAGCGCATTGAACGTCGAAACTGCAACTGAAAACGCGATCGTTAAGGCGAACTGTCGATAAAGCTGTCCGGTCGTTCCTGGAAAGAAAGCGACAGGCACGAACACCGTAATTAACACGAGCGAAGTCGCAATTACCACGCCGAATAAGGTATCCATCGATTCGATCGCTGCTTCAAGCGGTCGCTTTCCTTGCTCTTGAATCCGCCGAGTAATATCTTCAATAATCACGATCGCATCATCGACCACTAGCCCCGTCGCCAAGGTCAATCCAAACAATGTGAGCGTGTTGATTGAAAATCCTAGCAGTTTTACAAAAATGAACGTGCCGAGAAACGCGATCGGAATTACGATCGAGGTAATAAAAGCAGCTCGCCAATCTTGTAAAAACAGAAACAGAATTAACACCACTAAAACAACTGCTTGAATCAGTGATGAAACGACTTCTTTCGCCCCTGCATCAATAAACGTCGTCGTATCGAACGCGACATCATAGCGCAGTCCAGGCGGAAAGCTTGCAGAAAGAGACTGTATTTCTTCTTTGACTGCTTTTGCAACATCGAGCGCATTACTGCCAAATTGTTGGTTTACCCCTAGCCCCACGCCTCGATGAGTCACCCGATCTTTCGTGGTAAACCTCAGCAACGAACCATAGTTTTCTGCTCCAAGCTGTGCCCGACCGACATCCCTCAAGCGCACTAAGCTTCCTGTTCCCGTAGTTCGGATGACGACATTGTTAAACTCCTCAACATCTTTGAGTCGTCCTTGTGCCGTGACCGAATATTGATACTGCTGTCCTGGAACTGCGGGAGCTTGTCCGATCTGTCCTGCCCCGACTTGAATGTTTTGCTGTTGAAGTGCAGCAACAACATCTTGAGGCGTGAGCGTTCGACTCGCAAGCCGCTCTGGATCAAGCCATAAGCGCATTGCGTAAGTTCGTTCTCCGAAGATCTGAACTTCGCCCACTCCTTTGATCCGTCGAATCGCATCCGCTAAATACAAATCTGCATAGTTACTCAGGTAAAGATCATCATAGAGATCCTGATTTTTTGCTTCATCTCGCTCGGAATAAAGCCCGATCGCTAATAGAAAATTATTGTTCGCTTTTGCAACTTGAACCCCGGTTTGAGTCACAGGACCCGGTAATCGAGATTGCACTGAAGACACGCGATTTTGCACATCTACCGCTGCAAGGTCTTGATCTCGCCCTAAGTCAAACGTCAAATTGATGTTACTGACTCCGGTGTTGGCGCTGGTGGATTTGATGAATTTCACACCATTGATCCCGTTTAGCTGCCGCTCCAGAATGTTCGTGACGGTTGACTCGACGACCTCAGCGTTTGCGCCCACATATGTAGAGGTCACAGTTACTTGAGGTGAAGCAATCTCTGGATATTGAGCCACGGGCAGAGTTGGAATACAAGCAATTCCGAGCAGTGTGATCATGATCGAACACACCGTCGCAAACACGGGGCGCTTGATGAAAAAGGTAGAGATTGAAAAAATCATAGAATCAGCGCCTTTAACTTAGGGCGAAGGAGAAGACCGAAGCTGTGCCGCATCCGCGATCGGGGCGCAGTTTTGTAGTTGCAAAATTCCAGAAGTCACAATGCGATCGCTTGCTGTCACTCCTTCTAAAACTTCCTGTTCGTTACCGACGATTTTGCCAAGCTGAATCGGCTTTTGAGCAGCAACGAGTTGATCTGGAGTCACTTCAACTTTTCCGCCCCCTTGAGAGGGCGCAGGGGCTTCACATCCTGAAGCGTTGAACGGAGCCGCGACAAACAGAAAATCTCTGCCCCCCAAGCGCGAAATTGCAGTCGTCGGGACTAACACACCCGGACGATTTGCCCAAATCACTCTAGCGCGAACAAACTGCGAAGTCCTCAGATTTCCTGTGTTGGAAAATCTCGCTTTTGCTTGTACCGATTGACTCGCCGGATCGACATTTGGCGCGATGAAGGAGATTTGCCCCGTTTGTACCGCTTCATTTTTATCATTCAGCAGTTTGACGGGTAAGCCTGTGCGTAAAGCCGAAGCACGTTCCAACGGAATTTGAATCTGAATTTCTAACTGTTCATTCTGAGTCACACTCAATAGCTGAGTGGTATTGCTCACGGTGTCTCCGACTTTGGCGGGAATGTCCCCGAGCGTGCCTGCAAACGGAGCCGTGATCGTATAGTCCTGCAATTGAGCAACGCCTTCGGCAGTGTTTGCTTGGGCTTGTTCGACTGCGCGTTGGTTTCGCGAGACGGTGGTTTCTGCCCGTTGAATCGCAGCGCGTTGAGCTTGCATATCTGCTTCTGCTTGTTTGAGAGCGGCTTGGGCAGTTTGTAAAGCGTTTAACCGCTGGTCTAGAACTTGCTGGCTGGTTGCGCCTTGTTTTTGAAGTTCGACAAAGCGATCGTATTCTCGCTGGTTTAACTGCACATTCGATTGTGCTGTAGTGCGTCTGGCTTCGAGCGATCGCAGAGTTTGACTTGCACTATCCACATCCGCCCGCGCGGTTTCTACTTCCGCTTGAGAGGTTTGGGTTGCGGACTGCCGACTGGCAACTTGGGCGCGTTGTTGAGCCGAATCGATTTGCATCAACGGCTGACCCGCTTCGACGCGCTGCCCCGGACGAACATAAATCGCGCTAATCTGCCCCGAAACTTTTGGCTGTAATGTCACGGACTGCCGTGAATCTAAGCTTGCTGCATAGTCCGAGCTATCTTCGATCGTGGCAGCTTTCGGATTTGCGAGCGGTACGGGGGTCGGCTGTGCCTTCATCTGACTGGCAATCATCAGCGGCAAAATCAGCCGATTGAACAAGATCCAGCCCAGACCTCCAACGATCGCAAGTCCAATCAGCGCAGGAACAAGAAATCGTCGCCAGCGGGGAGGTGGAGTTTTTCTTTCTGAAAGCGGTTCGAGGTCGGTAGAGGTCTGAAGCTTCAGGTTTCGATTGGTTTCTTCGCCGTTCATGGAGTTGGCCGGTAAGGTCTAGACGGAGCACGAGATCGAGCGTAGAGACAAACTGAAAGGTAAACGGGTTCTTATATTACTATGGGCACGAACTATTTGATCTCTGCCTTTTGACAGACAAATCTATCCCAAGGGGGTTAGCAAAGCTTTGAAGATCTTTCAAGCGTCAGATGCACGAACAGTCAGAGTCGATCGATACTGCTCGAACAATACAGTTTTACCATTTATGAGCCATCTCTATGAGTCACCCGATCGAATTTAACGTCTTCGCTCCCCGCAACGAAGCAGTTGAGCTAATCCTAGACGGGCAGACAAGCCCGATGCAAAAAGGCGAAGATGGGTTCTTTCGGGTACAAGTGGATCTCGAAGATGGGCAGTATCAGTGCAAACTTCGGGTGAGATCAAACAGTCCTGCACTACAAGGCGAATGGGTTGAAACAAACGATCCGTACATGGCAGAGATGGATCGTAAAACAGAAAATGAAATCGTTCGGATTAAAGACGGGAGACGCATTTTAGACACATTCGTTTGGAAGAATGACGATCGACCACTTCCCGAAAATCGCGATCTAATTCTTTACGAAATGCACATTGCTGATTTTTGCGGTCAAGGAACTGATATTTCTGATCCAACCAAGTTCAAGCAAGTTCTAGAAAAACTCGATTATTTAAGCGAATTGGGCATTAATGCGATCGCGCTAATGCCTGTCACAGAATACGATGGCGATTATCGTTGGGGCTATATGCCGCTTCACTTTTTCGCACTAGAAAGCAGCTATGGGAAGCCCGAAGACTTTAAGCATTTGATTGATGAATGTCATGCGCGTGGAATTCGTGTTTTAGTCGATTGCATTTTTAATCACACGAACGAAGAAAGTTCGTTACTGAAGATCGATCGCGATTATTGGTACTACCACGATCGACACTATCCCGAAGACGATGCGAACTATTGGGGCCCTGAACTGAGCTATGAGACTGTTGATAGCGATCGTAGAATTCGCCCGACTTGGAACTTTGTGCGCGATGTGGTGCAGTTCTGGATTCGTGAATATCACATTGATGGTATTCGGTATGATGCAGTGCGCCAAATTGCAAACTATGAATTTTTTGGCTGGCTATTCGAGCAAATCGAAGTCACAGGTAAGCCTTTTTATCAAATTGCAGAACATATTCCAGATTCGAGCGAAGTCTGCGCTCCGAAAGGTGTGTTTGATGCTTGCTGGCATGAAAGCTTCCGCTACTTTCTCAAAGATGCGCTGACAGGCGAATCACTGAACTTAGATGAACTGAAAAAAGCGATCGACGCTCGGCAACAAGGTTATGCTGGATCAACTTCGGTGATTAACTATCTCGCAACGCACGATCGCGAACATATGATCGTCGAGCTTGGCGATGTTGGCATCTTTGATCAACCTGCATTCGATCGCGTTAAATTTGGTGCAACTCTTCAACTCACTGCCCCCGGAATTCCGATGCTGTGGATGGGTGATGAATTCGGTCAAGCGACACACAAAACCGCAACGACAACCGAGCCAAATCAGTTGGATTGGTCATTGCTCGATCAGAATCGCGATTTGTTTGAGTTTTACAAAAGAGCGATCGCCCTCCGTCACGAAAAATCATCACTACGAACCGATAATATCGAATTCTTTTTCGAGAACGCAGAGGACAAAATTCTGGCGTATGTTCGCTGGAACGATGAGGGTGAAAGAGTTGTCGTTGTTGCGAACTTCTCGGATCAGTCTTATGAGAACTATGCGATCGCGAATTTTCCAAACGATGGCGCTTGGCAAGATTGGAACGATCAAACCTCGATCGGAGTGAATGGGGGAAATTTGTCGATCGATCTTCCGAGCTTCAGCGCAAAGGTTTTGCTGTCGGAATAAATTCCCTTCCCTCGAACTGCTGTGATAGAATTGAAAACTGCCGTATTCATCGCAATTCAGGACAAATCTCAATGGCACTGGTACAAGAGCGCAAGCAAGAAATCATTACTCAATATCAAGTCCACGAAACCGACACCGGATCGGCGGATGTCCAAGTGGCAATGCTCACCGAGCGAATCAACAAACTCAGCCTCCACCTCAGAAGCAACAAAAAAGACCACGCTTCTCGTACCGGACTGCTGAAAATGATTGGTCAGCGCAAACGCCTCCTCGCCTACATTCAAAAAGGCGATACGGCTCGTTATCGTGCCCTCATCACTCGCCTCGGAATCCGGGGTTAAACCGATGCCTGCCAACGCCCCTGATCCCACCCCAGAGCGGCTTCCATTCGAGCCAGGACGCAAGAAAGCGAAATCATCCGCAAAACCCGCGCCCGAACCCACAAAAGCACCCGCGAAAGAAGCCAAACCTGCTTTCATCGAGAAGCGCCCAAAATCCTCCTCGAAAAAGCCCCAGGCTCAACCTCGATCGCGCGAATCGACCGCCATTCCTGAAATTGTCAGTCGGCGAATGGCACGACGGATGGCGTTTTTCTGCGGAATTCCGACGGTGTTGGGTATCGCTACATTTGTGGTCAGCTACTTTATCGTCAGCAAAGGCATCTACAAACTACCCAATTACGCAGTGGTGTTAGTGAGTATGCTCTTTCTGGGGATCGGGGTTGTTGGGTTGTCTTACGGGCTGCTCTCGGCATCCTGGGACGAAGAGCGAGTGGGTGGGCTGGTCGGAGCAAGCGAATTTTCGACCAATCTGGGACGACTGACCGGAGCTTGGAAAGAAGCCCGGCAGCAGAAGCAAAAAGGCACTGAAAATTAGAGTTCGATCGAGTACGGTACGATAGACAGGGCTGATCTGGGCAGCAAAATGCTCGATCGGCAGCGCGACACAACACCATTCAGCAGGATTTTTAACATGATTGTGGTTATGAAAGCTGGCTCCCCGGAAGCCGAGATTTCCCGCCTCACCGAAGAGTTTGTCAGTTGGGGACTCAGCCCCGAAAAGATCGTCGGAAAGCACAAAGTCGTCATCGGCTTGGTGGGTGAAACCGTCTCAATGGATCCGCTACAGATTCAGGAGTCCAGCGATTGGATTGAGCAAGTGTTAAGAGTTGAACAACCTTTCAAACGCGCCAGCCGTGAGTATCGTCAAGGGGAAGCCAGCGAAGTTGCGATCCCAACGCCGAACGGTGTGATTTATATCGGCGAAAATCATCCGATCGTCACGGTAGCCGGCCCGTGTTCGGTTGAAAACGAAGAAATGATCATTGAAACTGCACATCGCGTTAAAGCTGCGGGCGCACAGTTTCTTAGAGGTGGCGCATACAAGCCTCGGACTTCTCCCTACGCATTCCAAGGACACGGAGAAAGCGCACTTGGCTTGCTTGCTGCTGCACGCGAAGCAACCGGATTGGGGATCATCACAGAACTGATGGATGCTGCTGATCTTGAACCTTTAGCAGAAGTAGCTGACGTGATCCAAATTGGCGCACGCAATATGCAGAACTTCTCGCTGCTGAAAAAAGTTGGCGCACAGGATAAGCCGATTCTGCTCAAGCGCGGTATGGCAGCGACGATCGAAGATTGGTTAATGGCAGCCGAGTACATTTTGGCTGCTGGAAACCCGAATGTGATTCTCTGCGAACGCGGAATTCGGACATTCGATCGACAATATGCCCGCAACACTTTAGACCTGTCAGCGATCCCCGTTCTGAGAACCTTGACTCACTTGCCGATCATGATTGATCCGAGTCACGGAACCGGACGTGCTGAGTACGTTCCCGCGATGGCAATGGCATCGATCGCTGCTGGAACTGATTCGCTAATGATCGAAGTTCACCCGAATCCGAAGAAAGCGCTCTCTGATGGGCCGCAATCTCTGACACCGGATCTGTTTGATGAACTGATGAAGCAGCTTGCGATCGTCGGTAAACCACTCGGACGCTGGGTAGAACAACGTCAGCCTGTTACTGTCTAAAATCTAGCTTGAAACTTTGCGCCTCCTGAATGTAATTTTTCAGGAGGCGCTTGTTTTTGAAGCTCTATCGCTGTGGAGAGTCGATTTTGTCGATCGCTCAGTTAGAATCCTCGACTGGTTTAACTGTGATGTGAGTTCGACAGAAGTAGCTGCTCCGATTTGAAATTCGGGAAGCCCCCTAAGTCCCCCAGAATGGGGGACTTTGAAGAACTCTTGAAATCCCCCAGAATGGGGGATTTAGGGGGCAGCTAGCGCCTGCAACGAAACGAAAAAGCGTGTCGAACTGACTTAACCTAGCAAAAAGGAGGTGTGAATTGCGATCGCGAAGGTTTATCCTCACTGTTGTCTTGAGCATCTTATTGCTTCTCGGTTCTTCTGCTTTCGCGCAGAATCCGATTTTACCGACTCCAAAACTGGAACTGCCGCAGATCAGCAATACTGAGGTTAGAACGGCTCCAGTGCGGTTAGATGGGCGAGAACTGTTTCGGATTGCAGTGCCAGCCGATGGAGAGTCAAATCAACCGAATCAACCGAATCAAACGAGTGCGATCAAAGTTCGCGTGCAAGGGATCGAAGCGAATCTAAACCGGCTGGTAAATCAAACCAGTTCGGCTGTGCCTGAAGTCACTTCTGAGATCGATTCCAGCAGCAATCTCCCGGTGATCACGGCAAATCGTCAGTATCTCATGACCGTGACGACGCTCGATGCTCAACTGCAAGGACAAGAACCCGCCACTTATGCTCAAACTTTGACGCAGGTAATTCGAGATGCGTTGATCGCAGCAGGACGTGAACGGCGGCCAGAATTTATTACACAGCAGATTGGAAGAGCGATCGCGATTATCGTAGGGATGTTTGTTTTGAGTTGGGCAGTGTCTCGGCTGCAATCCTATCTGCGAAAACAGCAGAAACGGCTTCAAGCTGAAACGCCAAATCTGTCAGAACTGCCGCCGAATGCGCCTGAAATGGCAAGTTCTCGCACTCAACTGATGGTGAAACAGCAGCTAGCAAATCGTCAGCAAAGAACAATGAAAGATGTTCAACGGCGATTTCTTCAGCTTGTTCAGTTGATCATTTGGGCGGCAGGTGGATTCATCATTTTGGGATTGTTTGCACAAACGCGATCGCTTCAACCCTTCGTGCTTTCGACACCGCTGAAGGTTCTGGGGATTATTGTTCTAACTTATCTAGTAATTCGATTTAGTGATTTGTTAATTGATCGTATTTTTAGCGCGCTAGATATCTCACAGCAATCCGCGCCTGATGTTTCTCAACGGGTCGCGCTGCGTGTCTCTACGTTTTCCCGTGTTGTAAAAGGTTTGTCTACACTGGGTTGGATTAGCATTAGTTTAACTACAATTTTGTCAACCATCGGAATTCAAATTTTGCCATTACTAGCGGGTGCGGGAATTATTGGGATTGGTATCTCCTTAGCATCTCAGAACTTAATCAAAGACGTGATCAATGGATTTCTGATTCTATTAGAAGACCAGTACGCAGTTGGAGACGTGATCCAAGTTGGAACCATGAGCGGATTGGTTGAATCGATTAGTTTAAGAATCACGCAGATTCGGAATGCTGAAGGGCGATTGATCACGATTCCGAATAGCGCGATCGCAATCGTTGAGAATCTTTCTAAGGATTGGTCGCGGGTTGATTTGACGATCGCGATTGCCTACGATGCTGATATCGATCGAACAATTCATCTGATCGAAAAAGTTGGAGATGAAATCAGTCATGATCTAGATTGGGAAACCAAAATACTAGAACCGCCGCAGGTTTTGGGAGTTGAAGATCTAAGTTATGAGGGTGTCACGTTACGGATTTGGATCAAAACTCAACCTCTCCAACAGTGGCACGTTGGACGCGAGTTTCGGAAACGATTGAAGCAAGCGCTGGATACAGAAGGAATCTCGATCGGGATTCCGCAACAGTCTTTTTCAGTGCGTGGCAGGATCGATGATGAAATCTTTGACCATCACGAGGACAAAAATTCAGACCTTAATGTACGACCTTTACCTAAGCGATACCAAGAATGAGATTGATTTGTCGGCTTACTAAACAGATTTCGATCGCGCTCCTCGTTTCGACGACGGCTTGCAATGCAGCTTCTTCCGCTCCTCGATCGCGCAATTCTCCTCAAGAACCGCCGCGCACTTATGTCACACATCTTCCCAAAAATCGCCAACCGACTCAACCTGTTCCATTAGTTCTCGTCTTTCACGGCTATGGTTCTCAGGGGAAAGACTTAGCGAAACTGAGTGGATTTAATCAAATTGCCGATCGCGAAAATTTTATCGTTGTCTATCCTGATGGGTTGGATCGACGCTGGAATGTTGGTGGCAATGAAGATGTTGCGTTCACAAACTCACTCATTCAGCAATTTCAAAAGCGTTATAAAATCGATTCTCGTCGTATCTATGCAACGGGTATCTCAAACGGTGGATTTCTCGTTCAGCGTCTTGCTTGCGAATCTTCTAGTCAAATCGCCGCTTTTGCCTCCATTGTTGCAACGTTACCAAATGGCTTGCAGTCTCAATGTCGATCGAGCCGTCCCGTTTCGATGTTGATGATCAATGGAACTGACGATCGTAAAGTTCCTTGGAAGGGCGGAACGCTTCCTTACGGGCAAATTTTATCGGTTCCATCGTCGATCGACTTTTGGCGACAGCACAATCAATGTCCGAAACCTGCACAAGTACGATCAATCAATCCGCGTGTGCAACTTGATCAATACACCAACTGCAAAAACGGCTCAGAGGTCGAACTGGTTATGCTCAAGGGTGCGGGTCATGTGTTTCCGAGAGGAGGAGGCGGTGCGAACTCGCTGATCGATGCCAGTCGCGAGATTTGGAGCTTTTTTGGGCGACATCGATCGAGTTGACATCAGTTCAGATTGCTGTCGAACTGGCGTTAATGCTTGAGTAGTTGACTGAGAACTTCGAGTAGCTCGATCGGGGTTACAGGTTTCGTAATGTATGCCTGAAATCCTGCCCGAATCGCTTTCTGTTGGTCTTCCTGATAAGCAAATGCAGTTAGAGCAAGGGCAGGAATCGATCGAGCTTGAGGCAATGTTCTCACTCGCTGGATCAATTCGTAGCCATCTAGCTCTGGCATTCCAATGTCACTCACGATCAGATCAAATTGCTGCGTCAGAATGAGTTCGATCGCTTTTAAGGGTGAATTGATTGCCGTTACGATCGCGCCATCTTGGTCAAGCAAAAAGCGCATCAGGTCTAAATTATCTGGATCGTCATCAATTAGAAGAATGCGAGTTCTAGTCAGTGCAGTTGTAGTCTGAGGTAAATCAGTAGGCTGGATTGATTCAGATGAATTTAGAGTTGGCTCAACTGCACGATCGACGATTTTTTCAGTTTTGATCGGCAGCTTCACGATAAAAGTCGTCCCTTGCCCGATGCCAGCACTCTCAACCGTTACAGTTCCGCCGTGTAATTCAACTAAATGACGCACGATCGAGAGTCCCAAACCTAAGCCGCCATACTTGCGAGTGTTACCCCCATCGGCTTGTCGAAACCGATCAAAAACGTGCGGCAGAAACTCAGGCTCAACGCCAATTCCCGTATCTGTGACTCGAATTTGGGCGCAAGCATCCGTCGTTGATAGCTCGACTTCGACTCGTCCGCCGTTAGGTGTAAATTTAATCGCGTTTGAGAGCAGATTCCAGAAGACTTGCTGTAGACGATCTCTATCTCCCATCAAAGCGAGAGAGGATAAACCTTGAAGGTCGATCGTAATTCCTTTCGCTTGAGCGGCAAGCTGTACGGTTTCGATCGCGCTTTGAATCGTCTGTGCTAGATCAACGGGACAAAGTTCTAGACTGAGCTTGCCTTGAATCACCCGCGACACCTCTAACAAATCATCGATTAGCCTGATTTGCTGCCGGGCATTGCGTTCGATCGCGTCTAAGGCTTGAGCGGTCTTTGCGGGGTTGAGCTTCTGGGCTTTGAGCATCGTCGTCCAGCCCAGAATTGGATTGAGCGGTGTTCTGAGTTCGTGAGAGCGCGCGGCGAGAAATTCATCTTTGAGACGATTGGTTTCTGTTAGTTTTTCTGCGGTTTGGCGTAAAGCAAATTCGGCTTGTTTGATCTCGGTAATGTCTGAGGTCGAGCCGATATGACCGAGAAATTGCCCCGCAGGACTGAACCTTGGCACACCGTAGGATTCGAGCCAGCGGTATTGTCCATCTTCGGCTTGAATTGCCCGGAACTGTCCCCGGAAGGGAGCGCGATCGCGGAATGCTTCTAGATAGGCAGAAACGTATTTTTCTTGGTCTTCGGGGTGTAGGCTCGGACTCCAGCCAAAGCCTTGCACTTCTTCTAGCGTTTTACCGAAAAAGTCGAGATACTTGCGATTCACAAATTCGCAACCGCCATCCGCTCCGTTCATCCAAATCAGCACGGGCGCACTGTCGGCTACAACTCGGAACCGGATCTCACTTTCGCGCAGAGCTTGGACGGCTTTTGTTTGCTCGATGATCGACCAGAGACGCGCTACGGTTTCTTGTAGCAGTGCGACTTCATCCGATCGCCAATTTCGCGCAGTTTTCGCATTAACGACCAGCATCGCTACCCAAGTTCCTTCGATCACACAGGGAACAGCAACATAAGCATGAAGCCCATGAGGAATGTAATTTTCGACAAAAGGAGCAGTGTAAGGATTCGTCGTGACATCTGCCACCACAACCGTTTGACCCGCGTAGTAAAGATTGAGCAGATCAGACTGAGCAAAATCAGAAAGTTGGTAAATCCCGACAACGCTTGGCAAATCAGTCTGCTGATACCAATCTTGTGTGACGATCGCTAATCCATCCGCGGCGTTAATTTCGTTCCAAACACAGCGATCGACGTTCAAATATTCGCCCACGCTGCGAACCGTTTCCCATTCCATTGCTTTGGCATCCGAGAGTTGCCGCAACCGAAAATCGAGATCGTTGAGAAACTGATCGTTCAGTTGGGCTTGTTTGCGATCGCGCTCTACCTGATTGAGCATACCAGCACTTCGCCCAATCAGCCCCACCGCAAAATCACTACCAGCGATACCGACATCAACGATAGTCCAAAGTTGGGGTCATACCAGCCTGCCTGTTGCCCCTGCAAAATCAGCCAACCCAATACCAATGGCACAACGATCGCCGCAGGCATGAACCTTCGTGCGACACTCCCCCCGATCAACTCACTGGTGATTGTTTGCATAAAGCCGCGATCTCTTTTTAATGCCAACAGTCCAGCCCCTAAGATGACAAAGCTGATCGCCGTAAACAGCGCCATTGAGGTCGCGAACTCGCTGATTTTGTAGAACACTCGAACGTTATAGGCATAGCCCACGACCGCTTGTAGGACAATCAAACTTGCAATTGCTGTCAACCCTTGAGCGATCGCGATGCGGTCTACTTTTGTTCGTTGCGGCGATCGTTGATTGAACAGCCAGAGAGCGGAACCGATGAAAGTAAAGTTGATGGCTGTATTCACGCCCATGCGACCGGGATAAGAAGTCGCTGGAGAAATCGGCTGATCACGAAACAGAAGTTCATCAATGCCGAGATTCCAACCAAACAAATATTGACTCAGGGTAAGAAGTCCGATCGTACTTACCGCGATCGCGCATCCTTTAGCGATTCGAGCCGTGAGAGAATTTTGCCGTTTGCGAGTTTGCAGCCCAAGCGATACCCCAGCTAAGAGAAAAGATAGTCCGGTGTTGGCTTTCATCGTTGCCGCCCCTGGCACGACGCTTTTCAGAACCGAAAGATCGAGACTCCAGCCGATTAAGACAAGACAACCGACCAGAATGACAATGCCGCTCGAAATTCGCGCCACCCGTTGACTGAAGCCATCGGTCGCAGAAAACCAGGTTTTTAAGCCTGTCCATGAGTTTCGCCGCAGAGGTGTCATGTCTACTTTCTTTCTCTTACTAAACTGATAATGGCAGCGACCAGCACTTCTGGTTCGACAGGTTTTGTTAGGTGTTGCTGAAAACCTGCCTGTAGCGATCGCTCTTCATACGTGGCACTCGAATAGGCAGTTAGTGCGATCGCAGGAATGTCTCGATCAGAACGCGCTTTCAATTGTTCTAGCAGTTCGTATCCATTCCCGTTGGGCATCGCAATATCGCTGATCAAAATATCCGGTTTGAACTCAGGCAACCGTTCTAAAGTCGCCGCCGCACTCGAAGCAGATCGCACTTCGGCCCCATACTCCTCTAGAAAAAAGGTAATCAAATCAAGCATATCCAGCTCATCATCTACAACAAAGATACGAACTCCAGCCAAAGCAGCCTGATTGATCGTCCTCGCATCGTCTGAAGAAATAGTGAGATCGATTGCTTTTAGCACCGGAAATCTCACGATAAAGGTCGCGCTTTGTCCGACACCCAAACTTTCCGCTGCGATTGTACCATTGTGCAATTCGACTAATTTTTTGACGATCGCAAGCCCCAACCCTAATCCATCCTTTGATCCTGTGTTTTGCTGCCCCTGCTTAAATCGCTCAAAGATAAACGGTAAGACCTCCGCCGCAATCCCTTTACCGCTATCCTGAATTCGCAGTTCGACTTGATCGTCGATTTGCATCAGAGACACCTCGACCCGTCCCGCTCCTTCTGTGAATTTAATCGCATTCGTCAGCAAGTTAATGACGATTTGCTGCAAGCGGTTGATGTCGCCTGAAAGCTGCGCCGTAAGGCTGAGTTGTGCTTCTAGCTGAATCTGTTTCGCCTCCGCTGCGGGTCGTATGATCTCTAATGACGCACGAACGACATCAACCAAATTCAGCGGCGTGGAATGAATCTGCAACGTTCCTTTCACCATGCGCGAAATATCCAGCAGATCCTCGACCAGTTGCACCTGCGTTTGAGTATTGCGATAAATCGTGTCGAGCGCTTTCGCCACCGTTGCTTCATCGAATTTGCGGGTCTGCAACAGTTTCGACCAGCCCGCGATCGAATTAAGTGGCGATCGCAGTTCATGCGCCACCATTGCGACAAACTCGTCTTTACTGCGGTTAGCGGCTTCGGCTTCTCTTAACAGTTGAACCCGTTCCGCTTCGGCAGCTTTACGATCGCTAATATCACGCGCTTCCGCAACCAGCATCACCACTTGACCCGCTTCATCGAAAACAGGTTTAAGCGAAAAATCAGTGGTCATGATTTCGCCAGTCGCGCTCGGAAACTGCACTTCGTAGCGAATAAACTCTCCGGTTGTCGCTTGAGCGATCGCGTCTTTAAGTTGGTCTTGCAAGAACTCAGAATGTGTCCACCAAGGTGCTTCCCAGAATGGTTTACCGATAATATCGATCGATTGAGCCGCGATCGAGTCTAAAGCCGCCTGATTCGCATCTAACAGGATGCCCTCTAGACTGATCATCCCCATTAGCTCAAACGTTTGATCGAACACCGCTCTAAATCTGCGTTCACTCTCTCGCAGTGCTGCTTCTGTTTGTTTGCGTTCTGTAATCTCTTGCACCATGATGTTGATGCCTAACACCTGCCGATCCAGTGCCTTCAGGGGATAGTAGCTTACCAACCAGTGCCGTTGGATTCCAGGGTGTGCCGGAGTCGTTCCCTCCACTTCGAGATCCAAAATTGGCACCCCAGATTCCATCACTTGCTGAAAGAGCGGCGCTTGAATTTCTCCTAACTCTGGCAAGACTTCTTGCACCGTATGCCCGATTTGCTCAACAATCGAAAGCCCATTAATTTCGGCAAGCTGCTCATTCATCCGCACGAACCGGAGTTCCCTATCTAAAAAGCACAGTCCGATCGGAGCCGTATTGTAAATCACTTCAATTTCCGCAAGTTTTTGTTGAATGGTTTCTTCTGCTCGCTGGCGCTCGGCTTCGATGCGTTTGCGATCGCTAATATCCCGAAAATAAATTCCCAGCCCTGCCTGAGACGGATAAGCATGAATTTCAAACCAATTGCCGCTAGGGTTGTAGAGCAGTTCAAAATGCACTGGAATCTGTTCTGCTATCGCCCGCCGAAATTCTCGATCAAGCATTGTCCCAACCACCGAGGGAAACACCTCCCAATAGGATTGACCCAAAAACTCTGCTGGTTCTAAATTCGCCAACTGCCGAACGACTTCGGTTGCTGCTGAATTGGTACAAGTAATCCGCCATTTGCGATCGAGGGTGACATAGGCATCCGTCATGCTTTCCCAGATCGTCGTGATCCGCTGATTTGCTTCTTGCAGCGCAACTTCTGCTTGTTTACGAGCCGTCACATCCCGCCAAGATGCCACAAATCCATCGTCTAGCTTATTGGCACGAATATCATAGGCGCGAGTGAGATGTTGCGCTCCAAAGACATCTGAGTAAACTAAATTTTCCTTACTCAACGGTTCTCCCGTCTCCACCACGCGGCAATAGTCTTCAAGCAGTCCCGCTGTGTGATGAGCCGGAAACACCTCACACAGACGTTTGCTCAGGTCAGCCGGAGTCATTTCATTGCTTTCCATCGCGGCGGCATTGAGATAATCAAATCGAAAATCAATGATTTGCCCAGATTCATCTCGAATCGCTGAATAAATCCCAAAGCAATCAAGCATATTCTCGATCGCTTTCGAGTGTCAACTGCAACAATTCTGGCGTGAGATGGCGTTTGCTCAAATAATCTTCTGCACCCAGTTTCATTGCCCGCACCGCGATTCTTTCGTCGCCTTCGCTTGACACCATGACGACGGGCAGATGGCTCCCCCGATTCTGAGTGTGGAGTGCTTCGAGAAATGCTAGCCCGTCTCGATCTGGCAGTGAGTAGTTGAGCAAAATAGCATCGATCGTCTGTGTCGCGCATAATGCCAATCCTGTCGCCGCCGACTCCGCTTCCAACAGACGATAGGTGCAGCTTGAATCGGACATCAAGTAGCGTCGATACTGCTCTCGGTCTAGCAAACCGTCTTCAACGAGCAACAGGGTGTGAACTGGACGAATCATAATGCGTCTGAGGTCAGCAACGACACAGGAATCTGAGGAACAATCATTATCTGATGATTGACTGAGACACGATCGACAAACTCTTTTCTATCCCAAGAGAATCGAGCCTTCAGCTTCCATTCAGTGCTGTCGTATGCGTTCTGCCCAAACTTGGTTTTGATCCAAGGTCAATACAATTCTTTTATAAAACTCATTCTCAAGCTCTATCACTAGATACCGACCAGAGCGAGTAGCATACCAAAATTCTTTTCCGCGATCGGTGTAGTAAGTTCCTGCTTTAATTACACCTGGTAAGAACGTTCCTGGAAGTCTCGCATCTGTCCAACTGCTTGGCGGTTCTGCTGTTGTGACTTGGGTAATATGGCTCAACGGAATATGCAGATCAGCATTGAAATAAAACGCCCAAAACCGTTCCCAACCATCGAGATCGATTTTTAGCTGATCATCTGAGATTGATAATTGCATCGATTTAACCCAAGCTAATTTGAATACCGAAACTGATTCATAAAGGTTCGATCGATAGAATCTTTCATTCGCCACAACAACCGCGATCGTGCTCCCAACAGTCCATAAGATGCAACCGCCAAATGATCGCCCGTTCCAATCAAACTGAGGTAAGTCTTTTGCGGATGGTACGGCTTCAAAGGTTGATTGTTCAACGCTAAAGATAGATTCTGAAACAATGGCTTTCCTTGCCTCACCGCAAACACACCTGCTTTTGGACGATCGTGATTGATCATCGTGGCAATATCACCCGCTGCAAATACTTGAGGATGAGATATCGACTGCAACGCATCATTCACTAAAATAAATCCTTCGTCATCTACCTTAAGTCCAGATTGCCTAATCCAATCGGGAGCGGAAGCTTGTGTGACCCAAACGATCGTATTAGGATCAAATTCTATTGATTCAATTGCTTTACCCAAATGCAGAATGATTCCCCGCTGAACGAGCAACTGTTTGAACTTCCGGCGCACCCAAGCATTGTGTTTCGGCATGACTTCACGATCGCGCTGAAACAAATGAATCGCGGTATTCGGTAAACGATGCTGCATATTCAATGCAAGCTCAACGCCTCCCGTTCCGCCACCCACGATCGCGAATTGCTCTGGATTACTTTTAGCAAACTCATCCCACCACTTGAGAAACTTTGAAATCGGTTTTGCTCCAATGCCTTTCGCCTGTGCGGGAATGTTCGGCGTACTGCCAATGTCGATCGAGACGAAATCAAACGCGATCGTATTCTGCTCACACACCACGCGATCACGCTCTAAACCAACCGCTCGATCGACAATCAAACGCGCTTTTGCAAACTCACAGAGCGATCGCAAATTGATATGACAGTCTTCGTAAGAATAGAACCCTGCCACATGACCCGGTAGCATTCCCGAATAAGGCGTATCCTCTGCCTCAGTGATTAACGTAATCTGCACATCAGAAATCGGATTGAGTCCAAACTGTCGCAGCGCGATCGCGTGACTATGCCCACCCCCGACTAAGACCAACTGCTTCATATGAAATCGCGTGTTTTCTCCAGTTTAGCGATGCCTTTGGCACACGGGTACGTGACCGACAACCGCAAGAACGCCCACGTATAAATACGATCAATGCCAAAAGTTCCGTCAAAACCGCTAGTCAAAACGGCTGAGAAACCCGTGCGTTCCGAAGAACCGTGACTATTCTGTATAAATGTAGCCACCCCGGAAAGCCTGTATGAGAAAACGTCACTGGATCAATGCTGGAATCGCGGTTCTACTAGCAAGCTGCCAATCGAACCGCACCGCCCAAAAAGTTCAACCGTCTCCACAAGCGTTTGCCCAACCGATTGTGCCTGCTCAATCTGCCACACTGCCTGCAATCAAAGTTCCGGGCATGATTCCCACCTCAGATAGCAAAGTGTCCTTGATGCCCGTCGCCGTCTCCAGCACGCGCGATCCGTTTGCTGCAACCACCATTCCTACCGATCTCAAAGCGACAATTCAACCCGCCGCTCAAAAACCGAACGCGGAGCGCGGTGCAAGCATCGCTGCAAAATCCTCGATCGTGACTCCGCCCGTTGTTTCCCTACCCCAACCTGTTATTCGTTACGCCCCGATCCCGCAACCTGAACCGCTGCTCGCCCCCGCTCTTCCGATAATGCCGCCTCCGATGCCGCCCGTCTCACGCACGAATTTCGCAGACGCGATCGCACTCACAGGCGTGATCCAAACCGGAAGTCAATTAAGCGCGATCGTTCAGGATTCAGACGGCAGTTCACGATATGTCCGAGTGGGTGAAAGCCTCGCCAGTGGGCAAGTCACCGTAAAGAAAATCAATTTAAATAGAGCAGGTGATCCGTCGATCGTGCTTTTGCAAAACGGCGTTGAACTCATCAAAACGGTGGGTCGATCTGAAGGTTCGGTTGCTCAAACGCTTTAGTGCGATCAAGACATCTGCAGATCAGTTTTCCGATCCTCGTCTTTTCCGCAGAATTGCTACATTGAAACTGTCTAGGGTTGAGTGCTGACCGTAGATTGAGAATGCCGCATTCATAACAAGGGATCAGATATGAAGCTTTCCAGGAAGACGCTCGAACAAAGGCTAGATCACGTCTACGATGTCATCATTGTCGGTGGGGGAGCAGGTGGGCTATCCGCAGCGATCTACTTGCAACGCTATCGATTGTCGTGCCTTGTGATCGAAAAAGGTCGAGGTCGATCGTTTTGGATGCAGGAGCTTCAAAACTATCTCGGCTTACCGCCCGGAACTCCTGGACGCACGATGCTCCAGCAAGGTCAAAACCACTTTCTCTCAGTCGGTGGCGACTATCTCATGGGCTTTGTCGAAGAGGTCAAGGACGAAGGCGATACTTTTGCAGTCAAAGTCAAAGTCGGCAAACAAGAAAGCAGCTACCCAATCTTTCGATCGAAATATGTCGTCGCTGCCAGCGGCATCATCGACCATCTGCCCAAACTCGACGATATGCAGAACGTATTCGACTACGCAGGGCATAACCTGCACGTTTGCATGATCTGTGATGGTTGGGAAATGGCGGATACGAAGTGCGGCTTATTTGCGGGAACCGAAGGCGCGATCAATACTGCCTTTGTGCTGAACTGGTTTACGCCTTACATCACCGTTTTCACCCAAGGCTTATTCGAGGTCAGCGACGAGATGCGCGAGAAATTGAAATCGCACGGTTATCCCCTGATCGAAATGCCGCTTAAACGCTTTGTCGGACATGACCACGAAATGACAGGCGTAGAACTCGCAGATGGAACTACGATCGAGCTTCAGACCGGACTCGTGGCAATGGGTTCGCATTTTTACAACGCTTACTTACAGGGGCTAAATCTTGACTGGAAAGGCGGAAATCTAGTCACCGACAATATGTGCCGGACATCGCATCCGAGAATTTTTGCGATCGGAGACTTAAAAGAGGGGTTAAATCAAGTATCAATTGCGGTTGCAGATGGTACATTGGCGGCAACTGCAATCTGGCGAGAAATTCGTCGATCGTCTCCTCCGCGATTGTGGGAGGAAAATCTCAACTTGATTACCCCAAAGGGAGTACCTGTCTCGTGATTCAACTTGACGCTTCTCAAGCACAGCAAATTCATGCCGAAAATCTTCGCCTCCAAGAAGAACTGCAAATGCGCGATCAACTCGTGCAGCAGTTGTCTCAAGAGCTTTTCCGCCTAGTCAAAGGTAACGCCACCGCACCCAGTCCAACTTCAGATGAACCGTCTGATCGACATCTCGCAGAAGTTCAATCCCTCCGCGATGAGCTGCACATAGTAGAACAGCAAGTGACGTTTTACCAAGAGCAGATCACGCAGCGCGATCAGGAGATTTACGAACTGCGGCAAACCACTCAGGAACTCATTGAGCGATCGAAGATGCTGGAACAAGTGGTGCAGGAGTTGCCAAAGGTCTATCGTCAAAAGTTCGCGGAACGAATGCAGCCTGTGCGGGAAAAAGTGGCAATGATCCAGCGCGAAAACCGTCAGCTTCATGCCGAATTACAGAGCGTCAATTACCGTCTTGCGGTGAAAAATCGCCGAAATGGTCATCTGGATTTACCCAGCTTTCCGCGCGAAGAAGGTGAGATTTCGCTACCCAGTTTTGGGAATGCTTAAGTCAGAGTCTCTAACGCAACAATGAATAAAGCCCCCACAGGTCAATTCTGTGAGGGCTTTTTGCTTTTCTCAATATCAAGCAGGTTGGAGAACTTCTTGAGCCCGACCAAAGGATCGCGCGATCGCGTCGTAGCTGTCAAAAATCGCAAATGCTCGATCGAGTTGTGTAATCTCAAAAATCAGTCGAGCCGAAGGACGCAACCCACAGAGTACCAATCTCGTCCCCGATTGCGTCGCTGCTTTCAGTCCCGCTACTAGCGCCACCAGACCTGAGCTATCGATAAATTCAATTCTCGACAGATCGACAATCCAAACTTTATAGCGTCGTGGAGCCAGCGTCGCCCACTGTTGCTGCAACGACTCGCCGCCCGTGATATCTAGCCGACCTTGGGGCTGTAGCACAATCTCTTCGTGCTGCTCAATTAACGCCATCTTTTTCTCCCCACACATTTCGTTCACACTCACATCTCGAACGGTTTGTCTTAGAACCTTGACATTTTAACGTTCAACCAGAGTACCGCTTACTGGACGACTCAGCGATCGACATCGTTCCGCTGCTGAGTAGTTGTACGCATCCTTAGTACTCCAACTATAAGGATTCTATTTCCGGATGCCACTGACAATCAGATTCTTTTCATCGAAACTTCATGTATGCCGATATCGCAGCCTGATTTTATAAAGACTTTTTGATTTGTATAGGAAAATACGGATAGTCGATCAGCTCAAATCCAATCGTTTTGATAAATTCCCTCTGATTTCCGTTGACACTTTGAGCGCAAGCGCGTCAAGATCAAGAGCATATGAAGCTTTGTAAAGGTTATCGTAATGTCACTAGACTTCATTTCGCCGGAAGCGATCGAGCAAATTGCTCAACAGTATGGTTATTGGGCGATTTTCTTTGGGATTTTGTTAGAGAATTTGGGGCTGCCCATTCCTGGTGAAACGGTGACGCTTGCGGGCGGATTCTTGGCGGGCAGTGATCAGTTAAATTACTGGCTAGTGGTTGGCGATGCGGCTTTGGGAGCTACGATCGGCGGAAATATCGGTTATTGGATCGGTCGATATGGTGGCTGGGCGCTGTTGCTGAAGTTAGGCAAGCTGTTTCGGATTAAAGAGGCGCAGATCGAGGAACTGAAACGGCAGTTCAGCGAGAATGCAGGCAAAGCGGTGTTTCTCGGTCGATTTGTGGCGCTGCTGCGGATTTTTGCGAGTCCATTAGCGGGAATTGCAGAAATGCCGTATTGGAGGTTTACGCTGTATAACACCATCGGCGCGTTAACTTGGGCGACGGTGATGGTGTCGCTGTCGTATTTTGCAGGTCAGATTGTGCCGTTGGAAAAGCTGTTTACGCTGGCTTCTCAGTTTGGCATTGTGGCATTTTTGCTCGTCGCTGCTTGGATTGTGGTTCCGTTTTGGCTGGAGTCGCGCAAGTCGAAGCAGTTGGTTTCTGAGAGTGCGGAGGGAAGTACGATCGAAGAAACTCCCCAAGACTGATCATTTTTTCATAATTTACACAGGGAGCCGAAACAGGCTCCTTTTTTTGGTGCAATCCAGTTTGTTGAAGCTTTATCTTTTTCAATTCGATGCTGATAGTGAACTGGGCTAAATCATTGCTTGTTAAGTCTGAATCGCTAAGCTGGTTTCGCCAGGACGAATCAACTGTCGCTTTGAGGCGTTTAGAAACTCAACGCTCACAGGCTCTCCCACTTCGTCATAACTGACAATCACGCCACCGGGTTCTGCGATCGCATTCACTGGACGCGTTTCCTGCAAAATCAGAATCAAAATATCGGCATCAGGGCTATACTGCATTCTCATCATATTATTGCCAGTATCGGTCAACTTGATTTGTCCAATAGAGCGTCAGAATTCGCTTAGTTGCTCCAATCTCGACATATGCAACTCGTAATAGTCCATTCTCTCTTCTAGCCATTCCCTCTTCTAGATTGTGCAACCAAAACGCCATCGTCGTCAGCTACGATTTGTTCAGCATAGAGAACAACCGCTTCTACCTCTTCCCGCGTAATTCCACGCTGTCTTTCCCATTGCTGCTGTCTTTCCTCTGCATGAAGTGTCCAGACAATCTCCATTATTTAACCGCTGATGTTGATATGGGCAGTAGCTTAAAACAAAATAGGCGAAACATCCCAACCGCTTTCGTTCGGAAATTTCGATCAGATTCTTCTGAGGCAGAGAAGCAAGTTTGTTAGCCTAGAGAGACATGAAATCGGGCATTCTGCATTTAGGATGTCCATAGGGATAAACGCTATTTTTTTATGAGGGATGAGCGAGTGGCTGCAACAAACTTCAAAGATTACTACCAAATTTTAGGGGTGAGCAAATCCGCGAGCGCTGATGATATCAAGAAAGCGTTTCGCAAACTCGCGCGTCAGTATCACCCCGATGTCAATCCCGACGACAAAGCCGCAGAAGCCAAATTCAAAGAAGTCAACGAAGCAAACGAGGTGCTGTCTGACCCCGATAAGCGTAAAAAATACGATCAGTTCGGGCAATATTGGCGGCAAGCGGATCAAGCAAGCACCTCTCGATCGACATCCAGTTCTCGATCGCCATTTAACACAGGCGGATTTGATGATGTCGAATTCGGTCGCTACGACAACTTCGAGGAATTCATCAATGATTTGCTGGGTCGATCGAACTACGGACGTACCGCTGATCCGTTCGGCAATACGGGCTATCGCACTCCCGGTGGTTTTAGCACCGACGAACGCGCTGCAAAGGGCGAAAATCTTGATATCGAAGCTGCCATCAAACTCACGTTTTCAGAAGCCTTTAATGGCACAGAAAAGCGGTTGAGCGTCAACGGCGAGGAAATTAATGTCCGCATTCCCGCAGGCGCAAAAGCGGGGAGTAAAGTCAGAGTTCGCGGCAAGGGTCGGAATAGTCGGTTCTACACTAGCCAGCGCGGAGATTTGTATCTCACGGTTGAGATGTTGCCGCATTCGTTCTTTCAGTTCGATTCAGATAGCAATCTGGTGTGTGAAGTGCCGATCGCACCGGATGAAGCAGTGTTAGGGACGCAAATCGATGTGCCGACTCCGGATGGAACGGTGAAGGTGAATGTCCCAGCGGGAGTGCGATCGGGACAATCGTTACGCTTACGGGGCAAAGGCTGGAAGAATCAAAAAGGAGAACGCGGCGATCAGATGGTAAAAATCACGATCGCGCCTCCGAAAGACCTGAGTGAGATCGAACGTGAGGCATACGAAAAGATCCGCGACAATCGCAGCTATGATCCTCGCAGCGCGATCAAGTCCGTGGTGCTTTAGGAGAGTTGATCGATCGCATTCAGCAAAGTTTCAATACTGGCATTGTGATCGAGAAACGAAAAGAGATGTTTGTATCTCAAAATGCCTTGTCGATCGAGCAAAAATTGAGCGGGCAAAGGTGCGCCCAATGCTTGTCCGGTTTGATAGTTGCGAAAGCTCTTACAGCTTGAATCACTAAGCAGAGGGAATTTCAGACCCAAATCTTCGACGACTTTTTGACTTTGCTGCTCGTTGGTGCTGGTGATCATTAAAAGCTCAACTTGTCGATCGACAAATTCTTGATACTGCTCATTTAATGCTTTGATGTGCGGGAAGCAAAACGGGCAGTACTGCTTTTCGGTGAAGATGCGAGTGAAGGCTAAAAGAACAGGACGATCGTTGCGGTAATCTGAAAGCTTGACGCGGCGATCGTTTTTGATGTCTGGCAAATCAAACTCTGGTGTCGCTTGTCCCACCGCTAGGGAATTCGTCGCCGGAATCGGCATGAAATTGTTAAAGAACCGTTGATTAAGTAAGCCGCTGAAGTCGGTAGAGGTCAACATCATTTACTGAGGGTAGAGTTTGCTTTTTATTATGAATCGATCGGCTTAGAGTTTGAGCGCGAAACTTTCTCGGATATGAAAATCAGCTTCTTTGCCGCAATGTTTGAGTGCCCAATAAGTGATTTGATGATCAAATTGCTCAATAACCGCAGTGATTCCAAGGTCGATCGATTGAGCGATTTGAATGAGAGTGAGATCGAGTTCGATCGTGAGTGAGGTTTGATGCGATCTCGTTTCGATTTCAAATGGCAGTGATGAAAATGCGGTTTCTTCCTGCATTCCAGCGCGGTAATGATCAAAGCGATAAGCGTTCCAGTCTCCGCTTGGAGATAAATTAAATTCCCAATATTGTCGATCGTCCTGCCCACTCAGAAAGAACTCGAAACAAGTTGTTTTCCATAAATCATGTTGGCGATTAGGCGACTTTGCAGCGGGAATGAGAACCTCAGAGAGATCGTCAAATAGATTGTATTGGAGAACCAATCGGTGATCAATTCGCTCAACGCTACCTGAAAAGTTTAAAGTTGCTGGCTCGAATACTGAGTCAAATGGAGAAAGCGAGAAAGATTGAACGCTCATCGTAAATCTTCGATAATGCTGCGAATGGACAATTCTTGAGATTCAATGCTCTTGGTCAGCCCAAATTGAACCAACGCACGCATCAAATTGTGTTCTGGATAAGTCGTTTTGAAGTAGATATTTCCAGCAAGATAATCGGTAAAAAATCTCAAGCCTAACTCAAACGTGATCAACCGAATGGCATCGAACAGATAGAGATAATCCGAATCCGTTAAAAACGCTTTTGCAACTGTAAGATAGCCGCGCAGAATTCCTTCACACAGATCAGGCTCGAATCGAACGGTTTCCCACTGCTCCGTTTCTTCTCCGATCGCATTACATCCCGATCGCAAACAATCCCCAATATCGTAATGAATTAATCCCGGTTTCACGGTATCGAGATCAATCACGCTCACTGC
The DNA here is from genome assembly GCA_019359175.1 of Phormidium tanganyikae FI6-MK23. Lineage (GTDB taxonomy): Bacteria > Cyanobacteriota > Cyanobacteriia > Leptolyngbyales > Leptolyngbyaceae > Leptolyngbya > Leptolyngbya tanganyikae. The sequence continues at coordinate 112,833 of JAHHHU010000002.1, forward strand.
TTTCTCGGTTGCCGAATCTATTAAAATATTATTAACTTTCGGATCACCGTGCATTAACCGAAGCGATAGCTTTCCTGAGTGTTTTGCATTCTCCAAAACATGCGCCCACGATTGTCGATCGCGAATAAATTTCAAGCAGTAATTCACTTCAGGCGATGGCTTTACCGTTGTTTCTGAAAGAACGCGCTTGTACTGCTGCAAATAAATCGGCGTAATGTGAAATCCTTCAAGCGTGTCGGTCAATCGCTCCGGTGGCAAATCGCTGATCAAGCTGTGAAACGTCCCCAAAGCATAGCCAATTTCTTCAGCGTGATCGAGGTTTTGGATCGTATCGTGCGATCGAGAATTTTTAATAAAACTCAGCGCTCTCCAAAATAATCCATTCTCATCAATGTGGTGATCTTGATTCTCATGAGTGAAAATCACTTGTGGCGTTTCCCATCGTCGATCGAGCTTGAAGTTAGATAAGCGATCGTGAATGTGCTGCGTACAAAAATAGATATTTTTCATCACGTGCTCAGGCTGACGAAAAACCTGAGTATTGATCCGCTGTAATACAAATTGTGATGCTTCTAGCGTTACTAAAAATGTGTCATTAATGTTACCACTACCGAATGGTTGAATATTTTTAATCGAACCTTGTGCGAACTGGTTAGCAATCGCATTCAAACTATCTTGAGATTGAGTCATTGCATGATCTGATGCGTTGGAAATTATTATCCGATATTTTGTCGATCGAGTGGGAATATGTCGATTTCATAAATTTTCTGTTGACAAAAATCCGCGAATTCACCGATTTATAACGCCATATGCGTGTTCTAGAAGCCCGTGAGGGAAACCTACCGATTGAGCTAACTAGAACCCTCGTCCTATCTGGAGAAGTTTATGGAATTCGCGGGATTACCCAATTGGAATCGCCCTCTCTCAACCGAAATCGACAGTATTCCTACGATCGCGATTCCACAGAATTACTTAAACCAACCTCCATCGCTTCACAATCGAGCATCCTCCTTGATCGTGATCGATTCGTCTGTGCCAAATTATCAGCAATTAATCGCTGGAATTCAGCCCGACGCGAACGTATTGATTCTTGATCCGGCACAAGACGCGATCGCACAAATCACGCAGGCACTTTTGGGACAGAGTGGAATTTCTAGTGTGCATCTCGTCTCACATGGAAAGTCGGGAGCGATTCAACTCGGTGAAACTTGGCTCGATTGCGCTTCTCTCGATCGCTATCAGTCTGAATTCCAACAGTGGGCAAAGTCGCTCACAGATGATGCGGATATCTTAATTTATGGATGTGATGTCGCTCAGGGAGACGCGGGACAAGCTTTCATCAATCAATTAAGCCAGCCTACAGGCGCAGACATTGCAGCTTCAAGTGATTTAACCGGAAGTGCAACCCTCAATGGCGATTGGGCACTTGAAGTAAACACAGGCGAGATTGGCGCTTCGATCGCATTTACCGCCGAAACCCGCGCTAACTATGCCGGAATTTTGCCTGTAGATTTGATCTCTGTGGGCAATCCGACTTTAGTAAAAGGGAGCGTCGGACTTGAGAACATTGGGCGCAACTCAGTTAGCGGCAATGGAAGATATGTTGTTTTTACGAGCAAAGCGACTCTCTCAGCGAATGATGCGAACGGAACTACGGATGTCTTTTTGTACGATCGACAAACCGATGCCGTTACCATCATCAGCCGCAACGCCACCAACACCGGAAGCGCAAGCGGAACTTCGTTAAATCCAGTCATTAGCGATGACGGCAACTCTGTCGCATTTGTTAGCAATGCGAATGACTTGGTAGCTTCGATGACAGGCAACACGAGCCAAGTAGATAACATCTTTGTTTGGGAGCGATCGGGCGGTACGATTACGCTTGTGAGCCGCGATGCAGACGGAAAGAGCGGAACTCGTGGCTCAAGCGCGCCCAGCATCAGCGACAATGGCAACCGCATCGCTTTCCAAACCCAAGCGCAACTTTTGAGTACCGATGGAACGCTTGCTCGTGATGTGTATGTGTGGGATCGCGGGACGAATGATTTAACCCACGTTAGTAAGTCGCGCATTCAGTTAAGCAGTCGGGCGCAAGGAGCGGATTCTCCCGTGATCAGCGGCGATGGAAACTACGTCGCATTTGCTAGCCTGTATCGAAACCTGAGCTTTAACGATACCAATCTTGCTCAAGATATCTTTTTATGGCGGCAATCGGATGACTCGATCGTGAATTTGACGACTGCGGGCAATGCACCTTCGATGGCTCCAGTGATTAGTCAAGATGGAAGCCGCGTGGCGTTTGTGAGTCTCGCTAACAACTTTGCACCTGACACAAACGGCGTGCCTGATGTGTTCGTGTGGACGCGCTCCGGCTTCGATGGGTCAGGGCTACCAGAAGGTACAGTACAACTTGTCAGCGTCAACAGCACAGGAAATACTTCAGGTAATGGCGCAGGAGGCTTTGGCAGCAATTTGGGATCACAAAATCCTGTGATCAGCCGAAATGGAGAAGCGATCGCATTTACCAGTTCTTCGAGCGATCTCGTGGCTGGAGATACTAACGACAAAGTTGATGTATTTGTGCGAAATCTGGTCAGCAATCAAACGCTATTAGTCAGCCGCAACAGTGCAGGTGCGATCGGGAATGATGATTCAGGCAATCAGACCTTGAGCGCGGATGGAACTCGCGTTGCATTTACCAGTCTCGCGACGAACTTAGCAGCCGGAGATACAAACGCCCAGTATGATGTCTTCGTGCGCGATATTTCGGCGGGACAACCAGACTCGAACAAAACCTTTTTGATCAGCCGAACCTCAACAGGCGGAGTCGGTAACAATGTTTCGGGAATCATTCCGAATGCGATCGAAGGTTCGCTCTCGGTTCCGATCATCAGCAGCGATGGAACTACGGTCGCCTTCGTTAGTCTTGCAAACAATCTCAGCTTAGAAGATAACAATGCGCTATTTGATGGCTTTCTCGTTCCGGTCACAAGCGGGGATGCAACGCTAATCAGTCGGCGCAGTGCTGATCCGAATCTTGTTTCTCGCACCGGAAGCGGAGCCTCTACAGTTGGAACAAATTCGATCAGTGAGAATGGGCGATACATTGTTTTCACCAGCGCGGCTCCTGAGATTGTGGATGGTGACACGAATGGCGTTTCGGATGTATTTTTGCGCGATCGACAAACTGGAACGACAACGCTAATCAGCCAAGGAACCGCGATCTCAAATGGAGCTTCTGGAAATGCCACGATCAGCGCCGATGGTCGATACATTGTGTTTACCAGTGCGGCAAGTAACTTGGTAACTGGTGATAACAACAATGAGGTTGATATTTTCTGGGTCGATCGTGAAACGCAACAGATTCGATTGGTGAGCCGTGCGGTCGGCGGAGCAACGAGCGCGAATGCAGCATCATTCAATCCGGTCTTGAGTGCGAATGGATTGTTTGTTGCTTTTACCAGTACCGCATCGAATTTGGTGAGCAGCGACACGAACAATCAGCAAGATGTGTTCTTGTGGAATAGCCAAGATAATTCGATCGCGATCGTCAGTCGTGGCAGCACTGAAAGCGATGGAACCTCTGAACAACCTGTGATCAGTAGCAATGGTCGATATGTGGCGTTTGTGAGTGCTGCATCGAACTTGGTAAACGGTGACACCAATACTCAACGCGACGTGTTTGTTTGGGATCGTCAAAGTGGGACATCAACACTCGTAAGCCGCGCGACCGGAGAAACCGGAGTCATTTCCGATGGTGATTCTTACCAAGTGAGCATGAGCCTGGATGGAAAAACGATCGCATTTACCAGCACTGCAACGAACTTAGCTGGAACGGCGGACGGAGAGAATGACGAAGATGTATTTGTTCGCAACTTAGACACGAACACCACGTCTCATGTCAGTGTGAATCAATCGGGTGGTTACAGTGTCAGCCCTGACTTTACACCGCTCAAGGCATCGAATCCGATCGTCAGCGGCAATGGTAAATTTGTGGTGTTTGCCAGCGACTTTGGTGATCTCGTTGCGACAGATACCAATGGCGTGAGTGATGTTTTCCGACGAGATTTGGAGACCGGCACAACGCAACTGATTAGCATTAACAAAGACGGAACGGATAGCGGCAATGGTACCCCAGGCGCGGATGGTGGAACCGGAAGCGGGTCTGGTACAGGCTCGTTCTATCCGATCGTCAGCAATGATGGGCGCTATGTCGTCTTTAATAGCTTCTCCAACAATCTTGCTGATGGAGACACAAACAATGCGCTAGATGTTTTTGTGCGCGATGCTGTTTCCGGGTTTACAACCTTAGTTAGCCGAATTCCCTCAGAGACAAATAGTGGTCGCGGCGGTTCGTTTAATGCCGTTATCAGCGGTGATGGTCGTTATCTTGCCTTTAACAGTGTTGCAACGGATTTAATCCCGCGTGATCTCAATGGCAGCAGTGATGTATTCGGCTTAAATTTAGCAACAACGGTTGATTTATCAATCGATAAAGAGACGATCGCAGAAAATACTCCCGCTGGCTCTGTTCAATACAAGATTCGACGCAATCAAACGAACGGTGAATTGACCGTAAAACTTGCGATCGATGCTTCTAGTACCGCTTCGATCGAGGATTACAATTTCACCGCTGACCCAAGCCTGAACTTTACGATCAATGGTTCAGAGCTAACTATCAGATTTGCAACCGGAGTGACAGAAGGGATCTTAACCTTGACTCCGATCGATGATATCGCGATCGAGACTGAGGAAGTCTTGAATCTCAGCTTAGTTGCAACCCCAGATTATGCAGTTTCAGAGAGTTTTGGCACAACTTCGCTCAAGATTACTGATAACGATATTCCGATTCTCGTTTCGATCTCCAATGTCACAGAAGACAGCAAAGAAGGAAATACGGGCGAAAAAGCGTTTACGTTCCAGGTCAAGCTTTCGGCTCCTGCGACGACGGCTCCTGTAACAGTAAGCTATGCAACTCTAGTCGGTACTGCCGATAACAATGATTTCGTTGCAGCCACGGGCGACCTCAGGTTTGATATCGGCGACCCAGATACGAAGACTGTAACGGTCCTGGTGAAGGGCGACGCGCAGTTTGAACAAGATGAAACGTTTAGTGTGGTCTTACGTGATCCGAGTGCCAATGCAAGATTAGCGAATCAATCCGCGATCGCAACGATCGAAAACGATGATACTGCGCCGACAATTACGATCGCGGGTGCAGACTCGATTACCGAAGGCGATACCGGAACACAGCCTTATACCTTTACCGTATCGCTGAGTGAGGCAAGCAGCACAGAAATCAAGGTCGATTATGTGGTTCGCGATCTAACCACAATAAGCGGTAGTGATTATGCTGCGATTCCTGCTGGAACCTTAACGTTTGCGCCTGGAGTCACGAATCAAACGATTACTGTTTTGATCAATGGCGATCGCTTATTTGAAGAAAACGAACAGTTCCAAATCGAGCTTTCTAATCCGACTGGGGCAATTCTTCCCGATGAGCAAAAGCTGAAAACTGGAACAATCACCGATAACGATACTGCACCCAGCATCACGATCGAAGCAGTTCCCCAACAATCCGAAGAGACGAGTCCCTACAATTTCGTGGTCAAACTCTCGGAAGCATCGGGTCGTCCTGTAACGGTGAAGTATGACACGATCGCAGTAACAGCAACTGCAGGCGAAGACTTTACGACGATTTCTGATACGCTCACGTTTGCAGTAGGTGAAACCGAGAAAACGATCGCGATCTCAATCACCGATGATACGAAGCGCGAACAAAACGAAACTTTCTCGGTTAAGTTAACCAATCCTACAAATGCGACGATCACGACCGATAGCGCAGCAGCCTCGATTGTCGATAACGATCCGATTCCGACTGTTGCGATCGCAAACGTTTCTCAGCTAGAAGGCAATACTGGCGATACTCCGCTGCAATTTGAAGTCACGTTATCTAATGCAAGCGATCAAGAAATTGTATTGAACTATGCAACGAAAGATGGAACAGCTCAGGTTACAGACAATGATTATCAAGCCGCAACAGGAACGATCCGGTTTACACCTGGAACAACGAGCCAAACAATTACGGTGAACGCGAAAGGTGATACGAAACGCGAACAGACTGAAGCCTTCTCGGTAGAGTTAAGTACCACGACACCGAACCTTGTAACGATCCCAACAACTGCGATCGGGGTTGGCACGATTCAAAGCGACGATACAACGCCACCGACGATCAGCGTTTCGCCTGCTACGGTTTCAGAAGGAGGTGAGCTATCTTTTGTGGTCACGCTGTCGGATACGAGCAGCGAGGAAATTCGCGTAGATTTCCTAACTAGCGATGGAACTGCAACACTAAGCGACTCTGACTACACGCAGCGCACAACCGAAACACTGATTTTTGCACCGAATGAGCGGACGAAAACGATCACGGTACAAACGACCACCGATAATAAGCTAGAAGAAGATGAAACGATTAATCTAACGCTGAGAAATCCAATTGGAGCGACGCTTTCGGGAACGGGAACTGTAATCGGAACGATCAGAAACGATGATCAGCGTCCAACGATTGGGATCGCTAGCACACCATTGAGCGAAGACAATCCGCTGGCTGCCAACTATCCGTTTACGATTCGCCTTTCCAATTCCACGACGCAAACTGTAACGGTGAAATATCGCACGATCGATGATACTGCAACCGTTGCCGATAGTGATTACGTCGCAACCCAAGGAACTGTTACCTTTAATCCTGGGGACATCGAGAAAACAATCACTGTGCGGGCAAATGCCGATCGTAAATTTGAACCGACAGAACGCTTTATCGTTCGACTTGAAGATCCCGTCAATGCTGATCTTTCCGCTTCTGCGACTGATGGATTTGGTGTTCTCAATAATGATGATGCCGAACCTCAACTCTCGATCGTCTCTCGCACCGGATCGCAAGCAGAAGGCAACACAGGTAAGACTCCGTTTGAATTTGTAGTGTCGCTCAACAATCCGAGCAGCCAAGAAATTCGAGTAAACTACACGACGATCGATGTCAATGCGACAACCTCAGATTACGATGCGGCAAGCGGTACACTCATCTTTGCCCCCGGAGAAGAACAAAAAACGATCACCGTTAATATAATCGGGGATACGCTGCTTGAACCCGAAGAAGCTTTCCTCGTTCGATTGACCAATCCGACAAACGCAACGATTTCCGGCAGCAACGAAGCGAGAGGCACAATTCTCAACGACGATCAGGCAGTTCGTCCAACCATTCAGATCGAAGATGTAATCGCAAGTGAAGGCAGCACCAACACGACTTACACCTTCAAAGTGAAGCTCTCACAAGCGACGACCAATCCGGTTACAGTGCAATACCGTACCGTTGACGGAACCGCGACGATCGCAGATGGCGATTATGTCGGATTGACCACACCTGGAACGTTAACGTTTGCAGCGGGTGAAGTAGAGAAAGAGTTCTCGATCGTGGTTCGGGGCGATACGAAATTTGAGCCGAACGAAACCTTCTTTGCGGAGCTACTCAGTCCCACTAATGCAGACTTATCTTCGGTCAGTCGGGCGCGGGCTGTGATCAACAACGATGATGCTCGACCCACGATCAGCATCGGGAATGTCGTAGTTTCAGAAGGTAACGTCGATGGTGATTTCACGAATGCGACGTTTACCGTTTCGCTCTCAAACTCCAGCAGTGAAGCGATTACTGTCGATTACACCACTGTTGATGGAACGGCACAAGCGATCGACAACGATTATGAAACGACTTCAGGAAAACTAACGTTTGCGCCGGGTGCAACCAGTCAGCAAATCACCGTCCGAGTCCGAGGCGATCGCAAATTTGAATTCGATGAATCCTTCTCGATTCGCCTCTCATCGCCCACAAATGCCGACCTATTCACAGCGGCAAATCAGGGGATTGGAACGATTCTGAGCGATGACTTCCGACCGACGATCTCGATCGACGATCCGACCCCAGTCCTCGAAGGCAATACGGGCACAACCGCAATCCGTTTCACCGTCCGCCTTTCCAATCCGAGCAGCGAAGTGATCACAACAAAATTCATCACGAGAAACGGGACGGCAAATGAAGCCGATTACGCTACGGTGACAACTCCGACCACACTCACCTTTGCCCCCGGACAAACCGAACAAACGATCACCATTCAAGCGATCGCAGATACCCGATTTGAACTCGATGAAACGTTCACCGTCGAACTCAGCGATCCCACCAATGCCCAGATCGCAGACGGTAGCGCAACGGCAACGATTCGCAATGATGACGCTCTCCCGCAATTGTCGATCGTGGCTGTCCCAACGAGCAAACCCGAAGGCAACAGCGGCATCACTCCGTTTACTTTCGAGGTGAGTCTGAGTGAAGCAAGTCCGACTCCGATTACCGCCAGCTACAGTACGGCAGATGGAACAGCGACGATCACGAACAATGATTATGTCAGAACTTCGGACACGCTCACGTTTGGAGCAGGTGAAACGAAGAAAACTATCACGGTGAACGTATTAGGAGATACACAATTTGAAGGAGACGAAACGTTCCAGGTAACGTTAAGCAATCCGACAAATGCCACAATTCAAACCAATTCAGCAACGGTCGCGATCGCAGAAGATGACACTCCTCCAGGCGGCGATACGAGCAACAGTCTGTATGACATCCTCTGGCGCAATCGTCGCACAGGCGAGAATATGCTGTGGCAACCTTCGGGATCACTGCTCGATCGAGAACTGCCTTTCTTAACGATTCCTGATCCGGACTGGCAGATCGTTGGAAACGCTGATTTCAATGGCGATGGCATCAGTGATTTGCTCTGGCATCATCGCGTTACAGGCGATACGGCACTCTGGCAGATGTCTTCAGATCTCTCGGTCAAAGGAACCTTCTTACCTTCAACGGGACGCACAAACTGGGAAGTTCAAGCGATCGCGGACTTTAGCCGAGACGGAAAATTTGATATTCTCTGGCGCAACGCTCAGACAGGCGAAAATGCCATCTGGTTTATGCGCGGTACAACGTTCGATAGCGCGGCTTATCCTACCAGAGTCAGCGATCCAAGCTGGAAGATTGCAACAGTTGCCGACTTTGATAACGATGGTAACGCTGATATTTTCTGGTCAAACTCGCGCACCGGAGACACTGCACTTTGGTTGATGGACGGAGCGGCAATCAAAGATAGCCGCTTCTTGCCGCAAGTTTCAGATTTAGCATGGCGACCTGTTGCATCGGGTGACTTGAACCGAGACGGATTTGTTGATATTCTCTGGCGCAACGGGCGGAATGGGCAGAACGTAATCTGGCTGATGCGAAACGGGCAACTCGATCGAGATAGCTATCTCCCAGCAGTTCCGGCAACGGGTTGGCAAGTCGAAAACTTATTCGATTTCGATGGCGACCAAAGCCTAGACATTCTCTGGCGCAATTCGGTCACGCAAGAATCAGTGATCTGGTTCCTCAATCGAGGACAGTTTGGCATCAATAGTTATTTACCAACTTTGCCCGATCGCAATTGGTCGATCGAAGGAGTCGGCAAGTTCAGCACACAAAGCAAAGGTGAAATCCTGCTGCGAAATTCTCAAACTGGAGAAAATCGCGTCTGGCGGCTCAATCTCAATCCGTTTAATCGCGCCATGCTGATCGAGTCTCAGCCCGATCGCGATTGGGAAATCCAAGGAACCGGAGACTTCGATCTCAATGGTTCTGCTGATATTGTCTGGCGCAATCTGCGAACCCGCGAACTTTCGATCTGGCTCACCCAGAAAGGTCAGGTGACGAGCAAAGTTTCAGTGCCGATCGCATTACAAGCCTCAACGGATTGGTCGATTCGAGCGATCGGAGATTTTAGCGGCGATGGCACTCCGGAGCTAGTTTGGAGCAACCGTCGCACCGGAGATGTCTCAATGTGGATATTCAACGGCACTCAATTCTCTTCTGGCTTCCTCTTGCCGAATCCGGGCTTGGATTGGCAGATCAACGGAGCCGCAGACATGAACGCCGATCGTAATCTCGATTTAGTTTGGCGCAATACGGTCACGGGTGAGATTGCCTACTGGCTATTCGATCGAACTCAACTACTGCGCGGCATTACTGCTCCCGCTATCAGTCTCAATTGGCAAATCAAAGGCTTTGGGGACTTTAACCGCGACGGGCAAACTGACCTGCTGTGGAACAATCTAGCGACAGGCGAAACTTCGCTCTGGCTGATGAACGGGACGCAGTTGAGTCGCGGCGTGGTGCTGCCGACTGTGCCGCTAGAGTGGGAAAGTGTCGGCATGGGTGACTACAACCAAGACGGACAGCTTGATTTGCTGTGGCGCAATCGTTTGAGCGGCTTGAATGTAGTGTGGTATCTCAACAACGGAAACTTTGCTTTTGACTCGTATATTCCGGCATTGCTGGATCTCGGTTGGCAAGTGAAAGGAATCGATGACTTCTAGTTTGTGCTTCTTATGGTAAGATTTTCGCGTCTAATTGCGAGAATCAAACGATGCGGGCAGATGTAGAGTTCGGCGGGACGACCGGGTTAATGGATGTGGATGCGGTACAGAAGACGCTCAATCGATCGAGAGCCTCGGTGTACCGCTATGCCAATACTGATCTAGCGTTGTTGAATCCGCCATTCGATCCGAAGCGGCTCAATCCTGAGTTGCGTCAGTCGCCCAATGATCCGCTGATGTTTCACTCGAATGAAGTGGCGCGGTTTGCGAAAGATGTGCTGAAAATTAAGCAGGTGACGATCGAGATTCAGGAACCACAGCCCAACCGAACTCAAGAAGTACTTGAGGCGATTTTGGTAGAACTGCAAAGCATTCACGAATTGCTGAAAACGCGATCGTGAGAGCGTGCAACCTTGATATCGCAGTCTAGCGATCGAAACGATTGATTTTTTCAATTCAGGTTAAGTTCAGTTCTTGCTCCGATCGCCATTCCTCGATTGAATGATTGTTAACGTTATTTTTTCTATGAATGAACTTTAGCCTGGTCGTTTCTAACTTTCTCAATCCGCCTGTTTTATTCTTTTTTCTGGGAATGCTGGCGGTTTTGGTGAAATCTGATCTCGATATTCCCGCACCGATTCCGAAATTATTTTCGCTGTATTTACTGTTATCGATCGGGTTTAAAGGCGGGGTCGAACTGGCGCGGAGTGGCATTAGTCAAGCGGTGGTGATTACGCTTGCAGCGGCGATCGCGATGTCGATTCTGGTTCCGATCTATACGTTTTTCATTTTGCGATCGCGCTTAGATCCGTACAATTCAGCCGCGATCGCGGCAACTTACGGATCGATTAGTGCGGTGACGTTCATTACTGCTAGCTCCTTTCTCGATCAGCTTCAGATTCCTTACGACGGTTATATGGTTGCAGCATTAGCGCTAATGGAATCGCCTGCAATCATTATTGGATTGATTTTAGTGAATGTCTTTACCGATCGCTCTGGTGAATCTGAATCGATTCAATGGTCGGAAGTGTTGCAGGAAGCGTTTTTTAATGGTTCGGTTTTTCTGCTGATCGGCAGTGTTGCGATCGGGTTTCTCACAGGCGAACACGGATGGCAGACGTTGAAACCGTTTACGCAGGATATGTTTTATGGAGTGCTGACTTTCTTTCTGCTGGATATGGGATTGGTGGCGGCAAAGCGAATCAAGGAATTGCAAAAATCAGGAGCATTTTTAGTGTCGTTTGGCATCTTGATTCCGGTGCTGAATGCGACGATCGGGATATTTTTGGCAAAAGCGATCGCGCTTTCTTCGGGTGATGCGCTTCTGTTTGCGGTGCTGTGTGCGAGTGCATCTTATATTGCAGTTCCCGCAGCGATGCGCTTAACGGTTCCTGAAGCAAATCCCAGCTTTTATATTTCTGCTGCACTTGCGGTCACGTTTCCGTTTAATATCCTGATCGGAATTCCATTGTACGAATACGAAATTACTCTTCTTTGGTAAAGTTATGCACGCTGTTAAACGCATTGAAATTATTTCAGATTCAATCGAGCTTCCAAAACTTTTGCGGAGCTTAAAGCAATCCCAGATTAATCGCTATACTGTGATTCGTAATGTTGAGACTAGCGGTGTGGCTGGCACAGATGAAACTGATGTCACCATGATTGATATGGCGTACATCATCGCATTCTGTTCACCGGAGCAAGTGAAAGACGCGATCGAGAAAATTCGCCCGATTTTGAATCGCTTTGGTGGATCTTGCTATGTTTCGGACGCGATGGAAGTTCGATCGCTGAATTGCACTGCTTCGCTTTGAGTATAGTTTCTACCTCAAGAACGATTTACTACAGAAAAAACATCTATGCCACGGCTGCGATCATGGGTGCGACAATTAGCGTAATTCCGTTTCGACCCACTACATAGACTGTTTCTTGTGGATGACAAGCGATCGATTGCAGACTAATCGCATTCCACCACGTTCCTCGAAAGTAAATCCGCCATTTCTTTCCAGGAACAACCACTTCCTCAACTACTGCCTCACCTTCAAATCGCATTGGATCAAAAACATCATTTTCTATTCTGAAATTTTGCCAGCCCATTGACGATGAGCAATGTGAACTTAATCGTTGTAAAAAGTGAAACATTTTCATTCCTCTCTGATTCATCCTTCTACTTATTAGTGATTCTTTTCTGACTTTGTGACCTGCTTTTTTCTGTTAATCTTCTTAATCCAGAGATACAAATCTATAAAAATCCCGTTAGCTAGTTCGTGCAGTTTAGCTAACGGGTAATACGGTGATTCAAATTGTTTAGGCTAAGAATTAAGTCAGCAGGAAAACTAGAGTGGTCTTCTTAGCAGTAACCGAACATTCTCAGATGCTCGATCGTTTGTGAAGATTGAATCGTTGAGTCATCGCAGATTTGCTGTGGAGTTTGCAATACTGCGGGCGATCGACTCGAAGATGGATCGAGATACTCTTGTAGTAGCGCATATTGATTCTGATAAGAAACACGATCGACAGATTCCAACACCTCCAAATCATGACCCAGAATATGATCAATCTCAGCAATTAAAAAGCTCAATATCGGATCAGTCATGGCTTGCGTCAAGATCTCATCCAGACGAGTCGCCTCAGATTCCGAGAGCGATGGGCGAGTACTTAGCTCACCATATTCCTGTGTGAGCTGTTCAGTGTCACTAGAAATCTCCAACGAAATATTGTCCACTTTGTCACTTCTCCTAAATTTAGGTGCAACTGATTTGGAATTGCACAATTTCAGTCGACAGCAAGAAAATCGTGTACTGTCCGAGCTGGCATATCAGTTTGAGCATTGAGAGCTAGTTAGAAATTGAGAAGCAGAACTTAGCCAGGAGCAGCACACCAAAATAAGTCACATATCAATACGATCGCATTACTGTTTCAGCTTGATTTCCGAACCTCGTGCCACGATTCATCACAGTAACTCTCCTTCTAACACTGCATTAGATAGTGATGCCTATGCCAGATTTGTGACTGTCACATTGCCCAATTAATAGAAAAAGCTCGATCGTGGGATCCTCAGCCTGTCAAAGTTTCACCATAGCGAAGATTAAACCCATGCGAACTGGCACTTAAGCTCTCATAAGACGAAATCTATCTATCGTCACATCTGTGCTTAGATTCGCACAATCAATTAGAGGCAATGCTGAAATGTGCTTATTAAGATAACCCTACCAATTAACCACGTGCCCAGCATTCCTGAGCTTCTCAGAATCAACCAACATCACCTTTCACTTCTGTGATTAGTGTGCATTTGCTCATTCCACCGACGATTCGCTGGAGAACAGATATGCCAGAACACTCAGATTACTCCCCTGAAAATCGCGACGATGACATTGTTCGCTTTGATGATCAATTCACCTCACCCTTTGAAGAAATGGATGAGTGGAGCAAATTCAATGTTCATTTCGTAAAACTGCTGAATCCTAAGTCTCCAAGCGGACTCGCTCTGTTTGCATTCTTACGGCGGATTTTGCGTCAGTTTCATCTAGAAACTGCTTACAGCGAAGCCTATTTGCTCAACGAAGCGTATCTACGCGCTCATCGATTGATTCAAAGCAACGGTGTTGCCATTCTGAACCCTGCTGCATGGCTTCGCAAAGTTGCGTTTAACATTGTTCAGGAGCTAAACCGCGCCCAGCTTGCGACTGATCCGTTTGATGAAACCGCAGACTCGATCGCGCCTTCGACAATCCCCAACACTACTCTAAAGCGAGAACTGGAGGTACTGAAAAAAGCCGTTCAGCGGCTTGATCCCGAAGAGCAAAAATTACTCAATCTCAAGATTGTGGAAGAACAATCTTGGCGTAGCATTCGGCTGTATTTGGTGGCAGATGGCTTTCATTTCACCGAACCCGCTTTGCGAAAGAAGAAAGAACGCGCCCTGAGAAAGCTGCGTGAAATCTATCATGCACTCAAACCTCTGTCTGATTTGGAATCATAATTCTCTCTGTTCGATCAGGCTAGGTCAATCTAGCCTGATACTTTTATTCAAGACTGACAGGAACACCCCCAAGCCTCTAGAACGAGCGCTTAGGGGTGTTATTTGAATGGGGTTTCTCGATCGAAGTTCTTTAATTAAACTCTCGTTTCCACATGGCTGTAAAGCTCAGAATCACCAGCACCAATAAGACAATAAACAACGCACGTTCCATTAAGAAAGCGACGGGCAGACTGCAACTCAGTAAGGGGCTGCCTCGTCTGGACTGTAGCGCACTGGGAAGATCGCGAGAATCGATCTGTTTTGCGTCGTTTGTCGATCGAGATTCCAACGCTAAATCTTGCACTTTAGTTAACTCGGTCTGTGCCTCTTTTCTCAACTTCCGAGACAGCATTAGATTGCGTTGGGCTTCTTGATGCCACCCTTGAGCTTCTTGATATCGGTGCTGGCGCTCTGCAGCGATTTGTTTCTCCTCAGCTTCAGCTTGCCGCTGCTCAATCTGACTCTGTGCTTGTTCAATCACCGACTGCTGACGTTCTTCAAATTGTTGTCGATCGAGAATTGCAGTTCGAGCGCCTGAGCTTGCTAACAAGACAACTCCGCTACTTAAACCATCGTGGGCTAGAGATCGTTCGGTCACTGCCTTCAACAACAAGGCAACTAGAATTTTATCTGAATCACTCTGGGTCGGTGCAGTTGCCGTTTTGATTTGTTGTTGAGAACCCGGAGATCGCTGTATGGCGCTAAAGCATCCTTTTCCAGCGATCGTTATGCCTGTCATCAATGCAGTGATCGTCGTAAACGCAGCAATCAGAAAGCTTGCTTTGTACCGACGCGAGATAAACTCAAAGCTAGCACGAGTCGCTTTATTCGCCAGTCTAAGCGGTGATTGACACTTTAATGGCAGAGCAACGATCGACTCAGGCGGCTTTAAGACGGCTGAACCGAAAGATGAGAGAGACAAAGCGCTGTGATCTTCCTTTGATAGAACACCGTACTGATTTGCAGTAGCACATTGATCCGACAATAGATGCAATAGTTCCTCAGAACGGTCTGTCTCTGGGATCGTCGGCGAAAACTCTAGAATCCGCGAAGTTTCATTTGCATAAAGATGCTGTGCCTCTTCGCTCAACAAACCTGTAGATTCTAGAAGTAATCGATCGACTTCATTCAGCAACAGTGCTAAGACCTCATTCGCTTCAGCAAGTTCTAGAATGATACTGATCTGATGCGCTGCATTCTCAGACAGAACAGGCTGACTCGAAAGCAGTGCATAACGCCGCAGCAGATCGATCAGCGGGATTTCATTACCATCCAGCGCAGTCACATAATCGGCTTTAGAAACATTGATATCAGCCGCTTCAATGCACCAGCGATCGATCTCGTTCAAAATCAAATCGAAGCCTTGATACTGGGTTGCAAGCTCAAGAATGTCAGCAACTCGATCGCTGGATTGCTCAGTCATTTCAGGCAAGGCAGACAGCATCGCATATTCGATCGCAACATTTACGAGATCAGGGGGTAGCTTTAACTGCCGTAGAGAGTGCAAAATGTCTTCCGTTTTCAGCATAGTTTCTGTTCCCAAGTAAATAATGACCGCGCGTTTATTCTTCAAAGTGACGAGCAGATTGGCGGAGTTGTTTGAGTAAACGACTCACTTGTTGACGGAGTGCTGCAACGGTTCCTCCTCGTTTCAGGGCGATTTCTTCGTAGGTCATTCCTTGCATTCTCAGATGCAAAATCTCTTGATCTGTGGTCTTCAACTGTCCTAATGCAGTGAGCAACCAAGCCAACCGCGCCTCTAAAATCTCATCTGCAATACAAGGCTCTGGAGCATTTGGAATTTGTTGATACTCTAGTGGCTCAGTTTTCAGCTTTTTAGCTTTGCGATCGTACTCCCGAATGATGTTGAATGTAGTCGATTTGAACCAAGCGGGAATGTTGCGAATCGGTTCGCCTCTCTCGATCGTCATCATCGCTCGATCGTAAGCATCGAGAAAGATGTCACAAGGGTCGTACTGATGACGCAACCGAAAGCTTTGGAGCTTCCAAGCAATAAAGGGAAGAATCTGGTGGATGTCATCTTGTCCGCCGTTTAGCACCTCTGCGACGAGTCGATTAAGCTCTTGACGCTGATGCTCGAATTGACTCGAACTCAGCAGCATAGAGTTGTCTGAGGGTTGGGGGTCGTGCATGGGGCTTGAAGGATTGAGAGGAGGGCTTGTCATTGTTTGTACTCACTCGATTTGTAGATGAGGACATAGAGAAATCGATCGATAAAAACACAGGGGTTATGGGGACTTTGTAGAGTTAGGTCAAACGTTGGAAAACAAACTTAGTTCGTGAGCAACAATCAAGCCGTCAGATGTGCATTGATCAGACGGGGTGCGATCGCGGCTCTCGTTATTACTGTGCAAAACACAGCACAATTGTGACATTGCGCTGTAGTTGCGTCTCGATTTGATTCGCGTTTCTTACTTTGCTTTGGTTGGAGTTTGAGGCTCGATCGTGGAGTCGATCGAACGCTTCTTAAATCGATGCGTCACGCTTTCATAGGCGGAAGCGATCAGAATGTACAGCACAGGCACGATAAACAAGCTTAAGCAGGTGGAAACGATCATGCCACCACTCACCGCCGTTCCAAGCGATTCGCGGCTGACTGCGCCTGCACCACTTGCAAACACCATCGGCACAAGACCCAAAATAAATGCCATCGAGGTCATGAGAATCGGACGGAGACGAGCCTGTGAAGCCTCGATCGCGGCTCTGGTGATTGATCGTCCTTTCGCCCGCAGTTGATTTGCAAACTCAACAATCAAAATTGCATTCTTACTCGATAGTCCGATGAGCATTACTAATCCAATCTGACAATACACATCGTTTGCAAATCCCCGCGCATTCTGAGCAAGCAGCGCCCCTAAAATTGCTAACGGAACGGATAGAAGAATGATGATCGGATCAATGTAGTTTTCATACTGCGCCGAAAGAACGAGAAAAACAAACACCAATCCCAAACCAAAGATCAAAGGTGCAAGTCCACCAGAAGTCAGTTCTTCAAGCGAAATTCCTGACCATTCGTAACTCATATCTTTGGGTAAAACCGTTGCGGCTGCACGTTCCATTGCTTTGATCGCTTGCCCAGAACTATATCCTGGAGCCGCGACCCCGTTAATCTCGATCGAGGGAAATAAGTTGTAGTGATTGATCACCTGTGCGCCCGTGGCAGGCGTGATTTTAACTAAATTACTCAATGGAATCATTTGACCGCGATTCGATCGGACTTGTAAGGTTCCAATATTGTCTGGATTGTTGCGAAACTGACTATCCGCTTGCACGTATACACGGTAACTGCGACTAAATAGGTTGAAATCATTAACATAGCGCCCGCCGAGGTAGGTCTGCAACGTGCCAAAGACCTCTGAGACTGGTACATTCAGCGCTTTTGCTTTATTGCGATCGACATCAATTTTCAACTGCGGCATCTTTGCTGAAAAGGTCGTAAACACGCCTCTTAGTTCAGGTTGTCTGTTTGCTTCTGCAACCAGCGCATCTTTAGTCGCCACCAGTTTATCAATTCCGTTGCTGCCGCGATCTTGTAGTTCAAAGGTAAATCCGCCAACACTGCCTAAGCCTTGAATCGTCGGCGGATTAATCGGAATGACTAAAGCTTCAGAAAGCCCAGCCATTAGCGGGACTCGAACTTTGTTGATCAATGCAGTCGCTTGCTGATCGGGCTTTGTCCGCTCTCCCCACGGAATCAATGGCACAAACATAATTCCATTGTTCGCACTGTTGCCGCTGACGGTACTAAATCCACCGAGCGCAAAGGTTCCAGCAACTTCTTCTTTGATGGTTTTAACCGTATTCTCAACCTTTTCAATCACATTGCGGGTATAGTTCACCGATGATCCATCTGGCCCTTGAATCACATTGATAAAGTAGCCCTGATCCTCCTCAGGTAAGAATGCGGAGGGTGTGTGAAGGTAAACCCAACCTGTTAAACAAAGCAATACGACGAATACACTCAACACTGCATATTTGAAGTGAACAAACAGCGTTAATATGTTTTGATAGCCCAATCGAAGCTCATCGAAGCCACGATTAAACAACCGGAAAAACCAGTTATGCTGCTCTTGCCCTTTAAGCAATAAAACTGATAGTGCCGGAGTTAGCGTCAACGCATTGAAAGTGGAGATGACGACTGAGAATGCGATCGTTAAAGCAAACTGTTTATACAACGCTCCAGTTGTTCCAGGGAAAAACGCGACGGGAACAAACACCGCCATCAACACTAGCGAAGTCGCCACAACCGCCCCCGTGACTTCTTTCATCGCCACTGAAGCAGCTTCGAGCGGGGGGAAATGTTCTTCTTTCATTAATCGATCGATGTTCTCAATCACAATGATCGCATCATCGACTACTAATCCTGTTGCAAGTGTGATTCCAAATAAACTTAGACTGTTGAACGTAAAGCCAAACATTTTCATGACAGCAAACGTTCCAATTAGTGAAATCGGAATCGTAATCACGGGAATTAGTGTTGCACGCCAATCCTGAATGAAAATGAAAATCGTTAGAACAACCAGCAGAATTGCTTCATAGAGGGTTTTAATTACTTCTTTGCGCGATTCTTCAACAAACAGCGTGGGATCATAAGGAATCGCATAAGTCATTCCAGGCGGAAAGTCTTTCGCAGCCGCTTTCATTTCTGCTTTTACTGCTTTCGCAACTTCGAGCGCGTTACTTCCCGGCAGTTGAAACACCCCCATTCCGAAGCAAGGAAAACCGTTATAACGCGAAAAACTGGAATAGCTTTCTGCTCCCAGTTCTGCTCGTCCCACATCTTTGAGCTTAACTAATGTTCCATTGCTCCCGGTCTTTAAGGTAATGTCCTCAAACTCATCTTTTGTTGTTAATCGACTCTGTGCGACTAAATCAATTTGGAACATCTGATCATCTTTCATCGGCGGCTGTCCGATCTGTCCCGCCCCCACTTGAATATTCTGTTCTAACAAAGCACTGACTACATCCTGAGCCGTTAAGCTCCGACTCGCAAGCCTCGTCGGATCAAGCCAAATTCGCATCGCATAGCGCCGTTCTCCGAATGCTTGGACATTCCCAACGCCTTCGATCCGCTTTAAGCGATCGAGAACATACAAATCAGCATAGTTACTCAGAAAAATATTGTCATACTGCCCTTTGTTGCCATAGATGCCCATGCCTAAAACGATCGAGCTAGATTGTTTGCTCACACGCACCCCAGTTTGGCGCACCACGTCGGGCAACTGTGGTTCAGCGAGCGAAACCCGATTTTGCACATCAACTGCCGCAAGGTCTTTACTGCGCCCAGGCTCAAACGTGACGGTGATTTGAGCGCCTCCGTCGTTGCTGCTAATCGAAGTCATGTAGCGCAACCCTTCAACCCCATTGATCTGCCGCTCTAATACGCTGGTGACAGTCTTCTCGACCACATCTGCACTCGCGCCCTGATAGTTTGCGCTTACAGAAATTTGAACAGGACTGATATCAGGATATTGCTCGATCGGTAAAAGCGGCAGACACACTAAACCCGCAATTAAGATCATCAACGAGCAAACGCTGGCGAGAACCGGGCGTTTGATAAAAAAGTCGGCAAACATAAGCAGAAGGTAGAGATTAACGAGTTCGATGCTTTCAGCGCGCTCTGCGATCGAGTTGTGAAATTACGCCGCCAAAGGCAAAGTTTTGCACCATGTCGGACTTGAGAAAATCATGCGGAAATCCAAGCTCGATCGCGCTGACTTCATCTAATTTCTTAAGCTGTTCTGGGGTTAGCTCAAATTCCAAAGAAGCAATGTTTTCTTGAAGTTGCTCTAGTTTACGTGAGCCAATAATCGGAATGATTCCACCAGATTGATGTCGAATCCAATTCAGCGCAACTTGAGCCGGAAGCCGTCCAATTTCATTGGCAATGTCCACGACGGTTTGCGCGATCGCAAGTTGTTTCTCGGTCACAGGTCGCGACGTATTCGGATCGCTCAGTCGCCCCTCTACAGGTTCACCCTGATTATATTTTCCGGTGAGAATGCCCGCTCCAAGAGGACTCCAAGCCGTAACGCCAATCTCAAGCGCATGCGCCATCGGCAGCAGATCGCGTTCGGGAGTGCGTTCGATTAGCGAATACTCGATCTGCAATCCGATAAACGGAGTCCAGCCGCGCAACTGTGCGATCGTATTTGCTTGTGAAATAATCCAGGCAGGCGTATCAGAAATTCCAATATAAAGAACCTTTCCTTGGCGCACCAAATCATCAAACGATCGCATCACTTCTTCGACTGGAGTCGTATAGTCCCAAGCGTGTAACCACAAGAGGTCAATGTATTCGAGATCCAATCGTTTTAGGCTTGCTTCAACCGCTTGCACCATGTTCTTACGATGATTGCCAGCCGCATTCACACCACCGTTTCCCATATTGAGCGAATACTTTGTTGCCAGCACCCATTTTTCTCGATCGCTCTTGACAAACTCACCCACGAATTTCTCGCTAGTTCCATTCGTGTACAGATTTGCAGTATCGATAAAATTTCCGCCTGCTGCCGCGAACGCATCAAACATCTTACGACTTTCTTCGTAAGCACCTCCCCACCCCCAATCATCCCCAAACGTCATTGTTCCTAAGCAAAGTTCAGAAACTCGGAGTCCGCTGTGTCCTAGTAGCTTGTAGCGCATGAGATTCTCCTTTGGAAGTAGGGAGGTAGATTGTTATTGATAACGATTGCCCACTCGATCGACAAACACATTTGCACTAAAAGACAATCGTCCAGGATTCTTACGAGGCTCCGCTGCATAATCCACAGGCAATCGATCGACGTTGCAAAATTGCAGTAGGGACATCTAGCGGAGTCGTTGCTCGATCGGCAGCAATAGTCATAGAGTTTCATTCCTTGTAGTGGTTAGCGTTTGTGAATGTACTGCTACATTTTTTTCTCTGGCGTTGGCGCACCGAGTTCCACTTCGTTCATGATTGGCGCACCATCGGTAATTTTTCCAAGTCCAGTTACAACAATTTTGTCGCTTGCTGTCAGTCCTTCAATCACCTGCTGATCATTGCCGCGAATCACGCCCAATTTCACTGGCTTTTGTTTCGCAACCAAACCCGCCTCGGATTGTTCTGCAACGTAGACAAAATCCTGTCCCGCAATGCGCGAAATGGCAGTCGTCGGAATCAGCAAACTTGGCGATCGCTCCCAAACAACCCGCGCCCGAATTTGCTGCTCTGCCCGCAGTCCGCCTGCTGCATTGTCTACGAGCGCTTTCACCTGAACGGTTTGTGTCTCAGAATTCACCTTGGGCGAAATCATAAACACGCGGCTGCTTCCAACCTGCTGCCCTTGTGCATTAATCAGATCAACTCGTGTTCCTGCTTGCATTCGCTTCACTTTCTCAGTTGAAATCGCAATATTAACTTCAAGTGAGTTATTTTGTGTGAGCGTTGCTAATGGTGAGGATGTGTTCACGAAATCCCCTTCTTTTACCGGAAGATCCCCAACTGTCCCAGTAAAGGGCGCAGTAATTCGGAAATACTGAAGTTCAACCTGTTGCCCTTCGGTTGTCGCTTGCGCTTGTTGATAGCCCCGCTGTGCGCGTGAGACATCCGCCTGTCGAGCCGTAATATCCGCGTTTTTAGAATCAATCTCAGCCTTTTGCGCCTGAATCCGCGCATCAACCGCCGTTAAATTCGCTCGCGCCGCTCTTAAACCATTTTCGTACTGCTCTAATAGCTGCTTACTAGCTGCCCCAGCGCGATAGAGTTTGGCAAAGCGATCGTATTGCTGCCGATTAAATTTCACGTCGGCATCTCGCGCGACTCGATCGGCTTCAAACGCCTTCAGCGTCGCCTTGGCGTTTTCCATCGTCGCGCGAGCCGAAGCAACCCCGGATCGAGCCGAAGCAACTCCCGCAAGTGCAGAATCCGCTGAGGCTTGCGATCCCTGAGTGTTCGCGGCTTGCTGACGCGGATCGATTTGTAGAATGAGAGTGCCTTCTTTGACTGCATCTCCGGCTCTAACAAAGATGCGAGAAATCTGTCCTTCAATGCGTGGTTTCAGCGTCACCGACTGGCGCGATTCTAGCGAGGCGTTAAATTCCTCGGTGTTATCGACTATGCTGGATTTGACGTTCTCAATTTTGACGGGAACACCTTTTGCTTGACTCGCATTGGCTTTTGGTTCAGTAGGACGACACGCGCTCAACAGTGATACCGTGACCAGAAACGGAAATAATGTGTAAGTAAAATTGATCTGCTGGCGATGCATAACCCTCCGATCAAAGTGAAAATAGAGCGTGATTAATACCCTAACAATGAATACGATCGAGCAATTCCCGAACTGTTGTTAAATAAATCCCAATTGATTTTAAGAGACTAATCTAAATGTTTCCTTTTAGCAATTGCATCAAGCGACTTGTATTATTGATTTACACATTGAGACAGAGCCTTAAAACCTGTTAACTCTAACATTACTCGTCGCTAAACCTTAGCGTTCATGCAATCATTGATAAGATCCTAACCGAGCATTTGTTTGAGTGCATCGTATTTCTGTGAAAAATGTATCGATTGGACAAAGCCGCTAGTTCCAAAGTTCCGAACAATCGAACTATATCGCGACGAATTTAGTATTGCAAGCAAAATCAAGCTGTCGCATGAAGCCCCTTTCTCATCCCGATCGAGATGAACTTTCTTTAGTAAGCGTATTGTACGCACTCGGTGATCCGATTCGTCTTAAGATTGTCCAACAACTGGCGCAGGAGGGTGAAAAAGCCTGCGGTGCGCTCAGTTGTGCCACGCCAAAATCAACGTTGTCGCATCATTTTCGGCTTTTACGTGAAGCAGGCATCATTCACAGCCGCAAGTCAGGAACTCACTACATTAATACACTTCGTCGATCGGATCTCGACGATCGCTTTCCTCATTTACTGGATGTGATACTGGCTGCACTCGAATCGAATTGAGCCGGATGTTCAGCTACAAATCATTTCTGCAATTTTCGGGGGTTCTCTAAACCGCTGTCGAATCTGCCTGCATTGAGGGAACAATAAGCACGCCCGCAAGATACTCAAGAGCTACGCACCATTCGGATTGACGAAACAGGAAGTCAGTAATGTCCATCGATAAACTTCAACCCGCGCCGACACAACAGGTCGGAGTCTATACGCCATACTATCCGCAAGCCAACAAAAAGCAGCTTCTGCCCTTTGCGATCAGCCTTTATCAAAAAGGAGCTTTAGAAGGGGAACGCAGAATTGAAGGCGGTTCAAGTATTCCGTTCATCGCAACTTGGAATGTTTCGACGCTTCCAGCCGATCTGTGCCGCTGTCGCATCCAGTTTGAGGGGAATGCAGAACTTAGCTATGAAATGATGATGGCGAATTTTGAATTTGTCGATTTCCTGATCGAAGTGATTCTCAACTTTAAGCGCAATCGCCTTTCTGACTTTTCTCAGACCTTCTATCGCAAACTGCTCCGCATCGACGACTAAACGAAATTCAATCAGTTTGATAAGGGCACGATCGCGCGATCGTGCCCTTATTTCGTTGCAGCTTAATTTTGCGTTTCCTATAATAATGTTCCGTAACGCTAATCTGTATTACAGAGCGTATACACGAGTAAGGTAAAATTCTGAGAGTTTGAGACGGCTCTTTGATTCATCGATTAATCCGGAGTAGGAGCGTGCCAAAGTCTGCTAAGTATTTACTGATTGGTTCCCTAGAAGCTTATAGCGGCAAGTCTGCGGCGATTTTGGGGATTGCCCACCAACTCAAAGCGCGAGGCCTGGATCTTGCCTATGGGAAGGCGCTAGGAGGGGGATGGGGACAAAGCCAGATGGCAGACAATGACGGGGATATTCAGTTCGTGTCAGAAGCGATCGAGCTAAACGACGATCGACTTCAAGCCCCTGTTTTGACCCTCGACTCTGACACGGTTGAAAAGCGGCTGAACGGTTCTGACACGAAAGATTACCGTCAACTGTTAACGCAACGATCACAAACTCAAGGCGGCGATCTGGTGATTCTCGAAGGCCCTGGAACGCTCAATGAAGGAAAATTATTCAATCTGTCGCTGTTGCAAGTTGCAGACACGATTCAGGCATCGGTGATGCTTGTGGCGCGATTTCATTCGGTGTTGCTGTTGGATTCGATTCTGAGCGCGAAAGAACAGTTGGGCGATCGCTTAATCGGCATTTTGATCAATGATGTTCCCGCCGAGCAAATCGATTCGATCAATACTTTGTTTCGTCCGTTTTTGGAGAAGCAAGGCATCTCCGTTTTTGGGGTGTTGCCAAGCAGTACATTGCTGAGAAGCGTCAGCGTTGCCGAATTAGTTCATCAACTCAAGGCTGAAGTTTTGTGTCGTGCCGATCGCCTAGATCACATGGTCGAAAGTTTGACGATCGGAGCGATGAACGTCAACTCAGCCCTAAAATACTTCCGTGCTCGACAAAACATGGCGGTGGTTACGGGTGGCGATCGGACTGACTTGCAAGTTGCAGCCCTCGAAACCTCGACGCAATGTTTGATTTTGACCGGGCACATTCCGCCGACAAAAGAAATCGTTTCACGTGCAGAAGATTTAGAAATTCCGATTCTCTCAGTCGATCTCGATACGCTGACAACCGTTGAGATCATTGAACGAGCATTCGGAGAAGTGCGACTGCAAGAACCGATCAAGTTTCAATGTATCTGCCAGATGATCGAGACTTATTTTGATAGCGATCGACTCCTTTCGACTTTGGGCTTAATGCCTGCTGGAGCGCTTTAATCTGGGGATATTTTCTCGATCGCAGCTTGCCGAAATCCCAATACCACTAAAATATTCGACAAAGTAAGAAAAGATTCTGCACTTCCATGCAGCCAATCCACATCCGCCAATTGCTTCCCGTAATGCACTTGGGCATAGATTCCCGCAGGAATTGTAATCGCAACGAATACCAGTGTCATGTAAAAGCCGATGAGCGCAAGACGGGGTGTTTTTTGCGATCGCGTCAGAAACCACAAAAATCCCAAATAAGGAAACAGCGACAGTCCAAACAACGTTTCTTTAGAGATCATGATTCAGTTTTTTGAGTAGAGCGCCAAATCCACCAGCCCGCCGCACAGCAGGTACAATTTCCCACAACAGTCATCGCAGCTTGAAGTGTGACCAACCAATCGAGTGCAGGCGGATTATCGAAGAAATGCCAGGTACAAGC
This sequence comes from Phormidium tanganyikae FI6-MK23, assembly GCA_019359175.1. GTDB lineage: Bacteria > Cyanobacteriota > Cyanobacteriia > Leptolyngbyales > Leptolyngbyaceae > Leptolyngbya > Leptolyngbya tanganyikae. The sequence continues at coordinate 138,483 of JAHHHU010000002.1, forward strand.
ACACATTGCACTGACCAGAGCCGGGAGCATTCCGAACGAAAGCGATCGCCAAACTCGATCGCCGCTAATCTCCGCATAGCGCCAAATCAGCCAAATCGCCGCAATCCATTCGATCACGCTGGAAACATGAATAATCCAAGTGGGAATTGAAAGAGCCGTCATAGAGCGAGAAATCTCTGTTGAATTCTCTAAGCATCACATATGCGCGTCGCTTTGTGCGATCGAGTGAATGGCTTGAGGTTCTCTAAGAATTTCCGAGTTTCAGCCAGCTAAGCAAATCGCCTACTGTTAACCGGAAGGCTGACATAAAAGCAGGAACAGGAAGCAACTGTTCTGGTTCCTGAAGGAATTCCGGTTGTTGACCGGATGGATAAGCAAAAATTGATTTTATTTTTGGGTCAATTAGCCATCCCATTTGACAGCCAAACTTGAGACAATGCAAGATATTTGCTGTTACCTTCGACTGGTTTTGATCTGGGGAAAGGATCTCAATTGTCCAATCAGGAGGGGCATTGAACGCATTTGCGATATCTCCCTCTTCATCTAAAGGAATTCGACTCCAGGTAAAGACTGCAATATTAGGGACTGTCGATCGATTGCCAAAGGTGCATCGTAATTCTGAAAGTGCTAACGCAATCTGTTCTGATTCAGCAACGCGGTTGATCTCTGTGACGAGTTTTCCCTGTAGCTTACTATGCTTTCCTTGCGGCATGGGCTTTTGCACCAATTGACCTTCAATATATTCGGTCGCAGGCTTGGTTTCTGGAAGTTGTAAAAACTCTGCGATCGTTAGCGTTTTTTCAGGAATCTGCACCATTGTCAATTCCTCAACTGGCTGCTGATTTGGAATGTTTCATTCTGATAGCTAAGTAGGTCAGTGAAATTAACCTAAAGACGGGCTGAGCGGAGTCGAAGCCCAAACCCACAATCACACGAGTGAATCCACCCACTTACTTATCCTTTTTATTCGATTTACTTGCTCGGAAATTCAGGAATGAAGCGCAATGACAACTTAGATATAACGTTTCAGAAATCAGTGATTGGTTTTATTGTAACATTTTGTGCGATCGCAGCTCTAACTTGCCTTTCATCGACTGAAATTAGGGGGACGTTTAGCTGCTCGGCAAGCGCGATGAAAACTGAGTCGTAAACTGCTAACTGATATTTAGAACCAATTTGTAAGGCTCGTTGTAGTATCGATGCCTGTCTGTAGTTGAGAAAAAAGAACCTGGACTTGTGGAGTGAAGCGATCGACGATAAAACGTTGAACCACGATACTGGCGTCCATGACATAGCGTGTTGTCATCGATCGCGATCCTCGCGAAGTAGCTCAAGGGTAGACTTTGCCCCAAGCGGAGGAGTCCACATATGACGGTCAATCGATTCTAGAACTTCTTGCAGCGATCGTGGATCTTTCGGTGCTGGCTGCAATTTCTCGTCCACGACTTGCGTTACGAATGTTTTGAGATCGTTGATCGTCATGTCTGCAACTCGTTTTGTGTTCACGATTAGAACTCCAAAAAGCGATGTATTACCTTAGTTTACACAACTGCTGCAAGGCTGCGGTGATGTCTACTCGATCGGAAACTTAGGTATGAGTTGATCAATTTCTTCCATTCGCTGCATCGTTTCTTTGAGCGCAACGACGATTTTTTGATAGTGCAGTACATCATCAAATGGTAAAGCGCGTTTAGCTTTTTTTGCGGTCTTTTAGCCATTAGTTACTCTACTCAGTTTTCCATTCCCTTTCTGGAATATCCGCACTGATCATAATGTTGCGGAGTGTCTCATCGGCAAATCGCGTTTCTTGTGGTAGGGCACAATCACTTGAAGCTGACGATCGAGATTTCGCCACTTGCGATGACTGCCCTTTTGAGAAATAAGTTCAAAGCCATTGCTTTCCAGGATGCGCTCTACTTCGTCTGCATTCATGCGTCGAGTGCGGCTCATCCAACTAAAATCTCTCTCAAAATCGCGCCTGACTTTAATTCGATTGGGTCTGGTTCAAGATACAGTTCGATCGCTTCACGAATATTCTCTAACGCTTCTTCTTCGGTTTCTCCAGCCGAAACACAACCCGGCAATTCTGGACACCAAGCTGACCAATCCTTTGTTTCGGGATCAATTTCTAGGATAACTCGCCATTTCATTTTGCTTTCTCCCTTACATATTTCACCATAATAGCCACTGCTACCCCTTGCTGAATATCACTAAAATGACGGCATCGATCTCTTTGTCTGAATCATCCAGCAATTCTTTCAACATCTTGATTCCAGTGAGAGCCGTCATAGTAAAGTTAATCTCACTTGTTCAATTCTCCAGCATCGCTTATGCGCGCAGTTTTGTGTGGCTACTACGGAATGGGAAACGGTGGTGATGAGGCGCTACTTGCTTCGTTGCTGCAATTGTTGCCGGATCACGTCGAACCGATCGTACTTTCTGGTGATCCAGAGCAAACGCGCGATCGCTATAAAGTTGAGGCGTGCGATCGTAAATCCCTGCCTGCGGTGCTGAGTGCATTACGAACATCAGATGCGTTTATCTGGGGTGGCGGTAGTTTGATGCAGGATTCGACCAGTGCAATGAATCCTGTGTATTATGGTGGGTTGATGCGATTGGCGCAAGTGATGGGACTGAAAACAATCGCTTGGGCACAAGGAATTGGCCCGCTTAAACGATCGTGGGTGAAAGGATTCACACGATCGACGTTTAAGCACTGTACACAGGTCAGTGTTCGCGATCGCGCTTCTGCTGCATTGCTGCATGATTGGCAAATTCCATTTACACTCGCCCCTGATCCGGTTTGGGCAATGGAATCGACTCCGTTAACTGGATTGTGGAATTTACCTGCGCCGAGAGTGGCGGTGAATCTGCGATCGCATCGTCATTTAACTCCGGAGCGTTTGGCAGTTTTCACTCGTGCTTTGGTGAACTTCCAGAAAGCGACTCAAACGTGTTTGTTATTGCTGCCGTTTCAGGCGAGTCAAGATTTTGCGATCGCGCAGTCGCTACACGAACAGTTACCCGAAGTGAGTCACATTCTGCAAATCAAACAGCCACAGGAGTTGAAAGGCGTGTTTCGGGGTGTGGAAATGACGATCGCCATGAGACTCCACGGGCTGATCATGGCATCAGCGGAAGGATGCCGCTGTTTTGGGTTGAGCTACGATCCGAAAGTGACTCAACTCATGAGCGATCTAGAAATGCCGGGATGTGCGATCGCGGATTTGCCCACCGATGCGAATGAGTTGAGTCGGATTTGGATCGATTTGTATGCAAACGGCGACGCGCTTTCAGATGACCAGATTCATTCATTGGTCGATCGCGCTTTGTTTCATCAAATGGTGTTAGAACAAGCGCTAGAAAGCACTCACGGTTAAACTTCCAGGGTTTGATAAATCTCCGTAGAGTTTCACACCTCGATCGTTTGCTGCTAAGTGCCGCAGAATTTTATAGATCGATTCCACTTCATCGGGCGCGCCCACGTTGATCGCCAGTGTTTGCAGCGGAATCGGCGTTTTTTCTTGCTGCAAAGCTTCGACCACTTTGCGCTGAATATCGAGAATCGCAGCAGCAGCTTTTTTGCCCGCTTCTACTCCAGGTTGATGATACGCATTGACATTGATTAAGAATCCATAAAAACCAACGGCTCGATCGTATAACGCAATCAAAGCGCCCACATGACGTGGCGTAACTTCGGGAATCGTGACGGTAATCGAATCGCGATCGTTCTCGTATAAGGCTTTTCGAGTGCCTTGAAGCAAGCCAGAGAGGTAATCGCCTGAAGTGACACCAGATTCAACTTCGATCGATGATTTTGCTCGATCGTGCAGCACTTCAAGGAAGGTTAGGAAGAAATTCGGCACACCTTCGCGCAACTGTTGTACATAAGCGTGCTGATCGGTGCTGCCTTTGTTGCCGTAAACCGCAATCCCTTGATGCACAACATTACCATCGAGATCCTTTTCTTTGCCGAGCGATTCCATCACCAACTGTTGCAGATACCGACTGAACAACAGCAAACTATCTTTATACGGCAAAACGACCATATCCTTTTTGCCTTTGCCGTCTCCAGAAAAGTACCAACTCAAAGCGAGTAGAGCCGCCGGATTCGATTTCAAATTCGGAGCGCGGGTCGCAATGTCCATTTCTCGCGCCCCGTCCAGCATTTCCTGAATTGCAATTCCTTGAAGCGCTGCCGGAACTAGCCCCACTGCCGAGAGTTCCGAAGTCCTACCGCCTACCCAATCGTGCATCGGGAAAGTCGCCAGCCAGCCTTCTGATTTTGCTAAACGATCGAGATTACTCTCTCTGCCTGTAATGGCGATCGCGTTTTTGCTAAAGTCCAATCCTTTCTGCTGATAAGCGTTCTGAACTTCGAGCATTCCGTTTCGCGGTTCTGGAGTGCTGCCCGATTTGGAAATCACAATTACCAACGTTGTACTTAATCGATCGCCCAATTTCGCCAAAGTGCGATCGATTCCCGCCGGATCAGTGTTGTCGATGAAATGAATCGTGAGCGGGGGAGCATCTGCACCCAATGCCTCAGCGACGAATTGAGGGCCTAACGCTGAACCCCCAATTCCGATCGACAGCACATCGGTGAATCTTTCAGCATTTGGGGGACGAATTGCACCCGAATGCACATTGCGCGTGAAAGATTCGATCGCTTCAATCGTCTCGACAATATCTTTTTTCAGATCTTCGCTGGGTGCAAGATCGGGATCTCTCAGCCAGTAATGTCCGACCATGCGCTGCTCATCGGGATTGGCGATCGCGCCTGCTTCGAGGTCTTTCATCTGGGCAAAGGCTTGCTCAAATTTGGGCAGCATCGATTCGACAAAGCGATCGTCAAATCGCATTCGACTGACATCAAGATAAAGCGATAACCCCTCGTGATAGTACAGCCAGTCTTGATAACGTTGCCAAAGTGTTGAAGCCGTCATACCGTTGCCCCTCTTGTGTAGCTCTGATTTAGTTTATAGGGGGTGGGGATGTCGGGAGTGAGGAGTAGGGAAGATTTAAGAAATTCGTTCTTGGAAGATGAATTTCAAAATTTTGAGGCAAGAATTCGTTACAATCGCACCCTCTATTACTAATACAACATTAAGTTTCTCACGAAAACTTAATTCACTTTTGAACTTTAATGACTTGATTTCAGTCTAGTCGGCGCGTTATTTTATTTTTGAAATAATAGCGATCTGTCTCTTTCTAGAGATAGATACTCTTCCCAAATAGAGACAACTCAAGATAGATCCTTCTGCCTGAAGATTCACCCTAAAATCTCCTTACTAATAAAAACTCGTCGTGGCATCACGAATGATGGTAGACGATAATAATTGAGGATTGGCAATAGGCATGATTCGAGTCATTTTGATTGAAGACCACGACTTAACCCGCGTCGGGATTCGAGCCGCTCTACAGCAGAGAGAAGGGTTTGAAGTCATTGGCGACGCACGCGATGCGAAATCAGGTCTAAGACTACTCAGAACCTCTCAGCCCGATGTTGCGATCGTCGATATTGGTCTGCCAGATTCTACCGGGATTGACCTGACACAGCAATTTAAGCAAGCCCAAGCGGCAGGCGAATCTCCGAATACTAAAATCCTGATCATGACGATGCAGGACAGTGAAGATACCGTTCTAGCTGCGTTTGCTGCGGGAGCCGATTCTTACTGTATGAAAGATGCCAGTATTGATAAGCTCGCTCAAGCTATTGAAACAACTGCTAGCGGAAATGCGTGGATTGATCCCGCGATCGCGCGTGTCGTCCTACACCAAACGCAGAAGGCATACAGCTCAAGTCGGCAATCCCCCGAAGCTGCAACGATTTCAATTAATCGCTTGTCAGATGAGGACTTTATCCCGGCTTACCCACTAACTGAGCGAGAGCTAGAAGTATTGAAGCTGATTGTGGATGGCTGTAGTAATGCTCAGATCGCCGAGAAGCTATATATTACGGTTGGAACGGTTAAAACTCACGTCCGCAACATTTTGAATAAGCTATGTGCTGACGATCGAACGCAAGTTGCAGTTCGCGCGTTGAGAACGGGCTTAATTCAGTAATCGAATCAGAGTGCATCACGAATGGATTTAGTGCTATCTAGCTAGCCTTGAATTCATTCAAGTGGTGCAATTTTTTTGACTAAAACTAAGCCGTTAGTGCTTCAATTCGAGACAGCAATTGCGTAAAGTCGATCGGCTTTTGAATGTAGCCATTTGCACCTGCATCTAAGCCAGGTTGCACTTGCAACTTATCGTGAGCCGAAATCAGCAAAATCGGCAAGGTGCGATTGCTCGATCGAATCTCCTGAGTCACTTCCAGTCCGTTCATTCCTGGCATCATCACATCGAGCAGCACCAGATCAGGTAAGGATTGCTGAAGTCGGTTTAATGCCGTACTTCCGCTACTTGCAACCTCAACCTCGAATCCTTCTGCTTCCAGGAAAATCTGCAACAACAGTAAGTTGTCTGCGGTATCATCAACTGCTAATATTCGTCGCCCCTTTCGCTCTAACACGACTTTATCCCTTTAGTAAGATTAATAATTAGCCCAGGCTTGTGCTCCTGGTTACTTTATATAGTTGCTTTTCTTCATCCAAAAGCAGTCACACCATAGAAAGATTTTGGCTTAATTCTTTATCCTGATTCCGGTCTATCTCTTGAGGGGCTTATCGATCGACCAGAGATTCCCTAGGCTAATGGTTGTCCTAATCGAATGTAGGGAGAAAACTTATGACAGCCACTATTGAACAGCCCAAAAATAAAAACGGCGCACTCTGGTCAGGTGTCTTATTGATTGCGTTAGGAATTGGTGCAGCGGTCGCGCCTGTGTTTTCGACTTTAGTGAGTGAAACTTGGATTGCATTGATTATTCTATCTGCGGGCTTCACGAAGCTTGTGTACGCTGTGCAAACTCGCGAACAGGGTGGATTTATCTGGAAGGTTTTGCTGAGTGCGCTCTACATTGCAACAGGGATTATGCTCTTGGTCGCTCCGCTAACTGGCGTTCTGACGCTGACCTTGCTGCTGGGTAGCTTTTTGTTGGCAGAAGGCGGGTTTGAGTTTGTATTAGCTTTCCGGTTGCGTGAACAGAAAAATAATTGGCTCTGGTTGTTGGGGAATGCGATCCTTACCGCAGGTTTGGGAGCATTCATCTGGTTCCAGTATCCGTTTGATGCTCCTTGGCTGCTTGGAACGTTGGTTGGAGCAAGTATCTTTGCTAGCGGTTTGTCGCGAGTCATGTTCTCCTTGAATTCGCAGGCTCAAGCTGTAGATGGAAGTTCGGCAACTTCTGCATAATGCTTGAATAATTCGCTTTAAGTTTTGCAGCCATTGATTGTTAGGTCGGTGGCTGCAAAGACGTTGTTTAGATTGCTCGTTCTTTGAGCGCATTTCTGTACATAACATCTAAAGCATTTTGAACAAGTTGGTTGGAGCTAGCCTTGCTTGAAATTCAGAAAATGTTGTAAGTGTCCCGATCGCTTTAATCCAAATCAAATAATTCTTTAAGCGATCGAGCAATTCCAAAACCTTTTCTAGCCCCTCAGCCGAAACTTTGAATTTCTCACTTTCCGTCAAAGTTTGACCATATTCCTCTGGCGCATCAAACTCTTCGACATGGAAACTCAAAAGAATTAACTTATCCATGCAAAGCCAGAAACTCATCCTTTGAGATAGCGTAATACACAACGTCGGTTTTGTAATAGTGCGCGTTCTTCTCGAAAGTCATCCCTACTTTTTGCATGACTCGCTGAGATGCAAGATTTGCAGGTTGTGCGATCGCGACAATTCGATCCAATCCCACTTGCTCGAATCCAAATCGCAGACAAGCAAGAGATCCTTCCGTCGCAATCCCCCGATTCCAATACGCCTTATCCAGTGCGTATCCTAGCTCGACCTCTGGCGTTCCATCAAGATAAATTAATCCACATCGCCCTAGAAGACACTGACTCGCTTTCTCAATCACCGCCCACATTCCAAACCCCTGACGCTCTTGCCATTCAAGCATCGCGGGAAATCCTGCCTCTAATTCCGCCCGTGTCTTCGTTCCCGATGAAATGAATCGCATGACTTCCGCATCGCCAGAAATTTCTGCCATTCGATCTAAATCTTCTCGCTTGAACTGTCGCAACCATAGGCGCTCCGTCTCTAATTCCTGCATTCGTTTGCCCTCTCCTCTAGCTCGTATCTCCCAATCCTGGCACAATGATTTGTACTCACTTCAAATTAAATGAAGCATCATGATTTCTACGCTACACACTGCTCTCGCTCAAAGTCGCGCCCTCAAAATCATCAGCGGCTTGAACAATTTTGATGTCAACAACGTCGCTGCGGTGATCAAAGCTGCCGATCGCGGCGGTGCAACCTTCGTCGATATCGCGGCAGATGCCAACTTGATTCGCATGGCAAAACAACTGACAAGCTTACCGATTTGCGTTTCTGCGATCGAACCGGAACAATTTGTCATGGCGATCGAGTCTGGTGCAGATTTGATCGAAATCGGCAACTTCGATAGCTTCTATGCCCAAGGTCGTCGGTTTGAATCTGAGGAAGTCCTGGCGCTAACTCACGCAACCCGCGCCCTTCTGCCTCACGTCACATTGTCGGTCACTGTTCCCCACATTTTGCCTTTGGATCAACAAGTCCAACTGGCAGAAGACCTGGTGAAAGCGGGTGCTGATTTGATTCAGACCGAAGGCGGAACTTCTTCGAGTCCGGCACATTCGGGCGCGTTGGGACTGATTGAAAAAGCGGCTCCAACATTGGCAGCAGCTTACGAGATTTCTAAAGCTATCGACATTCCGGTTCTCTGCGCATCCGGTTTATCGAGCGTTACGGCTCCGTTAGCGATCGCCGCTGGTGCATCCGGTGTCGGTGTCGGCAGCGCCATTCACAAACTCGATAGCGAAGTTGCAATGATCGCCGTTGTCCGATCGCTGGTTGAATCGCTCGATCGGGCTTCAGTCAAGGTCTAATTCAACGCGAATTCGATGAACCTTTCGCTTCGTTGCGCTCTCACCCTCGATTAAAAGCTGCCGTGTACACACAAGTTGTTTATCGCTTCGTTTCGATCGACTTCTGCCCCCTAAATCCCCCAAATTTGGGGGATTTAGGGGGCGAAGACCTCGGCATCAAACAGATCAAGAGACTTGTGTAGTAGCAATTAAAATCGGAGCTAATTCAACGCGAAAGTATCTGTAGAGACGCAATCGAGCGTCTCTACGTCCAACAATTACGCCAACCCAACTAATTTCTCGCTTAACTCCCACATCCGTTTTCCTTTCACATCATCGATCGCCTTTTCAGAAAGCTCCTGCACAAACGAATCGCGCCCTTCTTTCTGTCGATTGCCCCAGCTCCAATGCACCCCAGATTGCTTAAACGCAGGATCAGCAACCACCTGTGCAACCCGCTCTCCTGCAAGCTCCTGAGACACATAGCCCCCAGTCACGTTCTTCTGGAACCACGGGAAAACCTTTTGAAACAAGGGATAGCTATTGCGGAATAATGGCGTATCTGCCACACAGCCCGGATAGAGCGAGTTAAACACAATTCTGGTTGAATCGTGATAGCGGCGATGCAGTTCCCGCACCGTGATCATGTTGCACAACTTGCTATCTTTATAAGCCTTGCCCGCTTTGAACGGCTTGCCATCGATCATCGCGATCGGCGCTTTAAATCCGGCTTCCATCCCTTGCAAATCGCCCAAATCCGCTGGAGCAGGGATCGGAATCTTGCCGCCCAATTCTTTTGAGTTTGCCGTCACAGTTCCCAGAATGATCAATCGGGGATTAGAAAATGCTGAATGCTTGAGATCTTCTAGCATCAAGTTGCAGAGTAGGAAATGCCCAAAATGATTGGTGGCAACACTGATTTCGTAACCTTCGGGACTCCGCTGCGGCTCTTTGAGCAAAGGTAAATACACTGCTGCATTACAGACCAACGCATCCAGAGATCTGCCGCTTTCTCGAAATTGAGTGACAAACTTGCGAACACTTTCTAGCGACCCCAAATCGATGTGCATCACCGTGTAACTTTCCGGCGACATTTCCAAAGACTTCGCCGCGCTCTCTGCCTTTTCTAAATTCCGACACGCCATCACCACGTACCAACCTTCTTTGGAGAGGGCTTTCGCAGCGTACAAGCCGACTCCAGAGGAAGCACCCGTAATCACGACGGTAGGTTTTTGATCTTGTGCCATTTTCTTAAATCTTCGTGAATCGTTGACTGTCTTCATGTTCCCACAAGCGCGATCGCACGATTCGCATTGTGTCGTTACAAAATATTGAGCGTCCGGGTTCAGTTAGCCGCACAATAAAGACAGAACCAAAGCAAATCCTTCTATACTTTGCTTGCCCCCTTTTCCGCCGCTATGGATGCCACGCTCGAACTGACTCTACAGATTGTTGTTACCGTGATGGCGGGGATTGGCGCACAGGTAGTCGCGGAATGGCTGAAAATTCCAGCGATCGTATTTCTGTTGCTGTTTGGGGTGTCCTTGGGATCGAGTGTGTTGAATTGGCTGCACCCGGATCAGTTGGGCACTGGGCTGGAGGTGCTGATTGGATTGTTGGTTGCGGTGATTCTGTTTGAAGGGGGGTTTAATCTGCAACTGCGGGAACTCGATCGAGTGTCGGGGAGTTTGCGGAATTTGGTGACGATCGGGGTTTTGATTACGATTTTGGGTGGGGGAATTGCGGCGCATGGATTGAGCGAGTTTCCTTGGTCGATCGCGTTTTTGTATGCGGCGTTGGTGGTGGTGACGGGGCCGGTTGTGATTAACTCGCTGCTGCGCCATGTGAAAGTCGATCGACAAGTGGCAACGATTTTAGAAGGGGAAGGCGTTCTGATTGATCCGGTGGGCGCGATTCTGGCGGTGGTGGTGCTGAACGTAGTGCTGAGTGGGCAATCGAATCCGGTGGAGATTGCGATCGATTTGATTATGCGGCTGGGAATTGGGGCAGGAATTGGCGCGATCGGGGCAGGGCTGATGGGAGTTTTGCTCAGACGCGCCACGTTTTTATCGGATGATTTGAAAACGCTGGTCGTGTTGGCGGGATTGTGGGGATTGTTTGGGTTGGCGCAGACGATTCGCAGTGAAGCGGGGTTGATGGCGACGGTGGTGGCAGGCATTGTGTTAAGGGCGTTTGCGCTGCCGGAAGAACGATTGTTGAAGCGATTTAAGGGACAGTTGACGACGCTAGCGGTTTCGGTGCTATTTATTTTATTGTCGGCGGATTTATCGATCGCTGGAATTTTTGCACTCGGTTGGGGTGGATTGTTTACTGTGTTCGCGCTGATGATGATTGTGCGTCCGTTAAACGTATTTATTTGTACTTGGAATAGCGATCTCAATTGGCGACAAAAAATCTTTCTTAGTTGGGTTGCACCTCGTGGAATTATTGCGGCTTCCGTAGCATCGATTTTCGCGATTCTGTTAACGCAGCGGGGCATTAACGGCGGTGATTCAATTAAAGCGCTTGTGTTTTTGACGATTATATTAACGGTTGTATTACAGTCTGTAAGCGCACAAGCGATCGCGAATTTATTAAAAATCACCGCAGAAGATACAACAGGTGCAGTCATTGTCGGTTGTAGTCCGTTGAGTTTATTGATCGCCAGGTTGTTTCGCGATCGTGGAGAAGCGGTTGCACTAATTGATACTGATCCGGATTCTTATCCAACCGATGAAAATCTCAAAGTCTTTATTAGCAGCGCTTTGGACACGGATGTATTAGAAGAAGCGGGGCTGGCTTCGGTAGGAACTTTTCTTGCGATGACGAACAACGGGGATGTGAATTTGGTACTGGCGCAGAGAGCGATCGAGGAATTTTCGCCGCCGCGTGTTCTTTCGGTTTTTCCGTCTGATTCTGTGGCTTCGGTGAAGATTCAGTCTGCATTCGCACCACAGTTCAATTTGAAAACGTGGAATCAATTTTTGTCAGATAGCGCCGTTAAGCTGGGTGAAACTGAGTTTAATTTGGAGAATTTTGAAGCACAGCAAGCGCGTTTGAGAACGATGATTGAATCCGAAACGTTGTTGCCTGTGTTGTTAGAACGCGATCAGACTTTGCAGGTTTGTCTGGCGAATTTGAGTTGGCAAGTGGGCGATCGATTAATTTACTTGCTGCATGATCCAAAACCAAAATTATTGAAAGTTCTGGGTGGATCAAATCAAACCCGATTGACGTTAGAGAAATTGCCTGAAATCGAAGAGATTCCAGAAATTAAGACTGAAGCGGTTTAAGCTGATACACGATCGCGATCCATTCCTCAATTTGTTCTCGATCGATGAGTTCAAATCCCAATGGCGTTAGCGTTTCGTTTAATTCTGTTTCGTATTCGATCGTGAATCCCGCCAAGATTAACCGTCCCATGGGTCGGAGTGCTTTTTTCAGATCTTCGCTGAGATTGATCAGAATTCGAGCAAACACATTTGCAACGATGAGATCGAAGTTTGCAGCGGGTTCGATCGACATTGTTTCCGCTACTTCGCCGCCCATCCAGTGCCCTAAATCGCTGCCTTTTCCGAGACTTGCTCGATCGACTTTAACAACGTGGCTCACCGAATTTTCTGCGATCGCGCGTTGGGTCGCTTCGACTGCGACCGCATCGTTATCGATCGCGTAAACCTGTGCGCCTAACTTCGCGATCGCAATACTCAAAATTCCAGAACCACAACCGAGATCTAATGCTTCTAAGTTTGGCGTGACATGACGTTCGATCAGGCACAAACTCAGAATCGTTGCCGGATGAAAACCACTACCGAATGCAAGACTTTCTTGGATGTTTAAAGTAATCTCGTTAGGCTGCGCTTGATAGTTTCCGTTTGCAATCACAAAATGATTACCGGCTCGATGAATCGCGGTTGAATGTTCTGATTTTTGTTCAACGATCGAGATTTCCAATTCGGTTGTCATTCCAGTTCGGTGCAGCGATGACAATGCGGTTTCGATTTGATTTACTTTAGCGCGATCGTCATTTGGTAAATAGAAGCGAACCTGAAACGCCCAGGGCGATCGAGCTTTTTCGATTTGAAGATCGCCTGTGAAATTGACTGTCGCTAAAAGGGAGCGAATCCAGTCGATCGCTTCTTCGGTGGCATCTAAACTGAGTTCGATCATGTTGCCCTCTGAATGGCGGCTTCTGCAAGTGGAGCCATGATTTTGTAACCAGCCTCATTGGGATGCAAACCATCAGCAGAAAGATGAGACGGTAAGAAACCTCGATCGTCTACCATGTGGCTGTGATAATCCAAATAAACACAGTCATTTTCTGCACAATATTGCTGAATCCAATCATTCAGTGTTTGAATTTTTTTGAGGGGACGAGTGATCGCCAGGAGTTCATTCACGGGAAGAAGTGAAGCAAGAATCATGCGAATCTCGTGATACTTTGCAAGTTCTACGATCGAGGTTAAATTACTTTGAATTTGCTCGATCGTGGTTCTGCCTGTGTTGCCTGCGATGTCGTTGGTTCCGGCTAAAAGAATCACGATTTTGGGATGAAGTGCGATCGCATCGGGACGAAATCGAATCAACATTTGCGGTGTCGTTTGTCCAGCGATTCCGCGATTAACATAAGACTGATTCGGGAAATAGGTTGATAAATCCCAAAAATCGGTAATCGAATCACCAAAGAAAATAACGCGATCGAGATCTGCAATCAATTCAGCATTCGCTTGATCATAGTGTTGCAGTTGCGCCCAATCGGTCATTCGTTCTTTAATCAAATCAAAATCGTACATCGCAAGCGATCGAAATTTATCGAATCGCTGCTTCATTTTTCTCACAACATTCATTTCAAATTACGAGATACATCGATCGATAAGGCATCCAACGCTAACGGATGCTGACTGCCTTTGGTTGAATTAAAAATTACTGAAATCGAATTATCACCTGCATTTAGCCAGACATTTTCGATTTTGACCGACTGCCAGCGATCAAAGCCACCTGTTGCCGGAAAAGATTGTCGATCGACCAAACTCCGACCGTTCACATAAACATATCGCATTGCACTTTCAGGCGACCCATACCGAAACACCAAATCATACCGACCCGAACACCCGATCGACACATTAAACCGAGTCGAATCGTTTTCAGTTTGGCTCATCACATAAGTTGGATGAATGCGATTCGCGACAAAATCTTCGGCTTGATACGTATTGGTAGTCGAGAGCGCGATCGTGGCATTCAGGGCATCGATCGCGCTCGTTTGACGAGTGGCATCCGCTTTATCGATCGTGCCTGCCCAATTCAAGCCAAACTGATTTTTTTCATTGCGATTTGCCCAGATCGATTCTGCATTTTTTTGAATAAATTCGCGGTACGTTGGCTTCGGACTGACTTGATATAAATCCGCCAAGTTCCGCATAAAAATCCCTTTGAATTGAGGCCCATCATTGCCGCAATCATTTTTATCTTCGCAGGGTTCGCGCAAGATTCCATTCTGGGCTAATTTCACGATCGAAGAATCTGCGATCGCTTCTGCTTGCTTCAGTAATTCCGGGTCTTTTGTGCCTCGATATAAATCAACCAATCCCCCAATCAAAACGCCTTGATTGTATGTCCAGATCGTCTTCCCATTGTTGCGACAATTACTATCTAAACCATCATTCACTAGATTCTCAGCATTGATCATTCCGCTTTGCTGATACCATTTCCAAATTTTCTGCGACCATTCTAAATAGCGTTTATCATTCGGTTCACGCAGATTTAACTTTGCTGCAACCGAGAACAATAATCCATTTGTAATTGCGTTTTTGTAATTTAATTCGCGCTTGTGCCAATACAAACCGCCATTACAAACATTGTCCCAGCCCTTCGTCATGTCCCAGAAAATGAACTTCGCCTGGTCTAAATACTTTTGTTCGCCCGTGAGATCATACGCTCGAATCCAAGCGATCGCCCACCAGCCATCATCATCCCGAAACCAAGGATTGATAAAATTTGCGTACCTCGGCTTTTGATAAAACGTATTAAAAATATTGCCGCGATAAGTGATCGAATCCGTGATGCGCGAATACTCGATCGTGGCTTCGAGCGCATTCGCCGCATTCCACCAGTTCGTCGTATCCCAAAGCCCCGTGCCCACGTTATAAAACATCTGCAACGATGCCATTCCTGCCGCAATTCCTGGAACACAAGTCGCAGGTACAACCATTTTTTACTTTTTGAACGCTCCAGAATTGACCCTACCAGACGATCGCTAAATTCAACACAAATCCCGGTAAAACATCTTCGCCAGAAAGCGATAACGGATTTTCCAGCACTTCAACAGGCTGATCCGATCGATAAATTTCAACTCGTCGCGTTTTACGATCGATTAACCATCCCAATCGCACTCCGTTTTCCATGTACTCTCGGAGTTTGGCTTGAGTTTCTTCTAACGTATCGGATGGGGACATCAGTTCGAGAACAAAATCGGGCGCGATCGGAGGAAACTTCTCTTGTTGTGCGGGAGTGAGTGCATCCCAGCGGGATTGTTCGATCCAAGCCACATCAGGCGATCGATTTGCATCATTTGGCAGTTTGAAGCAAGTCGAAGAATCAAAGCAAACGCCTAATTGCGCTTGGCGATTCCAGATTTCGACATCTGTGGCAATTTTAACATTACGATTTCCGGTGGTTCCGCCTGTGGGTGACATAACTAGAATTTTTCCTGTGGCATCGCGTTCAAATTTGACATTGGGATTTGTCCGACAGAGTTGATAAAACTGATCGTCGGTCAGATCGATAATCGGTTTGAGATCGAACATAGAAAGAACCATCTCTGTCACTTGAGTTCTACATTCTCATCATACGCTGTGTCAGAAATTTGCATAGTACGATTGAACTTTGGAAAATCTTGCACTACAATGCAGCGAATCATTGTGAGGACACACAGATGAACAAAGGTGAATTAGTAGACGCGATCGCTTCCAAAGCAAGCGTCACCAAGAAAGAAGCAGATGCGATTTTGACCGCGATGGTTGATACGATTTTGGAAACCGTGGCAAGTGGGGATAAAGTCACGATCGTCGGATTTGGCAGCTTTGAAGCGCGGGAACGTCAAGCCCGTGAAGGACGCAACCCCGCAACAGGGGCGGCGATTCAAATTCCAGCAACGCGAGTTCCCGTATTTGCAGCAGGTAAAGGCTTCAAAGACCGAGTTGCACCAGAAGACTAAACGCTTTAAGGCTAGGGGCACAGAAAGAAGCCTCTAGCCTTTCTCGATCAGTGTTACCGTGGTTGAGCGGGTTTCGTTCAGCCAACTATGAGTGTTCTAACGCTACGATCGGTTAAAAAAGATTTCGGCATTAAGGAAATTGTTCGGGATGCCAGTTTCACTCTAGAAGCAGGCGAAAAGGTCGGCTTGATTGGAACGAATGGATCAGGCAAATCGACGCTGCTGAAGATGATCGGCGGACTAGAATCGATCGACGATGGGCAATTGATCAGAACTTCGGGCAGTCGGATGATTTATCTGCCGCAGCAACCGGATCTTGACCTAGAGCGAACAGTTTTAGAGCAGGTTTTTGCAGATAGCGGCGAGCAGATGTCGCTGGTAAAAGAGTACGAGCAGCTATCAGAACAGTTGGCGCACTCAAACGGCAATGCGGATGCGGTGATGTCGCGATTGTCGCAGGTGACGCAGAAAATGGATTCGATCGATGCTTGGGAATTGGAAACGAAAGCTAAGATCGTTCTGTCAAAATTGGGGATCGAAGATCTCAACGCCAAGATTGAGCAGCTTTCTGGGGGCTATCGCAAACGAGTCGCGCTTGCGACTGCACTATTGGCGGAACCGGATGTTCTGTTGATGGATGAGCCGACAAACCATTTGGATGCGTTGTCGATCGAATGGTTGCAAAGTTATCTCAATCGATTCCGGGGCGCGTTGTTGCTCGTGACGCACGATCGCTATTTTCTCGATCGAGTGACAAATCGAATTATCGAACTCGATCGCGGTGAACTTTACAGCTACAGCGGCAACTATTCTTACTATTTAGAAAAAAAAGCGGCTCAAGAAGCTTCCGAAGCGAGTTCAGAGCGCAAACATCAAGGGGTATTGCGACGAGAATTAGAATGGCTTAAACGGGGAGCAAAGGCGCGAAGCACAAAACAGAAAGCAAGAATCGATCGCGTTCATGAAATGCAGGACACTGAGTTTAGACAAGCTCAGAGTAAAGTACAGATTTCAACGGCTGGACGACGAATTGGAAAAAAAGTCGTTGAACTTCATCAGGTTTCTAAAGGATTTGGCGATCGTACTTTAATTAAAGGTTTCACCTACAATTTCAACCCAGTAGATCGAGTTGGCATTATCGGCGGAAACGGGGCAGGCAAGTCAACATTACTAAACTTAATTACCGGAAGACTGCAGCCGGATGCAGGCACGATCGAGACAGGAACAACGATTCATTTCGGCTACTTTGATCAGCATTCTGAGGATCTCCAGGTTAACGAGACTCAGCGCGTGATTGAATACCTTAAAGATGTGGCAGAACTTGTTAAAACTTCAGAAGGTGAAGTGATTACCGCATCTCAAATGTTAGAGCGGTTTCTGTTTCCACCCAATCAGCAATATGCACCGATAAATAAGTTATCAGGTGGAGAAAGACGACGGTTATTTCTATTGCGCGTGTTAATGAGTGCACCCAATGTTTTAATTCTTGACGAACCGACGAACGATCTCGATGTGCAAACGTTAGCAGTGCTTGAAGAATATTTAGAAGACTTTAACGGCTGCGTGATTGTGGTATCACACGATCGCTATTTTCTCGATCGTACCGTGGATCAGATCTTCGCACTTGAAGAAGGCGGAAACGTCCGCGAATATCCCGGCAATTACTCTGTATATCTAGAACACAAGAAAGATGAAGAAGTTGCTGTAGAAAAGCTACCAGAGGCGAAATCTGTTGCCCCAAAATCTGTTTCTAATAAGCCGCGTAAGTTGTCATTCAAAGAAAAGCGCGAACTTGAAACGTTAGAAACGCGAATTCCAGAACTCGAAGCGGAAAAAACAGCGATCGAACAAAAGCTCTACAAGAATCCGCCCGCTGGTTTCTCTGAAGTTCAAAAGCTTTCTGAGCAACTGGCAAACCTAGAAGAACAAATCGAAACTTCCACAATTCGATGGATGGAACTCTCTGAAATTGAGGGATAGCAATGGATTTTGAGCCTTGGAATGCGCTTTTACAGACCTATGTAAACGATCGAGGAAAAGTCGATTACGCGCGTTGGAAACAGGAACAACCCAACGCAATTTCTGAATGGACCGGAAGTTTGAATTGGAACGATCCCGCGCCAGAGGAGCAACTCAGCTTGTGGATTAATCTCTACAATGCGTTTGTGATCGAGAAGATTTTGCCGCGTTATCCGATTCGATCGATTCAGCCTAAAATTCTCGGCGTTCCGAATTGGATCGCGTTTTTTCAGTTCTTTTTCAACCGCGATCGTACAGCATTCAATCAAACATTTAGCTTGGGACAAATCGAGAACGAATTTCTAAGAAAACAATTCCAAGATCCGCGCATTCATTTCGCGATTGTTTGCGCCTCGATCGGGTGTCCGCTCCTTAGAAACGAAGCATATTTTCCCGAGCGAGTCTATCAACAGCTCGAAGACGATAAGACTCGATTCATTCAAGATCCCGACAAGGTGAAACACGATCGACACGTTTTGTACTGTAGCAAAATCTTCAAATGGTATCGCCAAGATTTTCTCGCTGTTGCACCATCGATTCCTGAGTATATCAATTCAGAAATTGCTAAAGATATCAGAGTTTCGTATCTTGATTACGATTGGAGTTTGAATCAAGCTGCGACGAGTTGAAGCCGTCGATCGGTAATCAGTAAAGACTGCATCTCATCGGCGGGAATCGGAGGACTGTAGAAGAATCCTTGAATTGCATCACATCCTCGATCGCGGAAGAAATCTAGCTGGCTTTGAGTTTCGATCCCTTCAGCAACGATATGTAATTTCAGACCTTTTGCCATGTTGATAATCGCGCTAGAAATCGTGATTGCACCTTCACTGATATGAATCTGTTTCACAAAAGTTCTATCGATCTTCAGCGCATCGATCGGCAATTGATTTAGATAATTGAGCGAAGAATAGCCCGTACCAAAATCGTCGATCGAAATCTCAATTCCTAAATTCTTGAGTGCCTTTAAAGTCGCGATCGTCGCCTGAACATCCTGCATCAAACAGCTTTCAGTTAGTTCCAAAATCAGCAACTTCGGATCAAGTCCCGTCTCTGCCAAAATCTCCGCCACTCGCCTGGGTAAATTGCGCTGCTGGAACTGCCGCATTGATAGATTGACCGACACCCGCAGCGGCTCCAAGTACACACTCTGCCAGTGTTTCGCGTGTTGGCACGCCGTTTTCAGCACCCATTCTCCCAAGGGCACAATCAAACCCAACTCTTCCGCGATCGGAATAAACGTGGTCGGAGAAACCATCCCCCGAATCGGATGATTCCAGCGCACCAAAGACTCCATCCCGACGATCTGACCCGATCGCAGATCCACCTGCGGTTGGTAGTACACCTGAAACTCAGCCCGGTCGATCGCTTTCGTCAGATCCATCTCAATCAAGCGACGCTCCATTTCCAGCGCATCAAGTTCCGCATCGTAGCGCCGATAGCCAGTCACTCCCGGATGTAGACACCAATGTTGAGCCGTTTCCGCCTGCGTGAGTAGCTCTTGCGGCGTTCCTTTGCGTTCGTTTGTCCAAGTGATCCCCACACTCGCATGGAATCGAATATCATGCCCATCGATCAAGCAGGGCATCGTCACTCGATCGAGCAAATTCTGTGCATAAGCTTCGATGTCAAAGTCCGGCACATCGCTCAGGACAATCCCAAACTGATCGCCATTTAGCCGCGCCAAAAATCCATTCGACTGCACGACTTTTGTTAAGCGATTCGCCACCATTTGCAGCACAATATCGCCCGTCGTATGCCCAAAGCTCGAATTGATCGCATGAAACCGCTGGAGATTCAGGCACAACACAGCAATGCTCGATGGTGAAGCTTCGGATTGCGAAGTCAGAAGATTGTGAAGGTGCTGATATAGCAAACCGCGTGTCGGCAGGTTTGTTAGTGGGTCGAGCATTGCACCCCGACGAAAGGCAGCGGTCGCTTGTTGTTGCTGTTGGGCGTAGCGTTGAATAAATGCCGCTTGCTTTTTCAGGCGGGACGAAATCGCGCCGATTAGCTCATTGACCGAACAAGGCTTGACCAAATAATCGTCTGCACCCAAGTTCATACCGTGCCGCATATCGCTCTGTTCGCTTTTGGCGGTGAGAAACACGATCGGGATGGTCGAAGTTTGGGAAGTTGATCGTAATGATGCTAAAACGCCGTATCCGTCGAGTTCTGGCATACAAATATCGCAAAGCACCAAATCTGGAAGGTAGGCGCGTGCTTTTTGTATTCCGACCTGACCATTTTCTGCCTCGATCGCTCGAAATCCTTCAAGTTCCAGAATTTCTAGAAGATTATTCCGGATCAACTCATCGTCTTCAATTACAAGGATGGTCTTCATTGGGTTTTGAGCAGCCTAAGCGAATCATCAACTGAACAGGGAAAAACACTACTGTGAAAAAAATCTATTGTGTTATCCCCGGATGGTGGATAGTGAAAAAATCTTTTTCGCGGGAAAGCAGTTTGAGCAACGGAGTACTTAGATTATTCGGTTTCTCGCTCTAAGTACTGCACTTTCAGGACTGCCATCAGTCTGCCGTAGCTTGTTTAGCCTGAGAGGAAACTACAGCATTTCAACAGAATTGTCTTATCGAAAGGCTCATCACGCGATCGCTTACTTTCTGCAATCTGAGATCGATCCATGACACGAAATTCTCGCACTGTTACGAATGGGTTTAACATCATAAATTCAAACCTCATGCACCCTTAAGAACTCAATCTGAATACCGTTAAATCAGATAGTTCTGATTTATTCCTTACTTGTATACCGTCTTTGCAGAACGAACCGTAAAATTGGCTTCTTTCAGAGATATTTCTGAGACCAGCGGTATCACTGAATCCTACCAAATTCGTAAAAATGCTGATGCGAACGATTAAGCGATACTTGATCAGTTTGCCCCCCAACCGTATTGTTGACCACTAAAGATCACAATTTAAGTACACCACTTAAGCAAAACAGCGTAAGAATTGCTCAACTCTGAATTTAACAAATTCTTTATAATCACATCTGAAGGCTGTTTCGATTTTCTCAGAGTTAAAACGATCGCGAAACTTAACGGTTCTTGCAATCGCATTATAGAGAATCATTTCCATTCATCGAAAATGGGCTGCCCTATAAATAGCTATTTATGAATATTAATTGTGGCTCTATCCGAAATGACTAAAAATAGAATGCGGGATTCTACGGATAGTTTGCATTTCTGCTCTTTAAGTTGGGGAGAGGGCGAATTCACTCATGAAGCCATTTTCTAGTGCAGTTTCTAGGCAAGACAGGGCTTCTTGTAGGCAATTATTTATTGCTGAAGAAATCAATTTCTACGAAGTTTTACCGATAGAATCTGTAGAAGACTTTTCGACGGTAAGATGCTTTATTCTCTTGGAAAAGCTTGCAGTCGCACGAATCGCTGTACTCACTTTCTAGAGACTACTCTACTTTTTGTCACGCCAATGGTATCCATGTCATATTCCCTGCCTCCCCGCCAACCCGCAAAGCGAAAACGAGGAATTATTCTGAGTACTCGCGGCTGGCAACGTCTACAAGCTGCTGAAGCTCGATCGACGAATCAGCAAAATTTCGGCAAGCCTTACACGCTACAAGAATTAAGCGATCGAACTGCACTGAGTCCAAATACCTTGGCACGAGTCCGAAGCTGCAAAGTCGCCGTTGATCAACAGACTTTAGAAAACTATTTTCGGGCATTTGACCTGACACTTAGCCCGGATGACTATACCGACTCAGATAGCACCACGTTAGGCAATCGACAAAACATTCTCCTCAGCGGACAGCTTCCAGTCGATTCGCCGTTCTATGTGTATCGTCCCCCGATCGAGAACGTTTGTTATGAGTCGCTGCTGCAACCTGGGGCACTGGTGCGAGTGAAAGCCCCACGCCAAATGGGGAAAACATCCCTCGTCGCAAGAACGCTCACTCAGTTGAGAGAGCAGCAATATTTGACGATGATTACCAGTTTGCAGCTAGCGGATGCGTCTGTGTTTACAGATTTGCAGCGATTTTTACAGTGGTTTTGCGCGATCGTGTCTCAAAATCTCGGCTTACCGAACCAACTTGATCGACATTGGGATGACTTGTTCGGCAACAGCTACAACTGCACCAACTATTTTGAGAATTACATCCTGGCTGAAATCGAGCATCCTTTAGTCTTAGCGCTCGATGAAGTTGATACCGTGTTTGAGCATCCAGAAATTGCGACCGATTTTTTTGGAATGCTGCGAGCTTGGTACGAAAAATCACGCTACGGTGATGCCAAAAGCGAACTGTGGCAAAAGTTACGCTTAGTTCTCGCGCATTCTACTGAAGTGTACGTGCCGCTGAATTTGAATCAATCGCCGTTTAATGCCGGATTATCGATCGAGCTACCGACGCTGAATGCAGAACAAGTTTTAGACCTTGCTCAACGCTACGGAGTCGAAGATCTCGAAGCTTCTGCGGATGCCCTTTTGGAACTCACCGGAGGCAATCCGTACCTTGTGCAAGTGGGATTGAATCATCTGAGCGCTCAGATCGTCAGCATCGAAGAACTGTTGCAATCGGCGGCGACGAGTGACGGTGTATACGGGAATCATCTACGAAATCTGCTGTGGGATCTGCAAAAATATCCAGAGTTGATGGCAGCATTGAAGCGCGTGGTCTTATCAGGCACTCCGGTAGAGCTTGAACCGATCCAGGCATTTAAGCTTCAGAGTAAAGGTCTGGTGCGAGTCAAAGATCCGCTAATCTCACCAAGCTGTCAACTCTATCGCAAGTACTTTCAGCAAGCACTTTCTACGACGTGACTTCTCAACTGCTCAATTTGCGCTATCAGGTAGGGGGCAGCTTGCCACCCGATGCCGCCTGCTATGTTCAGCGAGAAGCGGATGAAGAACTTTACAAAGCGCTGTTGGCAGGTGAGTTTTGCTATGTGTTCAACTCGCGGCAGATGGGAAAGTCGAGCTTGCGTGTTCGATCGATGTTGCGACTGCGGCAATCGGGGATTCAGTGCTGCACGATTGATATGACTGGGATCGGGGTGCAACAGGTCAGCCCAGAGCAGTGGTACGCTTCGATCGCGGCTTCGATCGTCAGTTGTTTTGGCTTGAAGATTCAGTTCGGGCAGTGGTGGCGCGATCGCGCTCATTTGACCTTTGTGAATCGGCTGGAGTTGCTTCTAGAAACGGTTTTACTTCCGCAAATTCAACAAAATATCGTCATCTTCATCGACGAAATTGATAGTGTTTTGGCGCTGAAGTTTCCAGCGGATGATTTTTTTGCCCTGATTCGGGCGTGTTATGACCAGCGATCGGAAAAACCCGAATTTAAACGGCTGAGTTTTGCGCTGTTGGGCGTGACGACTCCGGCGGAATTGATCAGCGACAAGCAGAGGACTCCGTTTAATATCGGACGCGCGATCGAGCTTGCGGGATTTCGATTTGCAGAATCGGCTCCGTTGCTAACGGGACTGAAGCGAGTCGTGAAGAATTCCGAATCGGTGCTGCAATACATTCTGAACTGGACAGGCGGACAGCCGTTTTTGACTCAGAAATTGTGTGATATTGTGGTGCGCGAAATTTCGGAACAAGCTCCGATCGCATCTGAAGACACGGAACCCGTAGCGATTTCAGTCCTCACTTTAGAGTATTTGTTTCAACTGCGCGTGATCGAGAATTGGGAAGCGCAAGATCGACCCGAACATCTGAGAACCATTCGCGATCGCATTCTCGGTAATGAATCACAGACCGGACGACTCTTAGAACTGTATCAGCAAATTTTGCGATCGCCGAAACTCGATCTCGATTGTGACTATCCACTATTTCAGCAACGACGACAGGGAATTGAGATCGATAGCAGCGTTGAACAAATTGCTTTACTGCTGTCGGGATTAGTTGAGAAATCGGATGGATATCTGCGGGTGAAAAACCCGGTGTACGAAGCGGTTTTTAATTCCAATTGGATCGATCGACAGCTTGCTAAGTTGCGTCCTTATTCGGAGGCTTTGACTCAGTGGAAGCGATCGGGCTATCAAGATGAATCGCGACTGCTGCGGGGACAAGCGCTGAACGATGCGCGGAATTGGTCAATGGGCAAACGACTCAGCGACGAAGACTACCGCTTTCTCACCGCTAGCCAAACCTTTCAAGAACAAAACATTCTGCGCGATCTCGAAGCCGATCGCGCTCAGGTGATCGCGGCTCGATTGGATTTAGAGCGTAGAAGCACGAAACTCCAGCGGCGACTTTTGGTATTGCTCAGTTTGGCGCTGATTGCCGCGATCGCGCTCGGCTCGACCGCATTTACTCAATATCGAGGAGCCACACGAAACAGCGTTAGCGCGATCGCTAGCAACTCCGAGCTGCTTTACACGCTCGGTCATGGTGTAGATGCGATGATGGGTGCGCTACGTGCCCGCGCCAAAGTGCAAACACTCCAGATACAAGATTCGGCAACTTTGGCACAAGTCGATCGAGTGTTGGGGCAAGCCGTTTACACCGCTGCCGAGTCGAATCGGTTTTCTGGGCATACGGGCGGCGTTCGCTGCGTCGGTTTTAGTCCTGATGGCGACTTTATTGCGACTTGCTCGGAAGACCAAACGATCCGACTTTGGCGCGAAGATGGATCGCTTGTGGCAACGCTTAAAGGACACACAGGCGGAGTATTTGCGATCGCGTTTAGTCACGATGGCGAATTGATTGCGACAGGTGGAGCCGATAACTCTGTGAGAGTGTGGAGTCATGACGGTTGGCTAATGACGCGGCTCACGGGACATGAAGGAATCGTTTATGCGGTGGCATTTAGTCCTGATGGGCAAACGATCGCGACTGCAAGCGCCGATCGCACGATTAAACTCTGGTCGCGTGAAGGTCGATTGATTCGCACGCTCAACGGACATCAACAAGTCGTGAACACGGTCGCGTTTAGTCGCGATGGGCAAACGATCGCGACCGGAAGCGCTGATCAGACGATCAAGCTCTGGGCACGCGATGGCAGTTTGATCAAAACCCTATCGGGACACCAAGATGCGGTGCAAACCGTTGCTTTTAGTCTGGATGGAACCGGACTGATTTCTTCGGGTCTAGACGATACGATCGTGCTGTGGAATCAAGAAGGCAACCTGATTCGCAAGATTGCAGCCCAGAGCGATGGCGTGACGAATCTTGCATGGAGTCCAAACGGTCAAACGTTCGCCAGTGTGGGATTTGATAAAACGCTGAAACTGTGGCGACGCGATGGAACATTATTACGATCGCTGCAAGGGCACGACAATGTGATTTGGGGAGTGGGATTTAATCCAGATGGGCAATCGATCGTCACGGGAAGCGCAGACAAAACGGCAAGATTTTGGCGGTTAAATAATGGCTTGATGACTCGGTTGGAGGGACATACGAGCGATGTCAATCAAGTCGAATTTAGTCCAGATGGTCGATGGTTGGTATCTGCGAGTAAAGATCGATCGATTAAACTCTGGTCCCAGGGCGGCGGTTTTATCCGCGACTTTAAAGGCGATCGAGGTTGGAAATTTGATGCGGCGTTTAGTCCGAACGGTCAAGAGATTACGGCGAATGGTTTAAGTGGGACAGTTCAGCGATGGAAACTCGATGGAACGCCGATTAAAACGCGCCTTGAATCGGGGGGCAGTACGATCGAGAGTTTGGCGTATCGTCCACAGGGAAACTCGATCGTGACGGGTGGACAAGATAAGCAGTTGCGGCTGTGGGATACCGGAGGAAATTTAGTGCGATCGTGGACAGCGCACGAAGCTCCAATTCAGAAAGTTGCTTTTAGTCGGAATGGCGAGTCGATCGCGTCTGCGAGTTCGGATGGAGTCGTCAAGCTTTGGCAAGCGGATAACGGGAAATTTTTAACTTCGTTCGTGGGGCATCGCGGAGAAGTCCGAGCGATCGCGTTTTCAGATTCGATGATTGCAACGGGAAGCCTCGATCGCTCGATTCGGCTGTGGGAACTTGATGGAACCTTGATCAGAACGTTAAACGGACATCAAGACCAGATCTACAGCATTGCGTTTAGCCCAACGGGACAAATGCTCGCTTCAGCGAGTTTAGATAAAACGATCAAGCTTTGGACGCAGGACGGCAGGTTAATCACGACTCTGAGCGGTCATACGGATGGCGTTCGTAGCGTAGCGTTTAGTCCAGACGGAGCATTGTTAGCTTCAGCAAGCAGCGATCGCACTGTGATTTTATGGAACCTCGATCAAGTGCTGAAAACGAATCCCGCGGTCGCGGCTTGTCGCTGGTTGTCGAACTATCTATCGACTAATTCTACGATCGACGAATCCGATCGATCCTTGTGTCGGGAAGTCGATCGACGAAATCCGTAATCACCCTGCGCTATTTGTAGATAAATCTGATTCAACGGGTGCGAAATCTGCAAGTTAAGGCATAACTATCACAGGCTTCTCCCCGTATTTAGAAGATGGTTAGGTGATTTTTATGTCTAATGTGATGTGGTCTGCTCCGACTCGTCAAGCATTGCCGATTATTTTGGTGCGTGGATTTGCTTCAGGTGATAGTGCGGATGAGCGACGACTAACGTATCAGGGATTTAATGATGGCAGTGTGTACCCGCACAAACGCGGCGAAAACTACATCTACGAAGGAATAATTTTGCGGTTTATGAAATCGGATTGGCGCTACAACGATGCAACAAATGTCGTTGGCTACTATCCGAATCAAATGACAACGCCGCCTGTGATTCCTGATGAACTCAAGGACTTTGATCAAAGCTTTTTCAGCGGTCGGGTGATTATTGATCCGGCGATGGCGCTGCATTTTTTGCGATCGGATGATCCTTGGAAGAGTCTTTGGGTGTTTCGCTACTACGATTTATGCGATCGAACCTTTCCGATTTATGGGGAAGCGCTGGTGCGTTTAATCGATTTTATTCGGCAACTGTGCGCGATTAAGTCTCAAGGGGCAAAGCCGAAGGTGAATATCATCGCGCATTCGATGGGCGGTTTGGTCGTGCGTGAAGCAATTCAACGCACCTACCCACAACGAAGCGCGGTTGCTGCGGATGAAGCAATCAATAAAATTGTCACGTTGGGAACGCCGCACAAAGGGATTACATTCCAAGTGCTGAGAGATCTGCGCTGGTTGCCAATCGAGTCTGCAAACGAACTAGAGCATTTCAATCCTGAAAATCAAGCTGATCCAAACAATGACACTTCAGCGGTAAACTTTGCGCGATATTTTCCGCTCGATCGCTTGCTTTGCGTCGTCGGCACAAATCATCAGGCGTATCGAAATCAAGCGGCGACCTTTCTCAATCGCATTTCACCTGTTGCGGGCGAGTTGGGCATGGGATACAACCGCAGTGACGGCTTAGTGAAACAAAGTTGCGCTCAGATTGATGGTGCGCCTCGCACGTTTGTTCATAAGTCTCACGGGGGGTTTGATTCGATCATCACGTCGCGCGAATCGTTTGAGGTAGCGACGCGGTTCTTCTATGGCGATGTCAAAACGCGACTGCGACAAGTGCGGGCACAGGTAAAACGCGGATTTGATTTCTTCGGTAAAAGTGAGTTTTTCTTCGGGGTTTCGGTGAAGCCGCGCGGAGTCGATTTTGAACTATTCCACCAAAGTAAAGAAGCTGAGAATTGTTATGGCCCGTTTCGCACTGGAGATTTTAGCGATACGGAGCTGGCGTTTCCGTGGGCGGATGATCAGAAGCTCATTTGGGAGGGTTATCTGAATACGGGCGCAAGTTTGTCTAAAACGGATCTGGTAATGCGTCTTGAGTTTTACGTTGGCGAACGGGACCTGTTTGGCGTTGGTTTTTCTGACAATATTGTGTTTGCGAAACAGTACTATATTCGTGCGGTGCTGCAACCTTCGCTGCAATTGTATCTATACAACAGTGAAGAGTTTGCGAGTGATGATCCGATGCACAATGCAACTCCGATGCGACAGGTTCCGGGCGGTTGGGAATTTGATGCGATCGGGACAGGATTTTACGGCACGTACCGAATCGAATTAGAAAAGATTCCAGCGATCGGGGAAATACAGCCATTTTCGTAACATTCTGGTAGAGACGTTTCGGTGAAACGTCTCTGCGTCGTCAGGTCAACTAAATCAAACATTGAGATCGCGCCTTTACCCGCGATCTCGTTTGGTCTTGGTGCATTAATCCATAATAGCGATCCTATTTTTGGTAAATTAAACTATAATTACTGAAACTCTCTACCGGATCGATCGCGCTATGTTTACGACTGTTGCTCCGATTAAACCTGCCTTACCGCGAGACTTGTTTGGTGCGATCGCGGATCTCAAACGCGAACTGAATGCGGTGATTCTGGCACACTATTATCAAGATCCAGATATTCAAGATGTCGCGGATTATCTGGGAGATTCGCTCGGTCTGTCGCAACAAGCCGCCGAAACGGATGCGGATGTAATCGTTTTTGCAGGAGTTCACTTCATGGCAGAAACAGCAAAGATTCTCAATCCGAATAAATTAGTGTTGCTACCGGATCTAGATGCGGGTTGTTCGCTGGCGGATAGTTGCCCACCGGATCAGTTCGCAGAATTTAAGGCAAAACATCCAGATCATTTGGTGATTTCTTACATAAATTGCACCGCAGAGATCAAAGCGTTGAGCGACATCATCTGCACCAGTGCGAATGCAGTCAAAATTGTGAATCAGCTTCCTGCGGATCAGCCGATCATCTTTGCGCCCGATCGTAATTTGGGTCGGTATGTGATCGAGCAGACTGGGCGAGACATGGTGCTGTGGCAAGGAAGCTGCATCGTGCATGAAACATTTTCAGAAAAGAAGATGGTGCAGTTGAAGATTCAGCATCCTGAAGCAGAAGTGATTGCTCACCCAGAATGTGAAGAAGCCGTTCTGCGTCATGCCGACTACATTGGCTCAACGACGGCATTGCTCAAATATTGTCAGAACAGCGATCGACAATCTTTTATCGTCGTGACTGAACCCGGCATCATTCACCAAATGCAGAAAGCTGCACTGGATAAACGATTCATTCCTGCGCCGCCGATGAACAACTGCGCGTGTAATGAATGCCCGCATATGCGACTGAACACGATCGAGAAACTGTACCTCGCGATGAAACACAAAACACCTGAGATCACTTTGCCCGAATCGACGCGGGTTGCAGCGTTGCGTCCGATTCAGAAAATGCTGGCGATGAGCGTATAATAAGCAGCAATTTGTTGCACGATTTGTCGAGTAGAACAACGGTGACAAATCGTGCAACAAATTCCTCGGTGTTCCAGTCAATGCCGTTGGGAATGTTACCCGGAAATGGCTCACATGATGAAGTTCGCTCCGCTAGTCTGTGCCACGATCGCACTCTCGATCGCGCTTGAAAGTTCCGTCTCATCGATTCGCGCTCAAGCTCCCCTTTTTCCACCCCGGACTCAATCGACACCGCTCCCGCTGCCGCCTCGGATTCCGACGCAGACTCCGCGCCCACTTCCGCCGCGCCCGACTCCCGCACCTGTGAATGGGGGAATTTGTCCGGCTCAACTCGGTGGCACATTGGATCGAATTGTCGATCGATTGCCCGCAAGCTGGAGCGTTTTGATTCAAACTCAAGCGCCACGCGGCACACGACAGAATCTTTACGCCCGCAATCCCTTTACTCAACTCGTTCCCGCTTCTAATAACAAGCTATTTACCACCGCTGCTGCGCTGACAAAACTAGGGGAACAGTACCAACTTCGGACTCCTGTGCTTGGAAATAGTAACAGTCCTGATCTAGCAACGCTACGAGTGATTGGTCAAGGTGATCCGAGTTTTGGAACAGCGCAATTGAATTCACTCACACAACAATTGCGCCAGCGCGGAATTCGACAGGTTCAGCAATTGATTGGAGATGACACTGTTTTTCGAGGAGCGGACTTCAACCCGTATTGGGATCAAAACGATCGAGGACAAGGATACGCACCGCCGATTAATAGCTTGATGTTGAATCAGAACAGTGTCTATTCTGGAGCCGTTTCCAATCCAGGAAATTACTTTGTCGGTGAGTTTCGCAATCGATTAGCGAGTGCTGGGATTCAAGTGAAGAGTTCGACATTGGTAAAACGGACACCTGCACCTCCGGGAGAAGTGGAACTGGCTTCGGTGATTTCGCCGCCGTTATCGAGCTTGATTTTTGAAACGAATCAAGAGAGCGATAACGCTTATGCAGAGGCGCTCTTAAAGACATTAGGGCGCTTGCAAGCTCCGAACAGCCCAGATTCGACCACGAGCGGCGTAGCGGCAGTGCGATCGATTCTCACAGAGTTAGGAGTGAATCCAAATCGATATAGCATGGTGGATGGTTCGGGACTTGCCGATCGTAATCGTGCGAGTGCAGAAGCCTTTGTGCAAGTCCTACAAGCAATGGCAGAGCGACCAGATGCAAGTGTGTTTCGTCGATCGCTGGCAGTGGGTGGAGTCAGCGGTACTTTGACGAATCGATTTCGGAATACTCCGGCTCAAGGGATTGTTTCGGCGAAAACGGGTACGATTTCCGGTGTAGTCGGGCTTTCGGGATATGTAACCCCTCGAAATTATTCCCCGATCGTGTTTAGCATTATTGTCAATTCCGGCAATTCTGCTTCGACGGTTCGAGCTTCGGTGGATAGTTTGGTAATTGCATTGACGCGATTACAGAGTTGTTAACCGATCGTGACCAGTCAGAGGGCTTGACTGGTGATCAGACCTAAACGGTTGCGGGTTGGGGCTTCTCTTTTTTCTGTTTCAAGCGCTGTCCCAATTCCTCGATCGCGCGTTTTGGCTTTGAGATGAAGGGGTCTAAGTTAATCGTCTGTGAATCGATCGACGTTTAATTCAAATCCTGATAAAACCGCTTCTCCTGATAGCAACGTTGGTAAGTCTCTCACTTCTTTCTCTTGTCCTTGCCGATAGATTTCTACTTGTTGGTCTTGCGGATTGAGTAACCAGCCAAGACGAACTCCACTTTCTAAATATTCCTCCATCTTTTCTTGCAGCGTCGCCAGATCATCAGTCACAGAGCGCAGTTCGATCACAAGATCTGGAGCAATGGGCGGAAATTTCTTACGCTGTTCTGGGGTGAGGGCTTCCCATCGCGAATGTTCGACCCAAGCTGCATCAGGAGAGCGTTTGCCGCCTTTTGGAAGTTTGAAAATCGTTGAGGAGCTAAAGACTTCTCCAAGTTGAGCTTGGCGATTCCAAATTCCCAAATCGATGATGTAGTTCGCCTCTCGTTTGCCGCTCTCTCCGCCGACTGGTGACATAACAATTAAGACTCCTTTTGCATTCTGCTCAATGTTCCATTCGGGATTGTTGATGCAGAGTTGATAAAATTGCTCATCTGTTAGATGAACGTGATTGAGATCTAGTTTTAGAGGAAGAGTCAGTTCCATTTTCTGTAGCTCCGATGCGGGACTGTAGATCTAAGTTGGCGATGCTTATGGCGCAGTTTGCGATCGCAGTTTTGAACCGAACGATTGCACTCCACTTTACCGCGCTACTGTTCCGCGCTTCCACTCGCTCAATCCTTTGCCCAAAATTACAAACAGCACTAGTGTTCCTTGAATCACACCTGCGAGCGATGACTCTAAACTGAGATCCAATGGAAGCTGCAAACTGCCAATATTCAGCGCACTAAAGAAGAACGCGATCGGTAACAATAACCAAGCATTCATTCCCGCTAGCAAAGTCACCAACAGAGCTAGAAATCCCAATCCGCTCGAAATGTTTGGAATCAATCGGTGAAACACTGCGACGACTTGTAGCGCTCCTGCCACTCCCGCAAACGCCCCACAGATTGCAAATGCGCTGAGAAGCTGGCGCACTGAGGGAATTCCCAACACATAAGACGCGCGAAGATTTTGCCCCACCGCTCGAAGCTTTAAACCGAAGTGCGTTCTGCCCAAAATGACGATCGTTGCGACCAGTGAGAGCAGTGCGAGTAAAACCGCGATCGGACTTGCATCCGTAGTTCCAAAAGTTGGCAACCAGAGCGACTCTGGAAACTGTTCGGTTCCGCTCATCGAAGCAACTCCGGGACGCTTCCACGGGCCAAACACCAAATACAGTGCAATTCCATCCGCCAGAAAGTTCAAACCTAAGCCTGCAAAGATTTCATTGATGCGTCCATAGATATTCAGCACGCCTGCCAACAGTCCCCACAGCATTCCCCCAACTCCACCTGCCAAGATTGCGAGTAAAAGCGCGATCGCGGGCGGAAAATTATCCTGCGTCAGTCGCAGCATAAACGTTGTTGCAATGCCACCAAAGGCAATTTGTCCTTCAATCCCTAAGTTATACAATCCAGCGGTGAACGTAAACAACAATCCACACGAGCAAATTAACAATGGGGCTAAGGTTGCAACGACCCGCGCGAACTGTCCCGGTGTGCCAAATGCACCAGAGATAATTTCGGTCATGACTGCGATCGGGGATGCACCTGCGAGTAGAATGAGCAGCATCGTAAAGAGAACGGATAGGACGATCGCACCAATTTGATAAGTGAGCGTTCGGTTTAGCATATTTACTTCCTAAATACTTGCGGGTTCTGCTTCAACAAATCGCCCACCAATCATCTGCCCGAGCTTTTCAGCGGTGAGTTTTGAGGATTCTATCGGTGCAGAGACTTGATCACCACTAAACACTAAGACTCGATCGCTATATTGCATGATTTCATCTAAATCCGAGGACATAAATAGAATGGTCGTCCCCGTCTGACATCGCGCGATCAACTGTTGCCATACCCACAACGTCGATTCAATGTCTAGTCCGCGTGTCGGGTGTTCCATTAACAATAGATTCAGTGGAACAGGTAACAATGCAAGCTGTGTTCGTTGTTGGTTGCCACCGGATAGCCGCTCTACATGAGAACTCGGTTTGCCTCGAATGTTGAATGTTGAGATCGCTTCAGTCGCTTGTTGATGGCTTCCTTTCCAATCAATCATTAACTTTCGCGCTGGACTCCTGAGAATAAAGTGTTCGTGAATCGAGAGTCCTCGGATTAAGCCATCTTTCAGTCGATCCGCAGGAGAATACCCGATTCCATGCTTGATGTACTCTGGGTAAGGCTTTTGGGTCATATCGGACTGATCGATCACTACTGTTCCGATCGCTGTTTTAATCAATCCCGCACAAAGCAATAGTAAAAGCTGCTGTCCGCTGCCTTCAAGTCCCGCAAGTCCAATCACTTCGCCTTTGTATGCGGTGAAATCACCCATGTTTAGGGTTAAGCGATCGTCTTTTACAACCACTTGGTTTAACTCCAACATCGGTTCAGCTTGTCGCGTGACGGGTTTCATCGGGAGTGCAAGTTCTTTACCAAAGATCAGATCAATCAAAATCGAATCAGGACAAGGAATCTCAGCGTTTCCGACCACTTTTCCAGCCCGCATCACTGTCACTCGATCGCAGACTTCTTCGACATCTTCCAGCTTATGCGACACAAAGATCACAGACCTTCCTTCTGAAGCAAGCTGTCTTGCCGCATTGAACAATGCTGTTTTTTGATCCGCAGAAATTCCCGTCGTTGGCTCATCTAGAATTAAGGTCTTCACCCCTAGAGAAAGTAGGCGAATGATTTCAAGCTGTTGACGCTCTCCCACGGTTAGATCAGAAACTCGATTGTTCGGATTGAGCGAAAAGTTAAACGCTTCAGTCAATCGATGAAACTCTCGACGAGCGCGATCGGGATTGACAAACTTCAATCCTGAAAAAAGCCCCTTCGATAGCACTTCACCCCGACCCACCATAAAGTTATCTAAAACGGATAGCGGCGGGAAGTCGAGCGGATCTTGATGCAGCATTCCGACTCCCGATCGAATCGCATCCGCAGGCGTTTTCACATTTGCAGGTCGCCCATCAAACAGCACGCTTCCGGCATCTCGACTGATAAAGCCGCTGAGAACTTTGACGATCGTGCTTTTTCCTGCCCCGTTTTCACCCAGTAGCCCGTGAATGCTTCCCGCTTCGATCGTCATCGACACATGATCATTCGCGAGAACTTGCCCGAAGCGCTTTGTAATCTGTTGAAGTTCGATTCGCATAATCCATTCACACAGCAATAAAAAATGTGGTTCGCATTCACAACGAACCACCTTCAATTCTATTTACTTGGGCCTTCCATTCCCGCTAGCAACTGCGGCATATACCAAATTTGCTGATCCGTTGCCGTTTCTCCTGCCTTGACAAAATCTGTTCCATCCTGGAATTTAATCGGGCCTTTGTACAGATTGATACTGCCATCGCCCATTCCTTTGGCAAACTCATCGAGAAACTTCTTGTTCTCGCCCAATGCCTGCCCCGGATTGAAGCCGATCATTCCACTAGCGGGAGCAGAAAGACTCTTCCAGTCTGGCCCTGACCAGACAAACTCGCTCGGATAGTTTCCAGATTTTGCTTTCTGTACCGCATCCGTGTAGGGCAACGACCAACGATAGAACGGCACACCCAAACACACGCTCGGCGCGAGTGTACAGCCCGTTTCTAAGTCATAGTGAACAAACTTCACTTTCTTACCCGCATCCGCCGCTCTCTTGCCCTGAACGGCAACTTCCGGTGTATCAATTCCGCTCATCACGACATCATAACCACCGTTGTAGTAGTCGTCTGCAACCTTAGTCGGGTCGAGCGTTTTGCCGGGAATGTTGAACCAAAATCCGATCCAGGTCACTTTGAAATTTAGATCTGCTGCGGGCTTTTTGCGATAGTTCTCCCAGCAATATTTCGCACCTAGAAATGCAGCGGAAGTATAGCGTCGAGTTTCATCATTGATCAGCGGGCCTAAATAGCCGATCTTTCCGCTGTCCGAACCCAATGCCGCCGCACAACCCGCAACCATTTTTCCGTATTCCATCCGCCCCATAATGTTGCTTAGGTTCGCTTGGTTTTTGAAGTTCTTGCCTTCTTTCCAAGCGTAGTCGCCCGATGCGTGAATCACCTTCACATCAGGATGTTTCTTGGCGGCTTCCAGTGCATCATCTCTGAAATCATCCGAGTTAAAGATGATCAGCTTCGCACCTTTCGCAATCAGATCATCCGCAACCTGCGATCCTTTTACATTTGGGCGATCGGCAGGATTGACCTTATCCACAAATTCCAATTTAGAACCGGGTACGTTTTTAACTGCGCCTTCAATCCCTTCAAAGTGCGCTTGGTTCCAACCTGCATCGTTTTTCGGCCCAACTAAGACCATGCCTATGATGTAATCACCGCTACCTGCTGCGGTTGGAGAAGATGCAGTTTGATTTGGGGTGTTACCTGTACCACAAGCTCCCACGATCGAGCCTAACGCAATTGCAAATCCAGCTTGTCGGAGAATTCTAGAACGCCAATACTGTGTCATATTTTGTAGAAATTTGAACAAACAATGTGAGATGTGGGAGCGATGCAAACGATTGTTTTGCTCTCGGATTATCACGAATTCAGGCGCTCGCGAAATGTATTCCAAGCCACATCAAATTATCAAGATTCGCTAAAAATCTAAGGAAATGCAGAAATTTTTAAGCTGTTTTTTCTTTTACGAAATCGCGCCCCGCACTAAGACGACGGTGCAATCACAGCGCCGCGCGATCGCTTCAGGAATATTCCCCTGAATGACTTGTTGCAAAAAGCCCTCACGAGTCGCACCCAACACGATCACATCACACTGATCTTTCTGTGCCAAATCGATCACCGCATCTGAAACCGAATCCGCACAAACAGGCATCAATTCCACCGGACACGCTAATCGATCGTTTAAAAATTTCATCGATTCATTCAGCGAATTGGGATCAGGGAGATCGCGATGTGGTTGGTGAATCTGACACAGACGAATTTCTGGAGAGTTCGATAACTGCGCGAGAGCAGGCATCAACCGAATCGCTTGACGAGAATTTGGCCCGCCTGCTGTCGGAATCAACCAGCGATCGAATGGAATTTCTGTTTCCATCTCCGCCCCAAATTTCACCAGCACAACATCGCAGCCCGCCTGCCGAATCATCGTATCGACCACATTCCCAAAAATCCGTCCCGGCGTAGAAGTCTCGCCATTCCAGCCCATGATAATGACATCAATCCGTTGCTCTTTGATCGTCTCTAGAATCGCTTGAGCAATGTCATGGGTGACGCGGACTTGTGTATGAACTGAAATTTTCCACTCTTTACCCAAATGAACCGCTTTCTTGAGAAGTTTTCGGCTCACCGCCGTTGAAACCGCAGTTTCGGCAGGCGTTCGATGTCGCGCGATCGGAATCACCTGCAAGCATTCCAATTCATATTCTCGATCGTGTGCGATCGCCGCTGCCATTTGTAACAATCGTCCTGCGGTTTGTGGATTCGCGATCGGCACTAAGACCCGACCTTTTCCCGTTTCCGGTGCGCGAGTTTGATACACCACGTAAGACGGTTCCGGCTGCGGGCCAACTTTCGCGGCGTTTGTCAGTCGATCGGATTCGGCTCGAATAATATCAGCGCGGGTAATAATTCCAGCTAATTTCCGGCGATCCACCACAGGCAATCGGCTAATCTTGTAGCGATTTAATAAATACAAAACCTGGCTGAGTGGATCATCTGGATGCACCGTCACAGGTCGCGGTGTCATGATTTCGCTTAACGGTTGAGCATGATCTAGCTGACGTTCCGTAATATTCGATAAATCTGTCTCCGTCACAATTCCGACTAGCACTCCATTATCGATCACCGGAAATCCGCGATGATGCGATCGAGAAAATGCCTGAATTGCTTCATCTAAACTAACTTGACTCGACAACGTTTCAACTCGCGGCTGCATCAAATGTTTCGCAGTCAAGCCAGAAAGTCGCGTTTCTATCTCCGGATTTGCCTGTAAATGAATCCCTCGATATTCCAGTAAATGCTTATAAATCGATCCGCTAAACATACTCTCTGCAACCAGATAAGCCGTCACTGAACCAATCATTAATGGCAACACAAGATTGAAATCTGCGGTCATCTCGAACACAATGACGATCGCAGTAATCGGACCACGAGTCACCGCACTAAAAAACGCCCCCATTCCTGTAAGCGCCGCTGTAGTCGTCAAGGCTTCACTCATATCTAAACCGAGTGGAACCCCCGCAGTCTGCAAACTCTGAGCCGCGAAGCTAACCAAATACCCCAACGCCGACCCCAAAATCAGCGAAGGTGCAAACAATCCACCCGGCGCACCCGACCCAAACGCGACCAGCGTCAAAACAAACTTCGTAATAAAAATGACCGCAGTAATTCGCCAGCCAAATTCACTCGTAATCCAAACTTCTTGTAAGCTCGCACTCCCTCGCAGCGCATCTGGAAGAATCGCGATCGCTAATCCAGACATCCCTCCTGCAAACGCAATCCGCAGCGGCAAACTCCACTTCAATACTTTGCCGTTAATCTTCAAGCTCAACAGAATTCCCCGGACAAACAGCGATCCCAACAGCCCCGCCAGCACTCCTACCACTAAAAAGATCGGAATTGCCTGAAGATTAAAACTCGTCATAATCTCCAACGAGTTCGGGCTACCGTTAAATCCCTGTCCTCCCAACAATCGCGAAACGACTGCACCGACAAACGATGCCAAGATCGCTGTTCCCAATGTCAGCCCAGAAACATCTTGTAAAAGTTCTTCCACCACAAATAAAACACCCGCGATCGGCGCATTAAATCCCGCCGCCAATCCCGCCGCCGCTCCCGCTGCAATCAACTGCCGACGATGCACCGGAGAAGTCGGAACCCAATCACTCAACTGGGCAGCGATCGCGGCTCCAATCTGTACTGTCGGCCCTTGCCGCCCCAAATTCAATCCCGATCCCAACGCCAGTAAGGTCGTCGCTAATTTCGCGATCGCAACTCTCAGATTGAGCGCACTCGTCACCCCACCCAACGCCGCTTTCACCTGCGGAATTCCGCTTCCTGCCGCTTCGGGTGCAAGCCACTCAATCAACAAACCGATTAATAATCCCGCCAGGATTCCGATCGTAGGTAACGCAATCCAAGCGGGATAAATTATTGCTGTTTGAAGTCGCCAGTGACTCAGCCAGCCCACACTCTGCTTCAGTGCGACCGCTGCTAGTCCCGACACAAATCCAATTAAACACGCCTCAAGAACAGCCAACTGTTTCGATGAAACCGCGCTCAGTCCAAATCTCGATCGCTTCGCGTCACGGAAGATTCGCCACATACGAAGGCTCTGAGTAACGAAGATGCAAAATCATCCTAGCCGAGAGTGGAGCAATCAAAATGTTTCTATGCAGGAGATTGTGCTTCTGAATCGGCTGCGATCGCAGGTTGTTCGGTCGCGGGTTGCTGAACAGGTTTGATCGCAGGTGTAGATTGTCTTTCTGCCTGCATCTCTTTTTCTTGAAACAACAATCCACCCAAATGCACGATCGACAATCCCAACGCCGCTAACGAAACCACATAGCTATGCAGCGTATACAAATGCGCCACCGTCAACGTTCCAACCGCTCCGCCCGTAATAATGTCACGCAATGTCGCACCGATAAACGGAATTGCTTCGATCGTTCCAAGCTCGATTTTCAGTCTCCAGAATCCAAGCTGATTCCAGCTAAGAATCATCGCCGTCCAGCTTAAGCCGATCGCGCTCAAGGTGAACAAAATCCCACTAATCCAAGCCGTCAACCAACTCCGACGGAACCGCTCCCCCAAAAACATCACCACAATTTGCACCAGCCCCAACACAATCACAAAATTGCCTGACAGATTGTGCAATGTGTGAACCAACCATCCAAAAGGTACTGCCGTATCAATCTGTTGAAGCGAGTCATACGCACCGCCAGCGGTCGGGACGTAGTAAAACGCGATCAAAATTCCAGAAGTAGCAGCCAGCAATGTAAGCGTAAGGATGGAAACGGCAAGAACGGTCGATAGTCGTCGCAGGATAAAGGCGGGATTAAGCATGACTCGACTCAGTAATGAATACTTTGTGAATTTCCGTTAAGTGAATTCTAACGAAATTCTTCACTTTTAGAAATAATTCTTAATTTCTTTGATTAAGAACTGCGATCTGTTCTCAGAATATGATCTCTCGATCGACTCCAACTCTGTCTAAGCGCGGAATCTCAAACGAACACGATAAAATGATTGCCTGAAGCTTTGAGAACAAAACCTTGCCTACTCTTGGTGTCAACATCGACCACATCGCAACCATCCGCCAAGCTCGCCGCACCGTTGAGCCTGATCCTGTTGCCGCTGCCGTCCTCGCCGAACTCGCGGGAGCCGATGGCATCACCGTCCACCTCCGCGAAGATCGTCGCCACATTCAAGACCACGATGTTCAACTGCTGCGGCAAACTGTTCGCACCCATTTGAATCTAGAGATGGCTGCAACCGATGAAATGGTGTCGATCGCGCTTGATCTCAAGCCCGATTACGTCACGCTCGTCCCCGAAAAACGCGAGGAAGTCACCACCGAAGGCGGACTCGACATCGCTGGACAACTCGATCGCATGACCGAAGTGGTCAGCACGTTACAAAACTCCGGAATTCCCGTCAGTTTATTCATCGATGCCGACCAAGAACAAATCGAAGCCTCGGCAACAGCAGGCGCAAGATTCATCGAACTGCACACCGGACAATACGCCGGATCGTATTCCGAAGAAGGACAAGCCAAAGAACTAGAAATTCTCGCGCAAGGATGCGAACTGGCGATCGCTGCCGGACTCCGCATCAACGCCGGACACGGTTTAACTTATTGGAATGTTCAATCGATCGCGCGGCTCCCCGGCATGGAAGAATTGAATATTGGGCACACGATCATTAGTCGCGCCGTCCTCGTTGGATTAGAACGAGCGGTAAGAGAAATGAAACAAGCCATTCGCGGAGAACTTTAACTCCGGCTTTTCTACATTCAGACCGATTAAATAGGAAGATTCCATGACAACTTATTACTATGTTTTGGCAAGCCAGAAATTTTTGCTGGAAGAAGAACCGATGGATGAAGTTCTGAAAGAACGCTATCGCGACTACAAAGAAAAAAACAGAGAAATTGATTTTTGGGTGATTAAAGAACCCGCTTTCTTAGAAGCGCCCGAAATGGCAGAAATCAAAGCAAAATGTCCGCGTCCTTGTGTCTCGATCGTCTCGACCAACAAACAATTTATTACCTGGCTCAAGCTGCGACTAGAATATGTCATCACCGGAGAGTACCAGCAATCGGAAACGATTCCGAACCCGCTCGGTTCTCTAGAACCTGTTTCCTAAGTCCCCTAAATTTCTATGCCCCAGACGACGCTTCAATCGGTTTTCACAGGACTCGCCGGAGTTGCCCTCGCGATCGGCGGAATTTCTTCTGCTCAGGCGCAACTCCCCACCTGCCAAGCGCCTCGATCGAATGAATTTCTTTTGCTGATTGTGACGCGCACGCCAGACAGCCAAGCGCGTGTTCGCAGCGTCGTCTCTCGCGATGCCAATCTCTCGGTCTGCAATTATTTCGGTGAAACAGTAACGCGCGTCGGGGGCTACCGAGATGCAGACACCGCAAACTCTTGGGCAAATTATCTCAATGACACCGTTCGATTGAGAGCGTTTGTCGCCACTCCACCCGGAGGCGCTCAAGTTGCAAATCAAGGCGATTTGCCGCCCGCCCGTGTTGCTGTATTGCAACCGATCGAACAACCGATTCAAACTCAACCGCTCCAGACCCAACCCGATCTAGCATATGCGCGGAATGCTGGAGGCTATAACCCACAGCTTTTAGGAGACGGATTTGCGGTAATCGTCAATCACTACAACCGTCCTGAAGTTGCCGCCCAAATGCAACGAGTTCTAAATCGAAACATTGGACTCGCTTCATTTGAGCAGCGTCCTTATCTCTTAGCAGTGCAAACCAGCGATCGAGCAATTGCCGATTCGATTTTGCAGATTTTGAGCGATCGAGGATTTGCCGCGATGCTTGTCAGAAGTAATCGAGTGACACTACTCACTCCAGTTGTCCAAACCGAACCCTCGATTGGCAGTCAATGAACACCCGCAATCTGCACGAACAGCGATCGCCAACTGCCCCCGAGCCACCAGTCTCCCGCCACACAAACCACAATTCCTAGAAGCGACCCGGCAATCACCTGCACTGGGGTATGTCCCAATAATTCTTTCAGTCGCGCTTCATTGAAGTGATGTTCGCCTGTGAAAAACTCGTCAATGATTTGGTTCAAAATCTTGGCTTGTTTTCCGGCAGCTTGTCGCACGCCTTGGGAATCGTACATCACGATAAACGCCAAGATCGTTGCGATCGCAAATTGCGTACTGTCCCAACCGTCGGTTAATCCAACTCCGGTTGCCAGCGCTGTCACAAGCGCCGAATGCGAACTTGGCATCCCGCCCGTCTCAACCAGCACGCGAAAATTTACTTTGCGATGCACGATCAATTCGATTACTAATTTTGTTGCTTGAGCAATCAGACAGGCAATGAGGGCTAAGAGCAGCACTCTATTATCAAAAATGTCACCAAAGTCCTGCATTCGTTTTGGGGGTAGAGAGTTAGAGGGGGAGCTTCTAGTTTTTACGAGCGGTAATGTAATCTGCGATCGCCATTAGCGGTAACGCAGTCTCACCAAATCCAACGACTTCGGCTTTCGCTTGTTCGACCAGTTGTTCCGCTTGGCGACGCGATTCTTCCATACCCAACAAACGCGGATAAGTCGCTTTCTCGACATTCACATCTTTACCGATACTCTTGCCGAGTTCTTCTTGCGTAGAGGTGATATCGAGCAAATCATCGACGATTTGGAACGCTAACCCGATCGCTTGAGCATACCGCGTCAATCGCTGAATATCTGAATCTGAACCGCCCGCAAGAATGCCGCCGCTGACGACCGA
The DNA here is from genome assembly GCA_019359175.1 of Phormidium tanganyikae FI6-MK23. Classification (GTDB taxonomy): domain Bacteria; phylum Cyanobacteriota; class Cyanobacteriia; order Leptolyngbyales; family Leptolyngbyaceae; genus Leptolyngbya; species Leptolyngbya tanganyikae. The sequence goes on from JAHHHU010000002.1 coordinate 180,463, forward strand.
GGCTTCAAGCAGTGCCGCTGTCTTGTGGGTGTGAATAAAATTCAGCGTATCGAGGCTGACATCTTTCACGCCTTCACAAGCGAGATCGACCACTTGACCGCCCACGAGTCCAGCCGCTCCAACTGCCCGACCAAGACGCGATACGACTTTGATTAAGCGATCGCTGGGTACATTTTTCGTTTCTTCAACAATATGCTCAAACGCATATGCTAGCAAGCCATCTCCGGCAAGAATCGCCACCGCTTCCCCAAAGACTTTGTGATTCGTCAATTTCCCGCGTCGATAATCGTCGTCATCCATCGCAGGTAAATCATCGTGAACCAGTGACATGGTGTGGATCATTTCGAGCGCACAGGCAGTCGGCATTGCCATCTCAGACGTGCCACCGAACAGATCACAGGTTGCGAGGCACAGTACCGGACGCAATCTTTTTCCGCCTGCGAGCAAAGAATAGCGCATCGCTTCGTAAATCTTATCGGGATAGACCACGGGAAATGCTCGATCGAGGGCGGTTTCGACCTGTTGCTGTCTTGCCGCTAAATAACCTTTCAAATCAAATTGGGAGGCTTGATTTGATTGCGTTTCTCCTGTCACGACCATTCCGATATCCTCCTGCGATTCTAATGCGCGTTTCTGTAGATTTGTCTTAACTTCCGAAGCGTTGCTGATAGCTCCATACTGTATTGTGCAACAGCATGGTCACAGTCATCGCACCAACTCCACCAGGAACGGGGGTAAGATATCCCGCCACGGATTTTACCGCATTAAAATCGACATCTCCGACGAGGCGACTTTTTCCGGTTTCATCGGTGATTCGGTTAATTCCGACATCGACCACGATCGCACCCGGTTTGACCATTTCAGCCGTGATTAAATTCGAGCGACCGACTGCCGCGACGAGAATGTCAGCGCTTCGAGTCAGTTCTGCCAGATTGGGAGTGCGAGAATGCGTGATCGTAACAGTCGCATCCGCATCAAGCAGCATTAATGAGATCGGCTTTCCAACTAAAATACTGCGTCCCACAACGACCGCTGTTTTGCCACGCGGATCGATCTGATATTCTTCCAGCAGCCGCATCACTCCGTAAGGCGTACAGCTTCTCAATCCTGGCTCTGTTCTGACCAATCGCCCCAAATTCATCGGGTGTAAGCCGTCCGCATCCTTATCGGGATCAATTTGATTCAGCAGCGCAACGCTATCGAGATGATCAGGAAGTGGCAACTGGACGAGAATGCCATCCACGCGATCGTCTTGGTTTAACTGAGCGATTACGGTAGCGAGTTCTTCTTGAGTGGTGTTAGTCGGAAAATGTTTACCAAAAGAAGCGATCCCAACCGCAGCGCAGGCTTTTTCTTTGTTGCGAACATAGGCGGCGCTGGCGGGATTGTCCCCGACCATCAGAACGGCTAGACCGGGAGGACGACCATTTTTTGGAGTAAGGGCTTGAACTTGTTCGGTGAGCGTGGCTTGCATCTTTTGAGCAAGGGCTTTTCCGTCGAGGAGTTGAGCGATCGAAGACATAGGAACCCGTTCGATGCAAAATTTAGTGACCAAAACATCTAAAGATCGTTCAGAATGTGAACCAAGACTTCTCAGGTTGATTAATCAAAATTCTGGTTTGTTTTCCCGGTTTTGGGTCACGATCTTTTGCATCTTTAGAATATTGACTTTAATAGTTTCGCAGATTCGTGCCGTCTTGTGCGTGAAATGCGATGATTTCAGCGTGCTTCGCGTTTGATGGATTTTGACGATGTGCTGTGAAGGGTTGCTCTCTGGCTGGAATGACAGCAGTTGGTTTCAGAGAAAAGGGCAGGTTGACTTATGAGTTTCTCAAGAGTTGGATTGGTGGCGGTGTGTTTGAGTGCAATTGGCTGTAGTGCTTCCCCGAATTTGCCTACGGCATCAAATAATGTGCTGACAATGTTAGAGCCAGGGGAACGAGTGAAGATCCGTGAAGTGGGAGCGAAGCGCGATCGTACCGTTCAAGTCGAAGGCAAGATCAAAGCTCAAGCGCCATTAATGGGCGGACAACGAGCGTATGAAGTGCAAGACGAGACGGGAAGCGTTTGGATTGTCACGGGTCGATCGGTTCCTGCGATCGGTAGCTCTGTGAATGTTCAGGGTAAAGTTCGCTTACAAAAAATTGATCTGGCTGGACAGGATCAAAGTACGGTCTATATCGAGCAGCAATGAAGATCGAGCAGCAATGAAGCCAGAAGTCGCGATATCAATTCTTCATCAAGGGGAACAATTCCTTTTGCAACTGCGTGACAACATTCCGAATATTGCCTATCCGGGACATTGGGGCTTGTTTGGCGGACACATCGAGCAAGATGAATCGCCAGAGATTGCCGTTGTGCGCGAGTTGCAAGAGGAAATTTGCTATTCGCCCAGCGAGATTGTGAAGTTTGGCATTTACGAAGACGATCGCGCAATTCGTCACGTATTCGCGGCTCCGTTGACTGTGGGGATCGCTGATCTCACCTTGTTGGAAGGCTGGGATCTGGGATTATTCACGCGATCGCAGATCGAACAGGGAGAGCGATTTAGCGATCGAGCTAATCAAATTCGACCGCTCGGCGCAATTCATCAGCGAATTTTGCTAGACTTCATCAAGCAAAACGGTGAGATCGCTTCACTTAGCTGAGTTTTATGGATTTGGTGCGGTTACAAAAGGCGTTATCGGTAGAAGCCGATCGCGGATTCAATGATCTGGAGGGAAATCAGTTCCGCTTCAGCGAGTTTTTGCGTCTGAGTTTGACCGAATCGACCGAAGCGCTACCGAAGTCTGAAAAAGAACGATGTCAAACGATCGCGAATCAATTCGCCAAATATTCCGACCTCGAATTCGCGCAACGGCAGCACCTTGTTGCTGAAACCCGCCGCTTTCTCTACCAAGTCAAAAAATCCGAAGAAAACCCCGCCGAGAAACCGCCGCGCAAAGTTGTCCCAGTTGCCGCACGTCCCGCAACTGCTCCCACGCCTGAAACTCCCGCGCGTGATGTTCCCCTAACGCAAGCCGTGACTTACCTTCCCGGCATCGGTTCCAAAAGCGCGGAAAAACTTGCAAAACTTGGACTTTATTACGTTCGCGATGTTCTGTACTACTATCCGCGCGACCACATCGACTACGCCAAACAGGTGAATATTCGCGATCTCGAAGTCGGTCAAACGGTCACGATCGTTGCCACGATCAAAAACTGCAATTGCTTTACCAGTCCGCGTAACAGCAAATTGACGATTCTGGAATTGACGATTCAAGATTCCAGCGGACAGATGAAAATTAGCCGTTTCTACATGGGCAGTCGATTCGCAGGTCGCGGTTGGCAAGAACAGCAGAAGCGAATTTATCCGAAAGGCGCATCGATCGCAGCTTCCGGTTTAGTTAAGCAAACCAAATTCGGGGTCAGCCTTGAAGATCCAGATCTTGAAGTTCTCGATCAAGAAGGCGAATCGCTGAATTCTCCGACCGTCGGGCGGATCGTCCCGGTTTATCCCTTGACCGAAGGCGTTGGAGCCGACTTAGTTCGTCGAGCGGTTTCGGCTTCGCTGCCTGCGATCGCGAATCTTCACGAACCGATCCCCAAAGGACTTCTAACCGAATACGGCTTGACGGGAATTCAGGACGCGATCGCAAACATTCACTTCCCTAACGATCCCGATGCCTTAGAAGCCGCTCGTCGTCGCTTAGTCTTCGATGAATTCTTCTACCTCCAGCTCGGTTTACTCCAACGTCGATACGAACAGCGACAAACCCAAGCGAGTGCCGTTCTCGCACCCACAGGCAAACTAATCGACGATTTCTACAAACTTCTCCCCTTCAAGCTCACCAACGCTCAGCAGCGCGTCACAAATGACATCCTGAACGATCTCCAACGACCGATCCCGATGAATCGCCTCATTCAAGGCGACGTGGGATCAGGAAAAACCGTCGTTGCTGTCATCTCGATTCTGGCGGCGATTCAATCGGGTTATCAAGCAGCTTTCATGGCTCCGACCGAAGTTCTCGCAGAGCAGCACTATCGCAAATTAGTCGAGTGGTTTAATCAGCTTCATTTGCCCGTGGAACTGCTCACCGGATCAACCAAAGCCGCCAAACGTCGAGAGATTCACAACGGTTTACAAACAGGAGAATTACCACTACTCGTCGGAACCCATGCCTTGATTCAGGACACGGTGAGCTTCGATCGCTTAGGCTTAGTCGTGATCGACGAGCAACACCGCTTCGGAGTCGAACAACGCGCCCGCCTCCAGCAAAAAGGCGAACATCCGCACGTTTTGACCATGACTGCTACACCGATCCCGCGCACTCTGGCGTTAACGTTACACGGCGATCTAGATGTCAGTCAAATCGATGAACTGCCCCCCGGACGTAAACCGATTCAAACAACCGCGCTAACGGGACGCGATCGACAACAAGCCTACGACCTGATGAAGCGCGAAATTGCCCAAGGACGGCAGATTTACATCGTCTTACCACTCGTCGAAGAATCGGAAAAACTGGATCTCAAATCTGCGATCGACGAACACCAACACCTCAAAGACGACATCTTCCCAGATTTCAACGTTGGCTTACTTCACGGTCGAATGACTTCCGCCGAAAAAGACGAAGCCATCACCGAATTTCGCAACAACAAAACCCAAATTCTCGTCTCTACCACCGTTGTCGAAGTCGGTGTTGATGTACCCAACGCGACTGTAATGATGATTGAACACGCAGAACGGTTTGGGCTGTCACAGCTCCACCAGCTTCGAGGTCGAGTTGGGCGCGGCGGATCGCAGTCATTCTGCTTACTGATGAGCAGTTCCAAGAGCGAAACCTCCCAACAGCGATTAAAAGTTCTAGAACAATCGCAAGACGGATTCTTTATTTCCGAAATGGATATGCGGTTCCGAGGCCCTGGAGCCGTATTAGGAACTCGGCAATCAGGCTTACCGGATTTTGCTCTTGCAAGTTTAGTCGAAGATCAAGAAGTGCTAGAACTTGCGCGAGATGCGGCGGAAAGAACGATTCAGAAAGATCCAACGATCGAGAAGTGGAACGCGATGAAAGCAGAGTTAGATTACCGCTATCAGAGATTGATGGGCGGCGCAATCTTAACCTGAGTATTTTTAGGGATCAGACGGCAAATATGCTCTGTAGAGACGCTGAATTCGTTTTTGGCAGGGAATTCACTGAAACTTCAAACAGGTCAAGAAGTCATCAAGGAAACCGTATATTTCGGTACTGTTAAATTCTTATTAGCCAAGCCTTAAAGTTCGTGTGGGACGAATAAACGAAGGGATTCTCTTATTCCTCGTCGTTTTTGTTACAACACTTCTCACATGGCGTTCCAACTACAAATCCTGCACGCTTCCGATTTTGAAGCTGGCATTCCTGCACTTACAGATTCTGTCAACTTCTCAACCGTAATTAATGCGCTGAAAGACGACTACGCAAATACGCTGATTTTGTCTTCTGGCGATAACTATATTCCCGGACCTTTTTTCTCGGCTTCGAGCGATCCAGCGATGCGATCAATTCTTGGTCAAGAAGGAGTCGGACGAGCGGACATCGCAATTTTGAATGAAATTGAATTTCAGGCATCGGCATTTGGAAATCATGAATTTGACCTGGGAACGAATACGATCGCGTCTTTGCTGAATGTCGATCGAACCTATTCAGGAGCCAAATTTCCCTACCTCAGCACCAATTTAAACTTTGCGAATGATGCCGCATTACGAGGTTTAGTGGTTCCCGATGGACAAGCCCCCAAACCAAACAGCATTGCAAAAAGTACTGTGATTACGGTTGATGGTGAACGGATTGGAATCATTGGGGCGACGACTCCGACGCTTGCCGCAATTTCCTCTCCAGGGGCGGGAGTTGTCATCACGCCACAACCGTTTGGAGGAACGCCAACCCCAGAGCAATTAGATGCGCTAGCGCAAATCATTCAAACTGAGGTGAACAATCTAGCTGCCACCGGGATTAACAAAATCGTGGTGATGGCTCATATGCAGCAATTGTTCATCGAGCGTGAGTTAGCGAAACGGTTGTCGAATGTGGATGTGATCATCGCAGGTGGATCACATTCGTTGTTAGCGGATAGTAGCGATCGCTTACGTCCGGGTGATACCGCAGCGGGTATCTATCCGTTAGTTGAACAATCCCCGACCGGAAGCGTTTTAGTCCTGAATACGGCTGCAAACTATCGCTATGTGGGGCGGTTAGTGGCTGAATTCGATGATCAAGGCAGAATTGATCTTTCTAAGCTTGATCCGCTGATCAATGGCGCGTTTGCGACGGATGCTGAGAGTGTTTCTCTTCTCACTGCGACAAATCCGGGAACTCCTGATCCAGAAGTTGCCGCGATCGTGGAAGCATTGCGCGATCGAGTGATTGTTCCGAAAGATGGTGTGATTTTTGGTCGCTCTAATGCGTTTCTTAATGGAACCCGTGAAGATGTGCGAACTCAGGAAACGAACTTAGGGAATTTGACCGCTGATGCTAATTTGTTTGTAGCGCGGCGAACTGATCCGGGCGTTGTGATTTCGCTGAAAAATGGAGGCGGAATTCGAGACAATATCGGAGTTGTGAGCGGTGTAGGAGGCGCAACGGGATCTGTCGATCGCTTACCAACGGTTGCAAACGAGTTAGCGAACAAAGAAGCGGGAGACGTTTCTCAACTTGATATCGAGAATTCACTCCGGTTTAACAATTCCCTCACGCTGGTAACAGTGACAGCGGCTCAACTGAAAGATTTGATCGAGCATGGTGTTTCTGGCGTTCGTCCGGGAGCAACACCGGGAGCATTTCCGCAAATTGGAGGATTTCAGTTCAGCTTTGATCCGACTCGGACGGCACGAACAGCGACAACAGCAGGTGATCGAGTTCAATCTCTGGCGATTACTGATGCAAATGGCAATGCGATCGATGAAGTGGTGCGAGGTGGACGAGTCATCGGGGATTCGACTCGAACCTTCCGCATGGTGACACTGAGCTTTTTAGCAGGCGCACCTGGAGCAGCGACGGGTGGAGATGGCTATCCATTCCCACAAATTATTGCTGCAAATTCAACTTTAGCAAATCGGGTTGAACTATTAGATCCGAATGCGGCACCAACCGGAAATGCAACCTTTGCGGCGAATGGCACTGAGCAAGATGCGTTTGCGGAATATTTGAAAGCGATCGGAGGTTTTGATGCCGCAGATGTTGCACCCACCGAAGATAAGCGAATTCGCAATCTGTCCATTGCACCAGAACCAACGGTTACAGGTGCAAGTGTTCTGAAAAAGCTTGGAACATTCGCAGGAAATGGTTCGGAAATTTCAGCTTATGATCCTGCTACTAAACAATTAGTTGTGATTGGTGGCGGTACTTCGGTTCAAGTCCTGGATCTGAGTAATCCGTCAGATCCGAAATTGGCAAAAACGCTGGATTTATCAACCTATGGCAGTGCAACTAATAGTGTTGCGATTAGGAATGGAATTGTCGCGATCGCAGTAGACGGCATCAAGAGAACTGAGCCGGGTCAAGTCGTCATTTTCAATGCAGCAGGTGAATTTCAAGGTGCAGTTCAAGTCGGTGCAGTTCCCGATATGCTCACCTTTACGCCTGATGGTAAGAAGATTCTTGTTGCAAATGAAGGAGAACCAAATAGTTATAACCGGGCAGATTCGATTGATCCTGTAGGTTTGATCAGCGTAATTGATCTATCGAACGGCGTGAACAATGTAACCGTTCAGACAGCAGGATTTGAGCAATTCAACGATCGCAAATCGGAACTACAAGCGAAAGGAATTCGGATTTTCGGACCGAATGCAACTGTTGCCCAAGATTTGGAACCTGAATACATCACGATTTCCGAAGATGGTAAAACGGCATGGGTGACGCTACAGGAGAACAATGCACTTGCAGTTGTTGATATCAATACGGCTCAAGTGTTGGACATTGTTCCGCTGGGATTGAAAGACCATAGTAAGCCTGGAAATGGGATTGATCCGAGCGATCGAGATAATGCGATCGACATTCGCAATGTTCCAGTCTTTGGAATGTATCAACCAGATGCGATCGCATCTTTTCAAGTGGGCGGCAAAACTTATCTGCTCACTGCAAACGAAGGAGATGCAAGGGACTATCCCGGATTTGCGGAAGAACTGAGAGTCGGTGATAGTCAGTACGGACTTGACCCGACTGTTTTCCCGAATGCAACTGATCTGAAACGGAACACGAACTTAGGGCGATTGACGGTTACGAGTGCAAGTGGGGATCTCAATGGAGATGGATTGTTCGATCAAATTGAAACTCTCGGTGGTCGATCGTTCTCGATCTGGAATGACAGCGGCAAACTGATTTTTGATAGCGGCGATCAGCTAGAGCAAATCACAGCAAGAGCATTCCCCGCAAACTTCAACTCAGATAACAATGACACCACTTTTGATACTCGCAGCGACAATAAAGGATCTGAGCCTGAAGGTGTCGCTGTCGGAACTATTAGCGATCGAACTTACGCTTTCATCGGACTAGAGCGGATTGGCGGTGTGATGGTTTACGAAGTCACGAATCCGCAGAAACCTGTTTTCGTGGAGTATGTGAACCCGCGCGATTTCAGGCTTAATCCAACAACGGGTGTAACAGATTCGGGAGTTGAAGGACTAACCTTTATCCCTGGCAACATTAGCCCGAATGGTAAACCGCTGCTTGTGTTAACGAATGAGGTGAGTAAAAATACTTCAATCTTTGAGTTCACGCCGCCGACCCGGATTAGTGATATTCAGGGAACGGCTCACCGATCGCTCCTCGAAGGTCAAACCGTGAACAATGTTTCTGGCATTGTGACGGCTCTTCGCAACAATGGTTTTTACATTCAAGATCCGAACTCCGATAACAATGCTGCGACATCTGAAGGTCTGTTTGTCTTCACTAACATGGCTCCTACCGTCAAAGTTGGCGATGCAGTTCAAGTAAGCGGCGTTGTTAGCGAATTCCGTCCGGGTGGAGCAAACAGCACAAATTTAAGCACTACTCAAATTGGGGGAACTGGAAACCCTGTTGCAACCTTCAGAGTTCTTTCAAGCAACAATTCGCTACCAGATACAACGGTGATTGGAACAGGGGGACGCATTCCGCCCAATCAAATCATTAGCAGCGGTGCAGTCAATGGTAGCGTTGAAAACTCAGGAGCAGTGTTCAATCCAAACATCAATGGAATTGATTTCTATGAAAGTTTGGAAGGAATGCGGGTAAGAGTCAAAGATGCAGTTGCGGTTAGTCCAACCAATAACTTTGGTGAGATTGCGGTTCTATCAGACAATGGTGCAAATTCTTCGCTTCGCACCGATCGAGGCGGCATCATTATCCAGCCTGGAGACTTTAACCCAGAACGCATCATCATTGATGACACGATCGTATCGAATCCCCCTGCTGTGAATGTTGGCGATCGCTTTTCTGGCATCACAGGCGTAATCGATTACAGCTTCGGTAATTTCAAACTGTTGAACACCGAATCTTTACCGACTGTCACTTCTAGCAATTTAGAGCGCGAGACAACAACCTTAGAAGCTGGAACCAATCAACTTACAGTAGCAACTTTCAATGTTGAAAATCTCAGTCCATCAATGGGTGCGGCAAAGTTCAATGCATTAGCAGATCAGATTGTTAAGCGCCTGAAAACGCCGGATATTCTGAATGTTCAGGAAATTCAGGACAACAATGGCGCACAAAATAACGGCGTAGTTGATGCAAACCTGACTTATCAGCGGTTGATTGATGCGATCTTAGCAGCAGGAGGTCCTCGCTACGAATATCGCCAAATTAACCCGGTGAACAATCAAGACGGCGGACAACCAGGCGGAAACATTCGAGTCGGCTTCTTGTTCAACTCAGAGCGGGTGAGCTTTGTCGATCGATCGGGTGGCGATTCTCTAATCAATACCACGGTCAATCGTGACGGACTTTCTACCAGTCCGGGTCGGATTGATCCCACAAATCCAGCGTTCAATGATTCTCGCAAACCGCTTGTGGGCGAGTTCCGCTTCAATGGTGGCAATCAAGTGTTTGTGATTAACAATCACTTCAACTCCAAGGGCGGCGATCAGCCTCTATTTGGGCGATTCCAGCCGCGAACATTATCCAGCGAAGCTCAGCGGCTTGAACAGGCGCGGATCGTGAAAGAATTTACCGATCGCTTACTTGCTCAAAATGCGAATGCCAACATCATTGTTACAGGAGATCTAAATGATTTCCCATTTTCTAATCCTTTGGATGTTCTCACAGGCGACCAGGCTTTGGTGAATCTCTATGACACGCTGCCTGTAAATCAGCGGTACAACTACAATTTCGAGGGCAATTCACAAGCACTCGATCACATTTTGGTCAGCCGCAACCTGTTCATCAATAGCGATGCAAAATTTGATGTCGTTCGGATCAACTCCGAATTTGCCGATCAGACGAGCGATCATGATCCGCTTGTTTCACGGTTTACGTTTGCTCAACCGGATGGCAAAGGTGGACAGAAAACCTTTGAGATTCAGTCTGGAGATCGCACCACTATCACCAATTTTGGTGGAGTCGGTCGCGGATCGAATCCCAATCGAGAAACGATCGCAGAAGTTGACAGCCTAAAATTCGTTGGAGCCGATTTCAATGCTCCCAATCTCCAACTGAATCAAATCGGAACTGACCTCGAAATTTCTTTCACCACTTCAAACAGTCCAAAAGTAATTCTCAAAGATTTATCGCTAGAGAATTTCGATAACTTACAACGGCGTACGGGAGCTTCGATCGACATCGGCAACATTCTATTTAACGGACAGCGTTCCATCTCAGATGATTTCGATGTTTTCGATGCGGATATGGTTCGCCGCACTGTTTTCAACCGCAACACAGTCACTTTCTTGAACCAGCTTGATAACGTTGTCGATGGCTTCAACGGCTCGAACGACATCATTAACAGTTTAGACGGCAATGACACGCTGTACGGACTGAGCGGCGATGATACGCTCCGGGGCGGGAATGGTGACGATACGCTATTTGGCGGATTGGGCAACGATCGCTTAGTCGGTGGCGCAGGACGCGATACTTTCGTGATTCGTCGTCGGGATGGTGCAGACGTGATCGAAGACTTTGAAGTTGGAGTCGATCTCGTTGGATTGGCAAGCAATCTGACGTTTGACCAACTCTCGATCATTCAAGGATCGGGTGGAGCGGCAAACAATACGCTGATTAGCCTGACGCGATCGAATGAAGTGCTAACCACGCTGATTGGTGTGCAAGCGAACCGCTTAACGCAATCGAGCTTCACAGCAGTCTAATCTTTTTCTTAAGCATTTATACGGATGTTGCAAATATCTGCGGCATCCGTTTTTTGTCTCTACTCGTTGTATCCCTCTTGAGGTAGAAGATAATTGTAATGACCTAAATTACAAATTCATCTAGAAAAAATAACAAAAATTCAGCAAAACTACCTAAAATTTGTCGTATCTTGATAAAACTTATAAGTATCGCTCTATCCTGAAAAAACCAGCTTGAAAATTTGACACGCTGCGTTTGGCGTATTATTCTACACCAACCTAGTTTCCTCTACATTGGCTATGGCAACTCTCCTTTTAATTAAGTTTATTGTGATCGCGTCTCTGGGTTACTTTCTTCTCCTCAGTCTCCTAGCAGGAACGCTCGACAGTCCATTTACACTGATTGACGCGGGATTGCTCTGGCTCGTGGGCAAAAAGTTGTAAGCAAAAAAGCCTGGCTCTCAATTTGAGAGCCAGGTTTAGAAGAATCTAATTTACACTACGATCGGGGAACCTGCTGATTTTGCTGTGTTACCTGCATCGATTTCGTTAACTGAGCGACCGCCTGTTCCAGCGATAAGCCTGCATCCTGCGCGACCCATCCCCCTTCAGGAGTCTGCTGCCGGAACTCAAAGTGCAAGTGTGGCCCCGTCGAATTCCCAGTACTCCCGACGCGACCAATAACGGTTCCCTGCTTAACCACATCTCCCGGTTTAACGAAAATCTCAGACAAGTGGGCATAAAGCGTTTGCTGCGAACCGTTGGTATGTTCAAGCGCGATCGCTAAACCATACCCACCAAAGAAATCTGCCATAATTACCCGACCCGTTAGCGCTGCCAAAACCGGAGTTCCCATCGCTGCGCCCAAATCTGTTCCCGTATGCAATCTCTGATCCCCTGTAATCGGATGAACTCGCCAGCCAAACGCCGAAGTGATCGCAGTCGGAATCGAGAGCGGGAAGAGTAAGCGCACATCTCCATTGCCAGAAAGTCCCAGCGGGCGAACGGTGCGATTAAAGTAATTCTGTACAAATGAGGGGGGCACGATCGAAGGCGGTGTCCAGCTTGAAGCTGCCGCAGGAGCCGACTCGACTTGGACTGCAACTTCAGGCTGGCTTGAGTTAAACTTCGGGCGCATCACTCCAGAAATCGCCTTGGATACGGCGTTTGCGATTCCTGTGGTTTTGGGCGTTGCCGCCGTCACTTTCGTCCCTGAATCGCGCTTCTCAATTACGATCGAGCTAGGTGGCTCATAATTGGGTGCAGGACTTGCCGCAGGTGTCTGAGGCTGAGGCTTGACGAGAGGCGACTCTGAAACCGACGAAGACTGGGGAATTTCAATCTGAACCGGGGGTGCAAGCTCGGAAGCCGCTTTCTCCGGAGTGGCGGGCGTGGGTGCTGGAGTAGTCGATAGCGCGGACGCACTGGGAGCAGCAGGCGGGATCGGGTCAGCGACAGCAGGCGAAACCACGATCGGAGAAGGCGAGATCATCGGGGCAGCTTGTGCCAGTGTCATCCCGCTACTAAAAACACCCAAACTGCCGAGACATCCCAGCCGTCTAAGTAACTGTTTGCGGCTGCGGAGGGGTCGAATCGGGGTGGGTCGCTGCATCATATCTGTAATGTCCTCTCTCAGGCTTGCTCGTTTTCACTCGTCGCTGATGACTCTGACTAAGTTCCGCTCGGTCTTGGGGGATTTCTTTACACTAATTAACCATATTCCAGTGACATAGTACCGGTTTTTCGGCACAAATCCGGAGACGCAAACCCGATTTTTATCGAATTCACATAATCGGATTCATCAGTTTCCGCTAGAAGCCTCGTTCGTTATGATGCCAATTTTTCATTGGTGGAAACACTTTCGTGGAAATTCATTAGACCCTTTCAGCCTGCAAGTAGAATCACGGAATTTCAGATACCGCAGGCACTGTAATCTCTTCAATTCGTTTATCCGCGACCATACATTCAATTTACAAAAACTTCATCCTTCACTGGGCTGAGTACAAAAACTCTGCAATAAACCGTTACGATGACAGCAGCAATTTCGCGGATGCCCCTTATGCACGATTGGCACTGGCAAACCTGGAACAATCTGCCTTATTTAACTTGCAGTCTTTTGGAACCTTGGCAACACGGCTTTTTTACGCAACAGTTTTCGCCTCGATCTCCTTTTGAACTGACCGAAGTGCTGAATTCAAATGCTGAGGCGTACCGAGTTCATCAGGTGCATGGCAATCTCGTACTGTCCCCCTCTGAGCTAAAGCATCCCCATGATCGCGAAAATTTTCCCCAAGCGGATGGACTGATCACAGAGCGATCGCAGCAGGCGGTTTGGGCGTGTAGTGCAGACTGTACCCCAGCTTTGATCGGAGATGCGAAAACCGGCAACGCAGCGGCGGTTCATGCAGGTTGGCGGGGAACGGCTCAGAAAATTGTGCCCGTCGCGATCGCGAAACTCCAATCACAAGGAAGCCAACTCGAAGATTTGCGAATTGCTCTAGGTCCAGCAATTTCAGGCGAAGTTTACCAGGTTTCGCATCAAGTAGCGTTAGAAGTCGGAGCCACGATCGGTCCGAATGCAGATTTAGAAGAATTAATCAGTTTGCCAAATTCGCCAATTCTTGAGGATTCAACCGCAGGACGCGCTCGTTTAGATGTGCGGCGCGTGATTGCAATTCAGCTAGAGCAGTTAGGAATTGCGTCGGAACAAATTGCGATCGCGCCTCACTGCACCTATCAAGACCCGACAAACTTCTTTTCATACCGTCGGGCGAAGCTGAAAAAAGTTCAATGGTCAGGTATTGTCAGTTGCGCCTTGACTTTATAGAAGAAAATTAAGTAAATCAGGCACAGAAAACAACCACATTTTTACACAAACTTTTCCGTGTTTTGGCGTTTCTTCATCAGATTTACACCTGATTTACGTTGCAAAGCGATTAATCTTGGTAGTGATAGGTAATACTCAAACTCGTAAAGCCGTGATCGAGTTGCGTCTTTATCTAAAGAGACACACAAGTCACCTATCCGAACACGGTTTTTGCAACCAAGATACTCAGAACCTCACTTATGTCTTTACTCGGAAAGTTATTTGTCCCCGCCGCTCTTGCCGCTGGAACAGTTTTTTCAGCTTTCGCCGTTCCTCTCGCGCTCTACGGCTCTCAACCCCTCGCGATCCAACTCAAAGAAGAGCGCGTTTTTGAGGGGCAACTGAGAGATGTCGCAACCTCTTATCTCGCACTTGCCGGACTCCTAAGCCTAGGAGCAAGTTTTACAACCTGCGCCGCGATCGCTTGGAAGACTTCAGCCCGTCAAACAAAAGAGATCGAGGCACAACTCTCCCAAGTAGAACAACAACTCAAACAGAAAGAAGCACAGCTGCAAGAAGCACTGATGTCCGATGCGTACCTCACAGATTCTGGACTGAGATTTTTCTTAGACGAAGAAGCCACAATCAGCCCAACGACTGCTACTTCTGCCATCTCTCAATCAAACCAGCCCTCGATCGTCTCGATGCCCGTTCGGGCAAAGCAGGCTACAGTTCCAGCCCAACTCAATACCGCCGCGCCCCTTCATGCTGCACAAGCATTTTTAGGGTTTTCTCGCCCTGCCGCAATGCAACAGCCTTCGAGTTTACCGATCGAGGCAGATGCGATCGAAAAAATGCAGCACCTTCAAACCCAACTTCAACACATCATGTCGGAGATTGAAACGATTCAAACGGCTCTCCGCGTTGAAGCTCCTTCCCGGTCTGTAGCGCCGACAGAAGCTCCTCTCAATCACCTTGCACAGCGATTTCAGGCGCTTGATCCCGCTTGGGCAGTCCAGAAGACCTCTTGACCTTTCAGGGGCGCAGCTAGGTAAATCCCTTGAGTTGCGCCCTTGCGACCTGACTAACAGTTAACGCATCCACCCCTTAGCTGGAAGATCCGCATCGGTTTGCGACTTCACATTTGTTGCTTTGCTAATTGGTTGAACAGCCACCTTCACCAAAGTTTGTCCAGGGTTTTGGGATGCGGCTAATTTTACTACGGGTGGCTCGATCGTTAGAAATTGCTCCGCCTGTAAGTAGCTCTTTCCGTCTGCTGCAAACTGAATGCTAGCTGATTGAGTACCCGCAGTCGTGGATTGCTGTTGAAGCTCGATCGAATTCTTTGTTGGATCGGTGGTCGCTAGAAACCGGACTTGATTTTCAGGCTGAGATTTCAAATTCAGCGATCGAGAAGTCTGTTGCCAGGATTCAAATTTGCCCTGCTGACTGGGTTGCAACAGGTTTAGCGAGGTGTCCCATTTTCCTTTTTCGACCTTTACTTGAGTCCGCGCCAAGATCGAGTAGGTTTGCTCTGATTCGGCTTGAGAATCGAGTTTTGGAGGTTGTAAATTTCGGACAGCTTGAATGGTCAGTTGAGTCTGATCAGGTAAATTCGTGTGCCCTGTAATCTGGTAAACGCCAGCCTCGCCCGTCGGTGAAACTTGCATCGATAGCTCTGTTTTGGTCGGATTCTGCAAGCTTCCGAAAAAAGGAACCGCAGTACAGCCTGTACAGAGAATTAGGAGCGAAATCAGTGTGCCACTTGCACACATCTGAAAAATCTTGTGAAAACCTTTCATTTTTGGTTCCGGTAGGGGTAGCGCGAACGATCTCAAAATCGAACGTCCACCTTATTCATTCCCTGTCTAACGAAAGTCGCTCACACCTCGACTCTTAGAGCCAGTTTTACGGCTGACCTAAATGAATGTGCCATTTTTTACTGGCTGAGTTAAAAGTGTTAGTAGCTGAAAGGTAGAGGTTCGATTATGAACTTTGCGGGAACTCTAGGTACGATGGTTGATTTCGGCCACAGCGTCCGAGGTCGATCTCTGAGAAGCCAAAGGTCATCAAGTCAGGAATTAATTATTACTAGACCTACCTAGTAATAATACTGAATTCAAAATCAAGGCTTCGACAATCCTGTTTTATAAGCACTCAAAAAGTGTCTATCGAGCCATTACGGTGTGGTGAAGTATGTCAGATGTGTCCCGGTTCGCTAAATTCAGTTCTCTAATGTCTTGTGTCGTGATTTCAGCGATCGCGACTCTATTTACGGCGAGCTTCACGCAAGGAAAGCCTGCTCAAGCTGAACCTCCAAAGCAAAATCCGAATTCTGCTACTAACGTTGCAAACTCAGAACTGCAAACAACGAAAATTGCGTCAGTTTCTCAACCCAGTTCTCCCGCCTTGCTGATTGAGAAATCAGAACCAATGACTCAAAGCGAAGCGGATTTAATTCAACAGCTATCAGGACGGGCTGCATCTGTAAAACCTGTAAAACCAGTCGCTTCTCCGACTCCCAGTTTTGCACCCTCGATCGCAGGATCAGCGATCGTGCTTCCAATCGCTCAGGGTGTTGAGCTACCAAATTCGCCCTTAGTTGCATCTACCTTGTCTGGAACCGATGTCAAAGCCGGACTGCTTCCTGCTCAGTCGCGATTCACGGCTCCAGTTTCCACGATGAGAAGCATTAGTCCAGATGCGCTGAAGAACCCGATCGCGATTCAAACCACACCGGAAATTGCGCTCAATAACACTTATAGTAAAGCAGGTTTATTAGCTCAATCGGGTCGCAACGCCGATTCGCTAGCAAGACCAAATCGCCCATTCTTACGCAGTACCGCACTAACTCCACCCAGTCTCACTTTTCAAGGTGTCTACCTTTACCAAGGAGATCAAACCTCAGCACGAGCAAGACTGTTTGGTATCTATCCACTTAGCCCTAATGCGCTTGTAGGAGCGACCCTCGATCTTACAACAGGTAGAGCCTTCACAGACACACCAGAGAACGGCTTTAACATTACTGAACTCTACTTTGCAACTTCGCCGCGTGACATTCCAAACTTGCGATTTGTCGTAGGTCAGATTGACTTTACCTCTTACTTCGATCGCAACAGTTTTGCAAAAGATGGCGCGTCGCAATTCTTTAATCCAGTCTTTCAAACGAACCCTGCTCTAAGTGCGACTGGAATTGCTTCTCGTCCAGGTGCATTGGTCAACTTCAGCCTCACTGACAATATCGAAGCGAAAGCCGCCGTTTTCTCTTCCTCGAAAGGAGTGAGCGATTTTGCTCTCGATGGCTTTGCGGGTGAATTAGGGATTCGCTACGGTAACTTAATCGTGCGCGGAACCTACGCAACCGATCGCGATTCTGGCTCCGATAGCGGATTCCAAGAGATTTTTCAGCTTAGCCGTGGAGGAGGACAAACCGGATTGCTCAAAGGCGATCGAGAACAGGCTTACGGAGTCAATGCTGAGTTGTTTATTCCAAGCTTAAAAATGGGCCTTTTTGGACGCTACGGACGATACAACAATCTCGATTTAGGTGAAGGTGGCGACACATTTAGTGGTGGAATTACCTTCTTAGATTTGTTTACACCAGACGATCGTTTAGGACTTGCCTACGGTCGTGCCTTATCCAACGACCAGCTACGGCGACGAAGTGGTGCAGAGAATCCTGATGTTCTGGAATTGTTCTATGACTTTCGGTTACTCTCCAATCTACGCCTTGGCTTCTCAGTGCAAGAGCGCAATAACTTCTCAGAAATTGTTGCTGGCGTTCGCCTAAAAACAGAGTTTGATGTCACGCCCAGCGGCAGACAGTCCCAGTGATCCACCTCTCTACTCCATGAATACCCGGAAACACCCCGCTAAAATGGCTCGCGTCAAGCAACGATTCACTCTCTCCCTCTGTCTCGGATGGCTTCTCGTCGGGACACCTCTGCTCACCTTTGCGGAGACTCAACTTGCTGTCGCACAATCTCAAAACATTCCTGCTGATGTTCGTCAAGCTTACACTTTGCTTGGCAAAGGTTGGGTGGATGATGCGATCTCGGCATTTCAGCGATCGATCCAGCGAAATCCAGATTCAGTCGAAGCGAAATTAGGTTTAGCAATTTCTTTTCGTCGATCAGGGCGTGATGCTGAAGCATGGCAAGCCTACCAGCGAGTATTACAGCAAGATCCGAACAATCAGTTAGCTCTAAAAACCATCGGCATTTTGGCAGGCTTCAAACCGGAGTGGCAGAAACAAGGAATTGAAGCGCTAACGACTTTGCTGAAGTCGAATAGCGGAGAGACAGAAGCCCGCGCCCAACGAGCCTTGTTACATGGGTATCAGGGGCGTTTTTCTGAAGCATTAGCGGATTACGAAATCGTTCTACAAACAAACCCAACTCCAGAAGTTCTGTTGGGAGCCGCGCAAATTTATACCTATGCAGGAGATGCTCAGAAAGGGCTGGAATTATTTGAGCGCTATCGATCGCGCACCAATACTGGATTAGTTGGAAATGCCGCGATCGCTTATGCTCGTGCTTTACGCGCGTCAGGTAATACCACTCAGGCGATCGCAATTCTAGAAGGACAACTTCCAAAGCAAACGAATGCTTTTGGGATTCAAGTGCGATCGGAACTCTCTCAAGCCTATCTAGCAAATCGGCAATCAACGCAAGCGTTAGCCATTCTCGATCCATTGCGCGATCGAGCCGATGCCCGTTTACCTCTAGCGCGTGCCTTGAATGAATTGGGCAAACAAGAAAATCGCCCCGAACTTTTAACACAAGCTGGAACACTCTATCGGCAAGTTCTCAACGGCACAGCAAATCCATCTCCGAACCTACTTCGAGAAATTGCAGATGTTTTAAGCGGAGTTCCGAAAGAGCGTCAAACTGCGCTGCAACTCTATCGGCAATTAGTTCAGCAACAGCCTGATAATCAAACGTTAGTCATTCAGCAACTCGCGCTAGAAGCTCAACTTGGAACCTTATCTCAAGGCGAAATTCGTCAACGACTGAAGCCAGTTTTACAATCGATTTCAAACGAACCTGCACAGCAATTCGCGATCGCTCAAGCGCTTGTTCGTCTAGAACCCGATCCCGAATTTCTACCCGTTTATGAGCGGTTCATCCAGAAAGGGATCAATGAGCCATTTCTAAATTTTCGTTTAGCTCAGATCTTGATTGAGCGAAACGACTTTGAAGCCGCGAAAATGGCTCTATCTCGATATCAATCGACTCCCGTTGGCACACGCGATCGCGCTCCTGAGCTTTTGTTAGCAGAACTCGATCGACGACAAGGCAACCTTGAAGCAGCAGCACAACGCTATGAAGCTTTAGTTTCCGACAACGCGACCAGCGATGACCTTAAATCTGGTGCGATTCGGTCTTTGGCAGGACTCCGGCTTGCTCAAAATCGCTTTGATGACGCACTGCAACTATACGATCGCTTGATTGCTGACAGTCCAGAAGATTCACAGCTTCAACTTGGTCGCGCAACAGTTGCTTATCAAGCTAGAAAAATCACTGAAAACGAAGCCGCAACCGTCCTTGCTCGATTCCTTCAGTCCCGCCCATCGGAGACTCCATCGGAACTTTACACACTCGTTGGAATCTTACCCAGTGATCCCAGTCGCGAGTCGTTGTACAACGCGCTAATCGAAGCTGATCCGACAAATGTACCCGTTCAAGTTCGACTGATCCAACTTCTATCAAACCGCGATCCGAGACAAGCGAGAGCGCAAGCAAATCGACTGATTGCAAAAGTTCGTCAAACCTCGCCGGACGATCGCTCAAATGTCTCACTGCTATTTCTCAAAGCTCAACTCGAACAGACCCTTGGAAACGCCGATCGAGCGGAAGATGCTTATCAAGCCATCCTGAAGGTGCAGCCAGAAAACCTGGATGCGCTCTCTGGGCTAGGCGGAGTTCGATTTCAACAGCGGCAATTTACCTCGGCTTCAAGTTTGTACTCCCAGATTTTAGACCTCGATCCGGACAACCGGATTGCATTGCGATCGCTCGCTGAACTGTCTGCGGCGCAGGGTCAACCTCTCGCGGCACTGGATCAGTTTGAACAACTCAAAATTCAGCAGTCAGAGCAAGGAACATCGGATGTAGAGCTTGAACAGCGCATTCAGAAAGTTCAAGAAGGAATGCTGCAACAACGAGGATTTCAACCCCCTTGGGAGCGCTATTAACTGGAGGGTGATGGATATGTTGCGCTTGCTTGTACCACTGACCATTGCAGGATCTGTCGGACTCGGAGGATTAGTGTCCTGTGCGGTTCCGCCCCAACGCTCTACTTTTGCGGCAAGCGTTGAGGCTCCAGATCACAGCGCATTGCTTGCTGAAAGTTGGACGGCTTATCGAAAGCGATTTATCCAAGCGGACGGGCGCGTGATTGATTGGGAAGCAACCGGACGATCGACTTCAGAAGGGCAAGCCTACGCGATGTTACGAGCTGTTATGATGAACGACCCTAAAACATTTGCGATCGCGTTGCGCTGGTCAGAAACGAACTTACAGCGACGCGACAAAGCGAAGAAGCCGATCGATTCTTTGTGGGCATGGCAATGGGGACAGGATGCTAGCGGCAACTGGGGTATTTTAGATGCGAATGTCGCCAGTGATGCCGATATCGATGCCATCACTGCATTAATTTTGGCATCGCGACGGTGGCAGCGTCCGGAGTATCTCAATCTGGCGCGTACCAAGTTGAAAGACCTATGGACACACGCAACAGTCACACTTCCAGTTGATGGAAAACGATATTTACTGCCGGGAGCGATCGCGCTCTTTCAGCGAAACGAAAAGCTCAAAGCAAATCCGTCTTACCTTGCGCCTTATGCCTTTCGCCTCTTTGCCCAAGTTGATTCAGAGCGAAACTGGCTAAGTCTCGTTGAGAGTAGCTATCAGATGTTAGAGCAATCGTCGAAAGTCTCACCTGTGGGCTTACCGAGCGATTGGATTGCCGTTGATCCCAAGACCGGAGTATACACCGCACTCGATTCAGGCAGTCCACTGATTACCCAATATGGATTTGATGCGAGTCGAGTTTGGTGGCGGGTGGCATTGGATGCCGCTTGGTTTGGGGAACCAAGAGCCAAAGCCTATCTAAAGGCAAATCTTGGACATCTCAAACAGGTGTGGCAAACTCAACGCAAGATACCAGCCAAGCTCGATTTGCAAGGTCGTCCGCTAGTGGACTATGAAGCCACCTCTCAGTATGGAATGTTGTATGCGGCATTCCGAATCGTTGATCCTGCGATCGCACAGGAAATTCTCACCCGAAAACTATTGCCCTCGTACCGAAATGGATTCTGGGATAACGATTCCGCTTACTACTCTCAGAATCTCGCCTGGTTTGGACTGCTCCCGCCAAACATTATGGCAACTTACCTCACTGAACCCACTCAAGCTGCAAACGTATCCCTTCCATGAATAAACGGTTTTCAAATCAATCTCCGCGTTCGGCTCAACCACGTCGAGCTTCTAGAACAATGCTGACACGCACCTTAATTTTGTGTTGTGCAGGGTTAGTCACTGGACTCGCGATCGTTCTGCTCCACGCTCAACACCCGATCGCAGTTTCTGCTCAAAGTGTGCAAAAACAGGAAGAACAGCTCATTCGGGATTTCAAACTACCGAGTACTCCGGTTGAAGCACCTGTCTACCGCCCACAAGCGCCCGCTTACCAACCCGAACCTGCTCCAATTTCTGAAGCAGCACCGATTGAAGCAGCAAACGCACCTTATGTTGCGCCTGCTGAACTTGTGGTTTCGGAATCTTCAGTACAGCCAGTCTCTCAATCTGAAAAGAAATCTGAACCATCTAAAGCGGCAAATGCAGGGGCAATGAGCCAGTACGTTCTGCAATTCAACCGCAGTCCTGCGATCGGCAACCGTTTTCGCCTTCAAGGAACCTACGCAGAAGCACGAGTCGGCTTCACCCGTCCCAAGAATTGGAACGTCAAATCTGCTAAAGCGGTCATTCGATTTCAGCATTCTCCCGCGATCGTAGCGGACAAATCCAATTTGATTGTTCGTGTAAATGATACGGGTATTGGCAGTGTTCCGATGAACCTGAAAAATGCTCAGATCGGCGAAGCGATCGTCAATATTCCAGCGAATCTCGTTCAGGATTACAACGAAATCACATTAGTTGCTCAACAAACAAACTCTGCAACTTGTGCAAATCCAGATGATAAAGCGCTCTGGTCAGAGGTACTGCCTGACTCGAAAGTAGTCCTTGACTATCAGCCGCAGTCCCTCGCGCTAGATTTTAGCCGCTATCCCTTTCCATTCTTTGATAATCTAGCCTTAGATGCTACTCATCTCAGCTATCTTTTACCCGCTCAAATCAACGAATCGTGGTTAACTGCAACGGGTCGTTTTCACACGCATTTCGGACGATTGGCAGATTTTCGATCGCTCAAAACTAACTTGGTGAAAGATACCAAGAAGTTTGAGTGGAACGATCGCTTAGTCATCATTGGGACTCCTCAAGATCAGCCAACGCTCAAATCATTGAAGCTACCTTTGAACATTGCGAACAATCAAATCTTGGATGGTAGTAAAGCCGCGCTTCCTGAGAATGTTGGTGTTTTGATGCTGACGACGCTGAACAATGGAAGTGTACCCGTGGTAATTGCCTCTGGAAATGGGGCAGAAGGTGTTGCAAAAGCAGTTCAGTTTCTTGTGCAACCAGGCAGTAGCCAGATTGGATCTGGACAAGTCATCTTAGTGCGCGATGTGGCTGAAGTTGCCACGCCAAATCCGCACAGTTGGGAGCGTCACTTACCGCTTCAGGATTCGTTCCAGTTGAGCGCTTTGAAAGGATTGGATAACAAACCATTCAAAGATGTGACGGTACGCGGAACTTCTGCGCCTCCAGTGCAGTTTCAGTTCCGAGCGTTGCCCGACGATCGAATGTTGCGCGGTAGTTCGATGAATCTGAAATACAGCTACAGTGCTCAAGTCAATCCTCGCAAATCGTCACTCTCTGTCCGAATTGATGGAGTTACGATCGGTAGCAAGCAATTGGCTTCAGAGAGCGGTGCAACAAATGAGATGCTCAACGTTGATCTACCGCCAAATCTGATCAAATCTGATTCGGTCATTGATGTTGCCTTTGATTTGTATCCGAAAGAAACATTGAAATGCGGTCAGGTCAGCGATCAACAGCTATGGGGGACGGTTCATAGCAGCACGGATTTCAATCTGAAACGTGAGACTTCAGTTGAGCTTCCAGACCTTAAACTTTTGACGACGGGCTATCCGTTCGCTGCACCTCAAGATCTCTCGAAAACTGCGATCGTACTTCCTGACTCACCGACAGAAACTGATGTGATGACGCTGCTGAAATTCAGTGAGCGAATGGGACGACTCAGCCAAGCAAACTCCGTAAAACTTGATGTTTACACCGAATCAAACTTGACTGAACCTGTAAAAGCCGATCGTCATCTAGTGGCAATTGGTGTACGCGATCGATTCCCAATCAAAGAAATGCTTGAGGCAAATAGTGGCTTCCGCGTGATGGATGCGTTTGCGCGGGAATCCGGCAAAGACAAGATTCATACTTTACCAGATCAGGGCGGCGTGATCAAGAGTATGTTGTCACCTTGGAACCGAGATCGAGTCATGATTGCGCTCACGGCTCAAGCGGATTCGGGCTTAAAACAGGTTCAGGATGTTCTCAACAATGATGTTTGGTTTTATCAACTGAAAGAAGATACGGCACTGATTAGCACCAATCAAGTCAATCCTTCGCCCGATGATTCCGATGCTTATCAGATTCAGTTTCTCAACCAGTCGGAGCGGCGGCGAATCGAAGACACCAATGCTTTGAGCAAAGCAAGACAGCTCTTGCAAGAACAATGGTATCTTCTCCCGATCGGCATTATCACCAGTTCACTTCTGCTGTACGGGATTGCTCAGCTTTTCCTCAAGCGCGTTGCGGGGTAAATCGTCATGACAAATTCAACTTCTTCAAGCCAGAAACGGTATCGGAGTAAAGGACAGCGAGTTTTGGCTTGGTTTGTCGATCTGATTCCAAATATCTTCGATCGACTTTTTCAAAAAAACAGCTCCCCTCAGCTTGTCCTATTGATGGGATTGCTCCTAGTTCTATCTGTTCCCCTGATTGTCACCCCGCTCGAAATTTGGCAGCAAAGTATCGTCGCGATCGTGTTGGTTGGCTTGGGCTGGGCAGTGACCGACATTGAACACAAACACGCGAAAGGACAAACTAGCGAATCCTTGCACCTGTTCATGGTGTGGCTTAGTTTGATCACAACGTTTCGGTATCTGTACTATCGAACGAACTATACGCTCAATCTGACAAGCGGATGGCTCGATGCAATTTGTAGTGTTTTGCTGTTCTTAGCCGAACTCTATGCGATTTTGACGTTGGCGTTGGCGTTTTTTCAAACATTGAAGCTAAAAGAGCGTAAACCCATCGATCTAGCACCTATTCCTGAACATCAATGGTTTACGGTTGATATCTACATTCCCACCTATAGCGAAGATGTTGAGATCGTTCGCAAAACGGCATTAGGTGCATTAGCGATCGACTATCCCGCTGACAAAAAGCGGGTTTATATTCTCGATGATGGTCGGGCGGAAAAGTTTCGATCGAGACGAGAACAGCTACGGCAGATGTGCAATGAGCTAGGTTGTACTTTGCTTACGCGCGACAACAATGATCACGCAAAAGCAGGAAACATCAATACAGCCTTGCGCCGAACAGGTGGAGATCTCGTTTTGATTTTGGACTGTGATCACATTCCGGTGCGCCACTTTCTCAAAGATACAGTTGGCTTTTTCTATAGTCCTAAGATCTCACTTGTTCAAACACCGCACTGGTTCTACAATCCTGACCCATTTGAGCGGAATTTGCAGACGGGCGGCAAGATTCCGGTCGGGAATGAACTGTTTTACAAGGTGCTACAGAAAGGAAATGACTTCTGGAACGCTGCATTCTTTTGTGGTTCTGCTGCTGTAGTGCGAAAGTCACATCTGTTAGAAGTGGGTGGAATTGCGGTTGAGACTGTGACCGAGGACTGTCATACCTCGCTTCGATTACATTCTCTCGGCTACGAATCGGTTTATTACGACAAAATTATGGTGGCGGGACTTGCACCAGAAAAGTTCTCGGCTTATGTCGGTCAACAGATTCGATGGGCGCGAGGAATGGCACAGATTCTCCGAATTGAGAACCCGCTTTTTAATCCAAACCTGAAGTTATCAATCGAGCAACGAATCTGCTATTTCAGCGCGACATCGCACTTTTTCTATGGCTTTCCTCGATTGATGTACGCATTGGCTCCCGCAATGTTTTTAGTATTTGGGATTAATCCCATTCGAGGATTAGGACTAGAAACTTTAGCGTATGCACTGCCTCACTTTTTCGTTTCAACCTACGCTAACTACATCACTTACAAGAACGTTCGATTCTCGTTTTGGAACGAAATCTACGAGTTTGCAATGTCCTTTCATGCTGGGATTGTGACAGTGCTAGCGCTGATTAATCCGAAGCTTGGTAGCTTCAACGTGACGGATAAAGGGCTATCGGTGACGAAGCGGAGCTTTGATTGGGGATCGGCAAAGGCATTGATGATTGTGGCATTGCTGGTTACGGCTGCGATCGCTGCGGTTCCTTTCTGGTTGATCTTGCGTCCTCAAGACTCAGAAGCGGTATTAGTGAACATGGCATGGAGCTTCTTCAACCTAGTTTTGATTGTGTCGGCGTTGTTGGTCGCGCTGGAGCAACCGCAGTTAAGACGATCGCATCGTCTCGATCGCAAATTATCAGCGACGCTTTATACCAATGGTGCAGCGATTCAGGGACACACCTTGAATGTGAGCGAGACGGGTTGCCAGCTCATCGTGGAAACTTGGGCGGACTTTCTTGAAGATGCTGAGATCGAATTGATTGGAGATTACGGCGCACGAGCGTTTGTTAAAGGTCAAATTATTCGGGTCGTTCCGGTAGACGAATCGCAGTCGATGTTATCGATCGAGTTTATCGACCTGACTCGCGCTCAACTCGATGCGCTTAGTGTCGTCATCTATTCGGATGTGCGTGAGTGGTATTCACAGCAGCGAGAGAACGTGGACGATCCGATGCAGTCTTTCAAATTTATTGTCGGCAGCCTTACGCGATCGTTTCGACAACGCAATCCTGAGCCGAGCAATGTCACAAGAGTTCGCAAGGAGATTTACGCTCATGCTCAGTTGTATTGGCGGGGGCAGTTTTATTCGGGTGTCGCAACCAAAATCAGTAATCGGAGTCTGCGTCTAGAGATTCAATCAGACACGATCGAAGATTTTAAGCTGCTAAGTTATTATCAGCCTCTTGTTGGGTTGCTTTTAAGTCAGACTGCGGATGAGTCTCTACCGAATCGATTGTTGGCGAAGGTGGATCAAGTTGAATTGATGGGCGATCGTACTGTGATTGAGTTGCGCTTTCCTGACCAAATCATGCAGCGACAAGAGGATAAGATCAAACAGCTTGTTGATGGTTTGAATTAGAACGGCGATTTGATTCAATCGGACTCGTACAAAAAGACCTTGACTGAAGAATGTTTCAATCAAGGTCTTTTTGCTTTGGGAAATTTACTTCCCGCGTGATGGATTTGCTCGGCGTACTAAAGCATCTGCGGTGACAGCCAACACTAATACAGCTCCTTGCACAATGTTCTTAATGCTTTGATCCTGGTTGAGCAAGTCCAATCCATTGTCTAAGCTACCAATCACTAACGCACCTAAAATCACTGCCCAAACCGAGCCTCTTCCTCCGAATAAACTCACCCCACCGATTACCGCAGCCGCGATCGCATTCAATAACAGCGTTGCACTAATTTGGGTGGCGACAGCCGTACTACGCGAAGTTAGCATTACGCCTGCGATCGCAGCTAGCGTCGATGCCAAGGTAAAGACTGCCATCTTCATCGCAGTTACATTGATTCCAGCCCGTCTCGCTGCTTCTTCATTTCCGCCCACTGCGTACAAGTGACGACCAAAAGGAGTTTTTCTTAAAATCAGCCAGAATGCGACGACGATTCCCAGCGAAATCATTACGGCTTGAGGAACCCCTTGATAAGTTTGGAACAGAAACACGATTAGAACGACGATCGCAAAAATGCCTGCAATTTGAGCGATCAATGTAGTTGGGCGCTTCACCGGAAGTCCGACTTTTACTCGTCGCTGGCGTTCGTACCAAACTCCGATCGCATACAAGGCAGCAAGCGCGATCGGCAATCCCCAACCGACAATCGGACTAAGATAAGTCGGTGCTAGAGCGCGAATTGCTGGATCACGGACAATCAACGTGGTTTGTCTTCCTAGCACGAGCAGCAAGAATCCGGCATACCCGATCGAGCCTGCCAAAGTCACAATGAACGAAGGAACTCGCAGGATCGCAATGAAAAATCCGTTTACTAAGCCGATCAATGCACCAATCAGCAGCGCTGCCAAAATTGAGGGAACTGCGCCCCAATTTTGATATACGGAAACAGTCGCCATTACTGCCGCGCAAGCCTGCGCCACTGCCGCTAAGCTTAAATCGATTTCACCCAGAAGTAAGACCAGTACCGCAGCAGTACTGAGAATGCTAATGACAACAATTTGCTGAGTGAGATTGGTTAAGTTTCGGGCTTGAAGAAAGACACCGCCAGTCGTGAGTTGAAAATAGAGTGTGATTAACGCAAGCGTACCGATCACAGGAATAAATCCTAAATCGCCTCGCATTAAAGAGCGCAGATTAAACGACGATCGCTGAAGATTCGATTTTGGATCGCTCATCTCCGCATTCACTGAGGAGCGTTCTTCTTCTCGTGTATTGCTTTTCATATCATTTCTGGGGAAGGAACTGGAGAATCGCGATATTCTGCGCCTGTAATTGCGGCGACGACTTGTTCTGAGGTCGAATTTTTGATGTCAAAAGTAGCGGAGCGTTGACCCAACCGCATGACGACCGCGCGATCACAGACGGCAAAGACATCATGTAAATTGTGCGAAATCACGACAACGGCTAGACCTTGCTGTTTTAATCGCTGGATTAGGTTCAATACTTGTCGAGTTTGTGCGACTCCTAATGCGGCAGTCGGTTCATCGAGTAGGACAACTTTGGGCTGTCTGAGAATGGTTTTTGCGACTGCGATACATTGCCGCTGTCCACCGGAAAGAGTTGCCACTGGGCGACGAACCGAGGGAATTTTGACATCAAGCATTCTGAGAACCTCGATCGTGCGGCGTTCCATCTCTGTTTCGTCGAGCGTTTTAATCATTCCTGGGATCAGCCAGCGGTAGGCTTCTCGACCTAACCACAGATTGGCAACGACATCCAGGTTGTCACAAAGCGCTAAATCTTGATAAACGGTTTCGATCCCTAGTCGAGTGGCATCTTGGGGAGACGCGATCGACAGTAATTGCCCATCGACTAAAATCTCGCCGGAATCTGGAATGTACGCGCCTGACATCGTTTTCACGAGCGTTGATTTGCCAGCACCGTTGTCGCCTACTAAGCCAACAACTTCGCCCGCATACGCTTCAAAATCGACATTCTTCAGGGCTTGTACGCCGCCGAATGATTTATTGATGTTGCGGAGTTGGAGACGGGGCTGGAGTCGATCGAAGTGCGGTTCTGCTTGGGAGGATAAAACTGAGTTGTTCATATTTACTGTGTTGATTGCTGAAAAGGGGTGACTTGAAAGGCTTGCTTCTTCGCCACCTGCTTTCTGTTAGCCTCTACAAATGCCTGTCGTATCGCCGTTCAGTCCATTACAGACTTGATCCTTCTTCAAGTAGCCATCTGCCAAAACGGTTTGCTGAACATTGGTTTTATCAACTGCGATCGGAGTGATTAACGCAGATGCGATTTGTTCACCGGATTTTAAGTTGGTTTGACCATTGACGATCGCGCCGGGTTCAGTGCCGTTACTCAATGCTGCGACGAGTTGCGCGGTGGCTTGCGCTTCTTTTGTGATCGGCTTGTAGATGGTCATGGACTGATCGCCTGTGAGAATGTTCTGGATTCCCGTCAAGGTTGCGTCTTGTCCAGTGACAAGCACTTTGCCATCGAGTTTTTGCGATCGTAGTGCCGCAATCACTGTATTCGCCATGCCATCATTGGCAACATACGCCGCTTGCACATTGTTTTTCTGCTGCGTCAGAATGCCTTCCATAATCGATTGCGCTCTGGCGTTGTCCCAGTTTGGCGTGTACTGATCAAACACGAGATTCAACTGTTTGCTATCGACTAAGGGCTTCAGTGCTTTTATCGCGCCTTCTCGGAACTGAAGGGCATTGTTGTCCGTTTGCGAACCGTTGATCATGACCAAGTTTGCGCCTTGCTTCAGACCAAAAGCGCCTTTGCGAAATTGATCGGCGATGTACTGTCCTTGGAGTTCGCCCACCCGCACGTTGTCGAACGACACATAGTAGGCAACATCTGGATCTTGAATTAGGCGATCGTAAGCAATGACCGGAACTTGGCTTGCTTTCGCTTTTTGGACGATCACCGATGCTTTGTCGCTGTCTTTTGGATCAACCACGAGAATGCAGGCACCCTTTGTCAATGCGGCATCGGCTTGGTTTTGTTGAGTGTCAGAATCGTTATTGGCATTGGCGTATTGGATCGTGGCATCTGGAATGAGGGCTTTGATTTCCTTTTCGAGTAGCGGTCGATCGTAGGCTTCATATCGAGCCGATGAATCTGATTCGGGTAGAAGAACGCCAATGTTTTTACAACCTTTTGCCGCTGCGAATTTTGTGTTTGTGCTTGTGTTGGAAGCTGGATTATTTGCTGAATTGTTTGCGGGATTATTTGCAGCGTTGTTTTGATTGCTACAAGCCGCAAATAGAGCAACGCTGAAGAGCGGTAGGAGTTTGTAAGATAAGCTTAGAAAACACTTCATTTTCGCTGTCCTGGAGTCTGAGCTATGTATCAAAATTTAAGTGTGGTTCTAGTTGCCGTGTTGTAGTTGTAGCAAGGGATTTAACAGCATAAATTCGCTATTTCAAAAGATAAAACAGAGATATTACTGTTAAGTTCTGTATAGATATTCCCTTCGATTTTGCAGGTTTACAAAATAGCGATCGCTAGATTATTTTCTCTATTACTTTTGAGCCTTAGATATTAGTAACCTGGCGTGATCCCCACATATTTGAGATTAGATTTCTTCGTTCAATTGCTGCCTCTATCGCGGGAATGAAAGGCAGTATTAGCAAAGGTTTCTGTTACTTCTTTTAATAATAGTATTTGTGATAAATCAGCCGCTTCAACAGTTAGACAATGAAGCGGTAGACCGTCCTTCGATTGATTCGCAATTTCTTGAGAATTAATCTATCTAAAGGAAAAGGCGGCAAAATCTTCGAGTACGGTAAACTGCACTACTACAAGCGTTGGTTAGGGAGATACGATCGAGCTTGTAAAGACAAAGCACTATAGGAGAAGTCCAGGATGCAAACCACGTATGATTCCGGCAAGCGCCGCTTGTTATCCTGCATCAGTCATGGCGCAATTTTCTTTAGTACGACCTTGTTTTCGATCGGCGTTCCCTTCGTAGTCAATTTACTGACTGATGATCCCGTGGTGAAAGCCAATGCTAGAGAATCGATGAATTTTCATCTCAATGTTTGGTTTTGGGCGGCTGTGATTGGGATTCCGGTTGGGATTCTGTCGTTCTTGACGTTTGGACTCGGCGGGTTGCTGTTCTTCCCGGTGATTGGATTCGGTTTTTTGCTGCACTGGGGCTTGACAGTTTGGGCACTGGCGCATTGTTTCACGAACCCTGATGAGCCGTTTCGCTATCCGTTCATCTTCCGATTGTTCTAAGAGTTTAGAATTGCTGTTAAAACCGTAACGAGGTATGTTCTCGTTACGGTTTTTTGTACATTCTCCGTTCCAATCGGTGCGAAGGATGTTGAGGTGAAACACTACATTCGGTTAATGATGTTCTGTACGATTCCTACTCCTGTTACTGCTTGCCAACCAAACAATCCAGTGATCACGACATTGATTAGAATATGACTCGCTCGCGCCCATTCTTGACCTTTCTGCATGAATGGTGTGAGTGAAGCAGAAATCGCAATCAAACCTGTCATTCCTAAACCTGCAATTAGATGAGGATTGACGAAGAGCTTACCGCTGTTGATATAAGTTGCGCCCATTGCACCGATCGAGCCAACCACCATCAAAGAAAGCACGATCGCACCAATTTGGTGATGTTTGATGTTGAATTTCTGCTTGATTAGCTGTTTTTTCAAATCCCCTTGTGCCGATCGAGTGCGTCGCCATTGGAATCCGGTGTACAGTGCATAGCTCGTGAGCGCAAGCAAAACCCACATCAAAATGGGGTGAACAAACTGACTGTAGACTTTGAGGGTATGCAGAATCTCAGGGGACATAGGGAGTGTTCTTCTTGGGAGGAATGTAATAAAACTTAGCACGATTCCTAGTGCAGAAAGTGCCGGACTCCTGTGAAAACCATGACAATTCCAAGCTCATTCGCTGCGGCGATCGAGTCGGCATCTCGCATACTTCCACCCGGTTGGACGATCGCGCTAATTCCCGCAGCAGCAGCCGTTTTCACTGAATCATCAAATGGGAAAAATCCATCGCTGGCAAGGATTGCGCCGTTTACTTTATCTCCGGCTTGTTCGAGTGCGATTTTGACTGAACCGACGCGATTCATTTGTCCGGCTCCGACTCCTAATGTGGTGCGATCGCGGCTGATGACGATCGCGTTTGATTTAACGTGCTTGCAAATCTTCCAAGCAAACAGTAACTCTGCTAATTGCTCAGGAGTCGGCTTTTTCTCGGTGACAAATTGCCAAGTATTCGGATCAGCCACAATATCATCGGCAGCTTGAACTAAGAATCCGCCTGCAATCTGTTTGACATTTTCTTTTGCGCCATTGCTCAAATCAGAGAGGACTAACACTCGAAGATTCTGCTTTGCTTGCAAGATCTTTTGAGCTTCGGAATCAATGCTAGGTGCAACAACACACTCTAAAAAGGTTTTCGTCAAAGCGGTTGCGGTTGCAGGGTCGATCGCGCGATTCAATGCCACAATTCCACCAAATGCTGAAGTCGAATCTGCGTTAAAAGCCTTCTCATACGCTTCTGAAATTGATGCTCCCATCGCTGATCCGCAGGGATTGTTATGTTTGATAATCGTCGCGGCTGGATCGTCGTTTGTGAACTCGGCAATAATTGATCGAGCTGCTTCAAGATCAACCAGATTGTTGTAACTCAGTTCTTTTCCTTGTAGCTTTGTTGCTGCCGCCCATCCGGTTGAAACGGCTCCGGTCTGATACCAAGCCGCCGATTGATGTGGGTTTTCTCCGTAGCGTAAAGCTTGAATTTGAGTTCCTGTTAGCGTGAAGGATGTCGATTCGGTTTGCTTTTCTAAATACGCTGCGATCGCTTGATCATAACTTGCGGTATGTTTGAAAGCCTGAAGAGAACAGCTTTGACGAAATGCGATCAAAGCCTCTCCATTTTTCCGAAGTTCTTCCAAGTAATCGTTGTATTGATTCGGATTACATAATACTGTGAGATTTGCGAAATTCTTAGCCGAAGCGCGAATCATCGCAGGACCGCCGATATCGATTTGTTCGATCGCATCTTCGAGCGAGACATCTGGTTTCGCGATCGTTTGTTCAAACGGGTAGAGATTGACGACGACTAAATCGATCGGGCGAATGTTCTGCGCTTCCAAATCTGTAACGTGATCCGGTAAATCACGACGTGCCAAAATACCGCCATGAATTCGAGGATGCAGCGTTTTCACTCGTCCGCCTAAGATCTCAGGAGATCCGGTGTAGTCTGAAACTTTCGTCACTGGCAGTCCTGCTGTTTTCAATGCCTGAGCCGTTCCACCGCTACTAATGATATCAAAGCCGAATTCTTCGACCAACTGTTTTGCGAGTTCGATTAATCCTGTTTTGTCAGAGACGCTTAAGAGTGCGAGACGTGCCATCGATTTAGTTCCCAAGTAAAAGAGATCTATAAGCTTACAATCGACTGGATGAGATAGGAACTTCTATGCTGAACACGATCGCTATTCCCGCAAAATCTGGATCTCCCAAAGGCTCGATCGTCATGCTCCACGGTTGGGGCGCGAATGCTCAAGATGTCGCATTTCTCTGCTCTCTGCTGGAATTACCAGATGTGCAATTCTTTTTACCCGATGCCCCATTTCCGCATCCCTACAGCACCGAGGGAAAAATGTGGTACGACCTCTCAAACGCCAACTTCCAAACCGATTTCAGCCAGCAATCAGATTTGCAAACAAGCCGAAAAGCGTTGACCGACTGGCTCAACTCGCTAGAAGGACAAACTGGAATTCCTTTATCTCGCACGATTCTAGGTGGTTTCTCCCAAGGTGGAGCGATGACTTTAGATGTTGGATTGTCGTTACCGTTAGCAGGCTTGATGATTCTGAGCGGATACCAGCATGGAGCGTTAAATCCTGGATTGAAGGTTCCGCCGATTCTGATGGTGCATGGACGGCAAGATCAAGTTGTGCCGATTGTGGCGGCTCATCGATCGACATCGAATTTAGCCAAGCTCAATGCTGAAGTTGAGTATCACGAATTCGACATTGGACATGAAATCTCGCCGCTAGTATTAAATGAGGTTCATCAGTTCGTTTGTAAAGTTTTAGACTAGCTCGATCGTAAACGAAAATTTTATTCTGATTCCTCGTCCAACTCGTGAAGTAAAATTTGGGTTAAGGGGAAACTAGCGGGAGGTCAACATGATGACTGCATTTAGCTTGGGACAATTGAATGTGTCCACATTGACCGAAACCGATATTGCAGAACTGGCAATGCGCTTAGAGCAAGATGATTACACGGATGCGTTTGAAGGGCTGAAAGACTGGCATTTGTTGAGAGCGATCGCATTTCAACGCCCTGAACTGGTTGAACAGTATCTTTACTTACTGGATTTAGAAGCCTACGACGAATCGTGAGATTTTTTTCGCGATCGTTCGAATCGATAGAGCCATAACTAAATCCTAATGAGCGCGAAAGATCGATTTCACCAAACGGTTAGACAAGCACTCGTTCAGGAGGGATGGAGTATTACAGATGATCCTCTTCTCGTTCGTTATGGCCCGACAAATTTGAAGGTTGGTCTGGGTGCAGAACGAATTCTTGCTGCCCAACGTGATACTGAGCAGATTGCAGTAGAAATCAAAAGTTTTCTAGATGCCAGCGCCGTTAATGATTTTCATGCCGCGATCGGACAATATCTCCACTATCAGTTGGGCTTCAAATACAACGGCTGGAATCGGAAACTTTATCTCGCTGTTCCGCTCGAAGTTTACAGGACAGAATGTAATAAGCTTCTGTTTCAGGACAGCATTCAAATCTTCAACGTTAAAATCTTGGTGTACCGTACCGAAACTCCAGGAATTGAGCAATGGATAAATAGGAGAGTACGCTGGAATTCTCAAGAAAGCGATCAATCACTACGACGAGTTGTATCAGCGAATGAGTGACACTCAAACCGTTCAACTCATTGATGATACAGCTCATCATTATCAAATTATTCAAACTGGCTGGGATCAACATTCTCGCAGAATCTATACGAGTCTTCACTTGTCGATTCAGAACGGCAAAATTTACATTCATAGCGACCCAACGGAAGAAGGAATCGCCAACGTGCTGACGGAGAAAGGCATCCCCAAATCGGATATTGTTCTAGAGTATCAAGCCCCTACGCTCAGACAGTACACTCCTTACGCCAAGGCTTGACTTCCTTAAATGGTACAACCAAAACGAGTTCTAATCGGGATTAGCGGCGGGATTGCAGCTTATAAGGTGTGCAATGTAGTTTCGGCATTGGCAAAAGACGGGATTGAGGTGCGGGTCATTCTTACTGATTCGGCTCAATCATTCGTTTCACCATTGACGTTTGCAACTCTCAGCCGCAATCCTGCTTATGTCGATCGTATGTTTTGGGATGCTTCAAACTCTCGTCCGCTGCATATTGAATTGGGCGAATGGGCTGATCTCTTTGTCATTGCTCCTCTAACTGCAAATACGTTAGCAAAACTAACTTACGGGCTTGCAGATAATTTGCTCACAAATACAGTACTGGCTTCGATGTGTCCTGTGTTGTTAGCGCCTGCAATGAATACGGATATGTGGGAACAGCGATCGACGAAACGCAACTGGCGCGATCTATTATCTGACCCCCGTTATCATTCGGCTGATCCGAGTGCGGGAATCTTAGCCTGCGATCGCATCGGGACTGGACGTATGGCAGAACCCGAAGAATTATTGGTACATATCCGATCGCTGTTGCACACCAAGGGAAAACGAGATTTAGCCGGAAAGCACGTTCTAATCAGTGCAGGAGGAACACGCGAACATTTTGATCCGGTGCGGTTTATTGGGAATCCTTCGACTGGAAAAATGGGAATTGCGATCGCGCAAGCCGCTTTACATCGGGGCGCACAAGCAACGCTGGTTCATGCCCCAATTGACTCTCACTTACTCGCCCCGATCCGCAATGTTCGCCTCGTTCCTGTCACCAGTTCAGCAGAAATGCAACACGCGATGAGAGAAAACTTTAGCATTGCCGATTACATTGTGATGTCTGCTGCTGTTGGTGATGTACGGACTGAGCTCTATAGTGATTCCAAACTTCCAAAAGATCAGTTACCGAAGTTTTTGGATCTTGTTTCAATTCCTGATATTGTTGCTGAACTGTCAACGTTGAAGAAACCGCATCAAACTTTGATCGGGTTTGCAGCGCAGACTGGGGATTATGTTACACCTGCGATCGACAAACTGAAGCGAAAAAACTTAGATGCGATCGTTGCAAATCCCGTCGATCAACCGAATAGTGGATTTGGCAGCGATACGAATCAAGCCGTTTTTATCGATCGTTCCGGTCGTCAACTTAGCATCCCACAATGCCACAAATTAGAACTTGCTCACCAACTCTTTGACTTTCTAAGTTAGTTCTTTCCAGTCTGGGCAGTCCGATCCCTCCCAGCCAAACGGATGAAATCCACAGATCAGCGGTGCGCGTTGTTCTCGGCTGTATCCATACGCAACCCCATGATAATTTGCACAACCACGACACGCTTTTGGGCGGGACGGTTCAACTTCGCTAAAGCCTTGCTGCGATCGTAGAATCTGCTGATTGCTCTGCTGGCGATGCCAATTCACATAATCAGCCTTACGCAACAAATAATCGATTCGTCGAATCGGGGGTCTAGCTGCATCCATTGATTTAGGTTCCAAAGAAAGGACAGCGTAGCAAAGTTTTATTCTGTTCCGAATGTTGATAGATTACTTGGATTTCGCCTGATCGCTCCTCACCCCTACGTCTAATTTTTAGCATCCGTTTAGGCAGACATTTGCCACACTTTGATAGTGTTATCGGAACTGCCGCTCGCAAACCACTTGCCATCTGCACTGATTGCGATCGCATTGACGGCACTAGAATGTTCGCTCAAGGTGCAAATTAATTCTCCTGCACTGAGGTTCCAAAGTTTGATCGTTTTGTCATTACTCCCGCTAATTAAGGTTTTGCCGTCGGGACTAATCGCGATCGAGTTCACAATATCGGAATGCCCGTTCAGAATTTTTAGGAGTTCTCCAGTGTCCGGTTGCCAAATTCGGATCGTTTTATCTTTGCTTGCACTGATTAACCGATCGCCTTGGGGACTAATCGCGATCGACAACACTGAATTTTGATGTCCGCTCAATGTCCTGATTTGCCGACCTGTGACCAGATTCCAGAGTTTGATCAGATTGTTGAGTCCACCGCTTGCGAGAACTTGACCGTTTGGACTAATTGCAACCGTTTTCACCATTCCAGACAATCCCGTAAAACTGTGAATTGCTTCCCCAGTGGTGAGTTGCCAAACTCCGATCGTGCGATCTTCGCTGCCGCTGACAAAAAAAGTTCCATCTGGACTAACAGCGATCGAATTGACATCTCGACTATGACCATTTAGCGATCGGAGCAATTCACCACTAGGTAAGCGCCAAATCTTAATCGAGTCATCGTCGCTAGCACTAATCAGTCTCCGCCCATCGGGGCTGAATGCTAGCGAATTAACTGCGTTTTTATGTCCGATCAATGTTCCTAAGCGATCGCCTGTGTTCAAATCCCAAATCAAAATGCGATCGTCTAAACTGCCGCTTGCTAACGTGCAACGATCGGGACTAATCGCAACTGAGATCACCCAAGCGCTGTGACCGAAGGTGTAAAGACATTTTCGCGGCTGGGCGCTTTTTCGCGGCGATCGAGAGGCGCTCACCGGGACTGAAGGCGGAGGGGGCGGTGCAGAAATTCTAGGTTTCGATGGACGAGGTTCCAAAGGCGGCTCAGTCGTGGGAAATGGCATCGAAAAGTGAGCGCCTTTGCCGTTTGTGGATGCGAGGCTTTTAGCAGGAGCGCCGATCGCAGGCGTGGACAGTGCCATCCTCAAATCGTGCATCACTTCATCGGCAGTTTGATAGCGTTCGCTGACTAGATCCTTGAGCATTCGATCGAGAATTTCCCCGATCCTCTCGCTGATTCCGCCGCCTCGGAGTTCTAGCTGTTCGCGCCAGAGCCATCGACCAGAGAGCGGATCGTAGAGATCTTCGGGTCTAATCTGCGTGAGTAAGTACAAACAAGTTGCACCCAAACTATACAAATCGCTGGCGGGATAAGCTTTACCGTTTCGCAGTTGTTCAACAGGCGCGTAGCCTTCTGTACCAATCTTGGTTCCCGGTTGTACAGAATTGGTTTCAGAGAGAACTTTAGCAATGCCGAAATCGATTAGAACCAATCGCCCATCTAGCTTACGGCGAATAATATTAGCGGGTGTGATATCGCGGTGAATTACATGACGATCGTGAACAAATTTCAGAATCGGCAACAGACGCACTAATACTTCTCGAATCTTCTGTTCGCTAAATGCTCCCTGTTGCGCCAATTCTTGCCCCAGGGTCGAACCTTCGATAAATTGCTGGACTAAATAGAGCCGTTGTTCCTGCTCAAAATAAGCGAGCAGTGCGGGAATGTGCGGATGTTCGCCCAGTTCGTGCAGTCGTACTGCCTCTTGTTCAAACAGTTGAACGGCTTTATCGAGTGCCTTTGTGCCTTTAAGCTGGGGCAAAAATTGCTTAATCACGCAGCGAGTTCCTAATCGATCTTCGTCGATCGCCAGAAACGTTTTACCAAATCCTCCTTGTCCCAAAGGTTGCACAATTCGATATCGTCCTCTGAGTTTTGCTATCAGCTTTGTGCCGCAAGATTGGCAAAATTCGAGATCGTCGGGATTATGCGGTTGAGGGCAATCAGGATTAATACAGTAGGTCATACTCAGAGGAAGCGCGATCGTCTTTCTTAGGTTGATCTTTTTTGTTGAATTTTGAACATTAGCGAAAATGTCTGATTTTATTACTGTGACAGTAAAGTTGTTTGCGGCATATCAAGATGCTTATGGAGCATCGGAAATCGCGTTAGAACTGCCCGAAGGCGCAACGGTCGAACAAGTATGCGATCGCATTTTGCGCGATCGTCCTCAACTTGTGCCGCTGAAATCGATTACTCAATTTGGCGTAAATTTGGAATTTGTTTCACCGGATACGATCGTTAAAAATGGTGATGAAATCGTTCTAATCCCGCCTGTGAGCGGCGGTTGAGCAATCCCGATAAAAAAAGTCGGGATTATTTGACTCCGTATTTTCCGCGTGTTACGATTTCAAACGAAATCACAGTCAAACGACCAAAAGCCTGCACACAGGGAGTTTCGAGAGATGACCGCCACCTATTCCAAAACCCGTTCCAGCCAATCTGCTTTTGAAGCGCTCAAGTGCAAAGAGTGCGGAGCAGAATACGAACCGAAAGCGACCCATGTGTGTGAGTTGTGTTTTGGGCCGTTGGAGGTGAAATACGACTATGATTGGCTCCGCAAAACAGTCACACGCGAAACGATTCAAGCCGGCCCGAACTCGATTTGGCGGTATCGTCCGTTCCTGCCCGTGGAAACCGACAATGTGATCGATGTCGGAACTGGAATGACTCCTTTGTTGCAAGCGAATCGTTTGGCGCGTCGGTTGGGTCTGAAAAAGCTCTACATCAAAAACGATGCGGTGAATATGCCGACTCTGAGCTTCAAGGATCGTGTGGTTTCAGTCGCACTCAGCCGCGCTCGTGAATTGGGCTTCACCACGGTTTCTTGTGCGAGTACTGGAAATTTGGCAAATTCGACCGCAGCGATCGCGGCTCATGCAGGCTTAGATTGCTGTGTGTTCATTCCCTCCGACCTCGAAGCAGGCAAAGTTCTCGGAACCTTAATCTACAATCCGACCGTGATGGCAGTTCACGGAAACTACGACCAAGTGAATCGCCTTTGTTCTGAAGTAGCGAACACCCACGGATGGGGCTTTGTGAACATCAACCTGCGTCCTTACTATTCGGAAGGCTCAAAAACCTTGGGCTACGAAGTGATCGAGCAACTTGGATGGCAATTACCGGATCACATTGTTGCTCCGTTGGCATCGGGTTCACTGTTCACCAAAATCTACAAAGGTTTCAAAGAATTTGTGGAAGTCGGACTAGTTGATGAAAAAGCAGTTCGATTCAGCGGTGCACAAGCCGAAGGATGTTCGCCGATCGCGAAAGCCTTCCAAGAAGGTCGCGACTTTATCTCCCCTGTAAAACCCAACACGATCGCGAAATCGATTGCGATCGGAAATCCAGCAGATGGCGTTTATGCAGTTGATATCGCTCGGAAAACCAACGGCAACATCGAATCTGTGAACGACGCTGAAATCATTGACGGTATCAAACTACTCGCGGAAACCGAAGGTATCTTTACTGAAACCGCAGGCGGAACCACGATCGCAGTTCTGAAAAAACTGGTCGAAGCAGGCAAAATCAATCCAGACGAAACCACGGTTGTTTACATCACCGGAAACGGATTGAAGACTCAAGAAGCGGTTCAAGGCGATGTTGGCGAACCGTTCACGATCGAACCGAAACTCGACAGCTTCGAGCGTGCTTTAGAAAGATCCAGAACGCTCGATCGCTTAGAGTGGCAACAAGTTTTGGTTTAATGTTTTAGTCATCTCCACACTGTCACTAAGGTTATGTCTGTCAAAGTTCTAATTCCAACCCCCCTGCAAAAGCTCACGAATGACCAAGCCACTGTTGAATGCAGTGGTGAAACGATCGGGGCATTGTTAGAGTCGCTTGAGTCTAGCTGTCCGGGTATCAAAGCGCGTTTGTGTGATGAACAAGGAAAGCTGCGTCGCTTCGTGAATTTCTATGTGAACAGCGAAGACATTCGCTTTCTCGACAACGAGAACACTCCGCTAAAAGATGGCGATGAAGTGAGCATCATTCCTGCGATCGCAGGCGGTTGATCTTTCATGCGAAAAGAAATGTGGGGCGATCGAGTTAATCGATCGCCCCACATTTTTTTACCTACCTCACCACCATCGCAGCTCCAAATAATTTCGATCGGGCTGACTCAATTCTTGCTCAGTCAACCATTCCACGGGCTTGTACGTTCCGAACACATGATCCCACCAGTCCACCGCCAGCCCGAAATTGTGATGCCACATTCCATACTTGTGATGCACATAGTGAACAGGCATCTTCATCCAAAAACACTTCGTCGGATTTTCATGCTGGAGCTGATGAGCGTAGGACGAAAACGCCGCATAAGCCAAACCGCCTAAGAACCAGCCCAATCCCGCCTCGATCGACACGAAGAACAACAATCCCATGATCAACACTGTGCCTTTGAGATAGTCAAAAAACTCCCACAGCACGCCTTGCCCCTCATTGCGACGATGATGATCGCGATGCCGTTCGCCCAGCTTGTACGGCTTGTGCATTAATCGATGTACCCAATACTCCACCAGGCTCGCGAGCACGAACGCGATCGCAAAACACACCACCCCAACGCCAATTCTTCCGATCACGAGACGCTTCTCCTTGCCTCACAACACTGCTATTGTGCCGAACAAAGTCGGAGGATGTCAAAATCCAACAGTAGAATACCAAATCTGATCGCGTGAACCTGATCTTAGGCTGTACTTAGAGCAGCATGGTGCTGAGGGTACGATCTTGGTAAAATCGGTCGAAGCTGTTTGTTGCCGATGTATGATCGCTGATTGTGACTCTACTTCCTCCAATCGGGTGGATGCACTGCTTTCTCTACGTGGTGTAGCGTGTCTGATGGTGATTTTGGCACATTGCCGCGTGCCCAACGACTCGATCGTCTTCTCGATCGCGAATCGATCGATCAATCTGACGTGGATGTTCCTTCCCTACGGTGCAATCTCCGTGTGGATTTTCTTTGCGCTTTCCGGCTATCTCATGGGCAAAGCTTTCTATAGCGGGCGCTACCGTTATTCTCACAGAGGAGTCCTTCAGTTTTGGCGCAACCGGGCAGTGCGGATTATTCCGCTATACGCATTCGTGGTCGGCTTCG
Source organism: Phormidium tanganyikae FI6-MK23 (assembly GCA_019359175.1). Lineage (GTDB taxonomy): Bacteria > Cyanobacteriota > Cyanobacteriia > Leptolyngbyales > Leptolyngbyaceae > Leptolyngbya > Leptolyngbya tanganyikae. Next base: position 222,012 of record JAHHHU010000002.1, read on the forward strand.
AGGCACTTTTCATGCATCCTGAAGTGCTGCGACTTGAGAACTGGTACGTTCTAGGTCGCATCTTCACGTTTACCTATCAAAACTTTATCTCAGCGATTGGATTTAATCCAACCCTGTGGTCGCTCTCGGTCGAGGTGCAGTTTTACTTACTGGTGCCACTAATTTACGGGATCGTGCGATCGCTGACGACTTTGCGTGCCATCGTGAGTGTGATCGCACTTTCGCTCTGGGTTGTGTTTCTGATTAAGCTTAACGTCTGGAACACGGGTTATCCAGCAATTATCTCTAGCGAGTCGTACCCGGCGATCCACTGGTACATGACGCTTTGGTGCAGTTTGGACATCTTCTTGCTCGGCTTTTTGCTTAATCCACTGCTGAAACGACTGTGGGCAATTAAGCTGCCGCTGTCTATATCGTCTGCAATCTTTAAGGCAGCGGCAGTGATGCTGGTCGCAGCGGTCTGCTTATTGGGAGCGCACATAGCTTACTACCACGCGATTCCTATGCAGACCGATCCGATGGACGCTGTGAGGATGAACATCTTCGGACTCCAGCCTTTAACGGCTGCTGTGACCAGTGTGTTTATTCTCGCTTTTGAATGGAGTCCGTCTAGCTCCCGTCCTCGGTTGTCACGAGGTGCAATCTCGCAAAATCCGCTGCGGGTGCTTGAAGTACTCGGCAACTTGTCTTATGGGCTGTATCTATGGCACTACCTGATTTTGCGCTGGATTCAGCCGTTGATTGCAGCACCCACTGAACTTCAAGCCTTTGTCACTCGATTTATGGCTGTGCTAGTGCTGTCTCTCATCGCCTCAACTGCAACGTATTACTGGATTGAACTACCTGCCGCCAAGTGGAAACAGTGGTATGGCTAACTATTAACGTTGCGATCGCGCCGAACAAAGTTGGAGTATGTCAAAATCCAACAGTAGAATCCAAAAATACAATGCTGAAAATTATTGCGATCGCACTTAGCGCCATCTTTCTATTCACATCGCCAGCGTGGGCAGCAGAGTCAAGCCCCAGCAAGCTTTTCGAGCTTCAGTGTGCGGGCTGTCACGCCAATGGCGGCAACATTGTACGACGTGGTAAAACGCTGAAGTTAAAAGCATTAGAGAAAAACGGATACACAACGATAGACGCGATTGCGAACCTCATCACCAACGGCAAAGGAAATATGTCGGCATACAAGGAGCGACTGAGTGAGACAGAGATTCAGTCAGTCGCCCAGTATGTTCTCGATCGAGCCAACCAAGACTGGAAGTAACGATATACCTGCTATTTATTTCGCAGCCGTGTCAAAGCCTTCAAGGACGATTTTTCCCCGCACCTTGCCGCTCTCAATTAGCCTGTGAACCTGCTTGAGATTGGCAGCATTGATCGGCGAATACTTTTCTGTCAGCGTTGTCCGCAGTTTGCCCTCATCGACGAGGTGCGAGACTTCATTCAGGAGTTTTCCCTGCTCAGCAATATCAACCGTATTAAAGAGCGATCGCGTAAACATCAGTTCCCAGTGAACAGACACAGACTTGCGCTTAAACTGAGTGATCTCAAGCGCTGCCGGATCGTCGATCAGCCCAAAGCGACCTTGGGGCGAAATCAACGCTGCGATCGCGTCGAGATGGCGATCCGTTTGAGTGGTCGAAAAAACGAAAGCAGGAGCACCTAATCCCAGTGCTGCAATTTGTTCAGCCAGAGGCGAACTGTGGTCGATCACATGATGTGCTCCCATTTCTTTGACCCAACTCATCGTCTCCGGTCGAGAAGCAGTAGCGATCACCGTCAAATCCGTCATTCCGCGCGCCATCTGAATCGAGATCGAGCCAACGCCGCCAGCCCCACCAATAATTAAAATTGCTGGAGCAGCTCCAGGCACAGAGCGATTCACATCCAAGCGATCGAACAGCATTTCCCAAGCAGTAATTGACGTGAGCGGCAGCGCCGCCGCAGCCGCCCAATCGAGCGTTTTCGGCTTCGTACCCACGATGCGCTCATCGACTAAATGATATTCCGCGTTGGTTCCAGGGCGTGCGATCGCACCGGCATAAAACACTTCATCACCCGGCTGAAACAGCGTCACCTTAGAACCGACAGCCGTGACAATTCCAGCCGCATCCCAGCCCAGTACCTTCCAGCTTCCCAGATCAGGCTTGCCACTCCGCCGAATTTTGACATCGACCGGATTGACCGACACCGCTTTGACTTCAACGAGAAGATCTTGTCCTTCGGGAGTGGGTGTAGGTAACTCAATATCGACAAGCGCTTGATCGCGATCGAGGTTTCCAGGTTGCTGATAACCAATTGCTCGCATTGTTACCCTCTCTAGTTGCTACAACGCTATCGTAGAAGCTATTATCAAACCTGTGAAGTACGCACATTGTCTGCACATAGTATCAAAAAGGATACTGTCAAATGACCAAAATCCGTCATTCTCGGCTCACCTGCAATCCTGGCTGTTCGGTCGAAGCAACGATTAGCCTGATTGATGGCAAGTGGAAATGCGTGATCTTATTTCATCTACTGGATGGCACACTGCGCTTCAACGAAATTCGGCGACAAGTCCCGGATGTGACGCAGCGAATGCTGACTAACCAGTTGCGGGAAATGGAAGCAGACGGGCTGATCGTGCGTAAAGTTTATCCACAAGTCCCTCCCAAAGTAGAGTACAGCCTTTCGCCGCTGGGTCGGAGTATGGAACCTGTGCTTCTCGCCTTGAAACTGTGGGGCGATACGAACATTAACTTGTTCGCTCAGCCGAATTCTAGCGACGCGATTGCTCTGCAAGTTCCATAGGATCGCTTTGCAAGTTCCGTAGGATCGCGATGTAATCGGATTGCTCTAAGTTGCGGATCTTGGAGTATCGTGTAGAACGATCGCAAAACAGGAACCTGCAATGTCTCAAGTTGTCGGCTGGCTCAACGAAGTAAAAGATTTACAGCAGCAAGTCAAAGCAGCACAGGCGGCGGAACAATCTGCCCATGCCAGTGCAGACAATTGGCGTAAACGCTATGAGATTGAAGCAGAACAGCGACGCGCTGAAACTCAAGCGATGCAAAACACGATCGCGGAATTTCGCGCCGAACTCGATCGCTTAAAAAATCAGCCTCAAGCTTCTGAAACCGAGATCCAAACTGAAATTGATCAACTCCAAACTGTTTCCAAACTGCAAGCGAAACTGATTGAAGTGTGGAGCGATCGCAATCAACTCGCTCAAGATTTGCACACTGAAAAAATCAGCCACACCCAAACCCGCAATAATCTTACAACTGCTCTCGGTGACACTGTAGATATGCTGTCTAAGCTGAAAGAGCCCAGAGCTTAAACCTTGCGATCGACAACATTTCCTTTCGGCATCGGTTTCGGAGCGGGTTGCTGAGGTTGATTAATTTGCAGTTGAGCGCGACCATTTCGCACAATTCGGAGCATTTCAGCCATTTGTGCTTCCATATCGCGTAAGACTTTATCGGCGTATTCGTCCGCGCCGTTTTGCACATCTTCGCTTTCTTCGATCGCCAATCGCCGCATCTCTTCTAAATCATGTTGCGCCTGTCGTCGCATTTGTTCAATTTGCGCGATCGTTTGTTGCTGCACCGTTTCGCATTCTTGCTGCACCGAATGGCGAATCTGCTGTGCTTCCTGTTCGGCTCGCTGAATAATTCCGGTTTCGTTCAGAAGTTGAGCCGCACGACGTTCTGCTTCCTCAACAATTTCTTGCGCGTACTGTTCTGCCTGATCCAAAATCTCGTCGCGATGCTGCGCGATCTCCATCGCTTCATGAAATGCCTCTGGCAGACTCAACCGCACCAGATCCAACTGATCGAGAAATGAATCCTCATCGACCATCGTGCGACGCGACCACAGAACTCTAGGGCTATCGAGAATCATCTCCTCTAGCCGATTGAGTTCCCGCTGGATATCGAGACTGCCTACTCGCTGCACGTCTCTTGAAGCGTCGGGGCGACGATCGGGAGCGCTGAATCCGTCTGGGGTGATACTGGGTGAGTCTTGACGTAGCATCGGTAAATATCTTCGGCGACGTGGGTAGGAACCAGGTGATCGATAGAACCGCCAAACCGGGCGATTTCCTTGACCACGCTGCTGCTGAGGAAACTAAATTCGTTCGAGGTTGCGAGAAAAACAGTCTCGATTTGAGTAGACAGCGTTTTATTCGTGTGTGCCATTTGCAACTCCATTTCAAAGTCTGAAACAGCACGCAATCCGCGCATCAAAGCGGTGGCTCCCCGCATCTGAGCGTAAGTTACGGTCAGTCCTTCAAAACTATCGACTTCAACGTTGGGTAGATGTTGAGCGGCGGTTTGAATTTGCTCCAATCGCTGCTGAACGCTAAAGAGCGGTGTTTTGTTTGGATTTCGTAACACGGCAACGATTACCCGATCGAATAACAGCGCACCTCGCTTGATAATGTCGAGATGTCCGTAAGTAATCGGGTCAAAGCTACCGGGATAGATGGCGATCACAAGAAAAAATCAGTGTCTGCACTGAGGGCAATAAAACGAATCTCCTTACTTTACCCTGTAGTAAAAAGTTTGAGCGTTTAAATTAGAAGAATTTTCTCGATGGTTATTGTTGCGATAATCGCTTGACAGCTTCACCGCCCAAAAGTTGATGCGTTTCGCGCAAAAGTTCGGGAATGCGATCGGCAAATGGACTCGCTGCGAGACAGGGACGCAATGCCTCGATATCGATTTGATTGATCCGCGCCCCTGGAAACCAGTGATCGGCTTGACCGAGCAGGTTGTAGCGCATTTTGGCATAATCGACCAGATCGTAAGCGATCGCCAAATTCCGTAGCCACAGAACAGTATGGAGATTCAAGCGTCCAGGAGTTTGATCGACCGTGGGCAATCCGATTTGCCAGCGTTTGACCCAATCTGCGCCGAGTCGCTCGATTGCGGCTTGCTCTAGTTTTTCAAGAATCGGCGGCAGGATTTCATCGGCTTGATCGAGCAGTTCTAAAGTTTTCAGGTGTTCATCGAAATCGCTCGGTCTTGCGGCTCCGACGCTGAGCGTATGAACTTCTGGATGGCTCAGACAAAAGAGATTGTTGAATACGATCGGGGAAAGGGGCGCACACAGATCGACAAGTCGCTTGGGCGGATCGTAGAGGTTTCCACCTTTATTCGACGGGCTGATAATAAAAACGCCCATATCGTGCGCGTTCGCGGCTTTGATCGCGTTCCAATTCTGCTGATTGATGTAATACCAGTGCAAATTCACGTAGTCGAATTGGTTCGTTTCGATCGCTTTAACAATGATCTCAGTTGATCCATGGGTTGAGAACCCGACCGATCGAACTTTTCCTTGGTCTTGGAGTTTTCGCACAACTTCTAAACATCGAATTGCGTTTTCGAGTGTTTCCTCGTTGTTAATCCCATGCAATCCTAAAAGATCAACGTAATCCAACTTGAGATAATTTAGCGATCGTTCAAATGTTTCTCGAAACGCCTTCGGATCTGCCATCGGCACAATCTTAGTTTGAGAAATCAGCTTTTCGCGCGGCAGTTTCGGCAAAATCTGACCTAACTGCATTTCTGAGGAACCATAGCCGCGAGCCGTTTCGATGTGATAGATTCCCAATTCAAACGATCGTCGAATCGTCGCTTCTAGATTTGCCTGATTATCGGATGGAACTTGATTTCTAGGGACATCTTGCCACTTGTACTGATAGCGCATTCCTCCGCACGAGAAAACGGGCATCTGAAGTTCGGTGCGTCCAAAACGTCGGTACAACATGAGCGATCGCGTAAAAACTGAAGGTTAAAACCTATCGTAGCGGCTTCGTCAAGAGAGATGGGGAGATAGCAAGTAAGAGTCTCCCCATCTCATCGAGCGACTCTTACTTCCGGTGTTGCTGTGACCAAACGCGAGTGGGCAATCCCCAAACGTAAATGAACCCTTCCGCCGCTTTGTGATCGAATTGATCATCCGCTCCGTAAGTTGCCAAATCGGGCGTGTACAGCGAATGTTCAGATTTGCGACCCACGATCGACGAATTGCCCTTAAACAATTTTACCCGAACGATTCCGGTGACTTTCTCCTGAGTCTGCTGCACAAACGCATCAAGGGCGGATTTAAGCGGGCTATACCACAGACCGTTGTAGATCATTTGCGAATAGGTTTCTTCAATCCCGCGCTTGTAGTGGGTCACATCTGCGGTCAGGGCGAGACTTTCTAAATCACGATGCGCCTGAATCAACACCAACAATCCAGGCGTTTCATAAATCTCGCGCGACTTGATCCCGACCAAACGATTTTCGACCATATCGATTCGTCCGATGCCGTGATTTCCCACTCGATCGTTTAACTCCGTCACAAGCTCGATCGGATTTAGCACCCGACCATCCAAGCTCACTGGAATGCCCATCTCAAACCCGATTTCAACGTAATCCGGCTCATTCGGCGTATCTTCGATCGCTTTGGTCATCGCGTAGATTTCTTCCAGCGGTTCCGTCCAAGGATCTTCGAGTGGGCCCGCTTCGATGCTGCGACCGAGCAAATTACGATCGATACTGTAAGGCGACTTTTTCTTCACTGGAGACGAAATTCCGAAGCGCTCTCCATATGCGATCGTTTCTTCGCGACTCATGCCCCATTCGCGAGCGGGAGCCAGAACCTTGAGATCCGGATTGAGCGCTGCGATCGCCACATCAAACCGCACTTGATCATTCCCTTTCCCGGTACAGCCATGCGCCACTGCATCGGCTCCATACTCTGCTGCCGCATCGACCAGCAATTTGGCAATCAGCGGACGCGCCAACGCGGTCGAGAGCGGATAGCGATTTTCGTACATTGCATTCGCCTGAATCGCCGGAAATGCGTAATCTTTGATAAAGCTGATCTTGGCATCTGCGACCAGTGAAACCGAAGCTCCAGAAGTCAAAGCCTTTTCTCGAATCGGCTCCAACTCATCGCCCTGCCCCAAATCTGCGGCTAATGTGATGACTTCTTCAACTCCCCACTCTTGCATGAGGTACGGAATACAAACGGATGTATCAACTCCACCTGAATAAGCCAGCACAACTTTCTTCGCACGACCCATAATTTCCGCTCTCTGTAACGTCAGAACAATCAAGTTTACAATTATCCCGTTAAAGTTCTGTATCGCACGTCAGAAGTTGCACAGAATTTGCGCTCGAGAAACGATGCTGTTCTTTTCTCCGTAAGCAGATTGAGAAATCTACGAACCTATCTTGCGACAGAAATCGCGCCAAGCTGGAACTCGACAGGGTTTAACCATGATCGAGGATACTAAGCTAAGGACTATGGATTCATTAATGCCGGGACCTTCGCCCTCACCCCCAACCCCTTCTCCCAGATTGGGAGAAGGGGTTGGGGGTGAGGGCGAATCAACTTTGCAATGACCGATCTTATTTAATCCACAATCCTAAGAACGTGACGCTGAGGAGAATGTTGCTGTGTTTTTGAGTGTTGTGATTCCGACGTACAACCGCAAACCGATTCTAGAGAAGTGCCTCCGAGCGCTTGAACGCCAGCAGTTTTCGGATTACGAAGTGGTAGTGGTCGATGATGGGTCTACCGATGGCACGGTGGAATGGTTGTCGAGTACGGAGGAGTTTCCTCATGTTCGCTTGTTTTGTCAGGATCACGGCGGAGCAGCAGGGGCACGCAATCATGGAGTAGAACAAGCAAACGGCGACACGATCGTATTTATTGATAGTGATTTGGTCGTGACCGATGTGTTTTTGCGATCGCACGTTGAAGCGTTGATGCAAGCGCAGAAAGAATTCGGTGACGATCGGTTTTTTACCTACGGTCGAGTGATTAACACGGCAAATTTTGATCATCCAACTTCGGAGCCGTATAAGATTACTGATTTTTCTGCGGCTTACTTTGCGACGGGGAATGTTGCGATCGCGCGTCGTTGGTTAATCGAAGCGGGACTGTTTGACACAGGGTTTAGACAATACGGTTGGGAAGATTTAGAACTTGGTGTGCGCCTGAAGAACTTAGGATTGAAGCTCATTAAATGCCCGGAAGCAGTGGGATATCATTGGCATCCTGCGTTTTCTTTGGATCAAATTCCGCGATTGATTGATGTGGAACTTCAGCGCGGTCGAATGGGTGTGGTGTTTTATCAGAAGCATCCAACTTGGGATGTGAAGATGATGATCCAAATGACTTGGATTCATCGGGTCTTGTGGGGTGTGTTGTCGATCGGTGGATTGTTGAACGAACGAACCCTTACGCCTGTCATGCGATCGCTGATCAAACAAGGTAAGCCCCAACTCGCAGAACAAGTCGCCCGCATTTTTCTAAATTGGTACAACGTTAAAGGGGTCTATGCTGCGTATGCTGAAATTCAAGACGGGCATTAATAATTTTTAATTAATAGCTCTCGACCTTCAGCAGCAAAGGTTTGCTTGTAGTTGTTCATTCCATACTGAAGTGTCCATTCGATGATGTGAGCAAACTCAAACAGTTTCCGAACTTCGGGAGAATCATCACAAGTGATTAGCCAGGGGTGCGGACAGTTTCGCATATTATTCGCGAACTGCTCATGATCAAAGCCAGTGTGTAACTTTCCTCGAACGCCATAAAGCTTTGATTTTGTCGCACTCAAGGGCGGATCTAGAAAAATAAAAACATTGTCTCCGGGTTGAAACAATAGCTCCTCATAGTCGCCATGCGTGATGTGAATCGAAGATAAGTGGATTGACAGCTTGCGTAATCGCTCGATCGATGAATCTGTAAATCGCCGCTCAAAGGCTTGTTGCGAGTACCCGCCTGAGTCAACTGTACCTGAAAACGTCATTCGATTTAGCACAAAGAAACGAACGGCTCGATCAAACTCGCTTAATATCAAATCTTCACGAGTAAAGTAATTAAATAATTCTCTTCCATCTGTATATTTTTGTTTGATCTTTTCGACTTCATCTACAAGCGCTTCAATCTCAGTTCTTGCAAATATCCAAAAGCAATATAAGTCGAAATTTAAGTCATTGATCCAATACTGTTTAATTCGATTCTCAAAAAGCTGTTTTACTGCAAGACAAACTGAACCACCTCCAACAAAAGGTTCTCGATATTCGTGAATATCGAGCGGAATGTGAGGAAGAATTTTGTCGATCGCTTTTGATTTGCACCTGGATAACGAAGCGGACTTTTAACTTGAGACATGATGATTCGCTCCAAATCTTAAATTCACTCTTGAGATCGATTCCTTCATCCTCTATCTCTGACACAATGCAAATCATCTCTTTTGGAGCGCAAGTATGCTTCCCTCATGGCTAGTTATTGGCGGTGTTACTTTCCTAATTGCGTTAGGGAGCAGCATTCTTCGTCCCAAAGATGTCAAATGGTTCAATCGATTGCAGCGTCCGCGATGGCTCACTTTTGAAAAAGCCATTCCACTGATTTGGACGATCGTATTTATCTGCGGCGCTTGGTCAGCCTATATCGTTTGGGAAAGAACGCAAAACTGGGGATTGATGGCATTCTACGCGCTGGTTGAAATTACGATTGTCGCCTACTCCCCGGTGCTTCTTTGGACAAGAAGTTTACGCAACGGCACGATCGTAGGCGGACTCGGCTTTGTGCTGGGTTTAATTTTAACGTTCTTGGTTCTCCCCATTTCAGGCACAGCCGCATTCTTACTGATCCCCTACTTGATTTGGAGTCCGATCGGAACGTACACAACCTGGGCAATGGGACAACTTAACCCAGAATCGCTTTAAGATGAAAGTAACATTTTCGCCCCTGTGCCAATGAACCGCCAAGATCGTTACACCGATACAGCCCTTGGTCTTGTCTCGACCCAAAGTTTTCCCGCGATCGTGGGCACTGCCGATATGATGCTGAAATCCTCCGGGGTGACGCTGGTCGGCTACGAAATGATCGGCGGTGGCTACTGTACTGCGGTCGTGCGCGGTGGTATCTCAGATGTGCGCCTAGCCGTAGAAGTGGGAGCCGAAACAGTCGCACAATTCGGCATGAAAGTTTCTACCGCGATTATTCCGCGCCCGATGCCGAACCTAGATGCAGTTTTACCGATCGGCAGCAAGCTTGCCGCGATGATTGGGAGTCACGGGACGAGCCAGTTTCGCGATCTCGCAGTGGGATTGCTTGAAACTCGTGGATTTCCCGCGATGGTAGCAGCAGCGGATGCGATGCTCAAATCTTCCGATGTGACGCTGACGGCCTATCACACGATCGGGGATGGATTATGTACTGCGATCGTGCGGGGAACCGTGGCAAACGTGGCAATGGCAGTCGAAGTCGGGATGCAGGAAGCCGAACGAGTTGGGGAATTACATTCTGTGATGGTGATTCCAAGAGCTTTGGACGATTTGGATCAAACTTTACCGATCGCGTCTTGTTGGATCGAAGAACTCCAACCGCTGCAAATTCCGATTACGGTCAAAGAAGTCGAGAAACCATTGGTCGCTTTGCCAGAATTGGTTGAACTTCAGCCTTTAGAACTGCCCGCCCAAATTGAGCGAGCCTTACCGGAAGCAAGAGCAATCGAGTTTGAACCCATGGAAGCGGAGAAAGAAGCGATCGAGGTTGTACCGATAGTCGAGCAACAAAGAGCGATCGAGTTTGAACCCATGGAAGCGGAGAAAGAAGCGATCGAGGTTAAACCGATAGTCGAGCAACAAAAAGCGATCGAGAGTGCGCCTGAACAATCAGAAGAGGATGAATGATTTTGCTGAATTAATACGATCGCAACTCATTTCTAGACGTGAATCATGGCAACTCAACACACTCGGTCAGACACCATCAAAACCCTTGAATTTCAAAAGGCGCTTGAAACTGTTGAAGCGTTACCACTTGAGGCGCAGGAAATTCTGATCGATATTATTAATAAACGCTTAAGCCAACAGCAAAGAGCAAAACTCGTTCAGGGAAGTTCACGAAGCGGAACAAGACTACGCTAGAGGTCGGGTTCGCCGCGGTTCAGCTATGGATTTGATGGCGGAGCTAGAAGCTTAATGCAGTTTGTTTGGAGTAGCGGGTTTAGTAGAAAATTGAAACGATTGCTGCGGCAAAATCCACAAATGAAGTTGCAGATCGAGCAAACGTTAGAGCTACTTGCTGTCGATCCTTTTGATCCCAGGTTGGCAACCCACAAATTGTAGGGCGATTTGGCAAATTGTTGGTCTTGCTCCATTAATTACAGCGATCGTATCGTTTTTCAATTCGTTGCTAATTCTGAGACAACGGCAAAGGAAATCTTTTAACGCTTGGCTCTCATGATGAGGTTTACTAGAGCGCGATCAGGAATGCACCTGAACAATCAGAAGAGAGCTGAATTATCAGCTATAAAAAAGCGGGGAGATCCAGAATTGGATCTCCCCGCTTCAATGATTAATCAAGCTTCTACTTCGACTCGGTGAAGTCAGCATCGATCACATCATCACCGCTGCCAGTCGAACCTGTCGAACCGCCAGCACCTGCACCCGGATCAGCGCCCGGAGCTTCACCGCCACCCGCTTGCTGATAGAGGTTTTGGCTAATGCCGTACAGCGATTGTTGTAAATCCGTTGTCAGGGTCTTGATTCGATCGAAGTCTTCTTGTGCGATCGCTTCTCTAAGATCCTTGACCAAGCCTTCAACCTTAGTCTTGTCATCCGCAGGCACTTTATCGCCCAATTCACCAATCTGCTTCTCGGCTTGATATGCCAACGAATCTGCTTGGTTCTTCAGGTCGATGCGCTCACGACGTTCTTTGTCGGTCGAAGCATTCACTTCAGCATCGCGAACCATGCGTTCCACATCATCCTTCGGCAAGGTTGATGCGCCTGTAATGCTGATCGATTGTTCCTTACCTGTTCCCTTATCTTTGGCAGAAACGGTCAAGATACCATTCGCGTCGATGTCGAAAGTGACTTCGATTTGAGGAACGCCACGGGGAGCGGGAGGAATTCCATCCAAGCGGAAGGTTCCGAGGCTCTTGTTGTCGTTCGACATTTCGCGCTCACCTTGCAGCACATGGATTTCTACATTGCTTTGTCCATCTACTGCGGTCGAGAACACTTCAGATTTCTTGGTCGGAATCGTGGTGTTGCGAGGAATGATCTTGGTCATCACACCACCCAAGGTTTCGACACCGAGAGACAGCGGAGTCACGTCGAGCAAGAGAATGTCTTTGACTTCACCTGACAACACACCCGCTTGAATCGCAGCACCGACCGCAACCACTTCATCCGGGTTCACCGTTTGGTTCGGGTCTTTGCCAAGAACGCGCTTCACGACTTCCTTCACCGCCGGAATCCGAGTTGAACCCCCAACGAGTACAACTTCATCGATCTTGCTCTTGTCGAGCTTCGAGTCACGCAACGCGGCTTCGACAGGAATGCGACAACGATCGATTAAATCTGCACACAGTTCCTCGAACTTCTGACGAGTCAGAGTCGTATCCAAGTGCTTCGGCCCGTCTTGAGTTGCCGTGATAAACGGTAGGTTAATATCCGCTTGGGTCACGTTGGAAAGCTCAATCTTCGCTTTCTCAGCCGCTTCGGTCAAACGCTGGAGGGCTTGCTTGTCTTTGCGAAGGTCGATACCTTCTGCACGAGCAAAACCGTCTGCAAGGAAATCTACGATCTTCTTATCGAAGTCGTCTCCACCTAGGTGGGTGTCACCTGAAGTTGAAAGAACTTCAAACACACCGTCTCCCACTTCGAGAATGGAGACATCAAACGTACCGCCTCCCAAGTCAAAGACGAGAATCGTTTCGTTGCTCTTCTTATCGAGACCGTATGCCAGCGATGCCGCAGTCGGTTCGTTGATAATCCGCAGCACTTCTAAGCCTGCGATCTTACCTGCGTCCTTGGTCGCTTGGCGCTGAGAGTCATTAAAGTAAGCCGGAACGGTGATCACCGCTTGGGTGACATCTTCGCCCAGATACTTACTTGCGTCTTCTTTCAGCTTGCGGAGAACTTGAGCAGCAATCTCTTCCGGCGCAAACTGCTTGCCTTGTGCGGTGCAATCGAGTTTCACGTTGCCGCTTACATTCAGGACTTTGTATGCAACTTCTGTTGCTTCATTTGTCACTTCATCAAATCGACGACCGATGAACCGCTTGACGGAATAAAAGGTATTCTCTGGGTTCATCACAGCTTGGCGCTTGGCGATTTGACCGACTAAGCGATCGCCATTTTTCGCGTATCCTACGACGGAAGGCGTTGTCCGAAACCCTTCTGCATTCGCAATCACGGTGGGCTTACCACCTTCCATCACAGCGACACACGAGTTTGTCGTTCCTAGGTCAATTCCAACAACTTTTGCCATATTGGTGCTTCGGCTCCATCACTATCAAATGCTTGTTAAGGGTAGGGGACTGGCAACAGTGCCAGAATCGGTTCGGGGCGGCAGGACTCAAACGGGTAATCATTAGTTCAGTGCCACCAAAGCATCCTTCAATCCCCTACCTAATATACTGTTCGCCTTCTTACGTTCCATGAAGGGGTATTTACCGTACCTACCGAACCGATTGGGGGACGGTTGGGGAAAGAAGTTGAATCTTCCCCGATGAGATTAGCTATTCCAAACGTCTGCGGTTTCAGCTTCGGGAGCGATCGCAGTCTCAGTCGTTCCAGCCAAGTTCAATTTCACGATCGCAGGCTTAACGGCTTGCAGGCGAGGCAGTGTCAACGTCAAGATACCGTCAACGAATTCAGCCTTGACTTGATCGTTCTGAACGGCAGCAGGCAGCGACAATACGCGGCGGAACTTGCCGTAACGGAACTCAGAGCGGAATCCTTTTGCATCGGTCTGCTCGAACTTGCGATCGCCAAAAATCGCGATCGTATCTTGGGCGACTTGCACTTCGACATCTTCTGCCTTAATGCCAGGGAGTTGAACGCGGACGGTGAACGCTTCTTCAGTGCTGTTGAACTCGATCGCAGGTGTCCAGGTTGCTTCACGAGTCGGCATCAATTCGTTGAAGAGTTGATTGAACTGACGACGAGCGATTTCCATTTCTTGCCAAGGTTGCAAACGAGTAGAAGTCATCATGATCATTAAAAGAGAGAGGAGTTAGTTTCGCTTGGCGGTGTTCGCTTTGCTGATGTATCTACTGTAAGAAGAATGCGACTTGATCGCATTGGGGCAAACCCAACTCAGAAAGGGGTAGTTGCCGATGGGCAGAACAGAGGCTCGGTGAGGTCTACCGATTGAATCGATTGGGTTTACCGAAATCATTCGCCCGCTTGCATCACTTGTTCGATCGTTAATTGCAATTCAGGAAGTTGAGCAGATTGAATTCGGTCGCTTCCCCGCAACACTACTGCTTCATAAAATCCATCCACTAAAGTCAATAAGGTAATCTGCGCTTCATCGGGGTCAATGACCCAATATTCTGCAATCCCTCGTGCCGCATACTCTGAGCGCTTGTATCGATAGTCGCGACCCTTGCGGTATCTGCGAAGCAGCGCGCGATTCGGTTTTCCAGGTGACACGACTTCAACGACGATCTCAGGCGGCGGCATATCGAGCAAAATTGTCCCGCGCGTTGCACCGCTCAATGCTTCAACGAGTTCATCGGTGAACACCATCAAATCAGGAAAACGGACTCTTGTCCGCGCACCGCTCACGACTAATTCGTAATCTTTGTGGCTAATTTTCTGAAACGGAAGCAGCTTGAGAAATTCTGATAATAGAAAGAGTGCGATTCGAGTGTTACGAGTACTTTCTGGCGGCATTTCGATGAGAACTCCATCGACTAATTCATAGCGCTTCTCGGTTCCAGCGTCATACTCTAAATATTCAGCGAGGGTCATGAGCTTTGAGGTGAGAGTCATTTTCTCGAATCGCAAAATTCTATTCGTATTTTACTGCTTAACTTTTCTTCCAGATCTGAGTTATACTACTCATAGTCGTTATGAGTTTGTAATAGAAACCTTATGGCAAACCCAACTGTAGAAAATCTGGTTGTTATCGGGTCAGGCCCGGCTGGTTACACGGCGGCGATTTATGCAGGGCGTGCCAACCTCAAACCCTTAGTCTTTGAAGGCTTTCAGGCGGGTGGTCTGCCTGGCGGACAACTGATGACCACCACCGAAGTTGAGAATTTTCCTGGTTTCCCGCAAGGCATTACAGGGCCTCACTTAATGACGCAGATGAAAGCGCAAGCTGAACGCTGGGGTGCAGAACTGGTCATGGAAGATGTCCTGTCGGTCGATTTTTCGCAGCGTCCGTTTACGATTAGATCGGAAACGCGCGAAGTGAAAGCACATACCGTTGTGATTGCCACCGGAGCGACCGCGAAACGGTTAGGTCTACCAAATGAGCATGAGTTCTGGAGTCGTGGGATTTCAGCCTGTGCAATTTGCGATGGAGCGACTCCGATTTTCCGGGGTGTGCCGCTGGTCGTGATTGGCGGTGGAGATACCGCAGCAGAAGAAGCGATTTATCTCACAAAGTACGGTGATCACGTGCATATGGTCGTGCGGGGTGAAGCAATGCGTGCCTCGAAAGCGATGCAGGATCGCGTCTTGAGCAATCCTCGAATCACAGTGCATTGGAATTCAGAAACGATTGATGTCGTAGGCGATGCGAAACACATGACAGGCGTGAGAATTCGCGATCGCAAAACTGGAGCAGAAAGCACCGTCGAGGCGAAAGGTTTGTTTTATGCGATCGGGCATACGCCAAACACTTCTCTATTCAAAGGCCAGATCGAACTCGATGAAGTCGGGTATATCAAGACCAAGCATGGCAGTGTTGAAACCAATCTCGAAGGCGTGTTTGCAGCGGGAGATGTCCAGGATCACGAATTCCGTCAGGCGATTACCGCAGCGGGAACAGGCTGTATGGCGGCAATGTTAGCGGAACGCTGGCTGTCGGTGAATGGTTTGGTGCAAGAGTTTGCTCGGATTGAAGCAGATGTACCGAATGAAGAGAATACGGCTCATGTCGCAAGCGAAAACGAAGTGCATGAGTTTACTTTGGAATCAACGCGGCATCGGGGCGGATTAGCATTGCGGAAGTTGTATCACCAAAGCGATCGCTTAATTCTGGTCAAATATGCGTCACCAAGCTGCGGTCCTTGTCATACACTCAAGC
Organism: Phormidium tanganyikae FI6-MK23; assembly: GCA_019359175.1. GTDB lineage: Bacteria > Cyanobacteriota > Cyanobacteriia > Leptolyngbyales > Leptolyngbyaceae > Leptolyngbya > Leptolyngbya tanganyikae. The sequence goes on from JAHHHU010000002.1 coordinate 238,059, forward strand.
CGATCTTGAGCAAAGTGGTGGATGAGTTCGATGGTCAGATCCATTTTGTAGAAATTGATGTCGAGGAAGATCCAGACATTGCAGAAGCGGCGGGTGTGATGGGAACGCCGACCGTGCATATTTTCAAGAACAAAGATAAGGTAGCGGAACTCAAAGGCGTGAAGCAAAAGAGCCGCTATCGCGAACTGATTTCAACGCATATTTAGAGTTTGTCTGGTTCGCTCTGTTCGGATTACAGCGGATGGGAATAACTCATCCGCTGTTTTTCTTGATGTTGCGACCACGATCGCGGATTTTTCTCCTCCAGATAGCGCGTCGCTGGATCAATCTTCAGCAGATTCTCTTGTTGCGATCGACGTTCTAACAATCGGATCTCACGCTCTAATTGCGCTCGTCCCTGTCTAAAAAAATCTTGGGAATTGGTCGGAATCAAATCGCGGGTAAGACGTTTACGATCAACGATCGATAAATTTGGGAGCGACTGAGCTAAAACTGGAGAGCTTGCTATCAAGGTCACGACGGGAACAATCAGGAACAATCGTTTAAGCATAATGATTGAGCTACACGATGCTTTCAATCTAGCGAATCTTCGAGCGAAACACACAATACTACGGGCGGTTGCGATCGGATTGTTAGTAAATGTCCCTGCGTTGGATGAGTTAAACACAGTTCATAGCTGTGAAGCAAATAGCCGCACTCGCTTGGAATCGAACTTTCTCCGATCGCAATTCCACCTGCTCCGTACAATGGATCACCCAAGAGCGGATATCCCGCCGCTGCTAAGTGAATCCGAATTTGATGCGGTCTACCTGTTGGAATGGTGACTTCTAGCAAAGTGGCATCGGGAAGGCGATCGCGCTCTAACACGACACAATGACTGATTGCTTCTTTCCCAGTTTCCGTTGCTGCATAGAGATAGCCCAACTGAGGATAAGCTACTTTACCGATTTTGGCTGTAACAGTGAAATGATCCAATTCTGGTGTTCCAGCAGCGAGGGCACGATAGCGTTTTTGAAATTTACGATCGCGCAAATCTTTTGACAACCTCGATCGGGCTTCCTCGGTTTTCGCGAGTACCATCACTCCCGATGTTCCTCGCCCTAGTCGATGAATCGGAATCGGCGGAATTGCATACGTTCGCCGGAGCCATCCCCAGAGTGTGTTCTCAAGAAAGCCTCCACCCGGTAACACAGGCAACCCTGAAGGCTTATGCAACATCAATAAATCATCGTCTTCGTACAAGATTGCAACATCAAACGGAACATCAGGTTCGCTCCAAGGCGATCGACAATAAGACAATCGTTGTCCGATTTGCAGTGGAGTGTTTGGATCAGTGACGAGAATCTGATCGATCGAAATCGCTCCCGACTGAATGCGATCGCACCATTCTTGCTGAGAGGAATGGGTATAGTGTCGAGTGTAGTATTCCAGCAGCGTTATGTTTTGCTCACGGACTCGGTCTTCATACACCCAACCTTGATTCAAATCGCTCATTCGGGTTGTTCAACAAACACGGTGACTGATGCGACGGCGACATACATATCATCATTCTTGTCGTTGAACTCTGCGATCGCTCGCCCTTGCACAATCATTCCACCCGATTCAACCTTGAGTGTCTTCCGACCAAACGGTAAAACTTGCAGCACTTCTTCCGCTCGTACCTGCTCAGGATAAGGAACGGCGACTTGCACTTCGATCACCATTTCGCTTGGATGATCCAGCTTTGCAACTTCCCAAATTCCTGGTAAAGCATTGTGCGCGATCGCATTTCTAACCGCTCTCGATGCTGCAACTGTTGGATCTTGACCGTGTTGATCCACACCCATCCCCATCTCAATCACAAACCGTTTCAGCGCCATCTCAACCTCACCAGACAATCCCCTGATCGTATCAAGCGATCGTGACCAAGATTCGCTAGATTAAGAACTGAAGTTTATCGATCTCACCTCGCTTGCTGCAAAAACAGATTCTCCAGATCCAGCTTAATTTTGACGGTTTAACGACTGTTCCCGCTGCCTACACTGAAGTAGGAGAGGGAATTCCGCTATTGATGCTACATGGATTTATGGGAGATGCGGATTGCTGGTTGCCATTGAGCGATCGCTTAAAATCGAACTTCCGCTGCATTAGTTTGGATCTCTTCGGGTTTGGAGACTCGGCGCGTCCGCTAATTCGCTACGACATTGCAAAAGAAGTCGAATTTTTGCGGCAAGTCGTAGAAGCGCTGCAATTAGACTCGTTTTATCTATTGGGGCATTCTTTTGGCGGATGGGTGTCCGCTGCCTATGCGCTTCAATATCCCGATTCGGTAAAGGGCTTAATTTTGGCGGCTCCAGCAGGAATTCGTGACGATAGCTTTGCGGGACGGTACGACCATCTGCGTCCGATTTTGTGGCAGACTCCGGTGATCGATTGGACATTGGAATTGATTAAACCGATCGCTGGATTGATTGGACAAGAAAAAACGATCGGACAAATTGCTTGGATGCGGTATGAACTGAATACGCAACCTGCAGCGAGATCGTTTCTCGTCGAGCGACTCCGCCCCGAAGACGCGATCGACACCGTAGAAAAAGAGATTCATCGTTTGAACGTCCCGACTCTGGTGATTACAGGCGATCAAGATGAAACAATTCCGGTATGGCACAGTGAAACCTACGCGAATCAGATCCCGAATGCCAAATTAGTAATTCTTCCCAACGCCGACCACAGTTTGCCGCAAAAGTTCGCAACCGAACTCGCTACACAAATTTCACATTGGTGTTTGACTCACTCCTAAACGTTCACCTACGGACAAGCGTGGGCAAACTGAACCCATCACAACTGCATTTTTTGGTGTTTTTTCATGCCAAAAGTTGCGATCGCGTTCTACAGATTTAGCGTGAAAAACCTCATTCACTGGCAATGTAGATTCACACTTTCTAAGGTGTGGGTCTTTGCTTATTGCGTCATTTTCCCAAGGTAGCAGGCATGGCAGAGTCGATCGATTTGGAAATCTCCAATCAGTCAAGTACAACGGTAGACCCCAATCCTGCACCCTCTGCGATCAGAGAATCCGAGTGGTTGCTGCAAACCGTCGTGGAAAACCTGAACGATGGCGTAGTCATCACCAATTTGCAAGATCAGGTGATGTACGTCAATTCGCGCCTCGCGAAACTGGTCGGGTGTTCGGTTGCAGAAATGCTGGGTAAACCCGCCCATCACTTTTTTCACGCGATCGAAGGCTGGTTCGATTTCCAAGGAGCCTCCGAAGAAGCGCAACCGTTCTACGGCTGGAAAGAAGGACAACTCCGCCGCAAAGATGGACGCAAGTTTTGGGCAGAGGTGAACGCAACTCTGTTGTGCAATGCCACCGGAGGAGCGACCGGAACGCTGATCACCGTAAAAGACATCACCGAGCGTAAATGGCTAGAAGAATATCTGCGTCTACTCGAATCGGTCGTCGTCAATGCAAACGAAATTGTGATGATTTCGCAGCTCGAAGAATCGATCGATGATCCGTTGAGCCTGAGAATTATCTACGTCAATGATGCGTTTTCGCGGACAACAGGCTATTCTTCGGGCGAAGCGATCGGCAAGTCGGCGTTAGTGCTACTGGGTGATAAAACGTCGAGCTCAGAGGTCGCTCGCATCCGATCAACTCTGAAAGCTTTTGAGCCAGTGCGAGCAGAAGTAATTCTCTACCGCAAGAGCGAGACGCATTTCTGGGTCGATGTCAACATGGTTCCGATTCGCAATGAACAGGGACAAGTCACCCATTTTGTCTCAGTCATGCGTGAAGTCACCGAGCGCAAGATCGTAGAAGAACAACTCCGCCGCAATGCGTTTCATGATTCGCTCACAGGTTTACCCAATCGCTTATTGTTCATGGAGCGCTTGAGTCAAACTGTCGATCGCACTAAGGAAGATAAATCTTACCGCTTTGCGCTGTTGTTCTTGGATCTCGATCGCTTCAAAGTGATCAACGATAGTTTGGGGCACATGATCGGGGATCAGTTGTTAATTGCGATCGCGCGACGGTTAGAAGCCTGTCTCAATCAGCATGATACGGTGGCAAGACTTGGCGGCGATGAATTCACGATTTTGCTCGAAAATATTCAGCAGGACAGTGATGCCACGAAAATCGCAGAACGAGTTCAGCAAGCGCTATCTACGCCGTTTAATCTGGATGGACATGAGGTGTTCACTTCTGCCAGTATCGGGATTACGCTCTCGTCAACAGAGTTCGATCGACCAGAAGACCTGCTGCGAGGTGCAGATATCGCCATGTATCGCGCCAAAGCCCATGGGAAAGCATGTCATGAGGTCTTTGATACCGATATGCACACTCATGTTGTAGCGCTGATGCAGTTAGAAAATGACTTGCGACGAGCGGTAGAGCGACAGGATTTTGAGTTGTACTATCAACCGATCGTAGCGCTGGCAACTGGGCAAATTATGGGATTTGAGGCGTTGGTGCGCTGGCTACACCCCGAACAAGGAATCATTTCTCCAGGAAAATTTGTTCCGATCGCGGAAGAAACCGGATTGATCATTCCGCTTGGACAGTGGGTGTTGCGTGAAGCTTGCCGCCAACTCAAACAATGGCAAGATGAATTTGCATCAGAACCGCCGTTGAGCATCAGTGTTAACCTTTCAAGTCGACAATTTTCGCAACCTAGCCTGATTAACCAGATTCGGCAAATTCTGACAGATACTGGGGTTGATGCTCATTGTCTCAAGCTCGAAATTACCGAAAGCGCAATCATGGAGAACACTGAATCCGCGATGGATATGTTGCTGCAACTCAAAGCAATGGGGATTCAGCTTTCTGTGGATGACTTTGGTACAGGCTATTCTTCGTTGGGGTATCTGTATCGATTCCCGATGGATGTATTGAAGATCGATCAATCTTTTGTCAGCCGTGTCGATGTGGATGGCGAGAAGCTAGAACTGGTTCGCACGATCATTACCTTGGCGTGGAATCTGGGAATGGATGTAGTGGCGGAAGGGGTGGAAACGACAAAGCAACTGGCGCAGTTAAAAGCGCTGAAGTGTGAGTATGCCCAAGGGTACTTATTCTCGAAGCCCCTGACCCGGACGGATGCGGCAAAACTGATTCCTAAATCCTATCCATTTTTGCATTTGACGCGGATCTCGCCCTCGAATAGCAGACTGGCAGAGGATGTTTAGGAGTGTGGATTGATAAGGCGGGTAGGATTTCCGTACTATTGATGTGAAGAATCAATGAATCTTGTAAGTAGAAAATAGGCTATTGCACTATCCCAAAAAACTGAACCCGAAAAATTGGGATAGTGTAACCTTGCAATAAAATTAGGAGCGGCTAACTGTGAGGTTCGTTCGACGAGGGCGCAACGATCGCCAAAAGCTACTCGCGATGAATGCGAACGATTGGAACAAATCATCGATTGAGTTACGCCGTTGAGCATAGCGCTTGCGCATATCCGAGTAGACTACTAAACTCAGAGCATCTTTCTGAGCGCGAGTGAGATTGATAAATTCCACTAAAGCGATCGATTGACCGTCTTGCTCAGGTGCGACTTGAATCACACGGGCACGCATTGAGACACGCGCATTAGAATCTCCCACCAGATCCATCTCAATCTCAGGAGAAGGATCGATATCTTGATCCAGCAGAATTCGAGCGCCAGAATCGCTGACATCAAGCGTTGTACCTTGAATCGATCGACCAAAGTCATGCACGGTTGCTGCGAGATTCCGCGCCAGACGGTGAGCCAGTCGCCGCTGTGGTTGTTCAAAGTTTGAAGCGTTGCAGATTGAGGTGAAACAGATTGAGCCAGCCCTTGGGTAGATGACTGAGCGCGGACAGGCACTTGCAAGCCATTCGCGCACAGTAGAACGATCGAAGTGTTTTACTGTGTTTTACACTTCGATCAACCATGACAATCAAGTCATGGCGTGACGAGTTAAGTCAGACATGCTGTACTAGAACCGTTAAATTAACGTGAGTTCGAGGAGAGAAGTGGCGCAAAAGAAAAGCTGGGACTACGTTTGAAAGAGTAATAACATGCTTTCGAATCTCAGCTGATGGAACCTATCGTATCGCGCCTCGACCTGACAACGCTGTTCTGCAACGTAGACGATTTCTGTCAGAAGTTTGAATGGGCATGGTCACATCAACCGCAACTGCCATCGTTGCCTGGAGAGAAACGCTGTCAGTCCCGTTTGCGCTTGAGTGAGGTGATGACAATTGTGATTGCCTTTCATGCTTCTGGCGCAAGAACCTTCAAAGATTTCTATACGTTGACAGTGCTACCCCATTGGCGCAAGGCGTTTCCGAATCTGGTGAGCTACAACCGATTTGTGGAATTGATGCCGTGGTGTCTGATGCTGTTGTGCTGTTTCCTGAGAACGCGACGCGGCGAGATGACTGGGATTGCTTTTGTCGATTCCACTCCGCTTGAGGTATGTCATCCCGCTCGTGCTCATAGCCACAAGGTGTTCAAGCACCAGGTCGGTTGGGGAAAAAGTTCGACCGGATGGAAGTATGGCTTCAAACTACATCTGATCATCAATGAGCAGGGTGAACTGCTTGCCTTCAAGCTGACTCCTGCCAACACGGATGACCGTCAACCTGTGCCCGAAATGAGCGAAGGCATCTTCGGCAAGCTATTTGGCGACCGGGGCTACATCAGCCAAAAGCTGTTTGAAGAACTGTACAATCGCGGCTTGCAACTGATCACCAAACGCAAGCGCAACATGAAGCAGAAGCTGATCAAGCTGATTGACAAGATCCTGCTGCGAAAGCGATCTCTGATTGAGTCAGTGAATGACCAACTGAAGAACATTTGTCAGATTGAGCATTCGCGTCATCGCAGTTGCTGGAATTTTCTCGTCAATCTGATGGCAGGGTTGATTGCTTACACCTATCAGCCCAAGTTACCTGCCCTCGACTTACAGCCCAAAGGTCTACCTGCTCTGCCTCCCACCATTTTTTAGCCCGTCGAACTCACGTTAAATTAAGGAAAAATCAGGAAGTAAGGAGTGATGCAATTCAAAAATTTCAGGACTCTCGAATGCGGATTCACGAAATCTGCGCCTGAGTGGGATTAAGCACAAACAGCGCAGGAGTCATAAATGAACTCTGATTTACCGGAATGGAGAGTTTGAGAACCCTTAAAGCCCCTAGCTTCAGATACTACCGTGTACACACAAGTCTCTTGATCGGTCATTGCTGAGATCTTCGCCCCCCAAGTCCCCCAAATTTGGGGGACTTTGAACCTAAGAAATTTCTTGAGGTTCTGGAAAGCTCTCGATTTCAAAGTCCCCCATTCTGGGGGATTTAGGGGGCTGAAGCCGACCCAAACGGAGCGACTAACGACTTATGTGTACACGGTAGTATCTGAAGCTAGGGGCTTTAAGGGTTCTCAAACTCTCCATTCCGGTAAACGATTTTTGAAGGTGGAACAGTTGATCGCGTTAGCTCCAGAGGCGAAACTAACTATCGTAGATAAGTAGAAGCAATTAGAACTGCCCCTCGATCGCAGGAACGCATCGTTCACACAGCAAAGGATGTGCTTCTGATTCGCCGACGTGAGTTGAATAGTTCCAACAGCGATCGCATTTTTTACCTTCAGCATCAACAACACCAATTCCCAAAGTTTCTGTTTGAGTGGTGTATTTTGCTTCGGTTAAGCGATCGCTTAAATCTAATAGTTCAACTTGCGATGTAATAAATAGATAGCGCAGTTCATCAACATGATTTCCGCTCAAACTATCAGCAGGATTTAATGCCTGAAGCTTCGATCGTAGTTCTGAATCTGAGACGCATAACAGTAACTTCGCTTCGAGTGAAGACCCGATCGCTTTATCTGTTCGCGCTTGTTCCAGTACTTTGTTCGCTTCTGCTCGGAGTTCTCGCAACTGTTCCCATTGTTGTGCTAACTCTGGATTGCGCCATTGATCATTAAGCTTCATCCATCCCGCTTCAAACACCGATTTGTAAGGCGTTTTGTAAGGTAGGTACTGCCAGATATCTTCTGCCATGTGTGAGAGAACAGGCGCGATCGATTTTGCCAAGTTCTCAAGCGCGATCGCTAAAACGGTCTGACAACTCCGACGACGCTCTGCACTCAGTGAACTGATGTACAACCGATCTTTTGCAATGTCGAGGTAGAAGTTAGACAAATCGACGGTACAGAAGTTTTGTACCGTTTGGAAAAAGCGGAAGAACTGATAGGTTTCAAACGAGTCTTGGATTTCGTCGAATACTTCCGTCATGCGGTGCAGCATATATCGATCGAGTTCCGACAACTGCTCGTAAGCTACTGCATCTTTTGCTGGATCAAAGTCATGTAAATTCCCTAGCAAAAATCGTGCTGTGTTGCGGATCTTGCGATACACATCCGACATCTGTTTGAGGATGTTTTTACCGATCGGAACATCATTGGTATAGTCCACCGAAGACACCCATAACCGCAAGATATCCGCGCCATAAGGCGGCTCTTGCTGTTGGTTCTTGCCTCCTTCGATGACGATCATCGGATCAACGACGTTACCCAATGACTTACTTTGTTTACGTCCTTGTTCATCCAAGGTAAAACCATGTGTCAACACTGTTTTGTAAGGCGCTTGTCCCTGTGTTGCAACACTAGTGAGTAAGCTCGATTGGAACCAGCCGCGATGTTGATCAGAACCTTCAAGATACATATCGGCGGGATAACGTAACTCCGATCGCTGTTCCACGACTGCCGCCCAAGATGACCCCGAATCAAACCAGACATCCATTGTGTCTGTACCTTTGCGGTAGTTTTTACCGTGGTACTTTTCGGGTAAGAGTTCTTCGATCGACAATTCCCACCAAGCATCGGAACCCTTTTCCGCAACGATCGCTTGAACATACGCGATCGTTTCTTCGTTCAGCAGCGGCTCACCCGTTTCCTCGTCGTAAAACACTGGAATCGGAACGCCCCAACTGCGCTGACGTGAGATACACCAATCCGATCGCTCTGTCACCATTGATGTAATCCGGTTTTCGCCTTGTGCTGGAATCCAGTTCACTTGTGCGATCGCTTCTAATGCCTGATCTCGGAACCCTTCCACTGAAGCAAACCATTGTTCAGTCGCGCGGAAGATCGTTGGTTTCTTCGTGCGCCAATCATAAGGATATTTGTGTTGATATGGCTCTTCTTTAAGTAGCGATCGCGCTTCTTGCAATGCCGCAATCACCGCAGGATTGCCATCACCCAGCACATTCAAGCCTTGGAACTGTCCCGCCTCTTCGGTAAAGTTGCCATCATCATCGACCGGAGACAGAATCGGTAATCCGTAGCGCTGACCGACAAGATAGTCATCTTGACCATGCCCCGGAGCCGTGTGAACTAACCCTGTCCCGGAATCGGTCGTGACATAATCGCCACCGATTACGATTTCACTAATACGATCGAACAACGGATGCCGATAGGTGGAATGCTCCAACAATCGACCCATCATCGTTGCTTTGATTTCCAGAGAAGTACCCAGCACTTCAGATAAGCGATCGACCAAATCCTTCGCTACGATCAGATACTTAAAGCGTCCCGGTGCATTCTCGCCAACTTCCACCACGGCATAAACCAGATCCGGGTTCACACTCACCGCTAAGTTTGCCGGAATCGTCCAAGGAGTTGTCGTCCAGATCGCCACACCCAACTCACCCAAAAACGGATCGAGTGGCATTTGCAAATCTTTCGAGAGATTCAGCACTTCGAACGCAGCGTACAAACTCCGCGAAGTATGACCCTCTGGATATTCCAATTCCGCTTCTGCTAGTGCCGTTTTAGAACTCGGACTCCAGTGAACAGGCTTCAAGCCTCGATAGATATAGCCTTTGAGTACCATTTGCCCAAACACGCCGATCTGAGCCGCTTCGTATTCCGGTTTCAGTGTCAAATAAGGATGTTCCCAATCGCCCCAAACGCCATAGCGCTTGAAGCTGGCGGATTGTTGAGCGACTGTATCGATCGCGAAATCTCTCGCTTTTTGTCGCAGCGACAACGGAGTCAGTTGCCGACGTTCTTCGGGCTTGAGGGTTTGAAGAACTTTTAACTCGATCGGTAAACCATGACAATCCCATCCGGGTACGTAGCGAACTTTCCGCCCTTTGAGCAATTGATATTTATTAATCGTATCTTTGAGGATTTTGTTCATCGCGTGACCGATGTGAAGCGCACCGTTTGCGTAGGGCGGCCCGTCATGCAGAATGAACAATTCACCCGGATTCTCTTGCGACAGGTGTTCGTAAATTTGCTGCTCTGCCCAAAATTTTTGCAATTCAGGCTCACGTTTGACAGCATTCGCACGCATATCAAACTTCGTTTGGGGCAGGTTCACGCTTTTTTTGTAGGAACCGGGTTCTGTCGCAGTCATAAGAAAGAGGCTAAGGAATCAAGTATCCGTCTATTCTGTCAGGAATTTCGCCACTGTGGAGATTGAAGCGAAATTTGTTTTGCCTTCTCCGGGAAATCTAAATATGTCAGAATTGAGGAACAAGTTATCAATCCCACTGTTGCACAGGCGTTCAAATCTGTTGAACTCTGCCAAAAGCTTTCCGACTTATACCGAGATATTCATTTATTTCGGTTTGATCCTCTTCTTGGAAACATCTACATCTTGGCTCAAGAAAACATCGAAATTGTCATTTATCCGGCTGGAAATTGGGAGTTTGTATGACGAAGCAAGACTTTAAAGCCATGAGTAAGGATGATCTCAGAGCATACGTACTCGCTCATCGAGATGATGATGACGCGATTCGAGAGCTATTCAGCCGTCGCAGTCCAAATCCCGTAATTTACACTACAAACGACCCAGAAGAAATTAGGGAGATTTTGAGAAAGAAGATCGCGGGTGAGATTTAGACAAAAAAGAAACTAGACAAAAAAGAAACCGAGAATCATCGGTTTCTTTTTTCGTTAATTCTGTCCTTCTTTTTCCTGCATGAATTGCTCAATGTCTGCTAGCGCTTGTTCAAGCTCGATCGAGAAACTGGTGGGCGCTTCTGGGGTCGGCTTCTCTTCAGGAGCGCAGAGGGTTTGTTCTAATTTGTTCAGCGACTCGGCAAACGCTTGGGCGGCGGCGCGACGCAATTCTCGCTGCTGATAATCCATAAGTTCACTCCTAAACCGTTTGAGACATCTCGCCCCGAAGCGATTACTAAAATTTTCACGGGGACTCCGCTTGGATCAGGATGCCCAGTTCAGAAAAAAGCATTTCACGATCGATTTATCGGTTCGTGTTGTCGAATCGACGCTCCACAGATGAGAATAAATAGGCATTGAGAACGGGAGGGAACTGTGGCTTACGATTATGACTTGGTGATTGTCGGCGCGGGCGTGGGAGGTCATGGAGCAGCACTCCACGCGGTCGATTGTGGGCTGAAAACTGCCATTATTGAAGCCGCTGATATGGGTGGAACCTGTGTGAATCGGGGCTGCATTCCTTCCAAGGCGCTGCTGGCTGCATCTGGACGAGTGCGGGAACTGCGAAACGCGCACCATTTGAAGTCGCTAGGAATTGAAGTCGGAGATGTTTCGTTCGATCGAGCTGCGATCGCGAATCATGCTCATTCGATCGTCACGAAACAGCGCGAAGGCTTGATCGGGAGTCTCAAACGCTTGGGAGTCGATGTCATTCACGGACGGGGACGAGTTGCAGGAAGCCAAAAACTGATCGTCTCAACTCCAGAAGGTGAGAAGACCGTGACGGCGAAGGAGATTATCCTGGCTCCGGGATCGATTCCGTTTGTGCCGCCGGGTGTGCAAACTGACGGAAAAACCGTTTTCACCAGCGACGATGCGATCAAATTAGAGTCTTTGCCGCCTTGGATTGCGATCGTGGGTAGCGGCTATATCGGTCTGGAATTCTCGGATGTTTACACTGCGCTCGGTTGCGAAGTCACGATGATCGAAGGACTCGACCAACTGATGCCGGGATTTGATCCGGATATTGCAAAGCTTGCTCAAAGAATTCTGATCACTCCGCGCGATGTGGAAACGAAGGTTGGGGTATTTGCTGCGAAAGTGACTCCTGGATCTCCGGTGACGATCGAGCTAATTGATGCGAAAACGAAAGAACTCGTCGAAGTGCTGGAAGTCGATGCCTGTCTGGTGGCTGCGGGTCGCGTTCCGTTTGCGAAAGAGATGGGACTCGAAACCGTAAATGTCGAACTCGATCGCGGTTTTATTCCAGTCAACGATCGGATGCAGGTTTTGTCAGAGGGCGAACCTGTGCCGCATTTGTGGGCGATCGGGGACGCAACCGGAAAAATGATGCTAGCTCATGCGGCTTCGGCTCAAGGAGTCGTGGCGATCGAGAATATGTGTGGTCGATCGCGTGAAATCGATTATCGCAGTATTCCGGCTGCCGCGTTTACCCATCCTGAGATTAGTTTTGTAGGTTTAACCGAGCCGCAAGCCAAGGAACTAGGGAAAAAAGAAGGCTTTGAAGTCGCAGCGGTGCGGACTTACTTCAAAGGAAACGCGAAGGCGATTGCAGAAGGAGAATCCGAAGGGATCGCGAAGATCGTTTACCGCAAAGACACCGGAGAAGTCTTGGGAGCGCATATTATCGGGCTTCATGCGGCGGATTTGATTCAGGAAGCGGCGAATGCGATCGCCAAACGGGAATCAGTACGATCTCTGGCGTTCTTGGTTCACACGCATCCGACACTCTCTGAAATTCTGGATGAAGCATACAAACGTGCGGCGGCTCATGCGTAGAACGTTGTTCGCTGCGTTTTAGTCGGATATGCGCCCCCTAAATCCCCCAGAATCGGGGATTTAGGGGGCGAACTCCAGAAATCTGAACTTAGACTCATTCTCTAACCCTCACAAGCTCAATACCTCAATGGAAATTCGTCGTCGTCGTCCGAATCCCGCGATCGCCGTCCTAGAAATGCGCTACCAAGCAAAAGTTCTAGACAGCGAACCTCGGAGCATTCTCGAAGAAATCGTTTGGCATAAAGAAACGGAAGTGGATCAACTCCGGGAAAAGATGCCGCTGATCAAACTACAGAGTAAAGTCAAAGATTTAGCGAGTCCGAAAGACTTTTTAGCCGCGCTGAAAGCTAGTCAAACTAAGCCCGCTGTCATTGCTGAAGTCAAGAAAGCTTCACCGAGTAAAGGCGTGATCCGAGAAGACTTTGATCCAGAAGCGATCGCACAAGCGTATCAATCCGGTGGCGCAACTTGTCTATCCGTCCTGACCGACGCGAAATTCTTTCAAGGCAGCTTTGAGAACTTAGCAAAAATCCGCGCGATCGTAGATTTACCGCTTTTGTGCAAGGATTTTATCGTTTACCCGTATCAGATGTATTGGGCGCGATTGCATGGAGCCGATGCGGTTTTATTCATTGCTGCAATCCTTTCAGACAAAGATTTGCAGTACTTTCTTAAAATCGTCAAAGTTCTACGAATGACCGCACTGATCGAAGTTCACACGATCGAAGAACTCGATCGCGTTCTCGCGCTCGATGGCGTAACGCTCGTCGGCATCAACAATCGCAACTTGATGAATTTTGAAGTAGATCTGAAAACGACCGAAGAGATTTTGCGAGATCGCGCCTCGGTGCTAGCAGAAAAAAATATTACGATCGTCAGTGAATCCGGGCTGCACACCGCAGTAGATTTGACCAGAGTGGCGCAAGCTGGAGCAACCGCCGTACTGATCGGAGAATCGATCGTCAAACAACCTGATCCCGGACAAGCCCTCTCGCAACTTCTGGAAGGGCTGACCTGAGCATTTCAGCGCTAGACTTTGCCGCATTAATTTTTTAGAGTGAAGCCTTGAGTTTCTTTAGATTCAGCGTATACAGTCAAGAGAACACAAAAACGCTCCGTTTCATAACTCTCGATTTATCATTCCTTGTAGGTCTTTCATGGAACCGATTCCTCTGCCATCGCACATTCATTACGAGTTGCTATTACAACTGTTGGAGCGTCAGACCATGTTTGCCGTCGGAGGGCGACAGCGAGAACAAGTTCAGCAACTGATCATCGCACTCCGCAAGGCGCTTTCTCAGCAGAAACATCTCGAAGGGGAATTCGATCGTCTCAATATTCCGATCGAATATCGCTGGTCGCTCAACAGCGTTGAGCGACCAACCGAAGCTGTGACCCTGCCGCCAGAACCAAAACATTAAGTTACGGAGGCGAAAACCTCAGACTGCATGTAACTTTATAGTCGAACTTGTGGGAGGTTCGTGCGGTGTCAGAACCGGAGCAACTCAGTTTGAGATTCGAGGAAAATTCGCCCGTACCGGACTTGTTAAACCAAGTTCAAACACAGCAGCGCCGGATTCGCGATCTTGAGCAAGCGCTGGATCAGTCGATCGCGAGTTTGGAAGACCTGAGATCGCAAGTAGTGGATCAGCATTTTCTAGAACGCCAACTCGCTTCGACCGAGGAAATCGCGAATGTCCAGCAGCAAGCGATTCACCAACTCAAGCTGCAATTTTCCCAGCAAAAAGCCGACCTCGAAATCAAAATCCAGCAGGCCCAACAGCGCGAACGCGATTATCAAGCGCTTTTAGATGCGGCTGAAACTCGACAACAAGCCGAATTAGATCTGCTAAAAGCGCAGGTCGATAGCGCTGATGTCCAACCTTTCGCGATCGAGCAACAGCTACAAGTTCTGCAAACCGATCTACAACTCCGACGACAGCAGCTACAAGACCTTGAAGCCCAAAAGCAAGAATCGCACACGCGCATCCTTGAGCTAGAAGCACAAGTCGAGGCGTTAGAAGCTCGGATCGCGCGTCACATGACGACTCAAGCGCTTCTTCAGCAAGTTTGTCAGGAACTCGAAGTCGATCGAGAACAAAGCCAAACCCGCATCGCTGAACTCGAAAGCCAAGCAGCAGAGATGCAGGAACAAATTCTCAGCCAAGCCCAACAAGCAAGCGAGTACGAAACAGCGGTGCAGCATTGGAAAACCCGGTTTCAGGAACTACATGAAACCGCGATCGCGCTTAAACAAGGATTAGCCGATCAAGAACTTCCACCAGAAATCACAGAACAATTAGCCGCGATCGATCCCACTGCGCCCCCGGATTTGAAATCCACAACGCGATCGAACTCCTTCAAACCGGAAAGCGACATTCCCGAATTCTTAGTCCGTCGCCGCACCTACCGCACCCGAAAAAGTTAGAGTGCTGCGACGATCGCATCTCCGATCGCTTGGCATCCGACCAATGTTTTACCCTCGGAGAAAATATCCCCGGTACGATATCCCTGATCCAGAACCTTGAGAACTGCTTGTTCGATATAAGTTGCAGCTTCAGATTGATTGAAACTGTATCGAAGCATCATTGCAGCGCTCAAAACTTGTGCGAGTGGATTCGCCTTATCTTGTCCTGCGATATCTGGTGCAGAACCGTGGACTGGCTCATAAACCCCCGGATTCGATGCGCCCAAACTTGCAGAAGGCAGCATTCCGATGCTTCCAGTCAACATCGCAGCAGCATCCGAGAGAATATCCCCGAACAGATTGCTGGTGACGATCGTATCAAACTGCTTGGGTGCGCGAACCATTTGCATCGCAGCATTATCGACATAGAGATGCGAGAGTTCGACATCAGGATATTCAGCCGAGAGTGCAATCATGCGATCGCGCCAAAACTGCGACACTTCTAGCACATTTGCTTTATCCACGGAGCAGAGCCGCTTCGATCGCTTTTGTGCCGTTTCAAATGCGACTCGACCGATGCGATCGATTTCTGATTCGGTGTATGCCATCGTATTGACACCCCGTTTCTCACCCGTTTCTGTGGTGAAAACGCCGCGTGGCTGTCCGAAATAAATCCCGCCCGTCAATTCCCGCACGACCATAATATCGACCCCTTCTACGACCTCCCGCTTGAGAGTCGAAGCATCGATCAACTGCGGCAAGATCGTTGCAGGGCGGAGATTGGCAAAGAGCTGTAAGCCCGATCGCAGTCCCAACAATCCCGTTTCAGGGCGCAAATGACGCGGCAGAGAGTCCCACTTGTAACCGCCGATCGCAGCAAGTAAAACGGCATCGCTTTGTTTGCAAGTTTCGAGTGTCGCAGCGGGAAGCGGTTCGCCTGTGGCATCGATCGCAGATCCGCCGATCAGCGCTTCTTGAAACTCGAATTTCAGATCAAACTTTTCACCGATTGTTTCGAGAACGCGAACGGCGATCGCCATAATTTCAGGGCCGATGCCGTCACCGGGAAGAAGTGTGATGCGATACTGTTGTGTCATGGCGCGTTGTTAAATCTGAAGACTGCGGAAAGTATCATATCGCAATGTCTTTCCCTAAGATGAAGAAGTTGTCGCGGTTTCGATCGACTTGTGAAAAAGAAGCGCCCGTTTGGACTAATTGCGATCGTTCTGTATAAAACGTTTGTCTCGGCGTTGTTGCTGATGACCGCGATCGCATTGTTGCTAACGTTGGACAACTACGAAGCACTGGCAGATTTTTCTGATTCCTACACGCTCGAAGGCAAGTCTGGAATCATTGATTGGGGTTTAGAAAAGCTGTTGAACTTAAGTCCGAGAACGCTTCAGTTTAGCGGATTAGGAGCATTGGGATATGCGATCGTGACTGAGATCGAAGCGATCGGGCTATGGTATGAGAAGCGATGGGCGCATATTTTAGTGCTATTTTTAGTCGGAATTAGCATTCCGCCGGAGATTTACGAACTGAGTCGCGGAATCTCGATCGTTAAAGCGATCGTGTTTTTAATCAACGTGGCGGTGTTTGTTTATCTTCTGAAGTCCTTTCCAGAGCATTCTTCTTCCAAGGATTCTTAGTTCCCATCTCGGTGAAAGCAGAGAAGACTAGATACAGAATTAACAAACCTGCGCTAATGAGAAATGAAACTATTTCATTGTTCATAAGGTTAAGGGATAAACAATCGTCCAGACCCTAAATAGTCTTGAAGGTCAATCGCAATTTCTATCAGTCTTTCAACACACTGTTCTCGATAGTCATATTCATTCACGCGATCGGGATCAGCGATCGTTATGATCGGAAATGAGCTAGACAGATTTTCCTCGCGCATCACTTGTTCTAGCGAGTCTTCGCCCTTTGCATTTCGATTTGCCGTGAGTAGCAGCATTCTATTCGCTTGGGCAAACTGCCAAACGACGCAATCTGTACTATCTGCGGATAAGCCGACAGCTTTAAATGTCACTAACCGAAGTGAAATGAGATCTGCCCACCCGCCAGCCACCAGACTTCCAGAAAGTAGCATTGCTTGACGATTCAAGTTGTAGTCAACCAGAACGATCATTATGGCTTTGCTGCTCGCTGCGCTCTCTGTTCTTGGAGTTTGGCTCGAATGGCTGCATATTCAGGACGAGAAGGAGCAGCAGCAATTCGGGCGAATCTTTCACAATTTTGCTCTTCCCAATATTGCCGAGTTGCTGCTGCTCCTTTCAAAATTTCCTGATACTCTGCTTCGACTTCTGCTTGGTGTGCCTCAATGTAGGAAAGAGCAGCCAATATTTGTTCGTTTGTTAGGTTGAACGAATCGCGAATGAACTTAGAAGGATATTGTGCTTTCAGATAGTCCATCACGTCGTAAAGAGTAATACGAGTGCCAGCGATCGATAGCCCTCTCTCGGTACGGATAATCATTGCCTTCTGATTGGATACTGTCATCAGTGAAGCTGCTAATCTGAGGTTACGTTCATCATATATCAGCATGAAGTAAGGGGACTTCAAAAATTTGCTATTAATTTCTTAGCAACAGATAATATAACTGCCCGGTTGCATTAATTAGTCCTGCTTCGTTTCCTGCTTGCGTTCCGGTTCCGGTAAAGATATCTACGCGCCCTGCTCCGATAATTGCACCGCCTGTATCTTGATCTAGCACATAACGATTCACCGATCGCTGTTCAAACTGCTTCTGTGCATTCAGAATCGGTAACTGAGTTTGAATCAATGCTAATGCTCCCGGTGGCATCAAGGATTTATCTGTGGCGATCGAGCGATCGGCTGTTACCGGAACACCCAAGCTCCCCAACGCTGCCGCGCCAAATGTGTTTCTGAAAAAAACAAACCGCCGATTTCGAGGCAGATAGATATTTAAGTCTTTGGGATTTGCTTGAAAGTGTTTCAGCACATTCGGCAGGTTCAGATCTGCTAACTTCAGCTTGCCGTCTTTGACTAGTTCGCGCCCGATGCCGCTGTAAGGCTGATCGGTTAGTCCTGCAACACCGATCGTCATTGTGGTTCCATCGGTGAGATTCAATCGAGCAGAGCCTTGAACTTGAACCAAAAAAGCTTCTAAGCGATCGCGCATCCACACCAATTCCGAGCCGCGCAGTTTGCCTTTACTTGCCTGTAGTCCGTCTGCTCCTTCAAGCTCTAATCGAGTCGGATGTGGCTTTTTCCACTGCGAAAATTGGGCGGGAAGTGCATACAGCGGATAGCGGTATTCAGCAGTTTGAGTGCGACTCGCGGTATGAACTGGCTCGAAGTAGCCCGTAAAGGAAACGGTTCCTTTGTTGTCCTTACCGATCGATTGATACGCCACAAATTCCCGCGCGATCGCATTCGATAATGCAGCCTCAGATCGGGCTGTCGTCAACAATTGGCGAAATCTTTGCAAACTGCGAATCACCCGATCGCGCGTTACCCCTTTCACCGGATATTTTTGATAAGCCTGAACTGCTTTCTCAGTTTGCAAATATTGCAAGCTGTGATCGATCGCGCGAATCATTGATCGACGATCGCGCAAAATCTGATCATCAATCGCCGTCGGAGAATTCGCGATCGGTTTCAGCGCAGAGTGAACGGAAGTAGTAATCGGTTTCGGTTGTGCAACTGAAATCGTAGGCACACCTAAAAATATCAGACTGAGGATCAGCGATCGTTTCATGAATCATCCAAAAAAGAACATGATCGAATTCGCCCCAAAACAATTCAAAGTCCCCCAGAATGGGGGAGGGGGCGCATATCCGACCAAATCGAAGCGAAAAACCCATCCGAACTGACTCTAATCAACCCGCACAAGTTCCGCTCTAATCGTCCGCGCCACGATGCACCGTCTTCACCCATTTCAGTCGTTTCGGACGAATCGACATTCTAAAAGTCGCAGTAGACACGATCGCGAACCAGTGGAACATATAAACTGCACCGCGCAAACCTTGAGCAATCAACGATGCCCAATCGAGCAGAGATCGTTCTTCTGCGCTCTTGAGCCGTTGCACTCGTCGCAATCCACCGATCGCACTAAACAAAAACAACACGAGCGTCATTGCAGAAATCGGACTCGTCAGCATCATCCGGTGACGCAAAACCGCCATGAGAAAATCTGGCAGTGCGGCAGTCGGCATCACATATTGAAGCATCCAGAACATCGCAAGATCGATCGTTTTGCGGGTTCCCATGCGATTTTGCAGAATCAATCGCCAATAGTCGAGATAGCGCTGATAGCCGCCTTCTGCCCAGCGATTTCGCTGATGCCAAAGCGCGATCGCGCTCGTGACTCCTTCTTCATAAACCGCAGGCTCGGTCACGACTTCGATGTCCCATTGGTTTAGATGCAACCGGAACGTCAGATCCAAATCGTCGGTAATGGTTTCTTCGTTCCAGCCACCGCAATCGATTAAGGCTTCTCGGCGCACTAGTTGACCGTTTCCGCGCAGTTCACCTAATCCCCCGATCGCAGAACGCTGTTGATGAATAAATGAATCCAGCGCCATTTCTGCCATTTGTCCCCGAATCCAGAAGTTATTCGCATCTTTAGACTGAAACTCTGGTTCGGCTTGAATGATTGCTTTTCTGACCTGAATTGCGCCCACATCGCCGCGATCGAACACAGGCAACACGCGCCGCAAGAAGTTGGTTTCGACCTGAGCATCTGCATCAAATACGACTAGAAATTCGCCGCGTGTGAGTGGAAGCACTTGATTTAGAGCGCCAGATTTACCGCCACCTGCATTTGCGGGGCGATGAAATACATTGAGCTGCGGATACTGAGTTGTCATCTGATCCAAGATCTCAGCCGTCCGATCGGTGCTGTTGTCGTTGATTACCCAAAGTTCGTAGCGATCGTGTGGATAATCTAAACGACACATCATCTCGACCAATCGAGCAATCACCGCTTCTTCGTTTTTGGCGGCAACCATCAGCGACACCATCGGAAAGAAGTCGTCTTCCTCGATCGCTTTTGGTAAGTCACAAGGCCGCGCCAGAATTAGCCTAACTGCGTGAACACTCATCAGTGTGGTTAGACCTAAAACGAACCAGTAACCCCACGTCACGAGATGAAGCGCGATCGTGCTGCTCCAGATCATTGCAAAGACGATCGCTGCTTTCTTCCTACGTCCTTGAAATCCACGAAATACCTCCGGATCTTCCGGATCGGGTAGCTCCGTCACCAGTGCTGCCAACGCCTCAAGCTCATTGAAGGAATCGTTTTCTTGCCAGGAATTTTCGGACATAGGTTGCAGTGTCTAACACCCAATATTTGTCTACTGTTGCGTGTGGCTAAAGATTCGGATCGAATCGTAAAGTTTTCGCACATTGACAGCTTACCTCGCGATCGTCCCTTTTGACCGACTTCTTCCGAGTCGGGATCGCGAGTTTGATTGGGTACAAGTACACTGTTTTTGCACTGATCAATCTCGATGAGCTACTGATCCACAAAGGTCAGTAATAGACCGATCATCTTTTGCCTGAAGCTGAAAACAGGCGCGATCGCAATATCAAAATATCGAGTCTGATTTGAAGTGTTCCATTCAATGTGCTTAAGGATTTGTGGCTGATGACAGTGGTTCAATTTGCTGATCAGCGCTTCGGAGTCTAGTAGCTTACCAGGTTCGAGTTGGTGAAACGGATGATTCCAGTCGTTCAGCGTTAAGCCAAATAAGAGTGTGGCTTGCTCATTTGCACTGACTAAACAACCCTCTAGGTCGATCGCACATTGAGCTACGGGATTTGTTTCAAATGCAGTTCGCCAGAAGTGACTTTGGACGGTAAAAGGCTGAAGAGAGGGCTTTCGATGAGACTTCGAGTGAATCGATAGCTGATCTTCGATTTCTAGCTTGAGTCCTTTCTTATAGATTCGATGCTTGAGATTGATCGGTGCAAAAATTTGTCTGCGATTCACTAAGGTTTCTGCTTGACCGAGAAATAGAAAGCCTGTTGTTTTGAGTGAGAAGTGAAACCGTACCAGAATCGAAGCTTGAGTCTCGGCATTGAAATAGATCAATACATTCCGGCACAGCAACAAATCAATTTTGGAAATCGGGGCATCTTTTGCTAAGTTGTGACGACCAAAAATAATGCTTTGGCGTAAGAGCGGGTGAATCGAGTAGCCTGTTTCAGATTTTACAAAGTATTTTTCGAGCAGATCAGCAGGAATGCCTGTCATCTGCAATTCGCTGTAATTCGCTTGACGCGCTTGTTTGAGAGCCGCTTCGTCTGCGTCGGTTGCATAGCACTGAACTCGTTTTCGACAGAAATCAAGCCCAAATTTTTCTGCTAATAGGATCAAAACGCTGTAGATTTCTTGTCCAGCCGCACAGCCTGCACTCCAAATCCGAATCTGTTCGTCAGGTAACTTATTTGCAACGATTTTGGGGAGAATTTCGGCGGCGAGATAGTCCCAAGCCGCACGATCGCGAAAAAAACTGGTGACGTTAATAAAAACATCATCGAGCAAAGAAAGGTGTTCTTCTGTATGTGTTTGTAGATACGCTAAGTAGCTCTGATAGCCCTCAATGTTGAGGCTACTCATGCGGTGCTGAAATCGTCGCGTTAAGGTCGATCGCTTATAGCCTGTGAGGTCATACCCTTGGTTTTGCTTGAGATAGAGCAATAACGCTTCAAATTCTGGATTGGCCTCGGATTGTTCCATACCCGCCTCTCTGCTAAGTTAGCTCTTCCAAAAGTGGCAGGTACACGCTAAAGGTTGCCCCTTGTCCCTCTCCTGCACTTTGGGCATCAATCGCGCCATTATGAAGCTCGACTAGATGCTGTGCGATTGCAAGTCCTAACCCAATTCCTTTCACTGATTCGGGGGCTTGCCAGAAGCGATCAAAGACGTGTGATAGAAATTCAGCCGAGATTCCGATACCTGTATCAGTCACCCGGATTTCACAGTGGGCTATATTCTGTTTTTTCGTCCCTGACAGTTCAACCGTAACGCTGCCGCCTTCTGGTGTAAATTTAATGGCATTACTTAGAAGATTACAGATGACTTGCTGTAATCGATCGCGGTCTGCCATCACCAGCGGATGCATTCTATTTTGCTGCCAGATTAACTTGACTTCTTTGGCTTGGGCGGTTTGGTCAACGGTTGCGATCGCCATTTCGATCACCGATGTGAGTTCGATCGGTTGAAGATTTAAACGCAGTTTACCAGCAGTAATGCGGGAGATATCTAACAAATCTTGAACGAGTTTGGCTTGTAGGGTGGCATTACGTTCGATCGTGCTTAATGCTTTTGCCAACAGTACTGGAGTGGGCGGACTTGATCGTAGGAGCCGCGTCCAACCGAGAATCGAAACGAGCGGCGTGCTTAGTTCGTGGGAAACGGTTGAGAGCAGATCATCTTTACGGCGGCTGTTGGTTCTTTCTTGATGTAGAACTTTGCCGCGCTGTAGATGAGTATTCACGCGCGAAATCAGTTCTTGAGTCGAGAAAGGTTTGATCAAATAATCGTCTGCACCCGCTTCCAAGGCTTCCACGATCGCTTCTTCTCCTGCACGCGCAGACAGCAGAATAATCGGGATTCCTCTTGTGCCCGGATCTGCTCGTAATGCCTGAAGCAATTGAAATCCATCTAGCCCAGGCATCATCACATCGCTGAGGATCAGATCCGGGACTTGCGATCGAGCCGCTGATAGTGCCGCTGTTCCATCCGCAACAGATTCGACTTGAACATGGTCGCTTAAGATTCGCGTCAGGTAATCCCGCATATCGGCATTATCATCCACGAGAAGAACACGGGCATGAGTGGGCGTTTCGCGTCGGTCTTCCGATCGCCAAAGTTCTGCTTCTTGTACATAAGGCGCAGTTCCGATCGCAGTGGATGTTAGGGTGCGGGTGGGTTGGATACGATCGCCTTCAGATTGAAGGCGATCGTTCGGTAGATGTTCTGTCCCCAAAGGCAGGACGATCGTAAAGCAGGTTCCTTCTCCGACGATGCTACTCACCTCGATCGTGCCGCCATGCAGTTTAATCAGTTCATGCACTAGAGATAGACCAATCCCTGACCCTTCATGGGCTCGTGCTTGTGTCCCTCGCACCTGATAAAACCGCTCAAACAGATGCGGCAGTTCATCGGGCGGAACGCCAACCCCCGTATCCTGCACTTTTAGAACGATATGAGGAAATGAAGCTGACGTTTTGAGTTGCGATCGCGGTGCTTCGAGTTTCAAAGTTGGAGTATCGAGATCGGAAAGGGAAGTTTCGAGTTCCGAGCTTGAAATTTCAAGTTCTGAGGTCGGAGTTTGCTTCTTCAAAGAAGTAGTTTCTAGATCAGAAGGGGAAACTTCCAGTTCTAATGTCTGTGCTTGGAGTTCTGAAGTAAAACCGCTATCGTTTAAGGTCAAAGCTTGAGGCTCTACCCCCAATTCTGCTCTTAGAGATACAGTAATTTCGCCCTCAAAAGTGAACTTAAAAGCATTTGAGAGCAAGTTCAGAACAATTTTCTCCCACATTTCTCGATCGATGTACACGATCTCCGGCAACGGCGGACAATCCACAATCAATTGCAGTCCAGCTTGCTCGATCGCTGAACGAAACACACTCGCTAACTCTGTCGTGAACTGAGATAAATCAGTCGGTTCATAAACAACCTCCATCCGACCCGCTTCGAGGCGTGAAAAGTCAAGCAGGGTATTCACCAGTTTCATCAGGCGTAAACTATTACGATGAGCGAGTTCTACCCGTTCTTTTTGCGCGGCAGGAAGCGGTGAAGTGCGATCGTTTAAGGCATCTTGCAGCGGATTCAATAACAGAGTTAGCGGAGTGCGAAACTCGTGAGAAACATTGCTGAAGAAGATTGTTTTAGCGCGACCGAGTTCTGCTAGAGCTTCGGCGCGTTGGTGTTCTTCTTCGTGCGCCGCTTGTTCTTGAATGCGCTGAAGCCTTTCTGCTTCTGCCCGCTTGCGATCGGTAATGTTGTTGAATACGATCGCAACCCGTCGGTTTTCGGGTTCGCCATCGGGAAAGGCATAGACATCAAACCAGCCATCTAACCCTTCAGCCCGATTCTCAAAGCGAATCGGTTGACCTGTTAAAACAACGTTGCCGTAAATCTCAAACCAATATTCTTCATGGTCTGGATCCAGTTCCCGCATCCGTTTACTGAGCACGTTTGTCATGCCCGTCTGCCGCTCAAACGATGGGCTGATTTCCAAAAAGCGATAGTCAAGGGGCTTCTCGTTCTCGTCAAAAATCATTTCGATCAGACAAAAGCCATCGTTGATCGCCTCGAACAGCGATCGATATTTTTCTTCCGATTGACGCAGCGCCGCATCCGCCCGGTGGCGTTCGAGAAATTCCCCGGCTGTCCAGGCAAGCATATCCATCAGCCGCAGCTCGTGGTCGCTTGAACGATGCGGCTGGCGAAACTGAGTGCTGATCACGCCGATTGTCTCTCCCGATCGACCCGCCATCGGGGTGGACTGGCTGGCGCGAATTCCCTCGGCGTGGGAGGCAGCGCCAGCATCAGTGCCGTCCAAACCTGGGAAACCCACCGTGTCTTCGATGATCATGCGTTGCCGATAGACGCGCGCCACCTCGCACCCCGTCCTCAGTCCTTCGTAGCGAAAGAAGGAGATAAAGGGACCATCATCCGCATAGCCCTGCCAGACAGCCATCTCCAGCCGCTCACCGTCATCGCTGAGAAGCTGCACGCAGCCACGATCGGTGCTAGTGAACTCACACGCCACTGCGAGTACGTCCTGGAGCGCCGCCTTGACATCGTTTTGGTCTGCCAGCTTCGACTGTAGCTCGTAAAGTCGGCGCATCCCCGCGAGGTCTGCCGCGATTCGTGCTTCGCTCTCACGCAGCGACTCCTCGTTCTGCTTCCGCTCGGTGATGTCAATGATGAACTCGACGCATTGAGATTCGAGACCACTGCCCGAAAGCCGCGTAGGTGCGAAAAGTCCCCACCACCGCGAACCGTCTTTACGGAAAAGCTGCTTTTCATACGGCGCGGTTTCTCCCTTTTCTGCGAGTTCTGCGGCGGTTCGCAGGGTTATGTCCCTAAATTCCGGCGGTGTCAGCGTCTCCCAATGCACTGCGTTTTGAAGCTCGTCGCGGGTGTAACCGCTCATTCCTATAAATGCCTCGTTCGCGTCTTGCATCCCCCCATCAAGACTGAAGAAAAGCACGCCGACAGTTTCAGCCGAAACCGCCTTTTGCATTCGCGCTTCGGATTCGCGCAGCGCGGCTTCGGCGTGGGCACGATCGAGACGCGGGAAAATGCGGTTCGAGAGTTCGCGGAACAATTCGATTTCGTCATCACGCCAATCGTGGCTTTCTGAATCAGTAACAGCAAGATAATTCGTCCACAGGCCGTTGCGGTGAAACGGAACGGTGACAAATGCGCCGATTCCAACTGCGGTGTAATCCTTACCTTCGCAGCGCGGATCGGTGCGCGTGTTGCGGACGACAGCACCTTCTCCAGAGCGGTTGGCGCGTGAGAATTCTTCGCTGATAAAATCGGAGAGGCGGATCGTTTGGTGACGCAGACTCGGCACGCCTGCCGTGTTCCAAGCATCAAAAACCGTCACCTCGCCGCGCGCGTCATCAACATCCACAAATAGACAGGATTTGACTTCGAGATATGCGCCAATTTTCGCGCCGACCGTTTCCATAATTTCTTCGGCGGTCGAAAGGCGCGACATATCATCAGTGATTTCGGCGAGAAAAGTCTGATTCGCTTCGCGGCGTTTGCGATCGCTAATATCTTGGTAAACAGCGGCGATTTTTGTATCATTCGGCGCACCCACTTTGAAAACATAGCAGTTATACCAGGTATCTAGCGGTGCGGTGTAGATCTCATGGCGTTCGGCAACTCCCGTTTTCGCTACTCTCCCAAAGGTTTCAAACCACTGCGATTCGTAATTTGGATCAAGTTCGCGTGTCCGCCGTCCAACAAGTTCGGTTCCAGTCATTTTCACCGCTGCCGGATTTGCAGCTAAATACAAAATGTTGATCGGCTGGTCGTTCTCATCGAAAATCACGTCGCAGAGAATGTATCCCTCGTCGATCGAATTAAACAGCGATCGATATTTTTCTTCCGATTCGCGTCGTGCAGCTTCTGCCAGTTTGCGATCGTGGATATCCGTCGATGCACCAAACCAGCGAACTACTTTGCCCGTTTGCGGGTCGCGGTAAGGCTCGGCTCGGACAAGAAACCACCGATAGGTTCCGGTCTTCGATCGAATGCGATGCTCGACCTCAAACACACTGCTAGTACGCCGCGCTTCGTTGAACGCCTCCATTGTTAGTGCGCCGTCATCGGGGTGAACAAAGGTGCCAGCGGCTTCTGCTGCTGTAGTCGGTTCGTAAGGCAATCCCGTATAGTCGCTCCACTGCTTGTTAAGAAACTCGACTCGTCCTTCTGAATCCGTGATCCAAATGATTTGTGGCACAGCGTCTGCCACTTGCCGGAAATGTTCTTCCGATTCGCGCAGAGATTCTTCGGATTTTTTACGATCGGTGATGTCGTAAGAAACGACAAGCGTCGCATAAACTTCACCGTTTGAAGACCGAAGCGGCGTTCCGCGTGAGATGTAAAAGCGATCATGTGAATTATGTTCATGCTCAAATGCCTCACCCGCCAGACATTGACGGTACAGCACTTCGTAAGTCGGCAGTAATTCGGGCGGCATCACCTCGGAAAGCGTATATCCGACAAGATCTTCGGGTTTGAATCCCGCGATCGCTAATGCTTCTCCTTCAGCCAGCACATAGCGCAGATCACGGTCAACAATAAACGCCGCTCCACCTGGCAGCTTCTCGATCATCACCCGCAAGCGTTCTTCCGACTCGCGCAGCGCTTCATGCGATCTCTGGTCTTCTTCTAATTGAGCATTCGCCGCCCGCAATTCTTGGGTTTGATGTCGATTCAAGATCAAAGCAGTAGCGGCGAAATCTGCCAGACTGGTCATGATTCGCACGTCTTCGGAGTCAAACTGTCGCGTCTCATCGTGCGACATAATCCAGATCGTACCGAGCGCGCGGCGATCGACGATCAAGGGCAACGCCAAGCCTTCAACGATCGATGTATTCGCAGCTTGAAAGTAAGTGGAATAGTATTCGGGGTGAGAAAAAAGCTGGGGAGATTGCCGATCGATGCAAATTCCACAAGGGCTAAGGTTGCGGGGGATTGTTTTACCTACGTATTGAGCTAACGTTCCAGCTAATGCAGCCCAGCGAAGGATTTCTTTGCCATCTGATGTTGTTTCGAGCAAACTAATGCCTGCGGTTCCTGCCTGACATAACTCCAGTGCAGTTTCGACTAACCTTTGCGGCAGGCTTTCTGGCTCTTGTACCATCGAGCGAGCGAGAGATTGCATTGCCTGAGCTTCCGCCTGCCAGTCTGGAGAATGAAGCGACTTCTGGGAAATCTGTGAAGCAATCCGCTGTGATAGCTCCTCAGTGATCAAAATATCGTTTAGGGTAACGCTGTGGGGCATAGGATCGATTTGCGTTAGGGCTGATGAACTTGATTTAATGGCAGCAGTAGATTATCTCGACTAATTTTCCGAGAAGCGTTGAGAATTTCTACACCAATGACATCCTCTTCCGGATCGTAGTCGATCATTACCCCAGGTTGCTGTTCGTCGCTTTCTTTGATCGTTTTGACAGCTTTCCTGTTTCTCGGACATTCTCCTAAGATGGAATGAGTATGAGTGTACAAAATTTAGAGAACTTACAGAACTTCAGTAGGGTTGATGTTTCGATCGAGCAGCACCGCAGCGAATTTCCCTACCTCAGCGGTAAAGCCTATTTTAACTATGGTGGGCAAGGGACAATGCCGCGATCGGCGATCGCATCTTTGCATCAAGCACACGATCGCTTTCAGGAGTTAGGCCCTTTTTCGAGTGCAGCAAATCGTTGGATTGTGGAAGAAGGAAATTTAACGAGGAGTGCGATCGCAAAAGAATTAGGGACAACGGCTGACACGATTACGCTGACTGAAGATGTTTCGGTTGGCTGCAATATTGCACTTTGGGGCATTGATTGGAAAGCGGGCGATCATATTTTGATCACCGATTGCGAACATCAAGGGATTGTGGCAGCAGTTCGCGAACTTCAGCGACGATTTGATTTAGAAGTGTCCGTCTGTCCGCTGTTGGAGACTTTGAATTCGGGTGATCCGAGTGCGATCGTCAAACAATTTCTACAGCCGAATACTCGTTTATTCGTAGTGAGCCATATTCTTTGGAATACGGGGCAAGTTCTACCGCTAAAAGAAATGGTGGAGATTTGCCATGCGCGATCGGTGCAAGTTTTGGTGGATGCAGCACAATCGGTTGGGGTGTTGCCGCTGAATTTGACCGAGTTACAAGCCGATTACTATGCGTTTACAGGGCATAAATGGTGGTGCGGTGCGGCAGGTGTGGGTGGATTGTATGTTCGTCCTGAAGCGCGAGAAAGTCTGAGTCCGACGTTTATCGGATGGCGGAGTGTGATCACGGATGCGACTGGAAATCCCGATCGCTTTCAGTCTGATGGTCGCAAGTATGAAATTGCAACTTCAGCGATTCCGTTGTACACCGCATTGAGATCATCGATCGAGGTTCACGCGCCGTTTGCTCCAGATCGGTATCAAATGATTTGCGATCGAAGTGCGTATTTATGGCGGCGATTAATTCAGCGATCGGATTTGAAATGTTTAAAACAATCTGCTCCAGAAGCGGGATTAGTTTCATTTCAATTAGCAAGTAGAAAGCATTCTCAGTTAGCTCAATTTTTGGAAGAGAAAGATATTTTTTTGCGAGTGATCTTGAATCCAAATTGTGTTCGCGCTTGCGTTCACTATTTCACAACTGAGAATGAAATTGATTTGCTGATTAATGCGATCGAACAATTCAACGCTTAACGAGATGTCACCTTTGTTCTGAGTCTCAATACGAGGATTCTATAAGACGCGCCGTTTTTACCCGAATAGCTTAAGCTTGTTTTTTGATCGTCTCTCTTATCCGTCATGCCCCAACCGATTCTCTACCTTGCGATTACCAATCATGGATTCGGTCATGCCACCCGCGCAGCATCGATCGCGGCTGAGATCCAACGGCTCGATCCTGAGATTTTGTTAATCCTTGTGACCACGGCTCCTCGATCGCTGCTTGAAGCATACATTCCTGGAGATTTTATCCATCGTCCTCGCGCTTTAGATGTTGGCATTATTCAAAGTGATAGTCTGACAATGGATAAGCCTGCGACCTTGGAGAAGCTGCGTCAAATTAAACAACAACAGCGATCGATGATTGCCAGCGAAGTGAATTTCATCCGCCAAAATCGCGTTGGATTGGTGTTAGGAGATATTCCCCCATTAGCGGCTCCGATCGCATCCACAGCAGGCATTCCGGGCTGGATGATGAGTAACTTCGGTTGGGACTTTATCTATCGAGATTGGGGCGGCGATTTTATTGAGATTGCGGATTGGATTGGGGAATGTTTTGCACAATGCGATCTCTTGTTCAGAATGCCATTTCACGAACAAATGAGCGCGTTCCCGACTGTTACAGATGTCGGCTTAACAGGGGTTGATCCCCGATTCGATGCAGCAGAAATTTTGCAGAAGTTTGAGTTAACTGAAACTTCAAAAGAAAAGATTATTTTGGCAACGTTTGGCGGATTGGGACTCGATCGCATTCCCTACGAAAACGTAACGCGCTATCCCGATTACAAGTTTCTTTGCTTCGATCTGAATGCGCCAGGGCTTCCGAATTTGATTAAAGTTGACGATCGCTTTTATCGCCCGATCGATTTAATGCCTGTCTGTGGTCGTTTATTAACAAAACCGGGTTACAGTACTTTTTCCGAAGCTTGCCGTTATGACATTCCGATCTCAACTGTCACCCGTGAAGGCTTTGCCGAATCTCCGATTTTGCTTGAAGGCATTCGGGACTGTGCAGCGCATCAAATTTGGACAACGGACGAATTTTTTAATGGGGATTGGAATGGGATTACTCAACCCATGAATCCGCCGCGCAAGTCTGAGAAATTAGCCAGAGATGGAAATTTGACGATCGCGCAATCGGTCGTGGAATATCTTCGATCGTGAAGCCTCGACCGTAAGCACATTGCCTGATTCAACTAGTTCTAAGTCGTCTATGAAAATGACAGACGAGCAATTTTATGAATTTTGTCAAGTCAATCGGGATCTACGAATTGAGCGGACAGCAACGGGAGAAGGGATTGTTATGCCGCCTGTTTTTTCGGATACAGGCAATCGAAATTCTAAGATTACGACTCAGCTCGGAAACTGGGCAGAACAAGACGGAACCGGAGAAGGATTTGACTCAAGTGCAGGATTTACGCTGCCGAATGGAGCAATGCGATCGCCCGATGCTTCTTGGATCAGATTAGAGCGTTGGAATGCTTTAACCGCTGAACAAAAAGCTTCATTTGCACCGATTTGCCCTGATTTTGTCATTGAATTGCGTTCATCGAGTGATACGTTAAGCGGTCTGCAAGCCAAGATGCAGGAGTACATCGAGAATGGGGCAATTTTGGGATTTTTGATCGATCGTAAAAACACTACGGTTCACGTTTACCGTCCGGGTCGATCGCCTGAGATTCTAGAACAACCTGAAACAGTCAGTGCTGATCCAGAGTTGCCAGGATTTGTGCTGCGGATGGCAAAGATTTGGTAAAAGTGTATGCTGCTCTAGGCTTTTAATTGTGTCTTAGATGCCAACAATTATCAGAAAAGATGGATTTAGAGTAATCATTTATTTCGATGATCACTTGCCTTCTCATGTCCATGTAATCAGTGCCGATAGTGAGGTTAAGATTAGCTTAGGAGACGACACCGAGCTTCCTAAAATAATTGAGTATCGTGGTAAGCGCAGTATCGCGATTAAAGCATTAGAACTTGTAACCTCTCATCAACCTGAATTATTGGCAGCCTGGGAAGAAATCCATGGACAACCTTG
This sequence comes from Phormidium tanganyikae FI6-MK23, assembly GCA_019359175.1. Classification (GTDB taxonomy): domain Bacteria; phylum Cyanobacteriota; class Cyanobacteriia; order Leptolyngbyales; family Leptolyngbyaceae; genus Leptolyngbya; species Leptolyngbya tanganyikae. The sequence goes on from JAHHHU010000002.1 coordinate 269,162, forward strand.
AACTCAATGCAGCCTTAGAAGCACAACTCGACCGCGCACGCGATCGAGCAATTCTGGCGGATGCCACTGAACCTCGTGCGGTTTCTGCTCACTACGATCGGGCTTCTGGTCAGATTGTAATTCATCTAAAAGATGGCTCAACTTTCATGTTTCCTCACGAGCTTGGACAAGGACTATCCAACGCATCCGAAGAGGATTTAGCAAACATTGAAATTACTCCATCCGGTATTGGATTGCATTGGGAAGCCCTTGACGTAGATTTGACAGTTCCCTCTCTCTTACAAGGAATCTATGGAACAAAAGCGTGGATGAAGCAACTTAGACATAAACAGACAGCAGCTTGAAGCATGAGAAGGCTTTTCTACCCTCCCATGCTGGTTCATTTCTATCAAGCTAACAGTTCGCCAGTTTCCTGAAGCGAGTGCAAGCGTTGATACAGTCCGCCGTGTTGTAACAGTTCCTCGTGATTGCCAACCTCAACAATGTTGCCTTGGTCTAACACTACGATTTTGTCTGCTTCACGAACGGTACTCAGTCGGTGAGCAATGATGATCAAGGTGCGCGTTCCGAGAATCGATCGCATCGCTAACTGAATCGATCTCTCTGATTCGTAGTCCAAGCTCGATGTCGCTTCATCAAAGATCAGAACATCAGGATCAACAATCAATGCTCGTGCAATTCCGATTCGCTGTCGTTGTCCACCCGATAATCGAACTCCCCGTTCACCTACGATCGTCAAATATCCCGCTGGCATTTGTTGGATAAAGTCTTCTGCCTGAGCAATTCGACAGGCTTCGCGGACTTGCTCGATCGAGGCATTGGGATTGCCGTAGACCAGGTTATCCATCAATGTGCCGTTAAAGATGTCTACCTCTTGGTGAACAATGGCAAGCCGTTTTCGATAGCCACTGACATCAAGCCGTCGGATGTCTTGACCATCGATTAAGATCTTGCCTTGGTTCGGCTCAAAGTAGCGGAACAAAAGCTTCACTAAAGTCGATTTTCCTGAACCCGATCGACCGACTAACGCTACCGTTTGATACGGTTCGATGAGTAAATTGATGTCTTTGAGAACAGGTCGATCGACACTATATCCAAACTGCAAATCTGAGAGTTCAACTTTCCCAGTAAATTGATACTGTGGGACAGCTTCAGGATGAGTTGCAAGGCTGCTTGCATCCACGCCGACCGGAAGCTTCATAAATTCGTGAAAGCGAATCATAGGGCCATACCGACGGGCAAAGAATTCAGCAACCTGAGTGATTGGTTCTACTTCAGCAAACGCCATGCTCGACACGGTGAAAGCCGTGATGAAGTGACCGAGTGAGATGCTCCCTTGTGCCGTAGCAAACACTGTCAGCGCAAAAACGATAAACACACAGGACTGTACGATCGTGCGCTCATAGGTTCCAAGAATGATGTAGCCTTTGTGAATGCGATAGTCTAGAACTTTGAATTCTCGATCGAATCTTTGCTGTTGTCGCTTCAGTTCCGAAGTTTCGGTCGCGAAAGCTTTCACGGTTTTAATGTTCGTGACAATCTCAGAAGTTCGGCTTTCGGTGTTCTCCGCATACTTATCGAGGCGTTCTTCTTGCTCGGATAATTTCTTTAGCCCTCTGAGATCAAACGCAAGAATGCCAATCAGCGAAACCATTACCAAGATTGCAATTCGCCACTCGATAAACCAAATCATCAAAAAGATTCCAATCAGCCGGAAAAATTTTGGGAATAGTTGCGAAGTTAGTGTTGGATATGTCCACGTATGATTCGATAATCCTTTGGCAACACGAGCAGCAACACGACCTGCATTATTTTCGTCATAGAATTCTAACGGTAGCGTTAATACTTTCTTCAACGCTGCTTCAGCATTCTCGCGACGCGCCCGGAATGCGACATCCCAAGCAAACCAAGGTCCGATCCACGGTTGAATCGGCGCACGACCGACAGAAATAATCCCAACCAAAATCAGTAATACCGATAGTGTAAAGGATTGATTCGTTTCAACCTGACCGATTTGAGCAACCGAGTTCACCATGTTTTGCAATACGCGATCGAGCGGTTGCCCCGATAGCACGTTCAAAATTTGCCCGATCGCATACGGTACAGACAAGTCAATCATCTCGAACAAACTCATCATCGCAATGCTGAAGACTGAAATTTTCCAGTAGTTGCGAAAGTAGTTGAGAATGTCTAAAAATTTAGCCATACATCCTCCCAGTGCGGCTAAGGTCGATCGCCCCTACAAAACTTCAAAGCTAATAAAATTCCAAGCGACTCCATGAATTGAGGTAGGACGATTTTCAATTCACCGGATATTTATAATACTACAGATATTACAGATATTACAGAAGTTCCTGCCGCAATCGATAGATAATCGTTTTTGCATCGACTTGATTCAAAATCTCGCGAATCACCGTATTGGCTCCCTGTGCGCCCCAAGTGCAGCCATTTTCGAGATAAACTTGCGCCGCCCGTCCGACCGAATACGATCCATATCCAGCAATTCCCGCTTGAACGATCGCTGTTCCTGCTAATGCCGAAAATCCCGCGCTGCCATCCAGCCCCGTCGCCAAAGCCGCCGCACTTTTGCCCATTCCTAACAAAATCCCACTGCCAATCTCACCGAGCAGCAAGCTTCCTGAACTAAGCAGAATAGTATTCAAAAGCTTTCCTGCCTCGTAGCGGGTCATCGGCAACCCATACAGATTCGCCAACGCTTGAATCATCGCTAAATCTGAAACTGCACCCCCGATTAGATCGAGAAATGCGATCGGGTTAACTGCGATCGCGATCGCTTTGTAGCGCGTGAACTTCCAAATCAGCGCTTCTGCTTCCGTGTCTCGCAGTTCCATGACTTTCGTCGCCATTTCCAATTCTGCGGTTCTAGCTTGCGTTAAAGCATTTAGAGCTAACAGCGATCGACCTTCTCGATTCAGAATCGTCAGAATTTTTGCCTTCAACTCTTCAATCTGTGGGGGCGGAGTTTCCCACTCATAACTTACGCGCCCATCTGGGTATTCCACGCGCATTTGAAGCGGAGCAGGTTCCGCTGCCACCATTACAATTTCATCCGCCGTTAAAAGCTGCTCTAATTGTTTGCTACTCCCGGTTCTACCGCCCAAACTTTGTAGATTGCGATAAATATCTTGTCGCGATTGATCCGGATAGAGATCCACTTTGTTAAACGCTAAAATCAATGGCTTTTGTGCTTGTCTGAGATCACAAAGCGCTTTGTATTCCGTTCGCGTAATATCGCCAGAAATTACAAACAAAATCAAATCCGCTTGACGTGCGACTTCTTGCGCCATGTTTGCGCGTGCTTGTCCATCAATTTCATCGAGTCCAGGCGTATCAATTAGCTCGATCCGAATCTTGCTCGAAGACTCCGGTACAATCGATCGAGCTTCAGACACTAATCCCCCACTCGGCGACCACGTAACCAGCATCGGAGCTTGCGTCACACCATTCAACGGACCGGTTTCAAACACCTTTTCGCCAATCAGCGCATTCAGAATTGCCGATTTCCCCCGACTCACTAACCCAAACACAGCAATTCTCAAAACATATTGATCAAGCTTTTTTAAGTTGCTTGAAATCGCTTCGAGTTCTGCTTTAAGCGCCGATTCTAAGGTGGGATTTTTGCTCGATCGAAGAAACTGAGAGTAATTCGTAAATGCTTGCCGCAAACTTGCCCGCGCTCGACTGAGGTGGGTTTCCTGGAAATTGGGGCGATTAGAAGAGACTTGACTCAAGGCAATTTAAACCAACAGTATCGTATTTCTATTCTCGATCAAATTTGGGAAAGTCGGTGGTCAATCTCGACGCATTACTTGAGGAGCCGCGATCGCAAAGTTTCTCGCCTCGATCGCATACATTCCCGACCAGCTCGCCAACAATTGCTGAGACAACTGCTGAATTTCTGCTTGCTGTGCAACTTCCATCCGCCATTCTGCTGGAAGACCGATCGTACTGTTATAAGCCCCAGATAGCGCCCCCGTTAACGCCGCAACACCGGGAACCTGATATCGAGTCTGTATCGCCCTTAGAATCGACAAGCGAAAGTCTCCTGGAGTGCTGAGAAAACAGTAGAGCGAAAGCGCGATCTCGGCATCTCCAAGCGTGGCATCACTCAGCGTCAGAATTAACTGTGTCGCGTCTTCGAGTCCAAGTCCTTGCTGTACCATTGTTTCGACTTGTTGAAGCCGTTGAAGCTTGGGAATTCCTTCCGGTGGAGCTAACAGAGCCTCAAACATTGAAGTGACGAAGCGACGGGGATTCAAGGATTCGAGTAGAGCCTGAGATAGCGTGTAACCGATCGCCAATAAATCTAGCTCCGACACGGCAGGATTCTGCCACAATTTGAGAACGGTTTGAACATTCTGCCGCAGTTTCGGGAAGTCCTCGTGGAAAAACAGAAAGACGGGTAAAAGCGCGATCGCAGATTCGGCAGTGGTGAGCGGTTCTCGAAAAATCGGATCGCTCGGCTGCTCAATCCGACTTGGATCAATCAACGATTCGGCATAGAACCGCATCAATCCGAGCGAATCGCGACGAGTCGGAACCCGACCCGATGCCTGAATTCCGATCGTTTCTCCCACGACCGCCCCGATCATTGCTGCTTGAAATCGATAGAGAAGTGCAGACTGCATGATTTTTTCTCAGAACCTAGTATAGAATTTTCGCTGATTTGATTCGTTTTTAGCAGATTCAATTAGATTTGAATGCAACCTTATCCCCCTAAATCGCGTCCCATGATTCGTCTTCAACCTCGTTTCTTTATGCAGTTTCTCCGATCGCTGGTCATTTCAACGGTTCTGGTGATGAGTACGATCGCGCCCGGATTCGCGCAAGCCCCGACTCGGTCGATTCTCAGAGTCGGCAGTCAAGGCGCAGATGTGACCGAGTTACAAAGCACATTGAAGCTTCTAGGATACTTCGCGGGATCAGTAAATGGGGTGTTTGAAGAAAATACAGATCGAGCCGTGAAACGCTTTCAGCAAGCGGCGGGAATCGAGGCGGATGGAGTCGTTGGAACTGCGACTTGGAATCGATTGTTTCCAACTTCTGAGCCTGTTGCTGCAAATTCTGCACCTAGACCGACAACCGAATCGCGCCCATCTCAATTCCAGCCCGCTGCGACCGGAGAGTTTCCGATTTTGCGGCAGGGAGCGAGAGGCGAAGCGGTGCGAGGATTGCAAAGTCGATTGAAAGCGATCGGGGTTTATGACGGGGAAGTGGATGGGGTGTTTGGGCCCGGAACTGAAGCGGCAGTCAAGACCGCGCAAGGGAAGTTCGGATTAGAGGCAGATGGGATTGTTGGGGAGGCAACTTGGGCGGCAATTTTGCGCTAAATTTGTCGATCGTTGCAGTCAATGAAGTGCTGTGAACTTTGGTAAAACAGATGAGTTGGACTGAGGAAGGAATGCTAATTTAAATTCAAGACACAAGAGAAGTTGAAACCCTTCTTCCAAGCCAGATTAAAGCCTGTGTCTCCCGCTTTAGTCACCTCGCAAAGTCTAAGAAACTGAACTACGATCGAACTTCAACTTGCTTTACATTTGTCTCACTCACTTCAGATTATCAGTTCATCTGAGACGGATTAGAGTTTAGTGAAAACTACAGCCTGATTTGGCTGAATACGTAGTAGTGATTGATTAGAAAGCTTGCGATTTTGTCCACCTTATTTGTTGCTTCTTGTTTCAGCTACACACAACTAAGTGACCAAAAAATTCAGGGCTTGGCAATTTGCCAAGCCCTTTGATGTATTTATGCGTTTAGCTCGACGAGGTTTTTCGCTTCGTTGTGGATAGCTGCCCCCTAAATCCCCCAGAATGGGGGACTTTGATATTGAGAAATCTCTTTTGTCGAATTAATGCACGCTTGATAAAACAGCTTGTTGGGTGCGCCAATTTAGGTCTTGCGATCGCTCTTTCGCGAGTTGTGGAATATCTGCCGCTACAAACTGCTGATGCAACATCTGCACACTCAGTAAATGATTGATAATTCCATCCAGTTGAGTTCGAGCGGACGCAGGTGTAGACGGATCAGCATGACGTTGCAGCACTTGATTAACTGCGATTGCATCAAGTAATCCTGCTTCTTGAATCGCGCCGTTTGAAAGATAGATATCACAGAGCGATCGCAATGCTCTTTGCTTCTCTACGTCGGTGTGAGAGGGAGGAGCCATAAACGCAAACTTTTGTCGATCGTACAATGCCTGCGGTAACAATCCTTTCATTGCTTCGCGCAACACATATTTATCGCGTTTACCCCGAAAGCGCATCAATGGCGGCAATGTTACTGCGAATTCGACTAAGTGATGATCTAAGAACGGGGGGCGTGCTTCCATTGAGTTCGCCATATCGACGCGATCGCCTGCCCAACCAAGAACTTGAGATTCAAACTGGGTTTTGATCCAGATGTACTGAACTTTGTCGAGCGGATGTCTGCCTGCAATTTGATCTGGATCAAGTGCGGCAGCGATCGCTTCTCCCGGTGAATAGTCGGCGGTTGCTGCCCGAAGATCTGGGTGTAGCAATCCTGGAACTTGAGAACCCATTGAGAGCCAAGATTGTAAGCAACTGGGTGTGAAGCCAACTAACTGAGTAAGCGCCGGATCATCTAAAGCATTTTGAGCCAGTAGATTACCTTGGAACAATCGATTACTTTCTTGCAGCCAAGCTTCGAGATCAGCGCGTTCTTCTGGTGTTGCATCATTCATGCCGTGACGAATCATGTCTAATCGCAGTTGTGGATATCCGGCGAACAGTTCGTCTGAGCCTTCTCCGGTGAGAACAACGCGATAGCCTGCTTTTTGGACGTGATCGCTGAGGAGCATTTTAGCGATCGTAAATGTATTGTAGATACTCCGCTCAGTGTGCCAAATCGCGCGGGCAAAGTGATCATAAAGCTCCCCGCCGCGCGTCATTACAATATCTTGATCGGCTCCGACTGCCTGCGACATCTGTTTTGAAATTTCAGTTTCGTCGTAGTCCTGATTGTCAAATCCAACCGTAAACGCTTTGATTGGAGACTGTTGACAAGCGGCTGCAACTCCTAAGATGGTGCAAGAATCAATTCCACCCGAAAGATAACAAGCAACGGGAACATCAGCTTCTAATTTGAGTTGAATCGCTTCAATAAAGCGTTCTCTTAAGGTTTCAATATAGTATTCGTCATCGTGTTGAACGGTACGATCGCTAAGCAGTGGAAAGTTTAGATCCCAGTAAGTTTTGGTGCGAACTTTGAGTTCTCCATTTTCGCGATCGACTATCACCATCTGACCGGGTTGAACCGCATGAATTCCCTCAAATGCAGTTGTTCCAGGAACCATCAATTGCATCAGTTGATGATAGAGCCCATGAGGTGAAATCTTGCGCTTCACAGCGGGATGAGCAAACAGAACTTTGATTTCAGAGCCAAAGACTAAACCTTCTGGGGCCATTGTCCAGAATAGTGGTTTAATCCCAAAGCGATCGCGTACCAGCGTTAATCGATCGTGTTGTTTCTCATAGACTGCAAAGCCGAATTCTCCGCGCAAATGAGTCATTGCACCTTCTAACCCAAAGCGATCGGTTAAGTGCATCAAGAGTTCTGTATCGCTTTTAGATTTGAATCGATAGCCGCGTGAAGTTAGATCTGCTCGAATGCGTTTGTAGTCATAGAATTCGCCATTGTGGGCAATCATGATTTGCTGATTGTCAGACACAAACGGTTGTCGAGCGCGATCGACATTCAGATCAATAATCGCTAAACGGGCATGAGTGAAACCAACACCATCGATCGTTTTCCAGCCACAACCATCCGGCCCTCGATGCGATTGGATCGCTGCCATTGCAATTAGAACAGCAGGATCGATTGGTCTTTCTCGATCGCGCTGGAAAACGCCACCAATGCCACACATACACCTTTCTCCTACCCTGGGAATAAGCTGAATTTGCTCACTGTATGCAGTAATACATCACAAAAAATCTATTAATTGGAATAATTCAAGGCTTTAGAAGAAATTCTAATCGTTGCCAAATTTCTTAATACCTGAATGATTGTTCATATGTTAAGATAAAAACAACTGATTTGGAGAACGTAAAATGACTGCCGTAACGCAAATGAAATGTGCCTGTGAAGCTTGTCTGTGCGTCGTTTCGATGGAGAGCGCTGTTCAGAAAGATGAGAAATTCTATTGCAGTGACGCTTGTGCGAATGGTCATCCAAAGGGACATGGCGACTGTGGACACAAAGGCTGCAATTGCTAAGATGCTAAAAAAGCCGGAAGAATTGACTCCTCCGGCTTTTTTATGCCTAAATTTCAGAACTGCGAATCTTACAGATTTGACATCACCGATCGAGCCGCTTCAATTGTGCGATCGATGTCTTCGTCCGTATGGGCGAGTGACATAAAGCCCGCTTCAAACTGGGACGGAGCTAAGTAAACACCTTGCTCTAACATTCCGCGATGAAACTTGCTGAACTTCGACAGGTCGGATTTTTTCGCATCTTCGTAGTTGTGAACTGGCCCTTCAGTAAAGAAGAAACCAAACATTCCGCTGATCGAACCGCCACAGGACGGATGACCCGTGTCTTTTGCCACATCGAGCAAGCCTTTGATCAGGCGTGAGGTAATGCGATCGAGATAGTCATAAGTTCCAGGCTGGCGCAGCAATTCGAGCGTTTTAATTCCAGCCGTCATCGCTAACGGATTTCCCGAAAGCGTTCCAGCCTGATACATTGCGCCTGCGGGTGCAACCATTTCCATGATCTCGCGCCGACCACCGTAAGCCCCGACAGGTAAGCCACCCCCGATCACTTTACCGAGCGTTGTGAGATCGGGTGTAATGCCGAATTTCTCTTGTACGCCACCGTAAGCGATGCGGAATCCGGTCATCACTTCATCAAAGACCAACAGCGCTCCATGTTCCGTCGTCAGTTCGCGCAGACCTGCTAAGAATCCGGGATCTGGGGGAATGAATCCGGCATTTCCCACGATCGGTTCAAGCATTACGCCTGCGACTTCGCCGGGATTTTCTTCGAGCAGCTTTTTCACTGCCTCCAAATCGTTGTAAGGCGCGTTGAGCGTGTTAGCTGTTGTCGATTTGGGCACACCTGGCGAATCGGGTAAGCCCAGCGTCGCGACACCTGATCCAGCTTTGACCAAGAACATATCCGCGTGTCCGTGGTAGCAGCCTTCAAACTTGATAATTTTATCGCGTCCGGTAAATGCCCGCATCAAGCGCAGCACCGACATACACGCTTCCGTACCCGAATTCACAAATCGCACCATTTCGATACTGGGAACCGCATCGATTACCATTTCAGCCAGCACGTTTTCGAGATAAGACGGCGCGCCAAAACTCGTTCCTTTCTCTGCGGCAGCTTGAATCGCGCGAATCACGTCTGGATGAGCATGACCGCAGATTGCAGGCCCCCAAGTGCCGATGTAGTCGATGTATTGATTGCCATCGACATCCCAAGCATAAGCGCCTTTGACTCGATCGAAGACGATCGGCTGTCCGCCCACAGACTTGAACGCCCGGACGGGAGAACTTACGCCACCCGGCATCAATTTTTGAGCCGCTGCAAAGATCTCATCTGATTTGGTGGTTTTCAAAGTACCTGTGATCAAAATTTTCTCCTTAAATCCAATCCTGAAGATATTCCGTAGGGCAGGGGATTTTTTCCCACAAAGCCAGGATACTTAAAAATTATCCCATTTACTGGAGGCGGCTTGAATGTCGTACCAAAGTAATCGCGAATTGCCAGAGAGTGTTCGCGATCGCCTGTCGGAAACTGCCCAACACTTTTATAGGGTAGCGTTTAACTCAGCGCTTCAGTGGTATGGTGAGGAGTCAAGAGCGCATCAAATTGCTTGGAGTGCGGTGAGGAACCAAGCAGTGAGTCTAAATAGCGCGATCGTCGAAATTCTATAATGTTAAGTGCCGTTGAGATTAAACTCTCGACGTCACTCAGTTTTTGAACCTAAATCCAGCGTCCGACGACGACTCGTACTGTTCCATCTTCTAAGACTTCTTCCGCTTCGATCGTATATCCCTGTTCAGAAGCAGTCTTTTGCAATTGCTTATGAGCATATTTCTGCTGGATCTCATTCACAAACTGTGCTTGATTGATTCGCGCTCCCCAAAAATCTGCAATCAGAACATACTGATCGTCACCTTCGCGTCGAAAACCGAGGTCGTATCCATTCGATCTACGAATCACGTATTCCGCTTGAGTCTTGTCGCCTTGATATCCCCGCACAAGCGCGTTTTGCTCGACTTTGTAACCGAGTTCGCGCAAGGTTTGACCGAGCACTTCGCCATCTTTGATTTCAACTTTGATTGTTGTAAAGTGTGACATTCTAATCTAGCTCCAAAGAATCAATCCCACGCAGTCGGGTAATCTGGCGTAACTCTTCGATCAACTGTACATCCTGGGATGCTGGACGTGCTCCCGCACTTGCCGCCCATTGTTTCAAGCCGTCGATCTGATCTCGCGCGATCGCGGCTAATGGAACGGTTTCTTCGATCGCTTGTACGATGTCTTCGGTCGTAAAATCGCGACGATTGCCCAAACTCCCTTGACTAAAGGCGCGCTGCATTCCGTCAATGATCGTTTGTTCGATTTCTGCACCGCTAAATTCATAAGTTTGACGGGCGAGTAGAACGAGATCAAATTCGCGTAAGCGGCTCGATCGTAGTCGCTGGAGATGCACTCTAAAGATTTCACGCCGCTCTGGTTCGGTCGGGAGATTGAGGAAAAAGATCTCGTCGAATCGACCTTTGCGTAAAAGTTCAGCGGGCAGAATTTGAACATTATTTGCGGTAGCAACGATGAACACGGGGCTAGTTTTTTCCTGCATCCAAGTAATCAAGCTACCAAACACGCGCCGACTGGTTCCAGAGTCGCCATCCATGCCTGCGTTGATATTGCCGAATGCTTTATCGATTTCGTCCATCCACAACACACAAGGCGCGATCGCTTCAACAATTCGGATCATTTGGCGCACCCGGCTTTCACTTTCTCCGACCAGTCCACCAAACAATCGTCCCGCATCAAGCCGTAATAGCGGTAAGCGCCATTCATGCGCGATCGTTTTAGCCGAAAGCGATTTTCCTGTCCCCTGAATGCCTGCTAATAGAACGCCTTTGGGGTTTGGAATGCCGTAGCGCCTTGCTTCTTCGGTAAAGCTATCTTGGCGCATTTGTACCCATTTTTTCAGATTGTCCAAACCACCGACGCTTTTGAGTGATTCTTGCGTGGTGAAAAATTCGAGAATTCCGGTTTGGCGAATCGCTTGGCGTTTAGCTTCGAGCACACTATCGATGTCTTGTTCGCTGATATGTTGTTTTGCTGCGATCGATGCCGCCAATACTCGCTGAATTCGAGCGCGACTCAATCCCTGACAAGCTTTTACCAATTGTTCTTTTCCCAATTGAGAAAGTTTGAGCTTTTCGGGGACAACAATCTGTGAGATTAGCGTATCGATCTCTTGAGTGTCAGGAAGCGGAAAATCGATCACCGTCATTTCCTCGATGAATTCTTGCGGAACATCGAGAGAATGGCTCGTCAGAATTAAAGTCTTTCGACTGCGTTTGAGGTCACGCGCCAGATTCTTGATTTCACGCACGATCGGAACATTGCTAGCCTGTAGCGGAAATTTGAGAACGGGGTGAAGATCTCGCAGAACATACACCGCAGATTTATCATTTGGAGCTTTGGCGATGCGTCCGAGAGCCGCGATCGCTGATCCTTTATCTGCACCGCTATCATCCCAACCTCGCACAATATCCCAGCGCCTGAGTTCACGAGTTGCCCGCTCACAGACTTGCATTAGAACTTCCTCGATCGGTTCTTCCTCGACTCCGACTAGATAAATTAGCGGATAGCGGGCACGCAACATCAGATCGAGTTGCTCGGCAATTTCTTGGTGAGAGTGAGAGAGATTAGAAGCCATTGCGCTATTCTGGCAGATACTTCTAGGTTTACGCGAACTCTTTATAGTTCAAATATACCATAATCAAGGAATATGACCGACTCCCCGAATGAATTTGATGCTGTCTTAGGAAACTCTGCCCGTCCAATGATGGGTAGCGTTGTGCTGGGCGGAATTGAGGGGATTCGGCAACGGTTAAAAAGCGATCGTATTGATCAACGAATTTCAGCACTGCGCGAAGTTCAACACACTCAAGTTGGATTAGATTTGATAGTTCAAGCCTTGAATGATCCTGCGATCGCAGTTCAGAAAGTTGCTTATCGATTGTTGCAGCCTTATCCTGAATTGCTAAAACCGTATCCGCACTATCAACTATTTGAATGTTTAGCTGCATTGAAAGGGCATCACGCTGGAATTACTGCAATTGCGATCGCGACTCAGCATTTGAGATACTTCGCTCGGACTGTTGTGATCAGTGCGAGTCGAGACGGACTGATTCAAGTTTGGGACATTGATGCTGAAGAAGTGGTTTTTAGCATTCCTACCTATACATTTGTCTATACGATTTCTATTGATACAGAAGCCGATATTTTTACAATTCAAGGAGCCAAGCGAAAGGTGAAGTCTTGGAGTTTGAGAAATGGACAAGAGATTGATCCAACTGAGATCAAACTTAGACAAATTGCATCCGTGGTGCGAAATGACGATCGCTATTTGATCAGCGGTAGTCAGAACACAATCAAAGTTTGGGATTTGCAAGCAGGGCGAGAAGTTTGCCGATTGCAAGGACATACAAGTTTAATCACAGCCGTCGCAGTGAATGAGGATCAATCTTTGATTGTGAGCGGGAGTGAAGATAGAACGGTGCGAATCTGGGGAATTTCTCCGCTGCCTCAAATGCGCTAAACTGCTTCTACGAATTAGGGCAATACGATCGTGGCTCAAGTTGTTCTCGAAAACATCTACAAATCCTATCAGCAAGGCGATCAGAGCGAAAACTCTGCGGTTCTACGATCGATTAATCTCCTGATCGAAGACGGCGAATTCATGGTTTTGGTCGGGCCTTCGGGCTGTGGGAAAAGCACCCTATTAAGGCTGATTGCCGGACTCGAAGAACTGACCGCCGGAAACATTCGAGTCAGCGATCGTATTGTGAACGATCTGCCGCCCAAAGAACGCGACATTGCGATGGTGTTTCAGAACTATGCGCTGTATCCGCACATGAGCGTTTACGATAACCTTGCATTCGGACTACGGCGCACCAAGTTAGACGGGCAGAACGCAAACTGGTCAGAAAATCTAGCGGTCGGGATGACGCGAAAACTGCCGGGTGGAATGCGATACGTTAGCGATCGAGAACGGTCAGTTCAAGAACGAGTCAAGCTAGTGGCGCGAATGCTGCAAATCGAACCTTTGTTGCATCGCTTACCCAAACAGCTTTCCGGCGGTCAAAAACAGCGGGTCGCACTCGGTCGAGCAATGGCACGAAATCCACAAGTCTTTCTGATGGATGAGCCGCTCTCAAACTTAGATGCAAAGCTCAGAGCCGAAACCCGCGCCCAGATTGTCAAACTTCAGCGACAGTTAGGAACCACCACGATCTATGTCACGCATGACCAAACCGAAGCAATGACAATGGGCGATCGCATTGCCGTGATGAACGGCGGACAGATTCAACAACTGGCAACACCGCTAGAACTCTACACCCGTCCCGCCAATCGCTTCGTGGCTGAATTCATCGGATCGCCTCCCATGAACTTTATCCCAGTGCAAGTCCGCGCCCCGCTCACGCTGCATCACGCTTTGTTTCAACTGACCTTGTCACAACACTGGGCATCGGTGCTAAAGCTTTACGATAGTCAAATGGTTGCACTCGGCATTCGTCCTGAGCATCTCAGCTTGAGCGATTCTACAGATCAAACGCTCCTTGTCGCAGTCGATTTAGTCGAAGCTTTGGGACATGAAACTGTGTTATCTGTGCGTTTGGCAGATAACTCCGATACGATGCAAGTCCGCATTACTCCCGATCGCACTGTAAGACTCGGTGAAACTCTGCGATTAGCATTGCCAACTGAGAAGATCTACTTGTTTAACGCAAAAAGCGGAACTGCGATCGTCCCTAATTTATGCTGATTAGGAAAACACAAGAACTAACACAGACAATTCTTTACTTCTGAGACGACAGAATTTCAAGGATCGTTTCATGGGGAAAATCCTTTGGCGCTTTTATCCTTTAGAATCGACCAGGTTCGCTTTCTCAATAAATTTTCTTTTCCGGGAACTCTGATAAGAGCGTCTTTCAGATCAGGGTTCCATGATGATTGGCAAGGAGATTGAGCAGACAGCGTTGGGTCTTTGGCAAGTTCTCGATCGAGTCGCGGCTCCGGTCTTTATTCAAGATCGTCAGCATCGCGTCATCTTTGCAAATCGCGCCCTGTGTCAGAGATCGCACTATACCGCTTCAGAATTTCTCGAAAAGATCGATCGCATTTTTTCATCTGAACTCCGCAACAATGGAGCCATTTTTACGACTGAAATCCCTGTGATTCAGACTGGTTTTCTCTATAATGCGGCTGGCATGGCTCAAGAGATTTCAATCGAAAAAGAGATCGTGCGAGATGCAAACGGAACGCCCTTCATTGTGGCAACGATCGAGGATTTGATTTCTCAATCGAAAGCGGAATCGACTCAACTTCAGCAGGAAATTCAGGAACGAAAAGCGGCAGAAGCCGCATTAGTGCGATCGCAGCAACGTCTGACGTTGCTGATTCAACAATCGCCGTTTATGTTTGTCGAGTGGAGCGCAAACCACAAAATTCAAACGTGGAATGCAACAGCTCAAAGAACTTTCGGGTATCGTCGCTCAGAGGCAGTTGGGCAATCGCTTGATGAAATTTTACCAGAACTTGCACGAGAAGAAGTCCTCGATCAAATCGCACCTTTGTTAACCCAATCGGGAGTCACACAGCAGATTCAAACCCATCACACTCAGAGCGGAAAGGAAATTATCTGTGAGTGGTATCACTATCCGCTGTTAGCACCCAATGGAAACGTCATGAGCATTGTTTCGATGGGGATTGATATCACAGATCGAGTTCAGAGCGAAACAGAACGACGACAAGCAGAAGTTGCACGATTGGAGTCTGAACAGCGACTATCCTTGCTGATCCAACACGCGCCGCTGGCAATTATTGAATGGACACCCGAATTCATTGTGAAAGATTGGAATCCAGCAGCCGAGCAGATTTTTGGATCATCTCGATCGCTTGCGATCGGACAACACTGCGATCTCTGGGTTCCCGATGAAGTACAACCCGAAGTTAGTGAGGTCGCAGCAAAATTAGTTGAGCGTACAGGTGGAATGTACAACATCAACAAAAACCGAAAAAGTGACGGAAAGATCATTACTTGTGAATGGCATAACAGCCAGATTTTAGATGCTGATGGAAAGGTGATTGGTATTGTCTCAATGGTGATGGATATCAGCGATCGTATTCGACTCGAACAAGAGCGAGAACAAACTGCGATCGCGCTAAAACAATCAGAATCACAACTGCGTCAACAAGCTCAAGAACTCGAACACGCATTTAAGCAACTGCAAAAAACTCAAACCCAACTGATTCAAACCGAAAAAATGTCGAGCTTAGGGCAATTGGTCGCGGGAATTGCTCACGAAATCAACAACCCAGTAAGTTTTATCTACGGCAATCTTGAACCTGCAAAGCAATACATCGAAGACCTGCTGAACATTATTCATCTCTATCAAACTGATCATCCTGTTCCAAGCGAAAACATTACTGAGGAACTCGAAGACCTTGACTTAGACTTTTTGCGACACGACTTATTTAAGCTACTAGACTCGATGGGAACTGGAGCGGAACGGATTCGCGACATTGTACGATCGCTGCGACACTTCTCCCGCCACGATGAAGCCGACCTCAAAGCAGTCGATTTGCACGAAGGAATTGATAGTACTTTGATGCTGTTGCAGCATTTGATGAAATCGAGTCGAACCGCTGGAAATTCGATGCTCCGTCCCACGATTCAAGTCGTGAAACAGTATGAAGTCTTACCAAAAGTACAGTGTTATGCTGGCTTACTCAATCAGGTGTTTATCAATTTGCTTTCAAATGCGATCGATGCCATCAATTCGCGCTGGCAAGCAGAAGAAATCGACTTCACACCTGCGATCGAAATCCAAACTTCGCTGTTTCAAGAGACAGACTCAGCCGAATGGGTACGGATTTGCATCATCGATAACGGGATTGGAATGAGTGCGGCAACACATTGCCGTTTGTTCGATCCGTTTTTCACCACAAAGTCTGTTGGTCAAGGATCAGGATTGGGTTTATCGGTCAGTTATCAGATTGTGACCGAGCAACATGGCGGGCGATTAAAATGCGACCCTCGCGGTATCTGCGAAGCCACGCGCGTCTCAAAACGGGGTGCCACTTTCATGATTGAGATTCCAGTGAAACAGTTATTGTGGAGTTGAGCTATCTAATCCGGTAAACTGGGCTACGCTGCGATTCAATGTGTAGATCTCCATGCGCCAGATGAGAACTTGGAAAACGTTTACGGTATTCACGCTTTTGGGGGTTGTCCTCAGTTGGTTGGTTAGTTGCGGGAGTGGCACTCCGAGCGCACAGAACGCAGCTAATGGTCAGCTTGATTTTTGGACGATGCAACTCAGTCCGCAGTTTGATGGCTATTTCAAAACGCTGTTTGCAAAATTTGAGCAGGAAAATCCGGGCGTAAAAGTTCGCTGGACGGATGTGCCTTGGGCAGAAATGGAACGCAAAATTTTAACCTCGGTCGCAGCGAAAACGGCTCCCGATGTGGTGAATCTCAATCCTGGATTTGCCTCTCAACTCGCGGAGCGCGGAGCTTGGATGAATTTAGATGAGAAGATTCCGGCAGATGCGAAACAGCAGTATTTTCCGGGAATCTGGCAGGCAAGCACGCTAAACGGCAAAACTTTCGGTGTGCCTTGGTATCTGACCACGCGAGTTGCCATTTACAACACGGATCTGATGAAGCAAGCAGGCATTACCAAACCGCCTGCGACTTATGCGGAACTTGCCCAAGCTGCAAAGCAGATCAAAGAGAAAACCGGAAAATATGCCTTCTTTGCGACGGTGGTTCCCGGTGATTCGGGTGAAGTGATGGAATCGTTTGTGCAGATGGGCGTTCAGCTTGTCGATGCTCAAGGCAAAGCGGCGTTTAATTCCCCTCAAGGCAAGGCGGCATTTCAGTACTGGGTGGACTTGTACAAAAATGGCTTGATGCCCAAAGAAGTTCTCACCGAAGGACATCGCCACGCGATCGACCTTTATCAACAAGGCAGTACGGCAATTTTGGCATCCGGAGCCGAATTCTTGAAGTCGATCGCGAAAAATGCGCCCACGATCGCTCAAGCCTCCCAATCTGCACCGCAAATCACAGGCGACACTCGCAAGAAAAACGTAGCGGTAATGAATGTGGCAATTCCCAAAGATACGGATCAGCCCGATGCAGCGGTGAAATTCGCGCTCTTTTTGACGAATAATGCGAATCAGCTTGAATTTGCCAAAGCTGCGAACGTTCTGCCCTCTACCGTACAGGCGGCACAAGATGCTTATTTCACCACCGCACCCGCCAATGCAACCTCGATCGACAAAGCCAGAATCGTCAGCGCAGGTCAGCTTAAAGAAGCGGAAGTGCTAATTCCAGTGATTAAAAACATTAAGTCATTGCAGCAAACGATTTACGAAAATCTACAAGCGGCAATGCTCGGACAGAAAACCATTGATCAAGCGCTCAATGATGCCGCGCAAGCTTGGAATAGTCGATCGTAGAAATGGTGTGTCAGTTCACTCTGGCATCTTGTACCAAGCTCAAGAGGAACAATTCGCAATGTCGATCGCATTATTGATGTTCTGCAAAACGGGCAACTGATTCAGCAGGGAAATTTTGATGAGCTTGCGAAACAGTCCCGACTGTTTCGCAAGCTTCTTGATCGACAACAGGTTTAAAGCGATCGAGAAGTATCATCCCAGTATTTGATTGTGTTCAGTTCATCTGTCATTAGCGTGAAGCTGAGTTTACGTCTTGCGGCAGAGCATTGAGCTAAAGGCAATCAGTAGCCTGAGTGACATAGCCTGTTGTTACTCTAGCGCAAGACGAGTTCATGACTTCTGCACAGCAATCTGTCCAAACTACTGATTTTGAACAATCGATTACGGTGAACAGTTCCGCCGATCGCATTTTTGAATATCTGTCTGATGTCCGCAATGTTCCACAGTACTTACCCACGGTGACGAACGCAGAACCCCACTTGGGTGAGCGCTTCGGCTCGTCGAGTTCGTGTGATCTGAAGCAAACGATCAATGTTATTCGTGCAACATTCATTGCACCCCTAGGAGCATTTTGAAGCTATGAGCGTGAATTATCAGAACCTACTCATTCTGACTGCCAGCATCCTACTGGTTTCTCTATTGTTCGATCGCTGGTGGCGGGAACGAGTTTACGACCTGCAAGGTAAAATTGTCCTGATTACAGGCGGCTCACGCGGGTTGGGGTTAGTGATGGCGCGTCAGCTTATTGCGTCAGGCGCACGATTGGCGATTTGTGCGCGAGATCAAGCCGAACTTCAGCGAGCGCAAACAGAGTTAGAGCAACGGGGCGGGGAGGTTTTGGCGTTAACCTGTGATGTTACCGATCAAACGCAAGTCGAGCAAATGATCCAGCAGGTAAACGATCGCTTCGGCTCGATCGACATTCTGATCAACAATGCCGGAACTGATATTATCAGCCCGCTAGAAAACCTCACGATGCAGGACTATGATGACCTGATGAAGCTGCATTTCTGGGCATCGCTCTACACCAGTTATGCTGTTCTTCCAGGAATGCAAGCGCGTAAAGCAGGGCGGATTGTTAACGTTTCCTCGATCGGGGGCAAAATCGCATCGCCGCACATGGTCGCATACTGTGCGAGTAAATTCGCACTGGTAGGACTCTCGGAAGGAATGCGAACAGAACTGGCAAAAGATGGAATCGCAGTGACAACGGTTTGCCCCGGATTTATTCGCACTGGAGTTGTCGATCACGGGATTATTAAAGGTCAGAACCGCAAAGAGTTCGCTTGGTTTAGCATTGGTGACTCGTTGCCGATTGTTTCAGCTAGTGCAGAAAAAGTTGCTCGATCGACGATTGCGGCACTCCGTCGAGGTCAAGCTGAAGTGATTGTGCCGTTTCCAACCTGGCTATCTGTGAAACTGTACGCCTTGTCGCCAGCATTGATGACGAATGTGCTGAGTGTCGTGAATTTGCTTCTACCGAAACCAGGTGGAATTGGCACAGAGAGAGCATTCGGCAAAGATAGTCATTCTAAATGGGTGCCTTCTTGGTTCACTGCTTTAAGCGATCGTGCAGCGCGTCGAAACAATGAGATCCCAGTTACAGAACCAAAAAGTACAACTACCGTTCAGCCGATCGAATCCGAAGTGCGATCGCAAAAACAGCTTGAACCCGATCAAGGGAAAGCCCCCATTTCTGAGAACAATTCAGATAGTTTTGCGATCGTTGATCCTGCTAAAGCTTCTCCAGAAGTTCAAGCTTGCTTAAGTGAGATTCAAGATACGTTAGGCATTCCTTGGACACCTGCAAACTGGCGTGCTTATGCGATCTATCCTTCAGTGATGCAATTGTTTTGGAAACGGCTCAAACCTGCGACGCAAACCGAAGCTTTTTTGGAATCTGCGATCGCCATTACCGAGCAAGTCTATCGCGACATTGATGACTGGTATCAGCCGAACTATCAAATCGAAGTCGATGCTGGACAACAACGCCAAATTCGACGGGAACTGAATGCGTTTAGTTTTGGTAATCCTCAATTGCTGATTCAACAAATCGCATTAAGCCGCACGCTAGCGGGTGAAGTCGTTGGCGAAGATGGTAAAGCAGACCTGCGGCGCGGTCCTAATGCCTATCGTCATCCAGAAATTCAAATGATTTCTGAACAGTCAGTTAGAGAAATTTCGGCAGAAATGCAGCAGATCTATCAAGATATTCAGCAAACTTTGGGAGTCCCGATCGTTAATTCTGATTATCAAGCTCTTGCCCGCTGGTCTGCTTTCTTTATCGCTGCTTGGGAAGATATCAAACTTTGGCGCGATCGACCCGAATATCATCTGCTAAAACAGTCGATCGTGCAAAGAGCGAATAATGCTGCAAGTCGGCTTCATCCTGCGGTGTTTGTTGGAGAACAAGAAGTTCGCGATCTGCTCGACAATCCCGAAGACTTTGAGCAACTTCAGCAGAGGGTGCAACTGTTCACAGACATTTTGCCAGAACTGATTATTCAAAATGCTCTGTTTCACATGGGATTAGCAGGCATTCAACCCGCGACTCTGACTGATAAAGCCTAACTGTTAGCAATGGAATAAACAACACAATGGTTTCTACCCAATCTCAACCCTCTTCAACTGCATCGAAGTTAATGCAAGACCGCGTTGTTTTAATCACGGGCGCAAGTCGTGGAATTGGTGCAGCGACAGCGGCTTTGCTCGGACAACATGGGGCAGCAGTTGGTGTGAACTACTACAACAGTGAAACAGCAGCTCAGGAAGTTGTCGAAACAATTACTGCTAGTGGCGGACGGGCGCTTGCAGTTCAGGCAGACGTGCGAAACGTGCAGCAAGTGAATGCAATGGTGCAGCAAGTTGAAGAAGCATTTGGCGCGATCGATACTTTGGTAATCAACGCGAATGCCCATTTCCCGATTCTGCCGTTTGTGGCATACGGATGGGAGGACTTTGAAGCGAAATTGCTCGGAGAACTGAAAGGGGCATTCTTTCCCTGCAAAGCTGTTGTACCGTCGATGATCGAAAATAGACGTGGATGTATTATTGCGGTGAGCAGTGGATTATCGCGCGATCCAGGACGAGGATTTATTGCTCACAGCACTGCGAAATCTGGACTCGATGCCTTCATCAAAAGTTTGGCGCTGGAACTCGGCTCGTATGGAATTCGTGCGAATGTGGTTTCACCTGGTCTTACTCTGACTGAGGCAACCGCACAATTGCCGCAACAACAGAAAGACGCTGCCGCTCAAAGTGTGCCATTAAAGCGAAATGGACTCCCGGAAGATGTGGCAGGAGCAATTTTACTATTGGCATCTGAGCAAGCGAACTTTATCACGGGGGCTTATTTACCTGTGAGCGGCGGTTCTCAAATGCTTTAACTCTGTTGGTGGCAACACACGAACTCGGTGTTCAAACCAGAGTCCTGCCGCGATCGCACTTATTCCACACGCTCCGAAAATCAGCAATCTCAGCGGCGAATCGATCTCATATTCCAGCAGGCGACTTAGAATCTGCACGCTCAAGAACATTACGCTAAACCAAAAAGCGTGTCGTTCTCCAGTTTTCAAGCTATCTCGCAGAGTCACGATCGACAAAATAACTAACATGGCATTAAACACGAGCGGGGCAAAAATCGGAATTGGCTGAACCTGCAGATGCCAAAAATTGACGATCGTACTCACGCTGATCATTATTCCGATCATTACTGTTTTCAGTTGCGGTGTCTGAATCAATAGATAAATCCATTGTCCGATCGCAATTGCTGACAAAATTGCCACACTCGGAAGCGATCGCCATTCTAAGATTCTGCTATACCAAGCAAGATCGCCCCAAACCCAATGGAACGACATCCAGTAAAACAATCCGCCTAAATACAGCACTGCCAATCGTCGCGCGATCGGTTGAAACAATTTTTCTCGTTGCCCGATCGTCCAAAGCGTATCGTCATACGACCACAGCAGCGCAGCCGGGAGAATCAGCAACAGAGACGGTAGAATGCTTCCTTTGGTGACGATCTCAGCAAGGCTACTGAGCAAAGCTGAACAAACTGCGATCGCGTTTAGCAAAAATAGTTTCTGAGACCGACACCGATACGCCAGCGGCAGAAATAAAATTGCAGCGACGATCGGCATTTGAAGCGCGATCGAATCAATGATTGATAAATGACGACCTAGATAAATTTGATTCCATCCGCTCCAATATCCCAATCCGAGCAGCACGATCGCCAACATTCCTAAAGAGGCGAGGCGGAGTCGATAAGCGATCGCGAGTCCTCCAAGCCCCAACAGAAAAAAGATGGAATGAATCTCAGGAACCATGAACGACTGATGAGAAGACGGAAAATACGGAATTATTTCCAGACTCTCACATCTAATTTCAGTATTCATCGGGAATTATGCCAGCTTGGGAAATTGGCGCATTTAGAGAATGGTCAGATAAGTTTCGGTTGCTTCGATCGGTAAAACCTTCAGCGTTTGATTCTTCAAATCTGGCTCTAATCCCATCGCTTCAAGCGGAATCACCCCTAACACTGCACTTCCTCCACCCGGCAACTCAAGGCATTCAAACGTTCCGTCGCGTCCGCTGATCGAGAGTTTTGCATCCTGAAAAATGCGGGCGCTCCCAATTCCCATCGCCGTTTCGGCCGTCACTTCTCTCGCGAGTTCTAGCCCTAACTGCTCGATAACACTGGCGGGTAGGCACAGCATTGTTGCACCCGTATCGGCTAGAACATTTTGTAGCGTGATTGATCGAATGTTCGCTTCAGGAATCACACCATTTCTTGCCAGAATTTGATCCGCGCGATTTGTCACCGTGATCGTTGTAAAAACCT
This sequence comes from Phormidium tanganyikae FI6-MK23, assembly GCA_019359175.1. Taxonomy (GTDB): domain Bacteria; phylum Cyanobacteriota; class Cyanobacteriia; order Leptolyngbyales; family Leptolyngbyaceae; genus Leptolyngbya; species Leptolyngbya tanganyikae. The sequence continues at coordinate 291,765 of JAHHHU010000002.1, forward strand.
TGCCCATCATTGAATGCTCATTTGTTGCAGGGTGCATAATACCTCCTAAAGGAAAAGAACGATCGACGCTCTCTTTAATTATGGCGCTGAAGAAGTTGTGTTTTGGTCGCCGTTCTTCGGTATAAACAAACAGAGAGTTTGGGTAAATTGTGCGCGGATTCTTTGCGGTTTTATTTGCGATTCTGATTTGGTTTTATGCAGTTCCTGTTGAAGCAGCACAACCGGAACGACTGCCGCTGACTTTGGAATTGTTGCAGGAAAGATTGCGATCGCCGATTCCGAGTGAAGGGACGCGGATCGTGGATCTCAGACGAATGGAAATCGATTTACGTCCTGAAAATGCCGCGTTTCGGGATCAGTTTTATAGTTTGGTGCAGGCGCAACTTCAGCGATCGGGGGTGCCGTTGGGGTTGGATTTGAGCTATTCGCTGATCAATGGGGACTTTACGACGAGTAAGTTGGGATTGCGTGCGCCGATTTACGACGGGGAAGCATTATCGAAGTTGTTTACGCCCGCAGAACAAGAACAGCTAAAACGAGATCGTAGACGTTTATACCGATTGAGTACGCTATCTACATCGCTGCTGATTACACCGAGAGAAACGGGAACTGCAACATCTCTGCAATTAACTGTTTTTCGTGCGCCGATCAAATTAGTGCAAACGAGAATTATAGGATTTGCAGATTTAACCAATACATTTTTTCTCAATCGGGTGGAAGCACAGGGAATGCAATTTCCAGCAGGAGCAGATTTTTCACAATCGCGATTTAGTTTGCCGATGAGTTTTGCGAGTGCGAATTTTGGTCGAGAGGTGCAGTTTCGTAACACTATCTTTTTTGCCAAAGCGGAATTCAATCAAGTTCAGTTTCGAGGGGAAGTGAACTTTCAAAGCGCAGAATTTCAGACGACTGCAAATTTCAATCAAGCCATGTTTTATCAACCTGCAAATTTTAGTAGAGTGCAGTGGCAAGGAAACGCGGATTTTGCTCAAACGCGATGGCGAGATCAAGCGAATTTTATCAAGGATAAATTTAGTCGATCGCTTTTTTTGACCGATGCAACTTTCGAGAAAGCGGCAGTGTTTCGAGAAGCGCAGTTCAATTCATTGGCAAATTTGCGCGGGGCAACGATTCTCGATCGAGCCGATTTTAGCTATTGTAGTTTCGCAAAAGGTGCGTATTTGAATGTTCCGGGACTGCGATTTGATTCGGATAAAGCGAAAATTTTGGGCGATCCGGGACAGATTGGGCGAGTGATTTCAGTGCCAACGCTTCAAGGCAACGAGAATTTATTGCGCGAATTGGTGCGAAATTTTCGTCGATTAGAACAGATTTCTGATGCGAATCAAATCGATTACACGACGCAGACTTTACGATCGCGGCAACTCCGCCGCCAGCTTTTCGGCACTGATCTCAACACCGCAGATTTAGCGAAATTAAAACAAATCGGATTCAGTGAAACTCAAGCAAACTCGATCATTCAACGCCGCATTGAGCAACCCTTTCGGAATCTAACCGAACTGCTCACCCTCGATCAAATTGGCATTGCGACTTATATTAACGTCCGCGATCGCGTGATTGCTGCTGATCCATTACCGCCTGCCTTGAATCTCTGGCGACGATTCTCGATCGGATTTCGCTGGATTAGTTTAAGTCTTCTTTTATTGCTGAGTCGAGACGGAACTAGCTTTTGGCTAATTTTTGGAATTGGACTGGTGACGGTTTCGTATTTCAGCGTTTTGTTTTGGTTTGTTGATCGAGTGCGGCGGCGTTATCCGAAAGCAATTTTGCCGACGTTTTCTGAAATTGTTTCGACGGTTAGTTTCGCGATCGTGCTGTTTTTGCTCGGCTTAACTGCAATTATTCAAGCCACCGATCGTCCTTTGATTACGGTGCTGTGGTGGTCGATCGTGGTGATCCCTGTGCCGTTGATTCTGCTTGGAGTCCTGTATCAGCGAGGACGCTATCACGCGCTGATGGAGGTCAGCTACTTTTCGGAAGAAGGCACACTGCGGCAGTTGAGAATTCTCGTCGGGAGACTGCCCACGATTCCGAGATATCCCCTATTTCGAGAGCGATATCTGCCGATTTTGTGGGATCGACAATGGAACTGGTTGAACTATTTTGACTTTAGCCTCAACAATTTTCTACGCTTTGGCTTTAATGATATTCGCCTGCGAGATCAGCACCTACCTGGAATTGTTTCGATTCTCGTGTGGTATCAATGGGCGTTGGGCACGCTGTACATCGCACTATTATTGTGGACGCTCTCGCGGACGATTCCAGGACTCAACCTCTTGATTTACTTTAAGTAAGAAAAACAGTTTTGGAGGAGCCGTTTTAAAAAAGTGATTGATTTTGGTCTTTGCTTCTAAAATCGATGCAGTCGGCGCGAAGTTGATCAAACAATTACAAAAGAAATTCTTGATTTTATCCCGTTGGTGCAGGCAAAATCAGGGAAATATTGTTAACATACTGCGTTTAGTCAGGGTACTGAGAGCGGTGAATGAGATCTAAAAAATCGCGCATTCGGGTTTAATTACATATGATTAAAGTCCGAAATTTCGCGAATGTTCTGAGTCTGGTTTGAATCTGTAAAAAACTTTGGTGTGATGAGGGTACCTGTGAAAAGCGTCAATCAACGTCCGGTTAAGAAGAAAGCTCAACCCACTCAAAACGGGGCAAAAGCAGGACAGCCCAAATCGGGGCAACTCAAATCGGGGCAACTCCGTAAAAAGAAACCTGCAAAGCGATCGAAAGGAATGCGATTGCTATTTATGGCGCTTTCTCTTAGCGGAATTGCGATGATTTCTGCCACTGCGGGAGCGCTTCTCGCCGTTTCTCTTGCCAGTACGCCTTTGATGCAGCGGCAACTCTCACCCTCTGAAGCTTCGATTTTTGGAAAAGGCAATCGCTTTTCTACCGGGATGAGCCTGCAACTTCCTGCTTTAACTCGCCCTGTTAATATTCTTGTTCTCGGTACGAAAGTTCTCACGACAGATATCGGTGATGCTCCCACAGAACTGAAAAAGCTTCCGTATCAAGCATTAGTCAATTCTTTCGAGGGTTTGACGGATACAATGCTACTGCTTCGATTTGACCCGGAGAGCAAAAAAGTCGTCGTGATGTCGATTCCGCGTGATACTCGCACCTACATCGCGGAACACGGCATGACTAAGATCAATGAAGCGAATTATCATGGTGGCCCTGCCCTGAGCGCGAAATCTGTGAGTGAACTGCTCGGTGGCGTGGGTATCGATCGATATATCACAATCAATGTTCAAGGCGTTCAGGCGCTCGTTAATGCGTTGGGCGGTGTCACTGTCCACGTTCCCAAAGATATGAAATATCAGGATGATAGCCAGCGGCTATACATCAATCTCAAAGCTGGACGACAAGAGCTAGACGGCAACAAAGTGCTGCAACTCTTACGCTATCGGCATGATGAGAATGGTGATATTGGGCGAATTCAGCGGCAACAAATGGTGATGCGTGCCCTGATGGAACAATCGCTTAATCCCTCTACGGTTTCGCGTTTTCCGAGTTTGCTTGGCGTGGTTCAATCGCACATTGATACAAATCTCACCGTTGAAGAACTGGTCGCGCTGGTCGGATTTGCCTCGCAGGTGAATCGATCGAATACTAAAATGCTGATGGTTCCGGGAGAGTTTAGCTCACCTGGGGAATATAAAGCGAGCTACTGGTTGCCGAAACCCGATCGCATCAAGGAAATGATGGCGCAGTACTTCAATTTTGGGACAGCGAGTTTAGAAGCGAGTGATCCTGCATCGCTCAAAGTGGCAGTCCAAGACAGTACTAAGCAAGCCAAGAGTGTTCAGACTGCAATGTCAGCTTTGACCAAGGCGGGATATGGCAATGTTTACGAAGGGCAGGAATGGAGTGAGCCTTTGAGTGTGACTCGGATTGTGGCGGAATGGGGTGATGTCAGTAGCGCTGAGGCGATTCGGCGGGCATTGGGCTTTGGAGAAGTGCGGATCGAAAATACGGGCGATCTGCGATCGGATATCACGGTGCAACTGGGTAAGGATGCGTTACAGCCAAAGAAAACGGTGAAGCGTCCGACATCGGAACAGACTCCGGATAAGCTGCAACCTGCGAATAAGTTGTCGAATTGATAGTTAGGGAGAATCGTGTTTAATTCTCTCCTAACTTGTCACATTTTTAATTTCACGTTCGGTTCGACAGAAATGCTTCGCTTCGATTGTGAATTCGGGAAGCCCCCTAAATCCCCCATTCTGGGAGACTTTGAACCGGAAAGATTGGCTTGAAGTCCCCAGAATGGGGGATTTAGGGGCAGAAGCTGATGACAACGAAGCAAAAAACTCATCGAATTCACATTTCTAATTTTCGATGCTGCATCATTTTCAACCCTAGCGGTGAAGTGAGATTGTAGTGCAACGGAGTTACCGTAATGTATCGATCGCGAATTGCCTCGACATCGGTTGGCACATCGTTCGGCACGTCCGGATCTTCGATGTCTTCGAGTAATTCGCCTGAAAGCCAATAGTAGATTTTGCCTCTTGGATCAACGCGCTTTTCAAAGACATCGGTATAGCGTCGGACTCCTTGACGAGTGACGATCGCACCTCGAATTTCACTTGGCTCGATCGCGGGAACATTCACATTGAGCAGCATCAATTCGGGTAATGGGTCTTTTTCTAACTGTTGAACGAGCGTACACGCAAAATCTGCCGCAGGCTGAAACTCTTTAGATTCAAAGCTTGTGAGACTAAAGGCAATACTCGGAATCCCTTCGATCACGCCTTCCATTGCAGCAGAAACGGTTCCAGAGTATAGCACATCGGTTCCGAGATTTGAGCCGTGATTGATCCCCGACAGCACAAAATCTGGTTTTTCTTCTAACAGTGCCCAAATCGCTAATTTCACACAATCCGACGGAGTGCCCGAACACGCCCACGCTTTGATCGACGGATGAAAAAGGTGATCCATTTGTACCACTCGAATTGGATCATGCAGCGTTAAACCGTGTCCAGTGGCGGAGCGTTCTCGATCGGGACACACCACGGTTACTTGATGTCCCGCTTCCGCCAAGGTATTCGCCAAGGTACGAATTCCCAGTGCATAAACACCATCGTCGTTACTGATCAGGAGTTTCATTCGATCCACTACAATAAACAAGTTCGCAGTTCATTTTGACGCGAATTAGGACTTACGAATTACCCATTATGGCGGCTCAATCGAACGAACTTGAATCTCAATTAGATGCCATTCGGCAAGAAGCGACTCATACGATCGCGCAAACGACCACGCTCGATCAGCTTGAACAATTGCGAGTCAAGTATCTCGGCAAAAAGGGGCCCATTCCCCAAGTTCTCGGCGGCATGGGCAAGCTCGATCCGGCTGAACGTCCGAGAATTGGGGCACGCGCGAACGAGGTCAAAGAAGCAATTCAAATTGAAATTGATCAGAAAAAAGCGGCTCTGCAAACGGCAGCGATCGCGGCTCAACTCGAATCTGAAACGATCGATGTAACGATGCCGGGAGTGGGGCGACCTCAAGGACGACTCCATCCGCTCAATAGCACGACCGATCAAGTTCTCGATATTTTTGTGGGACTGGGCTACATGGTGGCGGAAGGCCCTGAGATGGAGACGGATTATTATAATTTCGAGGCGCTGAACTTCTTGCCGGATCATCCAGCGCGAGATATGCAAGATACGCTTTATTTGCCAGACGGGAATCTGTTGAGAACGCACACTTCTCCGGTTCAAATCCGCTATATGGAAGCGAATGATCCGCCGATTCGAGTGGCAGTTCCAGGACGAACTTACCGCCGCGATACGGTTGATGCGACTCATTCCGCCGTGTTTCATCAGATTGAGATTTTAGCGATCGATGAAGGCTTAACTTTCACCGACTTGAAAGGCACGATCAAAGTGTTCTTACAAGAGCTTTTTGGAGAAGTCGAAATTCGTTTTCGTCCGAGTTTCTTTCCGTTCACTGAACCATCCGCAGAAGTGGACGTGAAATGGAAAGGGCGATGGTTGGAGATTCTTGGCTGTGGCATGGTCGATCCAAACGTGCTGAAAGCGGTGGGCTACGATCCAGAGGTTTATACCGGATTCGCAGCGGGATTTGGGGTCGAGCGATTGGCAATGGTGCTGCATCAAATCGATGATATTCGTCGCTTGTATAGCAGTGATTTACGGTTTCTCAAACAGTTCTAATCGAACAATTGTTGAGCCGCTTGAATTACTCCAGTTACGATCTGAATCAGCGGGAAACAGAGTAGACAAATGATGGCAGCCCGACGAGTGCGAACATCTAACGCTTGACGGACTGCCACAATAACCGCTAACAATGTCCAGACCGATAACATTAGCTCGATCGGTCTTCCTAATAGCGGTATCAGTGTCAAAAAATTGAGAATTTGCGGCGAGTAAGCAAACCCGATCGGGCTAAGTAATGCTCGATAACTGGGTGCATTGGTTTTGAGCCATTGCCCGACTTTCCAGATCGTGAATGTCCAGACATAGTAGCTGATAATCACGCTGAGAATGTCGATCGATAAAGCAAAAATAGCGGCGAGTGGCGTAGTTCGAGTTAGTAGCAGAATAACTAAGCTTCCAATCGCGCGAGACAGGGCGGCGAGAAATACGATCGTGAAAGCAAGTCGATGGGTTTTAGTCGTATTTTGAGCATTTTCGTAAAGCTGACTGTCTAGTGTCAGAGCATTACGGATTGTTCGCCAAATTCCTATCTGAGAAGCATTTTCAGTCATAGTTCTATCTTGCGAAGGTTATTTCGCTTGTGCAGGATTGAGATAGTAGTCAAACATTATCAGTTTAGAGATCCAAAGATGTTGAAATGGATCAATCAAGCAATTCAAGAGTTAAGCAGCACGACCTCTAAGCTTATCTTCGCAATGGGGGGATTTCTAATTCTCTGGGGGATCTTTGCGCCTGTAAGTACGATCGTATGGTGGCTTAACCAGAGTGCTGGAAATCTCGGTTTGGTCGAGAACAACCAACCGAAACCTTTACCGAATCTGTCTCTAAATCCTTCAGCTTCAAAGATTGATTGTTATATTGTCTTTCTGCCGGGAATTGGAAATTTCTCACCTGATGAAATCGCGCCGGGTGAGAAGTATTTTATCGATCGACTTGCAGAAAAACATCCAAATTGTGCAACAGTCCGAGATGTGTTTCCTTACTCGATCGTCAATCAAGATCTGGGCAGTGAGCGATTGTTAGCTCCGCTGTGGAAAATCGCAAAGAATAACGATGAACTGCTCGGAAGCGTGTTCATTCCACTGCGCAACTTGTGGCGTTTTGCGATTTCATCTGACTATCGGTATAGTCCGGTTTACAGTATGGGCATCGCAGATACGATCGTAGAACGAATGAATGCAGTTCATTCGATTCCTCGATCGACAAAACCGATTAACTTAATTTTGGTTAGTACCAGTGGGGGTTCTCAAGTTGCTTTGGGAGCAAGTACCTATCTCAAAAAATGGCTGAATGCACGATTAACGGTAGTCTCGATCGGTGGAGCCTTTGACGGGAAAGTTGGATTCGATCAAGTCGATCATGTCTATCATCTTCAGGGCGAACAGGATTTAGTTCCAACTCTTGCCTATGCGATCCTTCCGTCCCGTTGGAATTGGACAGTTGGTTCTCCGATCAATCAAGCTCAACAGCAAGGACGATTCACCGTTTGTAGTTCCGGATCACACGAACACAGTGGAGATAAAGGCTATTTTGGAACTGCGATCGCTGCGAACAATCAATCTTATGTTGACCAAACCATTCAACAGGTTGCACAGTTACCGATTTGGTCGATCGAGCAACCCTTGACTTCTGAATGCCCTCAACGCTCAAGCTAATAGTTCTTTTAATGCTCTGAACTGTACGGCTCAAACTGACTTGAACTGCAAAACTTGGTTTAGTTTGCCGCTGCGATATCCTTCTAGATCGAGGGTGACGTACAAAAATCCATAGGACTGAAACGCCTCGGTTAGTTTCGGCAGATCCGTCTGCATGACGAATTCTTTCACTTGATCCGGTAGGACTTCAATCCGAGCAGTGTCACCTTCCGATCGCACTCGAATATTTTGCCAGCCTAACTTTCTCAAGTACACTTCCGATCGTCCAACGCGCTGGAGTTTCGCGATCGTAATCTCCTCCCCATACGGAAAGCGTGAACTGAGACAGGGTTGAGCCGGCTTATCCCAATAGGGCAATTCTAAATGTTTCGCGATCGCACGAACTTCTGCTTTCGTGATTCCTAGTTCTGCTAACGGCGATCGCGCTCCTCGTTCGACTGCTGCCTGAATTCCGGGGCGGTAATCGTGCAAATCGTCGGCATTCACACCATCAATTACGTAAGGATAGCCCCACGCTTGAGCTAACGGTTTTAAAGTGTCATGCAGTTCGCTTTTGCAGAAATAGCAGCGATTCACCGGATTCGAGGCGTAGTTTGGGTTTTCGAGTTCGTGAGTTTGGACGATTTTGTGTGAAATTCCGATTTCAGCCGCTTGGATTTTGGCATCTTCGAGATCTTCGGGAAGCAGTGAGGGGGATTCGGCAGTGACCGCGATCGCGCGATCGCCTAAGACATCAAAGGCAACTTTTGCGACTAAAGTGCTATCGATCCCGCCGGAATACGCGATCAAAGCGCGATCGAGTTCGACAAACAGGTTTTTGAGCGGGTCTAATTTCTCGTACATTGCAGGGAAAAGGGCAGTAGGGCAGTCTTCGTTATGACACAAAAAAGCAAGCAACGATCGCTGCTTGCTTTTGCGTTAGAAATGGGGCATTTTTCAAAACTTATTCGTCGTAAACGCGGCACTCTAGTGCATCAGGATTGTCATCACAGTATTGCTCAAGTGAATTCTTCGGCTTTACGCTTTGGCGCTGGTGGGATGCTTCTGCCTGCAACTCTTCTACCGCGTCCCAAGCCGCCGCGCATTCACCCGAATTTGTGCCGCTGACATCGCAGGCTTTGCGAGCATTGTCACGCTCTAATTCAATCTGTTTTTCAATATCGCTCATTGCCATAGGATTCCGTCCTTATTTTCAATCAAAAACAAAATGCTGTGAGAGAGTAGAACCTAGCTCTGCGCGTCTCAAATGAAAAGACTGACAGAACTTCCCCAACGTATCAGCTTAGGACATTCATCCTGTTGGGTTCTGCTAACTAGAAGACATTCTAGGAGAGTGCTGACTCAGGGTTTGCATCCCTATATTAACCCGTGACCTTTCCTCTTGACGACTCTACCAGAAGTGCGGTCTTCCGATCCGTCTTTCTTCTGATCTGCAACGGTGTTCTAAACTAGATCTACTGCGAAGTTTCTTTTGAGTCCATACACCGGAGCGATCGCACATGGCGGAACCCTTGAATTCAATGCGGTGGGCAAGCGCACTTTCGACGCGCCCATTTCTCGAAGCGGCAGTCGAGGAAGTTGTTTCACAAGCGCAAGCAATCCTGCAAGCTTCGGCAGATTTGGGGTTTGTGTTTATCTCGTCGGCGTTTGCGAGTGAGTATTCTCGATTGTTGCCGCTGCTGCGGGATAAGTTGCCAGGCGTGTCGATCGTCGGTTGTAGCGGCGGTGGCATTGTCGGGATGACCCAGCGCGGAAAAGCGCGGGAAGTCGAGGAAGAACCTGCGCTTAGTCTCGTTTTGGCGCATTTGCCGGAGGTGCAAATCAAGCCGTTTTATGTGTCTGCTAGCGATTTACCTGATTTGGATAGTCCGCCGGATACTTGGACGGATTTGATTGGAGTTTCGCCAGCGGAGTCACCGAATTTTGTGCTGTTGGCGGATTTGCCGCGCGTGAATGATTTGCTGCAAGGCTTGGATTTTGCTTATCCGGGAGCCGCGAAGGTGGGCGGGTTGGCAAGTTCGGGGATGTTGGGCAGTGGGGCGACGGGGCTATTTTGCGACGATCGCTTTTATCGAGAAGGGGCGGTTGGCGTGGCGTTGAGCGGCAATATCGTACTGGATACGATCGTGGCTCAAGGCTGTCGTCCGATCGGGCAACCGTACTGGGTGACAGAGGGAGAGCGCAATATTCTTCTAGCGATGCAGGAAGATGATGGGTCGGGCTTGCCGTCGGATCGCTGTGCGGTGAATCGTTCGCCGTTGGAGCAGCTACAAGATCTTGTGCAGAACTTGAACGAAGACGATCGACAATTGGCGCAGCAAAATCACATTTTTATCGGCGTGGCGCAGAACGGATTTAAGCAAACTTTGGAGCCAGGGGATTTTCTGATTCGGAATTTGCTTGGGGTCGATCCGCGTGTGGGTGCGATCGCGATCGGGGATTTGATTCGTCCGGGACAGCGGATTCAGTTTCATTTGAGAGATGCGGAAACTTCTGGGGAAGATTTGGATTTGCTGCTGCGGCGGTATGTGCAGGCGAGTCAATCGAATCCGAGCGCGATCGGGGCACTGATGTTTTCGTGTTTAGGGCGGGGCGAAGGGCTGTACGGAGAGCCGAACTTCGATTCGCAATTGGTGAACGAATATTTAGAAGATTTACCGATCGCGGGCTTTTTCTGCAATGGTGAGATTGGGCCGGTCGGGGGCAGTACGTTTCTGCACGGCTACACTTCGGTGTTTGGAATTTATCGGGAGAAGAAGTAATCTGTGGCGATCGTTCGAGTTCGAGAACACGTTAATCCGCTGAGTCGGAAGTATCAAACGCCTACGGCTCCGCCGGATTGGAGTCAGGTGTTTGCTGATTCGTCGCGTCCGCTGCATTTGGATATTGGCTGCGGTCGGGGCGTATTTTTGCTGAAGATGGCGGAACAAGAGCCGGATTGGAATTATTTGGGTTTAGAAATTCGAGAACCGATCGTGAATCAGGCGCTGGAATGGCGAGACGAGGCAGGGCTGAAAAACTTGCACTATATTTTCTGCAATGTCAGCAATTCGCTGCATCCAATTTTGGCATCGCTGAAACCGGGGACGCTGGCGCGGGTTTCGATTCAGTTTCCTGATCCGTGGTTTAAGCGCAAACATCAGAAGCGGCGAGTGGTTCAGCCGGAGGTGGTGGCAACGTTGGCAGAGTTTATGAATCCGGGCGCGATCGTATTTCTGCAATCGGACATTTTGGACGTGGCGAAAAAAATGGTCGATCGATTTGCCGAATCGCCGGATTTTGTGCGCCAGAGTTCGGATTGGCTGCCGGAAAATCCGCTGGCAGTTCCAACTGAACGCGAATTGATGGTGCTGTCGTTTGGCGATCCGATTTATCGATCGATGTTTCGCAAAGTTGAATAGGATCGTGAATTAAATAAGATTGGTCATTGCAAAGTTGATTCGCCCTCACCCCCAACCCCTCTCCTAATTTGGGAGAGGGGAGCTAGAGTCCGGTTCCCCTTCTCGCAATTTGGGAGAAGGAGTTAGGGGATGAGGGCGAAGATCTCGGCATTAACAAATTCATATTCCATAGAACGCTAGATGGGATACGCGATCGTAACTCCCGTTCCGCCATCTGCACGTTCTGCTAGTTCAAATCGCTGGACTCGCGGATGACGCTTGAGAAATTCGTGAACGCCTTGGCGGAGTTTGCCTGTCCCGTGTCCGTGAATAATCCAGATGGGGGTGTGCGCTTCTGAAATCGCTTTGTCGAGAACTATTTCGGCATCCGATACGCGGCTTCCTCGAATGTCAAACGTATTGCGATCGGTACGAATTACTGGGGCGGGCGCGGTAGGGGGTGGAGTGGGTTTGGGTTTGTCGGGTTTGGGTTCGGATTGGGATTTTGGTGGTTTCGTTACTTTCTCGCCTGTGAGCGATTCGATGTCCTCGATCGGAACCGTCATTTTCATCAAGCCAAACCGCACGACTAATTCGTCGTCTCCGGCGAGATCGAGAACTTCCGCTGTTTGACCTAAGCGGGGAATCCGAATGCGATCGCCAATCTGCGGACGATAACCGGGTTTCGGTTTGATCGGTTGTTGGCGCGAGGGTAGATGTTTTCCAGAAAGTTGATTGAGCGCATCGGTTGCTTGTTGGGCTTCTTGCGCGGTGGCATTTCCTTGCTGGAGTTTGCGAATGACTTTGGCGATTTCGGATTTCGCTTGGGCGATCGCATCTTGCACGGCACGTTCTTGGGCCTGCTGTAAGTCGCGTTCTCGATCGCGTAAACTTGCTGCTTTCTGAGAGACTTCCGCGTAGAAGCGTTCAGCTTGTTGAAGGAGTTGTGCGGCTTCTTGGGCTTTGGTTTCTTGGGCGCGGCGTTGGGATTCTAGTCCTGCGATTACTTGGTTGACATCATCGGTTGCGCCGCCGACTTGGGTTTGGGCGCTCTCGATGATTTCGGGTTTCATGCCCAATCGACGCGCGATCGTCAATGCGTTCGATCGTCCTGGAATTCCCCATAACAATCGGTAGGTGGGCGAGAGTGAGACATCATCGAATTCCACTGACGCATTTTCAAAGCGATCGTCTTCATATTTCAGAGCTTTGAGTTCGCCAAAGTGGGTGGTTGCGATCGACAATTGCGCATGGTCGGCAAGATATTTTAAGAGTGCGATCGCTAAAGCGCTTCCTTCAGTTGGATCGGTTCCGGCTCCAACTTCATCGAGTAGGACTAAGGAATTTTTTGCGGTTTCTAGTGCTTCGATGATGCGGCTGATGCGGCGAATATGTCCCGAAAACGTGGAAAGGCTTTGTTCTAAGGATTGTTCGTCGCCAATGTCCGATAAGATTTGCTCAAACCATGGTAGTTCTACAGGTTCCCGCGCGGGAATGAATAAACCCACTTTCGCCATTAACATCGCCAAGCCTACTGTTTTGAGCGTGACGGTTTTGCCGCCTGTGTTGGGGCCTGTGATTGCAACGACTCGAATGTGAGGCTGAATCAGTAAATCAACCGGAATCACCGATCGACCTTGTTCCTGTTGTTGTTGCCAGACTAACAACGGATGGCGTAACTGTCGTAAGACGATCGCATCTTTTGTAAATCGGGGTGGATTGGCTTTGAGCCAGTAGCTATAGCGCGATCGGGCGGCGGCGAGATCAAGTGTTGTACAAATTGCGAGGAGGCGTTCGAGGTCATCTTTTGCGATCGCGACTTGTTCAGTGAGTACTCGTCGAACTGCCTCTTCTTCGGTTTGTTCTTGTCGAAGTAACTGTCTCAACTGATTGTTGAGTTGCACTGTCGGATGTGGCTCGACGTAGAACGTAGCACCACTCATCGATACATCATGAACAATGCCCGGAATCACATCTTTGTGTGTTGCCTTCACTGGGATTACAAATCGTCCGTCGCGCTGTGTGATGACTTGTTCTTGAACTGCGCTTGCTTGACGCTGCATGGTTCGTTGCAATGTTTCATACACGCGATCGCGGACTTGTTTTTGTTGCGATCGAATTCCGGCTAACTTCGGGCTAGCCCGTTCGCTTACTTTGCCATCGTCATTGATGCAGCGATAGATCTCTTGCTCGATTTCGGGATAGGTTCGTAGTTCTGCGACTAATCCTGTAAGGATCGGGAATCCGTCTTGATTGTCGATCGTGCGTCTGAGGGTTCTTGCACCGGAAAGCGTTGTGGCGATTGTTAATAGTTCTACACCCGATAAGATTCCATTTAATGCGGCTCGCTCTAGAGCATCTCCGATGTCCTCGATGCCTTCAAAGCTCAATCCGGTGGTGAGTTGAGTTTCTAAAGTGTAGACTTCTTGCGTTTGGGCGAGGAGGCGTTCGGTTTCGGCTTGCGTCGTGGGGATTTTCAGAGCGCGAATGGCGATCGCACCGAGTTTGGTCGAGGCAAAGGTTGCCAGATGTTGACACAGGCGCGACCATTCTAAAAGTTCTAAAGTTTCGGCTTGAATCAAGGTTAGGAGTAAGGAGAATGAAGGCTGCACCTTTCTATTCTAAAAGGTTCTAACAATATCGATAGTGGAAACGGTGGATAGATCTAAACCTCATCTGAGCCACGAACGCGGTCTATCCTCACCGAAACCGTTATTCGAGCTTAGATCGCGTTTCGTATCATCTTGATAGTACTGATGCCGCAACGTTAAGGGCGATCGCTATACAGCTATACAACTGCTTTTTTCGGGGCAAGCCTCGAAAGAGGATTTGACAATCGATGGAGTGTACCTCAATCTCAAAGGTAGACAAATTTATTGATCGTCTTTGCTGCACGTGGTGAATCAGTATCAATAGTTAGATCTTCTGTTCACACCAATCTAAAACTGGACATTGCAAACAGTGGGGACGTTTCCCGGTGCAGATGTGTTTTCCAAACGGGACTAATAATTGATTGATCTCGATCCAGTAGCGTTGTGGCAGTTTTGCTTCGAGTGCGATCGTAGTTTTCTCTGGTGTTTTCGTTTCGATATATCCCCAACGATTCGTAATTCGATGCACATGAGTATCAACGCTGATATGAGGCTGATTGCAAGCAATTCCTAACGCTAGATGAGCGCACTTTATACCAATTCCTTTGAAGCTCATCAGCACATTGAGATCTGCTGGAAGTTCGCCTGCGTATTCTGTCGCGACTTGAGTTGCGATCGCGTGAATTTGACGCGCTTTTTGCTCTGAATAGGTACAATCTCGAATCAGCGTTTCGATTTCCTCTGGGGTGAGTTGCGCGATCGCTTCAGGAGTGCGGGCACGTGCAAACAACCGACGAGAAACAGGCAAGCTAACTTCGTCATAGGTGCGAACCGAAATCAAGCAGCTAATCAATTGCTCAAACAAAGAAGTATAGCCATCCTCATGAAGCTCAAACATGGCAGCTTTTGGCAGAGTGCTGACTGCTTCGCGAATGCGATCGAGAACAATATCGATTTCAAAGGGAAGTTTCGCCATGTTTGAATAGTTCGAGTGTATTATAAGAATCTAAAGATAGCGCCAATGCAAATGCTAACGTTACAAGGAAAAGTTATTTTGGGCATCGATCCCGCGATCGCAACGATTGGATATGGCGCAATTCGAGATGATCATGTTTTGGATTATGGGGTGATTGTTACGTCTGCGAAGTCCTCGATTTACGATCGATTAAAACAGATTCACGATGACATTTGTGAGCTTTGTCAGATGCTGAAACCGGATGTCGTCGCGCTAGAAATGCCATTTTTTAGCCGCGAAATGACCAGCGCAAGTAAAGTTCTCCGGGCATTAGGCGTGATCGAATTAGCTCTGGGTGAATGTGGATTGTGTGAGCCGATTTTTTTGCACCAATCGCAGGTAAAAGCTTCTGTGGCAAAATACGGGGCGCAAAAGTCGGAAGTTCAGCAAGCGGTGATGATGATTTTTGGACTGTCAGAGCCACCAAAACCGGACGATGCAGCGGATGGATTAGCGATCGCGTTTGCGGCTCAATCGGGTGCGCGTGCGAATGTGAAATAGCCTCAAAGCTTACTCAATACGAACGCGACCAAGAAACCACATACCGTAATTAATCCAGCAAAGTTATGTGTGTAAGCGAATGCTTCTGGAATCATCGTGTCAGAAATCATCGCCAAAATTGC
This sequence comes from Phormidium tanganyikae FI6-MK23, assembly GCA_019359175.1. Lineage (GTDB taxonomy): Bacteria > Cyanobacteriota > Cyanobacteriia > Leptolyngbyales > Leptolyngbyaceae > Leptolyngbya > Leptolyngbya tanganyikae. The sequence goes on from JAHHHU010000002.1 coordinate 307,241, forward strand.
ACCCGCCGCGATCGCAGTTGTCGCCGCAATAATTTCAGCAGACACCCCGCTAAACACGCTGTACCCGATTAGCGATGCAACTCCTGATAGAACCGAGATCGCACTCCAGATTCCGAAAATATATTGCAGAGATCGACCTGAAGACTTCATACCCGCCGCGCTGGATAGTCCTTCTGGAATGTTTGATAGAAACACGGCTGCAACCGTTACCCAACTCACGATGCCACCTTCGATCATGCTGACTCCAATCACGATTGATTCTGGAATCCCATCGAGCAAAGCACCGATTGCGATCGCGAGTCCGCCCCCTTCCTCTGAATCCTTTTGCTGATTCGATCTCTTGCGGTGTTTTGCGCCTTGTTGTGCTAAGAACCAATTGGCTGCTGTGTAGACTGCCGCACCGCTGAGAAAGCCGATCGCGGTTGAATCAAATCCACCCCGCTTATAAGCCTCATCCATCAATTCAAACGACAATGCAGAAATCAAGACTCCTGCACCAAATGCCATGATTGCTGCAATGAATCGCTGGGGAATCTGAGCAAAATAGCCAATTCCCGCACCGATGAGTAGTGCAGAACCTCCCAACAATCCCCACAATCCTGCTTGCAACCAGACTGGCATAGTTCTAAAACCTTAAGTGAATTCTTTAAGAGTAGAAATTTCAGCGCAGATTGAGGTCTATCCTAAGGGGGCTTCATTGAGAACTTTCGGAATGATCTTTAATGCTGTTTCTTCTGTCTCTCTCAGCAAACGCGGCTCGACAAGCTGATCGCCGGGTGAATGATAGTTCGGATCTTTGCCTCGGAAAAAGAACAGAGTCGGCACATCCTTCGATTTGAAAGACGCATGATCACTACCGCCAAACTGACTGGCGCTGATATCTCCATTGATGGAATTGGCGATCGCGCTCATTGTTCCTGACCCATCGAGCAGTAATCGATCGTTAATTCCCACCATGTCAAAGTTAAGCATTGCCTTCAGTCCTGAAAGAAACTGAGGAGTCGCTCGCTTGACAAACGCATCCGAACCCTTCAATCCATCTTCCTCACCATCAAACGCTATAAACCAAATTTGACTCGCTTGCGGCGACTTCGACAGCGATCGAGCTAACCCTAAAACCACTGCGGTTCCCGATGCGTTATCATTTGCCCCCGGAGAATTTTCGACCGAATCATAATGTCCGCCAATGATTAATTTCGGCTGTTTTACATTCGGCAAATGAGCAATTACGTTCCGCCCTAAAGCGTCCGGTTGGGCTTTGACGGTCAACGTTACACGCAAATCTGTTTTTTGTGCCTGTTCAAGCAAGGGGGTTCCGACTTGCTCAGAAAGCGATGCGGCTGGAATTGAAGCGGGTTTCATCAACATCCCGCGAATATTTCCGGGCTGATTGTTCACGATCAAAATCCCGATCGCACCTGCCGCTGCTGCGTTTTCGATCTTTTGAGCAAACTGCACACCGCCCCGTTTGACGATCGCGATTTGATTTCGCACGTCCACGGTTCTAAAGTCTTCAGGCTTGCCAAAATTGGGAACAGTCACCAACTTTCCAGAAGGACTCCCCGCAATCGATCTCACCATTGCCCAAGTTTCGATCGTCTTTCCATCCAATCTCAAACTCGATCCCGCATCCGCAAATTTTGGATAGGTAAAGGTTTGGATTTCAACTTCATAGCCCGCTTTGCGATATTGATTGCTCAAATATTCACTTGCCCGTTCAGCCGTGGGAGAACCTGCTACACGCGCCCCCAAATTTACCAGCGCTTGCACATCTGCATAAAGTGAATCCGCTGCAAATAGGGAATGAGTCGCGATCAGAATTACCGTGATCGTCATGCCTAACCAAATTTGCATTCGACCAAATCGAAAAAACATGAGACTTTCAGGAGGTGAGGACTTTTCTAGCTTAAATGATGCCTCCCTCGCTGAAATGCTAGAAGCCGATGAGCGGGGCTGCATTTCGGTAATAAGTCGCCCAGCGACGGGTTTCCGGTCGAGACTGCCACTGCGATCGCGAAACCCACAGCGTAACCACTGGAGCCGCCATCCCCCCATTGCGCCCAACCACCACGACCGAAACTTCACTCGCTAAAAGATCGCGATCGAATCCCCGCTGTGCCGCCGTTCGTGCCACTAATTCCGCCCGTCGAACTAACCCGTCATACGTTTCATTCGGCGCACGATCGAGCATGACCTCGATCCGAGATGTATAAGCCTGAACTGCGATCGGTGCGACCATCGCATCGATTCCCCACACCGTTGTGCCGCACGCGAGAAGACTGAGAACCACCGAAGCACGAAAATTCATAGGAGTCAAAAAACGAACAACATCGGGCAAGTCGAGAATCATGTTAGTTGACGAATAGGTTTTTGTTGCAGAAAAGCGATTTTTTCCTATGATGTGTTAGCGCGAGAACTGCGCCAATCCTTCTAAAACAGTCGAGGTGTCGGGATGAGCAATTATTGGGCGATCTCAGTCGGAATCAATCACTACCAGTTCCTTCAACCCCTTCATTTTGCCCAATCGGATGCCCAATCTCTCTGTGAAAGTCTGGTCAGCGATGCGGGTTTTTTACCGGAACATTGCCTGCTCATCACGGATACTTCCCCGGACTTGTTCGGGCATTCGACTGACCCGACGCACGAAAATTTGCAGTACTGGACAACCGTTCTAAAAGATAAGCTCCAGCCTGAAGATGGCTTGTGGTGCTACTTTAGCGGTTATGGAATTTGTGTGGACGGTGAAGATTTTCTGCTGCCGATCGAGGGAGATGCAGCCCGTGTGAGAGAAACGGGATTTTCGGTACGATCGCTGTTTCAAATCTTGCGATCGCTGCCGACGCAAAAGATTCTTGTTTTGCTCGATATCAATCGTTCCTCGGCTGTCTCTAACGAAAAAGTGGGCGCTCAAACGGCAACCCTAGCGCGTGAATATGGGATTCCAACCCTGTTATCGTGCCGCCCTGAGCAGTTTTCTCACGAATCCCCCGCCCACAATCACGGGCTATTTACTCAGGCATTACTCGAAGGATTGCGATCGCATCAATGTTCAACCTTATCGGCTTTAGAGGATTTTCTCAAAACACGACTCCCGGAACTCTGTGATCACAACGATCGACCGCTTCAAGATCCGGTTTTAGTCGTCTCTGATCCAGAGCAGCTTTATCAAGTGATCATGCCTGTGAACTGGGCAGAGACGGAATCCTGGGTTGCAGCAGAATCGAATCCGTTCGCGATCGAAGATGATTTGTATCTCACCGCAGAGAATGAGACTTCATTCGATAATTTTGTGGCGCAACCGACAATCATGGGCGCAACCGCAGAACTGTCATCCTACGAAGAGATTCCAGAGCAATTCATTCTCGATCCGGTGCAGGTCGAGCCAGAACCCGTTCCCGACTTGACGCTAGACGAGCCGATCGACGCTGATCCGACTCCGCTCGTGTCTCCCGTCCCCAAAGAACCTGAAGTGCAGGATCAAATGTTTTGGGAACGGCTGCTATTCGGTGGAAGCGCGATTCTGCTCGTCTTATTGCTCGGTGTGTTGTTCCGCAACTGGTCAGCCTTTGTCGGCGGTCAGCAGACTGCAAAAACCACAACGCCCGAAGCGATCGCGTCTCCAAGCCCTGCCGCTACTCCATCCGCGCAGATTTTGAATGAAGCTCGATCTCTGATCAAACCGACCCTAGCTTCTGATGCAAGTAAGGCAATCGATCGCGCCCGCACGATTCCAGCCAGTGATCCGCTTTACGCTCAAGCGCAGCAAGATATCGATCGCTGGAGCCGCAATATTCTAGACATTGCCCGCCAACGAGCCGTACAGAAAGAATTTCAGCAAGCGATCGCAGCCGCACAACTCGTTCCCAAAGATCGCCCTCAAGTTTACGCTGATGCCCAGAAAGCAATTCAGCAATGGCGGAAAGCGCGTTAAAAATTCGCTGGCATCACCCGCTAGACTAGAGAAGTAGATTCGACTCAATCACGAGGAGAAAGCATGATTAACCCGGATCAAGTTGAGGCAATGATCAAATCAGGATTGCCAGATGCCCAAGTTACGGCAGTCAGCCCCGATGGTGAACATTTTGAGGTGACGGTGATCTCCTCTGCCTTTGCTGGAAAACGGCGCGTTCAACAGCACCAACTTGTATACGGGACTGTTCAGCAAGCGATGGCATCGGAAGCAATCCATGCGCTTTCCCTTAACACCTTCACGCCCGAAGAATGGGCAACGAAAAACTGACGTTTCTTTACCCCCTTAAATTCCTATGACTACAGCAGCCCAAGATCGAATTAACACCCTGCTCAACACCAGCAAAATCGTTGTGTTTATGAAGGGCAGCAAGTTAATGCCTATGTGCGGGTTTTCTAACAATGTCGTGCAAATCCTCAACACGCTCGGTGTTCCATACGAAACCGTAGACGTGCTGGAAGATGCCGAAATCCGCCAAGGCATCAAAGAGTTCTCGAACTGGCCCACAATTCCCCAGGTGTATATCAATGGGGAATTTATCGGCGGCTCGGACATCATGATCGAAATGTACCAGAAAGGCGAACTGCAACAGCTTGTAGAAGTTGCGCTCGCTTCCTAATTCCAATAAAGAAGGGGCGCGATCGCGCCCCTTCACACTTATCGATAATCAGGTTCTGGCATCACACTCTCAAAATTAGACGGATCGTAGATGTAGCGGGTGATCTCCTCCTCTAGGCGGTTGATTTGGTATGGCTCCAAAACGCTTGACTGTCTCAGGGCTGCCAAATAGCCGTCTAAATAAAGTCGCATATCATCGTATCGGTAGCCCCGGTTCCAGAGTTCGACAAGGGCATCAGAGAGGCGTTGGTAGTAACGAATTGTCAAAGAATCTTGCAGCATATACCTATCGACAGAAGAATGGATGCCGTTTGACATCAGACTCACAGTGCTATTACCTAACCTTAACATTTCTACTCGGAATCTCTCGGTTTGTATCGAAATTCTACCCATCTAAATACCGATCTGAATATTGAGAAATGGATTGTAGAGCAAACCCGTTAAAGCTGAGTAGCACCCGTTACAAATCGAATGGATTAAGCTTTGATACCCTTATCTCAAGCATTTTGAGGATAATAGCCCCTGTGGGAGCCATTCACATACAAATCGTTGAGGGAAATCCGCACCTGCGATCGCTGCTGGGGTGGCATCTTCAGCAGGCGGGCTACCAAGTTCACCAATCCGCTGATTTGCACCAGGCGCGAGAAGTGTTTTCGCTGCGGCAGCCGAATCTAGTCATTCTCGATTCTGAGATGCCGACGGGAGACGGCTTGGAGTTTTGCCGCTGGCTTCAACAACAGCAATGTTTAATTTTGATGCTGTCAGCGCGGGCAGCGGAATCGGATATTGTCGAAGGATTGCGATCGGGGGCGGATGATTATCTAAAGAAGCCGTTCGGGATGCAGGAGTTTCTGGCACGAGTGGAAGCGCTGATGCGCCGACAACGGGTAGCGGCTCCACCGATCAATCTCGATTTTGGCGATCTGAAGATTGATCTGGTGCATCGTCGGGTGCGGTTTAAGGGAGATCTGATCGAGCTAACGCCGCAGGAGTTTAGTTTGTTGTATGTGCTGGCGCAGGCGGGCGGATCGGCGTTGAGCCGGGCGGAATTGCTTCAGCGTGCTTGGCCCGATGAGATTGATAATCCTCGGACGGTTGATACTCATGTGCTTTCGCTGCGGAAGAAAGTCGAGATCGATCCGCGTCAGCCGAATTTGATTCAGACGGTGCGGAATGTGGGGTATCGGCTGAACCTTGAGATTTTGAATGCGATCGCGCCTATTCAGAATGGTCATGTGGCTCGAAAACCTGCGGCGGCTCCGATTTCTCGGATGGCTTCGGCTCCACATCCTCGGCTTTGAGGGCCTACTGTGTACACATAAGTCGTTTATCGCTTCGTTCCAATCGGCTTCTGCCCCCTAAATCCCCCAGAATGGGGGATTTAGGGGGCGAGAGGTATAGGCAATAACGGATCAATTGACTTGTGTGTACACGGTAGGCTGTGAGGGGAGGGGGAGAAATCAACCGTGATTTTGCTCCCCCTCCCTTAGTATTTGCCTAACGAACTTACCAATTGTCAAAGTCGTCCGATCGAAACATGCCCCAATTTACCGCTTCTTTATCTGAGCAAGTTTCTACGCCTTCCCCGACTCCATACGGGTGCATGGCACAAACGAACAGGCTATCACCGTAATACTGTCCGTGAAAGTTGCGGCAACCGACGCAGGCAGGATGCTGCTTTAACATTGGCTCAACGGTTTGCGTCATGGGCTGCGTGATTTCTTCGATCGCGCCTCCGATGCCAAAATAAGCTTCTAAAATCGGACTCACCAACACCGTGATCGACTGCTCAACTTCATCCACAAACGTCGTATTCAGATGCGTAGAAACCTCTTCGGAAAACTCGACCCACCCATTCATCGCTTCGGTGACATCTTGAGCGACATCGAGAAAAAAACCTTCGACTTGATCCGCGATCGTTTCTAACATTTCAAACCAGTCCTTTTGCCAATCGTTCATAACAGTTATCGCCGGGAGAGTTGCACAAAATAAAGCCGTATAAATCGGTCTGACTTGCTGAGACTCGATCGCCCAAATCGACCTTCAGCCGTGATCATAGCTCGAATGTTTGCGGCATAACTATGAAGGAATTTTACGCTTTTCGTGTTTGGATAAATTGAACTGCTGCTTTCGTTAGAGGGCAACTCGAATTGAGGTTGCTAGGCTAAAAATAGCTTTCAAGATTAGGAGTTTGAAATGAATCGCGCTGTGATGTCGCTTTTAGTAATGGCGCTGCTGGTCGTATTAGTGATTTCGCCGTTTTCAGCATTGGCGATGTTGATGATGTTTTTATTGGTGGGGGGAATTGCGGGGACGATTACGTCGATGGTTCATGTGGTGCTGCACCATAATCCCCCAGAACGATCGGATTCGTAGAAAACTTACAGCGCGATCGGGATCATCGCGGTCTAAAGTAATAAGTGAGCAATCCCACTTTTAAAATTGCTCACTTAAAGCTATTTTAAAAGCCCGGTAGAATTTAGAGCCATTTTAAGCGCGAAATCCCGTGAGTTGATCCCATGAAGTCTTACTTAGCTGCCGCTGTACAAATGAATAGCTTGCCTGATCTGCACAAGAATCTGGCGCAAGCGGAAGAATTGATCGATCTCGCCGTTCGACGGGGTGCAGAGTTGGTCGGGCTGCCTGAGAATTTTTCGTTTTTAGGAGATGAGGAAGCGAAGCTTGCACAAGCCGATGCGATCGCAGTTGAGAGCGAGAAGTTTCTCAAAACAATGGCGCAACGGTTTCAGGTGACAATCTTGGGCGGCGGTTATCCGGTTCCAGTCCAGCAAGGCAAGGTTTTCAATACTGCGCTGCTAGTCGCTCCCAATGGTCAAGAACTTGCTCGGTATGAGAAGGTGCATCTTTTTGATGTGAATTTGCCTGATGGCAATACTTACCGCGAATCGGCAACGGTGGTCGCAGGCACAAGAGTACCGCCGATTCATCCCTCTAAAGAGCTTGGCAACATTGGTTTATCGGTGTGCTATGACGTGCGTTTTCCAGAGCTTTACCGTCAGATGACGCAGTTGGGCGCAGAGGTTCTGTTTGTTCCTGCTGCATTTACGGCGCACACTGGAAAAGATCACTGGCAGGTGTTGTTGCAGGCAAGAGCGATCGAGAATACTTGCTATGTCATCGCACCCGCACAAACCGGACGACACAATTCACTGCGGCAATCTCACGGTCACGCGATGGTGATTGATCCGTGGGGAGTAATTTTGGCAGATGCGGGAGAAATGCCAGGAGTGGCGATCGCGGAAATTATCCCCGCTCGACTAGAACAAGTCCGACGACAAATGCCTTCACTCCAACATCGGGTGTTTATCTAGTTTGGTGCGATCGCACAAGTCTCGAACTCATTTGCCTGCATCGGTTGTGCTGTAATCAGTTCGATTTCGCCTGAAGCAGGATTGCGCTGCCAAGAAGTAGCTTCTACTAAGGTTTGAAGTTGGGGCGATCGTGCTGGCAGTAGTGGTGATGTTGCTCAAATTTCTGAGTAAGAGTAAGTCGCTTGTGATGTCAATGTTGCCGCCACTGCCAGCATTCACTTCAGCATTGAGTTGGGCCTTCTGACTAAGCCGAACGGTTTGTGATCGAATGCTTAAGTTTCCTGCTCGACCTGTGCCGCTGTTGCTTGCCGTAATGATGGCTCGATCGCGTAAATCTAAACGCTGCGTATTGATGGTGATCGAGTCTGCATCAGAGCTTCCTTCTCGTGCTGAAATTCGGCTAGGCAGTTGTAGCGTCTGATCAAGTCCTGCGACTTCTCCCGTTGAAGCATCGATTTCAAGGTTGCCTGCTCGACCGTTGCCTAAGTTAGAAGCAGAAATCTGTCCGCCGTTGAGAACCTGTAAGAGATCGGCAAAAATTTGCAGCGTTCCGGCATCTCATTTCGCTGAACCTAACATTTCAGTTTGAATTCCACTCAATGCGCCAGAGCTATCCTTGACCATGCCATCAATCAGAATATTTGTGGCACGAATCGTTAAGTCCCCGCCGTTTCCAGTAGAGCCATCTAAAGCAGAAGTTGCAATATATCCACCGTTCAATAGATTTAACTGCTGCGTTTCTAGCAGAATGCTGGCTGCATTCCCGCTCGACCGGGGTTGGACACCAGAGAGAAGACCTATGTGATAGAGAAAGGAACTGACAACGCCATCTTCATCGGTCTGAACTGCCAGAAATGAGCAATTGCAATTCGTTCGACCAGCATTGATCTCAATTGCATTCATTTTCTCTTTGAAATAAACGTTAAGAAGTTTGTACGATAGGGAAGATTTTTGGTCACTCCCTCGAAATATGATCAACTCCCTTTCCTGGTTCAACTCGTTTGGTTCTCCGCCGTCCCTCCTAGCCGCCGCCGAAGCAGAAACCGGTTCTCTCGTGCTGGCAAGCGTTTTGTTGAGTTTAGTCGTCGTCTATTTCGCTAGTAAGATTGGCGGTGAAATTTGCGCTCGGCTCGATTTGCCCTCGGTGTTAGGCGAACTGGTCGCGGGTGTGGTAGTCGGCGTGTCGGCGCTGCATATCCTCGTGTTTCCCAGTGCCGATTTTGATGCGAGTCGATCGCTGATTATGCAAGCGCTGCAAATGACCGCGCATCTCAGTCCAGAATCGCTCAACCTCGTGTTTGAAACGCAGAGTGAAGTGATCTCTGTATTGGCAGAAATCGGCGTGGTGATTCTGCTGTTTGAGATTGGCTTGGAGTCGGATTTGAAGGAACTGATTCGGGTCGGATGGCAAGCTGCGATCGTGGCTTGTGTCGGGGTCGCGGTTCCGTTTGCACTCGGTACAGGCGGGCTGATGACGATTTTCAATGTGCCTGCGGTTCCGGCGATTTTTGCGGGAGCGGCTCTTACCGCAACCAGTATCGGCATTACAGCGCGGGTCTTGTCGGAATTGCAGCAAATCAGTTCTAAAGAAGGGCAAATCATCATCGGGGCGGCAGTGCTAGATGATGTCTTGGGGATTATTGTGCTGGCAGTAGTCGCAGGGCTGGCGAAGACTGGAGAAGTGCAAGTAACGAGCGTGATTTATCTGATCATTAGCGCGGCTGTGTTTTTAATTGGGAGTCTGTGGCTTGGACGGCTTTTCAGCCCGTTCTTTGTGACGCTGGTGAATGAACTGAGAACGCGCGGACAACTGCTCGTTAGCGCTTTGATTGTGGCGTTTGTGCTGGCAGACATTGCGGCAGTGATTCAGCTAGAGGCGATTCTGGGTGCGTTTGCCGCAGGGTTGATTTTGGCAGAAACCGAAAAGCGAGCGGAACTCGAAGCCCAAATTAAGCCGATCGCGGATATGCTTGTCCCCGTCTTTTTCGTCGTGGTCGGTGCGAGAACTGATGTCAGCGTATTAAATCCATTCGATCCTGCCAATCGGGAAGGGTTAATTATGTCGGGCTTTCTGGTCGTGGTTGCGATTTTGGGAAAAGTTGTCACGGGCTTTACGCTGTTCGGTCAACCGGAGCTAAATCGACTCGCGATCGGGGTTGGGATGATTCCACGGGGCGAAGTTGGGCTAGTGTTCGCGGCGTTTGGAACGAGTACAGGAATTCTCTCGGATGCGTTGCAGGCAGCGATCATTGTCATGGTGATTCTTACGACTTTTGTTGCGCCGCCGTTGTTGAGAGTGGTGTTTCCTCAAACTGATTCCGTAGCCGCACCCACCTTAAGTAGCGTTGATGACATCTGAGCAAAAAACTATGCTGGAATTCAGGCATCCATACTAGAATGCTCTAGCCCAAACCTAAAAAGCCTGACTTTTTGGGTTTGGAATGCCGTTGTTTCACGCTTTGAATTTTATGCAACTGCTATTTCCCAGAAACTCGATCGCAGATTTAAGAAACTCGATCGTGCTTTTTTGCGTCCCCGACAACGAAGGAGACAACACTATTTCTCAGATGAATTGAGCAAATTTTCCAGATATCAGGAACGAGCTTGAGGATATTAGGTCAGTCGATCCGGTACGCTTGATTTTGCTTCGATTCGTTAGATAAAAACAGTTGAATTTTTGTGATGAATACTGGCGCAAATCCTTTCGTTTGGCTGAACAGGTATTCATCGATCGTGGGTGAGAGAGGATGCAAGCTCAATTTTGATGCTCAGATCTGTTGGCAAAGTCTGACGATTTTGCGGCTCGATTTTGACTGTCAAATCACAAGAAATGTTTGCCGAAAAATAGCGGCACGACGCATAAAAGGAGAGAAAAGTTGGAACGCGGTCTTCAGTCTACCAGTGCAAAAAAGTCTAAAAGAAGATTCTATTTCCGGACTTACTTTTTGCTCTGTTCATTCTACTTTTTGCTATTCACCTTTCCGGCTCAAGCAGCAAGATTGCAAGCTTGGCGATTGAGTCCAACCCAAAATCAATTGGAGTTTTCGACCGATGACGGAGTGCAACCGAGAGCGCAACTCCTCAGTGATCCAACTCGCTTGGTAATCGATTTACCTGACGTGACCTTCGGACGACCGCAAGTGACAGAAACTTATAGCGGTGCGGTGAGATCGATTCGCGTCGGGCAGTTCGATCAGGCAACGACTCGCATGGTGGTGGAATACGCGCCCGGATACACGATCGACCCAAGCCAAATCCGCTTCCAAGGCAGAACGGCAAATCAGTGGGCAGTCCAGTTACCGACTCCAACAGTGTCAGGGATTGGAACGCCACCGATCGCACAACCCCCCGTCACGCAACCGCCGATCGCACAATTGCCGCCCGTCTCAGGAGTTCGCACCTCGATTCAAAGCCTTCAGGCAACCGGGGATGGGTTCTTTCTCCGCACAACGGGCGCGGCTCCAGAGATTCGATCGCTGAGATCGACCGATCGCCGCCAAATGTTCATCGACATTTTCGGAGCAACGATCTCTCCGAACCTTTTCCCACGCGATCTTCCGGCGAATGTTAACGGTGTTTCTCGCGTTCAGATCACCCAGTTCTCCCCCAATGCCGTTCGCCTGACGCTAATCCTGTCGCCAGAAAGTGCAAACTGGCAAGCGAGTGCAAGTCCGTCCGGTGGATTGGTCGTTCTTCCTCAATCGATCGGATCAACTCCGGGCGGACAGCCTCCTGTATCGCAAACTGCGATCGTGCAATCGGTCGAACTGGATGCGAATCGGCAGTTAATCATTCGAGGAAATCAGCCGCTCAACTACTCGGCAGGTTGGGATCGGGCTTCGGGAGCGTATCGGGTGTTAGTGCGATCGGCGCGGACTGATGCTAGTTTCAGAGGACCTCAACTCCCCGCAGGCAGTCCATTATTGCAGGCGCGAGTCCGACAAGACGGAAATGATGTTGCAATCCTGCTCACGCCCGCCTCTGGGGTGCAGTTTGGCGAAATTGTGCAAAACAACTCACAGCAGTTAGTTTTACCCTTACGTCGGGGACTGTTCCCGGTTGTGCCACCCGCTACCACGCCACCCACGACCACACCACCCACGCCAATTCCACCCGGTCGAAACCCGATTCCAGTTCCACCCACAACCAATCCGAATCCGATTCCCCCGCGTGTTCCGAATGGTCGTTTGGTCGTGGTCGTCGATGCTGGACATGGAGGTCCTGATCCGGGAGCAGTCGGCATTAGGGGCATTCAAGAAAAAGAAATCGTGCTAGATATCAGCCGCCGAGTACAGGCAAATTTAGAGCGTGGAGGCGTTCAGGTCGTAATGACCCGTAGTGCTGACATTGACTTAGATCTTCAGCCGCGCGTCGATATCGCACAACGGGCAAATGCAACTGTGTTTGTGAGTATTCACGCGAATTCAATCAGTCTCAGTCGCCCCGATGTCAACGGACTAGAAACCTACTATTTCCAGAGCGGTTTGGACTTGGCACGCACGATCCACCGCAACGTTTTACAAGGAACAGGAATCGAAGATCGGGGCGTTCGGAGTGCCCGATTCTACGTTTTGCGGCGTACCTCGATGCCTTCTGTTCTCGTTGAAGTCGGATTCGTTACGGGTCGAAACGATGCGGCTCGGTTGTCAGATTCTTCGTATCGTCAGCGGATGGCAGACTCGATCGCACGCGGCGTTCTCGAATATTTGGGACGACGTTAGCGCTGACATCCTCCGATCTGGTCTTGAGCCTCTGGGCAAGACCGCTTAGACTGAGATGAAAGTTAGAAGCCTGAGGCTGAATGTCGAAGTACGATGGCTTCAGACTTCTGACTTCTAACTTTCTGGTGTGAGGATTGAGAAAATGAAAAACCTAGCAGAGAATTTCGGTTGCTCGCGCTCTGGCACACCGAATGGATCTGATCCGATCGGGCTTTTTGATAGCGGGGTCGGTGGCTTGACGGTGCTGCGCGAAATGTATCGCCAATTGCCGAACGAGTCGCTATTGTATTTCGGAGACACTGCCCGCTTACCGTATGGGACACGATCGCAGTGTGAGATCATTCAATTCGTGCGCGAGATTCTGCACTGGATGGTAGAACGCCGCGCCAAAATGGTGATCATGGCGTGCAATACGAGTTCGGCTTTAGCGATCGAGACAGTGCGCCAAGAGTTTCCCAGTTTGCCGATTTTGGGCGTGATTTTGCCGGGTGCGAGTGCCGCCGCGAGACAAGGAAAGCGAATCGGCGTGATTTCTACTCCTGCAACGGCGGCGAGTGATGCCTATCGCCAAGCTATTCTCGAAGTCGATTCGACGGCAGAAGTATGGCAGATTGGCTGTCCTGAATTTGTGCCGCTAATCGAGCAAGGTCGAATCGACGATCCCTACACTTATAAGGTCGCTCAGACTTATTTGCAACCGCTCCTCGATCGAAACATTGACACGCTAATTTATGGCTGCACGCATTATCCGCATTTGGCTCCAGTGCTGAAGTCGATCGTGCCAAGTTCGGTGCAGTTTATTGATCCAGCGGTGTCAGTCGCAAAAGCCGCATCGCAAGAGTTGGAAATTTTGGGATTGCGGAATTTACAATCGCCGTTACCGACTCAGTTTTATGTCAGTGGTGATCCGCAACCCTTTGTAGAAGTCGCGCGGAAATGGTTGGGTCATCATACGATCGTGCAACAAGTCGCGTTGTCGGAATCTGTAGCTGTTGGTTAGAACGCCTTGGAGCTTAGTCGCTTGTAAGTATGAAGCCCTTGCGTTTCAACCTACCGTGTGCACACAAGTCTTTTGATCTATTCGATGCCGAGATCTTCGCCCCCTAAATCCCCCATTCTGGGGGATTTAGGGGGCAGAAGCCGACTGAAACGAAGCGATAAGCAACTTGTGCATACACAGTAGGTTGAAACGTAGGGGCTTTACGCATTCGTAAGGTAATTATCGATCAATTTCGGCAGTTCCAAAAGGCTCTAAAAACCCTGTGAGACAGAGCTTTGCAAACTGATCGTGAAGCGTTCTTGTCATAATTCGCTTCGTGCATCCTCGCGGAATTGCTCAACTCGTGCCCACACCCGATCGACTAAATCCGCCGCATCCGAATCAAACCATTCGATCGAACGATCCGCCCGAAACCAAGTTCGCTGTCGCTTCGCAAACTGCCGCGTATGCAACGCCGTTAACCGCTCCGCCTCAGCAAGCGAGATCTCACCCCGCAAATACTGTCGCATCTCCGCATATCCCAACGTATTCAACAGCGGCAACGCCTCACCGTACTTTTCACACAGCGTTTTCACTTCGGTTGCAAATCCCATTTCGATCATTTGTCCCGCCCGTTTCGCGATCCGTTGCTCTAAGAGATTGCTATCCAATGCAATCTGCAAAATTGGAAAACTCGGCGGCTCTTCTCCCTGCTGCTCAGAAATCGGGCGACCCGTCACATAGAACACTTCCAGCGCTCTCAACGTCCGCACCTGATCATTGGCATGAATCCGAGTCGCCGCGATCGTATCCACCTGCTGCAACATTTCATACAGCGTTCTTTGTCCCAATCGCTCAAGCTGCGATCGCAATTCCGCTTGAGGTGCGACTCGCGGGATCTTCATACCTCGCGCGATCGCCTTAATATATAGCCCCGTTCCCCCAACCAAAAACTGCACGCCGCCGCGATCGAGAATTTCTCGCGCCTGCATTTGGTAATCTGCGACTGTGAGCGTCTCGATCGGATCGCAGATATCGATCAAGTAATGTGGTACGCGATTTTGCTCTTGTCGCGTTGGTTTTGCCGTCCCGATCGTAAATTCTCGATACACTTGGCGCGAATCGGCGCTTAAGATGATAGACTCCAAGCGCTCTGCAAGCTTGATCGCTAATCCAGACTTCCCCGTCGCCGTCGCGCCACCGATTATAATGAGTACAGGTGTATTATTTAATATTTTTGGTTCATCCTGGAAATTTTGAGTCAAAATAGACCGATCCATCCTACTTTCAAAACTCACCTGAAATTGCTCTAAAACCGCTTATAAGCCATTTGTGCTATAATTTTGATAGAATTTGCCTTTTGAAGTTTAGTTTTGCCACACACTGCCCTAAAGAACGCTTCTTATGACGACAAACTACGATGCCCAACAGATCCAAGTCCTTGAAGGTCTTGAAGCGGTGCGGAAACGCCCCGGTATGTATATCGGCACTACCGGGCCGCGCGGATTGCATCACCTCGTTTATGAGGTTGTCGATAACTCGGTCGATGAAGCACTCGCGGGCTACTGTAAAACGATCGACGTTTCCATCAATGCCGATGGCTCCGTTAGCGTCACTGACGACGGACGCGGCATTCCAACCGGAATCGTTGCCAAAACTGGTAAGTCCGGTCTTGAAACCGTGCTGACAATTTTACACGCTGGCGGGAAGTTTGGCGGCGGCGGATACAAAGTCTCTGGCGGTCTACACGGAGTTGGGATCTCGGTCGTAAACGCGCTGTCAGAATGGGTCGAAGTCACCGTCTGGCGCGATAAGAAAGCTCACGTGCAACGGTTTGAGCGGGGTATCGCGATAGGTGAAATGCAGATTCAACCCTATCCTCAAGAGAGAACGGGAACCTCTGTTACGTTTCTCCCCGACGATACGATCTTTACCGAAACCACAAAGTTTGACTACACCACGCTTTCTGGACGCTTACGAGAATTGGCGTACCTCAACGGCGGAGTCAGAATTACCTTTATCGATCGTCGTCCCGATTCCGAACGCGAAGAAGTCTACTTCTACGAAGGTGGTATTCGCGAGTACATCTCTTACATGAACCGCGACAAGCAGCCCCTCCACGAAGAAGTGATCTTCGTTCAAGGCGAACGCAATAACATTCAGGTCGAAGTCGCGCTGCAGTGGTGTGTAGATGCTTACAACGACAACATCATCGGGTTTGCAAACAACATTCGGACAGTCGATGGTGGAACGCACTTAGAGGGATTGAAAGCGGTTCTAACTCGGACACTAAATTCGATCGGTCGCAAACGCAACAAGATCAAAGAAAACGAATCGAATCTTGCGGGTGAGAATATTCGAGAAGGCTTAACGGCTGTGATTTCGGTGAAAGTCCCTGATCCAGAATTCGAGGGTCAAACCAAAACGAAGTTAGGAAACAGCGAAGTTCGCGGAATTGTCGATTCTCTCGTCGGTGAAGTGCTAACCGAGTATCTCGAATTCCGTCCGAACGTTTGCGATGCGATTATCGAAAAAGCGGTTCAGGCGTTCAAAGCAGCAGAAGCGGCTCGTCATGCACGAGAAATGGTACGCCGTAAATCGGTGCTAGAGTCCTCGACGCTTCCCGGAAAGCTGGCAGACTGTGCGACGCGCGATCCGAGCGAATCAGAAATCTACATCGTGGAAGGGGATTCTGCGGGCGGAAGTGCGAAACAAGGACGCGATCGACGTTTCCAAGCCATTCTGCCTCTGCGCGGTAAGATTCTCAACATTGAGAAAACCGACGATGCCAAGATCTACAAGAATACTGAAATTCAAGCATTGATTACAGCCCTAGGGTTAGGTATCAAAGGCGAAGAGTTCGATATGTCTCAATTGCGCTATCACCGTATCATCATCATGACTGACGCGGATGTAGACGGGGCGCATATCCGAACTTTGTTGCTCACCTTCTTCTATCGCTATCAGCGCATGATGGTTGATCAAGGCTTTGTGTACATTGCTTGCCCGCCGTTGTACAAAGTCGAGCGCGGACGCAGCCACTACTACTGCTACAGCGATCGAGATTTACAAACCCGCTTGTCGAGCTTCCCAGAGAATGCAAGCTACAACATTCAGCGCTTCAAAGGGTTGGGTGAAATGATGCCGCAGCAGCTTTGGGATACAACGATGAATCCTGAAACTCGCACACTCAAGCGGGTTGAAATCGAAGATGCAGCCGAAGCCGATCGTACTTTTACAGTGCTAATGGGCGATCGAGTTGCGCCGCGTCGCGAGTTCATTGAAACATACGGCTCGAAGCTGAATCTAAACGATCTAGATATCTAGATTCAGTGTAAGAGACTTTCAAAGGACTGAAGACTTGATTTTAGTTGGCTGTTAGTCCCTTCAGTGGACTTCGTTCTGTTAGCCCCGAATTCCATTCCGGGGGCGGGTCATGCAGTGAACGACTACTTTTCAAACACCTTTCAACGATCGAATGCCCACTAGATAGTGTCTGGTGGGCATTTGTGGTTTCTGTCTTAGTTTTCTAAGCCTCAACCAATTGATTTTCCTGTCGCAAGCAAGCTTCAATAAACGGATCGATTTCTCCGTTCATCACATCTTGTACCGCAGTCGTTTCTAGATTGGTTCGTAGGTCTTTCACCATTTGGTAGGGATGAAATACATAGTTCCGAATCTGCATTCCCCAAGCGGCTTCCACCATATCGCCCCTGATTTCAGCGATTTCTTTGGCTCGTTGTTCTTCAGCAATGATTAGCAACTTTGCTTTGAGAATCGCTAAGGCTTTTTCTTTGTTTTGAAGCTGCGATCGCTCTTCAGTACATCGCACCGCCAGCCCAGTTGGTTTATGCGTGATTCGCACCGCAGTTTCGACTTTGTTGACGTTTTGCCCGCCTTTACCGCCAGCGCGTGAAGTTGTAATTTCGAGATCTTTATCGGGAATATCTAACTTCACCGATAGATCAATCATCGGCATTACTTCTACGCCTGCAAAACTCGTTTGTCGCTTATCGTTGGCATTAAACGGGGAAATTCTGACGAGACGATGCGTTCCTTTCTCAGCTTTGAGGTAGCCGTAAGCATAGCGTCCATCGATTTCGAGCGTGACAGATTTGATCCCAGCTTCGTCGCCTTCGGATATTTCCATCATGTGAACCTTGTAGCCGTGCGATTCGCCCCAGCGGGTATACATTCGCAGCAGCATTTCCGCCCAGTCTTGAGCATCGGTTCCACCTGCACCCGCGTTGATCGTCAGGACTGCGCCTTTCGTATCGTATGTGCCGGAGAGCATTTGCTGAAGTTCCCACTGATCGAGATCGCGCTTCAGTTGATCAGTTTTGGCTTCGGCTTCTTCGAGAAGGGATTGATCGTTTTCGAGTTCGAGCAGTTCGATCGTGGCTTCAGCATCTTCGAGATCAGATTTCCAGCGATCGAACTGTTCAAGATGCGATTTGTATTCGTTTAATTCTTGTAGCGTGCTTTGCGCTTCGGTTTGGTTGTCCCAGAAATCAGGCTGAGAGGCAACTTGTTCAAGGTCTTGAATTTTGGCAGTCAGAGCAGGAACGTCAAAGATAGTCCTGGGTTTTACCCAGGCGCGAAGTGAGCAATTCGACATCCCGTTTGAGCGAGGTGGTATCCATACAGTTTTCGATTAATATAGTACCCTTGATTGTAGCGATTGTGGTACGGATTCGACCGGGTTTTTGAGCAAAGTCGTCGCGATCGACAAGAGTTGCTCTGGCTCGATCGGTTTGGCTAGGTGGACTTGAAATCCTGCTTTGATCGCACGTTGTTGATTTGAACCGCCTGCATAGGCAGTGAGCGCGATTGCAGGCGTTGAAATCGATTTTGCTCGAATTTGCTGAAGCAATTCATACCCATCTAGCTCTGGCATTCCAATATCACTGACAACGAGATCGAATGGGGTTTCGCTCAATTTTTGCAGTGCTTCCAGACCAGAGGAGGCTGTTAAAACGGAGGCTCCTGATTCTCTTAGAACGAAAGCTGCTAATGCATTGGAATCGAGATCGTCATCAATGACGAGAATGCTGTAGCCTTGCAGGGATTGTTCGATCGGAGTTGTTTCTTCTGGAGTGTCGATCGTGCGGTTGACGACGGGCAATTTGACTGTAAACGTTGCGCCTTGTCCTTCGCCCGCACTGTGTACCGTCACGATGCCGCCATGTAGTTCGGTGAGATATCGCACGATCGCGAGTCCTAATCCCAAGCCGCCAAAGGTGCGGGTCGATGAGCCATCTTCTTGCCGGAAATAGTCAAACACATACGGCAGAAAGTCCGGCTGAATGCCTTTCCCGTTGTCGCTGACTTGGAGATGAGCGAAGTCAGCGATCTCGGTGAGCGAAACCACGATCGAGCCGTTCGCAGGTGTGAATTTCACAGCATTCGAGAGTAAGTTCCAGATAATCTGCTGAAGTCTTCCTGCATCTCCGATCACAGGCTTTGCAGCGTTAATTTGAGTTTGAATTTGTAGAGATTTCGCGTCTGCTGCGAGTTGAACGGTTTCGATCGCGGCTGAAATCGTTTCGCTCAAATCCACAGGATCTTGTGCGAGATGCAGCTTTCCTTGCAAAATCCGCGAGACATCGAGCAGATCGCCGATCAGTTGAGTTTGCAGTTTTGCATTGCGCTCGATCGTTTCAAGGGCGTGCTGGGATTGAGTCGGATTACATTTGCCCATTCGTAGGAGTCTGACCCAACCTAAAATCGGATTCAGCGGGGTTCGCAACTCGTGAGACAACACCGCGAGAAACTCATCTTTGAGACGATTGGCGCGTTCTGCTTCTTGGCGTGCCACTTGTTCCTGTTGGAGAATGCGATCGCGTTCTTGTTCGAGATGAATGCGATCGGAGATATCTGTGAGCATTCCACCAATTTTTGTGACTGTTCCCGGTTCATTTACATAAACCGTTCCGCGATCTTCCACCCACAGAATTTCTTGGTTGTCTGGGCGAATGACTCGAAATTGAGAAACATAGTTACCGCCCTCCATTATTGCAGCGGCGATAGTCGATCGATGGTTGAGCAAATCTTCCGGATGGATGATCGATTCGGCTTTTTGTCCGGTTGTGATTAAGTCTTCGGGCGCGATGCCTAAAATTTCAGCGGCATTGCTCGATTTCATTGCTTCATCAGTTTGAGCATCCCAATTCCACGCCACAATCCGACCTGCTGCTAATGCTCCTTTCAATCGTTCTTTGCTTTGGATGAGTGCTAGTTCGGTTTGTTTCTGCTCGGTAATGTCTGCGACGAATGCGGAGATGCCTGCGGGGGTTGGATAGATGCGATGCTGAAACCAGCGATTCCAAGTCGGATAAAAGAATTCAAATTCTACGACCGTTTGATCGTGCATTGCTCGGTGATACTGGCGATGAAACTCAGTGTCAACCAAGTCGGGGAAGACATCCCAAATACATCGACCGAGAAACGTCTCTTCGAGCATTCCAGACAGTTCAATTGAGGCTTGATTGCTGTAGACGTAGCGCCAATCTCGATCGAGAACAATAAACGCATCTCGAATGCTGTGCAAAATCGTTTCCACCTGAGCCTGAGCGACTTCAGCTTGCGATCGCAGCGTTCGTTCTCGATCGGTGGTTTCCTTGCGCAACCGTGAAAGCTTCAGAGTCGATTCGACCCGTGCGATCAGTTCCCGTGCCGAAAACGGTTTTACTAAATAGTCATCGGCTCCGGCTCCTAAGCCTTCTACGCGAGCCTCTTCGCCTGCTCGCGCGGATAGTAAAATGATCGGAATTTCTTGCGTTTCAGGCTGCGATCTCAGTTCTTGCAAGAGTCTAAACCCGTCGAGATTCGGCATCATCACATCGCTGAGAATCAAATCCGGCGGAGAACGACGAACCACGTTAAGTGCATCAATTCCATCGATCGCAGTTTCAACGGAATAAGACTGAACTAATAATCGTTTGAGATAATCTCTCAGATCAGCATTGTCATCTACAACGAGAATGCGAGTGGGACGACTGGAACCATCAGAACTAGAAACCGCAAAACTATCATTCTCAATGCTTACCTCGCCCTCACCGTCTGTATTCCAGCGCAATGCTTCCTGCACAAACGCATCCGCGCGAACCGTTGTCGATCGTAGCGTTCCATCTCGATCGACTTGTTCCCTCGGCAAATGAGCATCCCCTAGCGGAAGTTTCACCGTAAACGTTGATCCGACCTCGACTTGGCTCGATACAGAAATCGTTCCACCATGCTGATCGACTAGCTCTTTCACCAACGCCAATCCGATCCCTGAGCCTTCGTAACTGCGCGATCGCGTTCCGCTTACCCGATGGAATCGCTCAAACAATCGTGGCAAGGCTTCTGATGGAATTCCAACACCCGTATCATGAATGCTAAGTTCAACAGAATCACCAACGCGGCGAAACACAACTTCGATTTCACCTTCAAACGTAAACTTAAACGCATTTGAGATTAGATTGAGAACAATCTTTTCCCACATTTCTCGATCGACATAAACTCGATCATCGCCTTCGCAATTCACAATCAACCGCAGTCCCACACGCTCGATCATGGTACGAAACACACTCGCCAATTCTGCGGTAAAGGTCGATAGCTCGATCGGTTGATACACTGCCTGAACTCGTCCCGCTTCAATCCGCGAAAAATCCAGCAGCGTATTGACCAGCTTCAGCAATCTCAATCCGTTTCGATGCGCTGTTTCCAACTGCGATCGATGTTCCAACGGCTCGATTTCTAGAACTTCCTCAAGCGGATTCAGCATCAACGTTAACGGGGTGCGAAACTCGTGTGAAACATTGCTGAAAAACTCAGTTTTCGCTCGATCGAGTTCTGCTAATGCTTCCACTCGTTTTCGTTCTGCCTCATACGCATCTGCATTCGCGATCGCGGTTCCGATGTGTCCCGCTGCCATCTCGAAAAAGTTGCGATAGTTCTCATTCAATGCCCGCCCCGGATTCACTCCAACGACCAAAAGCCCGCTGAGTGTTTCCTGCCCCGATGCCCACACAGGCAAAACTAACGCCTGTTGCAGCGGAGTTGCCAATATCCCAGCAGGAATCTCTCCAAACTGTTGAGCTAAATTCTCGATCAGAATCGGTTGACGTTGTGCAATTGCATCTTCAAGCTTCCAAAACGAATCAGTTAGCGAAAAGGATACTTTTGTCTTAGCTTCTAGCGTTGCACCCTCCGCACTCACGCTGTAAATCGCAGCAAATGGAACATCCGCTAGATTGTTCGCTAAAGTCTCGATCGCAATTTCGCAAGCTTGCTTGATTGTTTTTGACTCTCCCACCTGCGCTGCTAAGTCTCGTAACGTCGCCAGTCGTCGTTCTCCAATCACACGATCGGTTGTTTCCGTCACCGCTGTGAACGCACCGCCCACCTCGCCGGATTCTAGAAAAATCGGGCTATACGAGTAGGTAAAGTAGGTTTCTTCTAGATACCCATAGCGATACAACTGCAACAACAAATCATCAGACCAAGTTGCTTCCCCAGTATCCAAAACGCTGTGCAACTGTGCGCCTAATACATCCCAAGTTTCCGCCCAAACTTCATGACCAGGACGACCCAATGCCGCTGGATGCTTATTTCCTAGAATCGGCAACCAGGCATCGTTGTAGAGCAAAGCTAGCTCTTTTCCCCACCAAATCACCATCGGGAAGCGAGAGTTTAAACAGATGCTCAGTGCGGTGCAGAGATTCGGCGACCAATGTTCGATCGCACCGAGTGAAGTATCTGCCCAGTTGTGCGATCGCATCAACTGCGCCGTCTGGCTATTTCCTGAAAAAATTCGGGCTAACAAATCGGATCGAAATTTGCTGGGCATCGTCACTTTAACCTTCGTCCGTCTAGATCTCACACCAGCGATCGCGCTTTGAGAACTCTGAGCGAATGTGTCGGACATAGCTTATTATTTGCGACGAGACAGAAAATCGTATCCGCCCTGAGAGCGATCCTTCGCAGATTAAAGCCAATGCCCGATTAGAATAAACGGCGACCAATAGAACGGATGCTGATAGTTTGGATCTTTCAGCAGTTTTAATTGTGCTTGTCGTAGAGATTCAGCTTTACTCATATTTTGCTTTTGCTGAGACAACGATCGATAAAATTCCGTCATCAAGTCCGCTGTAGAGTTGTCGTTCACTGACCACAAGGTTGCTAAGGTACTCCGCGCTCCCGATCGCACTGCTAATCCCTATGGGTACCAGGCGGGCGATCAGTGTTTGATGCAGGTGGCTCAAACTCTACAGCGGAGGGTGCGGCGTTTGGATCTGGTGGCACGTTACGGTGGCGAAGAATTTGCGGTCATTTTGCCAGGAACTTTGATCGGGGCAGCAACACGAGTAGCAGAACGAATCTTAAAGCGCATAAGAGAGATGAATCTGCCTCACTAGAGGTCTAAAGTGAGTGAGTATAGAGCGATCGAAGTTTCAGCTACTCGACGGAACGATTCATTACTTAGTAGAGCGGGCGGATAAAGCGTTGTATCAGTCGAAATTAGATGGACGCGATCTCTGTACGGTTAAAGAAATTGAGTGGGTTCTGTCTTTAGAACAATGACAGCGATGAAATAAATTTGATAGCTGATAGGGGTGATTCGCAATTATCTTTATGCAGCAGATTTTATTTATTGAGCTATTGGGTGGGATTGGAGATGTTTTGATTGCCCTATCTGCAATTCAATCATTAGCACGAAGTCATGCTCAGGCAAAGATGACTGTGTTAACGTTTGCACCGGGCGGATCATTGCTAGAAACTGATCCACTGATCGATCGAGTTATCTATGCCGAGAAAGGAAACGTCAGAAAAGCGATCGAGCAACTCCTAAGTCAGCAAAAATTCGATTTGATTGTTTCAGATACAAACTACGATCGCATTGATGAATTGATTTGTGATCGTGCTGACCGAGTAGTGACGAATCTCTGGCGATCTCCACCTCTAAATCAGTTCGTTAGCGATCGGTTTCTTGAAATTTTATTATCCGAAAGCTTAATCATAGAATCTGCGATCGCTCCTCCCAAACTGTATCTAACTTCTGAAGAGTACCAAACTGCAAGAGAGAAACTCGCTGATTTAGCGCGTCCGATCGTGGTTTTTTGCCCGGATGCTGGAATGAGAATTAAGCGCTGGGATGAGCGAAATTTTATCGAACTAGGGCAGAAATTGGAAGCTTCGATCGTAGTTTTAGTTGGTTCCGATCGAGAACAAGCTGTATTCGTTTCAAACAGGATTCCCAATGCAAAATTATGGGAGTTAGGAACGCTTAGAGAGTTAGCTGCAATGCTGTCTCAGACAGATTTAATGATCGCTGGAGACACAGGAGCAGCGAGAATTTCAGCAGCGGTTGGAACCCCAACGATTACACTATTTGGAGCATCTTGGTATGAACGATACGGACAACCGAAACCGCACGTTAATTTACAAGGATACTTGAACTGTCCAGAACGCAGAATCGAGAATTTTACAGTCCAATCGTGTTGGTATAGTGGCAAATGTCCGATCGCGGATTGGGCGACTTGCGTAGATGAAATTTCTATCGATCGAGTGATGGCAGCCGCAGTCGAATTGCTGGAAGCTCAAAAAGTTCGATAAATGAAAAACTTTGTGTTATCTCATCCTTGGACATCGGTTAGAAATTTGCTGGTGATGCGGTTGGACAATATTGGTGATGTGATCATGACCAGCCCAGCACTGCGATCGATTAAAGCGAATTTGCCAGAAGCGAGAATTACGTTGATGGCAAGTCCGGGAGGCTCGATCGCGGCTCCATTGTTGCCGTGGGTGGATGAGGTCTTATCTTGGCGGGTGTTGTGGCAAGATTTGGGGCGATTAGCCTTCGATCCAGCACGAGAGTGGGAGCTAGTTACAAAATTGCGCGGGTTTGATGCTGTGATGATCTTCACGAGCTTTAATCAATCTCCGCATCCTGCCGCCTTTGTCTCGTGTTTGGCAGGAATTCCTCTAAGGCTAGGAGAATCGAAGGAGACGGGCGGAATGATGTTAACTCACGAAGTTTCTGCTGCACCGGATGAACTCCATCAAGTTGAACGAAATTTGCGGTTGATTGAATCCGTCGGGTTTGAGGTACACGATCGCTCTCTTTCGATTCAACATTCTAACCTCAAACTCATTGATTCACCTTACATTGTGCTGAATCCTTGGACAAGTTGCCAATCACGTAACTATGATGCGAAACGATTCGCGATCGCAGCGAGACAGCTTGCAGAGATTACAGGCTGGAAAATCGCTGTAACAGGCGTGGAGAAAGATCGCGATCGAGCTGGAATTGTCCTAGAAGTATTGGGCGACACTGCAATTGATCTCATTGGCAAAACAAGTTTATCGGAGCTTGCAGCTTTAATCGCGAATGCAGAATTGATGTTAAGTAACAATACTTCAACCATGCACATTGCAGATGCCACCAGAACACTGAGCGTCATTCTGTTCGCTGGAACCGAGCTTGAATGTCAGTGGCAACCGCGTGATTGTGTTGCTCGATTGTTGCGTCAACCGACAGAGTGCCATCCTTGCTATGCGTTTCAGTGTCCTTATCAATTAGAGTGCTTGGACATCGAACCGGGTGAAATTGTGCGATCGAGTTTAGAACTTCTAGAGAAAGATCAAAAATGCCTCAAGTTGCTTTAATTGCTGGAACCTATTTACCCGATCGCTGTGGGGTGGCTCACTATACAGCACGACTGCGATCGGAGTTAGACGTTGAAACGACTGTTCTAACGACTGTGGAAGCCGCCAAGACAGCAAACGATTCAAGTGTGTTAGGCGTTGTAGAAGATTGGAACTTACAGAACTTACCCGCACTCGTTCAAGCCGTCCATCAAACTAAAGCAGACATTCTACACATTCAGCACGCCGCAGGGACTTATGGATTCGATCGAGCAATCTTTCTATTGCCAATCCTTCTCCGTGCTACAGGCTGGCATAAGCCAATTGTCACAACAGCACACGAATATGGCTGGTGGGAGTGGCAGCCAAAATGGATTTCACCACAACTTTTAGAGAGCCTAAAACAATGGGGACAGCAGCATCAATGGTGGGATCGCGAAGATGGTTTTTTGCTCACTCAAAGTGCTGCAATCATCACCACAAATGATGAGGCTAAAAAGGTGATTATCGATCGATTACCCAGGGCGAAAGTACATCGAATTCCAATTGGTGCAAACATTGAAGTGATTGAATGTAGATCAGCGAGACAAAAGTTACTTGAGCAATGTGGTTGGCCTGAGGATGTGATTGCGATCGTGTTTTTCGGTTTCCTTCATCCTGTGAAAGGACTAGAAACATTGCTCTCAGCCTTCCAGAATGTTGTTCAACAACAGCCACAAGCGCGATTAATTCTGATTGGAGGTGTTGAAAGTTTAGCTCTGCGGGGTGAAGATGCAAAACAATACTGGAACAAGCTAGAAACTATTATTGCTAACTTGCAGCTCAACGGTAAAGTTCATATGACTGGATATGTTCCGGGTGATGTCGCCTCAGTTTATCTGTCGGGTGCTGATATCGGAGTTCTGCCGTTTAATCATGGTGTCACGCTCAAAAGCGGCTCATTGTTAGCACTAATGGCGCATCAATTACCTGTGATTGCGACTCGATCGACTGATCTAAATCTGAGCAATTTCGTCAAACAGATTCCGCCGCGCGATGATGATGCGTTGACGGATGCGTTATTAGTGCTAATCCAAGATTCGTCAGAACGCGATCGCTTATCGCAGCAAGGCTACCAATTCGCTCAACAGTTCAACTGGAAAACGATCGCGCAATCCCATCTAGACATTTATCGATCGGTGTTGTCTCATGCTTAAAGTTGTAGTCTATACCGACTCTGAAGGGATTGGTGGCGCAGAAATTAGCTTAGGTCATTTAGTTGCAACTACATCGACTGATATGACTGTAGTAGGTGTTTCTGAAACGGTGGTGAATGCTATTGCAAAAGATTATCCCAAGATTGTTCTTCCCAAGAATCTTTTCTCACATTGGTCTATATTTCACCAATTACAACCCGATATCATTCACATCAATCTCTGTACCCCCTGGGCGTGCGCGATCGCGTTAACCGCAGCGTTGATAATTCCGAATACTAGAATTGTTCGCGTTGATCAATTGCCACTTAGAACCACAGATGCGATCGAGCTTTGGCGGACTCGATTTTTATCTTTGCGAGTCGATGCCCATGTCGCAGTCGGAAAAGCCAGCGCTCAACGAATGGAGGACTTCTACGCATTGGGTCGCAATTCTGTGATTTCGATTCCGAACGGTGTGCCGGATGTGGGAGAACCGCGATCGACAACAACAGGAACAATGACAGTCGGAAGCATTGGGCGATTAGATGCAATGAAGGCGCATGAAATTTTATTGAAAGCGATCGCTAAAGTTGAAAATGTCAACGCTGTTATTTTAGGAGAAGGAACAGAGCGATCGAACTTAGAACAATTGGCGATCGATTTAGGCATTCAAGACCGAGTTCAGCTTTTGGGCTGGGTAGAAAATCCGCGATCGTATCTCTCACAATTTGATGTCGTGGCGATGCCGTCTCGCTCAGAAGGATTTCCGTTAGCAATGGTCGAAGCAATGTTAGCCGCGCGTCCAGTGATTGCAACACGAGTCGGAAGTATGCCCGAAGCGGTGATCGA
Source organism: Phormidium tanganyikae FI6-MK23 (assembly GCA_019359175.1). Taxonomy (GTDB): domain Bacteria; phylum Cyanobacteriota; class Cyanobacteriia; order Leptolyngbyales; family Leptolyngbyaceae; genus Leptolyngbya; species Leptolyngbya tanganyikae. The sequence goes on from JAHHHU010000002.1 coordinate 334,516, forward strand.
TGGAGTGACGGGATGGCTGATCGAGAAGAATGATGTCAATGGGTTGGCAGAAGCTTTAAAGCGATCGCGGGATGATGTTGCGTTCAGGCTTAAACTTGGTCAACAAGCAAGACAAATGGCATTAGCGCAATTTGCAGTAGAAGCAATGACGAAGCAATATGAACAACTGTGGCAGGAATTGAGAGGAAAAGCGCGATCGCCAAGATTTCGAGTTCCGCGCCCGAAAGACTAGAACCCGAAGATTGGGCGGTGATACGTACTATTTCTTTCCCCACGTTCCAAGCTGAGATACGATACCCTATCTATGGAGTAGATTTATGCGATCGTACCTCTTATGACTGTTGATTTTCTGAGCCATCTTAATCCGTCTCAAAGGCAAGCCGTCCAGCATTTTTGTGGCCCGTTGCTGGTGATCGCTGGTGCGGGTTCAGGAAAGACGCGGGCATTGACCTATCGAATTGCCAATTTGGTGCTGAAACATCGCGTCGATCCAGAAAACATTTTGGCGGTGACATTTACCAATAAAGCCGCGCGGGAAATGAAAGATCGAATCGAGCGATTGTTTGCCGAACAGCAGGCATTAAGCGAACATGGGAAGCCGTTAGAATCGCTGCCCGGTCATGTGCAAACAAAGCTACGATCTCACGTCTACAAAACAATTACCAAAGATCTTTGGATCGGCACGTTTCACGCGCTTTGCTGCCGGATTTTGCGCTTTGATATTGAGAAGTTCCAGGACGAAAAGGGACGGAAATGGACGCGGTCGTTTTCGATCTTCGATGAGTCTGATGCTCAAAGCTTAGTGAAAGACATCATCATCAATCAATTGAATATTGATGATAAGAAGTTCGATCCGCGATCAGTTCGTTATGCAATCAGCAACGCGAAAAATAAAGGATTATCGCCGCGAGATTACGAAAAAGAGCAATCCAATTTCAAAGGAAAAGTGATTGCAAATGTCTACAGTATGTATCAGGATAAACTCGCTGAAAATAATGCAGTTGATTTTGATGATTTGATCTGGATTCCGGTGCAATTGTTTCGGCAAAATGAGCAGATTCGAGCCTATTGGCACAAACGCTTTAGACATATCTTGGTCGATGAATATCAAGATACGAATCGCACACAATATGATCTCATTCGGTTGTTAGCAACGAATGGAGAGTCAGCGAGCCGATTTGAGGAGTGGGACTATCGCTCTGTATTCGTTGTGGGCGATGCCGATCAATCGATTTACTCGTTTCGGATGGCAGATTTCACCATTCTGATGGGCTTTCAACAGGACTTTGGCGATGGCTTGCCTGATGACGATACGCGGACAATGGTAAAGCTCGAAGAGAATTATCGATCGACAGAAAACATTCTCCAACTCGCCAATGAACTGATCGAAAACAATACCGAACGAATCGATAAAATTCTCAAGCCGACTCGCGGACAAGGCGAACCTAATTTCTGTTATCGCGCTCAAGATGAGATCGAAGAAGCGGAATTTGTTGTGCAACAAATGCGGCGGTTAGAAGCAGTAAACTCCGATTTACATTGGGGAAAATTCGCGATTCTCTATCGCACAAATGCCCAATCGCGTGCATTTGAAGAAATTCTAGTGCGATGGGGCGTGCCTTATAAAATCGTGGGCGGTTTGCGATTCTACGATCGTAAAGAAATCAAAGATGTCCTCGCTTATCTCAGAGCGATCGCGAATCCCGCTGATACGCTTAGTCTTTTACGAGTGATCAATACGCCACGTCGAGGAGTGGGCAAAACCACGATCGAAGGTCTGCAAAAAGCTTCGATCGAACTCGGTGTTCCGCTATGGGAAATTCTCAGCGATGAAACCTCGATCAAAACATTAGCAGGACGCTCTTCGAGAGGGGTGATTCAGTTCGCACAGATCATTCAGAAATGGCGATCGCAAATCGATTCAATCAGCGCATCTGAACTGGTTCAAGGTGTACTTGAAGACTCCGGTTACATTGCCGATTTGAAATCTCAAGGCACAGATGAAGCCGAAGATCGCTTACAAAACGTGCAGGAATTGTACAACGCAGTACTGCAATTTGAAGAAGAAAACGAAGACGATAAAAGCTTGATTGGTTTCTTAGCCAATGCGTCCTTAGCTTCGGATCTAGATGACACCGAAGAAGAAGCGACGAAAGTTTCGCTGATGACTTTGCACTCCTCAAAAGGGTTAGAGTTCCCGATCGTATTTCTCGTCGGTTTGGAGCAAGGCTTATTTCCGAGCTATCGATCGCTCGATGATCCCGCCGCGATCGAAGAAGAACGTCGGCTCTGTTACGTCGGCATTACTCGCGCTCAAGAACGCCTCTTTCTCTCTCACGCCCGCGAACGTCGGCTCTACGGAAATCGCGAACCCGCCAGCCCTTCGTTGTTCTTGGGAGAAATGCCGCGCGAACTGATGGACAGCAACACCAAAGCTGCAATTCCCACCAAGTTCACTGCCAAGCCTGCCTCAAAAGCTGCGCCCGTTCTGGTCGATACCGATTGGAGCGTGGGAGATCGCGTCATGCACAGCCAATTCGGAATCGGCGAAATCACTAACGTTTTTGGCAGTGGCAGTAAAGCAACCCTGGCAATTCGATTTGATAACCTAACCGGAATGAAACGAAAGATTCTGCCGATCGCCGATCGCGCTTTAACCTCGATCGATTAATCGATACACTGAACCTATGGTGATTCACTCCTCGAAAACTCAGTTGTCTGTGCCGCCGTTAGAAAATGGTGATCGTTTATCGCGCCGAGAATTCGAGCGCCGTTATGCCGCTGCTCCTCACGTCAAAAAAGCCGAACTGATCGAAGGAGTTGTGTACGTGGCAGCAGCATTACGATTTAGAAGTCATGGTCAACCGCATGGAAACTTGATCATCTGGTTGGGAGGCTACAAGATTGCCACATCGGGCGTGGAACTAGCAGACAACACGACGGTACGACTCGATCGCGATAATGACCCTCAACCCGATGTAGCGCTGTTCATTGAGCCTGAGTACGGCGGGCAAGTACGAATTTCAAGTGATGACTACATTGAAGGCGCACCAGAACTGATCGCGGAAGTGGCGGCAAGTAGCGCAGCTTACAATTTGGGCGACAAGAAAAAGGCGTATCGTCGCAACGGAGTTCGAGAATACATTGTTTGGCAAATGTTTGAAAACAAGCTCGATTGGTTTGTGCTGCAAGACGATGAATACGTGACGCTGTTGCCAGATGAGACGGGCATTATTCGCAGTCGAGTTTTTCCAGGACTGTGGCTCTCGATCGAGGCTCTTCTCAACGGCGATATGCTGCAAGTCATGGCAATTTTGCAGCAGGGGCTAAATTCACCTGAGCATCAAGCTTTTATTCAAGAACTGAGCGGAAAACTAACCGACTAATCCCGATCGCAATGCTCTTACGGCTGCCTGAGTTCGATCATCCGCACACAGCTTATTCAGAATGTTCCGAACGTGCGTCTTCACCGTTCCGACTGTGATGTAAAGCTTTTCTGCGATCGCCGCATTGCTACAGCCATCCACGATCAGTTGCAACACTTCTAATTCGCGTTCAGTCAGCGGATACGCTTCGATGATTTGGTTGTATTCTGACTCAGTTGCCGTAATCGAAACTTGCTGGGCTTCGAGTATTGCACTGTTTTGGGAAGCCGTTGATTGAGACTGCCGCAAAACCACACGCGCGATCGCGGGATCAATCCAGGAATTTCCTTCTTGAGTAACGCGCAGCGCATCGACCAACTGATCCAGACTGACATCTTTCATACAGTAAGAGTCCGCACCCGCCGCAAACGCTGCGAGAACCGTATCTTCTTGATCTTGTAGGGTTAAGATTAAAACTTTTGTATTAGGCTGATCTTCCATCGTCGCTTGTGCTTGACGGAAACGGCGAGTCAGTTCAATCCCATCAATATCCGGTAAGCCAATATCCACGATCGCAACATCGGGCTTCAGGTTGGTCAGCATCTTTAGCCCGTCGGTTCCATTTGCCGCTTCTCCCACGACCTGAAACCCCGGTCTTTGCTGCAACGCTGTTTTCATGCCGACCCTGGTTAAGTCATGGTCTTCAATCAGCGTGATCCGAATGTCATTCATATGAAAGAACTCCCACAGTGTTTAGAAAATATCAGAATTGCATAGAAATATATCGATGCCTCGTACAGTTTTTGAGGCGACCACTAATCACAAATCCATATAGGGGTAGTCAATTTTATTCTGCTTTAAACATAGTCATAAACTTGATGTTCTGTTGTACAACCTGTGGCATAAAACTTAGGTCAGATTTTTGCAGATTGGGCGATTTGACTATCTTGCGACGGTTGAAAATCAGGCGATCGATGAGATCGAGAAAAATAAGCTTTTCATAAACTGTAATCATTCAATCTCCTTTTAACGCCAGTTCGACAGAAGTGGCTTGCTCCGTTTGGGAATCCAGGAAGCCGCTTGCAACGAAGCGAAAAAACTCGTCGAACTGACGTTCTTTTAGAAAAACTAAACCCATTCATTGATTCGTTTGAGAACGAATCAATGAATGGGTTCATTTGAAAACTAATTTCAGAACCGTCTTCACCCTTGCAAACAGCGAATCGCCTCCAAAAGTCCTCGCGCCTTACTTAGCGTTTCCTGATATTCGCTCTCTGGCACAGAATCCGCGACCAGTCCCGCGCCTGCCTGCACTTGAACGGTATGCTTTCCATCGCCTCGATCGCGCACTACCATCGTCCGAATTGCGATCGCGCTATTCAGTTGCCCTTCAAAATCGTAGTACCCATATGCCCCCGAATACACGCCACGCCGACAAGGTTCCAAATTGTGAACAATCTCCATCGCTCGAATCTTCGGCGCACCGCTGACAGTTCCCGCCGGAAATCCGGCTTTGAGTAAATCCCACGCTGTTTTATTTGGGTCTAACTGTCCGACTACATTACTGACAATGTGCATCACATGAGAATAGCGCTCGATCACCATCAATTCATCGACTTTCACGGTTCCATTGATGCAAACCCGCCCTAAATCATTGCGTCCCAAGTCTACTAACATGACGTGCTCTGCGACTTCTTTTGGATCAGCCAATAAGTCCTGTTCTAATGCCAAATCTTCCGCGTGAGTTTTGCCGCGTTTGCGAGTTCCAGCGATCGGGCGAACTGTCGCGATCTTCGGTTCAGTTGGATCAATCGATCGCTCTGCTTTCACCAACACTTCTGGACTCGATCCAATAATCTGCCAATCTTTAAACTGAAAATACGCCATGTACGGTGAGGGATTGATCAATCTCAGCGATCGATATAAAGCGAATGGCTCTCCGACAAATTCTGAAGACAATTGCTGCGAGATCACAACCTGAAAAATATCGCCCGCTTTAATGTGAGCCTTTGCGGTTTCGACATTCGCGCAGTATTGTTCTTTGGTCGTATTACTTGTCCAAGAAATTGCAGAATCACTACTTGCAGGCGGCTTCCATGAGAGTAATCGAGCTTTTTCCGACAGCGGCGACTTGAGTTTATTCACCAGTTGCGTCACGCGATCGCAGGCTTGCTGATATGCCGCTTCTACATTGGTATTCGGATCGCGCAAATCTGCATAAGCGATCGCCCAAATTTTCCGCTTCACTTGGTCAAAGATCAACACCTGATCGATCTGCATCCACAATCCATCGGGCAAATCGCTCTCAGTCGCCTCGTAGATCGGAACACGCGGTTCAATCCAGTTGATCAGTTCATACCCCCAAAACCCGAACAGTCCGCCGATTCCCGGTGGCAATTCTGGCAGTTTCACCGGCTGATACGGTGCCAAACATTCCGACAACGCCGCAAAGGGATCACCTTCAAAAACTTTCTGAGTTCCGTCACGCTGCGTTTGAGTTGTGCGATCGCCTTTCGCTTCCAAAACCCACAGCGGATCGCAGCCTAAGAAACTATATCGCCCGATCGTTTCTCCACCTTCGACTGACTCCAGCAAAAAACTATAAGGCTGCCCATCACAAACGCGATACCACGCTGAAACGGGCGTATCCAAATCGGCAACCCATTCTTGATAGACCGGGATAAAATTTCCTTGCTGTGCGAGTTCGTTGAATTTAGAAAAATCTGGAAAAATCATAGAAGCTTAGGACAACCGTACAGTTAGGATACAGGCTTTTTTGGAACTTTTCGATCGCTTACTTGAGCAATCGAATGATGGGGCAGTCTGTATCTGCATTTGTTCCACGATTGCAAAAGAAGTAGAGATTGAGATCTACTCATTCTTTATAGAATCCACAGTATTTTCGTTTACAAACAGCAAGAGGAGCCAAACTTTAACCGAGTGGGCTAAAATCTGGCTCCTAAAGGCACGATCGACAAACTGCCGACGAACTGAGATTTAAGGATCGTAAGGTTTACGACCGCTGAACTTCAGCTTGGCGGGTTCGTGGTTCGATCCGATGTTCCGTGGCACGCTATTCACCGAGACACGGCCGGGATTGACCTTCTCAGGGAAAACACCATCATTGGGGTGCAGATACTGGATTTCGCCATCAGGGAAAATGCGATAGACCTTGTAATTGGTGATTTTGAACTTCGTGCGAAGTTGTCCACCTAATGCAAGACAGTGTTCCTTGCGGGCTAAATACAGCAAGTTGTCGCCTTGGCGCATCTTGGCTGCACCACCCATGGGCATTTCAAAGACTTGCTCTTTGGGGCTGCTCCAGGTGATGGCGTATTTCTCTTCGATTAGGGCTTTGGTCAGCAGTCCACCCGTACTGCCGCCGAACAAAGGTGCTTGTCCTGTAAGAGTTTCTGACATAGGTCTCGCTCTAAACGTTTTTGGCATCGTATCATCGGGCGTTTACAGGTTTAACGAATCCGTAACAGTTGTTAATAGGCTTATCCGGTTGTTCTTCTCCGACGGGTCGCAGCAGAGCGTTTTGTTTCCCCGGATGGCACGATCGGGATTGTAAAGTGAAATTCACTGCCGTGATCTTTGCCGTTTGATTCTGCCCAGATGCGTCCGCCCCAGTTGGTGATAATTTGGCGACAGATGGCGAGTCCGAGTCCGGTTCCGCCTGTGGTGCGGCGGAGTGCGCCTTCTTCTTGATAAAAGCGATCGAATACCGTTTCCAGTCGATTTTCTTCGATGCCGCGTCCGGTATCTGCGATCGTCACTTCAATCATTGCACCTTCGTTGCGCTCTGCTTGAATCGTGACTCTGCCCTGAGCCTCGGTGAATTTACAAGCGTTGTCGAGCAGTTTGGTGAGAACTTCGACCAGCCATTCGCCATCGACTTGAACGAGCGGCAGTTCGGTGGAAAGTTGGGTCACGATTTGCGGTAGAGCTGTTGACATTCTGCGGGCTTGCAGACTGCTTAACGCTAGTTCGACACATTCCCAAAGCGGCTGCGGTTCGATTCTCCACTCGACTCGTCCGCTTTCAAGCCGCGACAAAGTGAGGAAGTCTTGGATCAGTTTCCGCATTCGTTCCCCGTCGGCTAGGGCGGAATTTAGCATCACTTGCCGCAAATCTTGAGACATATCCGGTTCGCTAGCAAGGCTTTCTAGACACACTTGGATCGTCGAAAGCGGGGTGCGAAGTTCGTGTCCGGTAATGGCGATCAAATTGCTGCGAGTGCGATCGAGGGCTTCTAACTGCTGATTGAGATCTTCTAAGTTCGCAAACGATTCGGCTTGAATCAAAGCGACTCCTACTTGAGTCGCGATCGCTTCAACCATTTCGACTTCATCGTGTTCTAGAACGTGCGGAGTCGTGCCGCAATAATGCAATTCAACCGCACCTAAAAGCTGGTTTTGGTGTAGCACCGGAACCATTAGCCACGATCGAATATCCCATTCTTCGGTAAGGGATTTTAGAGTGCGATCTCCATCTTTGATCATCGAGAATCGCGCGTCGGTTTGCGTGTCTTGAATAAAGACGGCTTCTTGTCGCTGAACGACTTCTTCAAACAGCGGATTTCCTTGCAGTGTCCAGGTTCGACCTGAAAGCGAAGGAACCGGATTGAGTAAGTATTCGTGCTGCAAAATTGCAGAAGAATCGTTCGATGTGCAGCGATAGATTAAACAGCGTCCCGCCCCTAAAACTTTTCCCAATTCTTCTGCGGCAACGTTGAGAATTTCATGCGGATCAAGCGATCGACGAACTGCCGCCGTAATTGAATTCACCAGGCGTTCTTTACGCTCCTTTTCTGCGATCGAGCGGTAAGCTTTTGCGAGTTTGTACTGTCCGGCTTGCAGATAGGTGACTAAGCGATCGGCAAACGGAGCCGGATCGACTTGATTAATTGCCGCGATCGGGCCTGTCGCAATCTGCGCCAACATCGGAGCAATCTTAGTTCTGAGTTCTGGGCGATATTGCAAAATTCGATTCAGCAAGATCTCAGCGGATTTGAGAACGATCGTGCGATCGAATGTCCAGATTCCTTCAAACCGCCGCGCTTGATCGACGTGCAGCGGCGGTGCGCTTTGGGTTTCGGAACTGAGATCGCGCTCTCGACAAATCAGGCAAGAAGCGTACTGTTCGCCCATGACGACGAGATGCCATTCCTCGCTTAACCCGTCTCCAGGTTCAAACGCGATCGTTTCGTAATGCTCTGAACGATTGGTAAAATCTGTTTCTGGAGCCGCGAGGACGTAGACTTGATCGGTACGATCAGAGATTCTGAGATACCGATGTGCTTCTTGTCGATAAAAGCGTTCGCGCTGAAAGCTTGCAATCACAAGCGGATGATCATTGCCTGCTAAAACCTGGTCTTCCATCGCGTGTGACAATGCGGTGAGGGAAGACTTGAAGTAGATTTGAGGTCGCACCTGGGGAAGCGCTTTGAGCAGTGTCTCCAGGACTGAATCAGGAATGATCATTGATATTTTAATTACCCGACAACTGTCGGATCTCCAGCAGGTCGAGGAGATAAGATCGTGGATTGTCCAGCCTACGACCTAGACCCTAGTAGAACTTCGTTTACGGAAGTAAAATTAACTTCCTCAGACATTGTAAAGGTTTGCGGGATCGATCGTGGATTCGTGTTTTGTTTCTTAACCCACAAAAACTCTCGATCGTTGTAAAGGGGAATATCCGCGATCGCCAAATTGAATTAGCGATCGGTTTTTAACACCCGATAGAGGCTCTGATAGCGATCAAACTGTTCGTTGTACACAAGCTGTCTGGTTGGCTCGATCGCAGCTTCGATCGGAGGCAATTTCTCTATCAGAGTCTCAAAATCTGCATACCATCCAATTCCGACCATTGCAACGATCGCAGCCCCGTAAGCGGCTCCTTCTGCTGCACTCGGCTGAACCAATCGCACTTGTAAGACATCAGCTACAATATGCCGCCAGAAGAGCGAATTCGCACCGCCCCCTGTCGTTACAAATTCATCCAGCATTGTTAAGGGTCGAATCACCTCAAACGCAGCCCGCAAACTGAAAGCAACGCCTTCTAACACGGCACGGACTAAATGCGATCGTTGATGAGCGAGAGAAAGCCCGATCCAAGCTCCTCGTGCATCGGGATCGAGATATGGACTGCGTTCACCCGATAAATGAGGCAAAAATATCAAATCTTCTGAGCCAACGGGCGCAGTTGCAGCAAGATCGCTCAGTTGTTCATAGGTCAACTCTGGCGCACAGGTTTCTCGATACCATCGCAGTGATCCAGCGGCTGATAAAGTCACACCGAGAAGATGATAGCCGCCATCGACATGACAGAATAGATGCACTCGTCCTTCTGGGTCAGGGGTCGGCTGTGTCAGCGGCGCAAGAATCACGCCAGAGGTTCCGAGACTCAGACTCCCGCGCGAAGTGTGATTCGAGAGAATGCCTAATCCGATCGCGGCTGCCGCATTGTCTCCACCCCCTGCAACGATCGGAAGTCTCACAGGTAAGTGAGTGAGGTTTGCCATTTCAGCGGTGAGATGTCCAACAACATCGGTAGACTTGACCACAGCGGGGAAAAGATTCGGAGAAAGCCCGATCGCGGAAAGGATATCAGTATCCCATTGTCGATCGCTTAAATTGAGACATCCCACACCGGACGCATCCGAAGGCTCAGTAAACTGATTTCCGGTTAGAGCAAAGCCTAAATAATCTTTAGGTAACAGGACAGTATGAGTTCGATCAAACGCTTCTGGTTCTTGATGTTTAAGCCATAGCAGTTTAGGTAGCTGAAATCCCGTAACCGCACGATTCCCCGTTCGCTGGATCAATTCATGTCGCGGAATATTCGCTTCAATTTCCGCGACTGCATCTTTTGTACGCTGATCATTCCACAAGATAGCAGGTCGGATGACAGCACCCGATCGATCAAGTGCTGTCATCCCGTGCATTTGACCGGATAGTCCTAATGCAACAATCTCAGCATTCTGTAGCTTCAAGGCAATGTCTTGAAGCACAGCAATACTCGCTTTTACCCAATCGTCTGGGTGCTGCTCTGTCCAGCCTGGACGGGGCGTATAAAGCGGGTAAGCTTGGCTAGACTGAGCGACGAGGCGACCTTGACGATCGACTGCGATCGCTCGAACGCCGCTCGTCCCCAAATCCAAGCCCAGCACAATCGATTGAGTGACTTTATCTTTCACGGTCTACAGAGAATTGAGTGAGTGTCGCTCTGACTCCAGTTTCAGATAGATGCCGTAAAGCATTTGAAGTTGTTTCTACAAATCGCGAAGATTGCGGTAAATCATCACCAAACACTTCATTTAAGCTAAGCAAAGGACGTAGATCAGTTTTAGCCTTGTGCGCTCTCTCAGCCAGCACATCAGATAGAGGATCTTCAATGTTGATCGCGTTTCCTTGTTCGTCTTGTCCTATTAGACATCGGAACCAAGCTGCGATCGTCAAACTAAGATAGTCGATCGTGCCGCCTTGTTGAAGCTTTTCGCGCAGTGAACCAAGGAGAAACTTAGGATTTTTCGCAGAACTATTGTGACAGAGACGAGATAAGCGATCGCGAATTTTGGGATTTTCAAATCGCTCGATCAACGTCTGCTTATAATCTGCTAAATCCACTCCCGCAACAGGTTGAAGCGTTGGTGTCACTTCTTCCATTAATGCCGAGATCGCCTCTCTACACTGCGAATCCGCCATCACTTCATGCACATAGGTATATCCCAACAATGTGCCCAGATAGCCGATCAGCATATGGCTAGCATTCAGCAATCGAATCTTGATCAACTCATACGGATGAACATCTGCCGTGAACTGAACCCCGACCGTTTCTAAATCAGGTCTACCCGCGCAGAACTGATCTTCGATCACCCATTGAGTAAAAGGCTCTGCAATCACTGGAAAATCATCCTCAATGCCAAATTTTTCTGCAACGAAAGTACGATCGCTATCAGTCGTCGCAGGCGTAATGCGATCGACCATACTATTTGGAAATGCTCCCTGCTCAGAAAGCCATTGTCCTAAAGCTCGATCGCGGAGTTCTGCAAACGCAGTCAGCATTTTTCGGGTGATGTCGCCATTGCCTTGTAAGTTGTCACCGGACTGAACTGTAAAGGGAGGCAAGCCTTGTTTGTATCGTTGCTCAAGTGCTGCCGCTAAAAAGCCGTAAGTTCCAATCGGCTGATCTGGATGCTGTAAGTCATGCTGAATCGTAGGATGATCGACTTCTAGTTCGCCGCTTCCTTCGTTGTAGTAGTAGCCGCTTTCAGTAATCGTCAGCGTTACAATGCGACAATCAGGAGATGCCATCGCAGCAATGACGGACTGTGGATCTTCCGGTGCGAATAGATAGCGATCGATTGATCCAATAATGCGGGCGCGATCGTCGTTAGGCGATCGTTCCACTAAAGTATAGAGATGGTCTTGAGACTTGAGTGCATCTCGCATCCGGCGATCTTGCTCTAGCAGTCCAATCCCACAAATCCCCCAACGAAAATCGGCAGTTTGATCAAAATAGTTGTCCAAATACAATGCTTGATGCGATCGATGAAACCCGCCAACCCCGATATGAACAAATCCATTTTTGAGAGAATGTCGATCGTAACGGGGAAGGCGAATTGTATCTGATAAATGAGATAAAGCTGCTTCGTTCAGCTTAGTGATTGGGTGGCTCTGGGTATGGCTCATGTAGGCGTGAGAGAATGACGACGGTGTTTAGTGACTGCTTCACCTTGATTATCGAACAAATGGCAAAACTCGCCATCAATTTGAAGAAAAACGTGATCGTGCAATCGGCTTAGATTCGCTCCATCGGTTCGCACGACGACACTTTCTCCACCCGCAATCTGAACATACAGATACGTTTCTCCTCCTAACTGCTCCACGACAACCACTTCACCATTTAGGGTTGCGGAAGTGCGATCGAGTTTCAGATGTTCTGGGCGAATTCCCAAGGTTGCAGAAGCGCCAACTGATAGCGTACCAGACTGTACGGGAATTGTGACCGTTGCATTATTCGACAGTTTTACCGTTGTTCCTGAGCTATTCACTGAGGCAACGGTCACCGGAATAAAGTTCATTTTCGGTGAACCAATAAAGCCTGCAACAAATAAATTGTGAGGATGATGGTATAGCTCCATCGGCGCTCCAACTTGCTCAACAATGCCATTTTGCAAGACCACAATCTTATCGGCCAGCGTCATCGCTTCAATCTGATCGTGCGTCACATAAATCATTGTGGTTTGCAAGCTGTCATGCAGTCGAGCAAGTTCAATCCGTGTCTGCACCCGTAAAGCCGCATCTAAGTTGGAAAGCGGTTCATCAAACAAGAATACTTTCGGATTTCGCACTAAGGCACGCCCGATCGCGACTCGCTGCCGCTGTCCGCCCGATAGTTCTCTCGGCTTACGACTGAGCAACGGTTCTAGCTGTAGAACACGGGCTACATCGCGAGTTCGCTGATCGCGCTGTGCTTTCGGTACACCTGCTAGACGAAGACTAAACGCCATATTGTCCGCAACACTCATGTGAGGATAAAGCGCGTAAGTCTGGAACACCATTGCTAATCCGCGCTCTGCTGGAGAAACATCATTCGCTAGCTGTCCATTGATCAAAAGTTCGCCCGATGTAATTTCTTCAAGCCCAGCAATCATGCGTAAAAGCGTCGATTTGCCGCACCCAGAGGGCCCAACAAACACCACAAATTCTCGATCGTGGACATCGAGATCAATGCCTTTAATGATCTCCGTATCATCGAACTGTTTCCGAATATTTCTCAGTGTGATAGTTGCCATGAGAGGTTCTTGATTATTTGACTGCACCAAACGTTAAGCCGCGAACCAGTTGCCGCTGACTGAGCCAACCAAAGATTAAAATCGGAGCGATCGCTAATGAGGAAGCTGCCGATAGTTGCGCCCAAAACAATCCTTGCGGACTAGAAAATGACGCAATAAACGCGGTTAAGGGAGCCGCATTCGTGGTAGTTAAATTCAGGCTCCAGAATGCTTCATTCCAAGACAAGATGATTGAAAGCAAGCCCGTCGAGGCAATTCCAGGAAGCGCTAAAGGCAACAACACATGAAAGAATTCTTGCTTTACAGTCGCTCCATCCATACGATCGGCTTCGAGAATTTCTTTCGGGACATCTTTGAAAAAAGTGTAAATCATCCAAACTACGATCGGTAAATTGATCAAGGTGTAGATCAGGATTAAACCGATATGTGTATCTAAGAGCCCAGAATTCCGAAACAGTAGATAGATAGGAACTAGCACACCGACAGACGGCAGCATTTTTGTCGATAGCATCCAGAGTAAAGTGCTGCGAGTTCGCTTCGTGGGAAAGAATGCCATCGCATAAGCAGCAGGGACAGCAAGCACTAAAGCGATTAGGGTCGATACGACAGAAATGATGATGCTATTCAAGGCAAAGGCGAAATAGTTCGATCGATCTTGAATCGATGCGTAATTTTCCAGCGTAGGCTGAAAAAATAGCTGAGGTGGAACTGAAACCGCTTCCGCTTCGGTTTTGAAGCTAGTCAGAAACATCCAGAAGATCGGAAAAAATAGCACGATCGCAGCAAACCAGCCTAGAAACGTCAAAAATAAGCGGTGATAGAGTTTACGACGGCTCATGATTAGATATCCAAACTACGAGAAACAACACGCATCAGAAAAATCGCCACAATGTTTGCTAACACCACCGCAATCAATCCAGCGGCTGAAGCTCCTCCAACATCAAACTCAAACAAAGCTCTGATGTAAATGAAGTAGGCTAAGTTTGTCGTTGCCAGTCCAGGCCCGCCAGAGGTCGTTACAAAGATTTCTGCAAAGATTGTCAAAAAGAAAATCGTTTCAATCATTGCCACGACTGCGATCGCTCTTCCTAAATGTGGCAGTGTGATGTACCGAAAAAGCGCGATCGATTTTGCGCCATCCATTCTTGCCGCTTCGATCTGTTCATCATCTAGCGATTGAATCGCAGTCAGCAAAATCAACAATGCAAACGGTAACCACTCCCAAGACACAATCAGGATTACAGAGAACATCGGAAAATCAGCAAACCAATCGATCGCGCCGAGTCCGAGCGATCGAGTAACGTAGGCAAACAATCCGTTAACTGGGTGCATTAATAGGTTTTTCCAAACCAAAGCACTCACAGTCGGCATCACGAAAAAAGGCGAGATCGCCAACAATCGAGCAATGCCCCGCCCGAAAAAGTCCTGATTAAACAACACCGCAAGAAGCGTACCGAATGCGATCGTAATTCCCAACACTGAGCCAACTAGCACGATCGTGTTAAAAATCGAAATCCACAGCGATGGATTGCTCAAGAGTGCAGTGAAGTTTGCAAGTCCCGCAAAGCTATTATTAGCCTGGTTCAGTAAGTTATAGCGCTGGAGTGAAAACCATACCGTCATTACTAACGGCACGATCATCCAAAGCAACAGAACAATCACAGATGGCGCAAGCAGCGGTAGTGTCGAGACCTGTCGTGTAGTAGATGTTTTTTTGCGAGGCGGCTTCGCAACTAGTGTAGAAGACATAGTTTAGCAAGATGAACTGAATAAAGATTGTTTCGAGAACGTCTCAATGTTGCAGAATACTTGAATTGCCCTCATTTCCAAATCAGGAATGAGGGCATCTTTCAACTACGCTTTAGGCTTTGATATAGCCCGCGCGTTTCATCGCCTCTTGTGTGCTGTTCTGTGCCTGCTCAAGTGCTTGATCTACAGAAACCTGCTTCGTCAACGCAGCAGCGAGCGTCTGTCCCACCTGAGTCCCGATCGCTTGGAACTCAGGAATCGCGACATACTGAATGCCCTTGTATGGAACCGGATTCACGGTCGGCTTGCTAGGATTTGCCGACTCGATCGCGCTAAGTGCCACAGGAGCAAACGGAGCCGCTTTTTGATAGTTGGGATTATCATAAGTAGATTTTCTCGTTCCAGGAGGTGCTAGCACCCAGCCTTTCCGTTCAGCGACTAACTGGACATACTGCTTGGAAGTTGCCCACTCTACAAATTTCTGAGCTGCTTCAGGAGATTTGGTCGTCGAAGGAATCGCCAGCGACCAAGCCCAAAGCCAGTTTGAACCGTTTGGAGTCGTTGCGATCGGAGCACGTGCAAACCCGACTTTATCTGCAACTTGGGAAGTCTTCGGATCAAAGACTTTTCCGGCTGCCGAAGTTGCATCGACCCACATTCCACACTTACCCGATGAGAACAATGCTAAGTTCTCGTTGTAGCCATTAGAACTTGCACCTGGAGGGCCATATTGAGTGAGCAAATCAACATAGTAGTTCAGCGCATTCTTCCAAGGAGGTGTGTTTAAAGTTGGATTCCAGTTGGTATCAAACCACTGCCCACCAGAGGTATTTACAAGCGTAGTGAAGTAAGCTACGTTTTCACCCCAGCCTGGTTTTCCTCTCAGACAAACACCATACACGCCTTGACTGGGATTGTGGATCTTACTTGCCCACTCTCTAAGCTGTGTATAGGTCGGCTGTTGCGGAACTGTAATTCCTGCATTCTGGAATAAATCCTTCCGGTAAAAGAACATACTACTTTCAGCATAGAAAGGCAGTGCATAAAGCTTACCATCCGTTGAAAGGGCATCTCTTAACGGCGGCAAAATGTCGTTTACATCGTAGTCAGCGGGCAAGTTATCAAGTGACTTGATCCAACCTTGTTTCGCCCAAATCGGGGTTTCATAGGTTCCGATCGTCATCACGTCAAACTGTCCGCCTTTGTTAGCGATATCATTCGTCACCCGTTGACGCAGCACATTTTCTTCCAGCACCACCCATTTAAGCTGTGTATCTGGATTGGCTTGTTCAAACTCTTTAGAAAGCTCCTGCATGATCACCATGTCGTTGTTATTGACGGTTGCGATCGTGACAGTGCTTTTACGATTTGCTTGTGAGCCTCCTCCACCCGAACAAGAGTAAAGCTGCACTAGCAAAATGCCCACAAAAAACATCGCCAGCATTTTGGCGAAGCGGAATTGCCGCATCACGGTGTTATGGCTCCTTTATTGTTGAAAAAATCGAATTACAAGTTTTATTTTTTGTTCAAGCCTTGAGCAATTGCTCAATAATTAGAATAATAGCTAGCTTTATGCTGACTTATGAGGGCTAGCAACATATGTTTATAAGCTGATAGGAACAAAAATCATGGCAACCGCAACATACAATTTTTCTAATAAAACAATTCTAATCACAGGTGGCGCGGGTGATATTGGACGCGCTACGGCTCACCGTTTTGCTTCAAATGGAGCAAATATTGCTCTGCTCGATCTCAATACTACAAAGATGGCAGAGGTCGCAATCGAACTAAAAGAGTACAACACAAAGATTGCTGCTTTAACTTGCAATTTGACCGGCTCTGATGATGTCGATCGAGCTTTTGCAGCCGCGATCAAACAATTCGGAATCGTCGATTATGTCTTTAATAACGCAGGCTATCAGGGCGCGTTTGCAAAAACTGACGAGTATCCAGAAGATGATTTTCAGAAAGTGATCGAGATTAATCTGGTTGGAGCTTATCGAGTGCTAAAAGCTGCGGCGCGGTGTCTAAAACAATCGGGTGGAGGCGCGATCGTTAATACCGCCAGTTATGCAGGAGTGGTTAGCCCTCCCAATATGCTTGCTTATGGCGCTTCTAAGTTTGCCGTGATTGGAATGACACAAACCGCTGCAAAGGACTTAGCTCCCCACAAAATTCGCGTGAATGCGTTGTCACCTGCACTAATCGGCCCTGGCTATATGTGGACGAGGCAAACCGAACTACAAGCCGCAACCCAGTCGCAATACTTTGATGCTGACCCAAAAATTGTAGAACAGCAAATGATCGCCTCAGTTCCAATGCGTCGCTTAGGAAGCTTGGAGGAAGTTGCTAACGGAGTCGCTTTTCTTATGAGCGATGAAGCAAGCTACATCACAGGATTTAATCTTGAGATCACCGGAGGGCATTAGCAAGTTCTCCGAGCAAAAAATCTACTTTCGGGCATATATTTAGAAAAGGCTTTGCTGAATAGGTGAACGATGAAAGAGTCTTTAGAGCGCTACGACCGTAAATTGGATCTTGCTGCTCATGCGGCTTGGCTCTATTACATCGGCGAGAACACTCAAGAGGAAATTGCGACAAAGCTCAAAGTTTCGCGTCAGATGGCGCAGCGTTTGATTGCTCTTGCGGTGAGTGAAAAACTGATCAAGTTTCGCTTGGATCATCCTTTGAGTGAATGTATTGCGATCGCGGAAGCACTACGCGATCGATTTGAACTGTCTTTGTGCGAAGTTGTTCCTGCCTGTGGTCGCGATACATTTAACGGTATTGCAGTGTGTGCAGCCACTCATTTAGAGACTTACTTAGTTGCAAAAACTCCGACAGTTCTGGCGTTTTCAACTGGGCGAACTCTCCGATCGATGGTCGAGCAGATTCCACCGATGAATCAGCCTCAGCACAAAATTGTTTCGATTCTGGGAAATCTCTCGCACTACGGTCGGGCGGGTCGTCACGAAGTTGTGATGCACTTATCCGATCGCGTTGGCTCACAAGCTTATCCGGTTCCCACTCCAGTCGTCGCAACGAACATTGAAGAACGAGAGCTTTTACAAACACAGCGATCGTTTATTACTGTTAAAGCACTGGTCAACCAAGCAAAAGCAACCTTTGTCGGTGTGGGACAGATTGATTGGAATGCACCTCTTCATCAGGACGGATTTATCGATGATCACGAAGTTACCGAATTAATCGAGTTAGGTGCAGTGGGAGAAATCGCGGGATGGGCTTACGATCGACAAGGTATTCTAATCGAGGGTGGCACAAACGATCGAGTCGCGGGTGTTCCCCTCGAACAGTCAACACAGCGGCTTGTGATTGGGGTTGCAGGTAGCTTGCAGAAGGTAGAGACAATTCTGGCAGCACTTCGAGGTAAATTGGTCACAGGGCTGATTACAGATGATACTGCCGCGCAAGCTATTCTTTACAGCGCTGATGCGCGAGATTAGGACGAGTACATTCTTCCTCTATGAAGAGGTTGGACAACGCGAACCTTTCTAAAGTGAAATCGATCGCGGTTCGTCGTCCTGATCAATTTCAATCATTAATTTATGAATATTCCGGTTTCTCCTTGGGCGTTGATGTCAGAAACCTGCTTCAAGGTGCTTCCAACGGTTCGCAAAAATTTGAACCATTGGAAGCTTCAGGCACAGAAAATCCCTAATTTAGAACTGCGTCATCAAGCTTTAGCAAGTCTCTCAGACAAACAGTTTCACTGTGAAGGAGGTGCTATCTACGGATTGCTTGCCAAAAGTCACTGGCGCGAAGCCATTCAATTCATTGTGGCGTATCAAACCATTAGTGACTATCTCGATAATTTATGCGATCGTAGTACTTCGCTCGACCCCGAAGATTTTCGCGCTCTGCATGAATCTTTGAGCGATGCCCTTACGCCAGAAGCTCCAGCTAAGAACTACTACCGATTGCGAGACGATCAAGACGATGGCGAATACTTACAGAACTTAGTTAGGACTTGTCAGAACATTTTAGGCAAGCTACCGAACTATCCGAACATTGCGTCAGTGCTGCACGAACTTGCAAGCTACTACTGCGATTTACAAGTGCATAAGCACGTCAAAGTAGAAGAACGAGTTCCCCGATTAAAGCTGTGGTTTGCTTTGCACCAAAACCGTCTGCCTGAAATGCAATGGTACGAGTTTTCTGCTTGCGCTGGATCGACGCTTGGGATTTTTTGTTTGGTTGCTTACGCATTCCAGCCAGATTTATCAGAGACTTTCACTCATCAAGTTAAAGAGAGTTACTTTCCTTGGGTGCAGGGATTGCACATCTTGTTAGATTACTTGATCGACCAAGAAGAGGATCGGCTGCATGGTGATTTGAATTTTTGTTTTTACTACACCAGTCCCGACGAGATGACCGAGCGATTCAAACACTTTATCCACCATGCAAAGAGTAGCGTCGCCCAATTGCCCCATGCTCAGTTCCATCAGTTGATCAATCAAGCATTGTTGGGCGTTTATTTGTCAAACAAGAAGGTTAGAAAACAGCCGATCGTTCAAAATATCGCTAAACAACTAATCGAGTCGGGCGGAAGTCCAGCCTCGTTTTTCTTTAAAAGTCGCCTACTTCTATCTCACTAATTAGAGAAGCTTTGGTCTATCCATAGAGGGTTGCTTCGATTTGGGAATTTCTTTTAATCTCAGCACAACCTATTTCATTGTTCCCAAAGAGCAAATTTCGCTATGTTCATGCCCCTTGATTTTCTACTGCGATCGCTAGCAGGGTTGCTATCTGTTGCCTTGCTGGGCGGTGGTGCTTACATTCTTCGGCAGTGGTACGAGGGGGAATTGGTCAGCGATCGCTGGTTATATCTGAGTATCGGACTTTTGCTTTGGTCATTTTTGGGCTTTTTACCGATGCTGCTGCTGCGTCGGGCTGGACGCGATGAACCAAAACCCAATCGCGCGAAACAGGTTAAATACCTAAGCCGACCAGATGGCAGCGAAATTCGGGTTGAATTCTATGGAGCAGAACACGCTCCACCGTTGATTCTTACTCACGGATGGGGGCCGGATAGCACTGTCTGGTACTACGCCAAAAAGCAGCTTGTTGATCAGTTTCGCGTGATTGTATGGGATCTACCGGGGTTGGGCAAGTCTAAGAAACCGAAAAACCGGGACTACTCTCTAGAAAAATATGCTCGTGATCTCGATGCGGTGCTGACATTAGTTGGAGATCAGCCTGCGATTTTACTCGGACACAGCATGGGAGCGATGATCCAGCTAACATTCTGCCGATTGTTCCCGGAACGGCTCAAACAACGAGTAGCAGGCTTGATCTTAGCGGATGGGACTTATACAAATCCGCTCAGAACTACAGTCCTCAGTAAACTGCTGCTGGCATTGCAGAAGCCTTTGCTAGAGCCGCTGCTGCATTTAGCGATCGTACTTTCTCCCCTGCTGCATCTCACCAGTTGGTTGAGCTATCTAAACGGTACGACGCTACTAACGACGGAGATTTCCGGGTTCACAGGCAGAGAAACGCGGGGACAGCTCAATTTCTCTAGCTTGATAGGCATCAAAGCACCGCCGGGAATCTTGGCGCGAGGCGTTCTAGCGATGTTGAAGTTTGATGAGACTGCAACCTTATCGCAAATCTCGGTTCCGGCGCTAGTCGTAGTAGGTCAGTCGGATATTGCAACCCGATCGATCGCCAGCGATCGTATGAGTCGCGAAATTCCTCAAGGCGAACTCAAAATCCTATCCCCAGGCGGACACATGGTACTAATGGAACGGAATCTACAGTTTGCAGAGATCGTTCAAGCATTCAGCCATTCTTGCCTGAGTTTAAGACGGTGAAGCTTGTTCGAGTAGCACAACAGCATGAGCCACGATCGCATCTTCGCTCCCGACTGCATCCATTTTTTCATTGGTTGTTGCTTTGACTCCAACACAATCGGGAGCGAGATTCAGAGCGGTTGCTAATCGCGATCGCATTGCTTCAATGTGTGGCTTCAATTTCGGACGTTCTGCAACGATCACCGAATCAATGTTGCCGATTTTCCAGCCTTTATCTTGAATCAATCGATGAACTTGTTCGAGTAAAACAATGCTGTCGGCTCCTGCCCATTTTGGATCAGTGGGCGGGAAATAGTGCCCAATGTCGCCTAAGCTAAGTGCCCCAAGCATTGCATCCATAATGGCGTGAGTCAGAACATCGGCATCACTGTGACCGAGTAACCCGGTTTCATGTTCAATCTTGATGCCGCCTAGAATCAGATCCCGTCCGCTGACGAGGCGATGAATGTCGTAGCCGTTCCCAATGCGAATTGCCATAAGTCGAAGAAATCACTGCGATTTTCAGAATATCTTAGTGCGAGATTGAATCTCGACGATCCTAAATCCGATATGATCAAATCAATCCATTTCTGTTTATCGCATGGCTCCGCTTCCAGAATATCGCCCGAAACAACTCTCACTTGGCCCGTTAGAAGCTGAGATTCTTCGGATCGTTTGGGAACTCGAAACGGCGACGGTCAAAGATGTTCACGATCGCATTTTGGCTGATCCCGATCGAGAACTTGCCTACACCTCAGTCACAACGGTTCTAAATCGATTGGTGAAAAAAGGCTGGCTTGCCTGCAACAAACAGAATCGATCGTTCACTTGGTCTGCGATCATTTCACGATCTGAGGCAAAAGCAATTCAAGCAATGGAACAGCTTAATCAGTTCTTAGCGGTGACGAATCCCGATGTCGTTGCCGCATTTGCGGATAGTTTGGATCAAGCAAGTTGTGATCAGCTTGACGCGATCGCGCAACGTCTCAAAGCCGTCCGTCAAGCGCGGGAGAAACAATAATGCACTTATCTCTGCTGCTCATTTCTGTAAGTGTTGCGATCGTGTTTCGGTTTGCGTGGAAAGCGAGATCTTCGGATTGGAATACTCGCTGGCAGTGGGCGTTGGGGGCGTTTCTATTTTCGCCGCTGTTGTTGATGACCAGTGCGATCGCGATTCTCTGTATGGGCCCTCGCGGTCAAATGGTACGCGCTTGGGAAGGGTGGGGGAGTTATGGAATTGCGATCGTATTCCTAAGTTTAGGAACAGTTCTCTTGATTCAGTTGGCAATGCAGGCACAGCGATCGCTTCAGAAGATCCATCAATTGCCACCAGAAACGATTCTTTCAACACCTGTACGATTGATAGAGCAATCGACTCCGTATATTGCTCAGATCGGGTTATGGAATCCTGAGTTAGTGATTAGCGAAGGGCTGTTAGACACGCTAGATGAAGCACATTTGCAAGTCGCTCTAACACACGAAAAAGCACATCGCCATTATCGAGATACCTTCTGGTTTTTCTGGTTGGGTGGATTGCGCCGCTTGACTGCATGGTTGCCGAATACTGAAGCGCTTTGGCAAGAGTTGATTCTGCTCAGAGAACTCCGCGCCGATCGATGGGCAGCACAGCAAACCGATGGATTGTTGTTAGCAGAAGCATTGTTATCGATCGTGTCTGCATCACAAGTTGAATCTGAACCTTGGATAGCAGCGTTGAGCGATTCCGCACCTCAAACCCGGTTAAATGAGCGAATTGATGCGCTATTAGATGAATCGGAGTCTTTGCCAGGAAAGAGCTTTGCGGTCTGGATTTGGTTATCGATCGTATTGATTCCGCTGTGCGTCGTCCCGTTTCATTTCTAACGTAAAGTTCAACCAGTTTTCTCGCTTCGTTTAGAACTGCTTCAGCCCCCTAAATTCCCCATTCTGGGGGACTTTGAGAAACGGGGCTTTCGAGATATATGCAAGGATTTTTTGAGTTTCAAAGTCCCCAAATTTGGGGGATTTAGGGGGCACGATCCGATGGCAACGAAGCGAAAAATTTCGTCGAACTCATATCCAATTTGAAAATTCAGCGTTGCGGGGTGTGCTGCCTCACCCTAGCGCGTTTGCTGCAATTTCTCAGCAATATATTCACCCACCGCAGTTTCAGAGCATTTTTCTTGCCACCAGCGTAATGCTGCTTGATGTTTGCTTTCTAAAAGTTCTCGATCGCTTAATAGTTCCAACACTACTTTCATTTCACGCCAATCTCTGACTTGAATTGCAGGTGACCCATCGTAGAACCACCGTGGAGGTAAGCTTTCTGTGATGATTAAACAACCACATCGCATCGCCTCAAAAAATCGAAACGTCTCAAACGAAGTTCCGCGTGGCACAAGGCAAACTTTTGTATTCATCATTTTCTCAGAATAGCTTTTCGCATCTGCACTTTTTGTCGGATCGTAGCTAACCACAAAACCTTCAGTTACAGATAACTCAACGCTAATTTCAGGTTGAGTTTTTTTGATGCGATCGATATTCGCTAACATCTGACTGCGAGAAAGACTTTTTGGGGTTTTTATCCAATACTTCAATGACCATTTAGAACGAGGTCGATGAACAACGCTACCCGCAAAAAACACATCAGTACCACGCTCAAGAATCGGCTTGACTGGCAACTCAACTAAGTTGCTATAACCCAGTGGGATATCATAAATTGGCGAAGTTTTTCTGCGTCTCAATCTGTAGAATGAATGGTTTATCCATCGAGATGAATTAACAATTTGATTTCCAATAAACTGCGTGAACGTCAACAAGTTTAGATAAGAAGGTTGCAGTAGATTGAATCCAGAGCTCGAATTGATTCCATAGCATTTAAAAACGGCTCGTACTTTGTGAAAGTATTTTGGAATTCGACTCCATTCATCACCGATCACAACTGCAACAACATTCTCACCATACGAAGGAAGACGATCGATATCTCGCGTGAAATAAAACACAAGATTCTCAATTTCTAATTTCTGCTGCATTGCTTCAAAGACTTTGCCGAAATACTCTCCACAATCTCCACCCTGAAAAGCTTCGTTAGATTCTGGGGGATTCCAAGCGATCGGCTGTGCATCTGACTCCAATCTCAAATTCCAGATATAAAACTTGTTCGGTGAGCTAGGCATAAATTTCTTATTCGTACTCTTAGATCGACAATTCAACGATTAGAATATGATCTGGAACTGCAAGCGGAATTGAATTAGCCGAACCGAAACTCTGAATCGGAGAAGCGCTCTGAAGCGGAGCATATAGTTTAGCGGTTCTCACTCTGTTAGGCAGTTTGAGAATGAGATTCCGATTTGGATTTTTAAGCTCAATTTTTTTGTCACGATTCCAACAGCTTTTCGCTTGCCAAATCAGCAAATCAAATGTGCCATTGCCTTTCTGAAGCAGCAGTGTTTCAATGTTCGCTGTATCTCCGCTCAAACTGTAGTTTAATTTTGAAGGAGAGAAGCTTGTACTCTTATCGTCAAGAACAGAAATAAAATTTTTAAGCGACTGATAAGCGAGTTTTTCTGAAAGATTTTGGCGCAATAATCCCCACTTTGCTCCATCTCCTCCATCAACCATTTGAAACAAGGTTGTTTTCGGAATGCCGCGCTTAAAAAACCAAGCAAACATTCGAGGGCTGTACTTCGCTTGCACTGTTTCACTCGGCTGATTCCATCCAGATTCGGTTGCCCAAACTTGCCGACTCGAACTTGTTTTTTGGGCTTCTCGAATCCAGACATCCACATAACGTCCATTTGGCGGAGATTCATCCCAGAAACTCTCTGGTCTTAGCTCTCCAGCGTAAGGATGAATATTTGCTCGATCGACAGATTGACTAACATTCAACAGATTCTTATAGGTATCAAATGGAGATGCCATTGAAGGGCCAAGAATCGGCAGAGACTTCATACTAGGTCGCGATCGAATCTGACGCGCCATCTCAGTCGTATAGTTTCGCAGCGTATTCCATTTGTTGCGATCGCCTGTGGCATCGTATTCGTTCGGACCTTCGATCGCGATCAGTTCATTTTCGTAGCCGCGATAGCGATCGAGACTCTGCTTAATTCCGTTCGTATCAAGTACGCCATCTTTGCGCGTATCTATCCAGCCAATGCCTTTTAGACCATAGTTCTTGAACGAATTCGCGTGGTATCCTCGATAAAATCGCACTCCCAATCGCTTGATCTTCGTCAAGACTGCATCGGGATTTTGCCCTTCTGCGCCCCCACCTGATGTCACCCAGAAATGAGTCGCAACCCCGATACTTTCGACAAAATCGTTGGCTCGAACCGCGCGTTCTACATTCGCACTACTGATCGGCGTAACGGCGAGTCCGAACGCAAGCATACAAAGAACGCCCAAGCCGAGTAGACGACGTTGAACAGAGAAGTCAGCAATCCGAAGCCAGATCTGTTTAAGCTTTATCATCGTTTGAAAGCAATCAAGGCGCTTAGTCAGCGATCTTAGCAGGATTCGATAGTTTGCAACTCGCATATGGAGAATAATACGATCGTAGTTCCATAGATGGATTCTCGCGTTTCACTGTTCCTAAAGAGAACTGATGAGATTTACGACTCGTGTTTTCACTTCGTCTCGTACTCGTCGAAAAACGTCGATCGACTCTCCCTCCGGATCATCCAATTGCCAATCTTCAAACACCTCTCGTAATACCCATTCTTTCGGTAAATTAACCCCACATCCGCAAAGCGAAATTACCACATCATAAGCTTCCGGCTCAAATTCACTTAGCGCCTTAGAAGCTTGATGGCTGACATCAATTCCGATTTCTGACATGACTTGAAAGACGATCGGATCAATCTGACTCGCTTCGAGTCCTGAGCTAGTCACGGCAACTTTATCTTTTCCCAAAGCTTTCGCGAATCCTTCTGCCATCTGCGATCGACGAGAGTTCTTCTTGCACACAAACATCACTCGTTTCATCCAACCATCTCCTTAAATTCATTAGAAAGATACCGATAAACCAAAACTGCTAACTGTGCGCCCAAAATCGGTGCAATCCAGTACAGCCAATGATGTTGCCAGTTCCAACTCACCAGCGCAGGCGCAAACGATCGAGCAGGATTCATACTTGCGCCCGTGATTGATCCCATACAAGCCGCTTCCAAACCGACCGTTAAGCCGATCGCAATTCCAGCAAAACCGATTGGGGCACGTCGATCTAAACCTGATCCCAAAATCACTAGCATCAAAATGAAAGTCAGAACTGATTCTAGAATGAACGACTGTTGCCAATTTCCATTCAGTGGAAGGGTTGCACCTAAATCCGCCACAACACCAAACGATAGAACGAGCAGTATCGATGCTGTCACTGCGCCTAGAACCTGCGCCAGAATGTATGGCAAAACTCGATCGCTTTTGAAAAATCCACTACTCCAAAACGCCAACGTCACTGCTGGATTAAAATGTGCGCCGCTGATATGTCCAAGACTGTAAATCAATGCCGCCACGATCGCGCCAAATACAAAGCTGACTCCAAGATGCGTCACTGCACCTTGACTCACATGATTTACAATCACAGCCCCCGTTCCCGCAAATACCAGCGCAAATGTGCCAATGAATTCTGCAAGAATTTCTCTTGAATGAATTGCGATCGACGATCGCTTCTGTTTCTTCATATTGATCAAAATCAATATTCTTAAGCATCGATATTCTGGCAGAGCGTATTGATATATGTCAATATGAAAGCTATGAAACGATCGACAACTCCTCTTCCCTGCTGTCCGCCTTTACTTAGAGGCAAACTCACACCCGACGAAGCGACGCAGTTAGCCGTAATCTTTCGGGTATTGGGTGAACCTGCGCGTTTGCAACTTTTGAATCTGATTGCAGCTCAACCGACTCAAGAAGTGTGTGCCTGTGAGCTAGTCGAGACATTAGGACTCGCACAGCCTACTGTGAGTCACCATCTTAAAGTAATGTACGAAGCAGGCTTGTTAGAAAAAGAGCGCCGCGGAACTTGGATTTACTACCGGATTGTGCCGGAACGACTTACAGCATTGCGAGATGTGCTGTCTTAAGATTCATCCAGGCGTTTCTGAATCTGTTTAATCGTCTGATACATTTCGTGTAACCGACTGTATAGGATTGAAGATCTCAAGAACGCTTTATGTTCAAGAGCGGGATAGCCTGACATCGTTTTTCCAGGTTCTACACTGGCAATAATTCCTGCTTTTGCGGAAGCGATCGAGCCATCGCCCATTTTCGATTCATTCCCGACTCCGACCTGTCCCGCTAAAATTACACGATTTCCGATCGTCGAACCGCCCGCAATTCCCACCTGTGCCGCAAACGCGCAGGCTTCACCGACTTTCACACCATGTCCAATCTGGACTTGGTTATCGATCTTCGTATTGCGTCCGATTCGAGTTTCTCCGACTGCGGGACGATCGATCGTCGAATTACATCCCACTTCGACCCCATCTTCCAACACCGTGTAGCCTGACTGTTCCATTTTCAGCCAGCCTTCGCGAGTCGGCACAAAGCCAAACCCTTCTGAACCGATGACCGCACCTGCATGAATCACACAGTCTGCACCGATTTGCGCTCGTTCGTGGATCACGGATTTAGCATGAAGAACAGTACGATCGCCAACGCTAGCACCCGGATAAATGATCACACCCGGATGAATACAAACGCGATCGCCAATCTTAACGCCAGAGTTAATCACAGTGTAAGCACCAATGAAAACATCAGCACCAATCTGAGCCGAAGGATCGATCACTGCGGTCGGATGAATCTGAGGCGAAGGTTTGTAGGGTTGGTAAAAAAGCGCGATCGCTTGAGCAAACACAAGACGCGGCTGGGGTGTAATGATCCAAGCTAGATTGAGATCGATTGCGGCTGCTTGTAACTTCTCATTTGCAGGTAAAATCACTGCGCTTGCTTGAGTCACTTCCAGTTCTGCGAGATATTTCGTGCTTTCTGCATAAGTGAGCGTGTTCGGAACCGAATCTGCGATCGCGCTCACGCCCGCAATTTCTAAATCTGGCGTTTCACTGCTGCTCGTTACCAATTTACCTAACTTTTCGACCAGATCCTTGAACTTCATTCACACCTCCACCCGTTTCAAAAAAGCTGCACACTCCACATGAGCGGTCTGCGGGAAAAAGTCCGCAGGTTGAACTCGTGTGAGTTGATAAGCGTTGTCTGCACACAGCAATTTTAGATCCCGCGCGAGTGTTGCCGCGTTACAACTGACGTAAACGATTTGTTTAGGTTTCTGTTGCCGTAGTGTTTCCAAAACACTTGCGTCACAGCCTTTACGCGGCGGATCGAGCATAACTAAATCCGGTTGAACGGAGAGCGATCGTAAAACCGTTTCGACGGCTCCGATTTCAAACGTGACATTCTCGATTCCGTTTAGCGTCGCGTTTTGCTGCGCTTGCTCGATCGCTTCGGGTTGGATTTCGATCCCGATCGCAGTTTTGACTCGTTTCGCGATCGGTAGAGTCATTGTTCCAATGCCGCAATACGCATCGACGAAAATTTCATCGCCCTGTAAGTCCAACTCTTCCAAGATGTTCAACATCAACGCTTCAGCCTGTTCGGTATGCACTTGGAAGAACGTATCCGCTCGAATGTGAAAGGTCAAACCCGCAAATTGTTCGCTGAGAAAAGGTTGACCCGCGATGCAATAGGTTTCTGCGCCAAAGATTGCATTTGTGCGATCGGGTTGCAGATTCACTGATACGCCAACCAGATTCGGATAGCGTTGCAGCCATTCCTGCGCCTGAGCTTCCAAATTCGGCAACTCCGGATCAGCCGTAACTAAGGTAAGCAATACTTCACCCGTCCGCTGTCCAACTCTCAGAGATAGATGCCGTACTTGTCCCCGATGATACTTCTCATCGTAAACTCGCCATCCTTGCTGCTGAATATCCTGTTTCACCTCAGCCAAAAACGGATTCAACCGCTCATCCTGAATCGGGCATTGATTCAGATTCACAATTTGATGCGTTCCTTTTTGGTAATAGCCTGCTTGCACTTGTCGGTGTTGCGACATTGCCAATGGATACGCGGCTTTGTTGCGATAGTGCAGCGGTTCGCTGACGTTGAGAACTTCATCGATCGACACTTGCTTAAATCCACCAATCCGCTCTAATGCCTGAACGACTTGATTCCGTTTCGCCTCGCGCTGATATTCATAATCGACGTGCTGCCACTGACACCCGCCACACTTATCCGCCACAATACAACCCGGTCGAATCCGATGTGGAGACGCTTCGATCAGTTCATACAGCTTTGCGTGAGCGAAATTCGGCTTGACGTGCATCAAACGGACTAGAGCGCGATCGCCCGTCACGGTATCGGGCACAAACACAACGCGCGATCCCGCTCGTCCAACGCCATCACCTCGATCGCTTAAATCCGTGATCGTCACTTCGATCAGTTCGCCTTGTTTCCATGTGGTATCAAACGAAACTGTCTCTAACTCTGAGGGCACAACAATTTACCAATTTTTAGGTCTGTTCTATTCTGACGTTTGTTTGGCAAATCTACCGCACATAAGCCAGTTTAGATTTCTCTAAAACGTTCTCATAATAGTTCTGCAATTGCTTCGTTGCCGCTGACCAGCTCCAGCGTTCTGCTTCAGAACGGGCGTTTTGTCTGAGTGTTTCGCGTTCTTCGGTGCGAGAGAGTAAGAATTGAGTCGCAGCGATCGCGCCCTCCTCATCAGTTGGATCAAACAAATACCCATTCACGCCATCTTCGACAATATCGGGAATGCCGCCCGATCGTGCTGCCACAACCGGACATCCCGCCGCCATCGCTTCAAGTAAAACGAGTCCGAGTGTTTCAGTCCGAGAAGGAAACACAAACGCATCCGAGGACGCAAACGCAGACGCGAGTTCTTGACCACCGAGATAGCCCACAAAATTCGTATTCGTTCCGGCGAAATGCTTCTCTAAAGTTTGGCGATTGGGTCCGTCGCCGACTAATGCCAGCCGAGCATCGGGAATCGATTCGAGGACGGTTTTAATCCGATCGACTTCTTTTTCCGCAGATAATCGTCCAACATAGAGCAACAAAGGCGCTTCGGGATGACCTTGAGAAAGACGCGATCGCATTTCTAAACTCGCTAAATGCGGCTGAAACGTCTCAGTATCAACCCCTCGCTGCCAAAGATTCACCCGCTCGATTCCATGCTCTGTCAACGTCTGTATCATTGCAGTTGACGTACAAAGATTGATCTCAGCTTGGTTATGTCCCGCTTTGAGCAATTCCCACAGAACGCCTTCTAATGCTCCTAAACCATAGTGCTGAAGATACTCTGGCAAATGAGTGTGATAAGACGCGACTAATGGAATGCTGTAGAGCTTACTGTAAAACAGTCCTGCTAATCCCAAAACAGCAGGATTCACAATATGAATCAGATCAGGTTTGAAACGAGAAAGTTCATCCCCGATCGCAGGTCGCGGTAATGCTAACTTCAACTCCGGATACAACGGCAGCGGAAATCCTGAAACGCCATAGATCTTTGCGCCTTTGTACTCGGTTAAACCTCCATCGGGCGAGAAGATCAGCACTTCGTTACCCTGTCTTTGAAGGTGATCAACAGTATGCTTTAACCGAGTCACGATACCATCAACTTTCGGAAGAAACGTTTCTGTAAATAGAGCAATTCGCATATCGCTAGGCAGACTTAAACATTATATTGTGTGAGTTAGGTATCTTACCTGACCCCAAAAAAAGCGATGATCTTAAAACCATCGCTTTCTCAGTTCAACTATCGTTTCCAAGTCACTTTCGGCAAGATTTCATCACCATCGACACGATGCTTGTACTTCACCGCAAAGTTGAGCAACGAATCGAGCAATGAATCAGATAGATAGTGCGGTTGCAGCCCCAAATCTAAGAGATTGGTGTTTTTCGCATTGAAGTAATGTTCTTCTTTCTCAACGCGGGGATTGTCGAAGCTTTGCACCTCAACTTTTAAGCCAATTGCACTTCCGGCTTTCTGAACTAAATTGGCGATTTCTCCCACTCCAAACAGTTCAGTAAATTGGTTAAACACGCGAAACTCACCGGGAGCAGCAGGAGTCTCAATCGCTAATTCCACACATCGCACCGTATCCCGAATGTCAAGGAATCCGCGCGTTTGTCCACCTTTACCGTAAACCGTTAACGGATGCCCGATCGCGGCTTGAATGCAGAATCGATTTAACGCTGTACCAAACACACCATCGTAATCGAGGCGGTTGATCAGCAGTTCGTCCATTCCCGTTTCTTCGGTCAGAACGCCGTACACAATGCCCTGGTTGAGATCCGTCGCTCTTAAGCCCCAGATCCGACAGGCGAAGTGGATATTGTGCGAGTCGTGAACTTTGCTGAGGTGATACATACTGCCCGGTTGTTTCGGGTACGGGAGCGTATCTTTGCGTCCGTTATGTTCGATCGTAATGTAGCCTTCTTCAATATCGATATTCGGCGTACCGTATTCGCCCATCGTACCGAGTTTGACCAAATGACAATCGGGGAACTTCTCTTTCATGATGTAGAGCAGATTGAGCGTCCCGACGACGTTATTGACCTGAGTGAGAACTGCGTGTTCGCGATCGATCATCGAAAACGGAGCCGATCTCTGTTCGCCGAAATGCACGATCGCTTCCGGTTGGAACTGCTCCATTGATTTATTCAGAAAATCGTAATTCGTGATATCGCCAATAAAAAGATCGATCGTTTTGTCAGTAAGGTCTTTCCAGCGTTGCAGTCGTTGTTTAATGGGCGCGATCGGGGTCAGTGTATCAATACACAATTCATTGTCCCAATGCCGCCGCACCAAGCTGTCCAGAATACCAACCTCATGACCCCGATTGGACAAGTAGAGCGCGGTTGCCCAACCACAATAGCCATCACCACCAATAACTAGGACTTTCATGCTTGCTCAATCTTTTCTGCGGATACTTTGCCAAATCTACCAGGTTTCGGCACTCAGAAGATCGCGATTCGCAACGACTTAGCGCGAATTACTAATTGTAATCTTCCGATTCGCGCAAATATCTATCTAACGGCTTAAGTTTGATTGTTCTACCGTGTATTCAAAATCACTTAAGCCTGCACTTCATCCGCAAAGCTCGCCCATCGCACAAATTCAAATGCCCCCGCAACCGATCCCCAAACTTGCTCATCGGTTTCCGGATCGCGTCCTCGATCGATGCTAGTAAACCGCTCTCCATCAATCTCAAATTCACTATCTAAATAAGTCTCTTGCCCTTTCCGAGTCACCATACAAGCTTTTCCAGGCTCCACTTGCCCTTTAAAGCTGCTTCCCGTCCATTCTACTACCATGTTACAGCCCGGAAGCTTTTCCAAATGATCCGCTGTCAATTCTTTCAGCCGATTCAGATCGCGCGAAGCTCCATAGAACTTTTGTTCATCGCGCACTTGATAGTTTTCGATTTCGAGTCGATCGTTTTGCTCAACGATCTTCAACACCCGCAACCGATATGGATCGTTCAGCATATAATCGTATGCCTGCTCGATAAAAAATCCGACACCACCTAGTACATCGATTGACAATGGACGCATACACACGCGAATGTGAGCATACATCGGCGGATTCTCAAACGCCTGGAGTTGATTGCTAAAATCCGCTGCCATCCAACGCGCCAAAGTTGCAATATCGGTAGAGTGTGTCATGTCGTTTCGCAAAATCTGGATTTTATTGTACGGTGTTCGGGACAGCAAAAAATCATCCTTTTAGTCCGTTGAGTCGAAAGAGTAAAAATTGCGTAATTTGCCCCAAATTATTGAAATTATCATCGCTCACGAGAACGAGCGTATGCGACCCATCCGGCAACCGTCCGCCGATCGTCATTCCTTCCAAGTTATCGAGCCGAATTCCCAACTGATTGAGGTCTTGCAGCAATTCCTTTCTCGCAGGCTGTACTTTCGCGCCGCGCAATGTTCCGAACGAAGAAGTATCGCTGGCAGTTCCAGTTTCAACCTGAAAAAGCTTGATCCGAAATCCACTTAAACCGAATGATCGCTCTAAGCTGAGAAAATGTCCACCTTGATCGATCGACAAAAATTCACTCAATCCATGATCGATCGCGCCTGTCGGTTTCGGATCTAGCGGATAAGCGTGTTCGGAAATAATCGTCGATCGCGTTCCAATAATCTGATAATGCAGAAATCGATTCAGTAAGCTTTCTTTCGTATTCGGCAATTCGAGATCTTGAACTAAGGGAGACTCTATCGCACTAAACAAACGAAACGGTTCAGCAGCGGGAGCCGTCGAAGCCCCAGAATTCAACGTCAACGATTCAAATCCCCGATTATCCTGAATTCCACGAGTTTGCCCAACGATTTTCGCATCCGGCAAATACGATTCGGGTAAGGTTAATTTCCGCTTCAATTTCCCCGTTTGGAGGTCAAACTCTCCAATGAATGGCGGAACCTCTTCTTTCACCGCTCCTTCACTCGAAATAAACACAGAGTTAAGCGGAGAAAGCGCAATTCCTTCAGCGTCGATCGTACCTTTCTCAAACGTCTGCCCGTTCTCATCCGTCAAAGTCGTCACATTCTGAACTTCAACAGATTTGAGCGCATTCTTTTCATCAGTCTGCAATTTCAGCGTATAAAAACGGGCGGGTTGTAGATCGCTTCTATCATCCGAAACAGCGTAATAGAGATCCTTTTTACGATCGTAAGTAATCGCTGAAAGTCCCCCAACCGTTGTGTCTTTGAACTGCTTATCGGTCAAAGTGTAGCTACCAAGAAATTCAACCGACAGCGGCAGAAACAATCGATCTTCTGCGGTCACGCGCGGCAAACTGCATCCAGTCAGCCCGATCACACAGAGAAGCATAGCGAACAAAGAAACCCAGCGACGCATTGATCTTTCCTTGCAAATCACCGTTTTACTGTAGCGCGGGATGAGGAGCGATCGAGCTTATTTCTTGGGTTGGTATCAGCAAAACTCACATTACAAATACTTCTGAGCCAATCACTGATCAAGTAGCGCCTTAACTTCTTCGTCAGTTGGTGGCTTTGCATCGGTCTTCGCGATTCCGATTAAATTTGCGGCGATTCCTTCCAGCTTGGTGACGGATTGCGATCGCTACAATCGCAATCCGTCACCAAGCTGGAAGCGATTATTCAGCCATTGCCTCGGCTGCCAATGTTGCCAACAAATCCGGAGAACGCGCGAAGGATTTATCCCATTGCTGATCCTCTTCGAGTTCTTCTAAAATTAGTGTCGCGATCGCGTCTTGCTTTTCT
The DNA here is from genome assembly GCA_019359175.1 of Phormidium tanganyikae FI6-MK23. GTDB lineage: Bacteria > Cyanobacteriota > Cyanobacteriia > Leptolyngbyales > Leptolyngbyaceae > Leptolyngbya > Leptolyngbya tanganyikae. The sequence continues at coordinate 368,511 of JAHHHU010000002.1, forward strand.
GTCGGCAAGGTTTTCAGTTGGGCGATCGCCTGTTCAAGTCGCTCAGTCATAATCAAAATCTGATTTTTTGGAGGTGACTTCGATTCTATCTTCTGGTTCGAGAATTTGCGATCGCCTTTCTGAAACCTTGTGAAAGAGAGATAATTCAGGTGTGATCTCCCGTAACATTACAGGTAGACAGAGCCATCAGAAGAAAATGGAAAATGTAACAATCGATCAAGCTGAAACGAATCTCTCTGAGTTATTGTCTCGCGTAGAACTTGGAGAAGAAATCGTGATTTCAGATGATCAAGGGTTTCCGATCGCGAAGTTAGTTCCGTTTCGCACTTCATCAAATCGTCGATCGAGCTTAGGAATGGATCGAGGCAAATTTGTTGTACCAGAAGATTTCAATGATCCTCTACCGGAGGACATTCTGGCAGCTTTTGAGGGAGATGAAGCTTGAAACTTCTTCTAGATACTCAATGCTGGCTGTGGTGGTTCGCCCAACCTGAGCAGTTAAGTGAAACAGTGATTGATCAGATTGCGGATGAAACGAACGAAGTATGGCTTTCAGTTGCAAGCGTTTGGGAGATTGGAATCAAATTTGCGATCGGAAAGCTTCCACTTCCTGAACCGCCCGAAACCTACTTTCCGAGTCGTATGAAGCAATTAGGTGCAGGATCGTTAGAAATTACTGCTGCTCATGCTTTGCAAGCTGCTGCATTACCTCCACATCATAAAGATCCATTCGATCGAATGCTGATCGCACAAGCTCAAATCGAAGAAATGGTGCTTGTAAGTTCGGATACCGTGTTCAAGCGATCATTCTTAAAGCAACAAAATCCTAGATAGCGATCGCAGTTCTGAAGTGACGATAATGCGATCTCTGGCATTATGTTCTCCCTTGAATCACTTCTCTAAATCTCTCACATTGAAAGAGAAATGGTGTTTGCCAATGCCATAACTAACAGGTACCCCTTTTGGAAAGGTACACACGAGCTTTGAAATGTGGGCAATTTATAACATTACTACATCATCAATTGCTAATAGCTCTTTCAAAAATAATAAGATGCTGCTTAATTCTGGAATTGCCACTACTGTCTCAGAACAGACCCAGTTATTATCAGTAATACTTACAGTGTTGGTCTTACCAGGCTTAAGAACGCTTGCAACTGTTGCAACTATGGCTTTCTCTCTATCGAATGGTTTCCAGCCTATCCGCCTAATCTCTTCTTCAGAGAACTGGTTGATATATAACTCCGCCCTCTGCATGAACTCAGGATATGCAGACTTGCCACAATTGCACAGTAAAGTGTCAAGCACTCCTTGGCTGGAGTTATCTGGAAGAACGTGTAAGCCTAACCTTGGAGAATTCTTTGTAAGCACTCCGGGCTTATCAGGAAAATTCGGGAAGAATTCCTTGAACCCTGCATGATACATCTCAGCAACTTTACTAGGAGTATGCTTATCGGCATCGGCAACGATTCCAAAAGCTAGAAGCGCAGAATGATCAATATCTGAGAGCTTAGCAGACAAATTTGTGATAAGTTTGCTTCCTTCTCCAACATATATAGCTACTGAGATGCCACTTGTATAAAGAATAGTAGGCATATCAAGCCGCATGTACAGCCTTCCAGATTTTGGAGGGTAAATGGGTACAAACTTACGCCAGAAAATGTCTAAATCAGACGTTGTATTATCAAACTTGTTGAAACCCAATAACTTGTGAAGAATCCTACATAGAAATGCCTGATCATGATTTCCCTCAACACCAATCAAAGCATACCGTTGATCTACCATCGAACCTCCTGACCTAACTCCTCCCTGAGAAGCTTTAATCTATTCCAATCGTGTCTCACAACCCGCGTATGCGTTTCTCTAGGTTCCAAACGATGGAGTACTAAATCTGAATCAGATTCTGTCACATCTAAAAGCGCATCAACCGCTTCAAGACTATGAGTAGTAGCAAATAGTTGAACATCTAATTGTTTACACCATCGAACGAGCCACTTAAAAGAGTTTTGAAGTGCTTCAGTATGTATTGTAACTTCTAGCTCATCAATCAGTAAAATTCCTCCCCGAACACTAGCTAGCTTCAAGGCTATGTGAAGTAGGCGACGAATGCCGTCACCAAACGTACTGAGTGGAGCAAGACCAAGCTTTTCGTGTTGGATGTAAGTATTGGGGCGAGAAGCTATAACATCTGAAGGTACAAGAATCTCTAAATCGATTATTCCAGCATCAACTTCCCGTAGCAAAGACACCACATCCGCTTTAAAGTTCTGGAAGCTTGCCTCAGATAAGAGCCTTAGTTGATTTACTTCTGACCTATGGGAGGATGGTGTAACAACCGATGTTTTCAAGTTCAACTGACCAGAACCAGGAAATTTGCCTATGAAATCGTCTTCCCACAATTGAAAGTTTTGCACAAAAGTCGGAGCGTCTACGAAGCTTAACTGATCAGAATCTGCATGGACTTCTAAATGGAGATCAATTCCTCGGTGAATTTCTGGGATTTCATCTTCGACTTGTTCACCTTGAGCAAGATTTCTCCTGCGCTTTCTTTCAGAAATCCGCAACCCCTCAATAACTTCATAACTCGCCTGTAACTTTTTAACTGGATAAGAACCGTTACCATCAATGAGAAGCTTCCCTGCTTCTATCTGATCATCCTTTTCACCCAGTAAGTCGAGTTTAGGAAACAACCATTGTATTGAATCGAGAACTGAACTCTGATTGAATCTATTTTCTTGCTCTCTTTGACGAGCTATTCTAAGCCACTCTCTAAGATCAAGAGGGTGGCAGTATATTGATAATCCTTCTAGTACGCTTGTCTTTCCAGAGTTATTAATTCCCACCAACAAATTAATTTGTCCGAGATGTTCCAATCGCAAATCTCGAATTCCTCTAAATTGATGAAAATGAATACTCTCTAACTTCTTCATGCGCTCAGTCTATCCTATATTTGTTGCTCCTGCGACATGATGTAAGCCCTATTTTGTCAAGAAAAGTTTGGTTGCTATTGATTAATCTTTTCACCAGAAAAGGAGATGGATCACCCACCTCCTTCAAAAACGATCGCAGAAAAACCTGCGAATCAAAAATTAGTAGCGATAGCCGCCGCCGCTGTTACCAGAAGAACCAGGCTTGTGAACGATAAAGCTCATCACCTGACATTGTTTGATGTTGTCAAACGCCACCACGCGGATATAGCAATTGCCATACTCAGAGCGACACTGTTGCACTTCGTTCAGCACTTCTTGAGGAGAAGTCGCATTGAACAAAGGCAACTTCCACATCGTCCAGTAGTAGATTTCCGGCGCAGAAGATTCGTTGAACTCGATGCAAGGGAAGAAACCGTTGTCGATCGTGTATTGAATCTGACGCGCGATTTGAGCATCGGTCAGCGGAGGCAGGTAGGAAAACGTTTCAAAACGCTGCTCTTTGGGTAGAGTTTTCATGAAGTCCTCGATAGTGTTAGCTTTCAGGTTCAGAATCTTGTGATTCGATCGTCAAATCGACTTGCGTCATTCGTTCTAGCTGTTTGCGGCGTTGCTCCATGTTCGCTTGCTGCATCGACGATCGCAGCATCTCCGGCAGCACATCGGCAATTTCTTCAGCAAGATGCTCTCGCACCGTCAAAATCCGAAAAGCCAGATCCTGACGTTCGCGAAACATCGCTTCCATAAAAGCCTCACCGTCTGTAATGCTCTCCCGTGAGGAAAACTTGTGCAGCCAGTAAGCCTTTTTCGGATCAGTTTCGTCTAGCTGAGCATAAACAACCCGGACAGCCTGATACGTCAAATAGCTAGTCAGCGTTTTTGACGTATCTTTCGCAATTCGCTTCAGATCCATAAGTTGGATTTCAGATTTTAGATTTTAGACTTTGGACTATTGTGTAATCCAAAATCTAAAATCTGCGATCAAAAGGTCATCAGACGGTATCAACGGCTTCAAACTCGAACTTGATTTCTTTCCACAGTTCACAAGCCGCAGCCAATTCAGGCGACCAGCGACAAGCTTCGCGGATGATGTCTCCACCTTCACGCATCAAGTCACGACCTTCGTTACGAGCTTGGACGCAAGCTTCAAGGGCAACACGGTTCGCGGTTGCACCAGGCGCATTACCCCAAGGGTGTCCGAGGGTTCCACCACCGAACTGAAGCACTGAGTCATCACCGAAGATTTCAACCAGTGCGGGCATGTGCCATACGTGAATACCACCGGATGCAACTGCCATCACACCAGGCATAGAAGCCCAGTCTTGAGTGAAGTAAACACCACGAGAAGGATCGCGTTCAATGTAGTTTTCACGCAGCAAGTCGATGAAACCAAGGGTGATCGCTTTGTCGCCTTCGAGCTTACCCACAACGGTTCCGGTGTGGATGTGATCACCACCCGACATCCGCAAGCACTTCGCCAACACGCGGAAGTGAATCCCGTGATTCTTTTGACGATCGATGACTGCGTGCATTGCGCGGTGAATATGCAACAGCACACCGTTATCGCGACACCAGTGCGCCAAGGTTGTGTTCGCGGTGAAACCTGCGGTCAAGAAGTCGTGCATGACGATCGGCATTTCGAGTTCTTTCGCATACTCGGCACGCTTCAGCATTTCTTCACAGGTTGCAGCCGTCACGTTGAGGTAGTGACCTTTGATTTCGCCTGTTTCAGCTTGCGACTTGTGGATAGCATCTGCCACGAACAAGAAGCGATCGCGCCAACGTTGGAACGGTTGCGAGTTGATGTTTTCGTCGTCTTTGGTGAAGTCCAAACCGCCGCGAAGACATTCGTAAACCGCACGACCGTAGTTCTTCGCAGACAAACCGAGTTTCGGTTTGATCGTACAGCCGAGCATCGGACGACCGTATTTGTTGATTTTGTCGCGCTCAACTTGAATCCCGTGAGGAGGCCCTTGGAAAGTCTTCAAGTAAGCAACGGGAATCCGCAAATCTTCAAGACGCAACGCTTTCAGCGCTTTAAATCCGAAGACGTTACCCACCAAGGAGGTGAGCAAGTTGGTGACAGATCCTTCTTCAAACAGATCCAAAGGATATGCGATGTATGCGATAAATTGGCTATCTTCGCCACGGACAGGCTCGATATCGTAGCAGCGTCCTTTGTAGCGATCGAGATCGGTCAACAAGTCCGTCCAAACAGTCGTCCATGTACCCGTTGAGGATTCAGCAGCAACCGCAGCAGCAGCTTCTTCGGGAGGAACGCCAGGTTGAGGAGTCACCCGGAACGCTGCCAAAATATCAGTATCTTTAGGCGTGTAGTCTGGGGTGTAGTACGTTAAACGGTAATCTTGTACCCCAGCCTTATACCCAGCTTTGGACTGGGTTTTGGTTTGAGCGTAGGACATATCTCCCTTCCTGTAATCAAAAACGATGGAAAACCTTGAGCAGACATCACCAACAGTGACCAGAGAATTTCCCTGACCGATGTGGTCGGCATCAAATTACCTTGTCACTGGGGATCAGCTTGCCATTCATGATCCCATGTTTGGAGACAGTTTGTGAATCTCGACTGTTCTCCGGTGCATAGGCTCGGACTGATCTGAATCATATCAGGATTTCGATAAGCCTTACTTTAGAGAAACTGTGTTTGTTAATAAAAAAATGTTATGCAATAAATCCAGATGTTACGTTTGACATATCAAAGCTTAAGAAATCTTTAAGCTGCTCATTCACCCCATTAAACGCGATCGAAGTCAAGGGGATTGCGCTCAAATAATCCTCGATTTATTTAAGTTTTGTTACGGTTGGCGGGTGGCGATGCCGAGTCGAATCCCAGGAATCGATCGCAATCGATCCATTACAGTGATTACTTGACCGTGTGAAACTCGTTCATCGGCATTGATCACAACTACGGCTTGTTTATTACGACTGAGAATGTCGCGCACCGCAGCGGGAAGAGTATCGATGATGATGGGGCTTTTATCGACTGCAATTTCTCCTTTTTGATTGATAGTCACAACAATCTGAGAAGCCTTTTGCGATTCAGCAGTGACGGCTTTCGGAAGCGAGACGGGAAGACCTTGTGATCGCGTGAGATACAACGTGGAAATAATAAAGAATGTCAGCAGCGCAAACACCACATCGATCAGCGGTGCAATATAAATCTGAGGGGGTAGATCCGGTTCTTCGGGCAGGCGCATTGTTATAACCTCAGATGGCATGATGACGACGACGGTACAGCAATTCTAATTGCCCACCATATTCTTGAATCAGTGCGAGTTGTCGAGTGTAGAGTCCTCGAAACATATTGGCAAAAAATAAGGTGAAGATCGCCACAACTAAGCCTGATGCTGTAGAGACAAGTGCTTCACTAATCCCGCCTGTGACTCCCCTTGTATTCGTTCCTGCTACATCTCCGATGCCCAGTGAAGCAAACGAAGTAATTAACCCAGTAATCGTTCCAAGCAATCCGAGCAACGGAGCAAGACCGACAATCGTATCGAAAATCGTATTAAACCGTTTGAGCAGTGGGATCTCTGCCAGTCCAGCGCTTTCGAGCGCCAGCCGAAACTCTTCAGGAGTTGCTTGTTCTAGCTCCAGAGCGGCAAGGAAAATTCTTGCGATCGGCAAATCTGCATTCTTTTCCAACATTTGAAATGCAGCGATCGGATTGCGCTTATAAACGCTGAGAAATTCTTTTGCGACTCGTTGTTGACGCTGAGAAATTTTCACCCAGAACAGCGATCGTTCCAGAATCAGTGCTACTGCCAGAATCGAGAACAGCAGCAGCGGAATCATCACCAGTCCGCCAGAAGTCAACCAATTGGGCATGAGAGATCGCCATCTTTGAACAATCACCCATTATGAATGAACGATGTTCGATCGTGGCGGTTTTGTTTTATGCGATCGCTGATTGATCCTACGAATCTTCTTGAAGTGCTTAATTGCGTTCTTCACCAATTAAATAGAAATCACTAGGAGCTTTGATACCAGTCGTCATTCTTTCAAGCTTCCTTGTCATACTCTGCATGAGTGAGGACAGCACGAATAAATACGAATTGTGCCGCCCAATCAATATAGGTAATCAACCGATACTTATTTCCTCCGATATTGAATACCACAAAATTTCCAACCCCATCCGTTGATGGAAAAACCTGCCGAACCTCAGTTAATCCAGCGAAATCATTCTCTGTTGTCCTTTCATACCAAAGTAGCAAACCTCGCTTTGCATTCGGCTAATGACTCGCATAAAACCCTTAATCAAAACGATTTCAACAGTTTGAAGGCAACAGAATAGGGAAGATTTTGACGTTTGAACAATTCCTGTTCAGTTTTCGCGAGATTCGCTCGATCGCGAGTCAGCCTCGGTTCCTCAAAATCAATCACATCGAAACCAGCCAGCCTAAATGCTTTCCAATAGTCTGATAAAGGTCGATGGAACCAGATAAACGGAGTCGTGAAGTGCTTCCACGCTGGGTCTTGGCGTTTCTGTCGCCCAAAGTATGATTCTTTCCAGTGATAGGTGACAGAACGATCGTCATTCACAACGACTGCTCCTTGATCAAAGCAAGGATGTGAAAACACTAGAACTGAAATTCCGCCTGGTTTCAATACACGATGAAAAGCGAGAATTGCTTCTTCTAAATCGGGCAAATCCATCAGAACGTAATTGGAGACGAGCAAATCAAAGTAATCACTTGGAAGCGTTTTGAGTTCCGAGCAAGACTCTTCTCGAAAGTCGATCGATAATCCTTCCGATTGTGCTTTCTGCTCCGCGATCGCTAACATTTCAGAAGAAAGATCAACGCCTGTCACGATCGCACCCTTCCGACAAAGTTGACGCGCTAAATACCCAGTTCCACAACCTGCATCCAGCAGAGTACGCTCGTTTACGTCTCCCAAAAATTGCCACAGCACTGGATCAGAGTTGAGAATGCGATTACGATCGCCTAAGTCACCAACTTGGATATCCCAATCTTGAGCTTTCTGATTCCAAGATTCGTAAATTTCTTGTTCCATAACTTTGCAGGACAATTGAAACAAGCCAGACTAACATACTTAACCCTGCTTTGGAAAATGGGTTACTTCTGCATAACCGCTGAAAATCAGCTTATCGTTTTCCGTTTCCAATCGATTCAGCCGCATCGTGACCCCATCGAGATTAAAGCGATCGAGATCCACCATGTTATTCAAAATCTCAGCAAACGTATTACTCAAAAGTTCTGAAACACCGCGTTGAGCTTCGGGAATCTCATCACCCATAAATTGAGGATTTTGAAACAGAATGCGACGACGACGCTCGATCTCAATCGTTGCCGTTAAACAAATTGGAATCAGTCCATTCGGTAAGCTCGCTTTCGCAAAAATCCGAATCTGATTTTCAGGCAAAAGCTTCAGTTCAACATCAGAAAAAGAGACGGGTTCACCGCCCGAAAGATCCATCAAACTTGATTCCGTAACGTTCTCCATTCGAGGCTTGACGAGTTCAGATTGAAACGCCTTGTTAATTCCCGCCTCGGTCAAAATCACTTTTGCAACCGCTTGCGCTGCCTGTTTCAAACGAATCTTACCCGATAGCACCGAGCCGAAATCGATCGACACCGCATCGGTTTCAAACCACATTTCCTCGACCCAAAACTCGCGGCGGATTAGCAACCCTCGACCGCTCATTTTGAAGCTGTCAATACTGCCTTGCAACAGTTTGCTCGATGGAAAACATTTCAGAGCAACATCCACAGACTCGCTCTGACTAAACAAATGACGAATCGATTGGCTCAACACAGAGTTCAGCATTTGTTCACCGAAATCTGTATTGTTGGAGGGGGGCTTGAAGCCAGTAAATCCGCCGAACATAAGCATTTTCCGAATCTCGCTCCATTCATTATGTAACAGAACGTTAAGACTAGCAACAAACGATCCATTGATAGGAATGATGCAAGGCTTCAGTGATCTGAATCAGTGGTTCGTCTGAGATTTGCGCTTGTCCTCACTTGATAAAAAATCCGTGAACTTTATTGACGTTCCCTGGAGATCTAAGCAAAATTACGGAAGTAAGGCGCAGTATTACGTATCACCTTGCAGAGATTTCGAGCCAGCAATCAGCAAGAACGCTGACTTCTACTCAACACTCAAGGGGCTGGCTGAGTGTACCAAATCAGGGTCGCATCACCTTCAACGTAATCGAAGATAACTTAATCAAAGCACTAAATGCAGATTTAGTGAGATTTGGAGGTGCTATGACAGACATAAGCTGCGACAAAAAAGGCGTTTCTCAAGGTTGGTTGGGACGCGCGATCGCATTGAGCCAAAATGGTTGGTACGAAGCCGCAATCGCCTGCCGCGGTCACGCCGAAACCACTGATCCCGACACTTGGCACTATCGCGGCTATGTTCTCGGCAAACTTGGACGCTACAAAGCTGCGATCGCCTGCTACGAGAAGACCTTTGAACTCGACTGCACCGATGCGAAAGCTTGGTACAACTACGGGCAAGCCTTGACCAAACTCAAACGTTACGACGAAGAGATCGGACAATACGATCGAGATTGATTCCAACAATCCCAATAATGCGGATTGGGCATTGGAGCATTTGAGACGTGCGATCGCGCTTGCTCCTGGATATCGAGAAATTGCTGCAACGATTCCGTATTCGAGAAGCTGCGTCAAGACCTCCAATTTCAAGCCTTGATTCATTCTCGGTCTGTCGCAGGCATGATGACACGAGCGTACTGAGCAAGTTGGATCAGACAAAGACCGAAAATTGAAGTATGAGAAATCTTCTTGTAATTGTCGGCATTAGCGCCCTGATCCTGATGACAACTCAGCTATTTTTACCCGCTAATGCACAAATTGGGCTGGTCGAATCGCGGCTCTCCCGTGTCGAATCTGATTTAGTTGGCATTCGAGCCGAGCTAAGTCAACTGTCTGCAAATCGTCCTCGTGCTGGTGTTTCTGTACCCACTCCTTCGACGCTTCCGATTCCTTCGCGTCCCTCAAAGTTTACCGATGCTCAATTCGATCGACTTGCAACTTTAGTGATCGAATCGCGCGATCGCATCAAGGCTTTAGAAGAAAGAGTGGCGAAGTTAGAAAAGCGGTAGATTTTTGCTTATTCTCCTGGCAGCCTATGTTAAATTGCACTGCGTTCGATTGACTTCTCTCTGGAACTAAACTCGAAAAAACTCTATCTTGTTTCACAATACGTATTGTTTCTCCCACCAAAGCATTTCAACATCTCATGAAGAGGATCTTTCAGTTTTTTGCGATCGTCCTAGCTGGGTTCGCCACATTTCTGATTGCCGTTCAATCTGGACAGGCTGAATGGCTCGACGGTCTCCGAATCAGAACCTCCCGACCCCAATTCATCAGCTTCCAACAAGACATCGCAAATGCCAGCGATCTTCTCTCTAGCGCCTGTGCAGTTAAACCGATTCCGCGCGGTGGCAGGCTAAGAAATCTTCCTGCAATTCAAGGAACCCCTGCCCTCAGTCGATTTCGCCAAGCCTCACCCCCCGACTCAACTTACCAACCGAGAGAAGAAATTGCTCTAGCGCATCCCTCAAATTTCGGACGACGCTTCACTCAAGATCTCTCTGGTCGTCCCGCAAGCAACGAAGCGATCGTCGTTCTTCACGAAACCGTTGGCTCCGGTAGTTCCGCGATCAACTTCTTTCGCACTCCACATCCGAGAGACGACGATCAAGTCAGTTATCACAGTCTGATCCGAGAAAACGGCAACGTTGTCTATCTCGTTCCCCCCGATCGCCGCGCCTTTGGAGCCGGAAACTCAATCTTCAACGGCACTAAAGGCGAAGAAGCGGTCAAGACAAATCCTGCTTTTCCGGCTTCAGTGAATAATTTTGCGTACCATATCTCCCTGGTGACACCGCCCGACGGACGCGACGACGGAGCTAGACACGGCGGATATACTCGCGCTCAATATCAATCTCTGGCTTGGTTAGTGGCAAAAACGGGTGTTCCCAACGATCGCATCACGACTCACCGATTAGTGGATCGATCGCGGCAGCGACGTGACCCGCGTAGCTTCAATCCTCAACTCTTCGCCCAACTCTTAGCCACTTTTCCAAAAACGAACGATATTTCGATGCAGTGTACGCTCCCTGCGATCGCACAAGAAGAATAAAAAACAGGGACGCTGCTAGAGCATCCCTGTCTCGTTCAGCGTGATTCGTTTGACTAGGAAAGGGTGAACTTGACGTAGTTCTTCCTGATCGTGTCATCGGCTGTATCAACCGTCTCAGGGTTTATACTGTTGTTCGCTGGATTCACCTCCAACGAGTCATCTGATGCAATCAGAGACGTGAGATAAATCGTTTGTCCAGGTACCCAAGAAGGTGGGAATGTCTTCGGAAGCTGGAGTTCGAGCCGCACCGTTTTGATTGCGCCTGGAGTGTTCTTCCTGTCGATCGCGATACCGCCGACTGGATCAATAAAAGCTCGGTTGAGGATAAAATCATCATTGGTACCTGCGTCCCTGAGCCTCAAAGGAATATCAGCTTGTGTATCCAAAGTCGTGTCTGACGAGAGGTAGAACTGAATCGGCAGAGTACTTGGATAAGAGCGATTTCCAAAGTTTTGCAGTGTGAACGACACGGTGAGAACCTGATCGGGTGCGAAGGTGCCTGACACCTGCATATTTGTGCCAATCAGCTCAACCGTTTCAGTTCCACTGATAGCAAGCGTCGCTTTATCTGTGTTCAACGCCACGTTAGAGTTGTTGATTTCGTTATCCTCAGTCAGTTCATTGTTCGGATCAACGACTAAACCGATCGTATAATCGCCGTCCACAAACCAGAATCTCTCATTCGTATTCGGTAGGCGCAATGTGACATCGATCCAGTCACTGGTTGCACCAGCAGCAAGGGGAGTCGCAAGCGTGAAAGTCGTCGAAAGTCCTGTACCTGAGTCAACCTGAAGCAGTGCGTCCGGATTTGAGGACGAGGTGCTGGCATCAATTTGACCATCGCGAGAAATTCGGAAGCCAACTTTGAGATTGCTCACTGCGATAGAACTGTTGTTCTTCACCTTGAATTTTGCAGCCATCGAGTTCGTTTGGTTCGTCTCGGATGCCTTGAGTTCCAGTGCAGAGTTCGTTAATGTGAATCCTGCTCCTGCAACATCCGTCACTTGCGGCTGTCCAAAAACGTTGAGCCGATAAGTAGAAACTGCATTCCCGGTTGCGGAAACCTTGACAGCATAACCGCCATTGTTCAGCAGCATTTCGTTGCTAATCGCGATCGCGTTCCCCAACGTGCCATTCGCTAGAAGTTGGAAGAGTTCCAATGCCACGCCTTGCTCCGCAATCGCCAAACTCACATTTGATCGAGTAGAGACATTGAACTTGAAGTAGTCTGCAAATCCCGGTTCTACTTTGTCCGTGTACGTCGCGCGTCCGTCTAGCACACCCATGTCAAATGCAGTGTCAGCGGCGAAACCACCCGTCAAAGTCCGCCCGCTAATCTCAAACGGCTCATCCACTCTGACCTCACGTTTCATGATGCCTTGGACTCTCCAATTCGCCCCAACGCCCGAAACACCATCTTTCGCGCCGATCTCCGTGCCGTTCATCAAGAGAACTTCTACATCCCCCTGAACATTGTTGCGATAGAGGATGTCCTCTTTGCCATCGCGATTAAAGTCGCCCACGCCTGCGATCGACCAGTTTGCGCCTTTGCTGTATTTTTGACCTTTAAAGGACACAAGTTGGCGATCGACATAGCCCGTACCCGCCGCGTTGAACAACCAAGCCGACATATCGCCCGTTCGACTGTTGTACCAGAGCAAATCTTTGTTGCCCGTAGATTCTGCTGTTGCACCATCAAAGTTTCCTAAAGCAGCAATCTGCCATTCTGATGAAATCGCTTCGGTTATCACGGGTGTAGCAATTCTGGTTCCTTGCATCAGCCAGACGGCTGCCGTCCCAGAGACGCGATTGCGTAACACGACATCATCTTGACCATCGCCGTTGATGTCACCAAAAAATTGGGGTTGCCATGCAGTTCCGGTTCTGAAGGGATCTGAGGGTCGATCGATTGCAGTGCCGTTCATCTGCCAGATTACGACATCACCACTGTTGGAGTTCTGAAAGACGATATCCGTCCGAGTATCGCCATCAAAATCGCCAGTGCCGGAGACTTTCCAGCCTGCACCGACAGCATACATACTGCCACTCTGGTACTTTCCGCCACTAAGCGCCCACACTGCAATCAGTCCTTGTTGGGCATTGTGCCAAACGATGTCTGCTTGCCCATCTCCACTGAAATCTTTTACAGCAGAGATTTGCCAATCTAAGGGAATCGGACTAGAAAAAGAGATATCACCACTGAGAAGTTGCCCTGCTTTGATCAGCCAGTAGCCAACATATCCATTACTGGTGTTTCGCCACAAAACATCATCTTCTCCATCTGCATTCAGATCAGCCACCCCTGCCACTTGCCATTCCGCACCGATTTGATCGTAGATACTTGCGCCTGCGATTTTTGTGCCGTTCATTTGCCAGACTGCGGCTTGTGCGGTTGAAGGGCTGCGCCACCAGATGTTGCTGAGGTCGGCATCCGCATTGACTGCGACGTTGAGCTTGTAGTCTACGTTGGGAGAACCTTCGCCCAGCGTCACTTCGACGGTGTAAATGTCAGGGGCGAGTGCTTCTTGAGGGAGGATGATTGATTCAGAGAGTTTTCCCTGGTTTCTAGACATCCGAAGCGATGTTTTGGTATCGCCTGATCCTCGAAAAACTTCAAGGTTCGCGTCACCGGAGAGCCCTGTTAGTGAAAGACTGGCGGTGCTGCTCCGGAAGCCTCTCAGGTCGATTTGAAAACTGTTGGTGCGAGTTGTGGTATCAACGGAGCCGCTAGACGTAGATGGAATTAGCGGATTTTGAATGAGTTGTGGGGAAGACATACTGTATTGGTTTAGGCTGAATTGCTACCGACTTTCGATGTAGTGTTCCCTCGATCGGGAAGTCCAAAAGCGTTTTGTTTTTTTGGTAATCTCAATTCAGCCGAAATCAACAGAGCGGTTCATCACTTAGAAAAATCTATACATGTTTAATTGAATCTTCTTCAGAGTGAATACTGAAAAACCGAGAAAGGCAATTTGCAAAACCAGTAAGGTTTCGCAACCACATATTTCCAAGCGATCAATTAAAACTCGATCCCCGGTTGTGCTTTGATCCCTTGTTCGCGGAAGGGATGTTTAATCAACGTCATTTCAGTCACAAGATCGGCTTGTTCAATCAAAGCAGCAGGCGCACCCCGTCCGGTGAGAATGACGTGAGAGTCTTCCGGTTTTTGGGCAAGTCCTGCTAAAACGGTTTCTACTTCCAGATAGCCAAGCTTTAAAGCGATATTCACTTCGTCAAGTAAGACTAGCCGAAAGTCGGGGTTTTGAATATAGGAGAGCGCTGTTTCCCAGGCTTCTGTCGCTTTGGTAATATCTCGATCGCGATCTTGAGTTTCCCAAGTAAAGCCTTCTCCCATCGCGTGAAATTCAATCTGATCGCCCCATCGCTCGAATGCCGCTTTCTCAGCAGGTTCCCAGGCTCCTTTGATAAATTGCACGATCGCAACATTGTATCCGTGACCAAGCGATCGTAAAACCATTCCTAAAGCTGCGGTGGTTTTACCCTTACCGTTTCCGGTATTGACGATGATCAAACCTTTTTCACGAGTGCGATCGGCAATGCGTTGATCTTGAACTTCTTTGCGCCGCTGCATTTTGAGGCGATGCTGTTCAGTATTTAAAGGGTCAGACATAGCTTAAAAAGATAGGGGACTGATCTTAACGTATTTGTACCGAGTTAGCAGCAGGGCTGGAGAATAAAAAATGTGACGTTTTTATGAATGGTGTTAGGATGAAAGCGTCTGTATCAGTTGCAGGTTAAGAAAGCAGAATTGATAAGTTTTTCTTTAACTGGATACCCTTGGCGACCGCTGTGGTATCTGGAACTGAAATTGAAGCGCATAGGGCAGTGCGATCCAACATTATCTTGGGTCGATCGCTGCGAAGCTCCCAGTATGAACTGACCGATCTGTAACTTCAGGTTCGTCGATCGTCTTTCTCCCTTGAGAAGTTAGATTACCGCACGGGCTGGATCGGTCGGATTCTCTGTGAAGGGGAATTCTTGAAATCAAATAGCGATCGGCAGCGAAGCTTTTGCATCTCTGCGAGATGCTTGCTGTGTTTTTGCGATCGGCGTAACAGTCTGTTTCGTTTGCGCTGGATGAGTAGGCTTCCAGTGTCAAACCGCTGCGCTGCAAATTTCAGCCTGAGCAGGCTGGTTCTTTTGTTAGTCCTCACTTTATGCGTTTCATTGTTTTTGGAGTATCGCAATGTCTAAACTTCTTAGCCGCAAGATTACACCCACCCCCATTCCGACTGACATCAGCGTAGTGGATTTGATTGACGGGTATTTTACCGCTTACAATTCCGCGCGATTGCGGGAGGCGTGTCATCTGCTCAGTCGCGAGGTGATGCAGGAAGGTGTGACCGTTGGAATGAGCTTGTCAGGGGCGATGACTCCTGCGGGTTTTGGAACTTCGGTATTGGCTCCCCTGATGCAGAATGGTTTCATTGATTGGATGATCAGCACGGGCGCGAATCTTTATCACGATATGCACTACGGATTGGGATTGGATTTGTATGCCAGCAATCCGTTCGTGGATGATGTGAAACTGCGTGATGAAGGGCGCATTCGCATCTATGACATCATTTTCGATTACGATGTGCTGCTGGGAACCGATGCGTTTATCCGCGAGATTATTCAAGCGGAACCATTTCAGAAACGCATGGGGACGGCTGAGTTTCATTACTTGCTGGGTAAGTATGTACATGAGGTGGAACGCAAGTTGGGTGTGAAACATCCTTCTTTGTTGGCAACTGCATATGAATGTGGGGTTCCAATCTACACTTCGTCGCCGGGGGATAGCTCGATCGGGATGAATTTGGCGGCGATGGCATTGGAAGGATCGAAGCTGCAAATCGATCCGCTATTGGATGTGAATGAGACGGCAGCGATCGCATATTCGGCGCGTGAGTCAGGTGATCCTGAAGTTGAAGGCAAGAGTGCTGCACTGATTATCGGCGGCGGTAGTCCGAAGAATTTCTTGCTGCAAACCCAGCCTCAACTGCATGAGGTGTTGGGCTTGGAAGAGCGCGGACATGATTTCTTTGTGCAGATTACGGATGCTCGACCGGATACGGGTGGATTGTCGGGCGCAACGCCGAATGAAGCGGTGAGTTGGGGCAAGGTTGATCCGAATGAATTGCCAAATACGATCGTGTGTTACACCGACAGTACGATCGCGCTTCCGATCATGACGGCATACGTGATCAATCAATGTGCGCCTCGTCCGTTGAAGCGATTGTACGATCGACGGGATGAGATGTTGGCGAAGCTCAAAGCGGATTATCAAGCGGCGAAGCTTCAGCCTGAACATCCCGTCGCGGAGTCGATCTCAGTTGTGGAACGTCAGCCTGTTGCAACGTATCCTTGTGGAACTCCGATTCGACGTTAGATTTTTCGGTTGCTAATCTTGTGGGTGGGCGATTTGCTCGCCCATTTTTTATGCACATTGCAGCTATGAGTAAACAATGGCGCTATTCGGCAGTTTGGAGAAAGTAAAGCCTTACTGCGGAGGTTGGGGAACTGCGTCACTTGGAGCTTGAGGAGTAATGTCAGAAGGGGCAGGGGCTACAGGAGAAACAGGCTGAACTGGAGTCGTTGGTGTGAGATTGGGATTCGTAGGGGCGAGATTGGGATTTGCAGGGGCGGTGTTCGCTGGAGCAGTTGGGCTAGGGATAAGCGTTGGAACTGGTGTGATTTGTGGAGAAGTTCCAGGGGTTTGTGGAGACTGTCCCGGTTGATTGTTCGGAGCAGTAGAAAGAGCGACTCGATCGGGGGCGACTTCTCGCATCACATCTAAGACTTGAACCACATCGTTATAGAAAGCAGTTTGAGCCGCTTCGAGAACTAACAATCCTTCGGGTTGCTGCTTGTGATATTCCTGAACGAGTTGGAAAAGCTGAGAACGATCGATTAATTGTTTCTGTCCCTGATTTGATAAATAGGTTTGCCCATTGGAATCGATTCCAACGACGAGCATTTCGCTCATGAGAACGCTGCTTGTTTGGGACTTCGGGAGTTCTAGCCCGATGCCTTGTTGCCGAGTGAGTTGAAGCGCGGCAAGGATGAAAAAGGTCAAAATGCAAAAGATCACGTCGATCAGCGGAATGATCTGGATCTGAGCTTCATCGCCGGGAGAGTCAAGATTTACTTTCATAACGCGGATCTTATAGGTGAGGAACTACAAATCGTCTTTGCGGAGCGACTTATCGTGGGTCAGTTGCCATTTTTGGCGGTAGAGCAATTCTAGATCGTTGCCTGTCCGACGGAAAATCTTTGCCTGATTGAAAATTAGCCCTTGAAATACGCGGTAGAACGAAAGGCTGAAGATTGCAACGACTAGCCCGGTTGCGGTACTAATTAGCGCTTCCCCGATCCCGGTGGTTACGCCTGCGGTCGAAGCAGTTCCAATATCGCCAATTCGGATCGATCGCAATGACAGAATTAGACCGATCACAGTTCCCAACAGTCCGAGCAGTGGAGATAACGCAATCACCGCTTCGAGAATTTTATCGCCGCGACGCATCGAAGCGATTTCTTCATCAGCAGACGATTCGAGTGCGAGGCGAAACAGTTCGGGGTCAGGATTCTGCAATCGCATCGGAGCATAAAGGAAACGTCCGATCGGTTGATCATAAGACTGGCGTGCAATCTCAACTGCCCCATCCCAATCACGCCGAGACGTTTCGAGAATGCGTCCTGCAACTTCTTTCTCTTTATTTAAAACGTTGAACCAAAACCACGATCGCTCAATAATGGCTCCAAGCGACAGGATTGAGAGAACAAACAGCGGCAGCATCGTTACGCCACCTTTTTCAAACAGTTCGATAATGTTCATAGTCGTTCTACCTTTCTGTGTGTCCCTCGTAGCATATTCGTGAAGCGGGTCTTTAAAGAGTCCATAAAATCTTACTGTGCGATCGACTGTATTTCCGTCGATTTCTAAAAGAAAAAAGAACCCCGCGACCAAATTCGGCACAGAGTTCTCAATTTGATCCCAGAAAAATTAGACCGCTCGATTCAATTCATCCCATGCGCTGATCGTTTGCGGCACGATGGGCTGAATTAACTGAGCGATCGCATCCGCGTAGAAATGAATTTCTTGCTGTGCGCCTTCTCCTTTCCGTAGTCCAATAAAGTGCAGCACCGCTTGCAGCGAAACTGTCCAGACCCAAGAAGTGTAAACGCTCGGAACCAAAACGCCCCGCGCTTGTTCACGACCAACTCCTAGTTCGAGCAAGTCTTTATAGGCTTTGTAGCTGGCTTCACATTGAGAGCGATAAATATCCAGCGCTTTCTGGTTTTGATCTTCGGGAATCTCACCGAAAGTAGCTTGCCGATTGCTTTTAGACTGCTGGCGGAACGACGCGGGAACATAGAAATCTTCGGAATCCTCGATCGCGACATATCGAAAACTCTTTTCGTTCCAGCCGACTTGCTCATCGTTATGGCTACTGGCGACGACGTGCTTCCACCACTGACGCGCAACAAACAATGGGGCTTTGACTTTGAACTTAAACACTACGCCGCGAAAAGGTGAAGTGTGATGATGCTGGATCAGATATCGAATCAGTTTGATATCTTTGTCATCGAGGTCGATCGACACTTTATCGAAGCTTGCTCTGGCATCATTCACAATATCGATATCACTGCCCATGTGCGATAAGAGCGCAATTCGACTTTTGCCATCGTTGAGTGGATCGATCCAGGGAAATTGTGCTGCGCGATCTTCAGACATATTCGTAAAATTGGGAACAGCAATAGATTGAACCATGAAAGATTCCTCAAACGATGGATTGGTTGTGACGCTATAGGTAGCGTTTAATGTAACCCTAGTTTGGGAAAAGTTCAAGATGTAGAGTGAATCTTTAATCTTAGTTCGTTTGTCTATTGCATCATCGCTCCAAAGTGGAAGCTTTTTGCGATCTGCGATCGGAGCTTTTGTGCCTAAAATTAACAAGATCGATTAAGCTTACTGGATATCTTTCCGTCGTTTTTCTAAAAGGCTTTGTTGTGCCCAAACGTCTCTCTATCCTTTCACTCTGCCTGATTCTTGGACTCTGGACAACTCAACCCGCGTCCGCCCAAGCGCTAATCCCGCACGCCCCCCAAGTCGATTTTGACAAGCTAGAACAGCAGGGACTTGGACTCGTCCAAGAAGCATCGCAGTTAGCGCAGTTCAATCAGAATCAGTTGGCACTGGCACGTGCGAGATTGGCAGTACAGCTTGCGCCCAAACGCCCCGAAGCTTGGGCAATTTTGGGAGGTCTGTACCTCGAAACGAACCGAGCAGATGAAGCGATCCCCACGCTAAAAAAAGCGAATTCGCTTGATCCCAAAAACGCTGCAATTCTGTTCGCATTGGGTACAGCACATTTTCAGAAGGCACAGTACGAAGAGTCGATTAAGCAAATCCAAGCAGGACTGAAAATCAAGCCGGATCTGCCTGGGGCTTACTTCGACATGGGAAATGCTTACTTGATGTCGAAAAAAAGCGGAGACGCGATCGCAAGCTACGAAAAAGCGATCGCACGAGACAAAACGTTTTGGCCCGCGATCAACAACATTGGACTAGTCCGCTACGAAGAAGGCAAAACCGACGAAGCGATCAGACTGTGGCGGCAATCGGTCGCGATCGATCCCAAACAAACCACAGAACCGCAACTCGCGATCGCAGTCGCACTATTTCGCAAAGGCAATCAAACCGAAGCTTTCACGCTTGGAGAAGCCGCACTGAAAACCGATGCCCGCTACGGTGAGACAAAGTTTCTAAAAGATAATCTTTGGGGCGAAAAACTTCTGGCTGATACTCAAAAATTCTTTGCAGTGCCGCGCATTCAAGCCGCGATCGCTCAAGCACAAGCCGCGCAAGCTGCACAAGAACAGCGCCCCAGTCAGTAAGTTCACTTGAGCAATGACCCAACCCTCTGATAAGTTGGGCGTGAATTCTAGTTTGTTCTTGCAGGGGTGGCATCGTGCGATCGAAAGTCGTTTCGCCAAATCAATACCATCGCAGAAGCCGCAAGCGATCATTTCCTTGGGTGCTTCTGCTCACGCCGTTCATGCTGTGGATGGGCGTGAGATCGATCAGAATGCACTTTGAGCAACCGGATGCCATTTTGGTGTTGGGTGGCTCAGAAGATCGAGAAATTTTTAGCGCCAAATTTGCGAAACAACATCCAAATTTACCCGTTTGGATTTCGTCGGGTGCGCCGCGTGAGTATGCAGAGCGCGTCTTTGAAAAAACCGGGGTCGGGTTGCAGCGGTTGAATTTGGATTATCAAGCGGTCGATACGGTAACGAACTTCACCTCGATCGCCGATCGTTTACGTCAGCAAAACGTCCGCAGCGTTTATTTAATCACTTCGGATTACCATATGAGACGCGCTCAGATCATTGGGGAAATCGTGTTAGGCAGTCGCGGGATCAATATTCAGCCCGTCGCGATCCCGTCGAATCAAAGCGAAGAACCGCTTTCTAAGGCAGTACGAGATGGCGGACGGGCGGTGCTTTGGGTCACAACGGGAGAAACGGGAGCCAGTTTTGCGCCCGCTAAAAGCAATTAGACCGATGCTGACTCTTGAATCAGAACATACGGCTGAAGAATCAAAGCCTGAAAGCGTTTGGTTTGATCTTCACTCCACACGGCTTTTTGTTCGATCGACGGTTTGTAAATTAAACAGTCTTGAATCCACTGCTCGACTGAAGTCGCTTGATCATTCGCGATCGCATATCCCACATCCACCAAGTCGAGCGACTCAGCGACTAGAATCACAGCATCGCGATCGGCATGAGGCATTAACCATTCCCATGCTGCCTCGTCTAGAGATTCTCTCAGTTCTGCTTTTAAATCTGACATGACTCGAATTCTTAAATTGATTTTGACGATCGCACTTTCGATCGTTTGCGTTCTAGCTCACCCTAGCGCAGTTTTGGCAGTGACAGAAACTTCGATCGCGATCGAGGCTGCCACAAGCTCAACCTCAAGCTCAAACATTGATGCCAACACGATTCCATCCGAAAAGCTCAATCAATTTGTGCAATCTTGTTTGCAAGTCGTGGCACTGATTGAACGGCGAGAAGGGGAACTGCAAGCGGCAGAAACAGATTCGGAATCTGCCCGAATTCAGCAAGATATCGAAGCAGAAGCGATCGCGATGATTGAAAAAAATGGACTGACGCGCCAAGAGTACCTGCAACTTTTGAGCCTCGCCAACGTCGATCCAGAATTCGGAGAACGGGTCGCAACCTTGCTGCAAGAAACGCCGAGTTAATGCCTCATTCAAGTGTTAGATCAAAAGCGAAAAAAGCTTGCAACTTGAGTCAGATCGATTAGAGTAAACGTCTAAAGCCCAAAGCAGGAGATTGTTCTAGATTTCGAGATTTATCGCTTGAGATCAGTCCAGAGTCCTGTCAGAATGGCTTCATTCTGTCTCATTGCTCCCGTTGCCCCGCGATTTGCATCCTCCAATGACCAGCATCGCCCCCGTGTCCCGCACCGAACTTTCCCAACGCCGCCAAAAACTCCGTCGCCAACGTCGAACCCGCTTTTTTCAAGCAAGTTGGCGCAATGTTGCGATCGCAGGTTTTGCCGTGGGCGCACTTTGGGTCGCGACTTTGCCCGCCTGGGTCATTCGCAAGCCAGAGCAAGTTACAATCAAAGGCAACCGATTTATCTCCGAGCAGACAATTCGCACACTTTTACCGATCGCCTACCCGCAATCGCTGCTAAAAGTGCAGCCGCAATCGATCTCAGACGCGCTCAAAGCTAAGGCTCCGATCGCAAATGCCACGGTCGATCGACAATTGTTTCCACCGAGCTTAACGGTACGAGTTCAAGAGCGAATCCCGATCGCGCAGACCGCTTCGAGTTCAAAAGCTTCTCAACCCGGATTGTTAGACGAAACAGGTGCGTGGATGCCGCAAGACAGCTACACAACCCTGAATCCCAACTTCAAACTGCCAACCCTCAGAATCATCGGCAACCCAGAGCAATATCGTCCAAACTGGGCAACCTTCTACCGCAGCATTCGTCAGAGTCCAGTCAAGACTCTAGAAGCAAATTGGGAAGATCCGACAAATTTAATTCTCAAAACAGAACTGGGTACGGTACAGTTTGGTGTCTATGGCTCCAACTTTCCAGCGCAGCTCAAAGTATTAGATGAGATGCGTCGGTTGCCGAGTCGAGTGAATGCGGGTCAAATTCTGTCGATCGACTTAAGAAATCCGAATTCTCCACTTCTACAAATGAATGCGACGAAAACTCCGGTAAAATTAGGTACTCCATAGAGCAAAAGTTGTGGGAAAACTTCCAGCCAATTGCCGCGAGTCCTGATAAGCTTATGTGCTAATCGAGTTCAGTCGCTTTCTCAGACTTCTCTCTGTTCATCTCCATCGCTTGAAATCCCAATGACGCTTAACCATAATGAGTCGAATGCCAACCCAATGACGCTGAATCACCAGCCAGAATCCGGCCATACAAGCTCGAATGCGGAAGGGCAGACGAACAATTTTTCGACCTCTGAAAATTCTAATCCGTTTAATTCCGGGCTGTATCATAGTCAGAATTCTGGGCTGAAAGCGGTTCCTGAAGATTTAAGGAGTGGTGATATTGTGCCTGGGAGTATTGCAAAGATTAAGGTGATTGGCGTGGGCGGTGGTGGCAGCAATGCAGTCAACCGCATGATCGCAAGTGATGTGGCAGGAGTCGAGTTTTGGTCGATTAATACGGATGCTCAAGCGCTGGCACAATCGACCGCGTTGAAGCGGTTACAGGTCGGGCAGAAGTTGACGCGCGGATTAGGGGCGGGCGGAAATCCAGCGATCGGGCAAAAAGCCGCTGAAGAATCCCGCGATGAGATTGCGAGTGCGCTTGAACACGCGGACTTGGTGTTTATCACCGCAGGCATGGGTGGCGGAACGGGAACGGGAGCCGCTCCGATCGTGGCGGAAGTCGCAAAAGAATTAGGTGCGCTCACGGTTGGGGTGGTGACTCGTCCGTTTACGTTCGAAGGTCGTCGCCGCACTGGACAAGCAGAGGATGGAGTTGCAGCACTGCAAAGCCGAGTCGATACGTTGATTATTATTCCGAACGATAAGCTGCTTTCGGTAATCTCAGAACAGACCCCGGTACAAGAAGCGTTCCGAACCGCTGATGATATCTTGCGTCAAGGCGTGCAAGGGATTTCCGATATTATTACGATCCCTGGATTGGTGAACGTGGACTTCGCTGACGTGCGTGCGGTGATGGCAGATGCGGGATCGGCGCTGATGGGGATCGGGATCGGGTCTGGCAAGTCGAGAGCGAGAGAAGCAGCAGTGGCAGCGATTTCTTCACCGTTGCTAGAAGCATCGATCGATGGTGCGCGGGGCGTAGTCTTCAATATTACGGGCGGTTCAGATCTGACGCTGCATGAAGTGAGCCAAGCAGCGGACATTATTTATGAAGCGGTTGATCCCAATGCCAATATTATTTTTGGTGCGGTGATCGATGAGCGCTTGCAGGGTGAAATTCGGATTACGGTGATTGCGACCGGATTTTCGCAAGAGTCGCAGCCGCAATCGACGACAAAAGGCGCGACTGTGCCACAGCCAAAAGCTCGATCGATTACAGCGCCTCCAGTGGGTCAACCTCCTGTACAGGAACCGACGCAACAGAAGCCAGGAAGTTTGGATATTCCTGAGTTCTTGAGAACGAGACGGAAGCCGCAGAAGTAGTTTCGCTGCGTTTGAGTTGGCTTCTGCCCCCCAAATCCCCTATTCTGGGGGACTTTGAGTTTTTAGCCGATTTTTAGAATTGGGATTGATTCGCCTGCGGGAATGTGGGTTTGTCCGATCGACATTCTTCCCAGTGCGTTCGTGCCTGCAAGATTGATCAGATTGCCGGATAATCGAGTGCCGCCTGCGGGTGTGAACTGGAATTTGCCATCCGCGATCGACACCGATCCCCAAAGATAGAATTCTCGTTTACCGTCGGATTTCAATTCTTGTGTAGCGATCGCATCGAGAAATTCTGGTTTCCAACCGTGAGCGAGTCCTGATAATTTCCGAATTGCAGGTTGAGCGAATCGCCAAAATGTAACTAGAACCGAAGCGGGATTGCCAGGAAGTCCAAAGTAAAGTGTGGAGTTTGGGAACGTGGCGAAGGTCAGAGGTTTACCGGGCTTGATTGCGATCGAGCGAATTTTAATTTCTGCATTTAATTCTTCAAGAATGCGATCGACGTAATCGTAATCGCCAACCGAAACGCCACCAGAAGAAATCACGACATCAGCGGATTGAACGGCAGTTGCGATCGCGCTTTTCAGTTCGGTTGGATCGTCACGAATGATTCCCAAGGAAATAACTTCTGCTCCCATTTCTGCGACTAAGGCTTCGAGTGCATACTGATTCGAGTCTACAATTTGTCCGGGTTGCAGGGGTTGGTCTGGAGTGACAAGCTCACTGCCAGTTGAAAGAATCGCGACTCGTAAACGACGAAATACCGGAACTTCTACACACTGCGCGGCTGCAAGAATTGCGATTTCCGGCGCTTTCAGGACAATACCCGGAGAAAGTAAAGGATTTCCAGCTTGATAATAAGAGCCGCGATATCTCACAAATGAGCCTTGTTTTTCAGGAGGCATGAGAATGGAAACGAGATCGCCTTCTCGTTTCGTTTCTTCCTGCATGATCACTGTATCCGCACCCGCAGGCATCACCGATCCCGTGAGAATTCTTGCTGCCTGTCCGGGTTGTATCGTTTTTTGAGGTTGATAGCCTGCCGGAATCTCTTCGATAAGGTCTAAGGTTGCGGGCTGTTTTACATCCTCGAATCGCACCGCATAGCCATCCATCGCGGAATTATTCCAATGGGGAAAGTCGAGTTTGCTGGTGATTGAAGCCGCGAGAATACGATCGCGACATTTTGCTAATTCGATTATTTCAGTTCCCTCGATCGCTTGAATCGACTCTAAAATCAGCTTTTCCGCTTCTGCAACTGACAGCATGATTCAATCCCAAATCCCGTTTCTAGTAAGATGATCAATACTCCACAGTAAAGCTAAATATGCCCCCGAGTCAGGTTTATCCCGTTGTTTGGAATGACGATCGCGTTTTATTAATTGATCAAACTCGTTTGCCGAGCGAGTATGCTTTGGTCGAAATTAGTTGCTGTGACGATATGGCACGCGCGATCAAAACGATGATTGTGCGGGGCGCGCCAGCGATAGGAGTTGCGGCAGCGTATGGAATGTATTTGGGGGCGCGAGAAATTCAGGCATCGAATCGAGAGCAGTTTTTAGCCCGACTCGAAAAAGTGGCGGAACAATTACGCGCGACTCGTCCGACTGCGGTGAATCTATTTTGGGCGATCGAGCAAATGCTAAAAACGGCACGTCAAACGCTTGGATCAGTCGAGTATCTCAAAGAGGCGTTGCTGCTTGCGGCAAAGCAGATCTACGAGGACGATTTAGAAACTTGTCGATCGATGGGTGATCACGGACTTGCAGCTTTGCCTTCTACGCCTGAGAAATTACGGCTTTTGACACACTGTAATGCGGGCGCACTGGCAACGGCGGGATACGGAACGGCTTTAGGAGTTGTGCGATCGACGTGGGCAGCGAATCGTTTAGAGCGAGTTTACGCAGATGAGACTCGACCGAGATTGCAAGGGGCAAAACTGACGGCTTGGGAATGCGCTCAAGAAGGAATTCCGGTCACGGTGATTACGGATAATATGGCGGCTCACTGTATGCAGCGCGGCATGATCGATGCGGTGGTCGTGGGAGCTGATCGCATTGCGGCAAATGGAGATGCCGCGAATAAAATCGGGACTTACAGCGTGGCGTTGATTGCAAAGGCGCACAAGATTCCGTTTTTCGTGGCGGCTCCGGTTTCAACGATCGATTTCAGTATTTCGGATGGGAGTCAAATCCCGATTGAAGAACGCGATCCGGCTGAGATTTACCAAATCGGTGAAACGGTGATTTGTCCGCCTGGAATTGAGTATTACAATCCGGCGTTTGATGTGACTCCGGCTGAGTTGATTAGTGCGATCGTCACTGAGTTTGGGGCGTTTGCTCCGGATCAGATTCAGGCGAAATTGCAGAAGCGGGTTGTTTGATGTTCGCTTCGGTTCTGGGAGACTTTTCCCCCTAAATCCCCCATTCTGGGGGACTTTGAATCGGAGTTTAAGTTCGATCGCGCTTTTTAGGTTCCGGAACCGGGATTTCAATCCTCGGCGGTTCTTGAGATTGTATTGGTTCTAAAGGAGGTTCTGGCTCTGATTCGGGAGAGGGTTGAATTTTTAGAGTGGGTTTGATTTCAGGCTTCGGTTGTTCGATTTTGGGTTGTTCGATCGCGCTTACAGAATGGGAAATTAGTGCATCGCTTTGGGGTTTCCACAGCGATCGAGTTGAATGAGCAATTTTTTCAGGTTTTGGTAAGTTGAGTTCGATTTCTTTGGAGGGTTTGCGCGGTTCAACGGGGTTTCTCAGTTTCCAATCCCGAAGTTCTCGATCGCTTTGAATCTGCTGTATCAAGGAATTATATTGCTCGGTCGCCCAGTATTCATTATCCAGCGTTCGGAGCTGGCTTGCAGTTTGAAAAGCTTGCTGCCATTCGCGTTTCTCTACTTGAGTCAGAGCCGTTTTCATCAGCGATTCGCCTTTTTCCCAGAGTGATTTCCACGATCGCACTTTCGCATCTTGAGGCAGCGATCGCACAATAGAAATTCCTTTGTCTAGATTTCCGGCTTGCACTTCGGTTTCTGCTTTTGTCGAAAGCGCATTCGACCAGCGTTGAACGAGTTGAGCGCTTTGCTGATGGTAGGGATCATCGGTCGGAACATTTTCGAGCATCTCGATCGCGTCCGCTAAACTTTCTGGAGTGTCCTGCTCGGCGCGTTGTTGGGCGCAATGAAGTCGGGTGGAAACGGTATTGGTTTCGTCTATTGAATGACACGCGATCGAGGGCGGGGTGCGGAGAATAATAAATGCGATCGTGCTAATTCCGACGGGCAAGGCGAACAATCCGATAAGGCATTTTTTTTCTAACCGATTCATCCGATCCGCTCCTGAAACGCTTGTTTTCAGAGTTGGCAAGTTCAGAAGCGGACTATTCATGGAAAATAGAAATTTACCGTGGCTTTAAAGGTTAGGGGGTGAGCTTTTTTCTTATCCTATAAAAAAGCCCAAAAACGAAGCCGCCTCGATCGCAGCGTGAAGCAGGGCGTGCAATGAGAATTCCCGAAGATGCAATTATTCCAGATGACAAAATCACTCGCTATTTACTTATTCCAAAACTTAGAAGCGATAAGTCGAAGTTCTTAGCACAGGCTGGATTTACACAGGAGAACCCAGAAGCGTTAAGGGCAGAGCTATCCAATTGCTTGTTGTCGAGAATGAAGCGATCGAAGATAGAAGCAACGAGTATGGAACCTTTTATCAATTGATTGGAGACCTAAACGGTATCAACGGTAGAAACTTATCTGTTGCTCCAATTTGGCTACAGCGCCAGGTAGATGGAAGGTTTCAGTTCGCGACGCTCAAACCGCATCGGGAGTTTTAACATGATAGACCTGTACCAAGAAGTCGCTTTAACTCGCGATCTACCAGAATATCAACTTAGAGCGGGTGACATTGCAACGCTGATTGATTTTGTATCGCATCCTGAAAGCGGTGAAGAAGGATGCGTACTTGAAGTATTTAACGCTGTTGGTGAATCGATCTCTGTAATTGTTGTCCCACTATCTGCTGTACAAGTTCTGCGCTCTGATGAAATCTTATCGGTGCGTTCTCTTGCCGAAGCAGGTTAGTGCTTATTGAGATCGACCTTCTTCCTGATACTCGTCTTGGATCATGTCAAACACATTCACGAGTTCGGCTCTCGCTTCCTCTGAAGTTTGCCCCCAAGCATGACATCCTGAGATTGCGGGTACATAAGCAGCGAAAGTCCCGTTGTCTTCTGGGCGAATGACGATCGTGTAATCTTGTAAGTCTTTCATCATGGAAGGGAATCAGGCATTTCTTCTACGATACGCGCTCACACCTCATCTCCGTAGAATCCGGGCAGCGTTTTGTAGAACTGCGCCGTAAAAATATCCGTCGAGTATAATCCCAAACACGCATGGCGATTGAGAATACAGATTTCGGTCTAATGCTCGATCGCGAAACCGTGATGCAAGGCTGACTTTTTGCCCATTTAGATTCCGATCAAGCTGCCGGATGTCCAGCAGTTTCTCATACTCGACAAGCCTTTGAATTCAAAGCTATGCCTCAAACCATCAACGGCGCACAAACCCATCTCGAACCCTCACGGGCGACTTCCGCACAGCCGTCAACTAATCCTCACGGGCTGATGCCAGCACCTGTCCAGGTCGATACCTACGCCGATCGATTAATGGATGACTTGTTTGAGGATGTGGAAGACCTCTTATCGGGCAGCGTTCCCCCACCTGAACCGATTCGGGCAAAACCTCAGCCCTCGATCGACCTTGCTCCTCGCACCGTGGCAACCCTCGTCGCGCAGCCCCAACTGCCGCAGTGGAGTCCCTCTATCAGTGTGCCTAACGTTGAGAATCGGGTTGCTGCAAAAGCAGTCAAACCTCGAAACAATCGTTTTCAAAAATTTCTCGCGATCGTCTTTGGACTGTCCGCGCTCTCTGCCGCTTCTATGTGGCTGATTCAGCGTGGAACAATGCAGCGGTTTTATGCGCTGGCAACGCAAGAACCAACTACGATCGCGACCAAAACAGCTCCGATCGATACGACTCCCCAGTTTGCTCAATATATGAAGCGATCGCTGGAAAATATCGATCGTAAAGCCGCAAATGGGTCGAAATCGACCACGATCGCGCTGAATCGCAACCTACCGAGCGCTCCAATTCCTGGCAGTTCGCGATCGAATTCTGAGAAAGTGCCAGTCGTGATCAATGTTCCTCCTGTCTCCGCTCCGATGCCTGTCGCAACTGCTGCAAGCAAAAACCCGCAAGAACTCGATCAAGTTCTGACGCGCCTATCCTCTGTGTTGGAGCGTTTATCGATTAATCCGCCTGCTCGATCTCAAACTGCCTCGGCTCCGATCGCGATCCAGCCCGCCCAAGCGGTTTCGCCCGAACCCCAGCGCACATTACGCGGAATTGCGATCGCGAGTGATCCAACTCAATCCGCGATTTTGTTTGAAATGAACGGCGTAACTCAGCGTTACTACATCGGTGAAAGCATCGGGTCGAGCGGCTGGAGCGTCGTTGACATTTCTAACAACTATGTCAGCGTGCGGAGAAATGGCGAAGTACGATCGATCTCAATCGGGCAAAAACTCTAAAATAAGAGAAAGGATGAAGGCGGTGCTTGTCATCCTTCATCCTTTCTCGGAGTTACTTATGGGATTGTTCGACGATTTAGGTCGCTTTCTAGAAACGCGGATTGATGAATTTCTCAAGGACAATCCGCAGCTTGAACTTCAGGCATTAGAAGAGAAGCTATATGAGCAAGAGCAGGAAACACGCCGACTCTTAGCGGATCTACGGCTGCGAGAAAAGCAGGTAGAAGCTGAAATTTTGACGACAGCACAAGACATTCAGCGCTGGCACGTCCGGATTGAAAAAGCGCGATCGGCGGGACGAAAAGATTTAGCTGAACCAGCGGAAGCGCATGAAGCATCTTTGCTGCGCGAGGGCAATCAGAAGTGGGGACAGATGCAAGTCCTGAAGGAAAGGATTCAGCAAACGGAAGAGCTACAGCGCAAAATGCAGATTCGCCGTCAAGAAGTCCAAGCAGAACTAAAACAGGTGAAAACGGCGCAAGCGACACAAGCAGAACAAGGCTGGGCAGTCGATGGCTGGAATCAAAGCTTCAGTGATACGAATAAAGCTGCTGACCCACTAGAGCGAAAATTTCAACAGTGGGAAACTCAAGAAGAACTCAATGAGATGAAGCGCAAGATGGGAAAGTAAGAAAGGTTAAAAAAACTGCTCGTAATGAGCAGAACTCACTACGAGCAGATTAGGAACTTCGGTACAGTTCTCCACTGCGATTCGATCGATACGCTTGAATCGTCAGTGTTTCCCTTTCCCAGCGACCGAAGCTCTTGCGCCATTTGAACGCAAAGAGATTTCCCAGATTTCTCTAAAGATTCAGAATAAAGACCTGAAGTGGAAATCCTGGGTAGAAATCGGGTAGAAATCGGGTAGTTTATTTTGCTTGCTTCAAGCGGTATCCGATTCCATGTACTGTTTCGATAAAATCCTCTGGTGCGCCTGCCACTCTGAGCTTTTGGCGCAAGCCTTTGACGTGAGATTTTACAGTTTCTTCGGTAGGCGGATTTTGCAGCGACCACAAGCGATCGATAATGCTCGATCGACTCAAAATCCGCCGCCCACTTGTGACTAATAGTTCCAATAGCGCATATTCTTTCGGTGTTAGCTGCATGAGTTCCTGAACGTAAGTCACTTCGTGAGTATCTGGATCAATCTGCAATTCGCCCCAGGTCAACACGGTCGGCGTAGTGAGAGTTCCTCGACGCAACAGAGCGCGGATTCGTG
This sequence comes from Phormidium tanganyikae FI6-MK23, assembly GCA_019359175.1. GTDB lineage: Bacteria > Cyanobacteriota > Cyanobacteriia > Leptolyngbyales > Leptolyngbyaceae > Leptolyngbya > Leptolyngbya tanganyikae. The sequence goes on from JAHHHU010000002.1 coordinate 399,117, forward strand.
CCATCAGCTCCTCAAGGTCGAAAGGCTTCACCATATAGTCATCTGCCCCCGCATCGAGTCCGAGAATTTTATCTGCGATCGTGTCTCGCGCGGTCAGCATCAATACAGGAGTCGTCGTATTGTTCGTCGTCGTTCTGAGCCGCTTACACAAGCTAATTCCATCAAGTTTTGGCAGCGTGATATCTAGCACAATGAGATCGTAGGACAGCGATGAAATCCAGTTCCAAGCGGACTCGCCATCTTTGACCACATCCACAGAGTAAGCGCGATCGCTCAACGCTTCAGTTAGAATCTCTGCCAAATGCAGGTCATCTTCTACCACTAAAACTCGCATATCAGAACATAAACTAGGTCGATCGATACTGTAATACGAAGGCAAGAAACAATTAATTTTTGCTTCTGGACTCTTTACTGTGTCACTCTCATTTGAGAATTATAGAATGATTTTCCTAAACACTCCGGAACGAAATTGGTTAGCAGCAGGATTCGGATTCTTGATTGCAATCCTCTGCATTAGCAGTGTGATTTCTTATCAGAATGTAAACCAGTTAACGGAGAGTAGCCATAAATCTCAGCGGACGTATGAAATCATTAAAGGATTAGATGATGTCTTTGTTGAAATCACGACCGCAGAATCAGCAAGACGAGGCTACATCTATTTAGGAAACGAAGAAGAATTAGATCGATATCGATCGACGATTAAAAATATCCCTTCTAGATTTGTTCAGTTACATCAGCACTTTGAGCCAAAGTCCCAAGAATCACAGAAACTCGCTCAAATCGAGGCGTTAGTTCTACAAAGAATGAGCCTTTTAGAAAGATCGATCGTGCTTTATCAAAACAATGCTTCCACAGTCGTTTATCAAAAATCGCTTACAGCCCAAAGTATTACACTACGTCAGCAGATTCAAACTGCGATCGCAGATTTGGAACAGCAGCAACAAGCAGAACTAAATCAGTCCGTAGAAGCAACAAAGAAGGGAATTCACGCCCGAAAACTAATCGAGCTTTGGATTATCTTTTCTGGATTTATCGCAATCTTTACTTGTTTCATTGCTCTTTATAGCCAAATGTCGCAAAGACAGAGAGCAGCAACACTTCAACATAAACTCGCTCAACAGAAAGAGATTAGCGAGCTTAAGTTACGATTTTTCTCAATGGTTTCCCATGAGTTTCGGACTCCTTTAAGTGTAATTTTAGGTTCGGTTCAACTTCTAATCTCAGGAAACTCAAAATGGGAAGAAGAGCGCAGACTTAAAAACCTCGATCGAATTCAATCGGCTGCTAAATCGATGCAGCAACTTTTCACAGATGTTCTAACGCTAACTAGGGCAGAAAGCGGAAAATTAGAATGTAATCCAGAAACGATCGATTTAGAATCTTTCTGTTTGAATCTAGTGGAAGATCTTGAAGTCTCTACCAATGCAGGCCATGTAATTCAGTTTCAAACACAAGATGAATTTACTCATGCTTATTTAGATGAACGATTGCTTTATTCGATCTTGAGCAATCTACTCTCAAATGCAATTAAGTATTCAGCCCCAAGAAGCAGAGTTTTATTAAAGCTAAGTGGAACAACCGATCGCATTAGGTTTCAGGTGCAAGATGAAGGCGTTGGAATTTCGGTGGAGGATCAAGCAAAGCTGTTTGAGCCGTTCTACCGGGGGCAGAATTCGAGTTATGCCGCAGGGACAGGATTAGGATTATCCGTGGTTAAAAAGTGCGTAGGCGTGCAGAATGGTACGATCGCAATTCAGAGCCAAAAAGAGCAGGGAACAATCGTTACAGTTGAACTAATGCGCCATACACCTGTGCTTTTGATTCAGCGATCGATGAAAGCTTTAACCGAAAACAACCGTCCGATTTCCATAAACTAAAACGCGATTTTGCAAATGCAATCTCACCGCTCTCGCTAACACAATGCGTTCTAGATCTTTGCCTTTACGAATCAGATCTTTGACATCATCTCGATGACTCACCCGCACGACATCTTGTTCGATAATCGGGCCTTCGTCTAAATCTTCTGTGACATAGTGCGCTGTTGCGCCGATAATTTTAACGCCGCGCTCAAATGCCCTCTGGTAAGGATTTGCACCCGCAAACGCAGGCAAAAACGAGTGATGAATGTTAATCACATTCGGAAATTTGGCGATAAAATCTGCACTGAGAACCTGCATATACTTCGCCAAGATCACCAAATCAATTTGATATTTTTGAAGAATTTCTAATTGCTTTTCTTCTTGCTTGAGTTTCGTCTCTTTAGTAATTGGAACATGATGAAACTCGACGTTAAATTGTTGTGCGATCGCTTCTAATTCTGCGTGATTACTCAAAATCACCGGAATCTCTGCTCTAAATTCTCCCGATCGCTGTCGCCAAATCAAATCATATAAACAATGATCCTGTTTGCTCACCCAAACTGCAATTCGAGACACAGTATCCGAAAAGTGTATCTGCCAATGAGCATTTAATGGAGTTGCGATCGCTTTAAACGCTGGCTCAATCACTTCACGCGGTAGGTGAAACCCTTCAAGCTGCCATTCAATTCGATTGATAAATAGACCCGCAGAAAAATCAGTATGCTGATCTGCGTGAATAATATTTCCACCATTTGAATAGATGAAGTTTGCAATCTTTGCGACTAAACCTTTCTGATCCGGACAAGAAATCAAAAGCGTTGCGGTTGGGGTATTCATTGCGGAGAAGCTGGTGAACTCACTGAAGGAGAAGGTTTTGGCTTGTCGCGTTTCCATTCGCTTAAAGGTCGATCAACTGCATTTTGAAAGTTGATCGGAATTAGCAATACAGAAAGATCTTGATTCATAGGTGGATCGACTAAAGCATAAAGAAAATTACGATTGAAATTCGGTTTACCAATTACTAATCGATGCGTTTGTTGATTGTTGAGTTTAACATCAACCGTAGCGGATGGTTGATTTAAACCAAACTCAGATTTTCGAGCAGCAGGAACACTGAAACTCCGATCGCTTTTTCCGGTCGCTAAAAGGTTGAGTAAGAATGCGATCGCGCCTTCATCCGCAGGCGCAACTTCTGGCTTTCTCATCAACCAAGACGAAGCACGATCGATTTGAGGTTTACCCTTCTGATTAGGCGGAATCGTTGGCGTAAACGGCTCAAAACTAACCGTTAGCTTGGGAGTTTGCACCGTCAAGGCTTGGACATCTTGTTCCTTAAAATTAAAAAGCGGCTTCTCGTCTGATTTTGCTTCATCGACTTGCGGCGGCTTCTTTGACTCGTTGTAATACACATAGCCACCGAGCGCCAGAGCCGCAAACACAAGAATGAGAGAAGTACGCTGAAATTTCATAAGTGCTATCGAATCACCGCAGCTATTCTAGAAGATTTCGCAGGATGACGGCTGTTAGAATTAATCGACACGCTGACTCTGGAGGGTAAAAGCGATGACTCAGGCAACAGATTTGACAAAAGTAGTTGAAAGTCGGATTACCCAAATCATCGACCAATTGCAGCAAGAACATCCTATTTTTCAAGATCTCGATCGAACTCAACAGATTCGCGAACATACCGACGGAATGTTGCAGCATTGGCAGCCTCAGCAAATTCTAGACATTCCAGAGGATGAACTGATTAGAATTGTTCGCGATGTCATGACATTCGATCGTATGGCAGGATTGCTAGAAGATTTGACTCCTGAGCAGATGCAGCGGTTTGATGAATCGGTGAAACGCGGAAATTAAGAATGAGCTATCTGCTGGACACAAACATCATCAGCGCAATTCTGAAGAATAATCCACGAGCGACAACGCAATTAAGGGCAGTTGGACAATCTGGCGCAAGAATCTGCATCAGTTGCATTACTTATTACGAAACCAAAAGAGGGCTTTTATATTCAGATGCAACACGGCAACTATCAATGTTTGTCAATCTTTGTACAACTGTCGAAATTTTATTGATTGACGATCTGGAAATTATTGAAACGGCTTCAAGAATTCATGCTGATTTGCGGCGACGAGGAAGACCGATTCAAGATGCAGATATTTTGATTGCAGCAACTGCGATCGCTCATTCTCTCACCCTCGTTTCTAATGATTCTGATCTGCAAAATATACAATCATTGAGCTTAGAAGATTGGCTGTAGTTCATCGAATCCAAGCTTCAAACTGTTTGATGAGAACGAGAGATTGAGCAAAAGCGTCGCGAATTTGAGGTAAATATCGAGCCGCAAAAATGCCGCCAACAAACCCAAATAAATGTTCTTCCCAAGAGACGCGCTCATAAATCGGCAACAATCCCCACAGATACTTACTGTGAAAAAATGCAGTAAACACCAATAGAAGAACGCTGGGAATATTACGATCAAAAAACGCTAAGAACATCAAAAATCCCAAATACCCAAACGTCACTCCACTCGCACCGATATGAATGGTGCGAGTGCGTCCCAACAACCACGTCCCAAACCCACTAGTGAGCGCTACAGTTACCGTCACTGCTCCAAAGTTCTCAGGATTCTGTAACAGTATCAGCCCGCCGTAAGTGAGAAACGCGATCGAGTTTCCCTCTAAATGTCCCCAGCTTCCATGTAAAAATGGCGCGAACGCCACTCCCCACAATCCTCCCCATTCGCGCGGACGGATACCAAACTGATTCAGCCACTTCCCAAAAATCCCAAAATTCAGCACCGAAACAATCCAAGCGAACAGCAACAGATATCCTAAAATTCTGGCTTGACTCACCCAATTGATCACCGCAGTTTGGCTAAGATCGTTCATAGATAAAATCGGGATTCAGAAACTTAATCTCTCACATTTATTACATGGAAACTCCAACACTTCTGGAAACCGCAGATATTTATTTGTGGGACACGATCGCTCCAATTGCCAATCAGCTTGATGAAAAGGTCGAACTTCTGCGATCGGCGTTACAGGGACTCGGCGATCGTCATCTCCTCGCACTCCGAGTTCCCAAAACTCACAACGGCGCAGGATTAGACAGTTACTTGTTTCACTCGTTTCAAGAACAAGTAGCGCGATTTTCAGGAGCATTAGCGTTTTTACAAACTCAGCATCAAAGCGCCGGAGCAATTCTATCAAAGAGCAAGAATGAGAGCCTGAAACAAGCCTATCTACCTCGGATGGGAACAGGGGAAGCATTAATTGGCATTGGATTCTCTCATCTGCGACGACACGACAATCCGCCATTAAAAGCAATCGAAACTCACAGCGGATACCAACTCCACGGTCACATCCCCTGGATCACCGGATTTGGCTTTTTTCAAACCGTTCTCGTCGCAGCACTCTTACCCAATGGTCAAGCAATCTACGGCATGATTCCTTTCACCAATGTGCAACAAGCTTCCGGTGGCTCAATTCGCTTCAGTGAGCCGATGCAACTTGCCGCTATGAGTTCGACTAACACCGTAACGGCAGAACTAAACGAATGGAATTTAGAGGCTTCAGAAGTGGCGTTTGTGACGGAAGTAGGCGCGATTTTTAGAAGCGATCGCACAAACGTTCTCAATCACAGTTTCTTCGCGCTCGGATGCGCTCAAGCTGGACTCGATGTGATCAGCCACACTCAGGAAATAAAGCCTCACTTGTCGATCTCACCTGCCTATGAAACGCTACTCGAAGAATTGAAACTCTGCCGTCATTTTATCTATTCAGCTCAAGATGAAAGCTTCGAGGAGCGGTTGAAGTTGCGCGTTTGGTCGATCAACTTGGCGATGCGGTGCGCTCATGCAGCAGTTGTCGTGTCGAGCGGTGCAGCAAATTCTAAACAGCATCCAGCGCAGCGAGTGTATCGAGAAGCTTTAGTCTTTTCCGTCGCAGGACAAACGACAGCAGTATTAGAAGCGACCGTCGATCGCATTTCTACAACTTCGCGCCGATATCGTTAAGCTCCCGTTTGCTTGTGAGACAAACGCCTCTCTCGCATGAGGTAGATAAGATTCAGCCTTAGTCTGGGTCAGAAATTAGCAAAAGTCAGTCTATGGATAGAGTGAGGAACTTGCTTTTCCTTTCTAAACCTCTCACTGTGGGTAGACCGGAAATCGCAACAAGTCGTTTTACAATTGTCTCAGCAAAATAAATCTGCAATTGAACTTAAAGTTATATATTTCTGTTGGAGTAGCCAAGATGGATAAGATTCGAGTTGTGCTGATTGAAGATCATGATCTCACTCGGTTTGGTATTCGCGCACTCCTAAAAGAGCAAGGAGTTGAAATGGCTGGAGAGGCGCGGGATGCTCGATCAGGGTTAAACCTAATTCGCTCGGTTCAACCCGATGTCGCGATCGTAGACATCGGCTTACCCGATATGACTGGCATCGAACTCACGCAACAGTTTAGAGCCGCAGCCGAGTCGCCCGACACCAAAGTCTTGATCATGACTATGCACGATGATGAAGAAATGGTATTAGCCGCATTTGCAGCAGGCGCAGATTCGTACTGCATGAAAGACATCAGCGGAGATCGTCTAGCCGAAGCAATTCAAACCACCGCAGGCGGAAACGCTTGGATTGATCCCGCGATCGCCCGAATCGTATTGTCTCAGGTGAAATTGTCGCAACCCTCTACAGCTACAGCTACGGTAACGATTAACAAGCTCTCATCAGAAGACAGCGGCATGATTTCTGACTACCCGCTGACTGTACGTGAGTTGGATGTGTTGGAACTGATTGTAGACGGGCGGAGTAATGCTGAAATTGCAGAGCGGCTCTACATTACGATCGGAACCGTAAAGACCCACGTTCGCAACATCTTGAATAAGCTGTGTGTGAACGATCGAACTCAAATTGCGGTTCGAGCATTGCGGGCAGGATTGATCAAATAAAGCTTCATTACACTCATCAGCTTTACCTTCATTGGAAAGGTGGAGTCGGGGTTGCTTTTCAAAGCAGAAGCCTTCTTACATTTGGCTGTAGGAAGGCTTCTGCTTTGCGGGTTGATACTTATGATGCGCTGCCTAAATCTTTTCTAAACCGGAACCGCCACTTGTGCTTCAGCTTCTTCGATTTCATCTTCTTTCACTCGATCGAGATGAACATCCATCACTGTCATCTGCAACCCCGCTCTTGGCACATTGCCATTGCTTGAAATGAATGGATTTGGCTCAACTGACCCAGTACAAATAATCAATGATCCCTTCTTCAGATACGGCAACACCCGCCAAGCCGTTGACTTCTCCCAAATGCTTAAGGACACGGTAAAAGACTCATCCCGATTGCGAGACTTCTGAACATAAAGTGTAGCTTCTGCAACTTTAGCTTCCCGACCATCTTTCAGGGTCACTGTCTTCACTATCGCGTCCGCTGCTAGGTTGCCGCTAACTACCCATTGATTGAATCCAGCACTTGACATTCAAGTTCTCCATCTTTTGTAGGATTTATCAGAGCACCCGTCATGCAACCGCGACAATACGCCGTAACAGACAGAATCACTTTGTGGCTCTATAGTGCCCGTCCTCCAAAAATTTCGCTCTAGATATCGAGTAGATGTTGCTCAAAAAGAAAATCGCCTCCCAAATGATCGGAAGACGATTTCTATCGATAAGTACCCTGGCGGCTAGCTATTTTGACAGGAGGCTACCCTCCCACTATCGTCGCCGCAAATGCGTTTCACCACTCAGTTCGGGATGGATGAGCGTGGTTCCACACCGCCATCGCC
>JAHHHU010000003.1 GCA_019359175.1 Phormidium tanganyikae FI6-MK23
AACGGTTTATCCGCGAGTGCTATCACCTTGGCAATTCCTTTGCATTGATCAAGTGGTTATTTGAGTTTGTCCTTCATCAACAGGTGTTTAAGTTCCCTAAGCTTGAACTGTATGGCGTTTTTTCACGAGTCAAGTAGGATCGCTATAGAAGGACTTAATCAAGATGAAAGCCTGCAATATTTCTATCGGAACTTGCTCTGGAGAGCGTTCGAGGAATATCTGTTGACAAGTTGGCAAGCAGGGCAAGAAGAATTTGGTTTTGATGAAGAATTAGATACCTTCCACCCACACTCACATAATCTGAGAGTTTGGCATACAGTTGTAGATGAACTGGTGGATCGCATCTTCTGGGATCGGGACTGGGCAATAACTTCAAATCATCCAGAAGTGCTGGACGGCATGGAAGAAGAGTTGAGCCAACCGCCGGACTGGGTGACTATTTCACGAATCGACTGCCGCAAGTGACTCCAGAACAGGCAAAAATTGCGTTAGCTGAAATCCGGAATTGGCAATTAAATACTTCAATCGAATAAACTTCAAATGGCTTGTCGATGAGAATGTACTTCATTCAATAGAAGTTCCCGTAGCTCTTTCGCGGTGTCGCCAGTTTCAGGGTTCAGTCGGGAACGAATGAACCGGACTTTATAGTTGCAGGGTATTTGCAATCCGCTCTAGCTTAAATCCTCACCATTCCTGCCTTACAGCGATTGAGATAAAGATTGAGATAAAACGGTGTGCAATGTCGATTGAGATAAGCTACAATCCTCTCTAGCGTTAGGTTTTAGAAATTAATCGGACTCGATTCGTAACCGATCGGTCGTGGGTTCAAATCCCACCATCGGCTTTTTTAAGATAAATTCTGTCTAGGTTGAGTCGCATCACAGAACTCGATTTTGGCTTATAGCTCTAGCTAAATATTGTTTGTTGTGAACAGTCTCTCCCTTTTTGTAGGGGTTCATTTGGTTTGAGAAAGATAACCTTAACCATAAAGACGACTCAAACAGTTCAGTGACATTGAACGATCGCTTTATGAGATTTGGCTTTGGGTGCTGCAAAGTCGATTTTTTAGCATTGATTTCACTGAATAAATCTGGTCTGCTGACTACAACATTTTGGAGATTGTTTTATGACTTCTATTAATACGAGCAACTTGGATCAAGCGATCGTAGTATTTCAGGGTTTGCCCGTCGAGGAGCAACTTGCAACATTAGGAATGTTGTTCAAAGAAATTTCTGGCTCTATTCCCGCTAACACCTTTGGTACAAGCGAAGAGAGTACGCGATTGATTGATCAAATTAAAGGACAGCGACAGGATGAACAACTGCAAACTCTCAGCGATTTCTTAGCAAATAAGACCGCGAAAGGGGATGAAGTGGCGCTTGACCCCCATCCGAGCAAAGCGTTATTAGAACTGATACCGGGTAGCACTCAGCCTGCTCTAACGCGCTACGAATCTCTAGATGCCAATTCTCGCTTGGCGTTCTGGTACCAACTCGGCCAACAGTTGAACGATAGCATTCCGGTGAACTCCTCCCTATCTTCGGAGGCGACTGAATTGCTTACTTCTTTACGATCGCTAGGTGTTGAGCAGCAAGCCGCTTTTCTGAGGCAGATTGCATAGTGAATTGAACGATCGTACTTCAAAGTACGATCGTTCAATTTTTTGACAGATAAAACCGAATGGATTAGCCCATATCTCAAGCGATTCACGGATAATAAGAAAGTTTCCTGTACGGTGAAACCGCTTGTATGAATTCTAAGCTACTCAAACAAGAAGCAAACTCGCTCTATAAAGCGCTATCGCCACTTTTAGCGCTAGATCCCAGATTTGCTGATGTGATTTTGTTGGATCTTGCAAAGCTTGTTCAGCAGTGTGCGCGGGGTAATGGTGAGGTACGCTCTCCTGAGCTACTCGCTTTTCTCGTGGTATATGCCTTGATTAAGCAAGATGCAGAAAAACTGAACGTCGCCATTCATCAATGGGATTCAGAGCGAACGAAGTATGAGAAAACAACGCTGCAAATTATCTTAGATCTAACTCAAAACCAGGCTCAACCCGAACAGTTTCTTCTACCTTCGATCGTGAATCGACTTGATGAAGAAAAAGGAACAAATTATTTGGGCAGTACAGTTAATGCAATTTATAAATTTGCTCAAACGATCGTTAAATCAGATGGCTCTATCAGTTTGCAAGATTTGGAAACACTTTCTCTAATCTGGCAGCGGCTTCATTCTTATCAAAGAATCGCTAACTATCAAGCAGGTTTAGCTTCGGTTTCTAATGCGCCTAATTCAGATAGCCCAGAGCAAGTTTTAGAGGAAGCATTATCTGAACTGAATGACTTGATTGGGCTTGGAAACATCAAGGAGGAAGTGAAAACCTTGGCGAATTTTCTCAAAGTTCAGAAAATTCGAGCAGATCGCGGTTTAGCAAAAACTTCGGTTTCGCTTCATGCGGTGTTTTGCGGCCCGCCAGGGACAGGAAAAACGACCGTTGCTCGATTAATGAGCCGGATTTATCAAGGACTCGGATTTTTGAGCAAAGGTCATCTGACTGAAACCGATCGCTCAGGCATGGTTGCGGGATATATCGGACAGACTGCTGAAAAAGTAGATAACTTGGTGAATTCTGCGCTGGATGGAGTCTTGTTTATTGATGAAGCTTATGCTTTGGTTCCTGGAGAATCGGGACGAGATTTTGGACAAGAAGCGATCGACGTTTTGCTAAAGCGAATGGAGGATTATCGCGATCGATTAGTAATCATTGTGGCGGGATATACCGATGAGATGACAACCTTTATTGAGTCGAACCCTGGATTAGAATCGCGGTTCAATCGCTACTTTTACTTCAATCACTATGAGCCAGAAGAACTGCTAGCGATTTTTGAAAAAATGTGCAACAAAAGTCACTTCAAACTAGCCGAGAGTGCGCGTGAAAAACTGCGATCGGTGTTTGAAGATCTTTATGTAAAACGAGATAAAACTTTCGGAAATGCAAGGCTCGTTCGGAATCTGTTTGAAAGAATTATTGAAAGACAGGCAAATCGTCTTGCTGTTTTGACTTCGCTCAGCGACGAAACTTTGACGACGCTTCTCGCTGAAGATATTCCGGCTGAAGTGGGCAGTCGTTACGCGGGGCAAGTCAAGAATTGAGGCTTGATGAGATCTTTGCGCTCATTCTAGCTATCGTGTACACGCAAGTCGATTGGATCTGTAATCGCCTAGACCTCTCGCCCCCTAAATCCCCCATTCTGGGGGACTTTGAGCAGAAAGAATTTCTAGAACGCCAAGGAATTTCTCAGTTTCAAAGTCTCCCAAATTCGGGGGATTTAGGGGGCTGAAGCCGGCTCAAACGAAGTGATGAACGACTTGTGTGTACATGGTAGATTCTAGAAAGTGAGAAAATCTCGGTATGCGTAAATCCGATAGAATTCTGTTGTTTTGGGCGGATTCTGGGAAATAGATAAAGGTGCAACAGAAATCCGAACGAAACCCACTAGAATGGTTTGGATTTAGAGAAGAGAGCAGAGTTGTACTATGCCCCGTCGCCAAGACCTCCACAAGATTTTGTTAATCGGTTCCGGCCCGATTGTGATCGGGCAAGCCAGTGAGTTTGACTACTCCGGAACCCAAGCCTGTAAAGCGTTGCGGGATGAAGGATTTGAAGTGATTTTGGTCAACTCGAATCCGGCGACGATCATGACCGACCCCGAAACCGCCGATCGCACTTATATTGAGCCGCTGACTCCAGAAATCCTTGAACAAATCATTATTAAAGAGCGTCCCGATGCGCTATTGCCCACGATGGGCGGTCAGACTGCCTTAAATTTAGCGGTCACACTGGCGAAAAGCGGCGTTCTGGAAAAATATAACGTCGAACTGATCGGCGCGAAATTACCCGCGATCGAGATGGCGGAAGATCGCAAACTATTCAAAGAGGCGATGCTGCGGATCGGGATTGGAGTGTGTCCGTCAGGGTTGGCGGAAACGCTCGATGAAGCAAAAATGATCGGACAGCAGATCGGTTCTTATCCGTTGATTATTCGTCCTGCATTTACGATGGGCGGATCGGGCGGCGGGATTGCCTACAACCAGCAGGAATTTGAGGAGATCGCACAGTCGGGTTTGGATGCAAGCCCTGTATCGCAGATTCTGATCGAGAAATCGCTGCTCGGTTGGAAAGAGTACGAACTCGAAGTCATGCGCGATCTGGCAGATAACGTCGTGATTATTTGTTCGATCGAGAATCTTGATCCGATGGGCATTCACACGGGCGATTCGATTACAGTTGCTCCCGCGCAGACGTTGACCGATAAGGAATATCAGCGGCTCCGAGATGCTTCGATCAAAATTATTCGCGAAATTGGGGTCGAAACGGGCGGATCGAATATTCAATTTGCGGTGAATCCAGTCACGGGTGAAGTCGTTGTGATTGAGATGAACCCGCGCGTTTCCCGCAGCTCTGCGCTGGCTTCTAAAGCGACAGGATTTCCGATCGCGAAAATGGCGGCAAAACTTGCGGTCGGCTATTCGCTCGATGAAATTCCAAACGATATTACGAAAAAAACGCCCGCGAGTTTTGAACCCACGATCGATTATGTCGTGACTAAAATTCCCCGATTCGCGTTTGAAAAATTTCCCGGTTCTAAGCCTTATTTGACTACTCAAATGAAATCGGTTGGGGAAGCAATGGCGATCGGGCGAACCTTTCAAGAATCGTTCCAAAAAGCGCTGCGATCGCTCGAAACCGGACGCGCGGGATGGGGTTGCGATAAGCAAGAAGTGCTTCCGAGTTTGGAACAGATTCGCGCAGGCTTGCGGACTCCAAACCCCGATCGCATTTTTACCGTGCGTCACGCGATGCTGATGGGAATGCCCGTAGACGAGATTTTTGAACTCACCAATATTGATCCCTGGTTTCTCGATAAATTGTTTGATCTGCTCGAAACTGAGAAAGCTCTGAAGCGATCGAGCCTCAAAGAGTTGACTGGCGATAAGCTGTTGGTGATTAAGAAGAAGGGGTTTAGCGATCGACAAATTGCGTTTGCTACAAAGACGACTGAAGATGAGGTTCGCGCTTATCGGAAATCGCTGAATGTGATTCCGGTTTACAAAACGGTCGATACTTGTGCGGCTGAGTTTGAGGCGTTCACCCCTTATTACTATTCGACTTACGAGGAAGAAAACGAAATTCTGCCCTCAAGCAAGCCGAAAGTGATGATTCTCGGTGGCGGGCCCAATCGCATCGGGCAGGGGATCGAGTTTGATTACTGTTGCTGTCATGCCTCGTTTGCTCTGCGCGAAGACGGCTACGAGACGATCATGGTGAACTCAAACCCCGAAACCGTTTCGACCGACTATGACACCAGCGATCGCTTATATTTCGAGCCGTTGACGAAAGAAGATGTCCTCAACATCATCGAAGCCGAACAGCCTGAAGGCGTGATCATTCAATTTGGGGGACAAACGCCGCTGAAGCTTGCCGTTCCGCTCGATGCCTTTCTGAAACTGGGAACCGTTCCGACAAAAATCTGGGGAACTTCACCGGACTCGATCGACACTGCCGAAGATCGCGAACGCTTCGAGAAAATTCTCCGAGAGTTAAACATTCAACAGCCAGCCAACGGAATGGCACGGGATTATACAGACGCGAAAAAAGTAGCGCGTGAAATCGGCTATCCGGTCGTTGTGCGTCCAAGCTATGTGCTGGGCGGACGGGCAATGGAAATTGTTTACTCAGATGCCGAACTTGAACGGTATATGACCTATGCCGTTTTAGTCGAGCCGGATCATCCGATTTTGGTCGATCGATTTCTCGAAAATGCGATCGAAGTCGATGTCGATGCGATCGCAGATCACACCGGAAACGTCGTCATCGGCGGCATTATGGAACACATCGAGCAAGCGGGAATCCACTCCGGCGATTCTGCCTGCTCGATCCCGACCATCACATTGAGCGTAGAGGTTGTTGATCAGATTCGCACCTGGACAGTCCAACTCGCAAAAGCACTAAAAGTCATCGGTCTGATGAATATTCAGTTTGCGATTCAAGGCGATCAGGTTTACATCATCGAAGCGAACCCGCGTGCATCCCGAACGGTTCCATTTGTGTCAAAAGCGATCGGCGTTCCCCTCGCAAAAATGGCATCTCGCGTCATGTCGGGCAAAACGCTCGAAGATCTCAACTTCACTAAAGAAGTGATCCCCAAACATATTTCAGTGAAAGAAGCCGTTCTGCCGTTCGATAAATTCCCTGGAACCGACACGATTTTAGGCCCTGAAATGAGATCGACCGGAGAAGTGATGGGGATCGATTCTGACTTTGGCAAGTCTTATGCGAAAGCTGAACTGGCAGCGAGTCAGCGCCTTCCGCTTCAAGGAACCGTTTTTGTATCGATGAATGATCGAGAAAAATCTGCTGTCGTTCCTGCCGTGAAAGACTTGATCGATCTCGGCTTCAAAGTTGTAGCGACTTCTGGAACCCGCAAAACGCTGAAGGAACACGGACTCGATGTTGAACTTGTGCTAAAACTGCACGAAGGTAGACCCCATGTTCTCGACTCGATCAAAAACGAGCAAATTCAACTGATCATCAATACCCCCGCCGGACAGGAGGCACACGAAGACGATCGCTTAATTCGCCGTACTGCCCTTACGTACAAGATCCCCATGATTACAACGATCGCAGGAGCGAAAGCTACAGCAGCAGCGATTCGATCGCTCCAATCCCAACCGCTTACCGTGACCGCACTGCAAGACTACGTCCATCACTAACCCTCACTGGAGCGGAACTCGATCGAGTTCCGCTCCTTCTATCAAAGGATAGATGACAATTTTAGGTTTAACCTTGTATTTCTATAGAACGATTTATGCACAGTTCGGCGCTAAACTTGACCCATTCATCTCTAAATCCTTCAGCGCAATTCTTAAAACTTTGTAAAGCATTTTCATAAACCGTTTTCTTAGTCGAGTTCGATCGATGAATTTCTGATTAAACCTGCTATTCTGTCTCAAAGAAGACATTAGGGAAACTTGTTTTTGATAATGTGTACTCTATGGTGTGGATTGACTGGTAAAGGCACTCGTTTATTGCCGTTCTAGCTGCAATCTTCCTCAGAAACTTTACAAACCTTAATCGAATAGTAGATAATCCTTAATACAACCGTTTGTGCTGCGGTTGAGATGAGTGTTAGAAGCAGCACATTCGTTCACAGCTCATTGAATGAGTTACACCAGCTTTCCCCTTTGTGCTTACGAGCAACAAGCGATCGCTCTAAGCTGCCCTACGGATCTTTTACTCTCTTTGTCTCCCTCACCACTGCTGATGCTTCTATGAAAACTGCTCAGACTCCTACTGATTCCGTTCGGGCTTACCTGCGTGAGATTGGTCGTGTGCCGCTCCTGACGCACGAACAAGAAGTCCTCTATGGTAAGCAGGTACAGCGACTAGCGATCGCCAACTCAGTCAAAGCATCCCTGTTTGAGAAACTGGGCGAAGAACCGGACGATGCGACTTGGGCGCGGACTGCCGAACTCTCAGAAACAGAACTGCGGCAGGTTTTAGCCGAAGGCGAACTCGCGAAGCGCCGCATGGTTGAGGCGAATTTGCGTCTAGTCGTTTCGGTGGCGAAGAAATACACGAAGCGCAATGTTGAACTGATGGACTTGATCCAAGAAGGAACGATCGGGATGCAGCGCGGCGTTGAGAAATTTGATCCCACCAAAGGCTACCGATTTTCGACGTATGCTTACTGGTGGATTCGTCAGGCGATTACAAGAGCGATCGCGGAAAAAGGTCGCACGATTCGCTTACCGATTCACATCACTGAGAAGCTAAATAAAATTAAAAAAGCGCAGCGGAGTTTGTCACAGCAGTATGGACGAGCCGCAACGCTTTCAGAATTAGCGACCGAATTAGATCTACCGATTTCCCAAGTGCGGGACTACCTTGAACGCGCTCGCGTACCGCTGTCGTTAGATTTGCGGGTTGGCGATAATCAAGATACCGAGTTGGGCGAACTGCTCGAAGATCCGGGAGTTTCGCCGGAAGAATTTACGACGCAAACTTCGCTGAAGCTGGATCTGGATGCCCTGATGGCAGATTTAACTCAGCAGCAAAGAGAAGTTTTGATTCTTCGCTTCGGATTAGATGATGGAAAAGCGTTGACGTTGGCGAAAATTGGTGATCGCCTAAACATCAGTCGTGAACGAGTGCGGCAAATCGAGCGGGAAGCGCTGACAAAACTGCGGAAGCGCAAAGGCGATATGGGCGAGTATTTGGCAAGCTGATTTAACCCTCCGGGTAGTGATGTAAAGCTTGAAGCCTTGATACAGTCAGAAAAATCTTCTGGACAAGGCGATGAATATCCAAATGCTCGATCGTACCGTTAGCTTAGGGGAGTTTAGTCTTCACTATCAGCAGTGTGGACGAAATGACGGGCAAGCGTTCCCCATGCTGTTTCTCCACGGTTGGGGAATCTCGGCAGAACCGTATCAAGCAGTTTTAGAACGACTAGGACAAGTGCATCCGGTGTTTGCGCCGGACTTGCCGAGTTTTGCTCGTTCACCTTATAACAAGATGATCCCAGACTACAAAAGCTACGCCGCGTTTCTGGTTGATTTTTTGGATGCTTTAAATTTGGAGCAAGTGCATTTAGTTGGGCACTCGTTTGGGGGTGGGATTGCGATTACGATCGCTGCACTTTTTCCAGAACGAGTGAAGAGCGTTGTTCTTCTGGGCAGCACTGGGATTCCGACCGTTTCGATTCCAGAAATCATTCCGAGACGAGCGATCGAAATGGTAGCGCAACTGTTTTTACCCGAACTAGGGTTGAAATTGACGACCATTCCAAAAGTGTTTTCGCACAATTTACTTTTTAATACAGCGAATTTGCTGCAAGCGTTGCTGCTGTCGTTATACGGGGATTTGAAACATTTATTGCCCAGTGTGCAAGCCCCCACGCTGTTACTTTGGTCAGAGCAAGATTTAACGGAACCATTATCGATCGCTGAAGAAATGGCGGCAACGATCCCAAATTCCGATCTAATAATCGTGCCCGAAGGCTTTCACGAATGGGGGCTTTGGTATCCTGAGAAATTCACTTCAATGGTGCTTGAATTCACAAGCCAAATCACCTAAATCTATTCGTTCATTTCTCGATAAGTTGCCACTGCGGACGGTGAAACGCGATTAAGGTAACGGAAGATCCAATACTTAAAGATCGTGTCTAGAATCACTGGGAAAGTCGCAATAAACAAGAAAATGAAATCGTGATTAGCAGGCAAACCAAAATGTTTTGAAATCCCTTCGAGAATAACTTCCCAACCGTGTGGAGAGTGAAATCCTACAAAGACATCCGTAAACAGAATGATGATAAATGCCTTTGCACTATCGCTCAGACCGTAAACGGTTTCGTCCATAAAAGACTTGAGAATTTCGATTTCACGTTTGCCATTGAGCAACACAAACGTAAAACCGATCGTGGCTAAAATATCTGCAATCCAGTTCTTAATGGCGTTCGCGCTTTGACTAGAAAATGTTTCTGCAACTTCGGTTGCTTTTTCGCGGACTCGAACTTCTACTTCTCCCGATCGCTCTCTTGCTCTCGTTTCGACTTCTTCGGGCGTAAGGATATTGCGATCGAGCGTTTCTTTGATAATATTTTCAAACTTCAAACGCTCCTCAAATCCCTGCAATTCTCGCAATGCTTCTTCTGCCATTTCGCCATTTAGGAAAATCTTGTCCGGATTCTCAATTCTGAACTGATGCGAAATCCAAGCGCCTGGGGGTAATCCATTAGCTAGAACAAAGTTACGGGTCACTTGCTGTACCAACAACGGCACAAGAATCAAGACCAAAACAAATCGCACCGCTAACAAAGTTTTCACTTTAGAAATGCGGTAACTTTGAACGAATTCGGCTTCAGATTTCGGATCAAGATCGCGTCTTAATCGATTTAGCGTAGCGAGAATTGATCGCGGAAGTAAACCTGTTTTATCAGAAATACTTTCAAAATCTTCGGAGGTTTTTACAGCAGTTGTTGGGACTTTTTCAGTATCAGAAGTTGTTAATTTTTTGTTGGAATCTTTTTTATCAAGGCTGCCATTATTTTCAACAGAAAGTAGCGAAGTTGAAACAGCTTCGAGTGTCAATTGTTCATCGGCATATCGCGCTAAGATTTCATCAATAAATCGCAGTTTTTCTAAGGTGATAGAAGGTTTATCGCGCACCGTTGGCACAAATCGAGACGAACCGATCTCAGTGGTTTCGATCGTGCGAATTTCTTGCACCGTTTTGTTTGGGTTCGTGATTGCAAGAGCCGATCGACTTTGGCGAAACTCGGTCAAACGCATCCGAATCACGCGGAGATATTTTTGCAAATCGGACTCAAAGTAGTCGAACGCATTGCCCCGAAGTTGAGTCGAAGGGGACGCGATTTTCTTGCCGCCGAAATGCTCATTCTCGATCGCTTTAATTTTCAGTGCGGCATCGTAGGCTTGGTCGAGCGCACGATCGGGAGTTTCGAGATACCATTGTTCAGCCCGACGTACATAAGCTCTCAGTTGCGAAAGTAGCGAATTATTGTTCATAGCTCAGGTCGTGTAGCAAACTGCGATCGGATGGGAGTTTTTGGGCAGTCGTTCTATTCTAAAACTGCTTTTTTCAGAAGGATTAGGATAGAAGCAGCATCTTAATGAAGCGGTTAGTATCCTAACAAATCCGGTTGAGAGGATTTCGTCAAATGCAAACATTTCGGTCCGTGTGGATTCAAGGCGCGTCTCGCAGCGGGAAAACGGCGCGGTTAGTCGCTCAGGCTTGTGAGTGGATGCGAGTGAAAAAAGCTGGAATTTTAGTCTTGGCGGCGATCGGGGATAATCGTCTGGAATTAAGCGATCGATTAACCGATGCGACCCAAGGAAAGTTTCCGTTTCGCGCGACGACTCCACTGGGATTTTTTGAAGATGAAGTGACGCTATTTTGGTCGCTGTTGGTGCAGCATTTGGATCTTAAGGCTCAGTTTCCAGTAAGATTGCGCCCTGAAAATGAGCAGGAATTAGCGACGAAACTCTGGCGCGTTGAGTTGGATCAGGCGATCGCTGAATCCGGAATTCCAGAAGCGCGGTTAGTTCGTCGAGTTCTGGACTTAATGCAGCTTGGATCGTTAAGCGGAATCGAAATCGATGACATTCCCACAATGCTTGATCGAGGTTTGCCGAAACTCGAAGAAAATAGCGCAGAATTGCCGCTGTCGCCAGAGACGATCGGGGAAATGATGCGACGTTGGCGATCGTGGTGTTTGCGGCGTGGATTGCTTACTTATAGTTTGATTACCGATTTGTATGGGCGTTATCTGCTGCATGATCCCACGTATCAAAAACATTTAACCGAACGATATCAAGCCGTGATTGCGGACGATGTTGATGAGTATCCGGCGATCGTGCGTCAACTGTTTGAGTTTTTGATCGATCGACAGATTCCTTGTGCATTTAGTTTTAATTCAGATGGAGCGGTGCGATTGGGACTGGGAGCCGATCCGAACTACTTAGGAGAATTGAGCGATCGCTGTTCGGTAGTGAAATTAAGCGATCGAACAAATCCCTGTTTGATGGACGAATTAGGCGAATCAATTTTAGACCTCGTTACTGATCCTGTTTTCTTTGCCAGTTTGCCGGATGCAATTCAAACGATTCAAACGACGACACAAGCGCAATTGATTCGCCAAACCGCAGAAGTGATTATCAAAGCAGTGCAGGCGGGAACGGTTGAGCCGCGAGATATTGCGCTAATTGGGCCGGGAATCGATCCGATTTCGCGCTACGCCTTGCGGGAGATTCTCACACGCCAAAACATTCCCGTTGAATTTCTCAACGATCAGCGACCGTTAGCCAGTAGTCCAATCGTGCGGGCACTGTTAACGCTACTGACCTTGATCTATTCGGGACTGGGACGATCGACGAATCGAGATACGATCGCGGAAATGCTCGTCATTCTCAGCCAGAAATCTGAATCGCCTGCCACTTATGCGATCGATCCCGTTCGGGCTGGACTGCTCGCGGATCATTGTTTCGAGCCACATCCTGATCGACCGCGCCTGCTGCCCTCGAATACCTTCCCGCGATGGGATCGATTGGGCTATCAAACCACCGAAGCCTATGAAAGCATGGTGCGCTGGATCGAATCACAGCGATCGCAGTTAGAAAATCGCTTGATTGCCAGTCCCGTTGTGATGCTCGATCGGGCGATTCAGCGATTCTTTCTCGGTGGCAGTCATCTCCCGTTTGATCAACTGGCAGGACTGCGAGAACTGATGGAAACCGCCCAACATTATTGGGAAGTAGACGATCGACTTAGACGCAGTGATCTCAGCGACGCACCGCAATCCTTGACGGTGCGAAATTTTATTCAACTGCTGAGAAGCGGTACGGTGACTGCAAATCCATTCCCGGTGCGATTAGTGCAGCCGAATTCTGTGACATTGGCAACTGTGTTTCAATATCGATCGACTCGACGATCGCATCGATGGCAGTTTTGGTTAGATGCGGGATCATCACGTTGGCTCAGTGGGGTAGATTCGCTGTTTGCGGCTCCGTTGTTTTTGCAGGAATGGTCGGGGCAAGTGTGGGATGTGGAAGACACGCAGCAGATGAACGAACAGCGATTACGGCGTATTTTGCTGGATCTGTTGGGTCGTACCGAGGAGCGATTGTTTTTGTGCTACAGCGATCTTTCGACCAGTGGACAAGAACAGACAGGGGTTTTAACTTCGCTGGTCAATGCGGCGATTCCGTTGGGGTATTGACGCTTCCGTGTCCTTTAGGAAGCCTCAATCTGACTATCCTACGGGCACACACCACCCGCACCGCTCGGCAATCCTCGGCAAACATCCTCTAGTTTAAGAAATCCATCCGCGATCACTGTTTGTTTGATATTCGATTTATCTACCACCTGCGGATTCGATAAGGCTGAAGCAATTTCTGCACCATCACTCGTCTTAGTCGAAGCAGTCGTCAAGGCTTTCGTATCCGCGCCGTTGCTCAATGCTCCAACAATCTTTCCAGTCGCTTGAGCAATTTGAACGAGCGGTTTATAAATCGTCATTGCTTGATCGCCTGTCAGGATGGCTTGAATATTTGAAGCGTTGGCATCTTGTCCCGTGACTAAAACTTTGCCGTTGAGATTTTGATTTCGCAGTGCCGCGATCGCACCCGTAGACAAAATATCACTGGCTGCATAAATCCCCTGAATGTTATTTTTCTCTTGCGTCAGAAATCCATCGGTTAAGGATTGCGCTCTTGTCACATCCCAGTTAGGCGTGTATTGATCAAAGACTTTATTGAGTTCTTTGCTATCAAATAACGGTTGGAGCTTATTCAGTGCCCCTTGACGAAATTGCAGCGCGTTATTGTCCGTTTGAGAACCATTCAGCAGCGCAATATTCGAGCCGCGTTTGAGTCCATAAGCGCCTTTGCGATATTGGTCAATGATGTACTGTCCTTGCAATTCACCGACGCGCACATTATCAAACGAAACATAGTACGCCAAATCATTGTCTTGAATTAAGCGATCGTATGCAATGACCGGAACGCCAGAGTTTTTCGCAGACTGTACGATCGCGGAAGCTTTTTGACTATCTTTTGACCCAACAACTAAAATGCACGCGCCCCGCGTTAGCATTGATTCGGCTTGATTCTGTTGAGTGTCAGCATCATTGTTCGCGTTAGCATACTGAATCTGCACACCTGGAAGGTTCTTGGTGATTTCCTGCTGAAGTAATGGGCGATCGTAAGTTTCCCAGCGAGTTGAGGTATCCGTTTCAGGCAAAAGAAGCCCTACATTTTTGCACCCTTTCGCAGCTTTGAAAGTATCAGCCGTTTGAGTCAGAGCAGCAGTATTGTTACCCGAATTATTGGGCGCGGTTGGGGTGGAATTAGAAGCAGAATTGTTACTGCAAGCGTTGAGGAGTGGAAGCGAGCAAAAAACTCCTAACACAGTCGCGATCGAAAGATTTCTAAACATTTTCATAAAGGCGGAATTGACAAGATGAAGCGCAGAATGAGCGGTAACTTTGTTTAGATGCGTTCACTAAAACAATTCAATGACCCCTGAAGAGAAAGGCTCGAATTGCTCTGAAACGCGGCCAAACAAGCAGTTAGCTTTCTGGAATAACATCTATTCTTGACAATTTGTACAGACTCTAGCTTCATTCCTAAAGCTAGTTTTTTTCACCCTAAAGGTAGATTCTCTAACCCAGGGTCGTGAATTCAATATCTTCTATTGTTAAATAATCTGCATCCACTAATCTACATTCCTAAGAGCCGCGAATCTCCGATCGTAGTTTTTCGAGTTCTGGATCGAGCAATGGATTCGCTTGCGGTAGCTTTCCACTGATTTGCTCTTTCATCGCTGCTAATTCTGCATCGAGATCATCGCCTTGCCCCAAAGCTTCAAACCGCTTTTCGAGATCGTCACCGCCCAATTCTGCCATCGCTTCCGATCTCGCTTCGAGCTGCAAAACTTTATCTTCCATCCGCTCAAACGCACCCATCGCGCTTCCAGTCCCTACACGATTGAGCATTTCATGAAGTTGCTCAGAAGCTTTTGCCGATCGTGCCCGTGCAATGTACATATCCTTCTTGGTTTTCGCTTCGGCAATTTTGCTCTCAAGCTTCATCATGTTCTGTTTGAGTTGCGTCACGACAGAAGCTTGCTGGCTTAACTGCGATTCCATTGCATTCGCGGTTTCGACATAGCTTTTACGTCGTGCCAGTGCTTCTCGCGCTAGATTTTCATCGCCTTTTGAGAGAGCTAACTGGGCGCGGCGGTACCATTCTTCCGAGCTCGATCGAGCTTGAGCGGCTTGGCGTTCGGTGCGTTTCTGCGTTGCGATCGCTTGCGCCACTGCTTGCCGGAGCCGAATCAAATCATCCTGCATATCCAAGACAGTCTGTTCCAGAATCTTCTCTGGATCTTCCATCTGTCCTACTAGATGATTGAGATTTGCGCGAATTGCACGCCAAATTCGGTCAAATAGTCCCATATCAGCAACTCCCAGGAAGAATAAAGCGCGGCGCACTTTTTCACTTCCCTAAATCCTACCGCACGATATTCAATCGGTTCCTCTAACGATCGTCAGATCAATCGGTCAAGGCTGGCGAATTTCTGCGGCAAGCCCACGGTTTTTTAATTCCTGGGCTTTCTTTTGTGCCTCTCCTTGCGTGGAAGTTGCCGCAAGCTGGATTTTGCCATCGGAACGCACAAACGCATCGGGAACAACCTGACGCGCTGCCGCTAAAGATTGATCGCCTGTAAAGGGAATCTCTACTTTATATTGCAAGCTTTGAGGGACAGGGCTTGCGGCGATTTGTGGAACGGATTGCGGAACGGAAACGGAGGGTAAGAGAACTGAGGAAGAAGTAGTGACAGGGGCAGGAGAAGCAGAAGGCACCACGATCGCAGAAGGATCAGCGGGCGATGGGCTTGGAGACGGACTTGGAGACGGACTTGGAGAAACTGCGATCGCAGCAGGCTTGGTTCTGAGAACAGAAAGGGTATCGAGTCCAATTTCGGAAAATTCATCTCGATCGAGCGGTGGAGAATTCGGAATGTTCCCCGATTCTGAAACCGGAGTTTCAGCAACTTCAGTTTGTCCGCCTCGTTGAGCGATTCCACTCAGAATCGAAGGATTCATAATCACATAGCCCAACATCGCGCTAGACACCAGCAGCGTTAACATCGAGCCGATTCCTAGCGGGGTTGATAAGCTCTGAAGAAATCCGCGCTCGACTTCGACTTTGGCTTCCTCACGCTTCAAGCTCTTAAGCAAATGTTCAGAAGATTCGAGATAGTCATCAGGCGGCGATGTCTCATCGGGGTTCGCCAACTCAAACAGCGCTTCACCAGCGGTTTCTGGCTCATAAGGAACCATTGCGCTACCTTCGTTTGAGTTGGCATTTTCAGCGATCGCAGAGCGACCCAAATCGAACGAAATCGCTTTTGGAGGAGTTCCAACGGTTGCGGGGGCTTCGGGGGTTGACTCGATTAGATCAAGAGATTTTTTCGGGGATTGTTTGGGACGCAGCACGATCGGAGAAACACTCAATCCGGCTCGTTGCCGACGATAGCGCGTCAGTTCATCTTCTAACCGTAAATCTAGACAGCTTAACGCCTGTTGAAGTTTAGGATTAGGAACAGTATTGGCGGTTCGACCATGACGCATGGGGTAGACTCCTCGATTGAAAGCCGTTAAATTCGTCAAAACGTAAGCATCGGAAAATCTGAGATTTTAGTGTAGTTCAGAGTTTGCAAATCGACGCACAAATCTTGGAGTACATTTGGTGGCAGAATCTTTGCAAGTGTCGGCAAATTTCTCAAACCGTCGCAGGTTGCATGATAAAACGATTTTTTTTTCCAAGTTTGGTCGCGATTAGCATTGTTGTGGCTCCGATCGCTCGATCGCAGTCTTTTCCGCTCGATCGCACAAAGCAAGGCATGGTGGCATCCGCGCACCCGTTGGCTTCTCAGGTTGGGCTAGAGATTCTCAAACAAGGGGGAAACGCGATCGATGCTGCGGTGGCGACGACGTTAGCAATTTCTGTCGTCGAGCCATTTTCAGCGGGCATTGGGGGCGGCGGGTTTATGCTGTTTTATCAGGCGCAGAACAATGAAATGAAAGCGCTGGATTTTCGGGAACGTGCGCCGATCAAAGCGACGCAAAATCTGTACTTGGATGCTCAAGGGAAAGTTCGCCCGAATGCAAGTACGGATGGATATTTAGCGGTTGCGACACCGGGCACGATCGCAGGTCTTTATCAAGCCCATCAGCAATACGGAAAATTACCTTGGAAAACAGTCGTCGCACCTGCGATCGAGCTTGCTAAAACTGGATTTCCAGTAAGTCATCGCTTGACCGAAGCAACCGAAGCGCGGAAGTTTCAGAATGCTGAAGCCCGCAAGATTTTTACACACAATGGAAAACCCTATCAGCCAGGTGAGATTCTAAAACAGCCGGAATTAGCAGCAACGTTGAGCGAGATCGCACTTGATCCGAATCAGTTTTATCAAGGCAATGTCGCTCAAGCGATCGTAAAAGATATGCGGGCAAACAATGGATTGATCACGCTGGAAGATCTCAAGCAGTATCGTCCGACTTGGCGCACTCCGGTGTGTGGCAATTTTCGCCAGACGCGAGTTTGCTCGATGCCGCCGCCCTCTTCGGGAGGGGTACATCTGCTTCAGATTCTCAATTTGATTGGGGATAGTGATCTCAAATCTATGGGCTGGCACAATCCCAATGCGTTACATTTACTGATCGAATCGATGCGAATTGCTTACGCCGATCGTGCAACTTATCTGGGCGATCCGGATTTCGTCAAAGTTCCCGTCTCTGCTTTGATCAGTCCTGATTATGCCAAGATTCGACGGCGAGAAATCGATCCGAAAAAAGCTGCAACTCAAGTGAAACCAGGCGATCCAGCGGTATTACAGAACCTCTCACGCGAATCGACCGAAACGAGTCACTTAACGATCGTGGATCGCGATCGCAATGCGGTTAGTCTCACATTCACGATTAATCTCGGATTTGGTGCAGGCATTGTTGCCCAGGGAACCGGAATTGTATTGAATAACGAAATGGATGATTTTGCGATCGCGCCGAATACCCCGAATGCATTTGGATTAGTAGGCGGTCAAGCGAATGCGATCGCGCCTCGAAAAATTCCGCTTTCCAGTATGACTCCGACGATCATCACCGAAAACGGAAAGCTCCGAATGGCGGTCGGAGCGCCCGGCGGCAGTACGATTATCACAACGGTTTTGCAAACGATTTTGAACGTACTGGTGTATGACATGGATGCACGAAGAGCGATCGCAGCATCCCGAATTCATCATCAATGGCAACCCGATCGATTAATGGTTGAGCAATGGGGATTTGATCCGCTCACGATCGAGGAATTGAAACGGCGAGGGCATCAGATCCAGCAACGCGAAAAATGGGGAAATGCGAATGCGATCGTGGTGCTGCCAGATGGCTCGATCGAAGGTGCTGCCGATCCGCGTGGCGAAGGTGTTGCTTCTGGATATTAGCCTGACTGAGATCTTGCACCGTCCGTCGCAAATTCGCCAACAGTATCTTCTAGTCACGGGCGAGGCTGAATCGCAGTGAAAGAACTTGTCGAACCAACATAACCAGTTGAATCTCTCGTTTTGGAAAGTCTTGGATTAGCGATCTAACTTGTAACGATTTCAGCGATCGACATTTCCCAAAGACGGAATTGTAAAACCTGCTTCAGTGTCCTGACCCTAATCGAATTCCTACGATGAAAACCGCTCCAACCAGCGTCGAATTCTGACCTTTCCTGCCACATAAAACGGCAGTTGATAATGTTCCGCCATCAGCCATGCCACAAACGCGAAATGACAAAAGAACGTCAACCCAATCCAAAACGTGGGAAACCAATCCCCAGAGCTTCCATCCAGCGGCACAAAAATCTGTGCAGGCAGCCAAATTAGACTTGGGGGCAATATCACCAACGCCAATCCAACGATCCAAATGACGATCGACAAATCCAAATCTGGTTGGTTCGCCGCCTGCCACTTGCGCCCATTCCAGCGCCACGTCATCGGCTGCGAACTATCTTCCACATGAACCGTCTGTTCTTTCAAATTTGCTGTAAAAATGTGGCGGCAAAAATTACAGGCAAACGCATCCATCAGCGTCAATCCTTCCACCTGTCCATGACGGCAGATCGGACAGGGGAAAGCTTCCTGATAATTTAATGTGCGTCGCTCTGGAGACACACTCGAAACTGATTTCGGATACTGCATGATCCGCCCTAAAAATATCTAAATTTAAGCCTCTCTTAGTCTATCGATTTTCCCAAATTCAATGCGGTTTCCCCCAAATCCCTTCAACTTCATATCATTGCCATCAGAGATTTCGTTTGCGAGTTGAGCATTTCCACCTAGAATAGAATTGACGGTAAGTACATATACACAGCTTAGGGATATCCTTATGTCAGATGGTGGATCTCAAGCACAAGCGCCTCTTTCGGAACGCGAATTGCAGGTTATTGAACTAGTAGCCTCTGGCTTAACAAACCAGGACATCGCGGAAAAGCTCGAAATCAGCAAGCGCACCGTCGATAATCACATCAGCAATATCCTGACGAAAACCGAAACCGAAAACCGCGTCGCCCTTGTAAGATGGGCATTACAGTGGGGCAAAGTTTGCCTCGACGAGGTGAATTGCTGTACGCTGCCTCCGTACAATTCCAACGGAAAATCCCTGTGAGTTATTCAGTCCAAAATTCAACGCTACCGCTGGCAGTCTATCGCGAAGTTGCCGCGCATCTTACTCAGGTTGAAGGCGTTCAAACTCGTTTAACGCCTCAGACTTCACAGCCGTTTGAATACACACTGAGCCAGGTTGGAAGCTTGGAAATCCAATTTTCTGATCCCAATAACACACAAGCGCAGGCTCAAGTTGAGAAAATTTTGGCTTACTATGGCGATCGCTTTGGCAAATGGACGATTCTATCCAGTCTCGAAACCCGATAAAGTAAAGACATCGGGTTAGATGGAAAACTTGTGATTTCTAGCTGGACTCATTCTCTGTTGGGACAAATCGCGATCGTCCTTCTCTGGTTGTCGATCGTGGGCTTGTGCGCTGAAATTGTTAACCGCTCCACTCCAGACGGCAGCGAACTCGTTCGGAAAGTCGTCCACATCGGCACAGGAAACGTAATTCTGATCGCCTGGTGGCTGAATACTCCCCTGTGGCTGGGAGTCTCTGCCTCGATTCTATTTAGCGCGATCGCACTGATTTCCTACTACGTTCCCATCCTGCCCAACATCAACAGCATCGGACGAAAAAGCTTCGGAACCTTCTTCTATGCGGTAAGTATCGGCGTTTTAGTCGCTTGGTTCTGGACAATTCAACGTCCTGAATTTGCAGCGCTCGGGATTCTCGTGATGACATGGGGCGATGGATTTGCTGCACTGATCGGACAGCGATTTGGAAAGCACCCTTACCGACTCTGGGACATGAAGAAAAGCTGGGAAGGCTCTGCTGCGATGGCGGTGATTAGCTGCCTCGTTTGTGCGCTGATTCTGCTTGCTACGATTGGAAATATCTGGCAAATTTGGCTCATCTCTTTGATTGTGGGATTGAGTGCTGCAACACTAGAAGCGTTTTCAAAATTTGGCATCGATAACCTAACAGTGCCGATTTTGAGCGCTGTGATCGCGTTTCTCCTAACTCGAAGTTTAATCAGTTGAAACTCTATCGAATGGCGGAAGTTTTCCATTCGTTTCCGTCGATCGGCTAATTTGTGATTGAATTTAGGCGGGGAAACAAATTGAAATCTAAGTGAGTCGCTGTTTCAAGACCTGTAACCATCCGCCCATTGCTAAGGGTGTCTATATAAGCTGAATCTATGACCTCGATCGTGCAGCCAACCGCTCCTTCCAACTGGGAAGACCATCACCTCTCCGCTCAACCGAATCCCGACCAGTTAGACAACATCAAAGCTCAACTGGATCTGATTCTGCTGGCACTCGAAGCGATCGCCAATCTCTCCTCGGAAGCCATGCTCCAAGCAGCAACCGAACTCAATCTCGAATCGATGATCAGCGATCGTGTGTCACTCTGGCGGCTCCGTCAATCGAGTCCCCTGCGGAAAGGGCAAGGCGGACGCAAAAAGCTCGATGTCGATGAAGCACGGGCACTCACCCTCATCATTTGCCACTTGGCAAAACAGCAAAACGAACTCGTTCGCCGCGCCGTTGCGCTACTCGAACAACTCACCGAACAAAACCGCGAACCCCATCAAGCTGCGCTCTTAGGCAACTATTTGGACGCTTTCCACAACACCTATCAAGAGCGAATGGAACAAGACGAAACGGTTTCGACCGATGCCCTCACGAATCTTGCTCTGAAATTACTGATCGATTTGCTGTTTTATGGCAGTCCACAAGGCGTTCGGCGGCTTTGGCTGACCTTACTCGATCGCTCACTGCCCGCATCCCCGAACTGACGCGCTCAACCTTTGAACCCATGTCCTCACCTAACTCTGTGATCCGCCGTTACACCCCACCCACCTGCACATTAGAGATCGCCGCGAAAGACTCGTCGCTTTCCCGCTGGATGGGGCAATCCGTCCTCAAACATCTCCGCTTCAAACTCAGCTTTGACGATCCACGAGTCAGCGAAGATCAGTGGATTACCGTCCGAGGCGATCGCGCTCAACTCCAAGCCCTCAGTGATGCGGTCAGCCACTATGTCCAGAATTTTCTCAGTCAGTCTAGCCGCTTCGCCAATCATTCCTCTGCCACTGTTGCAGAACCGATCACCGATGTCATCACTCAATCCGAGCAAAATCCCGCCGGAGTTCATTTGCAACCCAAGGGGCTGATCTCGCACGAACTTCACCTCGGGACACTTGCCAGCGATTCTTCTGGCACAACTCTACAACTGAGCGCCGTTCAACTCGCAGATTTAGCCGCTGCACTTGATGAATATTCTGCTGATGTCACTGCACTCCCAAGTTTAGAAAAACCTCGTTGGCTTAACGCTACACCCGCTTGGGGAACGATCGCGGCTGGGTTAATCGCAGCGATCGGTATCGGCGTTCCTCTCACCTTAAAAATCTTCGAGCCATCCGCTCCCACTCAAACCGCCACTAGTCAAGGAGCCAGCAGCAACGATCAGCGCCTCCCAGTGCAACCGTTAAATACGCCCGCACCAAATACGATCGCAACTCTTCCGACCACTCCGCCCCCGCTCATTTCTCTTCCCCGTGGGACAACCACCCCTCCCACGGGAGCGACTTCCACCACCCCCACTCAACCCGCCTCAGCGCCCCAACTCAAAGTTTCTCAGGAAGCTCCTGTCGCTGCCCCTGCGCCTCAGCTTGAGATTCCAGTGCGAGATGTTCCCGTCGCTGCGATTCCTGACCAAACGGAAGCGCCCACTACAGCCCCAAATGCAGCAACTCGATCAACAAACCCAACTGCTGATCCTGTTCCACCTCCAAGGGGTGATGACAAAATTGCAAGCCGTAGCGCTTCACCCGCTGCCGCCAGTCTTCAAGCTCCTCGTCCTGTAGCATCCGGTACGACGATCCCACAAATCGATGAAGTCAAATCGTACTTTCAGCGCAACTGGAAACCCCCGCAAGGCATGACTGGAGACATCGAATACCGCCTGATTCTTGCTCCTGATGGCTCGATCGCTAGAATTGAACCCATGAATGAAGCGGCTGGTCGGTTTCTTGGTCCCGAATTTCCGCTAATTGGCGATAAGTTTGTCTCTCCAGTCAAAGGTGGCGGATCACCCACGATTCGATTGCTCCTGACTCCGAAGGGTGCAGTTCAAACCTTTCTGGAATTTCAATAGAAAAAGGAGTGATCGCATAACACGATCACTCCTTTTTCCCCTGTTCAGCGCTTTAGTAAATCTCGAATCCCAGAGCAAAGCCTTGTTTTTGTTTCGAGGAGACTTCGATCGTATACTCTCCATCCATTGGCAATCGCGATTGCCAGTTCTGCGACTCTGCCGAACTTCCTCCAATTCGCTGTCCCGTCGGAGCTAGCACCACGATTGAAACATCTCCTTTAAGTGCCCGAACCGCCATAATCTGACGAGCGCCTGCCTTGAGCAGATATCGCCGTTTCTGTTTGGGTTGAATGTCTCCAGTAACAGTAGTTTGGCTCTGACCGCGTGGGAACCGAACGTGCTGAACATTCGAGTCTGTGAACTGAGAAATCGGAGTAATTGCCACATCTAGAGAATACGCTCCGGTTCCAGTCACTTCGATCGTATACTCATCCGTTTTTGGAAGCTGACCTGTCCAACTCCGAGCTTGATGCGACGAACTATCGATCGCCTGCCCACTCTGCTGAAGCAAATTCATTGACACGCCCGCTCCCTCGATCGTCACAGTCATGATTTGCCCTTGAGCCGCCTCGATCGTATAAGGCTGAAAATTTCGTTCCTGCAAATTCCCTTGCACCACTGCCGAGATGTCTCCTGGCGCAAATTCAATTCGGCGTGGCTTACCATTGCTGATTTCTCCAGCATTGCGAAATGGAGCATTCGCTTTAATTTGCTGAGCGCTAGGCAATGGCTCCGTCATCCGAAATAAGTGCGTTCCAATTCCGGTCGAAACCATTAAGCTTGTTGCGATCGCAGCGGGCACCGTCCATCGGCTCATCGTTGCCCCCTTTCTCGAAGGATTTCTAGAAAGACTAGATTTTGGTGTGTCCGAAGTTCCACCCTCAGCATTGTTTGTCATAAACAGTTGCGTCCTAATCGTCGTGGCGGTTCGCTTGAGACTGATATCTCGTGCCGCAGGTGCAATATCTTGTTCAATCGATTGGGGGGGCTGCACCATTGGATTGAGCAGCGTGCTTTTGACCGATCCTTCCATCAAGGGCTGCAAGTCTGCCCATGCTTCTCGCGCGGACTGATAGCGATCGTTAGGATGCAACGCCAGCATTTTCTGAAAAACGATCGCTAATCCAGAACTAATCTGCGTATAAGGTTGCCATTGCCATGCCAAAGTCTGACTGTCTAAAAGTGCTTGTGGCTCTCGTCCAGTGAGCAATACGAGACAAGTCGCACCCAACGCATACAGATCGCTGTGGGGTGAAACATTTCCGGTTTGCAGTTGTTCAGGTGGCGCGTATCCAACCTTACCGACGCGAGTAATCGTTGAAATAATGGGCCAATGGCTTGCCGCTTCTTTCACGGCTCCAAAGTCGATCAAAACAGGTAAGCCTTGATTCGTGGTCGGTGTGACTTCTGCTGGAATCACCACCTCACGAGTCTCTAGCGTTCTTAAAATGATGTTGTCGGGCGAAATATCCCGGTGAACAATATCTCGATCGTGTAAATAAGTCAGAACAGGCAGCAAATGATTGAGCAGATGAAGAATTTCGGCTTCAGAAAATGCTTGCCCTTGCTGTCTACGCGCCTGCAATAGATTTCGATAAGTTTGACCCTGCACAAAGTCCTGAACGAGAAATAACCGCTGCTCGCTTTCAAACGCCGCCCAAAATCTTGGAATCTGTGGGTGTTGAATTTGGTAAAGCGTACTCGCCTCCCGTTGAAACAGCGTTTTCGCTTTCTCCACCAGACCATCATCTTGGTACGGAACAGTGAACTCCTTAATCACGCAAAGTTCGTTAAAGCGTTCCTGGTCGATCGCGAGGTAAGTCCGCCCAAATCCCCCTTGACCAAGGATTTGCTTGATTAAATATCGCTGCCGTAACAGAGTTCCTAACGTGATAGAAGACACCATGATGGGTTGCACAGTTCTAAAAATAGAACAAAAGACTACGTACTGTAGCAATTGTCACTCATGCTTTAAAAATTCTCCCAAGGGGCAAGACCCCTCACCCTCTTTAAAACTGGATTTAGAGCATGAAAAGCACGCTTTCCTAAGTGCTATTGCTTATAAAAATGAAGCAAATACAATCGAATTCTTTCTCAGTACCCGCAATTTCAACTAACGAATCCAGCAGAATAATTGACTCTGTTTGATCGGGATCACTCCATCGGTAGAAGCTTACAAGACTTGAGTAAATACATATTTATATAAAGCGTTGCAACGAATTTTTATCTTGACTCTGACTTGAAGTTAAGCGAAACTGACAATTAATCAGAAACTACTCCTATTAATTGCGAAGTTCTGTAACGCTTTAAAGTGAAATAGCTATGTTCTTAAATACAGGCAAATTTCAATCGATCTAATTGAGATTTACCTCTAAAGCGAAATCGCTGTTTTGCTAGATACCTTCTAACTTGGGCAAAGCGCATGGAAACGTTAGAGTTCATCATTTATCCAGATGGTCGGGTGCAAGAAAAAGTGACCGGAATTGTGGGTGCTTCCTGTGAGGAAGTGACTGCCGCGATCGAGGCTCAACTGGGTCGAGTCATTACCCAGGAATGCACCTCCGAATACTTTGCCCAGACGGTCAAGCAGTCCGAAACGGTGAAGACCCAAGCTACATATAGCGATTGGTAATTTTTTTAAACCCCTTGCAATTCGATTCCTAACTATTTGCCATGTCACACTTTAGCCAAATCAAAACTCAAATCCGTAATCTTACTTCCTTGCAGTCTGCTCTATCTGATATAGGCATGGACTGGAAATCTGGCCCTTGTGAAGTCCGAGGCTATCGCGGTCAGACCCAAACTGCGGAAGTCGTGATCGAACAAAATAATGGTTACGATGTGGGTTTTGCCTGGAACGGTCACGAGTACGAATTGGTTGCTGACTTGCAATATTGGAACCTCGACAATTCGGTCGATCGCTTCTTGAGCAAGGTGACTCAGCGCTATGCATACCACACGATCGTCAACGAGAGCGCTCAGAAAGGTTTCCAAGTTTCCGAGCAGCAGAAAAATCAAGATGGCTCAATTCGGTTAGTTCTACAGCGCTGGAGTGCGTAATGGCTGACTCCTTCCAACCGTCCGAAGGCGATCATTCCTCCTCTGAATTTGCTCCCGAACGGTCTGGTTTGGAGCCTGAGTTAGGTGGGTTCCTGCGCGAGACTGAAGGGCGATCGGGTCTTGAACCTGAGTTGGGAGGAGTTTTTCGACAGCGTGGTGTCTACGTCGATGAGATTACTTGCATTGGCTGTAAGCACTGCGCTCATGTTGCGAGAAATACGTTTTACATCGAACCAGATTACGGTCGATCGCGAGTGATTCGGCAGGATGGAGATTCTGAGGAATTAATTCAAGAAGCGATCGAAACTTGTCCGGTTGATTGTATTCATTGGGTGAATTACGCTGAGTTGAAGCAATTAGAGGAAGAGCGGAAATATCAAGTGATTCCAGTTGCTGGATTTCCAGTTGATCACGCCATGATTACTGTGAATCGACGCAAACAGGAATCCAAGGCGAAACGTAAGCAGAGCTAAACTCAGTAAATTGAAAGCTCCAAGCAGTTGCCTGGAGCTTTTCACTTATTCTTCGGTTGGGCTGAATTGCGTTGTTTCCGCTAATTCATCCGCTTGCTCAGTGCTGCCTTGTACCGCAAAAGGTAAATGCGCCCCAAGCAACCCTCGCTTAATCCGTTCAGGAGTCTCTTCAAATACAACGAAAAGCGGGTAGATTTTATCGGCTCCGTCGTTCAGAATGTGTTGATACCGGGATGGCATCACCCACTCATAGTCCTTACCCACTGTGAGTTGTGTCCGCCGCCACCGACCCAGCAAATCAGAGAAATCCTCATCAGGTCGGTGAATAAACACAAAAATCTCTTTACCTGTTTTGATCTTCCACTCTGGATCACACATCAAAATTGCCAATTCACAAGGAAGAAGCTGAGGTTCCACGATCGTAATGTTAGTCGCGTTGCTTGTCGGGGCTGAATGGCGAATTCGCACGATCGGTAATGGGATCGTGATGACGCTTTCCTTAGCACGCCGCATACTCGGAATCATTTCCAGGTAAACTCGATGGCACTTCAGAAGTTCGATCGCTTCGATCGAATGGCTATACGTCGCGAGTAATTCCTCGTACTGAATTTTTTGAGCAGATATTTCCATAGCATCGACCAAACGGTAAAGGTCAGATGCGAGAGAGCAAAAGCTTCGTACATCTGACCCACATCAACAAAAACACTTGCTCGATCAACGACTTAGCCGAGCTTGTCGAAAATTGCAAACATCGGTAAATACATCGCAACGAGAATACTTCCGACCATTCCGCCCAGAAACAGAATCATGATGGGTTCCATGATGCTCGTCAGGGCTTTAACGGCTTGTTCCACTTCATCTTCATAGAAGTCGGCAACTTTCATTAGCATCTTATCGATTTCCCCGGTTTCCTCTCCGATGCTAATCATCTGAATTGCCATCGCTGGAAAAACCTGCTCTTTTTGCAGAGCGATACTGATCATGCCGCCCGTTTGAATTTCTTTGCGGGCTTCGTCGATCGCGTTTGCCACAATCTGATTACCGGATGTATCACGCACAATCTCTAAACAAGTCAAAATTGGAACGCCTGAGCGGGTCAAAGCTCCAAAAGTACGGCAAAATCTTGCGGTTGCAGTTTTTTGGATCAAATCACCAAACAACGGCATTTTCAGAAAGAAACGATCCATCGTCTCCCGTCCTACCCGCGTTTTGTAGTATTGCTTATAAGCAAAAATAATCAACGGGATAATCACGACAAGGCTGAGGGCAGATGGACT
The DNA here is from genome assembly GCA_019359175.1 of Phormidium tanganyikae FI6-MK23. Lineage (GTDB taxonomy): Bacteria > Cyanobacteriota > Cyanobacteriia > Leptolyngbyales > Leptolyngbyaceae > Leptolyngbya > Leptolyngbya tanganyikae. The sequence continues at coordinate 27,205 of JAHHHU010000003.1, forward strand.
CGTGAGAAATCCACTGATATCGAGCATCAATTGAGTAAAGACTGGTAGATCGCCCCCAAGTTGCTTAAAGATCCCTGCGAAGATCGGGATGAGAAAGATCGTCATCCCTAGAAAGATTGCTGTTGCAAGAAAACCAACCACAACCGGATAGCTCATCGCTGATTTGATTTGGTTCTGCAAGCGGGCGACATCTTCGAGCAGTTTGGCGAGACGATTCAGCACTTCATCGAGTACCCCGCCTGTTTCTCCAGCTTGCACCATACTGACGTACAAGCCATCAAAACATTGGGGATGTTTCCGCATCGCATCGGATAAGTTCACCCCCTGCTGGACATCTGCACTAATTTCCATCAGCGCTTTTTTCAGTTTGGGATTGGTGCATTGGTCTGCCAACACACCGAGACCTCGAACCAGTGCCACGCCTGCATTCACAAGTGCCGCAAATTGACGGGAGAAAACGGCTCTATCTTTGACGGTGACAGACACCATTGAAGTTTGAAACTTCGCGAAGCTCGAATTGATATTAAAGCTTTCGTTTTCTTTCAGTTCTTGCACAAACAAGCCTTGTTCGCGCAACGCCGATCGCGCTTCACTGAGAGATTCCGCAACGATTTTCTCTTTCTTGGCGTTTCCTTTCGCGTCTCGGACGCGGGCAACGTAGGTTGGCATAGGGTTTCAGTAGGGGTGGTGAGAACTTGAAATATGGCTGTTGAATTAGCGCTTCATGGCTGCGCCAGCACCGTTTGGTGTTCCGCCAAGCAATCGTTGAAGTTCGTCCGGGCGCGAGGTCTTAGAGGCAGCCGATTCAAAAGTGATCAGTCCTGCTTTGTATTGATCTGCAAGGACTTTCTCAAGGGTTTGCATTCCCAGCTTTCCGCCTGTTTGGATAGCAGAGTAAATTTGTGCGGTTTTACCTTCGCGGATTAGGTTTGCGATCGCAGGAGTCACAATCATGATTTCCTGTGCCATTACTCGCCCATATTCACCCGGCTTCGGATTTTTCTTAGGAACTAGCGTTTGGCTGAAGACAGCGACGAGCGAGTTAGAAAGCTGAACCCGGACTTGGGTTTGTCGCTCAGACGGGAAGACATCGATCATCCGGTCAACGGTTTGAGCTGCAGAGCTGGTGTGCAGCGTTCCGAAGACTAAGTGACCTGTCTCAGCCGCAGAGATCGCGAGCGAAATGGTTTCCAAGTCCCGCATTTCACCGACCAGAACGATGTCTGGATCTTCACGAAGAGCCGCTTTTAGCGCGTTTGCAAAACTTTTGGTGTCTTCACCGAGTTGGCGTTGGTGAACTAGGCTCTTGATGGGTTCGTAAACGAATTCGATCGGATCTTCGATCGTTAAAATATGTTCAGCACGAGTGCGATTGATCAAATCGATCATTGCTGCCAGTGTCGTTGTTTTACCTGATCCAGTCGGGCCTGTCACCAGAATCAAGCCTCTTGGTTTTTCAGACATTTCCCGCACAACATCAGGAAGATTGAGCTTCTCAAAATTCGGAATTTTGGAACTGAGGGCCCGCAAACAAGCCGCATAGGTTCCGCGATCCTTGTAGACGTTTACGCGAAACCGCGCCAAACCGCGAACGCCGTAAGAACAGTCAAGCTCCCAGTTCTGCTCTAGCATTTTGCGCTGTGTGTTGTTCAGCATACTGAAGATGAGACGTTGACATTCTTCCGAGTTAAGGACTTGATCGCCGATCGGTTGCAAGTGCCCACTGATTCGGAAGTAGGGGGGTAGCCCAGCAGTCAAGTGCAGATCTGAGCCACCCATTTCGATCAGTTGTTCCATTAAGTCTTCGATCATCATTTCCATCTGATTTGCTCCTGATTGCTGAGTTGAAGATTGAAAAGCTGAAAATTAGTCTGCCTTGAAGCGGGAAAGAATTAATCTTGGAAGCGGGGAGTCGTACAGTAGAGGCAGTCGAGCCATTCTTGCTGCATTTCTGCGGCACAAGTGCGGCAGGTGAGCGAACTTTTACGTTTCGCTTTGAGTTCTGCTTCTAGCCCAGTGTCGGTAAAAGTCACACGCTCGATCTCCTCCAGTGTGCAAAGCCCTTGACGCACAAGATCTAAGCTGTAGGCGAGCAGCGTTTGCATTCCTTCTTCGACAGCAACTTCTTTGATTCGCTCAGTCGGTGCGCCTTCGGTAATCAGAGTTTGCAGCGATTCGGTCACACGCATGACTTCATAAACGCCAAGTCGTCCTTTGTAACCAACTCCACCGCATTTCTGGCAGAGCTGATTCCGAGATCGTGCTTCTTGAATCTCTTGCGGATGCAGCGAATTTGCCTTGTACAACGTCAGTTGAGCATCGCTCGAACTGGTCAAACCAAAGCGAGAAAGCTCGGCTGAACTGGGAGTGTAGGGAATTCGGCATTCGTCACAGACTTTCCGAACTAGACGTTGAGCAACGACTCCAAGCAGTGCGCCGGAAACCATGAACGGTTCAACGCCCATTTCATCGAGTCGAGCGATCGCACCTGCGGCATCGTTGGTGTGCAAGGTCGTGAGAACTAAGTGCCCGGTCAACGCAGCTTCGATCGCGGTTTTTGCCGTTTCTTTGTCTCGTGTTTCACCCACTAGAATCACGTCTGGATCTTGTCGGAGGAAGGCTCTCAAGATCGCGGCAAAGTCCATGCCTTTTTCGCGTATCACCTGAACTTGAGTGATACCAGGAAGCGAATACTCGATCGGGTCTTCCGCCGTACTAATGTTGACACCGGGATCGTTGCGTTCTGCAAGTGCTGAATAAAGCGTCGTCGTTTTACCCGATCCAGTCGGCCCCGTTACAAGAATCAGTCCAAAGGGTCGCTTCACCATTTCCTGAACGATGTGCAGCGAGGTTTCATCGGTGATCAGTTTGTTGAGTCCCAATTGAGTCGATGAGTTGTCGAGAATCCGCAGCACGACTTTCTCACCGTATCGGCTCGGTAACGTATTGACCCGAAAGTCCACTTTGCGCGCGTCATAAATCCGGCGAATCCGACCGTCTTGGGGTTGGCGACGCTCTGCAATATCAAGTTGAGCGATAATCTTGAAGCGGGCAATGACCGCAGGAATAATCTTTTTCGGAAATGGCTCAAAGGCTTCGCGGAGTACACCATCTTTGCGGAAGCGAACCCGGAGAGATTCTTCTTGTGGCTCAACGTGAATATCGGAAACCGCCATCTGAAGCGCTTTGATTAGAATCTTATTCACCAAGGCAATAATTGGAGCCGCTTCTGCATCTGCCGACGCATCGAGATCCATTTCTGCGCTGTCGTCGTCTCGAAGTTCTGCGAGTCCTTCCAAGCCTTCGAGATCAGACCGGACATCCACTCTAGATTGGGCTTCAAGTTGTTTTTCTTGTTCCAGCCGCGCATCCATGTAAGTCGATATAATGCGCTGATAGTCATCGATCGTAATGACTAATCGCTGAAGCCCTAAACCCTTGGGGCGCAAAATTCGATTCAGTTCATCTTGAGCTGCGAGGTTGTCCGGATCAACCATTGCCACCAGCACGAACGGTGGCTCATTCTGGCTCTGGGATAACGGAATTAAGTTGTAGCGACGACAAAGCTCGATTGGGATCAGTTCGCCAATCAGTTGACCGATTTGAGCCGAGGAAACTTCATTTAGCTCAGGATCTAACGATTCAACTCCGTAGAGAATTTTCAACTCAAACAGCTGTTGCTTTTTGTATTGACGAATCAGATCCGGGGACAACTGCTGCCCCGTCATTGATTCTAGAACTGCGGTGAGTGGCTTGCCTGACTTGCGGCATTCGATCAGCGCTTGTTGCATCTGCTCGTTGTTGATATAGCCAGATTGGATGAGTTTGTTGCCGAATGGCGAAAAATTGTTTTGAACAACAAGCGCACGCCGCTGAGAAGAAGAATTTGTCATAACGGATGAACGAAGATCACCTTATTGATAATTCCCAAAATGTTTTTTGAAGAACGCTCAACGTCGATCGCTTGCGCAGAGAGAAAGCGTCAAACTGAGATCAGTGCGATATGATGCTTAACGGTTGTAAGCGGTGCGGCATCCGACAGCCCATTCGCTAGGATGGAAGAGGCTTGCTTAAGCCAGCGTTCTATACAGGGGAATTAGCGCACAATGATCGACGAACAAAATCAGCAGTCTGAAGAAGTTCAAGTACCCGTCAGTGAATTTTCTGAGACTCCTCCGTCTGAGCCGACGAGTGAGGCGGTAGAGACAGAAGGGGTTGCAGAAGCTCCCGCAGAAGAAGACACGACGAATTATGAAGCGGCGTTCATGGAATTACGATCGAACTATGCCGCCAAGGAACGAGAGATCGAAGGACTCAAAAAACAAGCGGAAGAACTGAACAATCAGTACGTGAGAATTGCCGCAGATTTTGAGAACTTCCGCCGCCGCACTCAGCGGGAACGAGAAGAGTTAGAAACCCAAATTAAGTGCAACACCGTGAAAGAGTTGCTTCCTGTTGTGGACAACTTTGAGCGGGCGCGATCGCAGATTAAACCGCAAACTGACGGCGAATCGGCGATTCACAAGAGCTATCAGGGTGTGTATAAGGATATGGTCGATCGCTTAAAGAAGGTAGGCGTGGCACCGATGCGGGCAGAAGGCAAAGAGTTTGATCCGAATCTGCATGAAGCGGTCATGCGTCAACCGACCAGCGAACATCCAGAAGGAACCGTAGTCGAAGAGTTGATGCGAGGCTATATGCTCGATGACAAAGTATTGCGTCATGCGATGGTCAAGGTTGCAGCGCCCCCAGAAGACGGCTCATCGAGTGAAGGTTAAGTGACTAGCCTGTGAAAGTACGGAGATCGGCAAGCTCGGCTTGTTTGTGAACGCAACGTTAAGAAAACTCTGAAATTAGGGAATCATTCGGAAAGTTAGTTCAAGTTTATCCGTATTGTACGGAGAACTAACCGAGAACATTACGTTCTGCGTTCACCTCGCGTACTTTCGGCAGCGCTAGATATGGGAAAAGTCATCGGCATCGACTTAGGAACAACCAACAGTTGTGTAGCTGTGTTGGAGGGCGGGCAGCCCGTCGTCATCACCAACTCTGAAGGCGGACGAACCACACCGAGCATGGTGGGGTTTGGGAAGACGGGCGATCGCTTAGTCGGTCAGTTAGCAAAACGGCAAGCCGTTACCAACGCTGAAAACACGGTATTTAGCATCAAACGCTTCATTGGGCGACGGTGGGAAGATACGCAGACGGAGCGATCGCGGGTTCCGTACAACTGCGTCAAGGGAAAAGACGAAACCGTTGATGTTCAAATTCGCGGTCGAAACTACACCCCGCAAGAAGTAAGCGCCATGATCCTGCAAAAACTCAAGCAGGACGCGGAAAATTATTTGGGCGAACAAGTTACGCAAGCTGTGATTACGGTTCCAGCTTACTTTAGTGATGCTCAACGGCAGGCAACGAAGGATGCAGGCACGATCGCTGGACTCGAAGTTCTGAGAATTATCAATGAGCCGACTGCGGCAGCACTCGCTTATGGTTTAGAGAAGCAAGATCAAGACCAGTGTGTTTTGGTGTTTGACCTTGGCGGCGGAACGTTTGATGTCTCGATTCTGCAATTGGGCGACGGCGTGTTTGAAGTGAAAGCCACGTCGGGTAATAACCATTTGGGGGGTGATGATTTTGATGCTTGTATTGTCGATTGGCTGAATGAGATTTTTCAGCAGCAAGAAGGCATTAACTTGACCGAGGATAAAATGGCACTGCAACGCCTGAGAGAAGCGGCTGAAAAGGCAAAAATCGAGCTTTCTGGGACCCACAGCACTTCGATCAATTTGCCATTTATCACTGCCGATGAAACTGGGCCCAAACATCTGGAAATCGAGTTGACTCGTGCCAAATTTGAGGAGCTATCGAGCCGATTAATTCAAGGCACGATCGAGCCGATGGAACAGGCGCTAAAAGATGCAACCCTGACAACAGAAGACATCGATCGAATTCTTCTCGTCGGCGGCTCAACTCGGATTCCAGCCGTTCAAGATGCGTTGAAGAAGTTTTTCAACGGCAGAACTCCTGATCGCTCTGTGAATCCTGATGAAGCGGTTGCACTTGGAGCTGCGATTCAAGCAGGCGTGTTGGGCGGCGAAGTGAAAGATTTGCTGCTTTTAGATGTCACACCGCTTTCCTTGGGGATCGAAACGTTAGGGGAAGTGTTTACCCGAATTATCGATCGCAATACCACGATTCCCAGCAGCAAAACTCAGGTTTTCTCGACCGCAACCGACGGACAAACTTCCGTAGAAATTCACGTCCTGCAAGGCGAACGAGCAATGGCGCGAGACAACAAGAGTTTGGGTAAATTCCAACTCACGGGAATTCCACCTGCGCCGAGAGGCGTTCCTCAAATTGAGGTGGCATTTGAGATTGATGCGAATGGAATCTTGAAAGTTGCGGCCCGCGATAAGGGAACAGGACGCGCCCAAAGCGTTGAAATCTCTAACACAGGCGGATTAAGCCATGTAGAAATCGAGCGAATGCGGCAAGAATCCGAGCTTTTTGCTGAAGAAGATAGCCGTCGGATGCAACTGGTGGAACTCAAGAACCAAGCCGATAGTTTGTTCCACAGCTATGAAACGACGCTGAAGGAAAATGGCGGGTTGATCAGCGATACCTTGAAAGTGCAGGTAAACGAGAAAATTGTTGAACTGAGAAGCGCGATCGCGGATTCAAAGGTTAGTATCGATGAAGTGAAAACACATCTCGATGAGTTGCAGCAACTGTTGTATACAATTGGCTCAACAGTTTATCAAAATGCTCAACCTTCCGAGAATTCTGCCTTTGGAATGAACACCAATTCTGGTATGAATTTTCAAGATGAAACAGTCTCAGCAGACATGGGTCGTTTCACCTTTGAGGCAGATGCCACGATCACTGCGGATTATGAGGCAGTCGATTAGTTGAGCGTGTAGGGTAGTAATATAGGGAGTCTAGACCGTTGCCCAACGCCCTACGCCTCCTTTGTTTAGCCCCCCTTACCCCTGAATCTCTACCCTATGGCTCGTGATTACTACGAAATTCTTGGCGTTGCCCGTGATGCAGACAAGGAAGAGGTCAAGCAAGCCTTTCGTCGTCTTGCCCGAAAATATCACCCTGATGTCAATAAAGAGCCAGGGGCTGAAGAGCGATTTAAAGAAATTAATCGTGCCTACGAGGTAATTTCAGACCCAGAGAATCGTGCGCGGTACGATCGCTTTGGTGAAGCTGGAGTTGGTTCTGCCGCTGGCGCGGCTGGCTATCAGGACTTCGGAGATATGGGCGGCATCGCTGATATCTTTGAAAGCTTTTTTAGCGGATTTTCAGGCGGCGCACCTGGCGGTCAAACTCGGCGACGAGGTGGCCCCGTTCGAGGCGATGATCTTCGATTGGATTTGAAACTCGATTTTCGCGAGGCAGTTTTTGGCGGTGAAAAAGAAATTCGCATCAGTCATTTAGAGACTTGTACGAACTGTACGGGTAGCGGTGCAAAGCCGGGAACACGTCCCCGGACTTGCTCAACTTGTTCGGGTGCAGGTCAAGTTCGTCGCGCGACTCGAACCCCGTTTGGAAGCTTCACCCAGGTTTCAGTTTGTCCGACCTGTAACGGTACGGGGCAGATGATCGAGGAGAAATGTGAAGTTTGTGGCGGAAACGGGCAGCGGCAGGAAACCAAGAAGCTCAAAATTACCATTCCCGCAGGCGTGGATAACGGGACTCGGTTGAGAGTGTCGGGTGAAGGAGATGCCGGACAGCGGAGCGGCCCTTCGGGCGATCTTTATGTCTACCTGTTTATCAATGATGATGCTGATTTTCAGCGCGATGGAGTCAATGTTTTATCTGAAATCAAAGTTAGCTATTTGCAGGCGATTCTCGGATCTCGAATCGAGGTTAAAACCGTCGATGGTGAGGAAGAGTTGACGATTCCGGTAGGAACGCAGCCTGGAACGGTGCTAACGTTGGAAAATAAAGGGGTTCCGAAGCTTGGAAATCCGGTGAGCCGTGGGGATCATTTGATTACGGTATTGGTGGATATTCCGGCGCGGATCAGTCCAGAAGAGCGGGAATTGCTGGAGAAATTGGCGAAGATTCGAGGCGATCGCGTGGGAAAAGGTGGCGTTGAAGGCTTTATTGGGAAGATTTTTGGCGGATGAGTCAAGCAGCAGAAACTTCGGATGTGCAGATGGATTTGCGCGGGACACCTTGCCCGATTAATTTCGTTCGCACCAAGTTACGGTTAGAGCAAATGTCTCCGGGATCACTCCTCGAAGTGTGGCTTGATCCGGGAGAGCCGATCGAGCAAGTGCCCGACAGTTTGACTATGGAAGGCTATCAAATTGAAAGGATCGAAGATCGATCGAGCTTTTTCGCTGTTAGAATTCGCCGTTAAATTTCTTACTGGATCTTATGAGTTCTGATGACTTCAGCAAGATTTTGGAAGAGGATCAGCCGCGACAGGTGACTGGTACTGTTGTGGCAGTGCAAGCGAATTTTTATCAGGTACGGCTTCAAGGGAAGTCTCTGCCTAAATCGATGTTGCTTTGTACTCGGCGGACTCGATTGAAAAAAATCGGGCAGCGGGTGATGGTGGGCGATCTCGTTATGGTTGAGGAGCCGGATTGGAATGGGGATCGAGGCGCAATTTCGCAGGTCTTTCCGAGGCGATCAGAGTTGGATCGTCCCCCGATCGCGAATGTTGATCAGATTTTGTTGGTGTTCGCGTTGTCATCTCCAGCGATCGAGCCTTATCAGTTAAGTCGGTTTCTGGTTAAAGCCGAATCCACTGGAGTATCGGTGTGTTTGGCGTTGAGTAAAAGTGATTTAGCCTCGATCGATGAACAACAACATTGGAAAACTCGATTAGGTGAATGGGGCTATCAACCGATTTTTATTAGTGTTCATCAACAATTGGGTTTGATTGAATTAAACCAGTATTTGAGTCAAAAAATTACGGTTGCATCCGGCCCTTCTGGTGTTGGAAAGTCCAGCTTAATTAATCAGATAATCCCAAGTGTTATTCTACGAGTGAACACAGTTTCTGGGAAGTTAGAAAAAGGGCGACATACGACGCGGCACGTTGAGTTATTTGAATTGCCGTTGGGCGGACTATTGGCGGATACTCCAGGGTTTAATCAACCAGATTTATATTGTCTACCACAAGAATTAGTGCAGTATTTTCCAGAAGTGCGGCGGAAATTGGCAGAAGGAAGCTGTCAGTTTAGTAATTGCTTGCATCGAGATGAGCCTGGGTGCATTGTGCGCGGAGATTGGGAGCGATATGCACATTATTTAGATTTTTTGGAAGATGCGATCGTTTACGAAACACAATTAAATCAACAGTCTAATCCTGATGAAGTGTTGAAGCTTAAAACAAAGGGAAAAGGAACACAATTTGAACCACGATTAGAGTTGAAGAAATATCGGCGAGAGTCGCGTAAAAACCAGCAGCAATCTCTCCGAAAGCTTGATATTGATAAGCTGATGAAAAATGAGGAAAACGAGAATTTAGATCAGTAATTCAACTGCACGATCGACGATCAAAATCAATTAGATTTAGGTCTAAGTTAGGGGCAAGAATTTCTTGGGCACTCTCTCAGCACAGTGTTTGAGAAAACCATAATGCAGTGGATTGATTTCCAGAAAACCTCTCATCAACGGCTGATTTATACGCAATTAGATGAAGCCCAGAGCCACGCAAAAAACTTCAGCCTTAGAGGGCATTCCTTAGTGCGTGGAGTAGCGGGATCTGGTAAATCTTTGGTGCTACACCAACGGGCTGAGAAGCTTGTGCAAGAGAAGTTCGATCGTATTCTTGTGCTTTCGTACAATCGCTTTATGCAAGGATGGATCGAGGCGAATCTCGGTCGTAATAAGTTACAAGTTGAATGCAGTACTTTTCATCGCTGGGCATTTCAACATTTGAAGTATTCTTATGAGCTTGATCGAGAAAAAGAATCAAGACAAAGACTAATCGAATCTGCACACAAATCGAACTTAAGCTATCAAGCAATTTTAGTCGATGAAGCTCAAGATTTTTATGATGAATGGTTTCAAGCATTACTGAAGGTTCTCGATCGAGAAACGAATTCTCTCTTCTTTGTGTACGATAATACTCAGTCTGTTTATGGCCAATCGCACCGAAGAAAAAGTGGTTGGAGTTGGGCAAAGCTGGGAATTGATGTTGTTGGACGATCGCAAATTTTTGATCTCAACTATCGTAATGCTCCTGAAATTTTAGAACTTGCTTGGAAATTCATTCAACCTCATTTAGAAAAGGCTGAAATCAAAGTTGAAAAGCGCGAGAATAGCCCATCGATTGACAAATTAATCGAGCCTAAAAAGAGAACTTCTCGTAGCTCTGGAATTTCTCCCCTTTTGGTACAGGTTGATGCCGATAAAATTGCGATCGAGATTTCCAATCAAGTCAAACTTGCACTAGAAAGCCACGCAAATTCTTCAATTGGTATTTTGCTACATCCAACGCATCAAGATATCAAGTCCTTAAAAACTCAAATCAGCAAAGAACTATTTTGTTTAGAAATCAGACATCATGCACCAATGAGATCGCAGGAACGACTTGGAAATATTGTCGATCGACCCACGGTAATTGTGGATTCGTGGAATGCAGTGAAAGGAGTTGAATTTGATGCAGTGATTATTGTCGGCGTTGAGACATCAGAAGAGTTTGAAGAGAAGGCAGGGCTTTATACTGCGATGACTCGCGCCAAGGATCATTTAGTTTTAGTTTACGAGGAGAGAAGCTCGATCGTAGAGTCGATCGAGGATATTTTGACTGCTCCTGATCAACTTCAAGCAGTTTCTTAACGCAGTAGAAGTAAAGCAGATTGAAGCGCACCAATGAGGAGTCCTAAAATTCCGCCCAAATTAACGATCGCTTGTAGTTCGCTTCGGACAATGCCATTGATTGCGTTTTCTAGCTCGGCGGGGGAAGTCGCTTTTACTCGATCGACAATCACTTGGTCAATGTTCAAAATTGGGATCGCTTGAGCCACAATATTTTCTAAATCTTTCTCTAAATAGCGCTCTAAAATTAGCGCCAATTCTTCACTAATAAGCTCCATCGAAGAGCTAACAGCTTCTGAATTTTGTAATCGATCTAGAACGACTGAGGCGACATTTTCCCAGTCTACTGATGCGCTAAGTCCTTGCAATACCTCAGAACCACGATCTTGAAGATAATTGCGGACACTATCTCGCATCGTTTTACGAAGCTGTCTCACGGTAGAAACAGGCAAATTTTGTAATGAGACATTTTGCAGCCATTCCTTAAAGCGCTGCTTCACGCCGAGCGAAAAAGTTAGCTCTGATAAAACAGAATTACTCGATTCTTTCTCGTCCAAACAAAACGTTCTGAGTCGAGTTAAAGTATTCCGAACCCCAAACAGATTTGCAACGACCCAATAAGTTCCACTTGTTTTTTCTCGAAATCCTTCATCGACTACTTGAATATTACGATCGGTCAAAAAATCGATTAATGTTTGGCGTAGAACATCAGGTGGAATGACAACTTGAATCAGCCATTCTGAAAGCTTATCTGCTTGTTCTTCGCTTAACTGAAACTCTAGAACAACTTGATCAAAAATATGATTTAACTGGTCTTCTAGAAACTCTTCCTGACGCGCTAACACCTTTAGCAATCGCGGTAAAGATTGACCAAATAGATCTTTTAATATATTTCCTAAGATTTTTGCTGTTTTTTGCTCTTTGCTTTCTTGAACTTGCTCGATCGCTAATTGCAATAACCAAAGAATCGCAGCCTGAACTCGCTCTGGCTGTAGGAGCCGTCGCGCTAAATTCTGCAACTCTTCAGGAGTTAACAGTGATCCCATGATCGTGTCAGAAATTCGCTTTGCCAAGCGTTCTTGATTGCGTGGAATCAAGCCTGGAGTAAACGGAATCCGCCGTCTGCCGATATAGAGCGGACGATAAGGGCGGAACAGCATTTTAATCGCAATATCGTTGGTGAAGTAGCCAATCACTCCACCAACAACAGGAGGTCCAACAAAAAGCCAGAACGTCGAGAGATCCACAGGGGTTAGACAGAATGAAGGGTGAAGAGGCGATCGCCTCATTTTGTGATAACTAATACTCCCATCGTACCGCCCGCGATCGGGTAATGGGTGACAGCGACAAAACCTGCTTGATTTGCCAAGCGAATTTGTTCTTTGCCTGTGGGAAATTTGTCGAGACTAGGCGCGATGTAGGCGTATTCTTCGGTAAAGCCGAATCGTTGAGCAGCCGGGACGACGACTTCATCGAGATACCATTGCTGAAACGTGCGAATTAATTCGCTCTCTGGGCGGTGCATATCTAGAATTGCCGCTTTTGCGCCAGGTTTGAGAACTCGTTGAATCTCTTTCAAACTGCCCAGAATGTCAACTACGTTTCGTAAGCCATAGCCCATCGTGGCGGAGTCAAATTGGTTATCGGGGAAGGGGAGATCGAGGACATCGGACTTGATCCAGTGAATCGGTGGCTTGATGCAGCGACGTTCACTTCGATCGCGTGCGACTTCTAACTGGGCGGCAGAAAAATCAACGCCGTAAACTTGTCCGGTTTTGCCAACTTTTTCCGCTAGCATTTGGGCGATGTCGCCGCTGCCGCAACATAAATCGAGGGTCGTATCTCCGGGTTTTGTGCCGCTCCACTTCACGGTCATTTGTTTCCAAATGCGGTGCTGTCCGAAACTCAGACCGTTGTTGAGTTCATCGTAGACCGGGGCAATGCGATCGAATAACGCTTGAATATGATCAGAATTCATTTATGATGAGCGCTTCTCTAAAGTTGTTCTCTCTAAAATTCTAAGTTTTGAGAGGTTCACTTGAGACGGGCAATTTTAGAGAAGGCGCTGATCATTAAATGTTAGGCAGCGATCGCACTCTGAATCAAGCGCGTGCAAGTCAATGCAAGGGCGACTTGTTGCGCTGAAAGATGGAGCAACAAAAGTTCATCTTCTCGCAGGCTTTGCGGGTGTTTCCATTGCAAAGACAGAACGGCGAGAACTTCACCTCGGAGCGTGACTGGCACAACAAGATGTGCGCCAAACTCTGGATCGCCTGTTTCGGTCACGACCTGCATTTTCTGATTTGCGATCGCGTCTTTTACCCGCTCAGATTGCGCTAAGTCTAAATCGCCGCTGATTCCATAAGTTCCGGTCTTCGTGAATACACCATCCTCGATCAGTTGAATCACACAGCGATCAGTGAAGAAGTTCTGACCAAAGGCAACTGCGATCGGATCTAAAGTGCTTTCGAGGCTGGTGGCATCTTGGGCGACAGCGACAATCATCGATAACAAAGCAGTTTGAGATTGCGATCGACGGAGTTCTTCAGTCCGCTGTTTCAGCAATTCGTAAGTTTCGGCTGCCCGCTGGACTACGGCTTTGAGTTCGTTCGGGTCCCAGGGCTTGGTGATGTATTTGTATACTTGCCCGGAGTTGATTGCCTCAACGAGATCTTCGACATCGGTAAAGCCCGTCAAAATGATGCGCATCGTATCGGGAAATTTGGGAACCGTGCGGCTGAGAAACTCGGTTCCTTTCATTTCAGGCATTCGCTGGTCAGAGATAATGACTGCAACTTCGCCTTCTTCCGCTAACACTTGCAGCGCATGAACGCCGCTTTCTGCTTTAAGAACCTGAAAATCGCGGCGAAATGTCCGGTACAGCAAATCGAGATTGTCCGGTTCGTCATCGACGACGAGCATTTTAGTTTTCTTGGGTCGATCGAGGGTCATGAATTGGCGGCTGATGGGTTCTAATTCTGGAATGATGTATTCCATACGATCGTCACTCCTTCGTAGCTGGGGAAACAGGGGGATTCAGTACCCCTAGTTTTGCCACTTTGCCTGGATTTGTAACAGAAATTAGGTTCAGATTCAGTTACAGACTGCCAATTGGTTACAGACATCACGACATTTGTGACAAACGCGACGCAATTCACCACAAATGTCGTGACATTACTGACCAATGGCATGGCGTTCGTTAGTAACGTCGCGCCGTTTCCCATAAACCTGAATCAGATGGTCAATTCGAGGGTGAATTGATCTAGCTGACGCGATCGTTCTCAAACAATCCTTTCGATTTGCTCATCTGCTTACTCACCCTATCCTGAGATTCTCAAGACGAATCCCCCGTTCGTTGTGACAATCAAATCGTTTCCTAGCGTCGTAATACCTGACGGAATCTGATATTTTGCCTTCGCCAAGTCAGCGATCGTATTCACCTTTCCCGCTGCATCGACTTGCACGACTAGCCCAGAGTTAGTCGTTGCCGTTAAGAGATCGCGCCAAATCGTCACATCAAAAGGAATACCGAATCCTAGCGCTTTGAGATCAACGATCGCTTTCGCTTCGCCTTTTTCGACTCGCACCAACTGCCCATAGGATTGCGCCACGATGATCGCTTGATTCTGCACGACTAACCCGAACGGATTGCCAAACTGAGTTAGATTTGCGATCAGACTTATCTTTCCGTTCGGACTGACTCGAACTAACTCACTGGATGATTCAATCACATCCGTTGAGAGCGTGACTAAATAATCGCCTTGGTCAACCGTGACCCCAAACGGCGCACCATAGAACCCGCTGCGCTGCGTCAAATCTGCGATCGTTTCAACTTTGCCATCCGGCTTAATTCTCAATAAATAATGTTGCGGCAGATAGCCTGAAACCGTCACGATCAAGTCTTGTTCTTGGTCGATAATTCCAAATGGCACGCCCAATTCAGCCTGGACTAAATTGACGATCGACGAACTCTTTCCATCCGGTGTAATTTTAAGCAGTTGCCCATCGAGTGTCGGTACGATCACATTATTTTTGCTGACCGCCACGCTTTGAAGCGTATAGATATTTAGCTTTTGAGCGATTACCGCAATTTGCATCATCGTAAAGGTGGGAACTAAATCCATCGATCGACAACATAAAGCTAAAAGCCCGATTGTTTCAAGTCAAAAAAGCTTGTGATTTCTAAGCGTAGCAATGTTACCCTCTACTTGCGGTGCAAACCTCAGATTCTGTTTCCATTCATTCCTGGGTTAATGCCAGCTTGCTTCGGTGTTCCCGCGCTTGAATCGTGAGACAACCCATGTAAAATAACTGAGTTTCTAAAGCTACTTTACGCTGGACACTAGAAAAAAGTGCAGATGCTTTAACTGCCCGATCAGATTTGAGCAATTTGCGATGCCGTAGACAACCGTTAGAAGTGTAAAAGCCCGATGAAAGCAACGAATTCTCTTCCCACAGCCCCCTTTGTCCTCCGACTGATTGGCACAATCTTGATTCTGTCATCGCTGGTAGACTATCTCTCGGTTCTGATTCCACCCAACTTTTCGGACAAAGCTTGGTTTGCGAATGTCGTGACGCAAGTGGTCGATCGCGGCATTATTCCAATGGTCGGACTCGGTTTCTTGTTTGCTGGCTCGTTTTTAGAAAATGGATCGCTCGCAGTGGGCGATCGAGCTAAACCGTTCACGACTTTCCGCTTCTGGGCGCTGCTGTTGTCGATGCTGCTTGGACTGATATTTCTCGTCGCTTTCCCGCTGCATTTGAATAATACGCGCCAGGTTTCTGATCAGGCGTTGGAGCGGATCGATCAACAAACGAGAGACGCTGAAAGCCAACTCAATGCCCAAGTGCAACAGCGCCAAGATCAAATCAGTGCAGCACTGCGCGACCCAAATCAGGCGAAGCAGCTAGACGATCAGCTAAAACAAATTGATGCCGCGATCGCCAGCGGTCAATTGAAAGGCGACCAACTGACTCAGGCACAACGCGCCCAGAAAGAACTGCAAGCGTTAAAAGCCAATCCAAATTCGGTTGCCGATCGAGCAAAAGAATTCCGCAATACACAGCTCACCAAAATCCGCGAAGATCGCACCAAGGCTGAAAGTCAAGCGAGAGGCGAGTTTTGGAAAACCGGAGTTCGAGTCGGGATTAGCAGCCTTCTGCTTTCACTCGGTTACTTTGTCATCGGTTGGTCAGGCTTGAGAGAGATGGGCATTCTCGGCGGCAAACGTAAGCCTGTAATGCGCTAAATCTAGCAAACATCATGAGAGATGAAGTGTAAAAAAAGGGAGAAATAGAGAAGCTCAGGCATTTCACCTGGCATTTCTTCCTTTTGCCCTCTTCATCTTTTTGTTTTATGTTCTCCATCTTCATCCTGACCCACAACGAAGAAGCCGAAATTGCCGCTTGTATTGAGTCGGCGTTGTTGTCAGATGATGTAGTCGTGGTGGATTCCTATAGTGACGATCGCACAATGTCGATCGCGCAATCTTATCCGGTCAGAACCGTACAGCATGAGTTCGAGAGCCACGGAAGACAGCGAACTTGGATGCTGCGATCGGTTCCGGTGAAATATGACTGGGTTTACATTCTCGAAGCCGATGAGCGCATGACTCCGGAACTGTTCCAAGAGTGTCTGGATACGAGTCAGACTGCTGAACACGCGGGATATTATGTTGCTGAACGCGTGATGTTTATGGGTCAGTGGATTCGCCGCAGTACGCAGTACCCCCGTTATCAGTTGCGACTCTTTCAGCGCGAGAAAGTTTGGTTTACCGATTATGGACACACTGAGCGCGAGGTTGTGGAAGGCTCGACCGGATTTTTGAAAGAAACTTACCCGCATTACACTTCTGGAAAAGGCTTTAGTCGCTGGATCGACAAGCACAATCGCTATTCGACTAATGAAGCGATCGAGACTCTGAGACAACTCGAAACCGGATCGCTCAACTGGCAGGCTCTTTTATTTGGACGCTCAGAAGTTGAACGGCGACGCGCCCTCAAAGACCTCTCACTTCGCCTACCGTTTCGCCCGCTGATTCGATTTCTTTATATGTATTTTTTGCTCGGTGGCATTCTTGATGGTTATCCAGGTTTTACTTGGTGTACGTTGCAGGCGTTTTACGAGTACTTAATTTTGCTCAAGGTCTGGGAATTCAAACATCTGCCACCTGAAGCACCCAAAACGGCTGAATCTGCTTACCCTGTGCCGCGAAATGTAAAATAATATACCGATCTTATTCGGATATGGTCGATCGGGGATCAATGGTTAAATAAGGAAACTTCAGCTTAGAAATCCCTAAATTACTTGCAACATTTCTTTACAACCTTTACAAATAAGGTAATGCTGATTGTAGCTGCGCTTCGGGATCGAATCGGTAGCATGGCAAGATTCGATGTTGGCTTCCGTTCCCGAAGAATTATATTGATGGCATTCGTTGCCGCTAGATGAAGGGGAGTAGAGTGCCTGTGATCCATCGCCTAAAGCAAGATCTCAAGAATGATCTGATCGCTGGTTTGCTCGTCGTGATCCCTTTGGCGACGACAATCTGGCTCACTTACACGATCGCGAATTGGGTGATCGATTTTCTCACGCGCGTTCCGAAACAGTTGAATCCGTTCGACGGCTTGAACCCGATTCTGGTGAACGTTCTTGATTTCGTCGCTGGTTTGGCGGTTCCGCTTCTCAGCATCCTGTTTATTGGGCTGATGGCGCGAAATATTGCGGGACGCTGGCTTTTAGATGTAGGCGAACAAGTTTTACAAGCGATTCCGTTAGCAGGCGCGATTTACAAAACGCTGAAGCAACTTCTAGAAACCGTTCTACGCGATTCGAGCGGCAAGTTTCGACGAGTCGTTTTAGTCGAGTATCCGCGTCAGGGCGTTTGGTCGATTGGGTTTGTCACGGGTGCGATCGGGGCTGAAGTCCAATCGCATTTCACCAGCGATATGCTGAGTGTCTTCATTCCGACGACTCCAAATCCCACCACGGGCTGGTATGCGGTTGTGCCTGAGACGGATGTGATTAATTTGTCGATGCCGATCGAGGATGCGTTTAAGGTGATTATTTCGGGTGGAATTGTCAGCCCGGATGCGATGAATGCGATCGTCACAACCAGCACAAAGCGCCCCCTCGTTGAAGCCAGTGCCGACGAATAGTACGCTAATTTGAGGGAGTTGCGATTTTAGAAAAAGATGGCTGTTCTTCCTCGTGTTTTAGCGCTTGATTTCGATGGTGTGATTTGTGATGGGCTGAAAGAGTATTTCCAAACGGCTTGGAAGGCTTACGCGCAAATCTGGCAGGTTGAAGCGGCTCCGGATGAGCGTTTTGCTCCTGCGTTTTACCGATTGCGTCCGGTGGTCGAAACAGGTTGGGAAATGCCTGTTTTGATTCGGGCGTTGGTCACGGGAATTGAAGAAGAAAAAATCTTGCAAGATTGGGTGTCGATCGCAACTCAAATCATTTCAGAAGACAATCTGAAGCCTTTGGAAATTAGCGCGATCGTAGACACGATTCGAGATCACCTAATCGCAACAGATCTAGAGAACTGGTTAGCAGAACACGAATTTTATCCAGGAATTCTCGCTCGACTACGATCAATTTTGAACAGTTCGACTGATTTCGTGATTATCAGTACAAAAGAAGGGCGATTTATTAAACAACTGCTGCAAAAGCAAGGGATTGAACTCAAGGACGAACAGATTTACGGCAAAGAATCGAAGCGCCCAAAACCTCAGATTCTGAGTGAACTTAAGCAAGCTTATGGCGAAACCGCTTCGATCTGGTTTGTTGAAGATCGGTTGAAAACATTACAGGCTGTAGAGAAACAGGAAGCTTTAGCGAAAGTTGCATTATTTCTGGCGGATTGGGGATACAACACGACATCCGAGCGGCAACAGGCGGAAAAAAGCGATCGAATTCGCCTCCTTTCTCTTGCCCAATTTACCCAAGACTTTTTAAACTGGCTTTAGACAAAAAAAGAGGGCAAATTGCCCCCATGACTTTGAACCCACATAAATGAAAAATGATTGCTGTATGAAGTTTTGCTTAGTAAGCCAGACCCATACTGCGTGTTGTTTCAGCACCCAGGTAAACCCGAATGCTGAGGAAGTCGGTCGGACAAGCAGTTTCGCAACGCTTGCAACCAACACAGTCCTCAGTGCGAGGTGAAGATGCGATTTGACCCGCACGACACCCATCCCAGGGAACCATCTCTAGGACATCCGTCGGGCAAGCCCGAACACATTGCGTACACCCAATACAGGTGTCGTAGATTTTGACCGTATGCGACATATTATGGAAGGCTCCAGATTAGTGCTTATGACTTGGCATCATCTGTAGTTCTGAAATGGCACGATATAAAACCGCTTACTCTCAGAATCAATGCCTAGTGTACTCTGGCGTGTTGTTCTACTCTTTGAGACAGTTGCAAAAGTTTAAATTGCGTAATGTGGAAGTGATTTACAGCTCGGCTGAACCAAAGACCATTTGCACCACAAACGGCTTACCGCCTTCTTTGTGATAGCGATCTGCCCAGTTTCGCAGAATTTCATCGAGTTCCGCGATCGCACCTTCAACTTGATCGCTCGGAATATCCAATTCTTCCAGCACCCGCATTACTTGCCCTTGACGCTGCGCCCAATCTTGCATCAGTCGGAAAAATCGCGCGGTGTCTTCGATCATGACGTAGGCGCGTTCTTCCTGGTCTTCTGGAGAATACGAGGCGCGAACGAGCGCATAAAAAGGCATTCCCCAAGGCGATTCCACGCGCATCACCGTACCGGAGTACAAGAGGCGACGCTTGATATGTTCTGCTAGGGCTTCACTGAGCGGCATTCGCTGATCTTCGGGGAGATCCTCTTGCGATCGCGAATGGAGAAACTCGATCAGTTCCAGAAATTGGAAGGCGTTAAGCAGTTGCGCGTCGGGAAGATTCGGTAATAGTTTTTGTTCGATTTGGCGCTTTTCATCAGAAGTCAGACTGCTGCCCGGAATTCGGGAGCGCCCAGGTTGCCAGGGATGGTGTTCCATCCAGGCGTAAGGCAACTGAATCAAGTACCGAGGCTCTTGTGACCCTAGCATTTTGAGTAATTTGCCTTCGGTGAGTGCTTGTCGGACTTCTTCGACGATCGCTTTAACCCGTTTCGGTTCGATGTGGTGCAGATGTCCCGTCATGCGGATATTGCCATCTTGCTCCAAGTACGTCATGTAAATCGCGCACTTGGCAGCAGTTGCAGCCGCATCTAGAAAAGCACCGTGGCGATGTCCGCCCGTCCGCATCGCGCTAAAGGCCAGATACAACATAATCTGATCCATCGCACTGGGGCTGAGCAACTTGATCAGATCGAGGTCGTTTGCCATATTAGAAAGCGCCACCGCTGAAACAAAGAACACGAATACAGTCGAAACGGCAGCAAAGCCTAGTCTACAGTGAGAATTTGCGATCGAATCTCGCATCGACTCTTTGTAGACCGAAACTTCATCGTTAGAAAGCCGCAGCCAATTTTATCTTTATCTAAATGATAAAAAATGGTTGTTATGAACGTGCCCAACTTTAGCCGGATTTCAACAGTCGAATTTTATAGCCTTTGTTCCGAGAAAGGAAAGCGATCTTTATTTGGGGCAAAATTTAGAAACGGAGGTCAACCTTCTAGAACAGTGACCTCCAATGAGAAACTCGCGATTTGAACGGGAGTTACATTGGAATGGTCATGAAATCGTATTCGGTTTAGATGCGTCCGCTTCCCCGATGGGCGAGAACTTGCGGAACGGATTGAGCAGCGTTTAACTGAGCGGCGGGGGAGAAACGCTCGGTGGCGTAGGAACCGATAGCAACTGCTCCGATGAGCCAGCTAAAGAGTGCAACCAGAGTTTGAGCGCGCATAATAGTACGTCCTCAGTGTGATATACCCCTTTTCATCCTTGGGGGCATCACATCAGGACAAAACTGATGAATTCACTCAAATTCGGTAGTCGTACCTACTTGACAAACATTGTGTGTTAGTGTAAAGAATTGGTGTTCAGCGCTTCTACGAGAATCCAGTTTCCGGACTGATTATATTTACCGAAGCCGCTCAGTAGTTGCCCGGATTGTGTTTGCTGGAGTTGGGTGTTGATTTCGGCTTGTACGGTGACGATCGACCATTTTTGCTCAGGTTTGTCGATCGAAGTCAGTGTATAATCTTGTACTGCTTTACATTCAAAGATTCCTGAGAAGAGTTGAGCGGTTGCGCTAGGGGGTTGAATCCTAGATGTAGCGGGACATTCGCCGCTGTTGGGATAGCTTTCTGGATGATCAATATAGTAGCGTTGCCAGTACTGCCATTCGGGGTGCGAAGGTGACAAATTGTGCAAAGGGAAAATTGCGGCGGGTGCGGATGGGTCGGTGATTAGGGCGAGTTGGAGCGATCGTACATCTAGCTCTCGCGGCTGACAGTTTTGCTTGATGCACAAAGCGGCTGCCATTCCTGCGGCTTGTCCGATGCCTAAAACGACGGGCTGTAAGCGAGTTGCGCCGTTTGCCATGTGCGTGACGGAGATATTTTTTTCGCAAACTAGGAAATTGTCGATCGATTGTGGGACGAGGCAAGTGTAGGGAATCGTGAACGGCGTTCCTGTCCAGCGTCCACCCCAGCGAATCGATTTAGGTTTGAGGGGAATATCGCCGCTCGGATAATGGTGATCGTTGGCGTAGTTGCCGATCGCGATCGATTGACAGAAGTTTTCGGCGTATTCGCATCCGATCGCTTCGACTTGGAACGGTAAGGGGGCGACTCGTCCTTTTGGCAGTAGGTCTTGTTCGCGTAGGGTTGTGATACCGATGAGACGGCGACTTTCTCGATAGTAGGGATGGATGGCAAGTGCGCCTGTCGGGAAGGTGTCTTCTGCAAGTCCGTAGCGGGTTCCGAGTTGGGATTGAATGAAGTGGGCGAAGCTGAAAGAGTGATCTTTGGCTTCTTGGTGAAAGTTCGATCGTGTTTCTCGGTTCAGCAATCGTTCCACGCCTTCGCCGTAATCGTTGCCGGAGATGGGCCAATTGATCATGAAGCGATCGCCGGGTAAGCGCCCGTAATTTAGGAAGGCTTCGGCTCCATATTTTGTCCAAGCATTCTCGAATTTTGCTCGATCGTAATTTACGGGTTTGGGAATTTCGGGGGCTTTCGATTCGCCAAAGTCGCGCATGACGACAACCCAGGTGGGGGCTTGGACTGGGTAAGTTTGGGTGAGTTCGTTTTGTTCGATCGGGGCACTCGGTTCATTAAATTCGGATTGTAGTTCCCAACCCCAGCGGTAAGGGATGTTTCCGAGTTCGAGCAGATCTCCGAGTTCGGTGGCATCGATCGTGATTTTTGCCTCGATTTTGACGGTTTGGAACTCTACGCCGAGAATACGATCGACGTTTCTCAATACTTTCTCCGGTGTTTCGCCTTGAATCCACTGTAGATTCGGCAAGGCTTTCACCCAATCGGCGAAGATTTCGGTTCCGATTCGCGGCTCATACGTGAAAAAGCTCACCCAAGCATTGTCTAATCCTTCGGATTGTCGCTGTTCTAATTCTCGTAAGAATGCGCCCCAGATTCCAGTTTGAAAGGCTGTGAGTTCGTTGCCATCGGGAGCGGTGACACCTGCACTGGTGAGCATTCCGCCTAACCAAGAGAATTCGCTGACTAAAATCGTTTTGACTCCCCGCCTTGCGGCTTGGATTGCTGCGGCTGTTCCTCCGGTTCCGCCACCCACGACCAGCACATCTGCATTTAATTTCTGCATGGTTCACCTGAGCCGAAAAACCTTTCTCATCATCTCGGTGAACGGGTTTTCGAGCAAGTTATTTCAAGGAGCCATCATACTTTCAAGCAGATCCAATAAGTACTGCATCTTGTCCGCCTGCTGCTTGGATATAAAACTCTCTCCAGTAACCGAAGAATCTTGCTGTGTCATCTTCCCAAGCAGACCCACGATTTGAATCGTCCCAACGGTTGGGAACCTCAAATATGCTTTCTGGCGGAATTTCAAGAAGCAATGTTGCTCCTGCTTGTACCCTTGGAGGAGAGACAATTCTAAAGTCGCTGAATCCATTAACGCGAGAGACTCTGTGAGGATCGAATAGCTGATCACCAGAAGAAATCAGTTCGGAGATTAGGGCAGGTTCATGACTGTGTAATGTGTTTAGCGCCTGAATGAGTCTCGGCTCAATTTCGCGTAACTCGTAGCTGGCTAATACAGTGGTCTTGAGCGAGTAGCTTCTGATGTCGGTTTGAAATTGTTCGATCGTTCTTATCTTCAATCAAAAATCTGACTTCTTCCTCAATTTCTTCGGGATCTAGCTCGTCAAATATCGCGAAGTCTATGTATCCAAGAGATTTTGACAGAAGAATATAAAATGCTTTTTCTTGTTGCAGCCGTTGGTAAACACGACTTTGCAAGGACATGGCGAAGTAGCGAATTGAGTAGCTCATAGGTCGCTCTGAATAGTATATAAATACTATAGTACTTCTTTGAAAATTAGAAGTAATCGCAAGATCTAAAGCTTTTTGCCAATCCTCATCGAGCAATTTTGTTATTGTCCCGCTGCCAAAATCTGTTCAGCCGTAAGTCGTAAACTTGGGAATGTGGGAGAAGCGATCGCATCATTTCCCCGAAATTCTTGCCCTTTATAAGTTTGATTTTCAAGCGTTAGCACAATCACAATCCTTCGACCTGGATCAACCAGCCAGTATTCAGGAATGCCTCGCGCCGCATACTCTTTGGCCTTCTCAACGTAGTCACGATCGTAATTCCCGCTTCCAGGATTGCCCGGAGAAACCACTTCAATCACAAGCAATGGGGGCGGCATATTGATCGCAAGCAGCGATTGGGTCTGGGTTAGCAATGCGGTGACAGACGCTTCCGAGTGAACGGTGAGGTCAGGTTCTCGCGCTGTCACTTCGGAGGAGTTAACAGCGATTTGCTGCTTGTCTCCAACTCGCTCGAGCGAGATGCCCATTTGGGTCACAAAGTAGATGAGCAGAAATCTCGCAATGATCAGATTGTGCGGGTCTTCGTTCGGCAATTCAATTAACGCTCCATTCACCAATTCATAACGAGCGTTTGTGCCGTCATCATAGTTGAGATATTCATCGATCGTCTTGAATCGGGATTTGGCTTGTGTCATTAAGATCTAGCCTCGCTACGCGCAGTTTTGAATCGCTAACCTCTTGTGTTGATTATGGCAGATGGATGATAGAGTCTCGATCGACAAAACTCACCAAACAATCAGCTATGAAAGCCCAAGTATTTCGCGGCGTGAATCAGCTTCAATACGAAGACGTGCCAACACCGGAGATTGCAGCCGATGAAGTGTTAGTTCAAGTTCGGGTTGTCGGTTTGTGTCAGTCGGATATTAAGAAGATTAAGTATCCACTGCTAGAGCCGCCTCGGATTTTTGGGCATGAAACCGCAGGCACGATCGCTTCAGTCGGAGCAGCGGTGAAAGATTGGAAAATTGGCGATCGTGTAATCGTCCTTCATCACATTCCTTGTATGCACTGCGCGTATTGTTTGAATGAGAATTTCTCGATGTGTGAGGTGTACAAGAACATTACGACGACAGCGGGATTTGCGCCGAGCGGGGGCGGATTTGCGGAATATGTGAAAGTTCCGGGTCATATCGTGCGGAATGGCGGATTGATGCGAATTCCCGATACTGTGACGTTTGAGCAAGCGAGTTTTGTGGAGCCGACGAACTGCTGTTTGAAAGCGGTGAAGAAAGCGCAGATTCAGCCAGGACAGACAGTTTTGGTGACGGGAGCAGGGCCGATCGGGCTGATGTTTATTATGTTGGTGAAATACTTTGGGGCGAGAGCGATCGCAACTGATTTAATTCCGTCCCGAATTGAGAAAGCTTTGAGCATTGGAGCCGATGCCGCATTCGACGCGCGGGATTCTGAACTTTCGAGCAAAATTCAGGCGATGACTCAAGGCATGGGAGTTGATGTCAGTTTGTTGGCGGTTCCGAGTGATAAAGCATTTTTTCAAGCGCTGGATTGCACTCGTAAAGGCGGGAAGATCCTATTCTTCGCAGAGTTTCCCGATGAAGTTGAAATTCCGCTGAATCCGAATGTGCTTTATCGACGCGAAATCGATTTGATGGGCAGTTATAGTTCCTCGTATCGGGTGCAGGCATTAGCAGCAGAAATCGTGTTCGATCGTCGGATTGATGTTGATGCTTTGATTAGCGATCGCTTTCCTCTTTCAAATCTTGCTGAAGCGGTCGATCGCGCTGTTTCTCCCACACCCGATACGTACAAAATCTTGATCTACCCTCAACAGTAAGGAGTCACATCTTCGCCGTATTCATCCGCAAGATAAGACAGTGCCCGAAAGCGAATTCCGACTAGCTGTTCGTAAAGCGGATTCAACTTACAGAGCGGTGGAATGTGAACAACTTTATTGCCGAATAGTTTAATATCTCGCTCAAATGGACATTGTGCGGGAATCATTTTGCATAAGAATCGAGCCACTTTCGGATCGTGAATTTCAGTGTGATCGAGCCACGATCGTACCGGATGCAAAACATTTAAATGCAGTTCGGGATGGGGCTGTAAATCTTGCGTTTCGGGATGTCGATCGCATAACGTCAGCCGCAGATTTTCTAGAATCTCAGCGCCCGTGTTCAGCGTTTGGCAAAACTGCTCTAAGATTGCGTCTTCGGTTGAAGTGTAAATGCCATCAGCTAGAGCGACCATCACCGCAGTTCTGAGGAAATTCTCAGCGCATCGGGGACTTTGCCCGAAACTCGATCGTAGTTCATCCATTGAGACAGATTTGAACGATTGATCCGCTTCTTCCTGAGTGAGTTCATGCTCGGTCAGGAAGAAGCGGATCAAACTTTGTTCAGCAGCATCAAAATCATCGTCTGCCCAAGCTAAAGTCAGCAAGCCGCGTAGCCAAACTGAAATCTGTTCGTCTGTGTAAGTGGGTCTGACAGGGGTTGGAGAATCCATCGAGGTTTTCTTACGCTTCAAGACAAATGTAGCTCAAGAAACGAAATTCAAGAGCGAACTCTCACGCTGGCTGTACACTGAAGATCAAATCAATGGCTTAAGGATTCCTTGTGAGTATTCAAGAGTTTGCGTTATTCCTGGTTTCGATCGTGGCAGGTACGATCGGTCAGTTTTTTCTCAAATCAGGCGCGCTGAAATTGGGACAATTGACCGCGAATAATGCAGTCAGCCATGTGATCGGAATTGCAACGACACCAGAATTGGTAATCGGTCTCTGTTGCTATGGTGTGGGCGCGGTCTTGTATATTCTGTTGCTTACTCGCGTTCCATTAAGCATTTTGGCTCCAGCGGTCGCTTTACAGTATGTGTTCTCAGTGATGCTAGGAAAGTTTGTGTTTAATGAACCGATTCCGGTTGTGCGATTGTTTGGAATCGGATTTATTATTTTCGGCGTTGTGCTGTTGATGGCAAAAAAATAATCGCTACAGATATTGCTTCAGAATTTCGGCGGTCTGAGCTGCGGTTTTCTGCCAGCTAAAGTGCGAAGTCCGATCGAGTCCTTTTTGCCGCAGTTGATCATGCAGTTGAGGTTCAGTCACGATCGCTTTCATGGCATCCGCGATCGCAGTTTCATCATACGGATCAACCAATAAAGCCGCATCTCCCGCTACTTCCGGCATTGAGGAAAGATTCGAGGTAATCACCGGAGTTCCACACGCCATTGCTTCGAGAACAGGCAAGCCGAACCCTTCCCACAAGCTCGGAAATACAAGCGAGACCGCACGATTGATCAATTCAGGCAGTTCAGCATAAGAAACATAGCTGAGAAATTTAACGCGATCGCTCAGTTGTAGATGTTCGATTTCAGCGATCAGATTGGGTGTATAGCGTTTGTCGATCGAGCCTGCAATCCAGAATTCGTAGTCAGAAGGTAACGTCGCAAAGGCTTTCATTACGCGATGCAGATTTTTATAAGGCTGATGGCGACCCATATACAGAAAATAATTTTGAGTCGGCAAGTCTAGAAAGCGAAAATGATTTGCATCGTAAGCTAATGGAACGACTGTGATTTTGTTTGCAGGAACCTGACAGAAATCGATCGCATCTTTGGCGGTCGCTTCAGAATCACAAAGGATTTGTTTTGCTTGGTTTAGAACTTGTGGAATGTAGTAGCGACAATACGATCGCATTGCAGAAAATCGACTGAAAAATCGCAGCGGAATCAGATCATGTAATGTAACAACATGCTGAACATTCGTAAATAATGGAGCTTCAGGAATAGGAGAAAACAGGAGTCTTCCTTGAAGTTGGTGATAGGGTTTTGGTAATTCAAATTGTATCCAACGGAGTCGATTAAGATGCCCTTTTATTCCATTTTCAGGAGCCAAATTGTCTGGAATTGAATAGCAGTTAAATTCTGGATAAGGTTGAGCAGTTAATAAGGTTGGAGCTAGAGATTTTAGAGCAGCGACAACATTCTTTGCATAGATAGAATGTCCAGTCGGTTGAGCTGCAAGAAAAGATAGGTTGATCAGAAGAGGTGAACTTGTCTTTAAAGAATTCATGATTTGAATCCTGTTGTTAAAGGATATTGATTAAAGTTTAGAACTAAGCGTAAAATTTCTAGGTTTACCTTTTGAGAAGAACGAAGCGAAGCATAAGCAAACTTGAGAGCGAGATAACATCTTAAGATCAATTGCTCGGAACGAGGACGATGCTTTTGATAATAATAAATTTGACTACGGCGATATTCTAGTCGTAATCGATCGACAGTCTTATTTACCGAATATCCGCCTAAATGAATCAAGTTAACAGAAGGCGTATAAATAACTTTTAATCCTTTTTCTCGCACTCGTTGACACAAATCCGACTCTTCAAAGTACATGAAGAACGTTTCATCAAATCCGCCTAAACTTTCAAATAAATCTCTCCGAATCAATAGCGCAGCGCCGATTACAATATCAACCTCTTGTAGAGTCGTAAATTGCTCAGAAATATGCGATCGAGCTTCTAATTTCTGATAGTCGATCTTCTGTTTGAGGTCTTGATACTCACCCCAAAGACTAATCGATCGAGCCGTTGATAGCTGTAAGCTCCCGTCTGGATTTAATAGTTTTGGCCCGATAATCCCGATCGTAGAATCCTTTTCGATTACCTCAACTAAATGAGGCAATAAATCAGAAGTTAAGATCGTATCGGTATTGAGTAAAAATAGATATTTTCCGCTTGCAATCTTCGCGCCGATATTATTTCCAGTCCCGAAACCGCGATTTTGACTTTGCCGCAAAAGCTTGACTTCAGGAAATGCTTTCTCGATCGAAGCCGCACTTTGATCGGTTGAAGCATTATCGACGACGATGACTTCGTAAGGCACAGAATGAAGCTGGCTTTGAATCGAATGGAGACACTCGATCGTAATTTCAGCGCCGTTATAATTGACTAAAATAATAGAAACAGTAACCATACTTCTCTAAGTTGGCAATTTCCAAGATCGATCGAGATTTCCTCGAAGTCCGTAATAAGTTCCAATCATACAGGCTTTAATCTTCTCAAACTTGGAACTCCGATCGAATAACAAAATGATCAGACTTCCGACAATTGCATATTTAATTCGTTTTAATCGACAGCTTTTTCGGTTTTTTCCTTCAGAATAAGCGAATTCTAAATACGTATGATTTCGACAAATATAGTAATGTCGCAGCGCAGAATAAATCTGAATCGTTTTCTTCTGTCCCGCAAATCGAACCGCGATCGGTTCTCCGAATCGATGCTGCATTAAAGCTTGAGGGACAACGAAATTTTGAAAGCCCGATCGACGCAATCGTAAGCCATAATCCAAATCCACTCCATCAATAAACAGCTTCGGATTGGGCGACTCTACTTGCTCATACGTTTTCAACCAGAGCAACGAACCGGACGTAATCGGAGAATCACATTCAAACGGTTCGGTCTGGCTCGGTGCTTTATAGCCCTCAAAGCGATCGCCCAAAAAACGAGCAGGTTCGATTGTCGCTCCGGTTCGAGCATCGATCGCATGAGGCGCAACAATCCCGATCGCATGAGTTTCGCTCAAGTCTGCATACGCTTTAAGCAGCAATTCCAAACAAGTTGGTGACGGTTGGCTATCTTGATCGAACATCCAGAGAAAATCGTAACTTTCGTTGAGAGCGTGTTCGATCGCAACTCGAATTCCAGCCGCGATGCCGATATTTTCAGGATGATGAAACACTCGAATTTTAGAATCAGGCTCTAAAAGCAAGGGTCGGCGGGAATTGTCAACGACAAAAATTTGCTCGATCAAGCAGGTCTGAAGTTGCAAAGCATGAAGACAAGCATCGAGCGCTGGAGCATCTTCGTAGGCAGTGATATATGCTGCAACCCGATAAGCCTGCCAATTTGCCATGCTGCTTATCCTCGATACACTTGCTGATAGTACGCTTGATACTCATTCGACAACAGCGGTTGCCACCAATCGCGATGCGTCAGATACCACTGAACCGTTTTGCGTAAACCCGTTTCCAAAGTTTCCGAGGGAACCCAATTAAGGTCGGTTTTGATCTTCGTCGCATCGATCGCATAACGTCGATCGTGTCCTGGTCGATCGCGCACAAAGGTAATCAATGTTTTCGACGGTCGAACGGGTAGTTCTGGCGCAAGCTCATCCATCAACTCACACAGTCGCAGCACCAAGTCAAGATTCTTCACCTCATTGTTGCCGCCGATGTTGTAGGTTTGCCCTGGTTGACCTTGCTGAATCACTACATCTAACGCTTGACAGTGATCGCCCACATATAGCCAGTCCCGAATATTTTGACCATCACCGTAAATCGGAAGCGGTTTGCCCAAAAGGATGTTGATGCAGATCAGTGGAATCAGCTTCTCAGGAAAATGGTAGGAACCATAGTTATTCGAGCAATTCGTGATCAAAGTGGGCAGCCCGTAAGTCTCGTGATATGCCCGAACGAGATGATCACTGCCCGCTTTGGATGCAGAATAAGGGCTATTTGGTGCATAAGGAGTCGTTTCACTAAATGCAGGCGCATCGGGTTCTAGACTGCCGTAAACCTCATCGGTAGAGACGTGCAAAAAGCGATCGTGATCGTGCCGCCCCCGATTTTGCCAATGCTCTCGAAAACACTCTAATAAGGTAAACGTCCCAACAACATTCGTTTGAATAAACGCTTCAGGGCCAAGAATCGATCGATCGACGTGCGATTCTGCCGCGAAATGCGCCACAGTATCGATCTCTTCTTGCTGCAATAAATCCGTAACTAAAGCACGATCGCAGATATTTCCTTGCACAAACCGAAAGGTTTCTCGCTCTTTCAGCGTGGTCAAGTTATTCAGATTTCCAGCATACGTAAGCGCATCAAGAACAATCACGCGATCGCTTGGATAAGTCTTACACCAGTGATGCACAAAGTTTGAGCCAATAAATCCGGCTCCACCTGTGATCAAAATGCGTCTTGGAGACTGCGCTGAGGAAGTTACCACCATCGCTCAATCATTAAACAACTTCAATTTGACAGTCATCGCCAATCATAAAGCGCAACGCTTTTGGACGTTGAGGAGCCGCTTTGAGATGCGCCCGTTGACCCACCACGCTATCGACAATCCGCTGGTGAATGCCTTCGATCTTCGCTCCCTGGAGGATCACACTATGTTCTAGGTCAGTATCAATCAAAGTGACCTCATCCGCAATACTGCTGTAAGGGCCAATAAAACAGTTCTCAAGATGACAGTTTTTGCCAATCACGACAGGGCCGCGAATCGTACAGTTTCGCACTTGAGATCCTGAACCAATTTCAACGCGCCCGATCACTTGACTCCGAGCATCAACTTCACCCTGAATTGAAATCGTTAAGCAGGTGTCTAAAACGATGCGATTGGCTTCTAACAGGTCGTCTTTCTTTCCGGTATCGAGCCACCAACCCCGGATTTGTTCGGCTTCAACCGATTGACCAGACTGAATTAAAGCTTGAATCGCATCGGTAATTTCCAACTCACCCCGCGCAGAAGGTTGAATCCGCTCGATCGCAGAATGAATCTGATGCGAAAAAAAATAAAGCCCGACTAATGCCAAATTTGAAGGAGGATGTTTCGGTTTTTCAACTAATCGCAAAACCTGCCCTCGATCGTTGATTTCTGCCACTCCGAAAGCGGTTGGATTCTCGACCGCTCGCAGCAAAATCAGCGCGTCCATTTGTTGAGCTTTGAAGCGATCGATAAAGTGCCTCAGTTCGTCTTGAATTAAGTTATCGCCGAGATACATCACAAACGGCGAATCTCCGAGAAACGATCGAGCGATTTTGACTGCGTGAGCGAGTCCTGCGGGTTGCTCTTGGCAAATGTAAGTAATTCGCGCCCCAAATGCTTCCCCTGAACCCGTTTTCGTCTTGACTTCTTCGCCTGTTTCGGGACTGATAATAATCCCAATATCGGTAATTCCTGCTGCCACGATCGATTCGATGCCGTACCAAAGAATCGGTTTGTTGGCGACGGGAACTAATTGTTTTGCGCCCGTATAAGTGAGGGGTCGCAGACGAGTTCCTTTACCACCGCTGAGAATCAATGCTTTCATACAGGGGTTTGACTGAGGTGTGTCAACATTTGCCGTAATCCTTGCCGCCAATGAGCGGGATGCCTCCCTAGAATACCGAATATCTTCTGACAAGCAAGGACAGAATAAGCGGGTCGCATTGCAGGGGTGGGATATTCTGCGGTTGTGATCGGTACGACTTCTTGAATGTTCAATCGCCAGCCTAAACTGCGAGCTTCTTCAAAAACGGCGATCGCAAAGTCGTACCAACTTGCAATGCCACTATTCGTAAAGTGATAAGTTCCCGCTGCAATTTGTTCCTGCTCAAATTGCGGCAAGAGTTCTACGATCGCTTCGGCAATGTGTTTTGCCCAAGTTGGACTTCCGATTTGATCGACCACCACGCGCAATTGTTCGCGATCGCTGCCCAATTTCAGCATCGTTCTAACAAAATTACTTTTGCCGTAAGCGCCGTACACCCAAGCCGTTCGCAGAATCAGATGACGATCGCACGATTGCACCCCGACTTCGCCCGCGAGTTTACTCCGACCATAGCGACTAACGGGATTCGTTCGATCGCTTTCTAGATAAGGCGTATTCTGCTTGCCATCAAACACATAGTCAGTCGAGAGATGAATCAATCCTGCTTTCAATCGTTGGGCTTCTTCCGCCATGATTGTGGGCGCGATCGCATTAATCGTCTGTGCGGATTCCGGCTCACTTTCAGCCCGATCCACTGCTGTGTAAGCCGCTGCATTAATGATCACACTAGGCTGATACTGGCGAATCGCATCGCGCAAGAGTTCTGGCTGAACTAAATCAATCTGCGATCGAGAAATTGCAAGCGTTTGATCCGTCGGCAAAAGACGTTCTAACTCTTGTCCTACTTGACCATTACTACCGACGAGAAGAATTCGAGCCATGTCGTTAATGAAACAAATCGGCTGACTTAAAGCGTACACCTGCTTGGTCTTTTGCGGAAAGAATAGGCGGCGTTGTGATTTGCCAATCGATCGCTAAATCTGGATCATTCCAGAAGATACAGCGTTCGTGCTGCGGGGCATAGTAATCGGTTGTTTTGTACGCCACTTCTGCACAGTCAGACAGCACCACAAATCCATGAGCAAATCCTGCTGGAATCCAAAGCTGGCGTTTGTTTTCGGCACTCAGTTCATACCCAATCCACTGCCCAAAACTCGGTGAATTTGCGCGAATATCAACTGCCACATCAAAGATACTGCCTACTAGAGCGCGAACGAGTTTCCCCTGCGGCTGTTCGATTTGATAGTGCAGTCCGCGCAAGACACTTTGAATCGATCGAGAATGATTGTCTTGAACAAAAGGCTGGCGCACTCCGATCTTATCTTCAAACACTTTGGCATTGAAGCTTTCAAAAAAAAATCCGCGATCGTCACCAAATACGCGAGGTTCGATTACAAAAACATCAGAAATCTCAGTCGGCAAAACATTCATACTATTATTTTTTTGATTTTATGATTCCTAATCCCTTCAACTTTCGCTTTAGAAACCGTAGCTCTTGCACAATCGTTTCAGCGAATCGCATTGGGAAAGCAAAGACTTCATGCGATCGTGATTTTGCAAAGTGTTTAATTTCTGTGGGATGCGCCTGATCTGTTGCTCTCAAGCTGACGAAAAACTCGCAGCCTTTTGTTCCGTAAAACTCAGTAATCTCAAATTTCAGCAAATCTAAAGCTGCCATATTGCTCAACAATTCCAGGAACGATGCAGGCGTAAACACCCAACAATGCACATCGCAATATTCTCCAGATGTAAATGCAGTTTTCGCCACATTTAAAGCATCTTGTGTCGAGCTAATTCGAGAGAGTTTGGACGTATCGATCGTGCCACTCCAAGCCGTACTGCCTCGATAGGAAACCGCAGAATTCACTTGATCAAAAATCTGCTGAGGGGATGGTTTTCTAGAGTGACGCAAGTAAGCTTCGGTCACTTCAGGAAGACGGCTCACCGGGCGTTGATAATCAAAACATTGACGTTTATCGGGAACTGCTAGCGATAAAATTCCGCCGGGTTTTAGAATCGATCGAATTTCGCTTAACCAACCGACTAAATCTGGAACGTGCTCAACCACATGAGAAGCAATTACATAATCAAATGCAGCTTGATCTTGAAACAATTCTGATAAGCCTTTCTCGCCCCAAATGTAATCTACTTCTACAATTTTTTGAAGATCAATATTGTGGCTTGGATCAGCAAATCGATTTCGCAACGTCTCGGTTGTGTCGTGGTCTACATAGTAAACCTGTCCCATCTCGCGAGTGACGATCGGTTTATCGAGCGCACCAATTTCAACGCCAACTTGATTGGCAGCATCAATGCAGCGCAGAAGTTTTTGGGCACGGGATGGCATGAGATTCATCGAAAGATATGCGATTTAGACAAAAGAATATAACAATCACAGCCCCAATTTTCGTTTAATCCGCAGCCATTTCTGCCGCAGTTTCCAGAATTTGCTGGTTTCCATGGCTCGAATCTGAGTTTCGAGACTGTTAATGCGTTCTTGTAGGGCATAAGTTGAAATCGATGCCGCTTGAGCAGGTCGATCGAGGTCATTCAGGTCAGTGTTTGTGCGATCGTCAAATCCATTCGGCTTCACAGCTTCAAGTTCAAATCCAGCCGCAAATCTTTCTTGAACGGGCTGAGGAAGACCGTACATTGTTTCCCACAAAAAGCCTTTTCTCTGGGTTGGATTCGCCCATAGTTCTCTCCATTCGCTGAGTGTAGATTGAGCCACTTTGTTCTTTGTTTCTGTGCCATAAACTTGCTCAATGTAATAAAGCAAATCGCAAGATAACCAAGCCAGCGTGAATACAGGATTGAAGTTGGCAGAAACATGACAATTTTCGATTTCAAACCCTGAAAACCAATTCATTACACCGTATTTTGTCGCATTGTAAAAATGGTAGGGTTCTTCATGTAGCGGCTGTAGAAAAGCGGTTCGCATAATCAATTTTCCGCCAGGTTTGAGGACGCGAAAAATCTCTTTAGCAGCGCGATTCGGCTCGTAAAGATGCTCGAATACATTGAAGGAAACAACCGCTTCAAAACTGTTATCTTTAAACGGCAAATAATGAGAATCGGCTACAACATCGGTAGTGTGAAAAATAGAATACTCTAGCTCGATACAAGTTGGAATCTTGGTCTGAGACGCACCCGCACCAATGTTTAAGCTATATCCATCTAAGTTTTTCAGCCAGCGAACCGTCTCTTCTGGAATTGCATTACTCACATGATCCGGCGGAATAATCTTCACTTGATTTGGATCATCAATAAAGACAGGAACGCCTTGAATCATTGGATAGGTTGCCGAGCAATTTTTGCACGTTAATTGATCGATCGTATTAACGAAGTCAGGACAATGGCACTTTGGACACTTCAACAAATTGACTAAAGTATCAGAACTCAGTTTATCTACCATTGATCGCTTTCCTATCGACAAATTACCAGGTTCGCCCTAACCGCCCAATTAAACCATCGATCGTGCCTCGCAAACAAGCATAAACCTTGAGTTTTCGCGGAGGTGTCTCGTAGTATCGAATGTGCCGTAAATTCTGTTTGAGCATTCTCAAGCGATGCAGAATCGCTTGCTTGCGTAGCTTCCTCGGAGCCATGCGGGTTGAGAGAAACGTATGATTTCGCGAACTGTAGTAATAGCGGAGCGCTGAGGCAGTGTGTGTCACAATTTCTTGCTGACTAAACGGACATTTGACCGTATGCGTTTTGCCGAGTTCGTGCTTGAGAATGGCAAGCTTGCTCACTAAAATTCGATAGTGATTCTGGCGGAGTGTTAAACAGTAAAACCAGTCCACCGCATCTAAAAATAAGCTATCGAGCGGCAATGGGTTGTTTTTTGCAGCCGCGATCGAGAGCAAACTTCCTGAAGTAATCAGCGCGTCACACTCGTAAAAATCAAGCGAATCGTCGATTTTCGGTGGCTCAAAATCGTAGCCGTTCCAGTCGCTTCCGTGGATTGGCAGATTCCTATAAGTATCGATCGGCAAAGGAGCCACAATCCCGATCGGACTGTTTAGACTCTCTTGCGCTTGATACAGATCGACTAACTTCTTGAGCAAATCTGGATCATCCGGCGTGCTGTCTTGATCAAACAGCCAAAGTAAATCGAATTTTTGCTCGATCGCCCAAGCAACCGCAATTTTCATCCCGCCTGCAACTCCGATATTTTCGGGATGATGCTCGACAATGATTCGCATTGATGAATCGAGCAGGGAAGTTCGAGAATTATCAACGATCAGGATTTGCTCGATCGAGTAATGTTGTCGATCGAGCAGTTGAACACATCGCATCACAGCCTGTTGATCCTCAAAGGCTGTAATATAAGCGGCAACTCTGAGCGATCGTTCTGACATTTCTCGATTCCTAAAACACGACAGCAAGACTAGACTTCGGGCATAGCTGAATTGAGCAGCTTATTACGAATGCGAATCCAACGCCGCCGAATCCGCCAAAATTTACTCGATTTCATCGCCTCGATCATTTGATTGGCTTCATGCAGGTGGCTCTGGACTTCGATCAGTTTGAGCTTAAAGGCATCCTGCTGGACTCGGCTAAAGTTCTGAATCACCGGACAAGCGGGTTCGGTTTCTACATCCTGTCGCCAAGAACCAAACAATCGCGGCGAATTTGGGCAACGTGCGGCTAAATCTGGAAACCTCTCCAGCAAGTAGCGTGATAGATTCAATCGATAGTGATTGGTGGAATGAATCATCGATGACGTATGGACACGATATTGGCTGAGAACCTTTGGCAAATAGCGGCAAGACTCCGCAGATTGAGCAATCTTGAGCCATAGCTCGTAATCTTCCCATCCGAACCAGCCATATTCGATCAGTTCTGTCGCGTATCCGCCTAGCTGAATGACTTTTGCTCGATCGAACATTGCCATCGCATCAATATAGGGATCTTCAACCAGCGATTCGACATCCCACGATCGACAAGACAACTGCCCCAAACTTTTTCCGGTGAGATTGTCGAATTTGTTGAGCGCAGCATACACACTCACGCCGCCAAACTCTACGATCGCTTTGTGCAGTTCCACCAAACATTCTGGCTCAATCTTATTGTCTGCATCCAGGACGAACACATAAGGCGAACGCGCTAACCGAAATCCGACATTTCGCGCATCTGCAAGCCCAGTATTGACGGTCTTTTTCACCAAGCACACTGGATCACCCGTCTGCTCTAAATAGTGCGTCACCAATTCCGCCGAACCATCCGTCGAGCAATCATCAATGACTAAAATCTCGATCGATGAAGGTAAGCCGTTTCGCTGGGTTTGCTTGACGCTTTCAAGACACTCTAGAATGTAAGACTCATAGTTAAACAGCGTAATCAACACCGTTACCGAAGGCGTTTCAACAGAAGCATATGCCGCATTGTGAATCACATTCCAAGGCGCAATTCCCTGCTCTAAGCAAGACTGGGCTGCCATTAAGCGGGCATTCACCTGAATCTGCTTGAGCAGTAATGTATCCGTTACGGAAGTACTTGTACTCATCATTGCTTCTGTCGTTTTGTCTCTAGCCGACCTTCATAGCCAAAATCTCAAATGAGTGTAGCACCTAACGTCTGTGGATGCGCCAAGCCTCAGTGTTTCAACTCAGCTAGAGAGCTGAATTTATTTAACGGGGAATAGAGGATTGAAATTCAAGCTTTATCAACCCAGGTAGAATTGATAGATTGACGCTGTTGAGGATGCTAGAAGAGTATTGAAAGCTTTTCGCTCTCTCGCCCTGGATTAAGAATCTATTGTGTACATAGCAAGTTGTTTATCGCTTCGTTTGGGTCGGCTTCTGCCCCCTAAATCCCCAAATTTGGGGAACTTTGAAACTGAGAAATTCCTCGGTGTTCTGGAAACTCCTTCTACTCAAAGTCCCCCAGAATGGGGGACTTTGAGGGCGAGAGGTCTAGGCGGTAACGGATCAATCGACTTGGTGTACACGGTAGACCTTCATAATTGATCGTTAAATTCTCATTTTTCAGCAGGATGCCCTAAGAATGGATCGACGCAGTTTTCTACTCGGAATCGCAGCACTCAGCACCACGCTCACCGGATGTAATAGTCCAAATCAGTCAGCGTTCCGAGTCCGCTTGCTCAAAAATTCGATTCCAGTTCAGCTTCCCAATCAATTTCGTAATCAACTGACAGAATTTAAAGAAACACCGATCAATTTCAAGCCCGAAAGTCAGCTTCAAACCTTGTTTACCAGTCTGCAAACCTGGAAACAGCAGGCAGGCAAAGTCGCGCCCGATCGCTCTTTTAATCTTCCCTTTGTCTCCAATTCAGAAGATCCAGTTCCCGATCTGATCACAATGGGCGATTACTGGCTTTCCGTCGCGATTCGCCAAAAGCTGATCCAGCCGCTCGATCCGAAAACCTGGCAATTGTGGAACCAACTCCCCGATCGCTGGAAACAAGTCGTCACTCGCGAGAATCAAGTGTGGGGCGCACCGTATCGCTGGGGGGCAACGGTGATTGTGTATCGAACGGATATTTTTCGCGATCGCAATCTCAAACCGCCGCAAGACTGGGCAGATCTCTGGCGCGAGGATTTACGCGAACGAATTGCCCTACTCGATCAGCCACGAGAAACGATCGGGCTAACGCTGAAAAAACTCGGTCAATCTTACAACACCGCTGATCTGAGCAAGATTTCAAACTTAGAGGCAGAACTCAGCGCTTTGAATCGCCAAACTCGGTTTTATAGTACCGATTCAGGATTGCAGTCGCTGTTAGTCGATGATGTTTGGATGGCGGTGGCTTGGTCTACGGATGTTTTGCAAGCGATGAAACGCAATTCTACGATCGCTGCCGTTTTTCCCAATTCCGGCAGTGCATTGTTTACTGATCTTTGGGTGCGTCCGGCGACTGTTTCCAATCAAGATAAAGCGATTCAATCCTTACTCGCGCAGTGGATTAGCTTCTGTTGGCAACCGTCGATCGCGCCGCAACTCTCACTCTTGAGTCAAGCCGCTTCGCCAATTCTTTCGACGTTAGATCCAGCAACTTTGCCGGAGTCGCTTCGCCAAAATTCTCTGCTTGTCCCGTCATCACAACTGCTCGATCGCAGTGAATTTCTCGAACCGATCAGCGATGCCACGATCGAGCAATATCGCACGCTCTGGGCTAAAATCCGAGCGTCGGTTTAGTGGGCGACCAGAAATTCGTTCTTGCCAACTGATCGAAGGACGTACAAGAGATCGCTTTCGATTCGATCTCTTTTTCTGCCACGGCTGCACCAAAATTGCACGTATAGGCTGCAAGAATTCCACCTTGGGGATCAAACACGCGCAGATTGTAGCCGTAGCCTGAAGTTGCAGTGCCAAATTTTTTGATGAACTCATAGCGATCGAAGAAATCCAGCAAGCTCCAAAGCTGAGAATTCACCACGACATCGACCCGATTCGATTCGCCGTTTCCCTCACACGCTAGCCAGCCATCGACCAAACGCCGCCCATACTTATCCTGTGCCGCAATCTGATCGCGAATCCACCACAAACTCGGCTCAGTTAGCTCGGATTGATCGATCTTCGTGTTGGTGATGCCTGGGGTCGTCGGTGTACACATTCCCTGCTGCGCCAATTCTGGATTAAAAGGAGTCGTAGAAGGTTCGATCGCAGGTTTAGCAAAGACAGCCTGACTCATCACCCCAACCATTA
This sequence comes from Phormidium tanganyikae FI6-MK23, assembly GCA_019359175.1. Taxonomy (GTDB): domain Bacteria; phylum Cyanobacteriota; class Cyanobacteriia; order Leptolyngbyales; family Leptolyngbyaceae; genus Leptolyngbya; species Leptolyngbya tanganyikae. The sequence goes on from JAHHHU010000003.1 coordinate 66,233, forward strand.
AACTCGCTCTGAAAAAATGGTGTAACACTGTTGGGATAAGGTGTTGATATGTCATAGTTAGTTCGTCGGATTTGCCGAATGACGCTGATTTGCGAGCGGAAGTGCCTGTTCTTGTTGTAATCTAACTTTTCTTAAAACTCCATGTTCGATCCTCTTCGTCGCCTGAAATATTTGCCTTGGACTGAATTGCTCCAGGTGGCACTCGTTACGATCGGGTTTACGATTCCGATCGATTGGCTATTTGTCCAAGCGGTTCAGGTTCCGGCACTGCGTCCAACGATCGCTCAATTGTTTAATTCACCGCTGAGTTTGCTGATCTTTTTGGGGGCTGCGGTGGGCGTAGGAGCGTTGGCGGTGGCGATTATAGAGCGCTGGTTTCGGCAAATTGTGATCACCAATTCAAGCCTCTGGGCGTTGGTTCCCTGTCTCGCTTTGTGCTTGTGGCTGCGATCGTTTTTACCGGAATCGGTTTTTCCGCAACTGTTGACCCCCGTTTTGAGTTTTGAATCGCTGATCGGCGTTGTTCTGGGTGTGTTTTGGAAAGGAAAATCTTACTGGCGATGACTCAACTTGTTGCCGCGATACGTTACCTTGGTCTTGACCCCGATTACTCAAAGGATTTGGAATGGTTGCCCTGTATTGTGTCTTGCTGATTGCCATGCTGGTTGGAATCGTTGGCGCAGTGGTTCCTGGAATTCCGGGGACGAGCGTGATTTTGGCATCGATCGTCATTTGGGGTGCAGTTCGAGGATTTTCGGATGTGACGATCGCGCTCGCGGTTGGGGTTTTGGTCTTTTTGTTGAGCTTGGGGATTGATTTTCTCGCAACGTATTGGGGCGCAAAAAAAGCGGGTGCAAGCAATTGGGGACAAATTGGCGCGTTTGTCGGATTTATTCTTGGATTTTTGGGATTTCTGCCGACTTTACCGATCGGGGGCCCGTTGGGTCCGATCGTGGGAATCTTTTTCGGCCCGCTGGTCGGTGCGATCGTGGGTGAATTTCTCTATTGCAAAGATGCCATGATCGCGGTCAAAGCTGGAGTTGGAATTGTCGTTGGTTCAGTGATCGGAAATCTCATTCAAGGCGTTTTAGCGATCGTGACCGTTGCGATTTTCATTTTCACGACTTTTCCACAAGTACAAGCCGCTGTTCAAATGATGGATTAGTTAACAATGCTGCAAATTTCTAAAACGATCGCTCTACCTGATTCAGAGATCGAACTTAGTGCGATTCGTTCACAAGGCGCAGGCGGGCAAAACGTGAACAAAGTTGCAACCGCAATTCACTTGCGCTTTGATATTGCAGCTTCTTCATTGCCCGATCGCATTAAAACCCGGCTTTTGGAACGCAATGACAGTCGCATCACCAAAGAAGGCATTGTTGTGATCAAAGCACAATCACAACGCTCTCAGGAACAGAATCGTGAAGAAGCACTGAAGCGGTTAAAGGATTTGATTCAAAGCGCGATCGTGGTTCCGAAAAAACGCAGACCAACGATTCCAAGTCGGAGATCTCAAGAGAAGCGACTTGATAGCAAAACGAAACGAGGACAGACCAAAGCGATGAGAGGAAAAGTTACGGAATAGCGATCGCTAAATCTAAAACACTCGATAGTAGGAAAGAATTTCAAATAACAATGCAGCGACGATCGGAACGACGATCGGAATCACAACCACAAATCCCCATTTATCGAATCGAACGGGTTGATCTTTTGGTTTGAGAAAATACACGCCTGCTGCAATTCCGCCGATCGTGCAAATAATCCCAAACACAAGGAAAATAACGAATCCTGACTGCGGTACTCCCATATCTTTACCATTGCGGCTACATTTCATGTTAAAGCGAGTTCGACAAAAGTGGTTCGCTTCGCTTGTGACTTCGGGAAGCCCCCTAAATCCTCCATTCTGGGGGACTTTGAATCGGAATCTTTGGCTTAAAGTCCCCAGAATGAGGGATTTAGGGGGCAGAAGCCGACTGAAACGGAGCGAGAGAACTCGTCGAACTGGCGTTCATGTTAAAGCGATCGAGATTCTAGGCTTCTCTAGCCGCTGATAGGTTTTTACGTCGAGTGAATGGGAAGTTTCACCGTAAAGATTGTCCAACGATTTTCGCTCGTTACCTCGATCGTGCCTTGCAGCGATTCGACTAATTTTTGCACTAATGCGAGTCCTAGCCCTGAACCGCCTTGCTTCCAAGGATCAGCTTTGGGAACTCGATAAAATCGCTCAAAAATCTGCGATCGGGCTTCTTCTGCAATCTCGACACCAGAGTTTTTTACGCTCAGTTCGACGTGAGGCGTAACCCAATCGACTGATACGACGATTTGTTCATTGGGTGGAGTGTACTTGCAGGCATTGTTGATCAGTTCAACTATGATTCGATCGAGTGCTCCTTGATCGCTATTTAATCGCGGGAGAGAAGGATCAATGACTAAAGTAAAAGTCTGCTGGCGGGATTCGGTTCGTCGATCGAAGGATTCTAATAGTGCAGGTAGCCAAGTGTGAAGATCGATCGGCGCAATGTCGAATGATTGCTGTCCAGATTCTAAGCGCTGAAGATCTAGCAGAGTATTGACTAAGTCTGATTCACGATTGCATTCGTTATCTAAGATTCTTAAGTAATGTTCTTTCTGTATTTCAGTTTTTGCAATCTTTAGAAGCTGGATTGCTATTTTCATATTCGTTAGCGGTGTTCTCAGTTCATGAGAAACGGTGCTTAAGTATTCATCTTTAAGATCACTAAGTTGATTCAATTCAGTGATTTGATCGCCTAAATCTAGTGCGATCGATTTCCAAAGCGTGATGTCTTCTATCACAATCAAAACGCGATCGGTACGAGTCTCTAACGGCTCGATCTGAAAACAAAACCATTGATCCTGCCGTCGTTTCTCGATCGTGATCGGTTGAGGATTTCTCAGAAGTTGTTGCCATTCGTTCATTCCGATCCAGCTTGGAACCAAAATCGGTTCGAGCAAACTGCCCACTTTAATGTTTAACAATGACGCTGCAATCGGGTTACAAAACCAAACTCGCCCCTCCAAATCAGACGCGATTAATCCAATCGACAGACTTCGTGCGACCGCGGCTTGAGTCGTTTCAGATCGACCTAATCGATCTACTAGCGTTGTCAATTGTGTTAATCGCTGCATCGAAGTCGCTGGCGAAAACTGATCTAAATCTTCAATCGGTCGAGTCACAAGGGCAGATTCATAACGTTGCCGAAGTTGATTCGATTGGCGTTGTAGAGCAATATTCATTCTTGATCGCTCTATCAATACCGTTGCAATTGCACTACTCATCATCAAGCCGATAGGTAATACAACCGGAGGCAGATAATTCACTTTTAGCAAGACAACACTAATGCCAACCCAACCCGCTACCGCAAACGTCGTGATCGCAAATTGGATTCCGGTTCGCCAATAGCTCAACAACACACTAAAACCAATGCCCCCGATCGCAAAAAACAAAAGCGTCATTTCTCCGAGCGAGATCGGCTTCAATGTATTTCTTTGCAATACGTTATCGATCAGCGTTGCTTGAAGATGCACCCCACTCGCGGGAGGATTGCGATCGAATGGAGTTGGAGCCGCATTGATCGCCGCCGCAGTCACTCCTATCACCACAATTTTGTGCCGAAATGCAGCAGCCGGAACTTCCCCGCGCACCACACTCGCAAACGAATAGTGAGGAATCCGCTCCGCCCGTCCCGTCCAATTTAGCCACAACCGCTGGCTGAGATCTGGAACCGCGATCGCCTCTCTTAGCATCGAATAAGTCATCGTTGCTGCGACCCCAAACGCCCAAACGCGATTCGCTTGCGGTTCAATCGATCGCGTCACGCCATCCTCATCAGGCTGAATCCGAATATGTCCGCTCCCCACTGCCGCTATTTGAAATTTGGGAACGGGAAGCAACGGTACGCCTGGTTCAGCCTCTCCTTGCGCCAAAATCACTCGATTCGATCGATCGATCGCTTTCGCAAGCGCGGTATCTTCTGGAGTTGGCTCGGAGAGTAGTATGTCGATCGCAATCACACTCGCATCCGCTTGAGTCAGTCGATCGATTAAATTCACGTATTCAGTTCTCTTCCAGGGAAATCGCCCGATTTGCTTCAGGCTGGTATCGTCGATCGTCACCAATACCAGACGATCGTCCCATTGGCGCTCTCCCCGCAGTCGAAACAGCGATGTATACGCCACTTGTTCGAGTGGCTTAATCAGACCGACATTCAGCAAACCCGCCATCAGAATCGTTGCGATCGCGCCTGGAAGCAAGCGCCATCCGACCTCACCGAAACGCCAGTTCATAAGCTTGAGTTTTTCCCAATGGAGTCGTTACGATCACGTTAATTCGTAAAAATGAGGGAACCAAGAATTCTGGACTGCGAAACTCACCGCGATCGATCGTCTGCGAAACACCATTCATCGTCACCGCATTTACCGGATCAACTTGCCCGACAATCCGAACTTTGCGAGTTCCTCGATCGAGCAATTTCACAAATTCAGCCGTTAAAGCAGGATCGTCACGGAGCGGAACCGCTGTCGTCGGTGGCTCTCCTGGAATCGTTAGATTTTGAAACCTCGCAGGCACTCCGACTTGTACACCCTGAGCCGTCATCACCACTGATCCACTAAGCGTTGCGATCGCGGTCTTTCCATCTGGTTGTACCACGACCCCAAATTCCGTTCCTCGTACTCCACTCAGTCCCGCAGGTGTTTGAATCTGTAACTCTGATCCCTGATTGGTAAATCGCCGCAATTTGAGTCGGACTTGTCCGTGTGTCACGTTGAGATGCGTGATTCTTCCATTATCCGGCGCAATATCCAATCTTCGCACCTTTAAACTTGTGTATTCTAAAACGTTGATCACTCCCACTCCAGTATCCAAAACTAAGTCTGCTCTAGATCGAGTTCCAGTCGTGATCCCTTCTCCGATCGCTTCTAATCGATCTCCGACTCGTGCCGCTCTCGAACCCGACGGGCGATCGTAGCTCACGATTCCCGCCGTTTGCTGAATTGATAGCCAGAGATCGACGCGGACATTCACTTCTCTCGGTTGTGCGATCGCAGGAATTTGAATGGAGAATGCCAAAAGGACACAAGATAAAGTAGATATTTTCATGAGCAGAATTTTTGCATATTTTCGGCGCGATGCACATTTATGCTGGTCAGGAAATATCTGAAAACGGCAACATTTGATCTACTCTATTCTTCTAAGTAATTGATCTAAATACTTCCTATCGAAGCGCTAATCAAAAATACGTATCCTTTACAATCAATTGACGCGAGAACAGCACAATGATGAAGTTTTTTTTACAATTTGGCATCGGATTTAGCTTCGTTTCTCTACTTCCGATCGGCCTTGTTCAGGCAGCAACTCCTCGATCGATTGATCAACAAGTCAATTGTGAAATCATGGTTGTTGGAGGCGGAACCGCAGGAGTCGCCGCGACTTACGAAGCGTTAAGGGCGGGACGTACCGTGTGTATGACCGAGATTACCGATTGGATTGGGGGACAGGTTTCAGCCCAAGGAACTTCTGCACTCGACGAAAGAGCGACACAGCGATCGCGATTATTTTTTCCGCGCGGATACACCGATTTTCGTCAGCGAATTTTAGCCCAGAACGAAGGAAAAAATCCGGGAGCTTGTTGGGTAAGTTTAGTCTGTTTTCTGCCAAAAGAAGGGCACGAAACACTGCAAACGATGCTTCGAGAAGCGGAAAAGGAAGGTAAAGGAAAGCTTTATTTTTTCCCGAATACTGTTGCAAAATCAGTTGCGATCGCAGGATCTCAAATTCAATCGATTCGGGCAATTCAACATCGTCCCGCCCCCAACTCACCCCCTATAAATACCTATCCGCTATCCCAGACCATTACTGATAGTTACACCGAGCAAGACTCACCTTTATTCCAAAAGAAAATCATTCAATTCGTTCCGCCTGCTTCTGGAAAGTGGTATGTGATCGAAGCAACGGAAACCGGAGAACTCGTCGCCCTAACCGATGTGCCTTACCGTTTGGGGCTGGATGCTCGATCGTATCGCAACCCCTCTTCATCGAGCGAAACCGATAACCCCTACTGTCCCCAAGGCTACACCTACACCTTTGCGATGGAAGCGACCGCAACCCCGCAACTCGTCACGCCTCCCGATTTCTACTCGCGCTACGCTCAATCCTATAGCTTCAACGATAAGCGCTACGCAGAAGCACCCGAATTGGTGTTCACCTACCGCCGCATCAAAAGCAGTATTCCGGGCGCAGGCAGTCGATCGGTAAATCCGGGTGACATCTCCATGCAGAACTGGAACTGGGGCAACGACTACGCGCCCGGAACCAGTGCCGATAACTATCTGCTATCGCGCGACCAACTCCGCAGCACTGGGCAACTCGATCCGGAAGGTTGGATGGGTGGTTTCCGAGTCAGCGGACTGCGGGGCGGCGAAGAACAAGCGATCGGCTTTTTCCACTGGTTCCATTCCGGCACAACCGATGCAAAACAACCGATTAAAAAACCGTTTCCGAATCTGCGCTATCTTACCGGGCTTAATTCTCCGATGGGCACGATACATGGACTCTCGAAGTATCCATACATCCGGGAATCGCGTCGCATCATTGGGCGACCTGCTTACGGCTATCCTGAAGGCTTTTTTATCGATGAAGTGACAGCATCCCGCAAAGACTTCAGCGGCGAATACTATCAAAATCTAGGCGATCGTACTTTTCGCAACTTAGCAACCTCGATCGCGGGATTGCGAACGATCGATGTAATTCGCGATCGCATTGATCCAAAGACGGTGAAAACATTAGGTCGATCGCATATCTATCCAGACAGTGTGGGCATCGGGCATTATCCGCTCGATTTCCATCCCTGCATGGTCGAATCTCCACCCGAAAAGCCAGGGAACCAAGAACGTCCTGGAGAGCGGCAAGGTGCAGACGAAACCTTCCCGTTCCAGATTCCACTGCGATCGATGATTCCGCAGAAGTTGGATAACTTACTGATTACCGGAAAGAGCCTTGCGATGAGTCACATTGCGGCTGCGGGCTATCGAGTTCATGCGATCGAATGGTCAGCCGGAGCCGCTGCCGGAACCACTGCGGCATTTTCTCTCGAAACGGGAGTCGCACCCTTTCAACTCGTAGGCAATTTGCCCTATGCCAATCCCAATTTAGAGAAACTACAACAGCGTCTCAATGCAAATAACAATCCGACTGCGTTTCCAGGAACCTCGATCTTGAATACCAATTGGCAAAACTGGAAATAGTGGTTTTTCGGCTTAGATCGTCCTTACGGAGTGATTCCAGCAACCCAACAGTTACCGATCGTTTTGTTGAACTAGCTCAAGCACGATCGCAATGACTGCATCCGGATCGATCGGTTTCGCAATGTGCCGCTGAAATCCAGCTTCAAGGGCTTGTTGTCGATCTCCATCTCCCGCGTAAGCTGTGAGCGCGAGCGCGGGAATCAATCCGTTTTTCGAGGTGCGAATTGCTTGAATTAACGCATATCCATCCATTTCTGGCATTCCGATATCGCTTAAGAGAATGTCGGGTCGAGATTGCTCGATCAAGCGAATCGCTTGTAGCGCAGAATCGACCGTGGTCACGATCGCGCCATTCAGTTCGAGGAGAAAGGCGAGGTATTCTCGCGTGTCAGGATCATCATCGACGACTAATGCTCGAATTCCGGTCAACGTCGAATCCTCGGAGATTGGTGTGGCAGGCGGTGGGGATGCGGGGTTCACTTGTTTCAAGAGCGGCAATCGAACCGTAAAGGTGGCTCCTTGGTTTTCCCCTGCGCTCTCGGCTGAGATAGTGCCACCATGTAGCTCGACAATTTGACGCGCGATCGCAAGTCCTAATCCTAAACCGCCAAATTTGCGCGTGATTGAGCCATCTTCTTGACGAAAATACTCGAACAGATAAGGCAGAAATTTCGCACTAATTCCTTTGCCTGTATCGATCATTTGCACCTGAATGTGCCGATCGATTTGTGTCATCCGTATCGTGATCTGTCCTTGCTCTGGCGTAAATTTCACCGCATTCGAGAGCAGATTCCAGAAGACTTGCTGCAACCGTCCTGCATCGCCAAATACAAAGAAATCTTTTGAATCGAATTGCAGATCGAGGTGGATGTGTTTGGCTTCGGCAGCGAGTCGAATCGTTTCGGTTGCAGCCAAAATCACAGAGGATAGATTGGCAGCTTCACGGTTTAGGACGAGCTTGCCGCGCATGATGCGGGAAATGTCGAGCAAATCTTCGATCAGTTGCGCTTGCAGTTTGGCGTTGCGCTCGATCGTATTGAGTGCTTCCGCAGTTCTTGCGCTATTTAAGCGTCCTCCCTGTAGGAGCTTTGTCCAGCCGAGAATGGGATTGAGCGGGGTTCTGAGTTCGTGAGAGAGTACCGCGAGAAATTCATCTTTGATCCGGTTGGCTTTTTCGGCTTCTTCGCGGGCGGATTGCTCTTGTTCTAAAAGGCGCTCTCGATCGCGCTCAAACTGTACTCGCTCTGTAATGTCGTTTGAAATCCCAATTAAACCGATGACTTCTCCAGCTTCGTTGCGATAAGGAACTTTTGTTCCGAGAAATGTCCGAATGCCATCGGGGGATTCTTCTACAACTTCTGTTTGTCCCGTCTGCATGATGCGCTGATCATTCTCTGAAATCGCATCACCAAGTTGATTGGGGTAGATTCCACGATCGCGAAATCCAAGCACTTCAGCAGCAGACTTCCCTAAGACTTCAAGCGTGGCAGGATTGGCGTAGATGATTCGTCCTTCTCGATTTTTGACAAAGATCGGAGTTGGAGCCGCTTCGTTGATGACGCTTAGAATCGCGTTCTTTTGGCGCAGTTCTTCCTCGGTGCGTTTGCGATCTGTGATGTCTCTAAACAAAATGGCAACTTTGCGTTTTTCTGGCTCTTCAACTCGAAACGCATACACATCAAACCAGCGATCGATCGCTTCAGCAGCATTTTCAAATCGAATCGGTTCTCCGGTCAATGCTACATTGCCATAAATCTCATACCAACTGGGTTCAAGGTCGGGGATGAATTCACTGACCAATTTTCCAGTAGCTTGATTGAATCCAGTTTGTTGCTCAAAAATAGGATTGACCTCTAGAAAACGATAGTTGTTGGCTTTCCCGGTTTGGTCAAACATCATTTCAAGCACACAGAAGCCTTCATCGATCGAGTCAAACAACGATCGATAGCGTTCCTCTGATCGTTGCAGTGCTGCTTCTGACTGTTTGCGTTCTGCTTCGCGCTGTTTGAATTCGGTGATTTCTTGGACGACTACGTTCACACCCAAAACGCGATCGTTTTCGTCTTTCAGCGGATAGTAGCTCGATAGCCAAGTCCGCATCACGCCAGGTTGAGCCGGATTTGTGCCGCTCACTTCTAAGTTGATGATCGGTTGAGCCGAATCAATCACTTTTTGATAGATGGGTTCTAACTGATCCGCAAGGTCTGGAAGCACATCGCGCACGGTTCGCCCGATATGTTGTTCGATCGTGGAACCATTAATTTCTGCAAGTTGTTGATTGATCCGCACATAGCGTAGATTTGCATCGTTAAAGCACAATCCAACTGGAGCCGTGGCGTAGATTGCTTCAATTTCTGCCTGTCGGCGCTGTGCGGTTTGCTGTTGTTGCAGGAGGGCGGATTGTTCTGCCTTTTGCTCAGTGACATCTTGAAAATACACGGCAAGCCCAGCGTCGATCGCATAAGCTCTGACAGCAAACCAAGCATTTAAAGGTGGATAAAAGGATTCAAAGCTTACGGTGATTTGTTCGACCACCGCGCGGCGATATTCTTGATCAAATATGCTGCCGACTGCTTCAGGAAATGCTTCCCAAATATTTTTGCCGATTAGCTCATTTTTAGATCGATTTAGGACTCGTGTGGCTTGAGAATTTACATAGGTAAATCGCCAGTCTAGATCGAGCGAGAAAAACGCATCCGAAATGCTTTCTAAAATGTCTAGAATCTGCTTTGGGGGAGCTTCGGGTTGACGATCGAGAGAAGATGAAACCAGTCCGAATCGCTGCCAAATTCGACGAATAAAATTGGGAAAGATGAACTGCGATCGGAGCGGCATAAAGCTAGACAGACACAATAAGACTCAGGATAGGTATAGCATCAAACACGATCGCGCTTGGTCTTTCCAAAGACGCATTTCAAACGACAGATCCCACCCAGATTTTGCTGGCAGCGAAAAAAGTCACTTTAACCCGCACACAGACACATTGTAATCGCAGCAATCAAAGCCTGCGGATCAAGCGGCTTCGACAAATGTTGCTCAAAACCCGCCCGCCGCGATCGCGCTTGGTTCAGTTCTCCGGCATAGGCAGTCAGCGCGATCGCTGGAAGTCTTTCGCCATTCGCGCGAATTCGCTCTAACAATTGATAGCCATCGCAATCGGGCATTCCAACATCGCTGATGAGGAAATCGATCGTCGTTTTTTTCAGGATGCGGACAGCTTCGATCGCAGATGCGGCACAAGTGACGATCGCGCCTTCTTGCTCCAAAATAAACTGTACCAACTCACGCGCATCCGCTTCATCATCCACCACTAAAATTCGGAGTCCTCGTAGTGAGTTTGATGCAGGCATATCTTTCGCTGGAGGTTCGATCAATTGAGGGGTTTGAACTAACGGCAATCGAACTGTAAAAGTAGCTCCCTGTCCTTCTCCTGCGCTATCTGCCGCGATCGTACCGCCGTGCAATTCGATCAGTTGACGCGCGATCGCTAAACCCAATCCCAACCCGCCAAACTGCCGCGTCGTCGAAGAATCCTCTTGCTGAAACCGCTCGAACACCTGCGGCAAAAATTCGCGATCGATGCCTTTCCCCGAATCGATGACTTGAATTTGCGCTTCCGTTTCGGTTGCAGTGAGTTGAACTTTGACTTGTCCGTGATTCGGGGTGAATTTCACGGCATTCGTGAGCAAATTCCAAATGACTTGCTGTAATCGTCCTGGATCGCCTAGTACAGTTGCGATCGTATCGAGTGCCATTTCGATCTGAATCGATTTTGCTTCTGCTGCAAGTTGGACAGTCTCGATCGCTGCTCCAATCACATTCTCTAAGTTCACGGGCACAGCATTTAGGGTCATTTTGCCGCGCAGAATCCGAGAAACATCGAGCAGATCATCGATCAATTGGGTTTGCAGTTGGGCGTTGCGCTCGATCGTGGTGAAAGCTTGCTGCGTGCGGGTGGCATCAAGCCTTCCGGTTTGTAAGAGTCTGATCCAACCGAGAATCGGATTGAGCGGCGTTCTGAGTTCGTGAGAGAGTACGGCGAGAAATTCATCTTTGATGCGGTTGGCACGTTCGGCTTCTTCGCGGGCGACTTGTTCTCGAATTAGAAGCTGTTCGCGTTCGGCTTCGGCAGCTTTACGATCGTCGATATCGGTATGAGTTCCCAACATTCGCAACGGTCGCCCTTCGGCATCCCAAGCCACAATCTTACCCAGTGATAAAATCCATTTCCAATCGCCGGATTGGGTACGGAGCCGAAATTCGACGCGGTATTCGCTGGTTTTGCCTGCGGTGTAGTCTTCATAAGTTCGGCTCACTGCTTCCCAATCGTCGGGGTGAAGCCGTTCCCGCCATACAGCATTGGTTTCTTGAAAAGTTGCCGGATCGTAGCCGAGCATTTGAGCGTATTCAGGAGACACGATCGCATCTCCGGTCTGCACATTCAAATCATATAAGCCCTGATTGGCGGCAACTAGCGCCATGCGTAATCGTTCTTCGCTTTCACTCAGCTTCGATTCGGACTGTTTACGACTGGTAATTTCTTGCACGACCACATTAATTCCAATCACTTGTCCGGTTGAATCCCGCAGGGGAAACCAGTTCTCAATCCAAGTGCGCTTTACGCCAGGTTGTGCACGGGTTTCGCCACTAATTTCGAGGTTTAGAAGCGGTTCTCCAGTCGTCAGGACTCGACGAAACAAAGGTTCTGCTTCATCGACTAAATCTGGCACAATCTCGTGAATCGTTCGCCCCAAGTGTTCTTCTACAGTCAGCCCGTTGATTTCCGCTAGTTTTGAATTTAAGCGAATAAAGCGCAAATCACGATCGAGAACAGCTAACCCGATCGGAGCCGTGTTGTAAATTGCCTCGATTTCTGCAAATTGCTGATTTAGATTAGCTTCGGACTGTTTATGATCGCTAATGTCCCGAAAGAAGATACTTAAACCTTCGATCGATGGATAAGCATGAATTTTCAGCCACATCGTTAAAGGTTCATACAGTACCTCAAAATGCACTGGAGTTTGAATAGCAACTGCTCGACGATAGTTCTGTTCTACGATCGTTCCTGCCGACCAAGGCCATACTTCCCAATGCGTCTTGCCGATGATGTCTTCGAGTGAGAAATTGTTTAACTTTGCGGTAGCTTGGTTGATATAAGTCACTCGCCAATTACGATCGAGGGAAACAAAACAATCGGTCGTATTTTCGAGAATGTCGATCGCTCGATTTGCAGCTTGGTTAAGGGCTTGTTTTGCAGCTTGTTCGCGCTGCGAAAGTTCTTCTGCGATTTGTCGTGCTTTCAGATTTGCTAAACCTGCACTGGTAAAGCCAGAGAGATTCGTCAAAATTCGCTGATCTTCGAGGTCAAAATGTCGATCGAGATCATGTGTCACAAGCCAAATCGTTCCAAGTGGCTGTTGATCCGCAAACAATGGAATCAGTAACACTTCAGCAAGTGCATAGTTCGGATCATGCAAGTACGTAAAGTATTGGTCGGGATAGGTATAGAGTTGCGGCTGTCCAGCTTCGAGCGTCGTGCCACAAGGACTAAAATCACCCGGCGTTGTTCCGTTCTCCCAATAATTGAGTGTGCCCTCGATCGCAACCCATCGAAATATAGATTCACCTTGCTCCGAAGTCTCTAGCAAGCTCACACCTACAGTATCGGCGTGACACAACTCGATCACTAACGTTGCCAAAGTTTTGAGCAGCGATCGAGCATCTCCCGCCAAGTGTTGCGCCAGAATTTGCAGCGCCCGATTTTCCGCCTGAAAATCAGGTTCTCGTTTTGGACGCTGCATTAGAGCCTCGGTAATGCAAACTGTGGCTTCGGTGATTTCAGGGGAATGCAGCACGGTTGTATCCTGGTTGTCGTGCAGTGTGAGCAATCGATCGCTGGCTTTTCAGCTCAACGAATAAATCTATTAAGACACAGAAACATCTACACTACCCAACAGTAATGTCTTATCGTATCTGAACCTACACCAGAAACTCGATCGCTGTCTTATGCCTCAAGGGAGAATTTTTATCGCACAGTTCCATACGTCACACCAAGCTGTTTAAGCCATTTGCGGTATGCCAAAGAAGCTCGATCGCTGGGTAAATGAAATTCCATCTGCGGATCAAGCGGGAGGCGTTTCGGATTGTGCGATTCTAAGTTCGCGACATCTTGCAAAACAACAGTATCTTGAAACGCTACCAAATCGGCTTCGGGAATGTCATGGGCATAGTTCAACGCGCCCCACATCCAGCCGATACATTCTTCTTCAGAAACGGGAGTCACAAAGTACAGCAAAATCATCGTTTGTCCATCCGATCGCTGTTTTCGCAATGCGACTACCAAGGGTCTAAGTGTCCAATAGTCATAGTTCGCGATTCTGCCTATGCCGGTTCCATCGGGGTCAGGCTGCCAGATTTGAATATTTTTCAGATAGATGCCTGTGTCGATCGACATCACTTCATAGTCTTCGATCACAGGTTGTTCCGGTACGCCCAAGATGCCCGCATGAACAAACGGCAGATGTGCCACATCGAGAAAATTCTCGATCGCTCTAAGTCCACTACAGCGAAATCGATGCCCACCGCTCAGATAGCTGCGATAGCTCGGCTCATCCCATTCCGGGAACGGTGCAACTTCAGTCTGAGGATTGCCCAGCGAAACAAAGATCACGCCATACCGTTCGACGATCGTAAAAGTCTTAGTACAAGCTTGCTTCGGTGCAACATAGTTCGGATGTGCAGGAACTTTCACACATTGTCCCGTCACATCAAATGCTAAACCGTGATACGGACACACCAGCGTATCTGCTTCAACGGTTCCAGTCGAAAGCTTCACGCTGCGATGAGGACATCGATCGAGCCATGCCATCACCGTCGTATTTTCTCCCCGCCATAAGACCAAATCGGTTTCAAACAATCGAATCGATCTCACTGTTCCAGCTTGGATCTCGCTCGATCGTGCAACCGGATACCAATCATTCAGCAACACAGCATCCATCAAATCTGCCCCAGAAAGTAACTCAAATTTAGCTCAAGACAATCCTGCTCAATTACAATCGCGCCTGCAAATTGATCATTAATCGATAGTTCTTGAAGTTTCCAATTCTGCGATCGAGCTTCAACGGGAATTGTTTTCAAACACGCTCGATCGATTTCTAAGTCTTTTAGCTTTGAAAGTCCCGTACCTGTTGCCTTTAAGAAAGCTTCTTTGCACGTCCAATACTGAAAAAATAAATCGGGCTGTGCTTGAATCGTTCGAGCTTCGGAAGGAAGGAAGAACCGCTGAACTAAGCCTTCTAGCTGCTCAACGACTCGAACTTGTTCGATGTCAATCCCGATTGCGCGATCGCGTGTCACTGCATACAAAGCTAAATGCTGTGAGTGCGCCAAATTAAACTGAATCGCTGACTCTTTCAGAAACGGCTTTCCATACGAACCATAGTGAAATTCTAAACACTCCGGGTCAGTGTGCAAATAACGAGCAAGCAGCGATCGCAAAAATCCCCGTCCCGCAATAAAGCGCTGCCGATGTTGATCAAACTTAAATCGATCGGCTCTCGATCGTTCATCAATTGAAAGAAGCTCAAACGGGAATGTGATCGCATCTAAGTTAACTAGCCAAACATGAACATCCGATTCGCCCAAGGTCAAATCTTTCGGGGAATTCTGCCATTTCATGTCGCAGGCACTTTTTCTGGTGAAACCGCGATCGATTGTTCGATCGTCGGCGGACGCAACATCAGATAAAGCAACGCTCCGAAGAATGGAACAAATGACAGAATTTTAAACGTTTGAGAGTTTTCTAAACCACGTCGTTTAATATCATCCTGCAATAGAACGGGAAACAGCGCACACAACAAACAAAAATCCAAACTCATCACATGAATGAATCGGCTCGTTTGCCACTGTTGCACAAAGTTACCCCAATCGCCATTCATCACACCATAGATAAATAAACCAATTCCCCCAAGCGCGATCGCACCTCCAGTAATCCGCGAATCTAGAATCTTCAGAAACCAATTTTTCTGTCCGGTAAACGTCGGACTCGGCTGCCGAAAAATCAGATACGGCAGCAGCGAAAACGCCCCAACACCAAACGATCCAAGCGTAAACAACCAAGCCGGAAGCTTCTGCGATCGACCATCTAAAAACGTGATGCAACTATACGCCATCGGCAAAACGCCCATGATATTAAACAATGCCACGATCAGCGGATTGACCCCTGCGATATTGCCCGTTGACAGATTCTTAATCAGGTCGAACGTATCCGGTTGATCCGGTGGCGCAAGCGTAAACGCATACCCAACAAATCCAATCCAAACCAGCGTCAACAAGATCTTCTTGCTCATCTCAATCCCTTTAAACTTCAGCGACGGTCTGCCCTATGCTAATAGCAGTCAGAACACCAAGCAACTGATCGATCGGCGTAAGATAGCGATCGTTCAGATCAATCTCTACCGTTCCATCCGCTTGAAGCGCCAAAAATCGCCAAATCTGCCCAGTCGTGACAGAACCGTAAACCGACCGCGATCGCAGTTTTGGATCAGCCTGATTGACCAAATGCGCTGCGTACATCGTTGCAACACATTGAGCAATTCCCGCGTTGATGTTTTCGTTTTTTGCTTCGATCACAACCGCGATCGGAGATCTGATCGATAAACGATCGGGATTTGCAGTCAAAATAAAATCGCAATACCCATTCAGTCCAAGTTCTGAATTCACATCAAAATTCGTGCCAGAGAACAAACTAATCTCAGGATGCAGAGTCACGATCTCGCTCAAAATCGGTGCAATCAGATACTCACTTCGCGCTTTTTCGGTGTTAATTGCAGACGCGATCGGAGCAAACCGATGCAGAGCCTCCTGCAAAAAAGCACTTGGTGCGATCGCAGGCGCTTGAATCAGTGAATCAACAGATTTCAGCGTTGTAATGCCGAGCGGTGCAAGTTTATCGATCGAGGTGAAGTCGCTGTAAGACATCGCTCTAAACTGGAAACAAGCACATCTATTGTAAGTAACTTATGGCAGAAACAACGTATGGAGTCGTTTTGGTGACGGCTGCATCGAAACCCGAAGCAGAAATGATTGCTCGATCGCTGATTTCAGCAAGGTTAGCGGCTTGTGTAACACTCCTTCCGGTGCAGTCAATTTACACTTGGCAAGACGAGATTGAACAAGCAGAAGAATGGCAATTAATCATCAAATCCAAGCTCGATCGCTTTCCTGATCTCGAAGCGAAAATTTGCGAACTCCATTCCTACGAAGTGCCCGAAATCATCGCGCTTCCGATCGTAGCGGGTTCGCAACCTTATCTACAGTGGATTTCTCAGCAGGTTACGCCGCAATGATCCGAAACGCAGTTGAATCCGATTTACCCGCGATCGTTGAAATCTATAATCATGCCGTCGCCATAAAAATTGTCACCGCTGATGTGGAACCTGTCACCGTTGAAAGTCGATTCGCTTGGTTTCACAGTCATTCGAGCCAATATCCGCTTTGGGTCTTAGAGCGAGAAAATGCAATCGCGGGATGGTTCGGCTTGCGAATGTTCTACGGACGAGAAGCCTATCAATCGACCGCTGAAATTAGCTTATACGTTGCCCCTCAATTTCAACGGCAAGGAGTTGGACAGACTTTAGTAAGCCATGTGATCTCACAATGTCCGAAACTTGAGATTCATACGCTACTTGCGATCGCGTTTGCCGAAAACCAACCGAGTGTCGTTTTATTGAAAAAATTCGGGTTCGAGCAATGGGGATATTTGCCGCAGGTGGCGCGATCGTGGGATGTCGATCGAGATGTCATCATTCTGGGTCGAAAAGTCTGACTCGCACTTTCCTGCCTTAGCTTTGTGCAGGCTCATTGATTTGCTGTTGAAGTTGTTGAACTTCCTCGATCGATAACCCTGTTCCACGAGCAACAGCTTCGATCGATAAACCATCTCGCAAAAAGTTGAGTGCGATCTCCTGCGCCTTTTCTTTCTGAATCGAACGATAAATCACAGATTCCTGCATAATGTCCCTCTGTACTAATCGCTGAATTACGTCGTCTTCTAATCTTAACCCAGCCAAAATCGCTGAGGCTGCCATCAAATAAATTTGCTTGTATTGTGAAGTTCTCAATCTGATCCACAATTTGAGTCACTTACCGCAACATTCCTTCTGGACTTTCGCTCTGTCCCAATGTTGAATTCGTCGATCGAGTACAGCTTGATCCTTCTTTGCAAGGGCGTTCGTTCTTCTAACGGTTGACCTTATTCACAAAAAATTATTGCCAAAAATCACGCTGACCGCATTAGCATAGAGGAGTGACTGATTTTTACTCGCCCCAACGATCGCTACAACAAGGACACTGGTTCAAACTGATTTGTGGAGCCAGTTTCCAGCATCTACCCGCCATTCGCACGCTCGCTTTAGTTTATGCGCTTGCCGGGGCAGATTGTATTGATGTTGCCGCCGATCCTGCGATCGTTTCTACCGCACGAGAAGCACTCGCTGTCGCAAACCAGCTTTCTGATCAAGCCCGCGATCGCGGTTATCGCCCGTCTCTTCCTTGGCTCATGGTCAGCCTAAACGACGGTGAAGATCCACACTTTCGCAAAGCAGAATTTGATTCGGCAATCTGTCCGCCCGATTGCTCAAGACCGTGTGAATCGATTTGTCCCGCCCAAGCGATTCATCACTTTGGAGTAATTGACGATCGCTGTTATGGTTGCGGTCGCTGTGTGCCGATTTGTCCGATCGAGCAAATCAAAACGAGATCGTATGTCTACACGCCCGAAGTGATCTCGTCGATGTTGCTGCAAGCCGGAATTGATGCGATCGAAATTCATACCCAAGTCGGGCGATTTGACGACTTCCGCAGATTGTGGAACTCGATCGCGCCTTGGGTCGATCGTTTAAAACTCATCGCGATTAGCTGCCCGGACGGAGAGGATTTGATCGACTATCTGCGATCGCTATACGAATTGATTCATCCCTTGCCTTGCGAATTAATTTGGCAGACTGATGGCAGACCGATGAGCGGCGATATTGGCGACGGAGCAACTCGCGCTTGTGTAAAACTGGGGCAAAAAGTTCTTGCCGCAGACATACCCGGATATGTTCAACTCGCAGGAGGCACGAATCGGCACACTGTACCAAAGTTAGAAATGATAGGAATGTTGCACAATAGAGATAGTACGTTCGTTTCGAGATGGGTTTCTGGAATTGCTTACGGTAGCTACGCTCGGAGTCTACTGTCACCTGTCCTTAATCAGTTAGAAGCGATGGAGATGATGCCCTTAAGCCGTCGATCGACCGTTTTACCCTGCACAATCGAAACTGTTCCTGATCTTCTCTGGCAAGCCGTTGACTTTGCCGTACCTCTGGTCAACCAAATTAAATCACCAAATCGTATCCTACAAGTGATTTAACATACACCAGAGAGAAATCAAGATCCCCTAACCTAATCACAAGACAGGTTTTCCTGTCTTTTTCTCCCAGATTCAGAACACATGGCAGAACATAGTTCCGTTCCTTTGGCTCAATCCGATTCCTTCTCACCTGACCGCGAACTGACCGCTACAGATGAAAACCGGATGCAAATTACCGACGATTTAACGAAACTTTTAGATATCCTTCCGACTCATTTACGCGATCGCTTAGTTCAACATCCCCAACTCGATCGCTTAGTCGAAGTCGTGATGGACTTAGGACGCTTCCCTGAAGCCCGTTTCCCTGGCAAAGCTGAATACCTGTCCGAAACACCAATTACGAAAGAAGATTTGGCAGAAAGTACGCGAAGAGTCGGGGATTTTGGTGGCGACAATCGCGCGGGAATCGAGAAAACCTTGCACCGAATCAGCGCCATTCGGAATCGTCGCGGTGAAGTGATTGGCTTAACCTGCCGGGTTGGACGGGCGATTTTTGGCACGATCGGGATGATTCGTGATTTGGTTGAAAGTGGTCGATCGATTCTGATGCTCGGTCGTCCGGGTGTGGGTAAAACGACAGCACTGCGAGAAATTGCGCGAGTGTTGGCGGATGAACTCGATAAGCGCGTCGTCATTATCGATACTTCAAACGAGATTGCTGGCGATGGAGATGTTCCGCATCCCGCGATCGGTCGCGCGCGTCGAATGCAGGTGTCTCGTCCCGAACTTCAACATCAGGTGATGATCGAAGCGGTCGAGAACCACATGCCCGAAGTCATCGTGATCGATGAAATCGGAACCGAATTGGAAGCGCTGGCGGCAAGAACGATCGCGGAACGTGGGGTTCAACTCGTCGGAACGGCTCACGGGAACAAGCTCGAAAACTTGATCAAAAACCCAACGCTTTCGGATCTCATTGGTGGGATTCAATCGGTGACGCTCGGTGACGAAGAAGCCCGCAGACGTGGCACACAGAAGAGTGTTCTTGAACGTAAAGCACCGCCAACGTTTGATATCGCGGTCGAAATGATGGAGCGGCAATCGTGGGTTGTGCATGAGGAAGTGTCGGATACGATCGACATTCTCTTGCGCGGCAAACAACCGAGTCCCCAAACCCGTACCACCGACGATGAAGGCAACATCACCGTCACACACGAAACGCCTGTTGCTCCCGAACCTCGGAGCCGTTCGCAAGCCGTTCCCGAAATTGGCAACTTCTTTTCGGGTCAAGCACGGGGCTGGCGATCGTCAGGTCGAATGAAAGCGGTTGCGGGTCAAAACACGAGTCAAAATAATGTGCGATCGCTGACTCCCGAACAGCAGTCCTTTGAACGAATGCTGGATGAGTCTTTGGGGCGCAGTTTTGACGCGATGGAATCCGAGTCGTTTCCAGGGCCAAACGGCGAAGAACTGCCGCTGCACGTTTATCCGTATGGCGTGAGTCGGCAGCAACTCGATCAAGTGATTCAAACGCTGAATCTCCCGGTGCTGTTGACAAAGGATATGGAGGGAGCCGATGCGGTGTTGGCGCTACGATCGCACGTCAAGAACCACGCGAAACTGAGACATCTCGCCAAAACGCGCCAGATTCCAATCCACACAGTCAAATCCAACAGCGTGCCGCAAATTGCGATCGCGCTTCGACGAGTGCTGCACATGGACGAACCAGGCGCACCGGGCGAAGCAGAATTAAGTCTGATTGCGCGTGGAGACAATGAGGATGAGATCGAAGCGCTCGAAGAAGCTCGGTTAGCGGTCGAACAGATTGTGATTCCAAAAGGTCAGCCTGTGGAATTGCTTCCGCGATCGGCAACGGTGCGAAAGATGCAGCACGAATTAGTGGAGCATTATCGCCTGAAGTCGCGGAGTTTTGGCGAGGAGCCGAATCGACGCTTGCGGATTTATCCCGCTTAGAACTGGGAGTTTGGTAGACTCAATATCTGCCAAACTTCTAGTTTTTTCGATCATGCTTGAGTTTATTCGCTCTGATCTGGCTCAATTTGCGGCATACAACACGCAGCACACAGACAATTCACATCTCGATTATCCCGATCGCTTAGATGTGAACGAAAATCCGTATGATCTGCCCGAAGAACTCAAGCAAAAACTCGCTTGGAGTTGGCAAACAGAAATCGAATCCAATCGATATCCCGATGGCGGATATCTGACGCTGAAAGATGCGATCGTGCAATACGTCAACGAAAACGCACATTCAGAATTGACGAATACCCATATTTCAGTCGGTAACGGTTCAGATGAATTAATTCGATCGCTGTTGATCGCTACTTGTCTCAACGGCGAAGGCTCGGTCTTAGTTGCGAATCCGACGTTTTCTATGTATGGAATTTTGGCGAAAACGTTGGGCATTCCGGTGATCAGTGTTGATCGTTCTCCGAGCGACTTTGAAATTGATCTCACTGCGGCACAAACCGCGATCGACACTCATCCGATCCGGGTGGTCTTCGTCGTACATCCGAATTCTCCGACTGGAAACGCACTGACAGAATCGGAAATTCAATGGTTGCGAAGTTTGCCGCAAAACATTCTCGTTGTGATCGATGAAGCGTATTTCGAGTTTAGTCAAACCACTCTTGCAGGAGAACTCCCGCAGCATCCAAATTGGGTGATTTTACGAACGTTTTCTAAAGCGTTTCGATTGGCAGCGCATCGAGTCGGATACGCGATCGCACATCCTGAACTGATCGAAGCGCTGGAAAAAATGCGACTGCCGTTCAATCTACCGAGTTTCTCGATCGCTGCTGCGCGGATTGCACTATCAGAACGGCATTCTTTATTGTCAGTCGTCGCGGAGTTACTCAATCAGCGATCGCAGTTACAGCAACGATTAAAGCAGCTTCCAACCTTACAAACTTGGGACAGTGCTGCGAATTTCATTTATGCGCGATCGTCGAAAGATTTAGCCGAATTGTGCGATCGGCTCAGACAGCAAGGAACTGTGATTCGTCATACAGGTGGCGGATTGCGAATCACGATCGGAACACCCGACGAAAATCAGCGAATGTTCGATCGACTTTCTACACTGCTGTAGCAAAAAAGAGCCTACAACTTGTAAGCTCTTGAAAATCTTTGAATAAACAATGAAGTCTAACCAAGCAGATATGCAGATTTAAGCGCCCAGAAGATCAGTACTGTAATACTTCCTAAAATCAGGGTGGCAGAAATTCCAATTACCAAAGGACTATCTGCACCTTCAAATTTCATAATGCCGCGATTCAGGTCTGACATAATTGACACGCTCCAACACAACAACTCGGTGATTAACTTAAGCCTAATCAGGAATTTTTGTTCGCCCTTCTTTCTCAAGCATTATTTTATCTTTCTGTTTCGATAAATTTATATAATCGCTCCAGCAAAGTTTCTGCGCCAATTCTGCCTCTAGCGGTCAAGATGGTGAAGCAAATTACCTAGACCCCCGGATGAATTGGATCGTCCTTGAGATCGCAATGCTCTCGATCGCGCTCATTCTCTTAGAACTCGCTCTTAGAATTTTCTTCGGCTTCGGTGATCCGCTGCTTTACATTGCAGATGCCGAAATCGGCTATTTGCTGGCTCCAAATCAATCCGTGCGGCGATTTGGGAATCGCATCGAAATCAATCAGTACTCGATGCGATCGCGCAAATTTACCCCGAAACCGGAGATCGGCACAAAGCGCGTTCTGATGATTGGCGATTCGATTATCAATGGCGGATGGTGGACGGATCAAAAAGAAGTCGTTTCGGAATTAGTCATGCGATCGAATGAGCGATCGCTAGAAGTTCTCAACGCCTCAGCGAATTCTTGGTCGCCTCGAAATGAACTCGCCTATCTCAAACGATTCGGAACCTTCAATGCAGATGTGATTGTCTTGGTGATTAACACCGATGATTTATTTGGTACACCGCCGACATCGCTAGGAGTAGGACGAGATCGCAACTATCCAGATCGCAAACCGATGAGCGCAATTGTCGAAGTGGTCGATCGCTATCTCTTACCCGCACCGAAACTGCCTGCTGAACTGAAACAGATTCAATCTGAATCCGGCGATCGAGTCGGCATCAATCTAGACGCGATTCAGCAAATTCGGAACATTGCGAATCAAAACAACGCAAAATTCGTCTTAGCAATGACCCCACTTTTACGAGAACTCACACCCCCCGGATCACGCGATTACGAAATTACTGCACGTCAGCGACTCATAGAAATGACCCAAGCAGAGCAAATTCAGTACATCGATTTCCTGCCGATTTTTCAGGCTGAGTCCACTCAAGCTCAAAAACTTTACCGAGATCATATCCATCTCAGCTCCAGCGGAAATCGTCTTTTAAGCGATCGAATTCGTCAATCAATTTAATCGTCTTTTCAAGCCATCTCAGGCAAACTTGGGGAATCCTGACATCCGATCGTGAATGTACCATAGCAAGGTTTAGAGGTTTGAAGTATGGCTCTATTAGGGATTGATATTTCCACTTACCAAGGCGATGTCGATTGGGCGACGGTCGCAAGCCAAGGTGTTTTTTATGGATTTGCTAAAGCCACTGAAGGCGCAGCTAGCAGAGATGATAAATTTGCGCGGAACTGGTCGGGAATGAGAGCGGTCGGCATGGTTCGAGGCGCATATCACTTCTTTCGCCCCGGCAAAGATCCTGCCGTTCAAGCGAATAACTTCCTACAAACTGTGCAATCGATCGAAGCGTTCGATCTGCCTGCGGTTCTCGATTTAGAAATTGACGACGGATTAAGCGCTGCAACCGTGATCGATCGAGCGCTGAAATGGCTGGATATTGTCGAAGCGAAAACAGGACGAAAACCGATTCTTTATACATTCCCGTCCTTTTGGGAAGATAAATTAGGCAATCCGAAGCAGTTTGCAGAATATCCGCTATGGGTGGCGAACTTTGGAACTCGATCGCCTTTTGTTCCTGCAACTTGGAATCGGTGGACTTTCCATCAGTACTCTGAATCTGGCGCACTGCGCGGGATTGCAGGCAACGTCGATCTCAATCAGTTCAATGGTGATTTGGATGGATTACAAAAGCTGTTAAAAGGTCGCATTCCACTAAGACAAGGCTGCGAAGGGAATGTCGTTCAAGAGATGCAAACGTTACTAGAAGCACAGGGTTTTGATGTGGGAACTCCGGACGGAGATTTTGGCCCAAAAACTAAGACTCAAGTAGCAGCGTTTCAGAGAGCGAAGAATCTGGCAACAGATGGAATCGTAGGTGCAGCAACTTGGGCTGCTCTGCAAGTCAGTAGACCGACGGTTCCGACACCCACTCCAACACCGACTTCAACACCGACTCCAACGTCAACAGCGATCGACTTAATTAATGTGTGTAAGTCTTATCGCGGTGCAGCTCATCAGGATGCTGCATTGAGATGGCTGCAAAGTCAGATTTCCAAACCTGTTTTAGATGATTTTGCAAAGCGTTGGAGACAGTAACAAACGCAAAAGAAGTCCGGCTCTTCAAGAAAACCGGACTTCTTCTACAATTAGAACGTGCGAGTTATGTATTTTTTTCGTCTGTTTCTTGTCGCCAGCAATGCTCCAGGAGATAGACCTCCGATCGCTCCCAACATCGCTCTAGTTTTTGAACGCGGTGGACGTGCTGAAACCTCTCTAAATTCCAAATAAACGGACGCTCAGGGTCGAACAAGTGCTGATTTAGATAATCCCACCAAGGGAAACGAGCGGAGGAATAATTCATGCCAGGGTCGAGTAATCTGTGTTTGGAGTAGAACAGGGTTGGATGTAACTACCTAAAGGCAGATTTTTAACATCTCAGAGCCGTCCAAACAGTATGGCATTGAAAAATATAGTTCGATCGAAATAAACCCTGAAGATGTCAGGGTTTTCTCTTTTCTTTAAGTAATATTTCGATCGTGTGAATTTTCTTCGACTACCGAAACTTTAATTTTCATCGACTTGGCTCACTCGTCGCATATTCAGCACATCCGTCATCTTTTTAATCTGAGCAAACGTGCGTTCTAGCTGTGCATGATCGCAAATATCAATGCCCAGGTCAATCACCGCCGTTTGATCCGGGAAGGTTCTGACTTGGGCATTTCTGACGTTGATATTGTTGTCCATGAGGCGAGAAAGGATGTCTTTGAGAACGCCCACGCGATCGATGACTTCGATTTGAATGTCGATCGGATAAGTTTGAGCGCGTCCGGTGACTCTTTCGGTTGGATTCCAGCTTAGAGGAACTAAGCGATCGCCTGGAACTGGATCAACGTTGGGACAGCCTCGACGATGGATCGAAATGCCGCGATTGCTGCGCGTGATCACCCCGATAATCGGTTCTCCGGGTAATGGATGACAACAGCCTGCCATGTAGTGCAGTAAGCCTTCGACTCCCGCGATCGGGTATTTCGTCGTGGAGGTCGGTACGGCTCTCGGTGCAGACGGCAACAGAGGCAGCAGAGCGGCATCGTTTGCCAGGCTATCGGATGGAGAAGGAGCGGGTTGAGACAGGGACTGCTTCGCTTTGACAGCATCTCGAATCCGGTTGAGGGCGAGATTTAAAGTGATTTCGCCGTATCCGACTGCCGCGACAAAATCTTCAACGCTGTGATAGTTACATCGCTCAGCCGCCACTAGCATCGGAGCCGATTTCATCAACGCTTCAAAGCCGTTTTTGCCGAGTTCTTTTTCCAACATATCGCGACCGCGCAACACATTTTCATCGTGATGCGATCGCTTGTATGCCTGCCGAATTCGGTTTCTCGCTCCCGTTGTCACCACGAAATTTAGCCAGTCCAAACTTGGACGGGCGTTTTTCTGGGTAATGACTTCGACGATATCGCCCATTCGCAACTGGTTATCGAGCGGCACGATGCGCCCGTTCACTTTCGCGCCTGCACAGTGATTCCCCACTTCGGTATGAATTCGATACGCGAAATCTACCGGAGTCGATCGCGGACTGAGTGAGACGACTTCTCCTTTCGGCGTGAACACATAAACATCACCATCGAACAGATTGTCCTTGATGCTTTCGAGGTATTCTTGCGCGTCTTTGAGGTCGTTTTGCCAATCGAGTAGTTGACGCAGCCAGGTAAATTTCTCGTCGTCGCTGTTTAACTGAGCCGTAGAGCCACCCGACTCTTTATATTTCCAGTGCGCTGCAATCCCGTATTCAGCAACTTGGTGCATTCCCAACGTTCGGATCTGGACTTCGAGCGGGCGACCAGAATCGCCAATCACAACGGTATGTAGCGACTGATAACGGTTTGATTTCGGTAAGCCGATGTAATCTTTGAAGCGTCCAGGAATCGGGCGGAAGGTGTCATGCACGATCGCTAAAGCGCGATAGCATTCGTCGTTATTTTTGACGATAATTCGGACGGCGGCAACATCGTAAATTTGCTCGTAGCCTTTTTGCTGACGCTGCATCTTTTGGTAAATACCATACAGATGTTTCGGTCGTCCGCTGACTTCGACACAATGCACCCCAACTTGATCGAGGCGACGTTTGAAGGTGTCTGCAACTTCGCTGAGTCTCGCTTCTCGATCGGCGCGTTTTTCCGAGACTAATTTCTGAATCTCTCGGTAGGCATCGGTTTCGAGATACTTAAATGCGAGATCTTCAAGCTCCCATTTGATGTTGCCGATTCCTAAGCGGTTGGCAAGCGGTGCAAAAATTTCGCGGGTTTCGAGCGAGATGCGCTGTTGTTTTTCCGGGGCGAGATGCTCCAGCGTTCGCATATTGTGGAGTCGATCGGCAAGCTTGACCACGATCACGCGGATATCTTGCGCCATCGCGAGAAACATTCGGCGGAAATTTTCTGCCTGTCGCTCAGTTTTACTCGAAAAATTGAACTTAGAAAGTTTTGTAACTCCATCGACTAGACATCGAACTTCAGACCCAAAGCGCTCTCCGATTTCTTCGGGAGTGACCTCGGTATCTTCGACCACATCGTGCAAAAATCCAGCGGCAATCATCACGCCACTGCCGCCGAAATCTCTTAAGATCCCGGCAACCGCGACAGGATGAGCGATATACGGTTCTCCGGAGGCACGCTTTTGCCCTTCATGCAGTTCGTAGGCAAATTCAAAGGCGCGGCAGATTAAATCTCGATCGAGGTGGGATTCGTCGGAGCGTTTGAGGAAACACTCACGCAACCAATCCGGTAAAGTAAAGTCGATAGTGGTGGGTGTGGATGCCGCTACATTCATGCTGATTCGCGTGGCTAGAGTGCAGGTTCAGACGATGAAATTAGAATCTAATGTATAGCTCTATACAAAAAATCGGACTAATAGAAAATGAGTCTAGCATGAGGAGCTTTCCTAACTGCTAGACATTGAATTTGAACTTCAGAATGGACAAACTACGGGACAAAATTTCAGGTCGAAAACACTTGAAATCGTCTCGCGGTCGAACCAATTCAGAGGAAAATAGAGTGTTTGTCTTAAACTTGTTAAAACAATCGTAACGCCCATTCTATCAATGGCGATCCGTTTCTTGGCGGAAATCGCTGTTAGTTTAGAAAGTTTTCGATCGCTTTAAACTCAAGTAGAAATCAGGTTCTTGAGTCAGTACTCTACACGATGTCAGCAAAACCAGATCGAAATTACACCGAGATTTCGACCATTCTACGGAAACATGGTTCTACGTAAGTCTTACCTATTGAGCGATCCCCGTTTTTTCACTGATTTTGAAAAGTCTAGATATGTTAACAGAGAACCAAGTACAGCAGTTTCGGTTACTTCAAACGACGATCGATTCACTCGATCAAGCTTTAAATTCCACCCGCTTTGATCAATCAGAAATTAATCAAAAGATACGATCGCTACAGAAATTTTTTCGAGAAGAGATCCAGCCGATTCAATCAGACGAGTACCAAACTCATTCGGTTTTAGTCGAGATTAATAAACAAATGCGGTTGCTCACGATCGACGGAACGTTTCTGCAAACAGCGCGACAAGCTGAAACGATCGAGAACCGAGCGGGACAGATTCGCGATCGTATTAAGCTATTGACAAATTATTGCGCTGTGATTCTGGGGACTCGGACTGATTAAATAGAGAGCGTTGGGTTGAGGATGGCGCGATGCAGTGTCCGAAAGAGAGAAAAATCACGCTGACCGATGGCACACTCACCGAGGCGTTGGCGGTGAAGCAGTGCCCCGATTGTAAAGGAACCTGGATTCCGTCCGAGAACTACAAGCTATGGCAAGCGGAGCGAACACAAAGTGCGGCGGAGCCTCCGCGTCCCAAAACCGTTGCAGACCTGATTCCTAAGACGCTCGATGTAGAATTTGTGCAGTCTCCGCTTGATGCCAAAGCCGCACTGTGTCCTGACTGCGGCAGCTATCTTGCCCGCGCCAAAGTTGGCATGAAAGCGCCGTTTTATGTGGAGCGCTGTTTGATCTGCGGGGGAATTTGGTGCGATCGAGGCGAATGGGATGCGCTCGAAGCGATGGGACTGCACATTGCGATCGAACAATTATTCTCAAGCGAGTGGCAGATTTTATCGAGAGAGCGAGAGCATTTGGCGATGGAGAAACAAGCGACGATCGATCGATTGGGAGTCGAGTTAGCCAATCGGGTGTTTGAGTTGGCAGAAGTGCTAGAAAAGCATCCGAGCGGCGATTTTGGGGTCGCGTATTTGATGCGGCGATTCGAGAATTTCACTCAAGAATTGAAGCCGAAAAACAAGGACTGAACGCGGCTGAATGTGTATACACAAGTTGTTTATCGCTCCGTTTAGGTCGGATAGCTGTTCTCCAACATTCCGCATGAATTCGAGATTTTGCGCTTCGTTTTGATCGACTTCTGCCCCCTAAGTCCCCCAAATTTGGGGGACTTTGAAGCGGGGAAATTTCTTGAAATCTTGGAAGCCTCTTTTCTCAAAGTCTCCCAGAATGGGGGATTTAGGGGGCGAAGATCTCGGCATTATCGATCCGCATTGCTAGCGAACCGATAAATCAAACGGCAACCGTAAATAAACATCGTGCGGATCGTTCATTGATTTCAGGCTTTCAAGCTCAGTTTGCAATCTTTTCATTTCGCTGGTAATCGGGTCGATCGCAGTTTTCGATTGATCGAGGCTTGCACCTGACAGCGTTTCGATCAGGCGTTCTTCAAACGATCGAGCTTTTGGATATTCTTCGATTTGCCAATCGTCTCCAAGTTTTGCCCGCTCTGCCGCCGCACGAATCGCATCTTCTAGTCCGCCGAGCTGATCGACTAGACCGAGCGATTTCGCCTGAACACCCGACCAGACGCGACCCTGGGCGATTTCTGCAACTTTGGATTTCTCCAGCTTGCGAGAGTCTGATACTTTGGTAAGAAACTGATTGTAAATGCGATTAACCGAATCTTGAACGATCTCTAGTTCCTGTGGGGTTCTGGGGCGCGAAATCGTTCGGCTATCGGCAAATCGACCTGTCTTTACAACATCCCAGGTCACACCATTTTGATTCGCGACTTGCTGAACGTTGAGGATTCTGCCGAAAACTCCGATCGAGCCTGTGATCGTGGTCGGTTCTGCAAAAATCTGGCTGGCATAGGTTGAGATCCAGTATCCTCCCGATGCCGCCACGTTGCCCATTGAGACAATCACGGGTTTCGCTTTATTGGTTAGAATCGCTTCTCGTTGAATAATTTCCGAAGCGGTTGCACTTCCACCCGGACTATTGACTCTGAGAACGACAGCTTTAACATCATCATCCAATCGCAGATCTCGAAGCTGCTTTGCTAAACGATCGCCGCCAATTTGTCCACTGCCGCCTTGACCGTTGACGATTTCACCTTCGGCATAGACGATCGCGATTTGATTTCTGCCCGTTTTCGATTCACTTTTGCTTTCTGCAACTCGTGAATAAGTTCTTAAATTAATTTGTTGAAACGATTTTGTATTGTCATCGTCTCCCGTTAGTTTTTTCAATTCCGCAGTCATCTCATCCGCATACGCAACTCGATCGACTAATTTTTGTTTAATCGCTTCCTGTGGCTCTAACACTCCTGATCGATCTGCGATCGCTTGAAGTTGTTTCGGCGTGAGATTTCTTGATTTGCCCGTCGTATTCAAAAACTCAGTCCAAATGTCTCCCAATAGCTTTCGCGTTTGTTCTCGATCGGCTGGACTGCGGCGATTTTGCAAAAAAGGTTCGACCGCAGATTTAAACTTGCCCACTCGCGTTACTTGAACGCCAATCCCAAAGCGCTGTAAAGCTTTCGCAAAAAATAGACCTTCAGAACTTAAGCCATTTACTTCGAGTCCACCGATCGGATTCACCGCGATCGTATCTGCGATCGAACCCAAATAATATTCACGTTCTTGCCAATCCACATCGTAAGCAAAAATCTTTTTACCGCTCGTTTTGAAGCGTTCTAAAGCACGGCGCACTTCTCGTAAAGTTGCATAGCCCGTTGTATTGGCGCTATTGCCTCCATTCAAATAGATGCCCACGATGCGATTGTCTTTCGCAGCTTCGTCGATCGAGTTCAGTACTGATCGCAAACTAACCGTGTTGGGGCGACTTCCAGCGATCGCATCATTGATCACATCACGCGTATTAGAACTGGCAGGGGCATCCGTAATCGTTTGCGACAAATCGAAGACTAGGACAGACTTATCTCGAACCGTGGGAGCCGTGTCGCGGGCAGCCATTATTGAGATTGAAATGAACAGCAGCAAAATGCCGCCAATACTGACTCCCAGAAAAATGAATAGAGCAAGCAATGTGGCGAGGGTGTGTTTGAGAAAGTCACGCATACGAGTTAGAGAAGCATCCGGAAATGTCGCCTTTCTATGCTACATCCGTTTTCAAACAATCCGAGGTTGAGGTTTTGAACCGATCGATTTGAGAACTCAGTGCATTTCCGAAAAAGGTTGGTTTATCAATTCTTCATTGGGCACACTATTTATGAAGTTTGCAACAGCCGACGAACAAAGGGTGAAGTCTGATGGATCGAGAACAATCGCTGGGTGATGCCCCTCTACCAAGCCAATTGAATAGAAATGGAAGACTCGTTCCATCTGAACCAAACACCGATTTGCAAGAGATTCGAGATCTCAAAGCAACTAAAGCGCAGCTTCAGAAAGACGTGGAAGACTTACGATCGCAGTACGAATCGCTTCAAGTGGTCGCCCGCAAACCCAAATTATCAAAGGCAAAATTAGGGCTTTGGTTGATTCTGCTCTCGACTCTGGCGCTTTCGATTCATAACGTAATTGTGCGAATTACGATCGGGCAGCGGGTGAATTTGTTCGGAGCCTTTTCGGTGGGGGGACTGATTCAACCAACGATCGGTAATTCTCTTTTGATTCTTTGGTTACGAATGCTCATCGTTGTGCCGCTGATGATGGGAATTGCCGGATGGCTTTATCCTCCTGCGTGGCGGGATTTGCAGCGGTTGATTTTAAGCCGCGATCGTCGTCCTTTGTTGAGCATTATCGGCAGTGGAGCCTTTTTGTTTCTGTCGCAAGTGCTGATCTATATTGCGATCGCGCAAATTGGCCCCGGTGCGGCGGTGACAATTTTGTTTATGTATCCGCTGATCACGGTTCCGCTGGCTTGGTGGCTGTTTCACGATCGACCCACACGCTTACGCATCGCAGTAATGTCTCTAATCTTAGTAGGCGTAGTTTTGACCGCGATTCCGAGTTTGGCGGCGGCGAAAATTGGTAGCGGTGTGATCGTGGCGGTGCTGTCGGGAATCGCGTTCGCACTGTATTTGATTCTGATGCAGATTGGATTTCGCAAGGCGCATCCGGTTCCGGTGAGTGTGGTGCAGTTTCTCACGGTGCTGGTTTTGTCGAGCGCGGGTTTGTCGCTGCCGATTTCGCTAGGGGTTTCGGTGCTGCCTACTGCAAGAATCGGATTCTTTGGGGGCGGTGTGATTTTAGGGGCGTTTACGCTGGTGGGCTACTTGGCGAATAATTTTGGGGTGCGATACATGGGAGCAGCACAAGCTTCGATCGTAGCTTCAAGCGGCCCCGTGCTGACTGCTGTTCTTGCAGCGCTAATTATTCGGACAAAGCTCGATTGGGTGCAGATTGCTGGAATTTTGCTGGTGACGATCGGAGTCACGGCGCTTAGTTTTGAGCGAATGAGAAAAACGGCAAAATCGGCATAATTCTGGCTCGATCGCACGTCACAATGAGTAAGGCGTTAATCGAGTAACGAAGCGATGCGATTTTCGGTTTCGAGTGGATCTGGACAAGTTTTAGCAAACGGTAGATTGATGATTCAAATCGATGAATCCGGCGTACAGCGATTGTGTTTTGAAAGCGATCGAGGAACGTTCATCGAAGGCGGAGAAATCTCTCCAGATGGGGATTTAACAGAAGCTGGACAAGAACTTTATCGACAGTTTTTCCAGACTTGGGGCATGATGGGGCTGACGATGACCGCGATCGTTTAAATCAAAATAGAACGATGTTCAATGCTACATAGAACGTGGCATTGAACATTGCTTAAGAACGTTCTAATGCACGAAGTCTTTTCTAAATTAAATATCAATAAACGCAAGTATAAATGATGCAAAATTCTAAGTTTCCATATTTTATTAACGGCGCAATTTGGCTAGCTCTTGTGGGGAAGCATTGAGCTTAATTCTTGTAAAGGTCACTTGATCAGTTTGATCGATCGTGAAATACCAAGTGACATTCACACCGAACATCGGCATCTGTACTTTTCCGGTGATTTGAAAGTCGGTGCAGTGCTGATCGGTTTCCTCAAAAATTCCGGCTTGGGGCATTGCAATCAATCCGGGGGCTTCTTTTTGCAGATAAGCTAAGATCGCCTCTCGTCCCATGATCGGAGTTTCAAACGGCGGTTGCATTGCACCTTCGATCGCGAAAAGCTGACTGGTCGCTTCAAATTCCCCCGCGTTCAGGGTTTCAAAGTATTGCAGAATTGTTGGGTGCGAAATGCCTTCAATCTCGATCGGTTGCATGGGTCTACCTCACAAAGCTAGTCGAGACTAGAATAGAAGACCTATCGATAGACTTTCATGACGCTGACGGCAGAAATTAAGCAAAAAGCGATCGAGTTTGGATTTCACAAAGTCGGGATTGCTTCGGTGGCTGATCCAGCGCAGACGATCGCGGTTCAAGCGTTGCAAAATTGGCTCGATCGAGGATTGCAGGCAGACATGGCATGGATGGACAATCCAAAACGCCAAGATATTCGATTGTTAGTTCCAGGGGCGAAGTCGATTATTTGCGTCGCGCTGAACTATTACACGCCGCAGCAGCGACCGGAGGGAAGGGAGTATGCAAAGATTTCTCGCTATGGTTGGGGACGAGATTATCACCGGATTTTGCACAAGAAACTGAAGGCGTTTGCGGCTTGGTTGGAACGCGAGGGCACAGAGGCGCGGTACTTTGCAGATACGGCTCCGGTACAAGATAAGTTCTGGGCACAGCAAGCGGGACTTGGTTGGATTGCAAAAAATGGGAATGTGATCACGCGCGAATTTGGTTCGTGGGTGTTTCTCGGTGGCATTGTCACAAATTTAGAGTTAGCGATCGATAAGCCGCATACTCAGCATTGTGGAACCTGCACTCGCTGTATGGATGCTTGTCCCACGAATGCGATCACAGAACCGTTTGTGATTGATGCAAATCGGTGTATTGCTTACCATACGATCGAGAATCGCTCGGAGACATTACCAGAGATCGATCTCAAGGGTTGGGTTGCGGGCTGTGATATTTGCCAGGATGTTTGTCCGTGGAATCAGCGATTTGCTCAAGAAACCGATGTTGCAGACTTTCAGCCGCGATCGTGGAATGTTGCGCCGACGTTGGAAGAGTTAGCTGAGATTTCGGAAGAAGAATACGATCGACGTTTTACCGGGTCGGCATTGCGACGCATCAAACTTGCGATGCTACGACGAAACGCGAAAGCGAACCTATCGAGATAAAGCCGAGTTTTAGAGGGTGCTTGAGAAATACCGTTCGTTGCATTCACCCGCCCCGGAATGGAATTCTACCGTGTATGCACAAAGTCGATTGATCTGTGATTGCTTAGACCTCTCGCCCCCTAAATCCCCCATTCTGGGGAACTTTGAGTAGTAGAAGAAATTTCCAGAACGTCGAGGAATTTCTCAGTTTCAAAGTCCCCCAAATTTGGGGGACAGAAGCCGACTCAAACGAAGGGAGAGACTTTCTCTTAAAGATATTGCTCAAAGTTAAAAAACTCTAGCAGCATTTTTAGAGAAGTACGATCGCTAGTAGGTGTCATCGCTTCTAGTTCTTGAACCGTTTTAGCAGTCAAATACTGAAACACTTCTCTACGAAGCTTTTGGATCGAATTCTTCGGAAATCCTTCGATTTCATGTTCAAACCTCGCGAGTCGGCTTTTCGCAAGATTCACTTGAAATCGACAGCGTTTCAATAACCGTTGTCGAATGTTCTCAGCTAAACGCGGATCAGTGGTTTCAAGTTGTGCGATCTCGCCCGTCTTTAACAATGGAATCACGTCTAAGTTTTCTTCCAAAAACAATAAACTGCCTTCCCAGTTATACATCGCAATACCATCAATCCCTAATGCACCCAAATCCGCTAAAGCCAGAATTCGCGCCACGATCGACAAATTCGGCTGATCGAGTGCAGCCTGATAGATAGCTTGTTCTTTCGCGTCGTAGGTGCAGATTGTCGCAGTGATCGCGGATCGAACAATTGAGCGATTGGCATCAGTTAATGTAGTTGAACACTGTGCATCTAGATAATCCAGCAATCGGTCAAGCGTTGCATTCTCGCTGACTCCCATCGATCGCTGTCGGGCGGTATGCGGTTGTGACTGTGCTTCAAACACTTGAATCATGTCATGAGCAATCACACACAGGTCGAGCAATCGTTCGATTTGTTCGATCTCATCAACGCTCAGATCAAAGCGAATCGCTTCAACAATTAACTGCGATCGACGTTGCACATGAGCGATGTGATCGCGCGTGTGATAGTAAAGCTGATGAACCTGAATTTGTCGATCGAACTCTTGCAGCGAAAATACTTTAACTTTATCAATACAATCTGTGAGCAAATCAGATTGCTGTATGTCAAAACTCATCGAACAGACACAAGATTAGACAGTACGTAAATTGTAGTTGATTGTTGATTCGGCGATCGCTTACCCTCTCAAGCATTTCCAAACCGATAGCCTTTTCCATACACGGTCGTAATCAGCGGCGTTTCTCCTTTTGCTTCGATCTTGCGTCGTAGCAATCGAATTTGTGCGACCAAAGCATTACTCGTCGGCTTCTCACTCTCACTCCAAAGATATTGCGAAATCTGTTCGTGCGTTAGAAGCTGATTCGGTTGCCGCATTAAATAAGCCAGCAGTTGACTCTCTTTTTCCGAAAGCTCGATTGCTCTTCCATTGCGATGGGCGACTTGATTTTGTAAATCTAACTCCAAATCATCCACCCGCAATCGGGCGATCGCTACAGGTTCAATCACAGTTGGTCGGCGCAACAATGCCCGTACTCGCGCCAATAGTTCCCGCAGTTCAAACGGCTTAATAATGTAATCATCCGCCCCCGCATCAAGCCCCTGAACTCGATCGTCGATCGTATCTTTTGCCGTGAGAAACAAAACCGGAGTCGTATCCCCGCGCGATCGCAAACTTTGGCAAATTTCCAAGCCCGATCGACCGGGCAGCATCCAGTCGAGAATCAGCAGATCATATTGTTTCTCAGACGCAAGATGCAAACCTCGATCGCCCTCGTGCGCAACATCGATTTCATACCCTTCGCGCGTCAGCAGACGGCTTAACGGTTCAGCCATTTCGATTTCATCATCGACCAACAAGATTTTCATACCTTGAGAATTATAGAAATCATCAATCCAGATCTAATATAGAGATTCCCCATTTAGATTTTGTTGATATGTTGACGGTTGCATTGCCAAAAGGCGCACTTCTAAAAGACAGTATTCGGTTATTAAAAGCGATCGGGCTAGATTTTAGCGCGTTTCTCGAACCCGGCAACCGCCAACTTCAAATCACAGACCCAACAAACACCGCAAAAGCTTTGTTGGTGAGAAATTCTGATGTTCCGGTGTATGTCGAATACGGGCAGGCACAGCTTGGAGTGGTCGGATACGACGTGCTGAAAGAAAAAGCGCCGAATGTTGCTCATTTGCTTGATCTCGGTTTTGGACAGTGCCGGATGTCGGTGGCAGTCAAGGCTTCTAGTTCTTATCGATCGTCGTTAGAATTGCCGTTGCATGGTCGCGTGGCTTCTAAGTTTGTTCACTGCGCTCGTGAGTACTTTGAAAATCTGGATCTGCCCGTAGAAATTGTGCCGCTCTATGGCTCGGTGGAATTGGGCCCAATTACGGGAATGTCAGAAGCGATCGTTGATTTAGTCGCCACCGGAAACACGCTTCGAGAAAATGGCTTGATCGAAATCGATGTTCTATTCCACAGTACTGCTCGTTTAATTGCTCACCCCTTGAGTTATCGGCTTGATACAGATAATGTCAGCCGACACATTGATCACATTCGGACTCAACTTACTGCTTCGATCGTATGATTTCTTCTCGCCGCCCTAAAGAGACTGACTGGCGTTTGTTTCTCCGTCTCGCACCTTATGCCCGTCGCAATGTTCGGCTGCTATTGCTATCGATGGTGTTCCTCGTTCCATCTGCGATCGCCAGCACAATTCAGCCGATTTTGATCGGGAAAGCTGTTTCTCTGCTCAAACAAGAACCTTCTGCATTCGATTTTCCGTTTGGTTTTTTGCGCGATCTCTCTTTGAGCAGCGGCTTAAATGCTTTGACGCTTCTGTTGCTCACGACGGTTGTACTTCGATTGGTGTTTGATGCTTCGCAAGGCTTTATCGTTCAAAATGTTGGTCAGCGGATTACTGCAAATATTCGCAGTGATTTGTTTGATCATGTGACTTCGTTGGCGGTGCGATTCTTCGATCGAACTCCGGTCGGTAAACTGATCACGCGCTTAACCAGTGATGTCGAAGCCTTGGGAGAAGTCTTTTCAACCGGAGCGATCGGCGTTGTGGGCGATCTGTTCACGATGCTAGTAATCGCCGTGACGATGTTTCTGTATCAGTGGCAACTCGCACTGTTGCTGATTTTGATGCTGATTCCGGTCACAGCGCTGATTGTCTATTTTCAGCAGCAATATCGCAAAGCAAACTATCGAGCGCGTGAGGAACTCTCAGAACTTAACTCGATGCTGCAAGAAAACATCACTGGAATTGGCGTGGTGCAACTGTTTCGGCGCGAGCAGTTTAATAGCGAACTCTATCGCACCGTGAACAATCGATATATCAAAGAAGTCGATCGCACAAT
Source organism: Phormidium tanganyikae FI6-MK23 (assembly GCA_019359175.1). Taxonomy (GTDB): domain Bacteria; phylum Cyanobacteriota; class Cyanobacteriia; order Leptolyngbyales; family Leptolyngbyaceae; genus Leptolyngbya; species Leptolyngbya tanganyikae. The sequence goes on from JAHHHU010000003.1 coordinate 103,173, forward strand.
TTTTCATGATTCAGCCGTTTCCGCGACCTTGGAGTGGGTTTCATTAGTCGCGATCGCGGGAGTCCTCGGTGTCGGTGGCTGGCTCGTGACAGGTGGAAACCTCAATTTTGGTAAGCTTTCGACCTTCATTTTGTATGCTCAACGGCTGTTTGATCCGCTGCGCCAGTTTGCTGAGAAATTCACTGCGATTCAAGCTGGATTTACCGCAGTTGAACGAGTCAGCGAGGTTTTGAATGAACCGATCGAGATTCGCGATCGAGCGGACGGACATATCCCTCCTTCTTCAAAAGCGGGTGAAATTCGATTTGAAAAAGTTTGGTTTGCTTACAAAGCGGATGAATATGTACTGCAAGACCTCGATTTTACGATTCGTCCGGGTGAGCAAGTTGCGCTTGTGGGGCCGACCGGAGCCGGAAAAAGCTCGATCATTCGCTTACTGAGCCGCTTGTATGATCCCACTAAAGGTAGAATTCTGCTCGATGGTGTAGACATTCGAGACTTACCTCAAGCGGAATTGCGGCGGCGCATGGCGATCATTTTGCAAGATGGCTTTCTGTTTGCAGGCGATGTTAAGAGCAACATTACCCTGGGAGAAACGTATAGTATCGAACAAGTCCAATCGGCTGCTAAACAAACAAACGTCGATCGCTTAATCGAACAGTTACCGCAAGGGTACAACACAATGCTGCGCGAACGCGGAACCAACCTTTCTGGCGGACAAAAACAGTTACTCGCATTCGCCCGTGCAGCTATTCGCGATCCAAAAATCCTTGTTCTCGATGAAGCGACTGCTAGTTTGGATGTGGGAACCGAAGCTCTGATCCAAGATGCTTTAGAGCGATTGTTAGAACACCGAACGGCGATCATTATTGCTCATCGACTTTCAACGATTCGGAATGTCGATCGTATTTTGGTTCTAAAGCGCGGTCAGCTTGTGGAGTCTGGAACGCATGAGGAGCTTTTGAACGTCGGTGGACTTTACGCCAGCTTGTATCACTTACAAATGTTAGAGAGTTAAGGAAGATGGGGAGATTTGAATCTCCCCATCTTCCTAACGCAACGTGAATTCGATAAATCGATTCGCTACGTTGCGATTCCGCCCCGGAATAGAATTCGGGGCTAACAGTGCGAAGTCCAGTAAACGGGACTAGAAGCAAGTTTGAGGGTCGCAGTCCCCTTCAGTGGAACTTTGTTCAGTTAGCCCGGAACTCCATTCACGGGCGGGACAGAATCGAAGTGAGAGAACTTGCCGAACTGACGTTAACGTACACTCCGCACTAGAAAATTAGCCTGACCGCAACTTCTCTGAGATCGACGTAACACCTCTTCGCTGCAAGTTCCAGGTTTGCCATTCTTCGAGTAGCAGACCAATGTTTCCTGTAAAAACCGTCCCGATCCTGAGCAACTCGGCGCAATACTCTTTTCCGTAAAGCCAGAATTCGCTTGTACAAAGTCCTGCTTAAACTTTGCTAGAGTGACGCGAAATGGCTCAGTCGGGCGCACATATCGATCGGGAATTTTGACACTCTCTCTGAGGGACGCGGATAGCTGATGATACTGTCCCTGAGTCAAGCCTGTGCAGGTTCCATGCTTTTCCCATTCGTGGCTAAATAGCTTTGAACTGGGGTACAGACCAGGGAACTGCTGCTGCATTTTTGGATTAAATCTCTCAGTCGTGCAATCTTGCGGATATCCTCTATCGTACTGGGGCCACAAGCCATGTAGCACAAAGCCCAACTGCCGACCATTGCCGCATTGCTGCGGATCGCTGCTTCCCTTTGCGGCACAGTAATCCGGCGACCAAGACAGCGACAAAACATAGTAGTCAAATTGACCTGCAACATTTCGGGTTTGCTGAGTAGGCTTGGGGCGAGAAACGGGGCGACGCGCCTCTGAAATAGTAGAAAATGTGCCAATTCCAGTTAACACAAGAGCAGGAAGCATCGCTTTTTTGAACATCGCTTTTTTCAACACAAAGATTTCGGGGTTGTGAACTACCGGTACATCATCATACGAGGAAGAGAGGAACTTGAAGCAATATTTTTACGATCGAATAATTCTCCATTTAGACGACTACGATCGACCTAAATCCTGTTCTGTTCCACAGTTTCGACAGTAAGGTAAATGCTTGTAGGTTGGCTGATGACAGTTAGAGCACTCTAAATGCTGATGATAGCCGCAGTGAGGGCAGTAGCTTTCATCGTGTTTCAGCGTTCTGGTGCAGTTCAGACAGCGAGACTGTTGCACCAATGAGGAAGGCGGAACCTTGTTGCTGAAGGCGAATTTCTGGAAGAATTTGATCAGGGCAAAACCTGCGATCGGAATCAGCAAAATGTACGCGTAGCTGACTAGGAACAATAGACCGCCAAAAATTACGCTGATGATGTCAAACAAGAACTTGAACAGTGCGCCAACTTGCAAAAATTCAAAGATTTTTAGAATCAGCGGAATGAAGAAAATGATCAACAAATGCCAACTAATCAGAGCTACTAGCCCGTACCGCTTGCGCTCTGCAAATCGGTAGACCAGTCCTGCACTAATCAACAGCGGCAGCAAGAACAAAGCTTGAAAGGCAAGTTGAATACTGGGATACCAGAACGAAGCTTGTTTGTAGCCTTTCTCGACTTCATTGAAAGACCTATCATTGCTGAAAAACTTGAACAACTCAGCGCTTTCAGGTTTCGCGAGTAGCTCATCTTTTAGCTTAGAAATTTCTCCTTTCAGTTGAGCAATGCGCTGATTGTTTTTATCAAGTTGAGCTTTCGCTTTTTCTGCACCGACTGCATTAATCGACTGATCGCGATCCTGTCCTGCAACCTTTTCCAGCAGCGTAGAATCGTATTGAGCGCGGATATTGCGATTGGAACTGTCTAGAGTGCCAATTTCGTTTTGCTTTTGATCGATCGTTTTAGTCGATCGTTGATTTTCAGGCGTATCAATTTTGTCTTTGACTCCACCCAACGCGAGACAAGTCGATGAAACAGTACCGAGTCGCCCTTTACTAGTTTGCTGATACCGCTCCTGAAACCTACGCGGCGGTGCTCCCGGATAGGGATCAGCAACCTTCTCAGCGGTGATGCTCCGAAGCTTCTCAAAGTCCTTGTTTTGAGCCGTTGAAGTTCGGTAGTCACGCCATTCTGAGTAGCAAGGGTAAGCCTCATTTGGACTCAGCGACCATTGGCTAATATCATTCAGTCCCGTGAAAACATTCACTAAGATAAAAATATCGATCAGAATGATCACAATCAAGCTCACTGGATTCAGTGGTTGTTTGTTAATCGATCGAGTACGAGTAAAAAATTGTCTCACCCATCGCCGAAGTCGTCTAAACATAGTCTTCTCATCGCCTGAATCGGGGATTATTCAGGTGAGATAGTCGGAACACAATCCCCGCTGTGGTTCTTCTATTTAGAAGGGCGCCCAGAACAAAGGAAATCTATTGTGTGACAGGTTCCGAACTTGCCTAAGACCCGGCGGATTGTAGATTTTTAAGACTGGCTCGGTTCGTGCCGAGGTTCATGCTGTTTTCTGGGAATTTTTCGGCTGAGAAACTGTCGTTTTACAATCTCGTAAGCTTGCTTATAAATCTGAAAATCAGTTGGTTTTTCTATCTCTGGAACGCTTTGAGTCACTATATGGAAGGCTTGAAAAAGTGCGTTCAATCCCGCGATCGCATCTTTCAGCGGAATCGCAATCTGGACTGAATCTTTGCCAAACTTTGTCGCATACATCAATCGATTGCTGTGTGCCAATTTCTCTAGCTTGTTTTCATGCACCAACCGCGCCACCTCGGTTAAGTCGGCTCGAATCGATCGAGCAACTTTCGTAGCGGTTTCTTCATCAGGATTACTCCGCTTGCGACAAATCCACCCCAATCCCGCCCGCGAGATATCTACTTCTCTTGCAAGCTGGCTCATATTCGTTTGCGGATTCTCTTCAAGATACTGCAATACTAGCCGACCAAATGCCGAACATTCCTCTGAACTAAGCTTTAAAGGATTCATATTATATTCCAGTCGTTCTCATTCGCACACCGTCAAAACGATTGTACTGATTCTCAGCGTAGGAATCGGTTGCATAAACATCATCTGTCTACTGGGTCTATCTTAGGGCTTCCTTGGACAGCATCATTGATCACTCTAAAGGGTGGTGAATTGCCGAGGCACAGCGTCTTTACTCTTAAGTAAAAGCACTTCAATTACTTTAGAAAAAAGGAGGTAAATGTGAGCTTTTTTCAACAAGGGCGTAGATTTTTAACGGCGATCGCGCTTGTTCTATTGCTAACGCTGACGACGGCTTGTGGTGGAACTGCAACTGCGAAAGAACCACGTGCCATCACCCCAACCCAAATCGATCGTACCAACAGCTACGGACAACTCGCACGCGGTAATTCTACTGCTGGACAAGACTTTGGCAACTGGGTGGTCAGTGCCAGCAAAGGATTAGTCAAAGATGCGTATGTGCGCGACAACAACAAATTAGGGATTGTGATTTCGTCGCAGGTTCGCCCAACCGAAGTGAAAGACCTAGCGAAATCGCTGACTCAAGGCTTCCACAAAAACTTCCCAAATCAAGACCTCACCGTTTTGATGTATGCGCCAGATAAACAGTTGATCTTGACCGCTCGTTACGATGAGCAGTCTAAGCAGATTCAGTATCAGGCAAGTTAGTTGATTATTGTGATTTGACTAGGAGAAAAGATTATGTCGAGTAGTGATGCTTATAAGCGCCAAGTGATGCAAGATTTGGCGGGTGGCAACACCGAAAGTCTGGAAGATGCAAACCCTTCGCAGAACTATCAAAGCTTTGATGACTTTGCTCAAAGAACGACACGAGATGAGCGGCATCAATTGTTTAGCCGATCGTTCCATCCAGACCAGGTGCCGACCAGCCAAATGGAACCCGAACTGCAAAAAGCGATCGCACAAATCAAGCCAAATGAGCGGGATGATGTGGCGCATGAGTTTTTTAGCCATTTGAAAAAGCGTGGAATTCACGATCGAGATTTAGAGCGGCAGCTTGGTCTCTCAACCCACAATCCCAACCACATGAACGCGGACGATGTGAGTAAGCTTGCTGGATTTGCTTACCACAACCATCCTGATGTTTTTCAAGAAGTCTTGGCAGATCAGCCCGCTTTGTTGAAATTTATCAGTAACCCGGTTATAGGTGCTGCGTTGGGTGCGATCGCGTCGAAATGGTTTGGTCATCGATAGAGATTGCACATCAGTGATACCTCTGGTTTCACACAAATCAGAGGTATTTGAACAATCCAATTAAAAGGAGGCAGTATGTATCAAAATCTCGAATTTTTGCCTTTATTGATTGCCCAGGTTGATCTTCAGCCTGGAATTGTGGCGATCGAGGAATCTTCTCTGTTCTCGATTCCACAGTTCATCCTGGCATTGTTTGCTGGGTTGGTGATGGCGTTTGCATTTCAATTTCTGTTTACAAATTTAGCAGTTGCGTTTGTTGCAACGCCTGGAACGCCTGTCGATGATTCAGATGGTGCAGGCGAAACCGTTCGCAGTATTGAAACAAAGTTAGGGCTATTTGTATTAGCGAGTGTGTCGATCGCGCTTTTTATTGCAACTTTCTTAGCGGTGAAATTGAGCTTGGTCGGTGGCGGAGTGTTAGGCGCAATTGTAGGCGTTGTGATTTGGTCTACTTATTTCACGCTGTTAGTTTGGTTTGGTTCTAGTGCAATTGGTTCATTGTTAGGATCATTCATTAGCAGTGCAACTTCTGGGATTCAGGGCATGATGGGCGCGGCGACGGCGGCAGTGGGCGCAAATGTCGCAAGAAAGCAAACGGTTGCGACTGCTGAAGACATTGCAGCCGTGGTCAGACAAGAGTTGACTTCTGGAATCAATCCCGACGCGATTCGAGAAACACTCACAAGCTCGATCGCAAATTTACCGCTTCCAAAACTTGATGTCGATGATGTTAGCAAACAGTTTGAAAAGATCCTCAAAAATGTGGATTTAGAAGGAATTGCAGACAATGATTTGCTGAAAAACTTAAATCGAGACGCGATCGTCAATTTAATTGGCGATCGGACAAACCTGTCGAAGGAGGAAGTGAATCAAATTGCGGATCGACTCGAATCTGCGGTAAAGAATGTTCGTAAGGGCGCGAGTGCTTCTGATCAACTCACCGAATTGGTGAAAACTGCAACGCCAGAACAGTTGCAGTCGGGCGATGTCTACAATCAGCTTTCAGATTTAGTGCGATCGAACATTGGTAAATCTCAGCCTTCTTTGTCGGACTTGGCGCTAGAAGCGGGTTTAGGCTCACTGCTGGCAGTCGTGCAAAATCGAGTTGACCTTTCTGATCTCGATGTCGAGAAGATTTCAGGACAACTGCAAAAGCTGGTAGGGCAAGTTTCTGCACCTCAAGAGAAAGACACTCAGCCGAATGTTTCAACTCCCCGACGCAACGTAATTAAAGCCGATGTTGAGTCGTTTATCTTAGGTGCGCTTCCGTGGTACTTCAATCGGTTTTCTCTGCCGCAAGAGCTCCAAGAAATCATCTATGATCCTCAAGCAGACGCATCCGAAGTTCGTTGGCAGCTTGAAGAACTGAATTTAGGCTACTTTACGGGATTGTTAGCACAACGGGGCGATCTGAGTGTTGGCGTAGTTCAAGAGTCCGCCCGCATCATGGAAACGGTTCTCAATGATGTTCTAGAGACTGTCCGCAAAGCTGAAGCCGCTGAACAAAGAGACGCGCTACAAGGACAAATTGAAAACTATCTACGATCGACGGATAAATCAAAGTTAGGTGAATCCGAAATTCAACAACAGCTTCAAAGCATTCTCGAAGATTCAGAAACAAATTTAGAGACTCTACAAAGCTATCTCGGTAGTTTGGATCAACCAACGTTGCAAAATCTATTGCAACAACGAAGCGACTTTAGCACTGAAGAAGCCTCTGATCTTGCAAGTCGAATCAGCGGCGTGAGAGAACAAACGCTTCAATCGATCCAATCCTTGCGCGATCAGGCTCAAACTCGCGCGAATGAGCTACGTCAACAAGTCGAAAACTATCTCCGCAATACTAATCGCGAAGAGTTGAACCCAGACGAGATCGAGCGAGAAATCCGATTGTTGTTTGATGATCCTCAAGCTGGATTGTCGGCTGTACGATCGCGTTTATCTCAGTTCGATCGAGAAACTTTGGTGCAACTCCTGAGTCAACGCAATGACTTAGACGAGGAGCAAATCAATCGCATCTTAGATCAGATTGAATCCATTCGATCGAGCATTCTAAATGCACCTCGCCAACTGATCGATCGTGCAAAACAACAGTACGACGACACCACTCAAACGATCGCGGATTATCTTCGTAGAACGAACCTCGAAGAACTCGATCCTGATGCCATTCAAGAAGAGCTAACCACCTTACTCTATGATCCAAAGTTAGGCACATCAGCGTTACGGCGACGGCTCTCACAGTTCGATCGAGAAACTTTGGTGAAGTTGCTCGGTCAACGGGACGACCTCACCGAAGCCCAAGTGAATCAAACAATCGATCAAGTTCAAACTGCGATCCGCGATGTTGCAAAAGCACCTCGGCGTGCAGTCAGTCGCGTTCAGAAGCAAGCCTTAAATTTTGAAGCCAGCTTAGAGAACTACCTCAAAAACACAAACAAAGAGGAACTTAATCCAGACGGCATCAAGCGAGACTTGCAACTATTGTTAAATGATCCACGAGCAGGAGTCAGCAGCTTAGGCGATCGACTCTCACACCTCGATCGAGAATCATTGATTGCGCTATTGTCACAGCGAGAAGATCTTTCTGAAGCAGAAGCAACCCAAATTGTTGATCAGGTCTTATCCGTCCGCGATCGTATTGCTGAACAAGCCCAACAACTGCAACAGCGATTACAGTCCGTTGTCGATGGTGTTCAAGACCAGATCCGAACTTACCTAGACTCGCTCGATCGTCCTGAACTCAGCTACGAAGGCATCAAAAACGACTTCACCAAGCTGTTTAATGATCCTCAAGCGGGTGCAGAAGCGTTGAGAGCGAGACTCAGCCAAGTCGATCGCGGCACTTTGATCGCGCTGATTAGCTCAAATCCGAACATTTCGGAAGCACAGGCAAACCGGATTGTCGATCAGGTCGAATCAGCGAGAGAAGGTGTTCTTGGACAAGCTGAATATGTTCAACAAGAAACACAGCGTCGCCTAAGTCAGATCAAACATCAGGCACAAAAACAAGCGATCGAAGCTCAGAAGATGGCAGCGGGCGCGGCTTGGTGGCTGTTTGGAACTGCATTTACTTCATTGATCGCATCTGCGATCGCTGGATTTCTTGCCGTTCGGGTTGACCTTTTCTAATCCCATCTCTGTCACGAGGTAGGTTATCGATCGTGTTCGTAAATGCCTCCTTTAGCTGATGAAGCATCTGCTCATTTCAGTGTTAACTAAAGATGAGTAGATGCATTCATCTTTTTATTGTTGTTATCCCCATTCAAATTGAGTCAAACACTATGGTTTTAGATCGTCAAAATTCGTCCATGAGCAGCAACAGAAGAGCGATCGGAGTCTTCTCCAATCGTCGAGAAGCAGAAAACGCGCTGCATGAACTGAAAGCTTCGGGCTTCAACATGAACCACGTTTCTGTGATTACTCGCGATGCCGATCGCAACGAAGATATGGCGGGCGCAGAAGTCAGCAAGCGCATCGGTAACAAAGCAGATAAAGGTGCAGGAGTCGGAGCAGTATCCGGTGGCACATTAGGCGGACTCACAGGCTTGCTCGTCGGTCTAGGCACGCTTGCAATTCCAGGAATTGGCCCGGTGATGTTGGCAGGTGAAGTCGCAACTGCACTTGCAACCACAGCCGCAGGAACCGCGATCGGGGCTGCATCCGGCGGACTGCTCGGTGGTTTGGTTGGTCTTGGTATCCCTGAAAAAGAAGCAAAAGCTTACAGCGATCGAGTGCATCAAGGTGATTACCTAGTGATCGTCGATGGGACAGATGAAGAAATTCGCCGCGCTGAAGCAGTTCTCAATCACCAAAATGGACTGCAAGATTGGGCAACTTACGATCAGCCGAATGCTGGAGTTAGTCGTGCTACCGCAGTTGCACCGGTGGCTGGAGTGATGCCACTCGAAAGTAGTGCAGCACTTGACACCGATGCAACCCACGTGAGTGCAATGCCGACGATGCCTGCTGCTCCCATGCCTACTGCGCCCATGCCAATAGTTGATCGCACTCCTGCAACTGATGACGAAGCAATTCGCTTGTACGAAGAACGCTTAGTGGTTGACAAAGACCGCGAAAAGACCGGAGAAGTGTCGATCGGGAAGCACGTTGAAACTGAAACCGCACAAGTCTCAGTCCCGATCGAGAAAGAGCGCGTTGTCATCGAGCGAGTCACTCCGAGCAACACCACAGTCGTTGGTGATGAGGCATTCCGGGATTCAGAAATTCGGGTAGAAGTCTACGAAGAAACTGCCGACATTCAAAAAGAAGCCTTTGTGCGCGAGGAAGTCACGATTCGCAAAGAAGTTGTCGAAGAAACCGTTGCAGTGCAAGAAAGCCTGCGTCGCGAAGAGCTAGACATCGATACTGACGGCAATCCGATTGTCGATCGTGGTTCAAACCAACGCTAACTCAAACCATGAGCGGGAGATTGTTCTTCCGCTCCTACTTCTATAAATGTAAAACCAATGAAAAAAATTACCTTTCTTTTCCTGGGCGGCTTGTTAGCGCTCAGTACAGCCGCTTGTGGTGCTGCAAAAACGAGCAGTAATGCACCAGATACAACGGCTCAGAACAATCCGGCTGTAGACAAGCCCACTGCACAGACCAATCAAAATGATGCAGTGAGCGAAACCCGCAGAAAACAATTAAACGCTGATATCCAAGCACGGGAACAGCGTAACAAGGTCGCTGGCGATCCAAATGTCAGAAACGATAACGACCTTAAAAGCGAAGTACGATCGAAGCTTGAGGCTAATCTTCCCGCAAGTGCGTTAGCAGTGGATGCAAAAGATGGGAAAGTTACGGTCAGCGGTACAGTCGTAGATGAAAATCAGCTTCGGAAGATTGGGCCTTTAGCAAGAGAGATCAAAGGTGTAAAAGCGGTTGAAATCAAAGCTGGATTGAGTAAGGCGGCAAAGCCCGACGCGCCTAAACCTGAAACCGCAAATCCAATTAAGGAAAACACGAATAAGAACTAAAGCTTCGCCTCTACCCGCCCCGAATTCTATTCCAGGGCGGGTAGAGGCTCTTTATTCTTTTCAAACACTCTCTGAAGCAAGTCATTCGCGTTAAATTACGCATCAGGACTGATGCAAAAGCATTCAAAAAAACCGATAGTTGTATCTAACTTTTCTGCAATCTAAACTAATGGCGAACTCTAGCAAACCCACTACTAAAGCATTAAGCATCCGCAAGAATAGTATTGCAAGCGTTTTCGATCTCGGAAAGATGATCGCGAAGGGTTCTGTTGGTTTAATTGGACGCTTGAGCAAAAGGGCTGGAGGCGCTTTAGATTTTGTTGGAAATATTCCCTTGCTGCGAAATCCGGTCGTGAGACGGTTTGCAGGAGTACTAAAATTAGATTGGCTAATCGGAATTAGTAGCCAAGTTGACTTAGAAAAAGCGACAGAAGCAGCAAGAAAACTACAACGCCAATTCCCAAACGAAACTCCCGAACAAATTGCCCATCGCTTGATTGTCCGAAAAGCCGTTCAAGCAGGTGGAACAGGCTTTGTTACTAGCATTCTTCCCGGATTCGCTACTGCATTTTTAGCGCTTGACCTTGCTGCAACAACCGCACTTCAAACCGCATTAGTGTATGAAATTGCCGCTGCTTATGGCTTAGATTTGCGTGATTCAGAGCGCAAAGGGGAAGTACTAGCGATCTTTGGTTTAGCACTAGGAGGCAGCAATGCCCTAAAAGCAGGGTTGAAATTCTTGCGTAATATTCCATTTGCAGGAGCCGCGATCGGGGCAAGCACAAACGCAACTATTCTCTACTCATTAGGCTATGCTGCCAGCCGATTCTATGAAGCAAAACTCCACGCAGCAAGCGATGTTCCACCAACCGAAGCGCTGGAGAAAATCCACCAGCAGAGCGAAGACTATCTAAATCTCGCGATCGCACAACAAGCGATCGTCGATCAGATTCTCGCTCATATGCTGCTTGCAAGCTATCCCGAAAAAACTTGGGAATCAATTCTACCCGAACTAAAATCGTTACAGCTAGAACCTTCTTCACTCAAAACAATCGAAAACAATCTACGATCGCCTCAATCCCTGAGTAGTCTACTCGATCAGCTTAACTGGGATTTTGCAGCTCCGTTACTTGCCCAATGTCGTCGGATTGCTCAAAGCAAAGACAGCATTTCACCACAAGAAGCTGAGATTTTAACTGCGATCGAGCAGCAGTGTAACACTCAAGCCGCAGCCGGACTTTTATGAGAGATATTGTTCAAGTTGATCAGCCAAGATTTCAACGTTAGGCTGTTTCAGCAAAGAGAGATGATTGCCTGAAACTTGATGCAGTTGAAGATCGCGTGCTAGAGTGCTCCATCCCAATGTGGGATCGCCTGCTATGGATGCAGGTTGTTCAGTCGCTTTGAACACGGTAATGCGGTCTGGATAGAATTGCGGCACGTACCGATAGGCGGCTTGAGCATTAGCATAGACAATTCGCAGCATTGGCGCGATCGCGGATTCATCTAAGAGCCGTAGTCGAGATTCTTCGGGAATGAGGTGTGCAATTTTAGACCATTGCCAACGCGAAAATCCAGAGTTCAGGGGCTTCAATCGATTAATGGCAAGGGCGCTATAGTCTAGCAAAAACGGAAGAGTAGACCAGAGAGCCGTTCCTATTAGAAACTTAAGACTTTGATAGAAAGAAGGTTTGTTGCAAGGTGCAGGCGTGTCTAGAATTGCTAAAAGCTCTACTTTTTGCCCTGCTTGTGTAAGTTGTTGCGCCATTTCAAAAGCAACTAATCCGCCAAAAGACCAACCGCCCAAAAAGTAAGGACCATGAGGTTGAAGCGTTTGAATTGCTTTGATGTAGTAAGCTGCGATCGCTTCGATTCGTTTCAGGGGTGGCGATTTTCCGTCTAATCCTAAAGGTTGGAGTCCATAAAAACTGCGATCGCTCTTTAAATGATTCGCAAGTTCTAGGTAAGGAAATACGACACCGAACATCGGATGCACACAAAAGAAAGGCTGATTGCTTATACCGATTGTTAAAGGAACAAGTGGCGACCAAGACTCATGAGTAATGCTTGTCTTTTGTTTAGGTTCTACTGAGTGTAGAGTTGTCGATCGTGTACGGCGGTAAGCAGCGCGATCGAGCCGAACTAGTGGGGGAATTTTTGGGCTTAAAGCACTATTTTGTAAGGTATCGAGAATGGGAGCAAGTTGCGCGATCGTAGGTGCTTCAAACACATTTTTCAAAGGTAGCTCAAGTCCAAAAGCATCACGAACGCGCGAAGTCATTTGCGTTGCTAACAAAGAATGTCCACCTAGCTCAAAGAAGTTATCGTGAATCGTCACTTGCTTGAGTCTTAGGAGGTCTTTCCAAATTTCTAGAAGCGTGATTTCTGTTGAAGTTGTAGTGTCACGGCTTGGAGACTGTGCGATCGCTGGAATTGCATCTTCACTGAACAATGGAAGCGCACGTCGATCGATTTTGCCATTTGCAGTTAAAGGAAGCGTTTCTAGGGGCACAAAAGCAAAAGGGATCATATGATTCGGCAAGGTCTGTCCTAGAAACTGACGCAGTTCAGGAACCAGTTGACGCGCGAATTGAGACTGAAGTGGATTGTTCGTGTAGTGTTGCCAAGATGAGTAGAATTGTTGGGAAGCAGGAAAACCAACACTTGCCTCAACGCCCTGCCGAATCAATAGAACGTCATAGCTGCCTGTATCAGTTTGAGCTGCCCAGGTGATCTCTACGGTGTAAGGCAATGATGCTTCTAAATCCCACCACTCTTGAGGATCGATTGTAAATTCAGTAGACTCCTGCAATTTTGCTTGCATCTGTCCCACTGTTTTTGGTGTTTCTCCCCTGTGCAACCAGATTGCAGTTTTGACAGCAGCATTTACGCGACTGTTTGCCACGTTTGTAATCAGCAATCGTTCTGGCTCAGTCTCAATTAGATGCTTGTGGATCTCCTCGACATCAGTTGGGTTGAGGTTCCAGTTGTAGTGTTGAGAGGGGGGACTTGCGTCGCTAGAGCTATCTTCGAGATGTAATAAAACGTTGTAGCGAAACTGTGTCATTTCATTCTGATGATGCCCGCGTGAAAGTCTAATTTGCACTTGTCGAATCTGAGGAAACTTACGCTGTAATGCGTAAAAGAACAATGGCTCGATCGCAAGTTCTGGTTCTTCAAACTGCGATCGATTCACGAGTTGCTGGAGCGCAGTTCGTTCCATCCCTGCATCTGCTTGAGAAAACTGCATCCAGCTATGAAAGGCAGTTAGTAACGACAAATTTCGCACATCGCCTATAAATAGAACGCCGCCTGGTGCTAAGGTCTGGATCGCTCCCTCTAGTACCTGAAGCAAATAATCGACATTCGGGAAATACTGCACGATCGAGTTTAAAATCACAACATCAAACGATCCAGCATCAATACCCTCGAAATCGGTCGCAATTCGATGTGATAGTTCAACTTGCGGCAGTGTTTCTAATTGATGCTGAATCGATGCCAAAGCAACTTTTGAAAAGTCTGTTCCTACATATCTTTGGCAGTGAGGCGCGAGTTGGAACAGTAATAGCCCAGTGCCACAGCCAATTTCTAGCACTCGTTTTGGTTTCAGCGCCAGAATTTGCTGAACGCGATCGCGAATCCATTCTTGCATTTGCTCTGAGGGAATCGGCTGTCCAGTGTAGCTACTATTCCAGCCTGTAATGTTGAATTGTGGATTTGGGATCAGAGCTTGGTAGGTTTGGTTGTAGAGCGTTTGCCAATGTTGAATTTGTTGGGTTTGCAGTGATCGTAGAGGATGCTCGAAATATTGCCGTTCTAAGCTAAAGTAAGCAATCAATCTCATCTCGCTGGATGTTTCTCCAGAAGTGATAATCGCTGCATCTCGGATTGCTGAATGGCTTTGCAGGGTTGCCTCGATTTCGCCTAGCTCCACCCGAAAACCTCGGATTTTGATTTGATCATCAACGCGACCGAGAAATTCAATCGAGCCATCCGCGCGGTAACAAGCTCGATCTCCAGTTTTATATAAAACTGAGTGTTCGGTGTGAATAAACCGTTCTGCTGTCAATTCTGGGCGATTGAGATAACCACGAGCCAATCCTTCACCCCCAATGTACAGTTCACCTGGAATTCCTATAGGAACAGGATTGAAGTGAGCATCGAGAAGATGAGCTTGGGTATTGATGATCGGATGACCGATTGACAATGGATGAACACCTGGATGAAGTTCGGCAACCGTTGACCAGATTGTTGTTTCTGTCGGGCCATAAGCATTAAAAAAATGTCGATCGACTGCCCAGCGATCGACGATTTGACGAGAGCAAGCTTCTCCACCCGTAATCAAGACTTGAAGTGCAGGAAGCTCGATCGAAGGTAATACCGCTAGCACTGCCGGAGTGAGCAAAGCATGAGTGATAGCCTTCTCTTGCAGAAATTGTAGCAGTGCGATTCCGGGTAGCTGGGCCGTCTTGGGTGGAATGTACAACGTCCCTCCAGAGCCAAACGCCAGCGCAATCTCGAAAATCGAAGCATCAAAACTCAGAGAGCTAAATTGCAGAATTCGACTCGTGCGCGATAGATGAAAAACTTTCTGCTGTGCTTTAACCACATTGCACAGACCGCGATGTGACAAAAGCACTCCTTTGGGTATGCCTGTGGAACCAGAGGTATAGATCACATAAGCAAGCTGATCAGGAGCGGAGGGAGCCATTTCGCAAGGTTCTAAGCTCCCCGGTAAGGGCTGATCTAAACATAGAATCTTTGCTTGTGATGCAGGTAGAGAGTCAACGAGCCAAGACTGCGTGAGCAAAATGGCGACCTGGGTATCACTCAACATGAATTGGAGTCGATTGCGGGGATAGTTCGGATCGAGTGGTACATAAGCTCCGCCAGCTTTAAGAATTCCGAGAATTCCAACTACCATATCGATAGAGCGATCGACACACAATCCCACCAAAGAATCTGCTTGGACTCCCATTCTCCTGAGTGTGTTCGCGAGATGATCGGCTCGGTGATTGAGTTCTTTGTATGTCAATGATTCTTGTTCTGAAACAAGCGCGATCGCATTCGGTTCACGCTGCACCTGTGCCTCAAAAACTTGATGAAAACAACGATCGCTTTGTTCTAGATCATCAGTTTGATTCCACGCTAGAATTTGCTGATGTTCTGTCTGTGTGAGCAGTGATAGATTTGACAGCCGATCGTTAGGATTTTCAACAATGCTTTCGAGCAAGGTTTGAAAATGCCCAACTAAGCGAGCGATTCTATCTCGATCGAACAAATCTGTACTATAGGAAATGAAGCCGCTTAACCCTTCCTGCGATTGCCACAAGCTCCGTAGTCCGTGCGTCGGCTCCCACAAATGAACTTCTAGATCAAATCGAGTACTGCCAAACTCTAGCGGTGCAGGTTCTAGCATCAAACCGGGTAGCTTTAAGGGCTGCATCGGAGCATTCTGGAGCGCAAATGCAACTTGAAACAAAGGATTACGGCTGAGATCGCGTTCTGGGTCTAACTCCTCGACTAGCTTTTCAAACGGCAAATCCTGATGCTCATAAGCTTCTAAAGCAACATTGCGAACTTGCTCTAGCAATTCGCGAAAAGTTGGATCACCAGATAGATTCGATCGCATAACCAAACTATTCACAAAGAAGCCGATCAATCCTTCTACTTCACTGCGATGACGGTTTGCAATGGGAATCCCGATCGCAATGTCTTCTTGCGCTGTGTACCGATGTAGCAACGTCTGAAACGCTGCAATCAGAGTCATAAAGAGCGATGTTCCCGACTGTTGACTCAAGGCTTCTAGTCGCTGGGTAAGAATTGGAGAAAGTTGCAGCGGATAGGTTGCGCCGCGAAACGTCTGAGTCGTAAGACGAGGGCGATCGGTCGGAAGATTTAGCACAGGCAAATCTTGTAATTGCTTGCGCCAGTATGATAGTTGTTTGTCTAAAATTTCGTCCTGCAACCAATCGCGCTGCCAGCAAGCAAAATCTGTGTATTGAATCGGTAGCGGTGGCAATTGAGGCGATCGTGCTTCAACAAATGCACTATAGAAATGAGCAAGTTCTCGGATCAGTACACCCAATGACCAACCATCTGCAACAATGTGGTGCATGGTTAATAGTAGCAGTGCGTTAGCGGGATCGAATTGCAGTAATGTGACTCGCAGGAGGGAATCGCTTGTGAGATTGAATGGACGCTGTGCCTCGGTTGTAGAAAGCTGCTGGTTAATCTGTCCGTGTGCTGCTGGCAAATTCACGATCGATAACTCAATTTTGCTATCAGGTTCAACAACTTGAACAGGTTTTCCATCAATCGTGGTAAATGTAGTGCGGAGTGTAGCATGACGACGCACAATCTCATCTAGAGATCGCTTTAATGCATTTTGATCGACTGTTCCACTCAATCGAATGGCAGCAGGAACATTGTAGAACGGATTGTCGGGTGCAAGCTGATACAGAAACCACAATCGCTGTTGAGCAAACGACAAAGGAAACACAGTTCTCTCAGTTCGCTGAACGATTGAGTCAGATGAAATCAAGTATGAAATGAGTTCAGTTTTGCGATCGACTAACTTCTGGCGCAATTCTGTTGTCAAAATTCCTTCTGGAGCGTTACAGCGCAACCGAATTTCATCTAAAGCAGCATCGGGTTTGTGGTCGATCAAAATCTGGACATCTAAGCTTTTTAGATATGACACAAATTCAGCGATCGTTAGATTCGTCATAGTTCAATTTCCTCACGTCGTTCTAATTCTGGAGAACGATTGTTTCGCCTTAAAGCTTCAATCTGTTGTGCTAATTCTGCGATCGTTGGTGTTTCAAACACAGATCGCAGTGGTAATTCAACTTGACAGCGATCGCGGATACGTGAGACGAATTGAGTCGCTAATAGAGAATGCCCACCGAGTTCAAAGAAATTGTCCTGAATACCGATGGAATTGCGTCCGAGCAAATGGCTCCAAAGCTCAGTCAGCAATGCCTCTAAAGAAGTTGTCGGAGCAAGAGGACGGCTCTCCTTCACAGCGTTCCGGTTCGGATGGGGCAAAGCTTTCTGATCGACCTTACCATTTGCAGTGAGCGGAAGAGTGTCCACAATGACAAAAGCAGCAGGCAGCATATAAATCGGTAGCTTAGGTTTGAGAAACGATCGCAATTCTCGTTCAGTCGGTTTCTCAAAGGTTTGAGGAACAATGTAGGCAATTAATTGTGGATTATTTTCCGTCTCGCGCACTACAACGACGGCTGTTTGCACCTTTGAAGATTGTGCCAACACTGCTTCAATTTCACCTAACTCTACCCGAAAGCCTCGAATTTTGACTTGATCATCGACTCGACCTAAGAATTCGAGATTGCCATCAGGACGATAAAGCGCTCGATCGCCAGTTTGATACAGAACTAATTTTTTAGTCTGAATAAACTTTTCTGCGGTCAATTCTGGGCGGTTCAAATAGCCTCGTGCTAATCCATCACCTCCTAGATAAACCTCACCGCTCACACCTGCGGGAACTGGATTCAGATTTGCATCAAATAGATAGACTTGAGTGTTATTAATTGCTCGACCAATCGGAATCGTTGTTGCGATCGCTGAAATATTCTGCACTTCATACCAAGTCGAAAATGTAGTATTCTCCGTCGGGCCATAGACGTGAATTAGATGCTGTGGCTTACCGTGTTGAATCAGCGATCGGACACATTCAACATTTGCCATCTCACCGCCAAACAGTAAGAACTTAAGAGCTTGAAAGGCAGTTGGAATCTGACGAACGTATTGATTAAACAATGCTGTGGTGAGGAACAGAATGCTAATTTGCTGCTGCTGTAATTCGATCGCGAAATCAGTCGGTGAAAGAGTTATCTCTCGATCAATCCCGATCAACTGAGCGCCATTCAGTAATGCGCCCCAGATCTCAAAGGTTGCAGCATCAAAGGCGAGATTTGCGACCTGTGCAATTCGATCGTTACAGTCTACCTGTACATAGTTTGTTGCACAAACGAGCCGGTTCACGCTCCGATGTGACACCATTACTCCTTTGGGTGTTCCAGTCGAACCAGAGGTATAGATGATGTACGCAAGCTGATCCGCTGTGCAAGGAATTGCTAGATTTTCATCTGACTCTTGAACGATCGCGCTCCATTCCTGTTCTAAGCAAATCACTTTAGTATTGTTTATCTGAACTAAATCTGCCCAATTCGCCTGAGTCAGAACGATCGCAATTCCAGCATCTTCTAACATAAAATGCAGCCGTTCTTGTGGATAGCTTGGATCAAGCGGTACATATGCACCTCCTGCTTTCAGCACCGCCAGCATTGCCGCGATCGCTTCAATTCCGCGTTCCAAACAGATTCCAACTGGCATTTCAGCACTGATTCCGCATCGCTGCAAGTACCGCGCCAGTTGATTACTCCCTTGATTTAAGGCTTCATAGGTGAAAGATTGATTGCCAAATCGAACTGCGATCGCAGTTGATCTTTGTCTAACCTGCGCTTCAAACAGCTCGTGAATACAAACAGTCGGATAGCTAGAGCAATGCCTGCTCCACTGTTGTAATAATGCTTGTTGTTCTTGAACAGTTAACAATGATGATTCGGACAGGCGAGCTTCTGGATTTGCAACAATGCCTTCTAGTAGGGTTTGAAAATGCTGCCGTAATAGTGCGACCGTGGCTGAATCAAATAAATCCGTGTTGTAAACAATTACGCCCCGCAACCCATCTGACTGCTGCCAATTCTTCCCCCACAAGTTCCGAAAGTTATCTGCACACTTCCAAACATAGAGTTCTAAATTAAAGCGCGAAGTCTTTGTCTCTAAATCCACCGGACTCAGGACTAAGCCAGGTAACTTCAATTGTTCCATGGGTGTATTTTGCAGCGCAAAGACAACTTGAAAAAGTGGATTCTGCCCAAGGCTACGAACAGGCTGCAACTCTTCAACTAGCTTCTCAAACGGTAAATCTTGATGGGCATACGCCGCTAAAGTGACATCACGGACTCGATCTAATAAGTCTCGAAAGGTTGGATCGCCTGCCAAATCTGTTCGCAGTACCAAGCTATTCACAAAGAAACCAATCAAACCTTCTAGCTCACTTTGATGGCGATTTGCAACCGGAGAACCGATCGCAATATCGGTCTGCCCAGTATAGCGATGTAATAATGTCTGAAACGCTGCCAGCAAAGTCATAAACAGCGTCACACCTGATTCTTGGCTTAACGCTTCTAGGTCATCTAACAGCGGTTGTGGAAGTTCTAAGAGTTGACTTGCGCCTTGATGGCTTGGTTGACCCAAGCGAGAGATGGAACTTGCTAAGTTTAGAACAGGCACATCTTTTAACTGTTGCTTCCAGTAGCGCAACTGAGTATGCAGTACTTCACCCTGCAAATATTCGCGCTGCCAGTGAGCAAAATCCGCATACTGAATCGGTAACTCCGGCAATGCAGCAGGCTCACTTTTTGCTAACGCTGCATAGCCTTCACCCAACTCTCGAATGAGAACACCGCTCGACCATTCATCAAAAATAATGTGATGCAATGCGATCAGTAACAGATGCTCTGTATCTTGCAGCTGCCAAAGATGCGATCGCAATAATGCTTCAGTCCTTAAACAAAACGGTTGCTCAATCTCCTGCCAAATTTGCCGTAATGCAGTATCTTCGCGAGTCCGAGCAGACAGCGATCGCAAATCAGTCGCTTTGAATGGAACTTGCGATCCTTGAGCAATCACCTGAAACAATTGCCCATCAACCATATCAAAAGTCGTTCTCAGAACTTCGTGACGGCGAACGATCGCTTGAAGACTCTTTTGGAGATGCGATCGCGTTAAAGAACCTGTCAGCCGAAAGACTAGGGGAATGCTGTAAAGAGAAGTTCCGGGAAGCAGTTGTTCAACAAACCACAAGCGCTGTTGAGCAAATGAGGCTGGAAAAATAAAGATATCTTCTTCAAGCTGCCTTTGGTTCGGCTGATCTGCAATCATTCACACCTGCATCTGTTCAACTTCATTTAGTTGTACGAGAAGCAGTGTTCTAAAAATTATGCTCTAAGATAGATTTTAACGAGAAGTGATGTATTTTTTTATTGCGTTTTGCTGCACACCTTTGCATTCCAAAAACTTCCAGCAACGTCAGTTTAGTAGTGATACGTAGACAAGCATGATCGACCCCAAAAATTCTAATCCTGCCACAATCGCCGTCCGGGTTTACCGTTTAATCGATCGTGCGTCTCTCGCAATAACTTCGGAATGTCCAACTTCTCCGGGCATCTCGGCAAACAGTCGCCACAGTCCGTACAGCGATTTCCTTTATTTCCGGGAAACCAGTGCCCCGCATTCTCAAACATCCGATAGCGATACTCGCCAAAACTCGTCATATCGTAGGCTGTGGCAAGATTTCGCAACCGCAGCACTTCAGGAATGTGAATCGATTCGGGACAAGGTAAACAGGCATAACACTGGCTGCACTGATCTGGCTCGATCGCACTTCTCGCTTTCAAACGCTCGATCGCTTCCTCAATACTCAAATCTTCATCTAAATACGGTAAATTTAACTCTTCAGGATTTGCGGCTCCGACGCTTAATGTGGTGATTCTGCGATCGTTGAGTAAAAATCGATAATTCAACTCCAGCGGTGAAAACGGTACACACAAATCGATTAGGGCTTGGGGCGGTGTGTGCAGCATTCCGGCTTT
This sequence comes from Phormidium tanganyikae FI6-MK23, assembly GCA_019359175.1. Lineage (GTDB taxonomy): Bacteria > Cyanobacteriota > Cyanobacteriia > Leptolyngbyales > Leptolyngbyaceae > Leptolyngbya > Leptolyngbya tanganyikae. The sequence continues at coordinate 124,053 of JAHHHU010000003.1, forward strand.
GTCCGCAGGCGAAATAATAAAAACGCCCATGTCTTTTTGGTGAGCAAGTTCGATGGCGGCAGCATTGCGCTGAAAGAAGAAAGAATAATGCAAATTTACAAATTCAAAAAGCTCGGTTCCGATCGCTGCCAAAATCAGATCGAGTAAGCCATGTGTCGAAAAGCCAACGTGCCGCACTCGTCCATCTGCAATCGCATTCCGAAGCGCTTTCATGCAGCCATTTTCGGCTTTGATCCAATCGAGATGCTCCCAAGTATTTAAACCGTGAATCGCCACACTCTCGATCGAACTAACTTGAAGTTTCTGTAATGATTCATCAATGAATTTATCAGTTTGTGCGGCATCCAAACTGGGTGGAAGTTTCGTTGTTAGAAAAATACGATCGCGAGCAATCGATCTCAGCGCTGATCCCAGAAATTCCTCACTTTTTCCGTATCCTCGCGCGGTTTCGATGTGATTAATACCAAGCTCGTTCGCGCGTTGAACCGTTTGTTCCATCCCTTGCGGAGACGACAAACAGCGCATCGTTCCGAGGGAAAACACCGAGTAAGAAAGATTCGTTTTACCGAAGCGGCGATGCTGCATGAACGAGCTTACTGCGCTTCCCCGCTGCTAAACCGTCCTCGCTGAATTAATTCATCCGGACTTAAATTGGATAAGAACTCTCGGAATGCTCGCCGTTCAGCTTCATCCGCATCGCGATCGACCGGAATCGACGCATCTGCAACGACTTCTTCCATCACCCAGATCGGGCTATTCGTTCGGAGTGCAATTGCGATCGCATCACTGGGACGAGCATCAATCTCGCGCCGCGTTTCTCCCTGTGCCACGATTAAAACGGCGTAAAAAGTATTATCCTGCAAAGAATGAATAATTATCTTTTCAACGACCATTTGCCACGCTTCTAAAAAATTCACGATCAGATCGTGAGTCAACGGACGGGGAGGCGTTTGACCTTCCAGCACGTTGATGATTGCTTTTGCTTGATCCTGACCAATGTAAATCGGAAGCGCTCGTCGATCGGTTGCGTCTTTTAGCAATACGATCGGGCTTCGAGTCTGCGCGTCTAACGCAATGCCCGCAACCTTCATTTCAATCATGGTGTAGCCTCTAGAACTCCGGAAGCATAATAAGGGTGGAGAAGTTACCAAAATCAGGTCAAACAACGTACCGATCGAATCCGGGAGCGGGATTGTAGCCGAGGGGTGCTGTTCAGTATGCCCTGGTCTTTGAACTCGATCCTAAATCATCCGTCTTAGAATTTGACAAAATTGAGAAAGACTTCCCGATTTCATCATTTTCCTAAGAAGAAGATAAAACAAGCACAAAGCCATATTGTGATTTTAGACTGTAATCTGTCTGAAGTTGAATGTCTAGAAGGATTCTCAAAAATTACGAAATCCCAGTGACAGTAACAAAATCATCATGGGGACAGTCATACCCGCACTTCAGTTGATTCGCAAAAAAGGATATTACTCGTGTTTACAGGATTGGTTCAAACAGTGGGGCGCTTGGTGATTTTGAATCCTGAACAAGTGAGGATTTCAGGGTCGCGCGTGTCGATGATTTTGCATGATTTGGCGATCGGGGATAGTGTCGCAGTCGATGGCGTTTGCCTCACGGTGACAGAAATTTTGGGCGATGGCTTTGTAGCGGATGTTTCTCCCGAAACGGTGAGCCGTACGACGCTAGGGCAATCCGCCGAGGATGCAAAATCTGTAAATCTAGAGACTTCGCTGCGAGTGGGAAGTAAGTTAGGCGGGCATTTTGTCACCGGGCACGTCGATGGAATTGGCACGTTTGAATCTGCGACTCAGACTGCAACTTCATGGGAGATTCTATTTAATACGGCAAGCGAACAGGTTGCACGATACATTCTGCTGAAAGGAAGCATCTCGGTGAATGGAATTAGTTTGACGATCGCAGACTGTGCGGCTGATGGTTCCTGGTTTATGGTGGCGGTGATTCCCCATACTTATGCTGAAACGAATTTGTCTGAGCTAAAACCGGGGGATTGGGTCAATCTTGAAGGCGACATTTTAGGGAAGTATGTCGAAAAGTTTCTGCGCGGGGGCAGGTCTGAAGTAGAAGTGCCCGATCGCATTTCGACAGAATTTTTAGCAGAACACGGATATTTCTAAAGTTCAGCGTTTTCCGGTGACGATGTAGGCGACGCGCTTTCCAATATTGGCGGCGTGATCTGCCATGCGCTCTAAATGACGAATCACTAGCACTTGCAGCACGATCGGTTCGATCATGCCTTTCACGTCTTGTTGACGAGCAAGCAAGTTGTAGAGCGTGGCATAGTCCAAATCAACCGCATCATCCCGCTGCCGCACATCTAAGCCTAAGTCTGCATCTAAATCAGATAGCGATTCTAAACTCAGCGCCAACATCGCCCGACATCGATCGAACATTTGGCGAATTTGACCCATGTGCTGTGATTCGGGATAGGGAAATAACTGCACCGCAACATCTCCCAGATTTTTTGCATAATCTCCGATTCGCTCTAGATCGCGAACCAGCTGCATCAATGCACTGAGCAGCCTTAGATCTTGAGCAACTGGGGATTGCAGCGCGATCAGATTGACGCAATCGAGTTCAATTTGTTTGTAGAGGCGATCAATTTTCTTATCGAGTTTGTTAATCTGTTCAGCAGCAGCGAGATTGCGATCGAACAACGCCTCTCGTGCGAGACAGCACGATCGCTCGACTAGCGCCCCCATTCGCAAGACATCCCGCTGAATTCGTTTAATCTGTCGCTCGAAGCGAACCCGAATCGGTTCTTGACCCTCTGGTACATTTTTATAGAACATTGATCGTTAGGGAAATCTGGGGGGACGGTCGATCGAAGGATTAACTATAACAACAGATTTTCTTGATGTCAGGTGTTGCGTAAAACGTTTCTATCCTTTTTTTATTTTAGAGCGATCGAATTCTGAGATCATCCTGTAATCTATAGACTTTCCGATCAAATTCTCCCCATTCTTTCACCTCTAAAATTAAAGATGATCGCGAACCTTATCCCGAATCCTGCTATGTTTTCCTCCGCCGAAGACTCTCTCAATTTTGCATCGTATTCTCAAGGACACAGCTTGTTTGCTCAACTTAGAAGCCGCTTCCCCCAAGGGGCACTTGTTTCAGAACTGGTTCAAGTGCATGAAGGGCAGTTTGTAGTCAGAGCGATCGTTCAGGTGGGAACGACGACGATGGCGACTGGAATGGCTGCCGCTGAGAAGATCGAAGTTGCAGAAGATCGGGCGCGAGTTCGAGCAATGGAAGTGTTGGGGATTTCACCGACGGGAGGCGCAACGACGTTTGATGTGTCGGCTCGATCAATGAGTGAACCGCCAAAAGAAGTTGAACCCAGTCTTTCATCGGGTTCGATGCCGGATATTTCGTTACCAGCGGTTGAATCCTTAGTTCCTGAAGCGAGTCTGCCGAAGAAAACAGTTCGTAAGAAAAAGGAAGAGTCGCCTGAAGTGACTCCTGTTGCTGATTTGCTGTCGTTTCCTGGCTTAGAGATGCCGGAGATCACTTCTGTACCTGTAGAATTCACGCGCGAACCTGTGGACTACACGCCCGACTTTGAAGACGACGAAGCGGAACCCCCTGCACCAGAACCGATCGATTTATCCGATGCGATCGCGCAAATCGGTACGGAAATTGAGCGAATTGGCTGGACAAAGAAACAAGGAAGCACGTATCTTCAAGACACTTACAACAAGAAAACCCGTGCTGAACTCGACGAAGATGAGCTGATCGAATTCTTGCACTACTTGAAAGCGTTACCGTCGAAAGGACAAATTCCCTTCTAAACCCTATGCCATTTATTGCTGCACAGCCTTACGAGTATGAGCTACCGATCGAGAGTCAAATCGCGCTGATTGTGATCGATATGCAGCGCGATTTTCTTGAACCGGGTGGATTTGGGGAAGTGTTGGGAAACGAGGTTGGACGTGCAAACGCGATCGTACCGACAGTGAAACGTTTACTCGAAGGTTGTCGATCGCTGAATCTCCCGATCTTCCATACGCAAGAGGGACATTGCGCGGATCTTTCAGATTGTCCAAAATCGAAGCTGAAACGGGGACGGGGAGATTTAACGATCGGGGATTCTGGCAAACTCGGCAGGATTTTGATTTTAGGGGAACCAGGAAACGAAATCATTTCAGAACTTGCCCCGATTGCTGGCGAAGTGCTAATTCCAAAACCGGGAAAAGGGGCGTTTTACAATACAGATCTAGAAGTGCAGTTGATCGCGCGGAACATCACGCATTTATTGATTGCAGGCGTGACGACTGAGGTTTGTGTGCAAACAACGATGCGTGAAGCAAACGATCGAGGATATGAATGCCTGTTAGTTGAGGATGCAACGGCGAGCTATTTTCCTGAGTTTAAGCAAGCGACGTTAGAGATGGTGCGGGCGCAGGGTGGAATTGTGGGATGGACAGCGACGACCGATCAAGTTCTGGAAGGAGTGCGATCGTGGAAAGCCGCAGGATAAACTCAGCATCAAACGAATCGTCTATATCAGCGATGCCTGTACAAACAAAAGCTCAAGTACTGTCGCTCCTTCAAAAATATCGACAAGAGCTACATCGCTTTGGGGACAAGCGATGCGGCGTTTTCGGTTCGTTTGTGCGTGACACTGAAATTCACGACCAAAGTGATGTCGATATTTTAGTTACGTTTGAGCCAGATCAAAAAACGTTTGACAACTTCATCCATCTATCCTTCTTTCTAGAAGATTTTTTTGGTAGAGCAGTTGATTTAATCACGCCTGAATCACTCAGTCCTTATATCGGTTCGCATATTCTAGATGAGGTTGAGTATGTCTCCATCGGCTCGCCAGTACCTTCATTACATCTCAGTTGTGCCGGGGCGGGTTTTATTTGAGAGCCTGTAATGAGTGAATTTAGCGATTGCTACTACTTGCTGAACGCGACCACCGAACAAGTGGTTTCATTGATTAGAAAAGCTCGTTGTTATGGCATAGTTCTGCCCAGAAACGATCGCTATGTTCCCTTCCTAATCAATGGGGCTTGGGATGCAGGTAAGCTAGTTGACCGCGTAATAGAGAATAATTCTGGAACGATACTGCACTACTCCTATGGAAAGGATCATGGGCTGTACATCAAGGTTTACGACTTTTCCAACGGGGCTTTCGCGATCGATATCCAGCAGCGGGAACCCTCGGAGAATGATTTGGATACCATCTTGGTCAAGGCAGAACAATTGAGCCTTGTGGATCGCGATCGTATTCCTGAACTACGAGCCATTCTTACGGAGACTACGGCAAAAGGCAATGTCGATTCGCACTCAATTAAGTGAAATCTTAGGATTTGTAACCTTCGATTGGTTAGGGTACGCCGACTTATCAATGCAGACTCAGAAAGAGCTATCCTGTCGTTTTCCAGAAGCAGTGTTTGTTCTCAAAAGCCAACGTGGTAAAGCAGATACGACGATCGAGCCAGTACCGAATGAGTGGTGTGCCAAACCGGGATTACCAACATTGATGTATTTGCCTGTTCCGAATGGATCCGCTGATGAAGTGCTGCTTGAGCGACACATCAAGCATTGGGTAGAAACACGAGATTGGGATGATGCTAGAGAAGCAGGTTTCTGGCTCTACACGGCTTACCGTCGTGCCCTTCCCAATCGGATGCACTATCTTGCCGATCGCATTATGAATCTTGAGTTGGCGTTCGGTTCCGAACTGTATGAAGCGAAATTACGTCAAACGATCAAAGGGATTCTTTCGATTTCTGATCCAGCCTTCAATTGGGAGCCTTACTTGAAGAGGATGGCTGGAGAACAAAGGCTATGAAGAAGACAACCAAAACTTACGAGTCCGAAGCCACTTGATTGACACTGCAAGACGAACACAATATTCGTCTTGCACATAGATTCAGGCTATTTATCACCTACGACTTTTTCAACTGCCGCTTCTGCCTTTTCGATCAGGTTCGCTTGATCAGGATTCTCTTGCTTAAACAGCTTGAGATCTTTTTTGTACTCTTTCTCTAATCCATTCGGATCTTTTGCAGCTTCTACAGCTTTTTTATAAGCTTCTTCGCGGTTTGCGTATTGCGCTCCATCGGGACTGATTACCGCTTCGCTTCCGGGGGGTTGGGTAGACACTTCAGCGTAAGCAGGCGTGAAGAATCCTGTCCAGCCCATCAGACCGATGACCAAGACTGCCAAGACGCGCGCGATTAGACGTTTCATATAAAGTCCTCCGACATAATAATGAATTTGCGTTCGTGGCAATCTTACGAAATTTGCGATCGTATCTCCGTCTATCACAGGGCAGAAGCATCAGAATTAGACCTTAAGAAAAAACTTATCAGTGGCTCGGCTGACTCCGCAAAATTTGCTAGTTTAATTCTGTCTGGGACATTTTTATGACGTATGACCACAATTTTCTGTAACAGCATTCGATTTGACGGAATCGAAGCCGTAATTTTCGATAAAGATGGCACACTCGCAGATTCTCATCAATATCTACGGCACTTGGGAGAAAACCGCGCGGATTTAATCGATGCAATCGTGCCAAATTTAAGGTCTGAAATTCTTAAAACCTTTGGATGCGATCGCAACCGAATTGATCCGGCTGGACTGATGGCAGTAGGAACGCGCGAAGACAATGAAACCGCGATCGTAAAATTAATCGCTGATCAAGGTTACGACTGGGATAAAGCGAGAGCGATCGTTCAATCCACTTTTCAAACTGCCGATCGACAACTCCCCCGCAAAGCGACTCTCACGCCTCCGTTTGCAGGAATCATGGACTTAGTACGATCGCTTAACTCCCTGAAGCTTGGAATTCTCTCTAGTGACATTGCAGCGAATATTCAAGACTTTACAGATCAGTACGAACTTTCACCCTATTTTCAAGGAATTATCGGCGCACAACCGGGCATTAGTAAGCCCGATCCAAAATTACTGTGTCTCATCTGCAAAGTGCTGAACGTTGAGCCTCAAGCAGCATTAGTGATTGGAGATACGATCGCGGATACAAAACTAACCCAGCGGTCGATTGGGGTCACTTGGGGCGGAAGTACGATCGCACAACTAATTGATGCGGCAGCGATCGCGCATCATCCTTCTGATATTCAATTAAGCAACTCTTGAATGCGGTCTTGTGTAGCTTGCAACTTTATTGAGCAGTTCATCAAAATCGATCGGCTTACGGATCAAATCGTTTGCGCCAACTTCTCGATAAGGTCTTTGAAAATATTCATCGTGAGCAGTCAATAGCACGATCGGTAAAGAGGCAAATCGCTCGTGTTGCCGAACTTGGCGAGTTACTTCATAGCCGTTTAGCCCTGGCATCATAATATCGAGCAGGACTAAATCAGGATCAGTTTGCTCGATTTTGTCTAAAGCAGCTTTCCCATTTAGTGCAGTCTCGACGATGTAGCCCTCAGATTCCAGAAAGGTCTGTAGCAGAAACAGATTGTCTGCTATGTCATCTACAACAAGAACTCGGTGATTGGTCGATCGCATAGTCAAAGGCACTTTATTAAAACAGCGTTATGCAAGACGTGATCAGAGCGCTTAACATCTCAGGATACTGTTCTCCACTTGCTTGATCGCTCTCACTATAGACAGATATTTGTAAAAGATGTTCGTAGTCATTAAGCCACACTTGAATCAGTTTTCCCTCAGTAATTGGCGCATCGAAAACTGCGCTTTTTCCAGAAGGGTAACAAACGATCGATGGCTTGATTCGTTAGATTGCGGTATTTTTCGGAGATCTGTATGAAGACGGCATGAAGAAAACCGTACCCTTCATCTAGCTTGTTCGATTTTTCCTGAAATCTACGCAAAATTGCGTACTAGCTGGATGTCCCTCCATCGGCTGAATTCTTCATGCTAGAACTCATCCCTACGCTGTTTGCTCAACAGCAGCTCAAGCAAGCAGTCACCCCGGTACAACCGATCGAGCCTGCTTCCCTGACCCAACCTCAATCCTCGACTCCGGTTGTAACTCCAGCTTCTGCGATCGCAACTCCGGAATCCGTGTTTGTTTCCATTCCCGCAACGCCCATTCCAGTCAAAGCAGCACCCGTTCAGACTCCGGTTGCAACCGCTTCTTCTCAACCCGCTCCGATCACATCAAAAGTTGCCCTTCCTCAAGTCCCCCAAACCGCAGATTCAAAAATCGCAACTGTGCCGGATGCAAAGAGTAAACCCACCGCTGTAAAACCGATTTCAACCGCTCCGCCAAAACTCACGGAGAAGCCCACTTCACGTATCGCTTTACCCTCCGTTCCTCCGACTGCCGAACGTTCTGCACCGTCGATCGTAGTTCAAAGAAATTCCGCTTCTCCGACTCCCACCCCCAAAGCGCCCAGCATTGAAATTCCAGTTCCAAAACCCACTCTAGAAGCCGCGCCCCAGCCTCCAACCCAACAGCAAAAACAACTTTTAGAACAACGTCTAGCCGATATCGTGTCAAAAGATCGGGCAGTTAAACAAGCTGCTCAACGCGATACTTTAGTTGCTCGTGCTTATAGCTATGCGACTCAGCGACGATTTGAGCAAGCCAGAAAACTCCTTCAAGATCCAACCATTCCAACCGATGTTCGCAATCAGATCTTGAGCAATGTCAATTCTCTAGAGTCTGCCAGTCGCGCGATCGGGGTGACTCAAATCAAAGAGCCGCCTGCAAAACCGACTCGTGCCATCGTTGCGGTGAAAAAACCTGCGGTGAAAAAAGTTGCGGTGAAAAAACCTGCCGTGTTTACGGGCATGACCGCTCCGCGATCGCAGCAAACCGTAACGATTCAAGTTCCACGAGCGATCCAATCTCTCCCGATTCAGCGAAGAACTGTAGCGCCTGATCCCACTGCCCCGATCGCTTCAGATTCAGCAGGCGGATACATCGATCAAGTGGTGACTCCGAAGAACCTGCAAGCCTACAATCGCAATTTACCGAAGCTGACTTCTGCAAGTCAAATTGTTTACCCGCTCCCTGAACCCGTTCCTGTCACTTCGAGATTCGGCTGGCGACGGCATCCAGTGACAGGCGCGCGGCGGTTTCACTCTGGAGTAGATTTGGGCGCAGGGCAGGGAACTCCGGTGATTGCATCGCGGGGCGGAAAAGTGACGATCGCCGATCGTATGGGCGGCTATGGACTCGCGATCGTGCTACAGCAGCCCAACGGCTCGCAAGACACCCTTTACGCTCACCTGTCCCAAATCTTCGTGCGTCCGGGTGAAAAGATTAAGCCCGGAACGATAATTGGACGGGTTGGCAGTACAGGACTTTCGACTGGGCCGCATTTACACTACGAAGCTCGACGCATGACCAACTCCGGTTGGACTGCGGTTGATCCGGGTGGACAACTTGAGGCGGCGCGAGTTCGACTGGTGCAGGCTCGACAAGGAGAAGCGCAAGCTTCTGCAAATCGCGGCAGTTAAATCTGCATCTATAAAAAGGTAGCGATCGATCGGGATTCTATCAACAGCAGGATCAAAATCTTAACACCATAGACGTATGGAAAGTTTGAGCGCACTCTCTAGGATAAGGATGTTACGAAATAAATCTTGGAGCTACTGCAATGCAAACTCGAAACAGTACCGATTTACCTCCTGTTGCTACAGAATACAACGGTAAAGATCGCAACGCTTTTCTCTTTGGCTGGAATCCTCAAGCAGAACTTTGGAACGGTCGTCTGGCAATGATTGGTTTCTTAGCTTATCTCCTGTGGGATTTGGCTGGATTTAGCGTCTTGCGGGATGTCTTACACCTAATCAGCTACCACTAAACATAAAATACGACGGTTCAAAAGCTTCCAATGTCGATGTCATTGGAAGCTTTTTGTTGTCATCGATCTAAAGATAGAGTATGCGTCATTTTTACGGATTTTAAGCATCGATCAGCACGCTACAATGATTGAGTCAAAGGCACAACAATTAACAGAACTTGTTACATTTCAAGGATAAAAAAGGGACTCAGCCCTTACAATATAAGTGAATTGTTGGCTTAACAGTCTGAGAACGCAAATGGTGAACAGAAAATCCAATGCGGCAGTCAAAGTAAAAACAATGATGCTCGATCAAGCTGCATCGTTGTTGGATGATCTGCCCGAAAAACCAGAAGCAACGGTTTCACTTCGACAAGCGATCGAACTTTTACAAGACGATCTGCGGAGTTCGCTCGATAAAGGCTACAGCTACGAAGAACTTGCAGACATCCTTGCAGAGCGAGGAATCGATATTAGTCCTTCGACTTTGAAACGATATTTGGCGCTCAGTCAGAAAGAATCGGGTCGTCCTCGACGGAGACGCACTCGACGAGCGAAGGCAGAGAGCGAGGAATAATAAAGAGAGAAACCGCAGTGCTTCGATGTGCCTGCGGTTTCTCTTTGGAAGTTGCCTATGAGAACGGCATAACAAAATTAACGATGCAAAATCTATGATTTGCGTCGAATGAAATGCGCCCAAACTTCTCCATCAGGGCCGCAGACGCGATTGATGTAGTCGTAAGGATAAAGCAGCTTTCGCCCCTCAGTATTTGAGTAGCCTGTCAAAGCATCGCCCCAAGGATCATTCACAATAAATCCATCTGGCGTATAGCCGATCGCAGTCACAATATGACCGTAAGAGGTGAACATTCCGCACAATACAACCGGACGATTGTTAATCAGTTCTTCTCGAACATCCCGGAATGTCCATTTTGTGTCGAATAGCCCTTCATACCCATACGCATTGATCAAACTGGTCAAGGTATTGTGATTGATTTGAGACCCTTCGCCATCCTTGTTAAAACACCACTGCAAAAGCTCATCTTCGAGCTGGACTCCCGATCGGGCGCGAGTCCCCAAATAATACATACACATTGCGATCGCAGTCACATTACAAGTAGACCAATAGAATCGCGGATTGTCTCGCTGTGAGAAGTACGGCACATTCAACTCAACCGTGCCGGGAATCGGATTAAAGGCGCGATTACCCCGACTCATTTGCACAAAGTCCGGGAACACATAGCCCGTATTGCCAAAGTTCGGGAGTTCCTCATTAAGCGACACTTTGATGTGTCCGCCCTGGATCATGTAGCTCGACACCCCGTAGAATTGATTGGCGCTAAACGTCGATCGCTCATCAGGTTGAAGCTGCGATGAATCAACCGGACGCTTTTTCACGATCGTATCTCGCAGCGCTGTTATGGTCAGCGCACTAGAATCATAAGGAATTTCTCGATTGTTGCGCTTGATCTGAGCATACTGCCAGAAGATAAAGCCGCGATTGCCAAATCCCGGAATCGGATCTTTGAGCGTGACGCGGAAATGCCCACGAGTGCAAGCATAGCCCGTGATTTGAAAGACTTGTCCTTCCAGCACGTTCGTTCGCTGATTTGCGGCTAGGGTCGAAGAGTCGGCTGGAGAAGTTTTTAGAAACGAAGTCTGAGTAATTAAAAGCTGTGCAGCTAAGGGAATATCGGGAACATCATCGAGCGAAAATCTGAGAATTTGCGCTCCTTTTGAAAGCTGGACGTGATCTTCGTAGAAATAGCCGAAGTTTCCAACAGGCGCGACCGCAGTTCCCAACTCTAATTTCAAATGCCCATCGATAAACCCGTACCGATTCACTGGAAACGTTTGTCCAGCTTTGACCAAAACTTTCTGCTGATTGTTCAGACGCGCAGAATCATCAGTCGAAACTTTGAAAAAGGTATCGCGTAACAGTTTCGCCGTTAGTTCTTGTCCGACTGTTAACGGATCGCGACTGACGGTAATGTAAAACACCCGATTTTCGATCAGCTTATTTTCGGCATCGAATCCCTTGAGCCGCAGCCAACGCGCTCCCGGTGTCGAAAATCCTCGCGGCATCGACACTTGCCAAGTTCCACTATTCAGCGTTACGCCTAAGTTAACCTTGTCTTCCGCCATCACGGTAATGCGTTTGATCCGGTTGGCATCGTAGCTGCCCTTCAGCACGACAGGCTTATTGACCAAAACTTCTAGCGGCCCGGCATAAGTTGGAGGCGCACTTCCGCCCCCTGAAGTTAGCGAACTCGCTGCGATCGTTGTATCTGTCATGAGTTTTTTTCCTAATCGATCATGTGCAAAGTAGAGAGACGAAAATTTGCGCGATCGGATGCGCCCCTGCTCGATGAAATTGCCTCCAATATACTCTTGCTCTCTCAGCTAAAAAAAGAATCTCCCGATCGAATGCGATCGAGAGATTCAAGCGGGATGACAAGTTAAGCTGACTTCTCTACACGGTTAATTGCTGCAAAATGTCCGCTGCGTGAGTATCGGTCTGGATCGTCGTATGAACCTGAGCGATCTTGCCATCAGCCCCAATGACATAAGTAACCCGCTTGGAATAACCACCGCCATCGACATCGTAAGCCTTGGTAATCGTCCCATTTGTATCAGCCAGCAGCGGAAACGGCAGACTGAACTTCTCGGTAAAGCGCTGGTGGGATGCCTCATCATCCATGCTCACCCCAAACACAGGAATCCCTTTACTGGTGTACTGCGCGTAATTATCGCGGAAACTGCAAGCCTCCTTTGTGCAACCCGGTGTGTCATCTTTCGGATAGAAATACATCACCACGGTTTGACCCGAGTAGTTTGAGAGCGTAATAGTATTGCCGTTCGTGTCTTTAACGGTGAAATCAGGGGCAGTATCGCCTACATTGAGTGGCATAAGGATGACTCCTTCAGATTAGGTTCCGTCATAAATTGTAATCTTTCTGGTTTCGCATTTTGATCACAAAGTATCAGATCAAACCACTTGCTCGTTTTGTCTGATTTTCCGATCGATTAAGCTTTATATATCAAAGTGAATAAGATCCTTGCGTATAATCTGAACAGGAATCTTCACAAATTCTTGAGCCTCTACTCTTAAATCAGCAACTCCCTTTAGTAAGAAGAGCTTTATTATGCCGAGAATTCTCGTCATTGATGACGATCCCGCGATCGCGGAACTCGTCTCAGTCAATCTAGAAATGGCGGGCTACGATGTCAGCCAAGCCGGAGACGGCACGCGCGGACAAGCCCTCGCACTTCAACTTCAACCGGATCTGATTCTATTGGATCTCATGTTGCCGCAAGTTGACGGCTTCACGATTTGCCAACGGATTCGCCGCGATGAACGCACCGCAGACATTCCGGTTCTGATGCTCACCGCCCTGAGCCAAACCCAAAATAAAGTCGAAGGTTTCAACGCAGGGGCAGACGACTACTTAACGAAACCGTTTGAAGTCGAGGAAATGCTGGCACGAGTCCGCGCCCTCCTGCGACGCACCGATCGCATTCCTCAAGCCGCAAAACACTCAGAAATTCTTAGCTATGGAGCTTTGATCCTCGTACCCGAAAGATTCGAGGCGATCTGGTTTAGCAAAACTGTAAAACTGACTCATCTAGAGTTTGAACTTTTACACTGTTTGCTTCAGCGGCATGGTCAAACCGTTTCCCCAAGCGAAATTCTCAAAGAAGTGTGGGGCTACGATCCCGATGACGACATCGAAACGATCCGCGTTCATGTGCGTCACTTAAGAACCAAGCTCGAACCCGATCCCCGGCATCCGAAATACATCAAAACGGTGTACGGCGCAGGCTACTGTTTGGAATTGCCGAGCGAAAGTATGTCGATCGAAAATGTGCAAATGGCAGGTTGATCACTTTTCGAGTCGAATCGCATACCACTGTAGATACTCACCCGGAGCCATATCTAGCTCACAGGTCGTATCGAGCAAGTAGCGAATCTGGGCATCGATTGCACCCGCTTGTTTCACATCAGGCGGCAAGGCTTCTTGGCGCGTTGCGAGAATTGATCGCAATTTTTCACTTAACTCAGCCGCGCTCAAAATTGATTCGGGCTGATTGGTTTCGAGGACGACAAAATGTTCCTCATCGTACAGGGTTGCCGCAGACATGAGAATGCAAAGGGGTCAAGGACATTCTCATTCTGGCACTTCTGTCATCTATTAGAGATAAATATCTTCCACAAGTCAGAACCCGATCGCTCTGTGTGCGTGATATCCAGGAGATACCTTATATCTTGAATCGCTATGCAGAAAGCACATTTGATTTTTAATCCGGTGGCGGGTCAGGGAAACGCAGAACTAGAACTAGAACTGATTCAGCGTTTATTAAGCGAAAAGTTTGAATTAGAAACGAAGCTAACGACTCCCGATCGTGATGCGGACGAACTCGCGGCAGAGTCAATCAAGCAGGGCGTTGATGCGATTTTTGTCTCTGGTGGTGATGGAACGGTTTCCGCTGCTGCGAATGCTGTGATTCGGACAGGAACGCCCTTGGGAGTGATTGCACGCGGAACCGCGAATGCGTTTGCGAATGCGCTCTCGATTCCAACCACGATCGAAGCGGCTTGCGAAAACATTTTGAAGCTACAAACCAAAACCGTCGATGTCGCCTTCTGCAATAACCGCCCGATGGTCTTGCTTGCGGGGATCGGATTTGAAGCGGAAACCGTTCGACTTGCCAATCGTGAAGCGAAGAATCGCTTCGGGATGTTGGCATACATTCTTGCAGGGATTCGACAACTGCGGGATCTTGAACATTTTGAAGCTGAAGTCGAAACTGATGATAAGGTCGTCTCGTTTACCGCTTCTGCGCTGACGGTCGCGAATGCGGCTCCTGCAACTTCGGTACTCGCGCAAGGGCCAGCCGGACTGGTTGTAGATGACGGCTTGCTGGATTTAACGATCGTCGCTCCCGCCAACCGCACAAGCGCGATCGCAGCCACTTACCATCTTCTACAATCCGCTCTCAGCGGCAATCCTGCCGAACGCGACGACATCGGCTATCTTCGATCGAAGCGCTTCAAAATCACGACCAATCCCCCTCAAAAAGTGGTGCTCGATGGCGAAATGATCGGGACAACCCCGATCGAGGTCGAATGTGTTCCTGCTGGACTTGTGGTGTTCATGACCGATCCTGAAGCGGACATTCCAACCGAAAAGATTGACGGCTTACCCGATCTCGTTGTTGAATCTAAAGATCTCGTTGTTGAACCTAAAGATTCCGTCGTATAACGATCGAGAAATTAATTTAATCCCTTATAAAAGAAGAGACGGTTCTGGGTTCAAACAGATCCGAAAAGTTTGTAATTCTGGCTGTTTTTTAACACCGAAGCGCGAACGATAGATTAGGTATTGGCAAATGAAATGGCGGTGAGTCTCGAATGGATTGTTGGGGGTACAGCGTTTGGCGCGACGATCATCAACGGAATTGCTTTTTGGCCACGTTGGCGATCGTCGAACGTAGAAGATTCAGAACAAGCGATGCAAGCGGCACTTTGGCGACAATCGATCGCCGTTGAAGCCGCATTGGATGGAATTGCGATTCTGACCGAAACCGGAAAGCTCTTGTATCTCAATGATGCTCATCTCAAAATGTTCGGATACAGCCGGACTGAACTGATCGGCAAAAGCTGGGAAACGCTGTACGATTCCGAAGAAATCGAGCGTATCGATCGAGAAATTCGCCCAATTCTCACTCAAACCGGGCAATGGCGCGGTCAGGTCGTCGCCAAACGTCGAGACGGCAGCACCTTTTTCGAGGAAATCTCGCTCACCCGCACCGAAAAAGGGATCATTTCAGTCTGTCGCGACATTACTGAAACAAAACAAACAGAAATTCGCCTGCGAATCCTGGAACGCGCGATTAGTGCCAGCAGCAACGGAATCATCATTACTGACCCGGCTCATTTAGATAATCCGATGGTGTTCGTCAATCCGGGATTTGAGCGCATGACAGGGTATGCCGCTGCGGATGTCATTGGTAGAAACAGCCGACTCTTGCAAGGGGCAGAAACCGAGCAAGATGCGCTCGATCGCTTACGGAGCGCGTTCAATGAGGGCGAGGATTGTACCGTTACCCTTCGCAACTACCGCAAAGACGGGACACTGTTTTGGAATGAGCTATCGATCTCGCCGATTCTCGATGCCGAAGGACGAATTACGCACTATGTCGGTATTCAAACCGATGTGACTGAGCGGATTCGCACCGAGCAAGCCCTTCAGCTTCAGATTCAACGCGCTTACCTGCTGAAGCAAATCACGCAGGACATTCGCCAAAGCTTAGATACACAGGAAATTTTCCAAACGACCGTCACCCAAATTGGTCGAACGTTCGGGGTGAATCGCTGTCTCCTGCACACCTATTTGGAAAGTGCGGCAGACGCGATCGTTTCAGAATCCTCCCAACTCAGCCTGACCTTTCCTCAAATCCCGATCGTGGCTGAATATCTAGAACCAGGGTGGAACTCGATGCAAGGGGTTCATATTCCCGTCCTGACCAATCCTCATGTTCAGGAGTTGCTTAAGTGCGATCGAGCAATTTCCTCGCCGGATGTTTATGCCGATTCGCGACTGGCTGACGCTGCTCCCTTCTGTAAACGGGCGGAACTGAAATCGATGTTAGCAGTTCGCACCTCTTATCAAGGCATTCCCAACGGCATCATTGCGTTGCAGCAGTGTGATGGTATTCGACAGTGGAGCAGTGACGAGATCGAACTGCTCGAAGCGGTTGCGGATCAAGTTGGAATTGCGATCGCGCAAGCTCGCCTACTTCGACAAGAACGCCTGCAACGCGAACAGTTAACCGAGAAAAACATTGCCCTAGAGCAAGCCAAGCACGCCGCCGAAACTGCCAACCGCGCGAAAAGTGAGTTTCTCGCCACCGTCAGCCACGAGATTCGCACCCCCATGAATGCGGTGATTGGCTTGACCGGACTTTTGCTTGACATGGATCTCACGGCTCAACAGCAAGATTTTGTCGAAACGATTCGCATCAGCGGGGATTCTCTGCTGACAATCATTAACGACATTCTAGATTTCTCAAAAATCGAATCGGGCAAGCTCGATCTTGAACAACAACCATTCGATCTAAGAGCTTGTATTCGAGACGCGATCGATTTGCTCAACGCAGAAGCGATCGAGAAAAAATTAGCCTTGACCTATCAGATCGATCCTGAAATTCCAGCCGCGATCCTTGGCGATGTGACTCGACTGCGCCAAATCCTGGTCAATCTGATTAGTAATGCGATCAAGTTCACGCACTCCGGCGAAATCTCTATGTCGGTCAAACTCACGCCCAAAGACTCGATCGCTTGCCAAACGAGCGGAGCGGCTCACTGTTCAAAACTTCCGAAAACGTTTGGGCTACTCTTTGCGGTGCGCGATACGGGAATCGGCATTCCTCCAGAACGGATGGAACGCTTGTTTAAATCTTTTAGCCAGGTCGATTCATCAACCAGTCGGCAGTATGGCGGTACGGGATTAGGTCTTGCGATCAGTCGGCGCTTGAGTGAGCTGATGGGCGGCTCGATGTGGGTTGAAAGCCAAGGCGCGATCGGCGGTCGTCCTCCCGCTGCTTTTACCGCTTCTAAATCACAAGCTGGCTCGACGTTCTACTTTAGGCTTTGCGCCAGTGCCGCCTCGATCGAGCCATCCACCCTCAAACCAAATCCGTCTAGCGAACTAGAGAATTTACGATCGCATCCTTTGAGAATTTTATTAGCGGAAGATAACGTCGTGAATCAGAAAGTAGCGCTCCATCTACTTTCCCGGCTCGGATATCGCGCCGATGTTGCGGGAAACGGGTTAGAAGTGATCGCCGCTTTGGAGCGTCAAGCTTACGACGTGATCTTAATGGATGTGCAGATGCCGGATATGGACGGGCTAGAAACCACTCGGCAGATCACACAAAATCCCAATCACCCTTACATCATCGCTATGACCGCAAATGCAATGGAAGGCGATCGACAACTCTGCTTAGATGCCGGAATGAATGATTATTTAAGCAAACCCATTCGGATGGATGCGCTAAAATCTGTTCTCAGTCAGTGTAGCCCTGTTGCGCGAACCGCCCTTCAGTTCAGCAACGTCGATCCGCGTATTTGGCTGAATCAGCTTCAAGGTTCGATCGATCCGTTAGACATCCAGGGTTTACAACAAACTCTGCAACTGCTGCGATCGAGCAGTCTTCAAGTCGGAATGTCATCGATCGTGTCGCTGTGTGATGCGTTGGAAACCTGCCTCAGCCTGGGAACGCTAGATCAAGTCGCTCATCAAATTCGCCACCTCGAAGCCGAGTACGATCGCGTACAAGCTTCGCTATACCTGGAAATTCAGCAATGTCAGAGATAACGCCCTCTTTCCATAATCCCCCCTTGATCTTGGTCGCAGACGATGACAAGATCATGCGGCGCGGTGTGCGTCAAGCAATGGAGCAAGATGGCTATCAAGTCGTTGAGGCGAACGATGGCGAATCGTGTTTGGCAATCTTTCAGCGGGTGCGTCCAGACGTAGTTTTGCTCGATGCGATCATGCCCGCGATCGATGGGTTTATCTGTTGCCAGCGTATTCAAGAAATGAGCGGATCGAGACGAACGCCCGTTTTGATCATTACGGGATTGGAAGATCAAGATTCGGTCGATCAAGCATTTTCGGTCGGTGCAGTCGATTACATCACTAAGCCCATTCACTGGGGAGTCTTGCGGCAGCGAGTCAGACGGTTGATTCAGCAAGTGACACTCTATCAGCAGCTTGAAACTGCAAATCACGAATTGCAGCGAATTGCCGCGATCGATGGCTTGACGCAGGTGGCAAATCGGCGGCGATTTGATGAGTACTTACAGCAAGAATGGCAGCGAATGTTGCGCGAACAATTGCCGCTCTCGCTGATTTTGTGTGATATCGATTTTTTCAAGTTCTTCAACGATACGTATGGGCATCAAGCGGGCGATGATTGCCTCAAACAAGTTGCCCAAGTGATTCAGAATTCTGCAAAACGCGCGATCGATTTACCTGCCCGATATGGCGGTGAGGAATTTGCAGTCGTGTTGCCGAATACGGATCAAGAAGGGGCAATTCTGGTCGCGCAGGACATTCAAATGGGAGTCAAGCAGCTTGGAGTGACTCACGCTGGCTCGGAGGTTTGCGAAACTGTGACGGTGAGTTTGGGAGTTTCAAATACGATTCCGAGTGTGATTACGTCGCCAGAGATGTTGATCAATGCCGCAGATAAGGCGTTGTATCAAGCAAAAGCAGAAGGACGCGATCGCTATTGTGTTTGTCTGAGTTAGCGGTGGGCTTCCACTGAGCTTCTGAGTTTTTCGCGTAGTCCATTGGTAGTCCATTGCATAAGATAGCTCGATTCTTTTAGCCTTCCTTAGTATACGAATCTCGAATCTGCTTCAGTTCGGTTAATTGTTGTTCTACAATTTGCATCACACGATTGAGCGCGGGAACCATATCGGGCTGTAGTTGCTCCACCATCAACGGAGTGGCGCTGTGAGTGTGACTGTGAAGCTCATCCATTTTTTGCCGCAATTTCTGAGCAATCCCCAGAGCATCGCGGCTCAGGCTCGTTAACTGCTGTCGTTGATAAAACTTCAGTGCTGCACCTCTGAGAATTTGTAAAGTCGCTTGCTCTCCGGTTTCAGTCGGCGTGATTCGCAGGCGTACTAAAACTCGATCGCGCTGATACGATCGCTCGATTTCGACTTGCTGCACTTGAGTCACGGGCGCAACGGGTAGATGCGTTAATAGCTTGAGTTCATCAAGTAGCGCCTGAAATTTCATCAAGGGAACGGCTTCGATCGCAGATTGCAGCACTCCGTTTTGGCTCCAAAGAATTCGACCATGCTTTTCATGCCGCTCAAAAAATAGCCGTCCAATTCCATCACCTAATACTCGTCCTAATAGTTCTTGGATCAGGCGAGAAGGCGAAAGTTGGGTGAGTAATGCGATCGGCTCTTCAGCATAGCGGGTACTGACAGCTAAAGTTGGGAGGGCGTTTTGATTATAGTTTAGGGTAGCTTGAAGAGTGCGAACATCGGTTTGGTGGCATTCTTCCCATTCAAGTTCGTCGGGACTCTCGACAATGAGCGTTTCTTTGCTGTGAAAATCCGGTTTTTTCGAGAGTTCTGCGGGTTTCGGTTCGGGCGGTTTCGGGGGGCGGTTTTGACTGTAGTTTAGGTAAGCGGTGAGGGTGGTGTGATGTGCTTCTGAAGAGAGACTTTGAGGCACAAGCGAGTAGTTTTGGTAGCCCACCGTGCGCCGAGCGTAATCGAGTGCGGCGACATCATCCAGCATCACCATGCCTAACTGGAGTTTGCCATCTTTGATCGAGAGCGGCAAAATTTGATGATACAAACAGGCTTCAAACGGCAAAACGCGATCGATGAGTTGAAAGACTTTTTCGGTGTTCATAGCGTAGTGTTAACCTTTGGGATCAGGCGCTCTCGAATGATCCCCACTTCTGAGCGAGATGCTGATAGTATTCCCATTGGTCTTAATCTCTGTCTATGAGAAATCATTTAGCTTTCAAATTTACACCCCCATTGACTGAGCAAATTGATTCGTCGATCGTGATATTTCTGCATGGCTTTTTGGGCAGTGGTGCGGAGTTTGATCCGATCGTGGCTCAGTTGCCCAATCGCAGTCTGACGATCGATCTTCCCGGTCATGGCAAAACTCGGTTTTCTGAAGACTATACGATCGCGAATACGGCAGCAGCGATCGTCGATCTGCTCGACGAGTTAGAGATTGATCAGGCGAATTTGGTCGGGTATTCAATGGGCGGACGGTTAGGGCTTTATTTAGCGTTAAATTACTCACAGCGATTTCCGGCAGCAGTGATTGAATCAGGTTCTCCGGGATTGAAAACACAACAGGAAAGATTGGAGCGGATTCAGCACGATCGCGAATTAGCAAACCAAATTGAGTCAAATTTTGATCAGTTTTTGACTGATTGGTATAATCAACCGTTATTCCGATCGATCAAAGCACATCCGAATTTTGAGCAAATTCTAAAAGAACGATCGCATAATAACCCGATTGAACTCGCACGATCACTTCGAGAAATGGGAACAGGAATGCAGCCGAGTTTATGGAAGCAATTGCAATCGCATCACAATCCGTTGTTGTTGATAGTAGGAGAATGCGATCGTAAATTCATCGCGCTAAATCAAGAAATGACATCGCTCTGTGAAACGGCAGAAATCGCGATCGTGCCTAACGCTGGACACAACATTCATGTTGAGCAGCCGGAATGGTTTGTCGATAAACTCAAAAACTTCTTTAATACGGATTGAATGATGCTGCACGCTCTAAGAATTTTAATCATAAAAAAGCAGTCCCATCGCTGAAACCGCTATCAGACCACACAGTAAACTTTTTCGCGCTCTCTAGCTCCACATCTCTTCTCGCGCGTTCAAATCCGCCTCTGGTAGCAGAATCATCGTCTCAAAGCCAATTCTGCCCATCTCAGGCTCTTCGCCCATCTCCATCTCAACCAAATACGACCAGTTCCCAGCATCCGCGTGAGACTCTCGCACTTTTCCCTCGCCCCCGATGAAGCGTACAAATTGTTCGGGGCTAAATTTGGGCATCGTCATTACAGCAGTCATACTCTAACTTCCTTTTGTCTGGACTTGCTTTCCTTTACTTCAGCGATCGCGCTCTCGAATGCTGAAAGAATAGCTAAAGCTTTGATAAAGATGTCTCCTCCGATCGGGTAAATCTCAGAGTGAGATCCGTCTTCCTTGAGAATTAGTACAACAGATTGTTTAATATGATGCAATCGAAATGTTCACACTCAGGGGAACGCTATCGTCAATGCTAACAACCCTATTTTGGCAAATCCATCCTGCAACGCTGAGTATATGGGATAAAACCAGCGGCACTTGGATCAACGTTGCCACGATTCTTATAGGCAGCACGCTCGGACTGATCCTAAAAGACAGCTTGCCTACTCGAATGCAGCGCATCATTACACAAGGATTGGGGCTATTGACGCTGTTTTTGGGTGTGACAATGGCATCGAGCTTACTCAAAGTCAAAATCGGCGTAATTGACGGTGTGATTATTGGACTATTTGCGATCGTCATTGGCGGACTGCTCGGTGAATGGTGGCAACTCGAAACACGACTGCATCAAATTGGCGATCGGATTAAACGCCTGGTGAAAGGAGGCGGCAGTTTTACAGAAGGATTGGTTGCCGCGAGTTTGCTATTTTGTGTTGGGCCGTTGGCAATCGTTGGCAGTTTGAATAATGGATTGGCGGGAAACAACACGCTGTTATCGATCAAATCGGCAATGGATGGACTCGCTGCGATCGCATTAACCAGCAGTTACGGAATTGGCGTGATGTTTTCGATTTTGCCGATCGTGATTTATCAAGGCGGATTGTCGATCGCGGCAGGATTACTCGCTCAGTCTCTTCCTGACCCAGCGACCGATCCATCCGTTTTGCTCGCTTCTGGTGTCGGCGGATTAATGGTGATGGGACTGGGTTTGAACCTGTTGGAAATTGCGCGATTAAGCATTGCCGCATTCTTGCCTGGATTGCTGCTTGCACCGTTACTTTGTGCAATCATCGAGCGATTGACGTAAACACAATCGATAATATATCCGTACATATAAAAGATTCATTCCCGATGACCTGACCCTTACGTTTTTGGAATCTGATCTAATTTTTTAAGATTTGCTATCAAATTCAAAAATATCTCTATAATTAACGACGATAGTGATAACAGTATTACCATCACTACCGTCGATTCAGACGAGCATCAGATCGATCATGAGTGAGAGCGGCTCGACTGGCTGAAAGAGTTTGTTTCAAATTCCAGAAATGGAAATACATAAACAAAGCCAATATCCTGTTTATTGATTAGGAGAAACACAATGGCTGGAACGAAAAGAAGATCACCGACATCAACGCTAGTTTCTAAAGATTCGATCAGCGGTGCATCCAGCGCACTTCAAGATCTGCCCGAAAAGCCGAAAGAAATTTGGTCGCTCAGAGAAGCAATCCACTTGCTTAAAGACCAAATCACTCTGGCACTCGATCGCGGTTACAGCTATGCCGAAGTTTCACAAATGCTCTCATCGAAAGGGGTTGAAATCAGCCCGTCTACTTTGAAATACTATCTATCTTCCGCTCGCAAAGAAGATGGAAGTGGTGCAAAACCGCGTCGTCGTCGTCGCACCATGACGATGACCGCTGAGGCACTGCAAAACGGTTCAGAGGTGCTAGAAACCGCAACCCCAGAGAAAGAAGAAGCCGAAGAAAAGCCCAAGCGCACTCGATCGACAAAGACTGCAACAAAATCGCCCGCTAAAGCTGCCGCAAAACCTAAAGCAACCGCTGCAAAAACTACGAAAGCCACAACCAGTCGGAAAAAGTCTGCTAGTTAGTAATTCACCAGGGTTTACTCGATCGACATTCGCTATTGTCTCGATTTGAGTGTCGATCGCGGACTTGATCCAATGGCGGTAATTCGCAAAATTTTTGCTGTGTCTGCCCTCTAAAATTCTAAATCTACACCAAATCTACAATGGTCTTAGATATCTCCCTCCCAGAGAGCCTAGATGCCTTCTGGATGCCTTTTACTGCCAATCGACAGTTCAAATCGAAGCCCCGCTTGATGGCATCGGCAAAGGATATGCACTACACGACTGTAGACGGTCGCGAGGTGCTAGACGGAACAGCAGGCTTATGGTGTGTGAATGCGGGACATTGCCGCGATCACATTCTGCAAGCAATCCAGCAGCAAGCCGCGACGTTAGACTTTTCACCGACCTTTCAAATGGGTCATCCAGCACCGTTTGCACTCGCTGATCGTTTAGCGAAAATGCTGCCGGGAGATCTCGATCATGTGTTCTTTACGAATTCTGGTTCAGAGGCGGTCGATAGCGCGTTGAAGATTGCGCTGGCATATCATCGGGTGCGGGGGGAAGCGAGTCGGACGAGATTGATTGGACGAGAGCGGGGATATCATGGCGTGGGATTTGGAGGAATTTCGGTTGGGGGAATTGCACCGAATCGGAAGTTTTTCGGCAGCTTGTTACCAGGAGTCGATCATCTCCCTCATACGCACAATTTAGAGCAGAATGCGTTTAGTCGCGGACAGCCGCAGTGGGGCGCACATTTAGCGGATGAGTTGGAGCGCATCGTTACCTTACATGATCCTTCTACTATTGCTGCGGTCATTGTCGAACCTGTTGCGGGATCAACTGGCGTTCTGGTTCCGCCCGTGGGATATTTGGAGAAATTACGATCGATTTGCGATAAGTACGGCATTTTGTTGATCTTCGATGAAGTGATCACAGGATTTGGTCGCTTGGGACGGGGATTTGCAGTCGAATATTTTGGGGTGATGCCGGATCTGATCTGCGTCGCGAAAGGAATTACCAATGCGGCAGTTCCGATGGGAGCGGTGTTTGCGCGATCGACAGTCTACGATGCGTTTATGCACGGGCAGGAAAACGCGATCGAGTTGTTTCATGGCTACACCTATTCGGGACATCCGTTAGCGTGTGCGGCAGCGATGGCAACCCTCGATATTTACGAAGAAGAAAAATTGTTCGATCGGGTTCGCGATTTAGCGCCTTATTGGGAAGAGGCGATGCACTCGCTGAAAGGGTTGCCGTTTGTGATTGATGTGCGAAATTTAGGCTTGGTAGCAGGGATTGAGCTTGCATCGATTCCAGGACAGCCCGGAAGTCGAGCTTACAATGCGATGGTGAAGTGTTTCGAGCAAGGATTGCTAATTAGAACGACGGGGGACATCATTGCGTTATCCCCTCCGTTAATTCTAGAGAAACACCACATCGATCAGATGGTGGAACACTTAGGAAGTGTTTTGAATCAACTCGATTAGAATTGGTAGCGAATTCGTGCTTGAACTGAATGATCGCTCACATCCTGCTTGCCCAAAATCGTTTCGTATCCAACCCCGATCGATAAATTGTTCACAAATTGAGTCTGAACCCCCGCACTCAATCGAACAAAATCTCGATCGGGTTCGCCAGTTCTCGTGCGGTTTGGGATTCCAGGCTGACTCACAAGCTCTGTCGTAATCTCGCGGCTCCCGTTTGCAAATTCATGCTCATAGTTCGCAGCAACATAGGGTGTTACTGTCGCAGAAGGAGAGCGAAAATCATACGAAAGCTGTGCCCCGACATTGAGAATCACAGAATCCGCATCCTGATCGCCTACATTCAAATTCAAAAGGCTGCCATCGCGCTCTGTGTATCCATCAATCTTCACTTTGGTATATCGAACCCCAATCATCGGACCAACCGCTAACTGGTTTTCTCCAAAGTTGTACCCAGTGTTGAGGCGAATTGAAAATTGATTGCCATTCGTGCTAGCAGTGGCAGATCGAAATCCAGTTACTTTAATTGTCCGATCGATATCAAAATTATTCCAGCCATAGTTCACTACTGCATCTGCATACAATCGATCTCTGCTGTAGCTTCCATAAGCTGAAAGAGAATAGCTATCAATCGACACATTTCCGCGATCGTTGTTCAAATCACTACTACTGTTCGCATAGCTGAATGCCAATCCGAGCGCAAGATCATTCGTAACTTTGTAATCGGCTCCAACCGTGACTCCTTTCGTATCGAAATCAAAACCGGAACTACGATCGCTTGCATCCTGATTACCAAAATTGAAATCTCCGTTCACAAACACGCCTAGCTTTTGATTCGGATTTCGGGCTGGATTTCGCAGCGTGACCAATCGACCATTTAAATCAAGAGTCGGACGACGAGCGACACCGAGCGCAATATCCACTTGAGGGACGATCGTTTGAGGAGCCGTCAGAATGTTCAGCGCATAGTCTGAGAGAATTCGGTGTGCTGCTGCGGTGGGGTGAAGCTGATCCCAGTACAAAAACTGATCACAGTTTGCAGTCGTTCCGAGGCAGGGCTGAGTCACGTTCGTAAAGCCAAATCGAGCCGGATCGTTGGTGACTTCGTTGACTAATCCAGCAATGTCGATCGGAATAATATTAACGTTCGGCTGACTCTGCGCCAAAGCTTGTAATGAAGCTCTTAAGCCTTGATTGTGAGCCGTTGAGAGTTGCGTCAATCCTGCACTTTGAATCGGATTCGTCGCCCCCGGAGTTTTGCCCAGATCCGGCAGGTTCACTACAATCAGCTTTTCTGCACCTGCGGCAGTCAACCGCTGCAAAATGCTGGAAATATTCCCCACTGGAACCGCAGGATTAGTAATACCACCACCGAGATAATCATTTGCACCTGCCCAGACGACAAAAGCGCGATCGGGACTCAAACGCGGCGAATTCTGCAAAAAGCTATTCACCTGAGTCGTGACTCCGGGGAGTGGAAAAGGAAGGGGCAGCGTATTTGTCGTTCCGCTCGTCGCTCCTCCAAAGGCAAAGTTTACGGTAGTTGTGGTTAAGTTGAGGCTGCCAGCTAGATTTTCAATCCAAACCGTTCCATTGGTAAACCGACCGTTAGAATACGGTGGACTTGGCGGGATTAAACCATTTGTGGTTCTGAACGCATTGCCATTATCTGAAAGGCTATCTCCAAAAACCGTAAAGCCTTCGATCGATTGAGCAGAGGCACTCACTGGCAGTAAACAAGCAGCGATCGCAAATGGAACCGCGAAGATCTTGCGTTTCATGGTGTTTATTAATACTCCATCACACTCGCTTTAAAGTTTAGAGCAGATAAGTCTTAAAATTCCTAGCTAGCGATTATTATTTGTGGTTTGAGAAAACGCTTCAGAACGAGAAAAGCATCAAATTCCTATGTCTTGCCAAGAAAGCAAAAACCGCCAGATACAGCGAGTATCCAGCGGTTCTCTCAAAAATCCTGCACTCTTACGCTTCTAACAAGCTCCGCAGCATCCACGCAGTCTTCTCATGGACCTGCATCCGTTGCGTCAACAAATCCGCAGTCGGCTCATCGTTTGCCGAATCCACTAGCGGAAACAACGATCGAGCCGTTCTCACCACCGATTCTTGCCCTTCGACCAAAAGCTGGATCATCTCTTGTGCTTTTGGAACCCCAGGTGTTTCAGCGATCGAACTAAGCTTCGCATACTCGCTGTATGTGCCAGGAGCCGGAAAACCAAGCGCCCGAATGCGTTCTGCAATCAAATCAACGGCTAAAGCGAGCTCGGTGTATTGCGTCTCAAACATCAAATGCAGCGTTTGAAACATTGGACCTGTCACGTTCCAGTGAAAATTGTGCGTCTTCAAATACAGCGTGTAAGTATCCGCCAACAACCGCGACAAGCCTTCTGCAATCTCCTGCCGCTTCGTATCTTCAATCCCGATCGCAATTTGACTAACCATCATCTTCTCCTACTAAACTTTTAAGAATAAGCGCTCTAGATATCGATCGCATCTAGCTATTATCTCGCAGCCAGAACAAGACTTAGGCTAAATGTTGCTTAAGAACGGCTCTCGGTGCGCGTCGCACATTACAGAGAATCGTCTCATGCCCCAATCGGCTACAAGCTTCATAGCGATGACAGCCCGAAAATCCGTAATACTGTCCGTCTACTTCCAAAATATCGATCGGCTCTTGTAGCCCGACCTCTGAAATCGAAGCCATGAGATTCCGGACTTTTTCTGGGTCGTTCTGCCGAAACAACGGGCGGCGAATCTGATTGATTGGGATTTCTTGAACTCTCATGAATCTTCCCTTCATCCGACTTCTATATCATACTCATAATGACTACGACTTGCAACTTATTTCTTAAAGACTGACTTTAAATGTTCTCCTCCGGAGCTGCGACCTACCCTTGCGAAAATTGATCACTCACATAAAGTTGCTCGATCGAAACAATCTGATCCGTGAAATTCCCATTACAATCGAACACAGGTTTTTACCTCTGTCGCGCGTCCCCTTCCTGAATAGAAAGAGGCTTGACTCCTTTGGCTCTGACATCGACTAAATTCAATCCATTCGCCTCGATCGTTCTCGGCTTCTCTTGCTTAGTTGGATTTGCGACATCCGCATCTGCCAATCCTCAGCAAGAAGTTGGCATCCAAGTCGGGATCGTGCAGCGATTTGGCGATCACACCAAAGACACGATGACTTTGAAGGCAAATCAGGGCGATCGTTTAACTTTACGCTTTGACAGCAACGGCAAGCCCGAAACCTTGAGCGCCCAAGAAATCAAGCTCGAAACGACGATGCAGCGGCTTTCTCAACCTGTCGTTGAAGAGCGCATTGTTTTTAGCACCCACCGCAGTTTCGAGACGGCAGAAGACCAGGCGCAAGAATGGAGAGCGCAAGGGATTGAAGTCGAAATCGCTCAACCGGAACGCTGGCAAGTTTGGGCAAAACGGGACACCTACAACACGCCTTTACTCCGACGATTGTTGCTCAAGAGCCTGCAAGCAAAAGGCATTCAAACGGCGCGGATAGAAAGTAAAGTGATTCAAGAAGTGCCGCGTCCGACTTGGGTACTGAATGGGTTTCGGTATACGCGCGATGTGGTGGATATTTCATCGAGATCAGGCGTGATTCAAGTCGATCGAGAAAAAGATGATAATCCGAATCGCCCCTACGGTGGCGCACTGCGAATTCAGCCGAATGCTTATGGCAATTACACGCTGGTAAATTTCGTCGGGGTTGAAACTTACCTCAGAGGCGTAGTTCCGCATGAGATCGGAACTTGGGCACCTCAACCCGTTTTAGAAGCACAAGCTGTTCTCGCTCGAACTTACGCGCTGCGAAATGTGCGGCGTTTTGTGATTGATAACTATCAAATGTGTGCGACTACACAGTGTCAGGTATATCGCGGGTTAGAAGGTGCAGAAGCTTCGACCGATCTCGCGATCGCAGCGACTCGCGGATTAGTCCTAACCTACCAAAACGAACTCGTAGACGCGGTATATTCCTCAACCAGTGGTGGCATCACCGCAGGCTTTAACGATATTTGGCACGGTTGGGATCGTCCCTATCTCAAAGCCGTTGTCGATTCCGTGAATCCGGTTTGGGATTTGCCAGCCCGCAACTTATCGGATGAGCGCAACTTCCGCGCGTTTATCAATCAAAAGAAAGGCTTTAACGAAGATGGAACCGATATGTTTCGCTGGCGTTACGAAGTGCCCTTAGCTCAACTCAATCAAGAGCTACGCGAATACTTAAAAGCGGTGCGGCATCCCCTCGTAAACTTCAAAACCATTCAGAACATTCAAATCACACAGCGATCGAAGGGGGGACGAATTTTAAAGGCTGCAATCGTCACCGATGCGGGCACGATCGAGCTTGAAAAAGACGATATCCAAACCGTGTTTGAAGCGCCTGCCAGTACGCTGTTTTACGTCGATGCGATGATCGAGAAAAACAAAGCGCTCAAAGGCTTTATCTTCACGGGTGGCGGATTTGGTCACGGGGTTGGCATGAGCCAATTCGGTTCCTATAATCTAGGCAAATTGGGATGGTCGAGCGATCGCATTCTCAGCTTCTATTTTCCTGGAACGCAACTGCAACCGATTAATAATTCGATTACGTTGTGGCGAGATCGTTCAAACGAGCAAGCCTCTAATCGTTAAAAAGCAGAAACCTCGATCGAGGTTTCTGCTCCAAGAATATCAAGACAGAGAGGACAGCAATAGCAAGCGAGACATCTCTCTGTCAGACCCCTAATAGAGGTCTTCTTCTTGGTGAGTCAAAATCGTGCAATCCGAGGTGGGGTAAGCCACACAGGTCAGCACATAGCCCGCTTGAATTTGATCGTCATCCAAGAATGATTGATCGGATTGATCGACCCCTCCTTCGGTGATCTTGCCTGCACAAGTCGAGCAAGCACCCGCACGACAGGAATAAGGCAGGTCTATACCTTGCTCTTCAGCCGCGTCGAGGATGTACTCATCATCGGGAACATCGATCGTGGTGTTCAGCCCTTCAGCTTCGTTGATTAATGTGACCTTAAAAGTAGGCATTCGGTGATCCTCTCTAGTATTAGAAGCGGCAGAATTGCCGGAAAGTCTGAGACTTAAGTTTTTTCAATCAATCGTGAGCGACTTAAGTTCGTTTCAATTCTGATACTACGGGAAAACATAAGAGTTAAACCCGCTAATTGAGGGGATCGGTGAACGCGATTCCTAATAAATCGGGGTCATTTAATCTACTTATACTTATAGGACGATCAATCGGGCACAATCGAGGGTTACAATCCTTTACCCCAATTGTTTGTGATAGCTTTCTGTCACAAATCTATCCGTGGCATCGAGCAGTGCACTGAGGATTCCCGTTTCCATCATCGAGTGCCCTGCATCTGGGACAACGATAAATTCTGCATCCGGTAAAGCCTTGTGTAAGTCCCAAGCGGAAGTCATCGGACACACGACATCGTATCTCCCTTGAACAATCACAGTCGGAATGTGAGTGATACGATCGCAGTCTCGCAATAGTTGATCATCGGTTTCAAAAAAGCCGCGATTCATAAAGTAGTGGCACTCAATCCGCGCAAACGCATCGGCAAATTCATCTTGAGCAAATTTATTCTGCAAACCTGGATCGACCATTAATCGGCTGGTACTGCCTTCCCAAACTGACCAAGCTTTTGCGGCGATCGATCGAATCTCTGCATCGTCGCTGGTTAATCGCCGATAATATGCCGAAACTAAATCATCGCGTTCTTCTGATGGAATCGGTGCTAGATACTGCTCCCAGGCATCGGGAAAAATCCAGCTTGCACCTTCTTGATAAAACCAGAGAATTTCTTTACGCCGCAGTAGGAAGATGCCGCGCAGAATTAAGCCTAAACAGCGATCGGGATGTGTCTGACTATAAGCAAGCGATAACGTACTGCCCCAACTGCCGCCAAAAACGACCCAGTGATCGATTTGGAGATGCGATCGTAGTTTCTCGATATCACTTACTAGATCCCAAGTCGTATTTTCCTTCAATTCAGCATGAGGTGTACTTTTCCCGGCTCCGCGCTGATCAAAGAGAATGATTCGCCATTTCGTCGGATCAAAGTATTGGCGATACGTTGGAATCGTACCGCCGCCAGGCCCGCCATGCAAAAACACTACTGGCTTTCCGTCCGGGTTTCCGCTCTGCTCATAGTAGATTGTGTGCAGAGCGGAAACGGGCAGCATACCTGACTGGTAAGGCTCGATCGCGGGATAAAGATGACGCATTTCAATATCTGGGCTAACTAACTGTAGACCATGATAGTTTCCCGCAGTCTAAGCTTTTATGCGTTCCAAAATTCCAGTCGGATTTCTATTAATGATCAGTATTGTGTTCGTGGGTTTTGGCGATCAGTTTTTACCGCAGTCGATCGGGCGGTATAGTCTTCAGGCGCGAACCTCGATCGACCAAATTTTGGTGAATGCTTTTCCACATTGGCAACCGAAAACGAATCCTTATCGTCGGACTGAGGATGCGATTCAGGATAAGTAGAATTCTGGGTGAAGAAGTAAACAATCTCACCGTATACACAATTTCGATCTGTCACAGCCGAAATTCTCGCCCCCTAAATCCCCCATTCTGGGGGATTTAGGGGGCGAGAGCTTTCCAGAACGTCAAGAAGTTGCTTAGTTTCAAAGTCCCCCAAGTTTGGGGGTATTTAGGGGGCAGAAGCCGGATCAAAGGGAGCGAGCAATGATTTGTGCGTACACGGTAGATTTCAATCCGGGGTGGGTCGGCGCGATCGACGAAACGCTAGACTTTCTTCAACCAGCTAAACATTGCCCGCAGATCCTTACCGACTTCTTCGATCGGGTGTTCTGCCTCACGTCGCCGCATTGCCGTAAATCCAGCCTTACCCGATTGATTTTCCAGCACAAATTCCCGCGCAAACTGCCCAGTTTGGATTTCGTTGAGAATTTTCTTCATTTCAGCGCGGGTGTCATCCGTGACGATTCGAGGGCCGCGAGTCAGATCGCCGTATTCAGCCGTATTAGAAATGCTGTCGCGCATACCTGCCAAACCGTCTTCGACAATCAGATCGACAATCAGCTTCACTTCATGCAAACACTCAAAGTAAGCAAGCTCTGGCTGATATCCCGCATCAACTAGGGTTTCAAATCCCGCTTTGATTAATGCGCTCAAACCGCCACAGAGAACCACTTGTTCGCCAAACAAATCAGTTTCGGTTTCTTCGCGGAACGTGGTTTCGAGAACGCCTGCACGAGTCCCGCCGATGCCTCTTGCGTATGCCATTGCTCGATCGCGTGCCTGTCCGGTCGCATCCTGATACACCGCAAACAGCGCAGGGACTCCTTGACCTTGCTGATAGGTCCGGCGCACTAAATGCCCAGGACCTTTCGGTGCAACCATCACGACATCAACATTTTCGGGCGGTACAACCTGACCGAAATGAATATTAAAACCATGCGCGAACAGCAACACATTTCCTGCGCTCAAATTCGGCTCAATTTCGTGTTTGTAAACGCTCTTTTGCACTTCATCCGGCAGTAAAATCATGATCAGATCCGCAGCTTTGGCGGCATCTGCGACAGAATGAACGGCGAGTCCAGCTTCTTTGGCTTTGGTCGCAGACTTACTGCCTGGATACAGCCCGACGATGACGTTCATGCCGCTGTCTTTCAGGTTGAGGGCGTGTGCGTGCCCTTGGGAACCGTAACCGATAATTGCGATCGTTTTACCCGCAAGTAAATCTAAGTTGGCATCAGCGTCATAATACATCCGAGCCATATGAAAATTCTCCTTCCAGCAAGTCGAGTAATGAAGTGTCAGAACCGTTAATCTTACCAGAAAGTGGAGAGTGATCGATTACCAGTCGTCGTAGTTGGTTTCTCCTTCAGCCGCACGCGGAACTACGGTCGGCGGGACTGAATAAGGGACTAATTCTAGTTGGCGATTGGTCGATCGAGGTTTTGCTTTCTGATTGGGTTTGCGTCGTCGCGATACGCCTTCTTCGTTAGTATCTTCCGCTACGACTTCGTAGAGAATGGCTAATTTTGTAGGATCTTTGCCCTTCCGCAAAATCCGCCCCATGCGCTGAATGTATTCGCGGGCTGATCCCGTTCCTGAAAGTACAATCGCAATGCTCGCATCTGGGACATCAACACCTTCATTTAGAACACGAGAAGCAACTAGCGATCGATAATCTCCCTGCTTAAATTTGGTAAGAATCTCATGCCGTTCTTTGACAGGCGTTTGATGGGTAATCGCTGGAATCAAGAGATCTTGAGAAACGCGGTAAACGGTTGCGTTATCGTCGGTAAAAATTAACGTGCGTTCGGGATAGTGACGCGCCAAAAGATCGGACAAAACCCTTAGTTTTCCTTCGGTTCCAAACGCGATCGATTTTGCTTCTCGGTGCGCCAGCATTGCTTTTCGTCCAGCCTTCGATCTGGCACTCGCTTGCACAAATCGTTGCCATCCTTGAGCGCTACTGAGATAAATATTTGATTCTTTTAGAAAGGCGTTGCGGATTTGAATCAGTTGATCGTAGCGTTCTCGTTCCTGTTTAGAGAGCGATACTTTGATCTCGATCGCTTCGTGTTTCGCAAGCGCTGATCCAGATAATTCTTCTGCGGTTTTTCGATAAATTTCTTCTCCGATTAAGACTTTTAGATCTTCGTGTTTGCCATCGCTTCGTTCTGGTGTTGCCGTTAGTCCTAATCGATACGGTGCGATCGCATATTCTGCAATCACTCGATTAAAGTCGCTCGGCAAATGATGACATTCATCGAATACCAATAGCGCGTACTGGTTGCCTAATGTTTCGGCGTTGATCGCAGCACTATCGTAGGTTGAAATCAGGATGGGAGTTCGATCGCGCGATCCGCCACCGAGTAATCCAATTTCAGTGTCAGGAAATGCCGCAGATAAGTTTGCGTACCATTGGTGCATTAAGTCCAATGTTGGAACCATGATCAAAGTACTGCGCTGCGTGGATTGGATTGCCAGTTGCGCCAGATACGTTTTACCTGCTGCGGTCGGTAAGACGACAACGCCCAATCGTCCCGAATTTTTCCAGGCTGCGAGTGCTTCTTTTTGGTGTGGATAAGGCTCCATTTCGACCGAGGGAACAAGCTCGATCGCATCAAATCCTTTGGCTCGATCGTCGATTTCGGTTCCTTCCGATCGCAGCGCTAGAACTAACTCACGGTACTGATTTGCCGGGACGCGAAACTTTTCGATGCGATCGTCCCACACCGCAAACTCAACCCAGGCTTTGCCTCTGGGCGGCGGATGTAAGATGAGCGTTCCGCGATCATATGAGAGACAGGGCATTCTCGGCATAGTACATCTGTCGCTTAACCTTTGCTCATCCTACAGGGTTTTTGGGCTATCGTCTAACCCCCAATCTGTGACATCGTGCGGCGATATTTTCCAGTTGTTCCCGATTCGCGCTGCTTGTAGTTAATCTCAGGTTTTAATCCGAGAAGTTCGCTGACTTGTTCGCGGAGTTCTTTTGTGGAAATGCCCGATCGCAGTTGTGTTCTCAAATCAATCTGTCCAATTTCGTTCAGCAAACAAGGACGCAACCAACCATCTGCAGAAAGCCGCATTCGATTACAGCGATCGCAAAAACATTCTGACATTTGGCTAATAAATCCCAGCGTTCCTTTCGCTCCTGGAATCTTAAATACATCAGCGGGGCCATTTCCTCTCACACTCGCTTCAGTGAGTCCCCAGCGTTCTCGAATTTGTTGACGAATTGTTTCCGAATTGATCCAGCCTTGATGATTGAACAATTCATCATTTCCGATCGGCATAAATTCAATAAAGCGGACGTGCCATTCTCGATCGAGACTCAACGCCGCTAATTCCAATACTTCGTGATCATTCACACCCGGAATCACTACGACATTAAGCTTTAATGGATTGAATCCGATTCGATGCGCGGTTTGAATGCCGTTCCAGACTTGTTGCCAACGAGATCGCCCGCGATTGCTGATAATGCGATCGAAAGTTTCTGGCTCTAGCGAATCGAGACTGATATTAATTCG
Organism: Phormidium tanganyikae FI6-MK23; assembly: GCA_019359175.1. GTDB lineage: Bacteria > Cyanobacteriota > Cyanobacteriia > Leptolyngbyales > Leptolyngbyaceae > Leptolyngbya > Leptolyngbya tanganyikae. Next base: position 158,766 of record JAHHHU010000003.1, read on the forward strand.
CCGCAATCCAGCATCATAGAGATCTTGCGCCATTGATTCGAGCAGAAACGCATTGGTCGTCATCGAAAGATCTTGCGTTTCGGGAAATTGCGAGATCGTTCTCACAATCTCCACGACTCCCGGACGAATCAGCGGTTCGCCTCCAGTCAATCGAAACCGAGTAAACCCAACTGGAATAAACACTTCTCGCAGCAGCGTCGTTAATTCTTCTTGAGTCAGAAGGTTTTGCTGCAATACATATTCGAGATCGCTTCCTTCCGGCATACAGTACTGACACCGAAAATTACAGCGATCGATCAAACTAATTCGCAAATAATCCACTTGGTTCATGTTTCTATTCTGCCGGATTCGATCCAGATTCGCGCTGAGTTTCTAGAATTTAAGCATCACTTACAGGAGCCACCATGATCGATCTCTACTATTGGACAACGCCGAACGGACATAAGATCACGATGTTTCTCGAAGAAGTGGAACTACCCTACAATCTTGTGCCGATCAACATTGGCAAAGGCGAACAGTTTCAGCCAGAGTTTCTCAAGATTGCACCGAATAATCGAATTCCTGCGATCGTCGATCGTGATCCTACAGGCGGCGGTGATCCGATTTCTGTATTTGAATCGGGTGCAATTTTGTTATACCTCGCTGAAAAAACGGGTCAATTGATTCCCTCAGATTTACGGGGTCGAACCGAAGTGCTGCAATGGTTGTTTTGGCAAATGGGCGGTTTAGGCCCGATGGCGGGACAGAATCATCACTTCAGCCAGTATGCACCGGAGAAAATTCCTTACGCGATCGATCGTTACGTCAACGAAACCGGGCGATTGTATGCCGTAATGAATAAGCGATTGAGCGAACCCGTTCCGGGCAGCAAAGCTGTGCGAGAATTTATGGCGGGTGAATATTCGATCGCGGATATTGCTAGTTACCCTTGGATTGTGCCGTATGAGCGACAAGGACAAAATCTCGAAGATTTTCCAAATTTGAAGCGCTGGTTTGAAGCAATTCAAACACGTCCTGCAACCATTCGAGCTTATGAGAAAGCAGAAGCATTTAAAGCAGAACAAATTAGTCCTGATCAAGCGCGAGAGCTATTGTTCAATCAATCGGCAGGGACAGTGAAACACTGATTGATTATGCTGATTTGAAAAACCGAATAATTTCTCGAACGCTTTCCAAAAACCGTCCATCTGGGGTCAATTGCGCGATCGAAAAAGGATGAAGCCAATCGACTCCATCCTTTTCCTAACGATTAGGGGTCACGCGATTCAGACAATCGCCAAACTAAGAGAATTTACCCGTTGTCGCAGCAATTAGGAATGCTGCATATGTCAGAATGTAGCCCACTGTGAAATGCACTAAACCGACCAGCCAACCTTGTACGATCGACAATGCCACAGGCTTATCCTTGAACCGGATCAAGTTTGCAAGTGGAGTGCGTTCATGTGCCCACACCAGCGTTTCGATTAGCTCTTGCCAATAGCCACGCCAGCTAATCAAGAACATAAACCCAGTCGCCCAAACTAAGTGACCAAACAGGAACATCCACGCCCAAACAGATAGATTGCTGGTTCCATAAACGTTATACCCATTGATCAACGGCGCTGAATACTGCCAGAGATAATCTCGCAGCCAGCCCATCAGATAGGTTGAACTTTCATTGAACTGTGCCACGTTCCCAGACCAGATCGCTAAATGCTTCCAGTGCCAGTAAAACGTCACCCAACCGATCGTATTCAGCATCCAAAACGTAGCAAGGTAGAAAGATTGTTCCCAAGACGCAATTTGGCAAGTGCCGCCCCGTCCAGGGCCATCACACGGAAAGTTAAATCCGAAGTCTTTCTTATCCGGCATCAACTTACTACCACGAGCATCAAGCGCACCTTTGAGGCAGATCAGCGTCGTGACGTGCAACCCAAGCGCGATCGCATGATGCACGAGAAAATCGCCAGGGCCGATCGTCAGAAACAATGAGTTCGTACCACTGTTGATCGCATCTAACCAACCTGGCAAGTAAGGCGCACCTGGATTTGACGCAATACTATCTGAATTAGAAAGTAACGCATTGAATCCATACAGTGCTTTACCGTGAGACGCTTGCACAAACTGAGCAAACACAGGCTCAATCAGAATTTGCTTTTCTGGTGCTCCAAAAGCCACTTGAACATCGTTATGCACATACAATCCAAGCGTATGGAAACCCAAGAACAGCGAAACCCAGCTTAAGTGCGAAATGATCGCTTCTTTGTGTCCCAACAATCGTGCGAGAACATTGTTTTCATTGTTGTCAGGATCATAGTCCCGCACCCAAAAAATTCCCGCATGAGCGAATGCACCCACCATAAAGAATCCCGCAAGATACTGATGGTGCGTGTACAGCGATGCTTGGGTCGTGAAATCCTTTGCCATGAAAGCATAGGGTGGCATTGAATACATGTGCTGTGCCACCACGGAAAGCGCGGTTCCCAAAGCAGCCAGGTGAATGCCTAACTGGAAGTGCAGCGAATTGTTGTAAGTGTCGTACAGTCCGACGTGCGGCAAGTTTCCTTGACCGTTAATCGTTTTGCCAAAGAAGTTCTTCGCGTTGAGAATATCTTTGATGCTGTGACCAATTCCAAAGTTCGTGCGGTACATATGACCCGCGATGATAAAAATCACCGCGATCGCCAAATGGTGATGCGCCATATCGGTTAACCACAGCGATTCGGTCTGCGGGTGAAAGCCACCCAAAAACGTCAGAATCGCAGTCCCCGAACCTTCTCCAGTACTGAAAATATGATTCGCAGTATCAGGATTTTGCGCATATGCTACCCAGTTTCCAGTAAAGAAAGGTCGCAATCCAGCAGGGTGGGGCAGCGTGGTTAGAAAGTTTTCCCAACCGACGTGCTGACCGCGAGATTCAGGAATCGCAACGTGAATCAAATGCCCAGCCCAAGCGAGCGAACTGACTCCAAACAAGCCTGCCAAATGGTGGTTTAAACGCGATTCTGCGTTCTTAAACCAAGCCAAGCTTGGACGGAATTTTGGCTGGAGGTGCAGCCAACCTGCAAACAAGAACAATGCAGCAATCAAGAGCAAAAACAGCGCGCCCTGATAAAGATCTGCATTCGTTCTCATGCCGATCGTATACCACCAGTGATACACGCCCGAATAGGCAATGTTCACCGGATAGTCTGCTCCACCTTGGCTATAAGCTTCGACTGCGGGCTTGCCAAACTGCGGATCCCAAATTGCGTGAGCGATCGGGCGCAGATGAAGCGGATCTTTGATCCATTGTGGAAAATTGCCCTGCCATGCCACATGGAATAAAAGGCTAGATGTCCACAGAAAAATAATTGCGATATGACCAAAGTGAGTTGCAAATATCCTTTGATAAAGCTTCTCTTCAGTCATTCCGTCATGACTTTCAAAATCGTGCGCGGTGGCAATTCCATACCAGAGCCGCCGCGTGGTGGGATCTTGAGCAAGATCCTGGCTAAATTTCGGAAATTTAGTCGCCATATGACTTGACTACTCTAATTTCTAAGTGAATCGAAGTGCAGTTATTGATAGATTGAGTGATTTGAATATCGCTCGATCGTTAGCTAGATTAAATCAAAGTTATATAGCAGGAGGTACGACTAAAGATAGAGAAACAGTTTTGAAAATCTTGCATTTTTTAACGGATTTTTTGATTAGAGATTAATCAATCCCCAGAGCGCAACGATTTTCTGATTCTGCAAATTGTCCCGATTCAGAGAACAATTCATAGAACTTAAGAAAGGTGAGATCGCAAAGTGCCGGGGAACTCTAGGGGGCATCAAGAGCCTGGCTAAGGAGAAGACGATGAGAGCGAATGCAGCAGAGTTGATGAGCCGTGTTTTGATGCTGACAGGCATACTATCTTTGGGAGTTTTGGCAGCGGGTGTTGGACGATCGCTCACTGTCAAATCGCTCACTGTCAAATTCCTGCCATCCGCAGAATTTACAACGGGCGGCGGCTCAATTGCATCAAATGTTTCCGCCACTCAACTGAAGCAACTCCAGCAATCTAAAACCATTCGCTCAGGGTTTGCCTTTTCTCAAGCACAGCTCGACTATTTCACGGAAGTTGCAATGGGGTCAGAGTACAACCAGCAAGGCACACCGAAAATCCGCAAATGGAGCGGAAATATTCGGGTTCAACCTTTGGGTAAGCCCACGATCGAAGATCTCAAAACGCTACGCACTGTGATCAGCGAAATCAATACGCTGACAAGGGGTGCAATTCAAATGCAACTGGTTGACCGTAATCCCAACCTGACGATTCACTTTGTCCCAGAGGTGCAATTTAGCAAGCTTGAACCTGCTTATATCCCTGTTAATTTCGGCTTCTTTGTAGCTCGCTGGGACAATAAAGGTGTGATCAATCGCGCCAATGTGTTGGTCACTACAATAGGCGTGACACAAAAAGAACGATCGCATTTAATCCGAGAAGAACTTACACAGTCGCTCGGTTTGATGCGAGATTCCTACCGTTACGCGGATAGTATGTTCTATCAATCTTGGACAGATGTAACGCGATATTCCGAACTCGATAAAGCACTGATTCAAATGCTCTACCTACGGCAAATTAAACCTGGAATGACGACAGCAGAAGCATTGAGAACATTAAGTTCCGTTCAGGCAAAAACGCGATAGGGACTGCTTTAACGCTTGGAAAAATTTGCGGGGTCTTGATCGCGTCGATGCTTCATCGGAATCGGAAGACTTTGACCGTTGCCCGCAAGTGCCGCCGTTTCTTCTAAAACCGTTCTGAGTCGCTTCGCCGCATAAATCGACATATCGCGAGGCACACTAATTCGATCGCGCAAATATCGCAGCGCTAGATCCGCACCCGATGGCGGCGCACAAACTTCACCCGTGATCATCGCAGTGAGGGCACAGCGCAACGCTTCATCGATCAATTGATCAGTGGCAGGATTCACTCGAATAATGTTCGATCGATGTTTGATCACTCGATGCAGTGCTTCCTTGCGAGAGCTTTCCGGTTCTGGGTAACTCACATCGGGTAACCCAAACCAAGACCCTTGATCGACCCGTGATTTGTTGATCAACATCTGCGGTTCGCCATTTTCCCAGCAGCCGCCCATTTGAGGCGGCAAGTCGTGAACGTGAGTATGAAAATCGCTTTGAGTGCCGCGATACGTCGATCGAGTTTCCATCGCATCAAACCAAGCCTTGAATCGCGGATTTTCCTCACGCATTGAGTAGCCTTTGTAGTAGAAAAGACTAGCGTTCATTCGTTCTACATACGGCGTAAAAATCACATCAGCCGTACTAAATTCTTCTAAAAAGTAAGCTCCAGGCGTTTGACTCAGCGCTTCTTCGACCTTTCCCACGACTTCAACGAATTTTTCGCGCTTACGCTGTTCTTCACGCGCTGAACTCGATGGATAGCAAAGCCAGTTACACCAAGCGCGAAATAAAAGCCGCTCTAACCATCGCAGCGGAGTCACTTTCGGATCTTCCATGCCGAACGTTAGAACACCAAACACCCGCTCTAGCGCGATTAAAATGTCATCGCTTTCCGTGATGATGCGCCCGTTTAGCTCGATCGCAGGCAGCATTCCCGATGGCACTTTACGTTTGTACCAGCTTTCTTTCTCGCCGTAGCAGAACATCGTGACTTTTTCGATGCGATACGGAATCTGCTTTTCTTCCAGCCACAGCCAAATCTTCTGACAGTAGGGACACCACGCATGATGATCACGATAGAGCGTGACCCGAATGTCTGATTCCGAGTGCCCAAACAGGCGCAATCGAGATTGCGCGTTGGTTAGACCATTGATCGGATCGGTTTGAAAGTCAGTGAGGGCTTCGAGTTCTGTCCAGCTTAGAGGAGCAACGGTCATAAGAATGCGATCGCAGTAAACATAGATCTTAACGATGATCTGATCGTTACGGGTTTCGCGTCGCTACGTCAACCTAAAACCGCAATCCGACCCCACCTTGCAGCGTTGCAGCGGCTCCCCCATTTCGGTAGCCATCAAATGCAATCACAGCATTGCCAAACACCACCAAATTGCTGTTGGGTAGCACATAATCAATACCAGGTTGAATCGCAAAACTGGTGCGATTTCCAACGACCGTATCGCCACCAAGCGGAATCGAAGCACCCGCACCAATGTAAACGTCCGTCTGCCAATTTAACGGGTAATCGTAGGAAACGGTTGGCACGATCGCGGTTCCATTGCCGATAAAAGCTTGTGCCCGTAGTGAAATGGGCGATCTCAAAAACTTGTAGCGTCCAGCAACCACACCTGAAATGCGACCTCCACCGTCGCCGCTCGTCACACCAACCGCAGGACCAATCCCGATATAACTTCCGTAAGCAGCTTGGGCTGAGGCAGGGGCTTGATTCGCGATCGTGCAAATTCCAACAAGAACTCCTGCACCTGCGAAAAGACTCAGCTTCCGATTAAACAGACTCGTTAAAACTTTCATCGATCGACTCCTCATTGACCAAGAACAGCGAAGCACTTGAATTATTGTTTATCATATCCAAGATTTCCCGATTCTCAAGCGCAACGCGCCGATTTTTCTCTAATTTTCAATCAGAAACGAAAGACTTTTGCCAGAACTTTTAGAATAAAGAAAGCCTCCATCACGGGATGTTCTATGTCTGATTCTGCACTGAGCGATCGCTATTCCAATTTGATCGAACAAATTATTCAAATGACGCTGAAAGGAAATATTCGATCGAAAGAACAGGTTTATCAAATGCTGGCGCAGGAAATTGAACCGGATAGCGGCGAAATTTTTGAAGTAAGGTTTCGCGATCGTTTCATGCAAACGCAAACACAAGCGAACGATAAAAGCGACGAGTTGAAGCAAGCCAAAGCCGTTAGAGCGATGCGGGCATTGCACACGATCGAAGGCGAATGGAAACGCTGGCAAGCTGAAAATCAGAACAAAAACGCGATCGCAACATCCATTCGTCAATTAAATCAGGCAGACAAAAGCGATCGACTTCTAATCTTCCTCACGTTAAGTGATCCGAATCATCCCGATAGTTTGAATGCGGATCAACTCAAGCAGTTAGCAATCACGCTGCGACAACAATCGATTTCTGATATCGAAACTCAACAAGAACTTGCACAACTCAGCGACGGAATTCTACGCGGATTGCAATCCTGGAACACCCTACAACCGCATTTAATCAGTTGGATTTACAACCCGGAACAATTAGGATTTGGGGATTCTTCGCAGCGGGCGCGACCTTGGGAACTGTGGGCAAAACAAGCGATCGGCAATGTCCTAAAGTCATTTTTCACCGCACTCGACCAAAACCAAGCGGCAAGTCAATGGGCGGAATCTCAAACAGAATTGATGCTATCAGATTGGATCGAATTCGCGATCGTGGTTCAAACGCTGCAACGTGGTTTAGTCAGTTGGGCAGAAAATCAAAGCTACAGTGCTAAAGCCGGAACATCACTATCCGTTTCAATCTTTCTGACTTTTGCATTGATTTGGTCAGAGTTAGCGAGTGGATTTTCGCGATCGTCGTTTTTGAATTCAATCAATCGATCGCGATTTTCAGAAGCCTCGTTTCGAGTAACATTACAGATATTGCGAATCTTTGCCCAACGCGATTACTTCCCTCTATACGGAACTATCTACACCTCGTTTACAGGGGCATACTTCCGGGATGCGATGAACTATCTAAGCGAACCGTTGAAGCGCACCGAAGGCACTCAGGAAAAGGCAAGGATTTTAACCCTAATCGGCTCAACGCAGCGAGTGTTAGGAGCATTCGATACCGCGAAAGAGATTCACACGACTGCAAAAGAGATTGCACAGGAAGCAGGCGATCGCAAATGTGAGATTGCAAACTTAAATCATTTAAGCCGCATTAGTATCAATCAGAAGAACTATGCGGAAGCGATTGGTACCAGTCAGCGTGCCTTGATTCTCAGCCGACAATCGGGCGATCGCATGGGTGAAGCAAATGCGTTAGCAAATTTGGGCTATGCAGAAGTGTTTCAAGCTCAGTTACTTGAATCTGATCCGGATGCTTATGAATTGGCGATCGGCTATCTAGAACAAGGTTTAGCACTTTCTGAAAAGCTAGGAGATCTGCAAAGTCAAGCCCTCTGTTCGCTCAGTTTAGGCAGTGCTTATGTGACGCTGAATGATACGGATCAAGCCTTTAAGTACTTAGAGCAAGGAAGCTACGCGGCAGCAGAATCAGGCGATCGCTATTTACAAGCGCTTTGTTTGTCGTACTTTGGTGAAGCATTCTATCAGCGGCAGGACAACGAAAAAGCAATCCTTGCTTCCGCGCTTGCAATGTACAAACTGGAACAAATGGGAACCAATGATTGGCGAACTCCCGCAGGACTGTTGACGATTTTGCGGGGACAATTGGGAGAACGCTTTGATCAGATTCTGCAAACACAGCGATCGAAGTTAATCGTCGAAATTGGAGTCGATGGCTTTGACTATCTAGCGGAATTACTCGATCTCTATCGCCAATCTTAGTAAAGTTAGTGAGCCGGAGGCAGTTATGGCATTATCGCAGGCATTTTTGGAGTGGGAACAACAGCATAATGAGCGTATCGAACAACGAGTGAGACAGGAAATGAACAGAGAATTAAACAAGAAGTTGCGCTCAAGGGTTGCCGCTCGGAATCATCGCGCAAACTACAGAATTTCGATCGAAGAACTGCAACGCTTTCAAAGCAACTAGCTTCAAACTACAGAGGGACGATTTGAACGACCGAAGTTCGGCACGATCGACAAATTGTATCACTAAATTCATCATGGCAGATTTAGATCAGGCAAACATTGACACTACGATCGCAGCTTTAGAAGGTGGAATTACAAGCATTCCCATCGAACAAGCGATGACCGTTTTAGAGGCATGGCAGCAGCAACTTCGGGGACTCGCGATCGCGGATGATTTAGGAGAACTGAAAGACGCGCTCCGTAAGGAAAAAAGTGGAGAGGCGATCGCCAACTTACTCACCAGTTTAGGCGGAGATACTTCGAGTGAATTAACGATCGACACTTCTGAAGAAGTTGCCGCTAAGATTCGACAGTTATCGAGTTTGCTCACTCAAGCAGGAACGGAATTACGTCGCTAACCTCAGTTCGATCCTGCTCAACTCAATCTGAGTAGGATCTATTTCCTGAATGACCCACAATTAAATCAATTAATTGATTGACCACACGATCGCGCGACAAATCAAACGACGCTTCACCATACAGCATTTTTTGTAAAATCACCCAAGACACCATCGAACCGAAAAAGATTTGAGCGATCGCTTCTGGATCACGAATGCTCAATTCTGGATGATGTCGAAAGTATTCACAAAGTAATTTCTTGCCGCGTTGTGCAACCGTTTCTGTAAACAGCCTTGCAAGTTCTGGAAATCGCTCCGATTCACCAATTACGATCCGCAGCAGTGGCACATATTGACTGTTATCGACCACTTGCGTGAAATAAATCTGCGCCAACCGTCGAAGCAGCGTTTCAGGATCAACCTGATGCGGATCGAGCTGAAATACTGCCTCAAATCGTGCGAGTGTTTCGCCTTCGATTAGAGAGCGGAACAAGCCTTCTTTGTCCTGAAAGTGACTATAAATCGTTTGTTTAGAAACGCCTGCTTCAGTCGCAACGCGATCCATACTGGTTCCTGCATAGCCCAATCGCAAAAACACAGCCATTGCACCCTTTAGAATTTGCGCTCGTTTTGCAGTTTGCCGCTCACTCGTCACTGACATCAGTTAACTTTTTCAAAGGAGTATTGTCTAATCATACTGGACGGTCTAGTATGATCCGTATTCTGCAAACAGAACTTAGCAAAGTCCTATGACTCAGACACTTCCTCAACCTGCGGATCAAGTTCCGAGTGCGCCCGCTCGACGATCGAGAAAGAAGTTGATCATTCCAGGGTTGATCGCGATCGCGGGAATTGGGTTTGCAACTTGGCGGTTTTTGCCACGACCGGAAGCGATGACCTTACCGCTGAGCGGTCGGATTGAAGCCAACGAGACAGACATTGGAGCAAAGACTGCGGGGCGAATTAGTGCGATCAATTTCCGCGAAGGGGATGAAGTGCAGAAAGACCAGGTTGTTGCTCAATTGACAGATGAGGAAGTGAATGAGCAATTACAGGCGGCAGAGGCTCAAGTGGCATCAGCGCGGCAGGAAGAACAGCAAGCGCGGTTAGACATTGCGGTGGCAGAGAGCCGGATTCAGGAGGCGCAACTAAATCTGCAACAGTCTCAAGGCGATGCACGCGGACGGATTGATCAGGCATCTTCTACGGTGTCGGCAGGGCGGGCACAGTTGGCACAAGCTGATGCGAACGTGAAAGAGGCACAAGCTCAGATCAAAGAAGCTCGATCGAGAGCGAATCTAGCGATTAAAGATCGCGATCGCTTTGCTCAGTTAATCAATCAAGGTGCAATTAATAAGCAACAGTTTGATCAAGCTCAAACGAATGTAGAAACAGCACAGGCGGCAGTAGATACAGCGAATGCAACTTTACAAGCACGACGAGAAGCGGTGAATGCGGCAAGTGAACAACTGAGCGCGGCTCAAGGGGGACTAACACAGACGCGAACCACCGGACTCAATCCTGATATTCGTGGCGCACAGTTATCAGGACTAGAACAACAACTCGAACAAGCGCGATCGAGACTACTCGCAGCACAAGCGAAAGTGAAAAATGCGATCGCCAATCAACAACAAATTCAGAGACGGTTAGATTCGTTTGTGGTTAAAAGCCCAATTCACGGAGTTGTGACCGCTCGACCTGTAGAGCCAGGAGCAGTCGTTGCAAGTGGAAGAACATTGTTAACTGTGATCGATTTGAACATGGTTTATCTGCGGGGCTTCATTCCTCAAGGGGACATTGGTAAGATTCGAGTCGGTCAACGCGCTCAGGTGTTTCTCGACTCTGATCCAAAGAAACCGCTGAGTGCAAAAGTTGCCGCGATCGATCCGAAAGCATCATTTACGCCGGAGAACATTTATTTTCGGGAGGATCGCGTTAAGCAAGTGTTTGGGGTGAAAATTACGATCAATGATCCGGGTGGATTTGCGAAGCCTGGAATGCCTGCGGATGGGGAAATTGTTCTTAAACAGGAGCAGTGATGACTTCAGCACTCGAACTGACTCCGAATGTTTCTCGCGGCACAACTGATTCAGTGATTCAAGTTCATCAGTTGCACAAACACTATGGTCGTGTTGCTGCGGTTCGCGGCATTGATTTTAGTGTAGCTCCCGGTGAATTGTTTGGGCTAATTGGGCCGGATGGAGCCGGAAAAACGACCACTTTTCACATTCTCGGCGGCATCATGGAAGCCACAGCGGGAGAAGTGCAGGTCTTGGGCTTACCTGCGCGGGATGCTCGATTGCAAATTGGTTATTTAACTCAGCAGTTTTCGTTGTACTTGGATCTAAGTATCAATGAGAATTTAGAGTATGTGGCAGGATTACGAGAAGTTCCAGATCACTTGTTTCAGCAGCGACGACGGAAGTATCTGAAATTGATGAGCTTGGATCAATTTGACGATCGCTTAGCAGGACAGCTATCAGGTGGGATGAAACAGAAACTAGCACTCTGTTGTGCATTAGTCTCACAGCCCAAGGTCTTGTTACTCGACGAACCGACAACCGGAGTTGATCCCGTGTCACGCCGAGAGTTTTGGGATGTACTGGCAGCGTTGGCAGCTGAGGAAGTTACGATCGTTGTTGCCACGCCCTATCTCGATGAAGCAGAACGCTGTAATCGAGTCGCTTTAATGTATGACGGCATGATTCAGCAGATCGGGACTCCTGCTCAACTGCGTCAAAGCTTAGGATTACACCGACTTGAAGTGCATACTCCCCAGCTTGAAGTCGCAGAACAAGCATTAAATGAGAGTTCTGAAATTGTGGATGTTCAGCCGTTTGGAGATCGCTTAGATGTATTAGTCGCTGATCCAAAACTTGGAGAACAGGAGATTCGAGCAAAGTTTCGCGATCGACAACTCTCCCTCACTTCAATCCAAGCCGCAGAACCAACGTTAGAGAATGTCTTTGTAACGCGACTCAGGCAGCAAGGATCAGCCCCGCAGGTTTTAGAGTTTCCGCGTTCTCGATCGGGGCGGAAATCTTCAGAAGACATCGCCATCTATGCCCACAGTCTAAACCGGATGTTCGGCACATTCCAAGCCGTTAAAAACGTAGATGTTGAAGTCCGCTACGGTGAGATTTTCGGCTTGCTCGGTGCCAATGGAGCCGGAAAAACGACCACTATCAAAATGTTGTGTGGGTTGCTTCCTGCGAGTTCTGGAGATATTGCACTAGGCGGAGAACGGAGCAATCTTCGCAGCCGTGAATTGAGAAAGCGAATCGGCTATATGAGTCAGAAATTTACGCTCTATGATGATTTGTCGATCGTGCAAAATCTCGAATTCTACACGGGTGTATATGGTGTTCCACGTAGGCTCAGACGCGAGAAAATCGACTGGGTACTCGCAACCTGTGGACTCGAAGGACAAGAAAATATGCTCACAGGACAGTTACCCGGAGGCTGGAAACAGCGGGTCGCGTTTGGGGCATCTGTTCTACACGAACCCGATATCTTATTTCTCGATGAGCCAACCTCTGGCGTTGATCCATTAGCACGTCGACAGTTTTGGCGATTGATCAATGACTTTGCTCGAAACGGGACTGCAATCTTAGTCACAACTCATTATTTAGAAGAAGCAGAACAATGCAATCGCATGAGCTTTATGGTGGCAGGTGAAACGGTGTTAGAAGGTTCACCCAGTCAGATCAAAGCTGCACAACCCGGACAATTAATCGAAGTTGTTTTAGATCAAACTCAAGCCGCTTCTAACCTGCTTAAACAACAGTTAGAGAGTTGGCGCGTTTCGATTTTTGCCGATCGCTTGCACATCGTCATAGATCACCCCGAAGAAATCGAAGAACTGCGATCGCGTCTCACCGCAGCCCACTTAAACCCAATCTCCCTACTCCCTATCCCCTATTCTCTCGAAGATGCCTTCATCGGAGTTGTCCAACGCGCTCAGATCAAATCATGAAACGCATCCTCGCCCAATGTAAAAAGGAACTTGCTCAGTTTCGCCGCGATCGCTTAACTCTCGCACTCGCGTTCATTCTGCCGACGATGACGCTGTTTATCTTTGGCTTTGCGATTCGACTTGAAGCGAAGAATATTACTTTGATTGTGCAAGACTTCGATCGCAGTAATTTAAGCCAATCCTACACAGAGCGATTGTATGCAACCAATCAATTTACTCCAGTGCGATGGAACAATCTTGATCCGGTGCGAGACGGTATCGATCGAGGAATTACAAAGGCTGCGGTGATCATTCCACCGAAGTTCAGCGCGGATGTGGCAGCAGGTCGAAGCAGTACGGTGCAAGTATTGATTGATGGAACCGACGTGAACAATGCGCGGGTGATTAAGAACAGTATTCAAGCGTTCACGAATGTGTTTATCCAAGATCAGGATTTAGCGCGATCGCAGTCTAAGCTGTCTGCGAAAATTCGCTTGTGGTTTAACCCCGGTCGGCAAGAATCGCTCTACATTGTTCCAGGTGTCTTCGGTGTGATTCTTGCGATCTATCCGAGCTTGTTAGCCGCATTAGCCATGTCTCGCGAGAAAGAACAAGGCACAATTTTGCAGACCTATGCTTCTAGCATTAGTGCAGCGGAATTGTTGCTGGGAAAATGTCTTGCTTACTTCATTGTCGGAATCGGTCAAGCGATGTTTGTGATTGGGTTAGGGTGCGCGGTTTGGCAGCTTCGGTTTGCGGGTGATCCCACACCTTTATTCTTAGGAGGAGCAATCTTTTTGATTGCAAGTGTGATGTTTGGATTGTTTATTGGAGTACGGGCGAACAATCGCTCGGTTGCGGTTCAAGGAGTGGCGACCGCTGGATTTTTACTCGCGCTTCTGTTATCAGGATTCATTTATCCGCTCAGTAACATTCCATTCCCGTTATCGCTTGTGACCAACATTGTTCCGGCTCGCTATTTTATCGAAATTTCCCGCGATGCGTTTGTGCGGGGAACAGGTTGGAGCGGTGTTTGGACTGCTCCGGTACTTCTCGCTGTGCTTGCGTTTGTCTTGTTCAACATTTCGCGCCGCATCCTCGGTCGAATGCAACTTCCTGGATAATTATGAATTTCTTCAGACCTTTACTAGAAAGCCGTTTCTTTGCTTTAGCAGTCAAAGAAATTAGCCAAATTCTCCGAAATAAACAACTGATCTTCCTGCTCGTCTTTCCGCCAACCATACAATTGTTAATCTTTGGGTTTGCGCTAAGTCCGAGTGTGCAGCATCTCAAACTCGGTGTGATGGACTATTCCAATACTCCAATGAGTCGCGAACTAACTGCGGCACTGACTGCAAACGGTGTATTTGATGTGAAATCAATGACGATCGACGAAAATCATCTCAGCACCCAAGTCCGACGCGGCGAACTGACCGCAGGCTTGATCATTCCGCCTAATTTTAATCGATCGCTTCATACCGACGATAAACCTGCTGAAGTTCAAGTTCTAATCGATGCTGTCGATGCTAATACTGCGGGAATCGCCAGCGGTCACGCTAATCAGATTATCAATCAATTTGGACAGCAATTTTCTCCTGAAGTTGCACCCCCTATTCAAACCGAAGCCACAATTCTCTACAATCCGGGATTGGTTTCTAGCTGGTTTATTGTTCCGGGTGTGATTGGCTTAGTGCTGAATTTAGGCAGTTCGCTGGTATCGACAGCAGCAGTTGTGCGCGAGAAAGATACTGGGACATTAGAACAGCTTTTAATGACCCCTGCTGCCGATTGGGAAATCATCTTAGCAAAGGTGGTTCCGTTGTTTGTGTTGTTACTCGGCGAGGTGATGTTAGCGCTCTCGGTGGCGCACTTTATCTTCAATGTGCCGTTTCGAGGAAGCTTACCGATGTTTCTCTTTTTCTCTGCACTATATGCCTGTGTGGGCATTGGTGTGGGCTTTCTGCTTGCAACCATTTCACGAACTCAACAGCAAGCAATTCTCACCTCGTTTTTTATCAATCTACCTTTAATTCAACTCTCTGGCGCGATCGCACCTGTCGAAAGTATGCCAAAGTTTTTCCAAATCGTGTCGCTTGCGAATCCGCTGCGGCACTATGTCAAAATCGCGCGGGGTGTTTTGCTCAAAGGCAATGGGTTAGATGTGCTGTATCCCGAAGCGATCGCGCTTGTTTGTTTCGCGATCGCGCTTCTATACATCAGCACCAGTAAGTTTCGCAGTCAGTTAAATTAGCAGGCTAGATCCCGCCCCTAAACTTCTCCAATGTCTGATCGATTTATCATAAAATTACTCGCCGAACTCTTAGTTCCACCATGCGCGAAATCACAATCCGCCTTGATGATGACCTCCTAGATTTTATCGGTCTCCATGCCAACGGAGATCGGGATGCTTACCTTGCTACTCTTCTAATTCAGTACCGCCACTGGGCAATCCATCAAGAAATCATTCGGGCACTACAAACCGACTAGCCAAGATCCCGAATACCAGGCTGAAATCGCCTTGTAGGGTAGCGTCGCGGGAGATGGAATTGATGCCGAAGGGTAAGCATAGAGCCAGATAATTTCCTCAAAGGCTGTATCTTTTATACTCCGAATTCCGACTTGAATCGGATTTAACCGTACTGCTTCTCAGCCATTGTTCATCTGAAAAAACTCAAGAATTTTGCCGATCGACATCTAGAAGCGATATCCTGCTTAAGACCGAAGAACTGAGAACTGGGTGGCTAAAACACAGCCGCTTGTCTTTCCTTGATTGTGATACCGTGGGCAAACCGAAATCGTATGAAACCGTCTTTTGAATTACTGGCTTTAGGTGTGGGAGTTTGGATGACCGTTGGAACGATGGGTGCGGCATCTGCCAATCCTGTGCGAATTCAAGACGATCCGGAACCTCCCACATCCAACCGCTTGTTGAACGCTAACGCTTTTCGTAGCGTCTCTCCACCCGCAATTCTGGCTCAAAGCCCTCCACTGACCCTAAGCGCAAACCGCGACACCGAAGGTGACCCCACCCCACCGTTTGCGATCGCGTTTTCACCAAAACCGACGACGATCGCGCAAGCTCCGACAGTAAGCAAGCCTAGCACCGCAAAACCGACTCCCAAGCCTCAAACAGCGGCTCAGGGCACAACTTCACCACCCCCCAGACCTTCTGCCCCGCTGCCAACCCCAACTGGATCGCCTCCGAGCCGTCCAGCAACTCCGACCCCGGCAACTCCCGCACCAACGACTCCTGGAACGGGAGGAGCGAATCAACTCGTCCCGACTCCAGCAGGTCTCGATCCCTCTCCAAATCGCCTCCAGTTTCCAACCCGACCTGGAGAAGTCCAAGTTCGATCGACGCAGCCGATTACCCTACAGCAAGCGCTAGAACTCGCAGAACGCAATAATCGTGATATCGAAGTGGCACGTCTTCAAGTCGAGCAAGGTCGCGCTGCAATTCGTGAAGCCAGAGCGGGTAACTTCCCTACACTGGGACTGACGACTGGCTTAACCCGTTCGGGCAGTGCGTTCATCACTCAGGACAGGCAGCAGAATAGTTTTTTAGAGCAGCTTGGCATCGATAGCGGCAGCAACAGTTCTACCCGCACCGCATTTAGTGTGGGCGCACAGCTCAATTACGACATTTTCACATCGGGATTGCGTCCGGCTCAGATCGAAGGGGCTGAACGTCGATCGCGTGCCACAGAATTACAGCTTGAACAGACCCGCGAAGATCTGCGCCTCCAGGTGTCGAATGACTATTACAACTTGCAGAACGCAGATTCTCAGGTTGCCATCAACGAAGCGGCTGTCCGAAATGCAGAAGCGAACCTGAGAGACTCTAGAGCGCAAGAAACCGCTGGATTAGGAACTCGGTTTGATACACTGCGGGCAGAAGTGAACTTGGCGAATGCTCAACAACAGTTACGCAACTCCCAAGCGACGCAAGAAATTAATCGGCGGCAATTGGCACAGCGTTTGAGCTTGTCGGAAACTGCCACCCTGACCGCTGCCGATCCCGTTCAACCTGCGGGGACTTGGACAATTCCGCTTGAGGACAGCATCGTGCTTGCGTACAAAAATCGGGCAGAGCTAGAAGAGCAGCTTGTGCAGCGAGAAATTAGCCAAGCCCAGATTCGAGCCGCACGCGCTCAAAATGGCGTAACACTCGGTTTTGTCGGGTCTTACAACTTTCAGAGATCGGGCACGACTACAAACAGTACGAGCAACTCAGACAACTATAGTTTGGGACTACAAGCCCGCTGGAACTTGTTCGACGGGGGCGCGACAAATGCTCAGATCAGTCAGCAAGAACGCAATCGCGAAATTGCGGAAGCTCGATTCGCCCAGAACCGTAATTTAGTTCGATTCCAGGTTGAGCAAGCGTTTACAAACCTGCAAGCTAACTTGGCGAATATCAATACCACTCAGCAATCGGTTGCTCAGGCAGAAGAAGCGCTGCGATTGGCGATTCTCCGCTTTCAAGCAGGTGTGGGAACACAAACCGATCGGATTAGCGCAGAAGCGGCTCTGACTCAGGCGCAAGGCAACCGAGTGAGTGCAATTATCAACTACAATCTGGCGCTTGCCCAACTTCGTCGCGCGGTGAGCAACCTAAGTCCGTAAGCCGTTTTTCTCAATTCCCGGCAAAATGAATGCAGAGCCTTCTCGATCCGCTGTTGTTCTCTAAAATCGTCTTATGACTCAACGTTTATTCAATCCCTCTTTGATCCTTCGCGCTCTGATGCTTTCAGGGCTAGGGGGGCTAATCGGGTTTAGCGGAATCAGTCGTGTTCACGCTCAATCACCTACTGCGATCGACGCTGCTCCCAAAACGACGATTGAGATTCCCAAAATTGCGGCTCCGGCGGGGGACGATGCGTTTATCGATCGTACTGATTACAGCTTGGGGGCAACGGAGCGATCAGAGCCTTCTACGGCAACTGCAAAGTCGATCCCGCCCTCTTCCCCCCGTCAATACGCTGCGGCTGAATCGGTAAGTGTCGCCCCGGTCGAAGTGGGTGGCTTTAATTTATCGGTCACGGGAATTAATTGGAATGCGGCAGCACAATCGAATCCGATCGGTTCCGCTTACGGGACTGTTCAGACTTATTACAATCGCACCGTTCGCCCGATCGGAAGAATGGGCAACGGCGATTTGAAGCTGATTTTCCCGTTGGCGATTCCGGCTCCGATTACGTCGATTTTTGGCTGGCGGGTACATCCGATCAGCGGCAATACTAGCCTTCACACGGGAACGGACATCGGTGCGCCGATGGGAACGCCTGTGTTAGCAGCCTTGACGGGTCGGGTGATTATGTCCGATTTCTTTGGTGGATATGGGTTAGCGGTGGCACTCGAACATAATGCGGGCGCACAGCAGACCCTTTATGCTCACTTGTCAGAGATTTTCGTCAAGCCTGGGGACATTGTGAAGCAAGGTACAGTGTTGGGTCGAGTCGGCAGTACCGGGAATTCGACCGGGCCTCACTTGCACTTTGAAGTGCGGCAGCAAACGACAGAAGGTTGGGTCGCGATGGATGCAGGCGGCGTGCTGGAAACGGCAATGGCGGACTTGGCGAAGTCGATGCAGGTGGCACAGAAGCCTCAAACTGGGGTGCGCTAATCTTCGACCGTGCCATCGGGTCGAATCATGCCTTGAACGATCGCATTTCTTACCAATGCGCTACTCATCTCAGCGCGGGTGAAGTTGGTGTGAGTGAGATTAGCGTGACGTAAATCGGCGCGTCCCAGATATGCCTCGACTAACACCGCATCGATCAGGTTGGCGTGTTGGAGATTGGCGCGGGTGAGTTCTGCGTGATTCAGTTTGGCGCGGGTGAGAGTGGCGTGAGTGAGATCGGCTTTGTGCAATTTCGCGTGATTTAATGTGGCTTCGTTGAGGTTGGCGCGAGTGAGATTGGCTTGCGTGAGCGTTGATCGATTTAATTTCGCGTCTTTTAGATCGGCGTGGCTCAGATT
This sequence comes from Phormidium tanganyikae FI6-MK23, assembly GCA_019359175.1. GTDB lineage: Bacteria > Cyanobacteriota > Cyanobacteriia > Leptolyngbyales > Leptolyngbyaceae > Leptolyngbya > Leptolyngbya tanganyikae. The sequence goes on from JAHHHU010000003.1 coordinate 177,786, forward strand.
CACTTCGGTCAAATTTGCATCGGTAAGAAACGCTCTGGTCAAAATGGCATCACTTAAATTTGCTTGAGTTAAAGTCGCTTCTCGCAAACTTGCCTCACTGAGATTTGCGCCTGCGAGATTCGATCGCGTTAAATCCGCTCCGGTTAAGTTCGCCCCACGCAAATCTGCCCCGCGTAAATCTGCCCCGCGCAAAATTGCCCCTTCGTAAGTTCTTTTCTCTTCTCGAAAGTTCGCGCCCCGCAAATCTGCCCCGCTAAAATTGGCGTTGCGTAAGTCTGCGCCGCTCAAGTTGGCATCAAGCGCGATCGCGAGTGAAAGATCGGCTCCGCGCAGATCCGCTCCACAGAGAATCGCACCATGCAGATCAGCATCGCGTAAATTTGCATTGAGTAGATTCGACTGGCTGAGATTTGCGCCGCTCAAAATCGCATAGGTCAGATTTGCGTAACTGAGGTTCGCGCGATTGAGATAGGCGAAGGTCAAAACGGCATGATTGAGATCGGATTGGGTCAGATTCGAGCCAATCAAATCGGCGTTTGTGAGATTGATGCCTCCCAAGTTTTTGCCAACAAAATTCAATTCACCCGCGTCGTATCGTTGTAGCAATTCTTGAGCGTTCATAACGATGCAAACTTCTGAAGATCCTAAATTTCAGTTTGCCCGCTGCGCTCTTTTTGCTTCACGTTTTTGCTTCACGACGCGGGCTTAGTTGAGCTTGCTAAAGTTGTATCAGCAACACTACTAGTATTGAGTGAAATTAGAAGATTTTGGCGCAAATGATTGTAGTTTGATTTTAGCGATCGTATTAAAACTGGTACGATTTCCAGATAGGTTTCTGACTCTTTCAGTTGGCTTGCTTTTCCGTTCAAAAGTTGCTCAAATTTGTCGATCGTTTCTGCCTGAGTCAAAACGGTTCGCAGCAATCCATCTAAACTATAAAGCTTCAAGTTCGACCAATCTTGCGGACAAAATTCAAACATATAATAAACAGACGAAAATAATAGAACTTTGGCTTTCAGCGGATTTGTATATTTCAAGATTTCTCGACGCACATCAAAAAGATCAATCCGTTCAGCTTCAAAAGATTCTGAAATTGCATCCTTTTTGTCGTAAAACGGTTCAACTTCGCGAATAATGATTTCTGCAACAAGCAAATATTCGACGGGCTTATTTAACGTTTTGACGATCTTATTCAAGCCCGATCGCAGTTCTTCTAGAGTCGAATACTGCTGCATCAATTCATCAATCAAATCTGAAGTTGAAATCTGTTCGATCACATAGGAATTTGCTTCCCAATACCGCCGACAAGTGTAAATCAATAGCTTTTTAATTCGACTCACATTGACATCTTGGTCTAGCGTTGTCGATCGCTTTAGAGCCGTTACGATCGTGGTTGCATTTTGAGCATAAACCCGTTCCAGAACAGATAGAATAATTTGCCCAATGGGAATGTATTCAACCGATTTATTCAGCGTGCCAATCTGATGAGTGAGGCGAGATCGCAGTTGTTCGATCGTCGGATAAGTTTCGCGGACTTCTTCGATCAGCGATCGCCAACTCAGCGCATCTAACCGAGTGCTATCGCTTTCCCAGCAATTTTTACACACATAGAACAACAGCTTCTGAATGCGAATCGCATTTGGATCTTGTTCAAGCTGGCTGATCACAGTGGGCGGGACAGGACATCGGGTTAAAGCAATCGAATCGCGCATCGGTTTCGTACAAGCTCATCACTGCCAGGATTCCCGAATTGCTTGAAGCGTTAACTAGAACCGTATAATAGTGATCTTTGACCAGACACGCGATTCATATGGCTAACACATACACCGTTGAAATTCTGCACCAAGGACAGACCCACGTTATCGAAGTCCCAGACGATCGAACTATCCTAGAAGTCGCAAACGACGAGAAAGGTTTAGATTTGCCCGTGTCTTGTACTGCGGGCGTTTGTACAACTTGTGCCGCACTGATCACAGAAGGAACCGTTGATCAAACAGATGGAATGGGCGTAAGTCCTGATCTTCAAGCTCAAGGGTACACGCTGCTTTGCGTGTCGTATCCTCGATCGAACATCAAGCTTGAAACCGAGAAAGAAGAAACTGTGTATAAAAAACAATTCGGACAGCAAGGATGATCACTGATTTCATCACGATCGAGATCGAGATCAAAGATTCCGTTCGAGAACTTCATCAAGCGATCGAACAAGAACTCCAAGCATTCGGAGAGCCCTTACGCTGGGCAATTACGCGCGTCAATTCTCAAACCGTTGAAGTCGAAGCGGTCGTGACTCGTGAATAAGCCTTACACTGTCGGGCTAATTGTCCCAACCGGAATCGGAGCAGCGATTGGGGGATATGCAGGCGATGCGCTTCCGGTCGCACGAGCGATCGCGCAAGTTGCCGATCGCTTGATCACGCATCCCAATGTCCTCAACGGCGCACAGCTTTACTGGAATCTTCCGAATGCTCTCTATGTTGAAGGGTATGGCTTAGATCAGTTTGCAGCAGGACATTGGGGCTTACTGCCAGAACCATCGAATCGAATTGGATTAATTCTCGATCGAGCGATCGAACCCGATTTGCGACTCAGACATTTACAGGTCGCAGATGCAGCCAGAGCCACATTGGGACTGAACTTAACGGACTATGTTGTAACTGATCAGCCTTTAAATGTGGAACTAAGAGCCGCAAAATCTGGCGCAACGTGGGGCACGATCGAGCATCCTGATAGTTTGCTGAGAGCCGCTGAGAAGTTAATTCAATCTGGAGCCGACGTGATCGCAGTTGTTGCTCGATTTCCAGATGATCCAGGGGCTGAAGCATTACAAAGTTATCGACACGGGCAAGGCGTAGATCATCTGGCAGGAGCGGAAGCAGTGATCAGTCATTTGATCGTCCGAACCTTTCGTGTTCCTTGCGCTCACGCGCCCGCGCTATCTCCGTTACCTCTTGATCCGAATGTATCGCCTCGATCGGCTGCCGAAGAACTCGGTTATACATTCCTCCCTTGTGTGTTGGTCGGACTGAGCCGCGCCCCCCAATTTACCGAATTTCCTAACCCTCATGCAATTTGGGCAGATCAAGTTAATGCTTTGGTGATTCCTGCTTCCGCTTGCGGTGGCAGTGCGATCTTGAGTTTGAGCCAGTCCAAGACTCGAATCATTGCAGTGGAAGAGAATCAAACAACCTTACAAGTTCGATCTGAAGCATTGGGAATCCGATCGACGATCGTAAAGTCTTATCTCGAAGCGATCGGAGTTTTAATCTGCGATCGAGCGGGGATCAATCCTGCTGCTTTGAGTCCAGAGATTTCCCCGATTCAATTGCTGAAGCTTTCGGAGATTGAACGCCCTGGTATCTTTTTTGAGTCCTAAGCTATACTGTGAGCCTCGTGAATATTCAAAGCTCGATCAGATATATAAGATTCCTGTGGCAGAACAAATTCCTGATACACCAGAAATGCAGCCACTCACCCGCATCCAAATTCTGATCGCGATGGGTGTGACTGCCGTTGTTTTATTAGTTGTTTCTAAAGTTTGGCTCCATTTCAGTGCTGTGCCTTTACTGTCTGTTCGGTTCTCGGTTCAATCTTTGCTTCAAGGGATTGGATTGGGAGTCGGAATTTCGATCGCAAGTTCGATTGTCTATCGCATTTGGGGCGAGTACCGCAGAAGTGCTGATCAATATCTCACGTTGGTTCTAAAACCGCTGTTGTTTCCCGATATTCTCTGGCTTGGACTATTACCCGGATTAAGTGAAGAACTGCTGTTTCGCGGTGTGATGCTGCCAGAGTTTGGATTAGATTTTTTCGGCGTGCTACTTTCTAGCCTTTGCTTTGGGGTGCTGCACATGAGCAACCTGAAACAATGGTCGTATGTGGTGTGGGCATCGATCGTGGGAGTTGCACTAGGAATGAGTGCCGTCTGGACGGGAAACTTATTGGTTCCGATCGTGGCGCACGTCCTGACGAATCTGACTTCTGGAATGATTTGGAAATTCAGCGATCGAACTTAAAAACTTGTCGAACCCTGATTCTCAATTTGAATTTCAGGGTTTTTCATTATTAGCGTCCAAGCATCGCGATATTCCATAGAGCGCGGCTTACGCTGGCGCTTTTCTGTTTCAACAAGGTGGATCTCGCTGCCATAGTCAATAAAGACCTCGATCGGAAAAACATAAAACAGATCGATCGCCTCAATATATGCAAGTGCAAAATCGAAATCTGTGGCACTGTACGCTTCTCGTAGCATTCGTCGCCGATTTGTTTTTGTCCACCGATTGTCTACAACGTAATTGCCAGAAGGCGCATCGAACCACGCTGATTTGACTTGAATTCTAACCAAATTGTTTTGAATATCAAACACGAGATCGTAAGGCAAGCGATCGCCAACTGGTCTAAGAACTCCCCACCCTCGCTTGAGGGCATAAAGAATCGCTGCTTGCTCTGCAATATCGCCTCTGAGTTTGGTATCCATTCACGTAATTTTTCTAATGCAAAAAGCTCCAGGATAAAACCTGGAGCTTTTAGTTTGGTGGCGGGGCATGGATTTGAACCATGGACCTTCGGGTTATGCTTACCACTACAACTTTCGTTGCCTGAATCAGTCAGTTTGTGGTCTGGACTGTCCCTTCACCTTCAGCTTTCCTGTTAAGGTGCTTGCCTAACCAGTCTCTACACCTTCTCCTTTCGGAGCTTGGTTCGGGATTACCACGCTATTGGCTTCCCCGACTTAGACAAGTAAACACATGAAAGTTTCCTATCATGCCGCCCATACAAAAAACTAGCTTTTAAGCGTTTAACTAGTTTTTCATCCGAGCCCGACGAGCTACCAGACTGCTCTACCCCGCGTTGTTTTACCAACTCATCCAGTATAACCACAAGTTCCCAAAAGTTGCAATACCCAATTTAAAACGAGAAGATAGAGAAGTTCTTTTTCGAGCGGCAATTATGGCAACCTGGCGCTGCATCAAATATTGTGGGGCGTGCTGCAACCTCGATCCGAGCGATCGACCCGATTTGGCGGAGTACCTCAACCCCGCAGATCTTCATCTCTATCTCAGCATGGTCGGCGAAGATGGCTGGTGCGTCAATTTCAACAAAATGACGCGCGAATGCAATATCTACGACGATCGACCCCGCTTCTGTCGCGTCACTCCCGAAACGTTTGAGGAAATGTTTGGAGTTGAGTCAGAGGAACTGAATGATTTCGCGATCGACTGCTGCCGCGAACAAATCGATGCCGTTTATGGCGATCGCAGTCTAGAACTGCTGAAATTCGAGCGGGAAATCGGCATCTAGCAAAAATGCTGAAATGCGGGTATAGTGCTAGATAATGAAAAGAAAATGAAAACAGCTGCATGTCTTCCACCAACCTACCCGTCACAGAAACCGGAGAATTGCTGATTCTCGAACAGACTCAACCCGCGAAAGCAAAGTCTAATTTTCTTAGCGTGTTTGGCTCGACGTTCATCACCATTTTTCTCGCAGAACTCGGAGACAAAACGCAGATTGCGACTTTGCTCATGAGCGCCCAATCTCACGCCCCTTGGATTGTGTTTGCAGGCGCGGCTTCTGCGCTCGTCGCGACAAGTTTAATCGGCGTTCTAGTCGGGCGTTGGTTGTGTCAGAACGTTTCTCCGAAGACTTTGGAGAAGGCAACAGGCGGAATTTTGTTACTGGTATCGGTGCTGTTGGTTCTAGACGTGGTGAGGATGTAGACGATGGACTGGCGATTGATGGGAATCAGCTTTGTGACGGTGTTTTTGGCAGAGTTGGGGGATAAGAGTCAGCTTGCCGCGATCGCACTCAGCAGCAATTCTAATAACTCTACGAAAGCAATTTTTCTTGGGACTGTCACTGCGCTCGTTCTTGCCAGTTTTATCGGTGTCATTTTGGGAGAAGGAACGGCGCAGTTATTACCGACCAAATGGACAAAGATTGTTGCCGCGATCGGGTTTGCCATTCTAGCGATTCGATTGCTGTGGTTCAGAAACGAAGAAGAAGAAGCCGCACAATAAATAAGGAAAAAGCCTCCAGTATCGGAGGCTTTTTTAATGGAGTTCACCGCATCCAAACTTGCTTAAAATTCGCGTTTGAGCAGCCAACCGCCTGCGAGGAATTTACACGCTTCGAGAACCCAGTAGGTGAAATGAAGCTGATTCATTCCAGCAGGAACATGGGCAGGTTCAAAGAGATTTAGGTTCAATCCAAGCGAACTCATTTGCGGAGATAGGAAATAAGTGCAAGCGATCGTAATCGTAAATAAAACTGCTGCAAGTGCGAGTGAAAATACCGCTTTCTCGGATTGTTGACGCACCAATAAAGCCGTCGAAACGAAGGCGGCACAAAGCAATTCTAAGCGATTAAACACCCAAAAAATTCCATACCCAGCCGTTGCAAAGTCTGGCTGCGTCATCATTCCAGCCGCAAAAAGGCTTGGCATGACGACAAAATCAAGCAATACGCTACTGCTGATCCAAAATGCTAGAACAAGAACTAAACTTTTGTGCCAATTAACAGATTGATAATCTGCTCTTGAAGCGGCAGCCATAGCCTAAACCTATGCTTGAAGTATTCTGAATTCACACTAGCAAATCTCCCTATTGGCGGTTGAATCGAGACAAGAAACTTAGCAAAAGATTGAACTCAAACACAAAGGGTCTAGCTTATAGAAACTAGACCCTTTATTCAACGAAAGTAATGTGAATCGAGGTGGACTGAGATCCTGCAACTTCTGGAATGAGAAGATACAATTTCCTCCTTGATATCTAACAGTACGAACTTAATCAGCAACGTATCGCGCGTCGTGGGACATTGAGTTGCAGGGACTTTGAGACGGAGACACAGTTCTCAAAGTGGGGGTGTGGAGATTGAGGAGATATCTCTCTGTGTCTGCATTTAAACTAGCATTTCTGTCTGGGATCAACGATCGCTTTTAACACTTAAGCACCGAAGTTAATACAAGTTAACCTTGTCTTAATCTCCTTAAGAATTCGGCTCGAAAAAGAATCAATTACACTAAAGCTATTGCTCTAAAACCTTTTATGAAACGCCATTTCGCTGTACGCAATCTTGTTGTACCGCTTGGAATTGCTTTGAGTTCAGTTTTGTCTAGTGTGACGCTTCCTGCTCAAGCCGTTCAAGTTCGCGGCACAACCTATTTCACGTCTCCGCCTCGATTGGTCGGTGCTTCCACAACGCAAAACTATGTTTACGCCTGGAGCGCGACTTACTACTTTACGCTGGATGTTCTAGAAAATGCTGGAGAACCTTTGCAGCGGGTGACGATCGCACAAAACGAAGGCATCGATCGCGTCCGATTCAATCTCAAAGAAACCGAGGCTTTCGATGGCGATCGACGATCGAACACAAAACTCGGTTTGGGTGAAGTCACCCAAGACGATAAGACGAAAGCGATCACAGTGAATTTCAATCCACCCGTTCCGCCTGGAAAACGAGTGACGATAGCGCTTTCGCCTTATCAGAATCCAGCCTATGGCGGCGTTTACTTATTCGGAGTCACCGCATTTCCACAGGGTGAGCCTTCGTATGGTCAGTTTCTCGGCTTCGGGCGGATCTCGATCTACGAGAGCAATAATTCGGTATTCTTCAGACCGTTTTTCCGCCATTAACCGAACGTTGCGCCGTTCCAGCCCCACATATAACCTTTCGCATCTGCAAACTCGATGTAAATGCGATCGACGGGAACAGCGATCAATTGTTCAATCTGTTGACAAAAATCTTGGCTCATTGATTGGGTTTGATCTGGAGTCATTGAGCCAACGCTTTTGATTTCGATATAGCAGGTTGGATCAGTTGTGCCGCCGAATGTCATCGGCACGCCAGACTCAAATGCGGTCATCACGTAAGTTTCTGGCTTGCGGGTATGTTTGGCGAGAGCGGCAGAGAGATGTTTGAGCAGATCAGTAACTTGGGCAGAATCGGGATTCACGATCGAGGTTTGAACTTTGATCAACGGCATGGATGAATGTCTCGAACTCAATGAGAGAATTGTAGTACTCGTTTGCTTTCGTGCCACTTGCAGAACAGGAACAGCTTCACGTTAGGGTGCAGCAGCACTGTTCATACTAAGAGTAGTGATGCCCGAAGTCCCTAGGAGTGAATATCATGCAAGCTTCTCTACGTTGGTCAATTTTGCCGACTACAATCGCTGCCGTTCTGGCAATGTCAGGAATGGCGTTTAGTCAAACTGTTTCGGTCGCGCCTAATGCTCAAGCGATTTCGTTGAACGGTACTTCCGGGGGTGCGAAAAAGGATGCGAGTTGTGCAGGATTCGTTGCCGATCGTCCGAATCATACTGTGCAAGTTACCGCTGATAGTAACTTGAAATTTACGCTTCAAGGGAGCGGAGAACCGACGCTATTGATCACCGGAGCGCAAGGACAAGCCTTCTGTGTCCAAGCCGATCGCTTATCAAACGGCAAAGTCGAAATTCCAGGACGCTGGACGAAAGGAACTTACTCCGTGTTTGTGGGCGATCGCGCACAAGGTAGAAATCCTTATACATTGTTGATCGCGCCTCAAAATTAGGGTTTGAATTTTGGGTGTTCAAAAAGCCAGAAGCAACTCGCTTCTGGCTTTTACTTTTGGGCTTAGGGCAAATCGGTTTCGCCCATGAGATAGCGATCGCATTCTCGCGCGGCTTCTCGACCTTCGTTAAATGCCCAGACGACTAAGCTTTGTCCACGGCGACAATCTCCCGCAGCAAATACGCCCGGAATGCTGGTGGTGTACTTGCCGTATTCGGATTTGATGTTGCTGCGGGCATCTCGATCGAGTCCCATTGCATCGAGTAACGGTTGCTCAGGACCCAAAAAGCCCATTGCAAGCAGAACTAACTGCGCGGGGATGACCTGCTCAGTTCCAGCAATGTGCTTAGGAATAAATTGCCCTTGCTCGTTTCGTTCCCACTGCACTTCGACCGTGTGAATTGCTTTCACGTTTCCGTTTTCGTCGCCTTCAAATCGAGTTGCGGTTCTCAGATAAGCGCGAGGATCTGATCCGAATTTTGCGGCAGCTTCTTCTTGCCCGTAGTCCATTTTGTAGACTTTTGGATATTCGGGCCAAGGGTTGTTAGAAGCGCGTTCTGCGGGAGGTTGGGGCAGGATTTCCAATTGAACTACGCTGTTACAACCATGCCGAATTGAAGTTCCGACACAATCGGTTCCGGTGTCGCCACCTCCGATGATCACGATATCCTTCCCTTGAGCGGAAAGTGCTGGGTCGGTGTGCTCTAAGACTGATTGAGTGTTGGCGGTGAGGAAGTCCATTGCGAAGTGGATGCCTTTGAGGTGACGACCTTCGATCGACAAATCGCGCGGCTTAGTTGCTCCAGTACACATCACCACAGCATCAAAGTTCTTCAGCAAGTCTTCTGCTGGCAAGTCTTTTCCGATCTCAGTGTTGCAAACGAATTTTACGCCCTCGGTTTCGAGAATGTTCAGTCGCCGCATCACGACTTTTTCTTTGTCGAGTTTCATGTTTGGAATGCCGTACATCAGCAATCCACCCGGACGATCGGCGCGTTCGTACACCGTGACCCAGTGCCCTGCTTTGTTCAGTTGGGCAGCCGCGCATAATCCAGCGGGACCTGAACCGACGATCGCGATTTTTTTCCCAGTCCGTTTCTCCGGCGGTTCGGGCGTGATCCAGCCTTCGTTCCAGCCTTTATCAACGATCGAATACTCAATGTTCTTGATCGTGACAGGTGGATTATGAATGCCCAACACACAAGCACCCTCACAAGGAGCGGGACAGACTCGCCCAGTGAATTCGGGGAAATTGTTGGTTTTGTGTAAGCGATCGAGTGCCTCTTTCCAGAGTCCGCGATAGATCAAATCGTTCCATTCAGGAATCAGATTGTTAATCGGGCAACCGCTTGCCATGCCGCTAATTACGGTTCCAGTATGACAGAACGGGATGCCGCAATCCATACAGCGTGCGCCCTGAGTGCGAAGATTGTCTTCGGGCATGGGCAGATGGAATTCGTCCCAGTTGCGAGTGCGATCGGTTGGCGAAAGTTCTGAGGGCAGTTCGCGCAAGAATTCAATAAAGCCAGTTGGTTTTCCCATGGTTCAAAAGCGAGGTGTGATCAGTAAATAGAAGAAAATAACTGTGGGGCAGGCAAGATGCCCACTCCACCACTCAATCAATGATTCAATCAAAGAGTTAACTGCCGCCAACCCGCGCCACATCCCGCACATTTTCTTCAAATGCAGCCGAAAGCGCATCATCGCCGCTCAGACCCGATTCTTCTGCTCGTCTCAAGGCTTGCAGAACTCGCTTGTAGTCTTTTGGCATGACTTTAACAAAGCGCGATTTCACTTCTTCCCACTGTTCCAATATCTCTTTGGCTTTGTGGCTGTGAGTCAAGTTCGCATGATTTTGGATCATCTGACGCACGATCGCGATGTCTTCCGGATCAGCAAACGGCTCTAGTGCAACCATTTGAGTGTTACAGCGAGTCGCAAAATCGCCTGCTTCGTCATAGATGTAAGCGGCTCCTCCACTCATTCCCGCTGCAAAGTTGCGTCCGGTCTTTCCAAGAACCACAACCGTACCGCCCGTCATGTATTCACACCCGTGATCGCCGACTCCTTCAACAACAGTATTGACTCCAGAGTTGCGAACACAGAATCGCTCACCTGCAATTCCGCTGATGTAGGCTTCTCCTTTGGTCGCACCGTAGAGAGCGACATTACCGATGATGGTGTTTTCAGAGGCATTGAAGGTGGATGAGATCGACGGATAAACAATGAGCTTTCCGCCGCTCAGACCTTTACCAACATAGTCATTGGCATCTCCTTCAAGTTCGAGCGTGACACCCTTTGGAACAAATGCTCCAAAGCTCTGTCCAGCACTACCTTGGAAATGAAGTTGGACGGTATCTTCGGGAAGTCCGTTCCAGTGACGTTTAGTGATTTCGTTGCCGAGAATCGTACCAACGACGCGATTGATGTTCCGAATCGGCAAAGTCGCTTTAACGGGTTTGCCTTGCTCGATCGCTTCTTTACACAGATCCAACAGCACCGAAAGATCGAGCGATTTTTCTAGTCCGTGGTCTTGTGGAATCTGGCAATACAAGCCAACTGAAGGATCAACATCGGGCTGATAGAGAATCTTGGAGAAGTCTAAGCCTTTTGCTTTCCAATGGTCGATCGCTTGTTTGGGCTCTAGAACATCAGTGCGCCCAACCATTTCGTTTAGGCTACGGAATCCAAGCTGTGCCATCAGTTCCCGCACTTCTTGAGCAATGAATCTCATAAAGTTCTCGGTGTACTGGGGATCGCCTGTGAAGCTTTCGCGCAGGTTCGGATCTTGGGTTGCAATGCCAACGGGACAAGTGTTGAGATGACAAACGCGCATCATAATACAGCCGAGTGTGACCAGTGGCGCAGTCGCAAAACCAAATTCTTCTGCACCGAGCAATGCAGCCATGACTACATCGCGTCCAGTTTTCATTTGTCCATCGGTTTCGACGACGATTCGCGATCGCAAGTTATTCAAAACTAACGTCTGATGCGTCTCAGCTAATCCCAATTCCCAAGGTAAGCCTGCGTGTTTGATCGAAGTCTGCGGAGATGCCCCAGTTCCGCCATCGTAGCCAGAAATTAACACCACATCCGCGTGAGCTTTCGCAACTCCAGCGGCAATGGTTCCGACTCCGACTTCTGAGACGAGTTTGACGCTGATTCGAGCGGCTCGATTGGCGTTTTTCAAGTCGTGGATCAGTTCGGCGAGATCTTCGATCGAGTAAATGTCATGGTGCGGTGGTGGTGAAATTAATCCCACACCCGGCGTTGAATGTCGAACTTTCGCAATCCAAGGATAAACCTTACGACCGGGCAATTGTCCGCCTTCCCCCGGTTTCGCGCCTTGTGCCATTTTGATTTGGATTTCTCGCGCTTGGGAGAGATACAAACTGGTGACACCAAAGCGACCGGATGCAACTTGTTTGATCGCGCTGTTCTTGGAATCGCCGCGATCGTTTGTCCAAGTATAGCGATCGGGATCTTCGCCGCCTTCTCCGGTGTTGGATTTGCCACCGATTCGGTTCATTGCGATTGCTAAAGCTTCGTGCGCTTCTTTGGAAATCGAACCATAGCTCATGGCTCCGGTTTTGAAGCGGCTCATGATGGCTTCGATCGGCTCCACTTCTTCGATCGGAATCGGTTGACGCGCTTTGAATTGCAGCATTCCGCGTAGAGTGAAATGCTGTTGGCTCTGTTCGTTGACCAAGGTTGCGTATTGTTTGAACAGATCATAATTACCTTCGCGGACGGCTCTTTGCAGCGTGTGAATCGTTTGGGGGCTGAATAGATGCGCTTCACCTTCTTTGCGCCATTGATATTCGCCACCGACATCAAGCGTATGTCCGTTCGTTGGGCGAGCGGGAAACGCATGATGATGACGTAACAATGCTTCTTTGGTGATCACTTCCAAATCGGCTCCTTCGATGCGAGAAGCAGTCCAAGTGAAATAGCGATCGACAACCGAATGATTTAGCCCGATCGCTTCAAAGATTTGTGCGCCTCGATAGCTCTGAATTGTCGAGATTCCAATCTTAGAGGCAACTTTGACCACACCTTTTGTAAGAGCTTTGATGTAGTTCTTGCAAGCAGTTTTGTAGTCAACGCCGACTAAAGAACCTTGAGCGATCATCGACTCCATTGTTTCAAACGCTAAATACGGATTGATCGCGCCGCAACCGTAACCAATCAGCATCGCAAAGTGATGCACTTCACGCGGTTCGCCGGATTCGAGAACTAAGCCGACCTTTGTTCTTGTGCCTGCTCGGATCAAATGATGATGCAAGCCGGATACAGCAAGAAGCGCCGGAATCGGAGCATTTTGAGCATTCACATCGCGATCGCTCAAAATCAGAATGTTCACACCCGACTCGATCGCTTGATCTGCTTGTTGGCAGAGAGACACGATCGACTGTTCTAATCCCGTAACACCCGATTTCGGATCAAACACGATCGGAAGTACGATCGACTTAAATCCTTGTTCATTGATGTGCTTTAGTTTCGCTAACTCTTCGTTACTGAGAATTGGCGTTTTTAGCTCGATCAAATGACAGCTTTCTGGTTCAGGTTTCAGCAAGTTCCGCTCTGATCCGATCGTCGTTTCTGCCGAGGTAATAATCTCTTCGCGGATTGAATCGATCGGCGGATTTGTCACCTGAGCAAACAACTGTTTGAAATAGTCGTAGAGCAATTTAGGTCGGTTGGATAGCACTGCTAACGGCGTATCGGCTCCCATTGCTCCGGTCGCTTCCACACCATCGCGCCCCATCGGAGTCAGCAACAATCGTAATTCTTCAAACGTATAGCCGAAAGCTAACTGACGTTGAAGCACCGTTTTTAGATCAGACTTCGGCAGTTCTGGCGCATCTTTGAGATCTGCAAATCCGACCATGTTCTGATCAAGCCACTCTTGATAGGGTTCAGCCGTGGTGATTTCCTGCTTGATCTCTTCATCGGAAACAATTCGCCCCTGCTCCATATCGACCAAGAACATTCGCCCTGGTTCCAAGCGTCCCTTTTGCAGAACATTCTCAGGCGCAACAGGCAGCACACCCGCCTCAGATGCCATGATCACAAAATCATCTTTCGTGACGTAGTAGCGCGACGGACGCAACCCATTTCGATCGAGAACCGCGCCCATCATTCGACCGTCGGTAAATGCGATCGAAGCCGGACCATCCCACGGTTCCATCAAGCAAGAATGATATTTGTAGAACGCTTTGCGCTCAGGACTCATCGATTCGTGTGCTGTCCAAGGTTCGGGGATCATCATCATCACCGCATGAGGCAGCGATCGACCCGATAAAGTCAACAGTTCTAAAGCATTATCAAAAATCGTCGAATCACTGCCGTCGATGTTAATGACAGGTTGAGCTTTTCTTAAATCGTCACCAAATAAATCAGACTCAAACAAAGCTTGTCGAGCATTCATCCAATTGATGTTGCCGCGCAAGGTATTGATTTCACCATTGTGAGCAATGTAGCGGTAAGGATGCGATCGCTCCCAACTCGGAAACGTATTCGTACTAAACCGAGAATGCACCAAGCCTAAAGCGCTTTCCAAATCGGGATCGCTCAAATCAGAGTAATATTCTCCAACTTGCAGCGGCATCAACATTCCTTTGTAAACGATCGTGCGACAGGAAATGCTCGCGGGATACCAATATTCGTCGATTCCAGTCGTGCGAATAGCACTATGAGATCGCTTCCGGATGACATAAAGCTTGCGCTCAAACGCCAGATCATCGATTAAATCAGCAGAACGTCCGATCAAAGCTTGCTGCATAAACGGCTCACTTGACTTTGCCGTTTCGCCCAAGGTTGCATTATTCGTTGGCACATCCCGCCAACCGAGAACAGTTTGCCCCTCTTCTGCCACGATTTTCTCAAATTTGCGTCGTCCTGCTTCGCGTGAACTGCGATCGGGCGACGAATAAATCATCGCGACCCCATACTGTCCTGCATTAGGCAGAGCAATATTTAACTCCGCTGCAACTTTTTGGAAAAATCGATGTGAAACCTGCATTAAAATGCCTGCCCCATCTCCCGTATTCGTTTCTGCACCACAAGCGCCCCGATGCTCCAAGTTCGCCAAAATCGTCAACGCTTGCTGCACGATCGTGTGAGATGCTTTTCCTTTCATCTGCACAATAAATCCGACTCCGCAGGCATCATGCTCGAACTGCGGATCATACAAACCTTGCTTCGCAGGCAGTCCGTATCTAGTCATTATCATTACCCTATTCAATGGCGGAGAGAGAGTATCAGCTAGAGCTTCGGTGAAGATATCTCTAGTCCTTTTGAAATTCTCTAACATACTTCCGAAATATCCCAAAGGTCTTAAGGAAATCGTCAGATCTGTAAAAGAGAATTTCCAAGTCTCTTTCTTAATCGTGATGGAGTTTCGATCGAATATGTTTACTGTTAATGAAACTCAATTTTCGATTCACGAAACTTGTAATTTCTTAGTAGGCAGAAACATTATGAAACGTGGACAACTTTACGCTTTTGTTACAGGAATTTTCTTTTTATCCCTGTCCATTTTAGGATTTATTCCCCAGCTACAGCATCCGATCAATGCGATCGAAGTTCACAACGGGCTTGAAATCCAATTGGGATATCTCTTCGGTCTGTTCCCAACAAATCCAGTGCTAAATACGGTGTATGCGATCGTTGGAATTTTGGGCTTAGTTAGCTCGATCGGTTTGGGCGGTTCGCGGTTCTATGGTCGCGGATTGTTTCAGTTCTTTGGAGTGCTGGCATTTCTTGGATCATTAGAACCCACCAACACATTCTTCGGATTTATGCCGCTGTTTGGTAGCAATGCTGTTTTGTATGGGCTGATGTCGGTTGTGTCGTTCTACTTTGGATTTATTGATTCGCCTGGATTGTTAGAGATTGCGGTTCAACCGCCAGAGAATGCAATTGCGATCGAGAAATAACGCGCAGATACTAAGGATCGTGGATTAAATAACCTGTAAACTTTCGATTCGTCGTCGCTGAGATCTTCGCCCCCTAAAACCCCCATTTTGGGGACTTTGAAACGGAAGGTCTTGGCTTAAAGTCCCCCAGAATGGGGGTTTTAGGGGCAAAAGCCGCCTCAACCGGAGCGACTCGCTTCTTGGCGAAAGGGCAAGAAGTTACACCTTAATAAATGCCCAATACTAAAAATCGAGGCTAACTCTTTACGGAGTTAGCCTCGATTTTTAGTATTGGGCATTTACAGACTCAAAAATATCAATCCTGTTGTACAAGGTTGCACGATCGACTATTGCTCCTCGGTGGTACGCGATCGCACTTCTTCAACTTGGAAATCTATGAATCCGCGATCCTACGATCTTTTTTCGTGAACCGCTTGATACAATAAAATCAATGTACAAAAACTCGACTGATTAACCGTAGATTAAGCGTATCGGGAGAAAAGGAAATGCAAGCTCTCACACTGACGAACGACGATCGCACAACTGAACAACGAATTCGCCTCCGCATTCCGAAGCACTATCACCAGGAACCTGTCATTTCTCAGTTAGTCTCGCAGTATCACTTGACGGTGAATATTATCGCCGCCATTTTAGGCGCAAACGCAAAGGGCGACGGCTGGTTTGATTTGAATCTCAAAGGCAGCAGCACTAACATTCAAGCGGCATTGATTTACCTAGATGAGCTTGATCTAGAAGTGTGGCAGGGTGAAGAATCGGATGGTTGGTAAGACGATAGTGTCTGTCTCACTGAGTTTGCGGTGGTATACTCAAATTTTGATTGATTGGAAGGAAAATGGTGACAATAGCGCTCATCGTTGGAGCAAGCCAAGGGATCGGGCTAGAATTCGCACGGCAATTTCTTGACACTCAGCGCGTCAATCGCGTTTATGCCACTTATCGCAATGCAGACTGTGATTTGTTCAATTTCGAGCATCCTGATTTAGTGCGATTGTCACTCGACCTCACCGATGAAGCTCAGATCGAACAAGCGATCGCACAAATCAAAGCTGAAACATCAGAACTGCATTATGTGATCAACTGTGTCGGTGTTCTGCACGATGGAACCATGCAACCCGAAAAAAGCTTGCGGCATCTCAACGCAGATCAGTTGCTCAAATACTTCCAGATCAACAGCATCGGAGCCGCATTGTTAGCAAAGCACGTTCAACCTTTGTTAAAACATCGCGATCGCGCAATTCTTGCTACCATCTCCGCCAAAGTAGGAAGCATTGGAGACAATCAAGTGGGCGGTTGGTATGGGTATCGCGCCTCAAAAGCAGCGTTGAATATGTTCATGCGAACCACTGCGATCGAGTTTAAGCGCACCTGCCCGAATGCGATCGTGGTGACTCTTCATCCTGGAACAACCGATACAAGACTATCGAAACCGTTTCAGCGTAGTGTTCCACCAGAAAAATTATTCTCAGTCGATCGTACCGTTCAACAGTTAATCACTGTTCTTGATCAGCTACAAGATAGCAATAGTGGCGAATTTTTCTCGTGGGACGGCACAAAGCTAGCTTGGTAATGCTTCAAAAACCTTCGATCGTGCTCATTGCTTCTCGCAGTTCCAGAGCGTTTTCCCAATATCCTTCAGCTTTACGACCCGTTTGCACAATCAAGCGCAAACTGTAAGCATTGGGAAATCCTTCGGCTTCAAGCCAAATACGATCGCTTTCTAATTCGCAGGAAATTTGCTCTTCGTCCATTAGCTCTTGGGCGATCTGCCGCATTGCTTCGTGCAATTGTTCATTGAGGCGGCGAAAATCGTTCCATTCTTCCTCGGTAAGCTCGATCGCCCAATTCTCTCCCCCAACCAATCCTTTGAACTCAGAAGCCGCAGCATCCCAACCGAGCCGCCAACCGTTTCCCGTTTTGACGATCCGACTCATGAGCGGCGAGTAAACACATTCACCAACGCTTGCACGAGAGCATCGCGCTGTTTACGATTCAGCGTTTGGATGATTGCTCGATCGCTTTCAAACGGATTTTTGCGTAAGTTATCTGATCCTGGATATCCATCCGCTTTCATCGGTTCATTGATTCCTAAGTAATCTGCCAGCGTATATTTCCAGTCGAGCCGGAAGCTAACGGGGCGACCTTTAATGAAATAGTGATATCGAATTAGGCGACTGACTAACGTATTGCTCGGATCGACTTTGCCCGTTTCGCGATTGACGTACTGATTTTCAAGCGGCAGATCTGAAATTTCTTTATACACTTGCTGCCACGCTTCTTGAATGCGTACTTGTCCAGAAGGCGGTGCGGTTTGAGCGACGACAGGAGAGACTGAGAAAAGCAACATCGCTACACTGGCAAGAATTAGAAAGCGCTTCATCGGTTTATTCCTAAAAAACAGGGGCGATCGTAATTTCTCGCCCCAATCACTTATTCCCCGATAATTTCGGGCTGAGTCAGTTCGTCTGACATCTCGATGATCGCCCGCATCACTGGCTTCATCATGGGATCATCGCCGCTGTCGAAGTCTTCAAAGCGCCGCCGTTTTGCACGATTTGCGACTTGGACAGTGATCCGATATCGATTAGAAGCAGCGCCGATCAACTCGTCAGCGCGGCGCATCAGTTGAACGGTGTCAAACGGAGGACGTTTGTGTAAAGAGCCAGATTTTGCCATCAGTTGTTCTCTCAGTAAAGACTTTTGGAAACCTCGATCGTGACAGATCACCAAAGCTTGTGTAAAGTTTTGAGAAAATCCGTCTAGAGTGATAGAGTCCAAGTTAGCTCAGACTCTATTAATAGCGCAGACCTGTTTCATCCGCACGATTTCATGCAAAGTTTGGTTTCTTCCTCGATCAGTTCTACCGTTTCCCCAGCCTCCTCGCTCCGAATTTTGGCGCTAGGAGATAGCATCGTTTATGGATTTGGTGATCCGGTAGGAGGCGGTTGGGTTGAGCGATTGCGGCGACGCTGGATGATTCCAGGGGGAACGAATCATGCGCTGTACAATCTGGGGGTGCGTGGGGATGGAATGCGACAAGTGGCGCAGCGGCTCGAAGATGAGTTTCGCCGTCGCGGAGAGCTACGAAATCGCGTTCCAGATTTGATTATTTTGTCGGTTGGGGTGAACGATTCACCGAGATTAGGCAAACCCGACGGGAAAAATTTGCTGCCGTTTGAGACTTTTCAGACCGAAATGGCGGATTTGCTCGATCGAGCGCTTCGGCTCTGTCCCGTTTTATTCGTCGGCATGATCCCAGTCGATGAAGCGAAAATGCCGTTTCTCGATTGTATGTACTACAACCATGCAGATCAAATTCGATATAACGCAGCGATTCGATCGGCGTGTGAAGTTCGTCAGATTCCGCATTTGAATTTATTGGAAATTTGGCGATCGAGAGGTTTAGACTGGTGCAATCAACAATTCACCGAAGATGGATTGCATCCAAATGTCAGCGGATATCAGGCATTATTAGAAGATATTTCGAGTTGGGATACGTTTCGGCAGTGGATTGAAAAATGACAGTTTTAGTCGTAGCAACCGGAAATCCAGGCAAAGTAAAAGAGATTCAGCCTTATTTAGCAGGACTGGATTGGGAATTGCAGTTAAAGCCGCCGGATTTGGAAATGGAAGAAACCGGAACGACGTTTCGAGAGAATGCCGCTCAGAAAGCTACCCAAGTTGCGATCGCAACGGGTCATTGGGCGATCGCAGATGATTCGGGTTTGGAAGTGGCAGCACTCGATGGCAGACCCGGAATCTATTCTGCGCGATATGCGGATTCTGATCAGACGCGAATTAATAAACTATTAGGGGAATTGGGCGAAACTTCCGATCGACGAGCGCAGTTTGTTTGTGCGATCGCGCTTGCGAAACCGGACGGGTCGATCGCGCTTTTAACCGAGGGAATTTGTCCGGGTGAGATCCTAAAAGCTCCGCGTGGTGACGGTGGGTTTGGCTACGATCCGATTTTTTACGTACCTGAGAAGGGAATGACGTTTTCAGAGATGCCTCTAGACGTAAAGCAGGAAATTAGCCATCGCGGGCGGGCATTTCAGACATTATTACCGCAGCTAAAATCGCTAGAGGACTGAACTATCAACCAGCACGATCGAGAAATCAGGCATGAGATGTACGATTGCTCATAGCGTTGTTCAATTTTATGGCGAATGAATTGTTCACGGACATCTCGATCCGACAAATCTGCCGCTCCTTCAAATAACTGCTCCGGGTAGCCGCCCATGCGCTCCAGTATAGTTTGAGGCGACTGGAGGGATTGCCAGCGATCGTGGAGTAGCTGCTTTATCAACTCACCGCTATTCGTGTTTTCGTGAGCCAGAATTTCCACCAAATATTGCTCTGCTTCAGCATCCAGATTAACGTTTAGCATCCATAACCTCTCGTAACTCTGTCTCAATTATCTGGGAAATTCTCAAAATCAAAAACTCTCCCTCTCTCGATTCTGATCCCACTGCTCCCAATCACGGTACGATGAGGAAATTGTTACTTTTGTTCATTTAACGCGAACTGCTTATGAAGCGCTTATTGTCTCGCCTGCTGGCGCTAGTGATGGTTGTGGCGATCGGGCTTGTCGGTTGCTCCAATGCACCGGGCGGTCTGTCGGGCAACTACCGCGACGACACGCTGATGGTGATCAACACCCTCAAAACTGCGATAACCCTCCCCGCCGATGCACCGGACAAAGCGGCAATTCAAGGCGACGCACGCAAATTGATTAATGATTTTGCTTCTCGCTATCGTCGCGATACAGCCCTGCTTAAACTGAGTTCCTTCACCACGATGCGAACCGCTCTAAATTCTCTCGCAGGACACTACAGTTCTTACCCGAATCGCCCTGTGCCCCAGAAAATGATTGATCGCTTAAACACCGAGTTCAGCCAAGTCGAATCTTTCCTCAAACGCGGCAATTAAACTGAACTAAATCGAACCCTCTCTACAGGCTGCATAGCAGTACTAGAGGGGGTTTTATCGTCTAGAAACAGGTCAAAAGTCGAGAGCCGCAGCGAGTTGACGCAGTGTTCTCAAACTAGACAAAGACCCTCGAATCAATCGACTCGCCGCGATCGGCTTTTGGATCATTGCTTTTGCCATCGGAATCGTTTGAATTTTGCCGTTAGAATCAATCACGCCGCTGAGATCTGGCAAATCCCCTTGCAAATCGTCGCTCACGACCCGCAGCATCGCCACTGATAGATGAGACAGAATTGCGAATCCTTCCATATCGACGACTTCGGCGCAGTAGGTTTTGCCTAGATCACGCTTTTCGATCGCAGAACAAATCACGCGATCGCTGGTCAATCCGAGAACTGGGGAAACTTGTAGCTGCGCTTGGAGTCGTTGAGTTAGATCGCGATCGCACTCTTTTACCTTTCCTGAGAAATCGACACAGGCGCGATAAAGCGCGATCGTGCTGACTTCAAACTGAGGCGCTAAACTGCCGCAGAGTCCCATTACTAGAATTTCGGTGGCATCCGAGAAGTGATCGAGATCCCGAACAGCGGCTCCACCTGCCGGAATAGGTATCACTCTAGGCGGATTTGACCGGGATTGAACTCCCCGATAAACGGCTTGATATTCTGCACCTTGAGGGACGAGAATGACGGAAACCATTGAAAGAATAAAGTTTTACGACCTGATCTCGCTGTAAAAAGGAGACACCCCGATCATCTCAAATTCTCGATCGTATCTAACAATTTTTTAACCCCCGCTGTTTTCTAGGTTTGAGTCTCTATGGATTTGCCCACTCCAACTCCCACATCGCGGGAGCGTTTTAATATCTCACGTCTCGCGATCGCAAAGCCTGCCATTACGATTTGCGTTTGGCTTTTTATTACTGTTGCTGGACTGTTTGCATTCAGTTCGCTGAAGTATGCGCTGTTTCCTGATGTTACTTTTCCGGTGGTCGTTGTAAATGCAGAAGCGCCGCTGACGGTGACGACTGAAACGGAGAAGCAGGTCACACAGCCGATCGAGCAGGCATTGCGATCGCTCGAAGGTTTAGATGATATTCGGTCTTCGACGTATCCGAATCAAACGGCGGTGAGTCTCTCGTTTGGAGTAGGCACAAGTTTGGAGAAATCGAGCCAAACGGTTGAAGCAGCCATGAAGTCGATCGCGCTGCCGAAAGATACGAAGTACAAAGTGATCGCGCTGAATTTGAACGAATCAGCAGCGGTGAGTTATGCGATCGAAAGCACTTCGCGCAATCTCCAAGATTTAGCCACGCTCACAACGAATCAGATTGTTTCTCAATTGGCGAAAATTCCCGGTGTGCTGAAAGTTAACGTGTTGGGAAGTGGGGGAAATCAAGCGGGGGCGACACTGACGCGATTTGATGCGAAAGATTCGATCGCGATTCAAGTCATCAAGCGAGGAGATGCCAATACGCTTGAGGTTGTAAATGCTGTTGAGCAAGAAATTTCAACGCTGAGAAAAAACATTTCGGATGTGAAAATCACACTTGCAGCAACGCAAGCAGAATACATTCAGAAAGCAACACATTCGACGATCGAGGCATTGATCGAAGCGATCGTTTTGTCGATCGTGGTGATTTTTCCGTTTCTCCGAAGTTGGCGTGCAACATTGATTTCAGCCTTAGCGATTCCGGTCTCGCTGCTTGGAACGTTTATCGTGATGGCGTTTTTCGGCTTCAATTTGGAAACGATTACGTTACTTGCATTGGCGTTGGTAATCGGGAGCGTGGTCGATGATGCGATCGTCGATGTCGAAAATATTAGCCGACATATTGAAGAAGGAGCAACTCCAAGAGAAGCCGCACTTCATGCCACAAATGAGATCGGTTTAACGGTAACGGCGGCGACTTTTACAGCGGTTGCAGTCTTTTTACCGATCGGGCTAATGGGCGGTGTGATCGGGCAGTTCTTTAAGCCATTTGGGATCACCGTTTCTGCTGCGATGATTATGTCGCTGCTAGTCGCGCGGACTTTATCGCCAGTTTTATCGCTCTATTTGCTGCGAAAACGTCCGGGACAGAACCGCGATCGTACGCTTGGGATTTGGTCACGTTTTAATGATGCTTATCACCGCTTGTTGCAGTGGTCGTTGCGGCATCGGGCGATCGTGGTGGGAATTGCGCTTGCGAGTTTTGCAGCGGGAATTGCAATCATCCCGATGATTCCACAAGGATTTATTCCGAAGCTCGATCGAGGCGAATTTAATGTTCGATACAATGCGCCACTGCCAAAGATCCCTTCTCAAGAAGAAATTACTTCGATCGTGGCAGCAGGTGGACAGATTCCGCAGATTAATCCGCTGCAAGACTCGCTCAACGTTGCTAAACAGCTTGAGGATGCGGTGAGAGAATCGCCGGATGTTGAAACGATTTTTACGACTGTGGGATCGCGTGAAGGAGAACCGAATAAAGGTTTACTCTACGTCAAGCTGAAGGAAAATCATGCGACTCCAACCGCAACGCTGCAAGATCAACTGCGATCGAATCTTCCTCAAATTACCGGAGTTTCCACAAGCGTTGAAGATATTCCCTTTGTCGAAGCGGGAAGCCAGAAACCGCTTCAGGCATCCCTCAAAGGCGACGATTTAGCAACACTCGAAAAAGCTGGAACTGAGTTAAAAAATCGCTTACAAACTATTCCGGGAATTGCTGACGTAACTTTAAGCGGGAGCAGCAATCAAAACGGGATTCAAAAAATCGATCGATTGAACGGACAGCGAGTTGTTTATGTCAGTGCAAATTTAGGAAAAGACTTACTTTTGGGAGATGCAACCAACCGATTGTTGGCTGAATCAAAACCCATTCTTCCAGCAGGAGTCACCCTCGGTTTAGGCGGCGATTCTGCGAGTAGTCAGGAGATTTTCGGTAGCTTTGGTAAAACACTAGGACTTTCAGCGCTTTGTATTGTTGTGGTTCTCGTTTGGCTATTTCGGAGCTTGATTGATCCGATCGTGGTTGCCTTGTCACTTCCATTAGCGCTCGTCGGTGCAATGTTGGCATTGCTAATCACCCAAAGCGATTTTGGCATGATTTCGCTAATCGGCTTTGTGTTTCTGTTGGGATTGACCAATAAAAATGCAATCCTGATTGTGGATTACATCAATCAACTGAGGCGGGAAGGACTCGATCGCAATGCTGCCATTCTCAAAGCTGCACCGATTCGACTACGACCGATCATGATGACCACAGCAGCAACGATTCTAGGGATGGTTCCGATCGCAATTGGGTTAGGCGCGGGATCAGAACTGCGATCTCCGATGGCAGTCTCGATCGCGGGTGGATTGATTACTTCTACGTTGCTCAGTTTGTTTGTTGTGCCTGTGATTTATACCTTGCTCGATGATCTCAAACCAAAAAAACGATGAAAGCATTTGTCACTGGAGGCACTGGATTTGTGGGCGCGAATCTAGTGCGATTGTTGCTCGAACAAGGTTACGAAGTTCGAGCGTTAGCGCGTTCCAATGCTCGATTAGATAACTTAAACGGCTTAGAAGTTGAGATTGTAAAAGGTGATCTGAACGATCCTGATTTAGCTCGATCGATGAAAGGCTGTGATTGTTCATTCCACGTTGCAGCACATTATTCACTGTGGCAAAGCGATCGAGACAGTCTCTACCAAAGCAATGTTTTTGGAACTCGCAATGTTCTCGCGGCTGCAAGAAAAGCGGGCGTTGAACGATCAATCTATACCAGTTCGGTTGCCGCGATCGGGATTGATCCTAGCGGTCAGCCTACAACCGAACAGTATCAATCACCTGTAGAAAAGCTGATCGGACACTACAAACAATCAAAATACTGGGCAGAACAAGAAGCGATCGTCGCGGCTCAGTTTGGTCAAGATGTTGTGATTGTGAATCCCAGTACCCCGATCGGCGCGTATGACATCAAACCCACACCAACCGGGGATATTGTTCTGCGATTTTTACAGCGTCGAATGCCCTCGTATGTTGAAACTGGATTGAACTTTGTCCATGTCCGCGATGTCGCTTGGGGTCATTTGCTCGCATTGCAAAACGGAAAAAGCGGCGATCGCTATATTCTCGGCAATCAAAACCTCAGCCTGAAACAACTTTTAGATGAATTGAGTCAGATTACTGGACTCAGTGCGCCTGCTCGATCGGTTCCGGTCTGGTTGCCGCTGAGTGTGGCGTGGATTGACGAAGCGATTCTAACAAAATTCGGTAAAACACCCTCGATCCCAATCGATGGGGTGAGAATGTCAAAACAACCAATGTACTACAATTCAGAAAAAGCAATCCGCGAACTTGGACTTCCCCAAACGCCAATTCGCACCGCTTTAGAAGATGCCGTAAACTGGTTTCAAGAAAATTCATCCATCAGGACAGAGTGAGGAGATAGCGATGGGAGTTCCTTTACAGCAAGTAGTCGGAGTCGGCTCTTACCTAGTCAAACAGCGGTTAATGGGTCGAAAGCGCTTCCCATTAGTATTGATGCTCGAACCGCTTTTCCGCTGCAATCTTGCGTGTACCGGCTGCGGCAAAATTCAGCACCCCGTCGAAATTCTTAAGCAAAATCTCACCCCAGAACAATGTTTCGCGGCGGCTGAGGAATGTGGTGCGCCTGTGGTGTCGATTCCGGGAGGCGAACCGCTGCTGCATCCTCAAATCGGGGAGATTGTTCAGGGATTAGTCGATCGTAAAAAATTCATCTATCTCTGCACCAACGGCATTCTGCTAGAGAAGAGCTTCGATAAGTTCAAACCTTCGCCGTATTTCACCTTTATGGTGCATTTAGACGGGATGCGCGACTGGCATGATCAATGCGTCGATCGTAAAGGGGTGTTCGATACCGCAGTGAAAGCGATCAAAGCGGCAAAGGCGCGAGGCTTCCAGGTCAACACCAACACGACGATTTTCGATGGTGCTAAACCCGAAGAAATGCACGAATTCTTCGATTTTCTGACTGAACTTGGGGTCGATGGAATGCAGCTTTCTCCGGGCTATTCCTACGAGTGGGCACCGGATCAAGACCATTTTCTTAAGCGCGAACAAACGAAAGCCCTGTTCCGCCAAATTCTTGCCCCGATGAAAACAGGGAAGCGATGGAATTTTAGCCACAATCCGCTGTTTCTTGATTTTCTCATTGGTGAGAAAGACTATGAATGCACGCCTTGGGGCAGTCCGAGCTATAGCGTTTTGGGCTGGCAAAAGCCTTGTTATCTTCTGAACGAAGGACATTACAAGACGTTCCGGGAGCTACTCGACAAGACCGATTGGAATCAATACGGGCGCAAGAGTGGTAATCCTCAGTGTGCAGATTGTATGGTGCATTGCGGGTATGAACCGACGGCGGCAGTCGATGCGATGCAGCCTCAGAACATTGGACGGGCAGTGACCTCAGTGTTGGGAGGATAGAAGCGATAGTGCTATCGTGTACGCGCAAGTCTTTCTTCACTTCGTTTGAGTCGGCTTCTGCCCCCTAAATCCCCCAAATTTGGGGGACTTTGAGAAGAGAAATTTCCTGGTTTCAAGCGGCTTTTTTAGTTTCAAAGTCCCCCAGAATGGGGGATTTAGGGGGCAACCCCCAAGCATTCTGAACCGAAAGCAATTTGTGTGTACACAGTAGCTTTTCAACAATGTCTGAATCGACAAATCAGTGGCAGTTTTGGATCGATCGCGGGGGCACGTTCACCGATATTGTGGCGCAGCGTCCCGATGGCTCGATCGCAATTCACAAACTCCTATCCGAAAATCCAGAACGCTACACGGATGCGGCAATTCAAGGGATTCGAGAACTGCTTGGAGTCGAGCAAGATCAGCCAATTCCATCGGATCAAATTGCTGTCGTGAAAATGGGAACGACGGTCGCAACCAACGCATTGTTAGAGCGAAAAGGCGATCGTACTTTGCTGTTGATCACCAAAGGCTTTCGAGATGCGTTACGAATTGGCTACCAAAATCGCCCGAACATTTTCGCTCAACACATTGTTCTACCGGAAATGCTGTACGAGCAAGTGATCGAAGTTGAAGAACGCTACAGCGCTCAGGGTGAAGAACTGTGTCCACTGTTGATCACGGATGATTTTTTACGATCGCTCCAGTCCGCCTACGATGCTGGAATTCGCGCTTGTGCGATCGTGCTTTTACATGGATATCGCTATCCCAATCACGAACAGCAACTTTCAGCGATCGTTCAAAATATTGGGTTTACACAACTCTCGCTTTCTCATGCAGTAAGTCCGTTGATGAAATTGGTCAGTCGCGGTGATACTACTGTCGTCGATGCTTATCTTTCTCCAATTTTGCGGCGCTATGTCGAGCAAGTCAGTGCTGCACTGAGCGCAGAATTAATGTTTATGCAGTCGAATGGCGGATTGGTCGAAGCTCAACGATTTCAGGGCAAAGATAGTATTTTGTCAGGACCAGCAGGCGGCATTGTGGGAGCGGTGAAAACAAGCGCGATCGCAGGATTCGATCGGATCATTGGCTTTGATATGGGCGGAACTTCTACGGATGTTTCACACTTTAGCGGACAGTATGAGCGCACGTTTGAAACCGAAATTGCAGGCGTGAGATTGCGATCGCCGATGATGGCAATTCACACGGTTGCGGCGGGGGGAGGTTCGATTCTTCAGTTTGATGGCAGTCGTTATCGAGTCGGGCCCGACTCGGCAGGCGCAGATCCAGGCCCTGCTTGCTATCGACGTGGCGGACCTTTAACCATCACAGATTGCAATGTGATGGTAGGAAAGCTTCAAGCTGAGTTCTTCCCGGCTGTGTTTGGGCAAGTGGGTAACTTACCGTTAGATGGTGCGATCGTGCAGCAACAGTTCACCGATCTCGCCGCCGAGATTCAAGCAAAAACAGGGAACTCTCGAACACCCGAACAAGTTGCAGAAGGCTTTTTAGCAATTGCGATCGACAAAATGGCAACGGCGATCAAGCAAATCTCAATCCAGCGCGGATATGATGTCACCGATTACACGCTCTGTTGTTTTGGCGGTGCAGGTGGACAACACGCCTGCTTGATTGCAGAAGCTTTGGGGATGTCGCGAATTTTTATTCATCCCTATGCAGGGGTGTTGTCAGCCTATGGAATGGGTTTAGCAGATGTGCGATCGCTTAAAGAACGCGCGATCGAAACGGTGTTAACAGAACCCTTGATTCCAACCTTAGAGCAACAGTTCGAGAGCCTTGCACCCCAAAATTTTACGGCTGTTCAAGTGCTGAAAACAGTTCATTTGAAGTATGCGGGAACAGATACAACTTTACCGATCGAGTTTGGAACCTTTGATGCGATTTGCGATCATTTCAATCAAACCTACACACAACGCTATGGATTTACAATGTCCGGCAAGTCGTTGATTGTTGAAGCAATTTCTGTAGAGGTCATTCATCCTGCTGCGATGCCGAGAGAGACGATTCAGAAAAGTGAGCGAACCTCTGCACTCACACCCACTGCGATCGTTCCAATCTACATGAAAGGCAACTGGCATCAAGCTCCCGTTTATCAGCGTGAACAATTGCAACCTGGTGATCGCATTTTGGGTGCAGCTTTGATCATCGAATCTACTGGCACAAATGTGATTGAGCCTGGATGGTCGGCTGAGATCGCGGCTCAAAATCATTTAGTCCTCGATCGACAAGAGAAAAGCGCTGGACTTAGAACAATCGAACTTAGTGAAACGCCTGATCCGGTATTGTTGGAGATTTTTAACAATCTAATTCGAGCGATCGCGGAAGAAATGGGCATCACTCTGCAAAACACGAGCTATTCCGTCAACATCAAAGAACGCTTAGATTTCTCCTGCGCGATCTTTGATCAATCTGGTCAACTGATTGCAAATGCGCCTCACATTCCTGTACATCTCGGCTCGATGAGTGAGAGCGTCAAAAGCTTAATCGAGGCAAAAGGAACACAAATTCGACCAGGCGATGTCTATGTTTCCAACAATCCCTACAATGGTGGGACACACTTACCCGATATCACAGTCATTACGCCTGTGTTTGTTTCCGATGCTGCACCCAGCTTTTATGTAGCTTCGCGCGGACATCATGCAGATATTGGCGGCATCACACCCGGGTCAATGCCCCCGAACAGTACCTCGATCGACCAAGAAGGCATCTTATTTGATAACTTTCAACTGGTACATCGAGGACAATTTCTTGAAGCTGAATTACTCGATCGACTCACCGCAACACTTTATCCCGTTCGCAATGTTCAGCAGAATATTGCAGACTTGCAAGCGCAAATCGCAGCCAACGCGCGGGGCGCTCAAGAACTACAACAAATGGCGTACCGCTACAGGCTTGAAACGGTTCAAACCTATATGCAGCACATTCAAGACAACGCAGAAGAATCCGTCAGACAAGCCATTACAGTATTGCAGAATGGAAGCTTTACTTATCCAATGGATGATGGGACTCAGATTCGAGTGAACATTGAGATTGATCAAGCGAATCGAAGCGCGATCGTCGATTTCACCGGAACCTCTCCACAGCAACCAAACAATCTCAATGCTCCCCTCGCTATCTGTAAAGCCGTCGTTTTATATGTGTTTAGAACCTTGGTGAAGGATGATATTCCGCTAAATGCGGGCTGTCTAAAACCGCTCGAAATCATTGTGCCCGAAGGCTGTCTGCTCAATCCTCGCTATCCTGCTGCTGTCGTCGCGGGTAATGTTGAGACTTCTCAAGCGATCGCGAATACGCTCTATGGTGCATTAGGAATCTTAGCCGCCGCTCAAGGCACAATGAACAATTTCACATTTGGAAATGAGCAATATCAATACTATGAAACAATCTGCGGGGGATCAGGGGCAGGTGCAACCTTCAATGGAACTGATGCGGTACAAACCCATATGACCAACTCTCGACTTACTGATCCTGAAGTTTTAGAATGGCGGTTTCCCGTGTTGGTTGATCGTTTTGCGATTCGTCCCGATAGTGGCGGTAAAGGAAAGCATTCGGGTGGAAATGGCGTAATGCGTCAGATTCGATTTCGGGAAGCGATGAGCGCAGCGATTTTGTCAGGACATCGACGGATTCCGCCATTTGGATTAAGCGGGGGTGAATCAGGCGAAGTTGGGCGAAATTGGATCAAGCGCAACACTGGGAAAATTGAAGCGATCGAGAGTAAAGCTGAAGTACAGATGCAGCCTGGAGATGTGTTTGTGATTGAGACACCGGGCGGCGGTGGTTTTGGTTAGCAAGTTGGTTAGCATCAGTTCGACGAGTTCTTCCACTGCGTTTTTAGCGGCTTCCCGAATTTGCAATCGTAGCGAACCGCTTCTGTCGAACGAACACCTGGTTAGACCCTAACTTCACAAACTTGGCGCATTGTTCTCAAAAGCTCCTCGGCGGTGTAAGGCTTTTGCAAAAATCTGGAAGCCTCCTGATGAGCAGGCGATCGAGTTTGAGAAACCAATCCGCTGATCGCAATAATCTTCACCTGTGCATTGATCTCGTGCAGTCGATGAATTGTTGTTGCACCATCCATCACAGGCATCATCATATCGACTAAGACAACGCTGATATGGTTCTGATGCTGATGATAAAGCGAGATCGCTTCTCTGCCATTCGCAGCCGTTAGCACCCGATAATGATAAGCCTCTAACAAGGCTTTGCTACTTTCTCGAATCGCAGCTTCATCATCCACAATCAGCACCAATTCTTCATGTCCTGCCAAAATCTCCGTCGGCTGCAGTTCCTGAGCATCAACTGCCATCACAGCAGGCAAAAATAGATGAAACTGTGTCCCGTGACCGACTTCACTTTTCACCGTTACAAAGCCACCGTGACCTTTGATAATGCCAAGCACTGTAGAAAGTCCAAGCCCTGTGCCTTTACCAAACTCTTTGGTGGTAAAAAACGGCTCAAAGATTCTATCGATCGCTTCAGGGTCAATGCCTGTTCCGGTGTCCGAAACCATGAGTTTCACAAACGAACCGACTCGCGCATCAATGTTGGTTTGAGTATAAGCGTGATCGATCGATTGATTTTCAGCCACGATCGACAATGTTCCACCGTTTGGCATCGCATCTCGTGCATTCACACAAAGATTCATAAGTACCTGATGAAGCTGGGTTGCATTGCCGCCGATCGCTCCTAAGTTTGGGGTGATGTGGGTTTCGATCGCAATAGATTTCGGAAAAGTTTCTTCTGCAATCTGCTGTGTTTCTAAAATCAAAGGCTCTAAGTGTAGAACCGCCTGTTCGCCTTCTACACCCCGCGCAAACAATAGAACTTGTTTGACTAAAGCGGCTCCTCGTTTTGCATTCGTCTCCATCATTTTTAACAATCGCTGATTGTGTTCATCGAGCTGCGGAAACTTTAGCTGCAACAATTGAGCCGTTGCCAAAATGGGAGTGAGAATGTTGTTGAGATCGTGAGCAAGCCCACTCGCAAGCGTCCCAATGCTTTCCATGCGTTGAATTCTTAGAAATTGCGCCTCTAGCTTTTTCTTTTCGGTCACATCAGTACTGACCACTAGGATCGATTTTGGTTTACCGTCGTCGTCGCGTACCAGCGTCCAGCGACTTTCGACTGTCAAAACCTTACCGCTTCTCGTGATGCGCTGTAGTTCACCTGACCATTCGCCTTGTTCTAACAGTGTGATTTGAGCGTGTTGCAGCGAAGGAAGAGGTTTCGGGTAAAGCATTTCATCCGTGTTACCAGTCATCTCTTCTGCACTCCAACCGTAAAGCCGCTCTGCTCCTTTGTTCCAAAACAAAATTCGACTATTCAAGTCTTGAACTGAAATCGCATCTGTCGCCACATCTAGCAATGCCGCTTGCTCTCGGATTTTATGTTCCGCCCGTTTTCGCTCGATCGCATATCGAATCGATCGCACTAAGATATCGCTAGTCACTTGATCTTTAACGAGATAATCCTGCGCGCCACTTTGTACCGCACGACTTGCCAAAGTTTCATCATTCAGCCCAGTGATCACCACAATCGGCGTATTGCGATCGTGATTGTACAGACGAATAAAGGTTTCCAGTCCTTGAGTATCGGGGAGAGAAAGATCGAGCAAAATCACATCAAAGCTGTGGTCTTGAAGCTGCTGTAAGCCTTGATTTAATTGCTCAACTTGAGTTAGCTCAAATCTTTGCGATCGCACCTCGATCAAAAGTTCCTGCAATAGCCGAGCATCGCCGGGATTGTCTTCGATCAGCAACACTTTAATCAGAGGAATGTCCATAGTTTTTATGCCGGTGAAAGTTTCACAATGGTTAGCCAAAATGCTTCTATCGATCGAACCACTTTTATAAATTGCTCTAGATCAATTGGTTTTGTAATGTAACAATTGGCGTGAAAGTTGTAAGCGCGGACAATATCATCCTCAGATTGAGAAGTCGTCAAGACCACAACGGGAATGCGTCTAAAATCGGAGCTAAACTTAATTTCTTCTAAGACTTCGCGCCCATCTTTTCGAGGTAGATTCAAATCGAGCAAAATCAAATCGGGACGAGGCGCATGATCGAACTTTCCTTGTCGGTGCAAAAACTCGATCGCTTGGACTCCATCTTCGACGACACTCAAACGGTTGAAGAGTGTTCCTTCTCTCAGAACTTCTTGGGTCAGCCTGACATCACCAGGATTATCTTCTACCAATAGAATCTCGATTAATCTACCAGGATTATTGTTCAAAGTTGCTCACTCCATTTGAGATTGATCTGGAACTGTAAAACAGAACGTTGAACCTTTTCCAGGACAAGACTCGACCCAGATCTTTCCTCCATGCCGCTCCACAATCTTTTTGCAAATCGCTAAACCGATTCCGGTTCCTGGATATTCAGCCCGATTGTGCAATCGCTGGAAGATCACAAAGATACGATCGACATACTGCGGCTCGATTCCAATCCCGTTATCCTGCACTCGAAATAGCCATTGCTCGGAGTGTGATTGGGCTGAGAGGTAAATCAGCGGAGGTTCAGCACTCCGAAACTTCAGCGCATTACTAATCAAGTTCTGAAATAGCTGAATCATTTGTGTGCGATCTGCCGCGATTTCTGGCAGAGGATCTGAAATAACAGTCGCTTGCGTTTCGCCGATCGCGAGTTTCAAATTCGCGATCGCTTGTTCAAGGCTCTCGTTGCAATTCACCTGCTCGAAAGTTTTCCCGCGCGTTTCGACTCGTGAGTATGTCAACAAATCATTGATCAGCGTCTTCATGCGAGTCGCACCATCGACCGCATAGTTGATAAAGTCGTTCGCGCTTTCGTCTAATTGGTCTTTATATCGCCGCTCTAACAGTTGCAAATAGCTCGTAATCATTCGCAGCGGTTCTTGCAAATCGTGGGACGCGATATAAGCAAATTGTTGCAGTTCCGCATTTGATAGAGCGAGTTCCTGACGCTGCCGAGTTTCTTGCTCTAATAACTGTGCTTGGTGCAAAGCAATGCCAATCTGATCCGAAAGTTGCTGGAGCAATTCGATTTCAAACTCAGTCCAACGCCGCACTTCTGCACATTGATGAGTAATCAACAATCCCCATAATTCCGCTTTGATCAAAATGGGAACGACTAATTTAGCTTTCACCTGAAACTGTTGCACAAACTCGACTAAACAATCTGCAACGTTCTCCTGCTCATCCGTCACATCGGCAATCTTAGCAACTCTGCCTTGGCGATATTGCTCTCGATAGTCCGCTGGAAACACCTCCTCAGGAAATCGATTTCCCAAGATCGGAGTCCAATCGGGTAAAACAGCTTCAGCGACACCACTCCCGCTTCCATCCGCCCACAAGCGATAGATCAAAACGCGATCGGCTTGCAAAACTTTCTGCACCTCAGTCACCGCTGTCTGTAACACTTCATCTAGATTCAGCGATTGGCGAATTTTCAAGGTCACATCTGAAAAAAGCTGCGATCGCTGATACTGCCTTTGTAATTCTTGTTGTCCGCGCTTGCGATCGGTGATGTCTTGAAAATAAGCAGAAATCCCATCTTGGAACGGATAAGCATGAACCGCAAACCAAGCATCCAGCGGCGCGTAAAATGCTTCAAATTCAACCGCAGTCTGTTCAGCCCTGACGCGAAAATAGTGCTGGTAAAACTCAGAACCCACCGCTTCAGGAAATTCATCCCAAATGTTCTTCCCTAGTAGCTCTGTTCGGGTTCGCTGCAAAAGTGGCTCTATTTTAGAATTGAGATCAGTAAATCGCCAGTTTTGATCCAGTGCAAAAAAAGCATCAGTAATGCTTTCGAGAATGTTGTTTGTGCGATTGCGTTCTGTTTCCACTTCTCGTCTAGCGGTTTGTTCTCGCGCCATTTGCTCTCGTAACTGTCGCGTGAGTTGCTGGACTCCCAAATGAATCTGTACACGAGCAAGCACTTCTTGTTGTTGAAACGGTTTGGTAACATAATCGACCGCGCCTAAATTAAAGCCTTTGACTTTATCGATCGTTTCAGTGAGTGCTGTCATAAAGATCACTGGAATTTCTGCGATGGTATGATTTGCTTTTAGCTGACGGCAGGTTTCAAATCCATCCATCTCAGGCATGAAAGCGTCAAGCAAAATCAAGTCCGGTCGCGCATCCTTGGCAATCTCGATCGCGCTTTCTCCATCTTCTGCGACTAATATCTGAAAGTTCGCAGCGTTCAAACAGTCACACAGACCTTCCAGCTCAGTCAATGTATCATCGACAATCAAAATCTGCCCATTCATAATTCCTCGTTCATTAAAAATAGTTTGATAAATCTCAGAGCTTGCTTTTTTAAAGTTCTTCAAGTGGGTGTAGCGATGGGTATATAGCGATTCTTGTTCTAACACTTTAAAACAAACGAAAGAAATATTTCTTTAAGTCATATTCATGAAGTTTCTTAACTAAGCCTGCCAATCTTTTGCCCGATCGACTGCTTTTTGCCACTGTTTAAAGTCAGACTGAATCGAGGATGAACTGGGTTCAAAAATACGATCGATCACCCGTCGTTCTACCAATTGATCATAGTGCTGCCAAAATCCAGCCGCGAGTCCTGCCGCAAATGCAACTCCTAAAACGGTGGTATCTCGAATCGTGGGACGCTCGATCGCAATTCCCAACACATCGGCTTGAAGCTGCATCAAAAAGTTATTTTCACAAGCTCCACCATCGACCGATAGTTTTTGCAGTGGGATCGGGCTGTGGGTTTCAATTTCGTCTACTACTTCTTTGACTTGAAACGCGATCGCTTCAAGCACCGAACGCACTAAATGTTCTCGCCGTACCCCGCCTGTAATGCCCATGAACGCCCCACGCGCATTCATATTCCAATGCGGTGTTCCCAATCCACTCAGCGCAGGCACAAAGTACACGCCACCATTATCGGGAACTTGCTGTGCGATCGCTTCGGTTTCCTGTGCGGTTGAAATCAAGCCCAATCCATCCCGAAGCCATTGAATGCAAGCCCCACTCGTAAACATACTGCCTTCGAGTGCGTAACCAATTTGATTGTTCTCTGTCCAAGCGATCGTAGAAATGAGTTGCTGATTCGATCGCACAATTTCCGATCCAGTGTGCGCGACGAGAAAGCTCCCAGTTCCATAGGTGCATTTCATCAAACCGGGTCGATCGCAGCCTTGACCGAACAATGCAGCTTGCTGATCTCCTAAAATTGCGGTGATCGGAATTTCAACTTCTAATAAATTCGTTACCCCGAATGTTCCTAAGCTGGGTTGAATTGTGGGCAAAGTTTGCGCGGGAATTTCAAACAGTTCAAGCAATCTTTCATCCCATTCCAGCGTTTTTAAGTTCATCAACAGCGTGCGACTGGCATTACTGTGATCCGTTGCGTGAACTTTCCCGCCTGTAAGATTCCACAAAATCCAAGTATCGATCGTGCCTGCTAGAACGGTGTTTAAATCAATGCCTTGCGTGTGATCGAGTAGCCATCTCAGCTTCGTAGCGGAAAAGTAGGCATCAATCACTAAGCCAGTTCGATCGTAGATTTCTGCTGCCAATCCACGATCGCGTAATTCATTGCAAAAAGGAGCCGTCCGCCGATCTTGCCAAACGATCGCGCGATGTAACGATTTACCAGTATTTTTGTCCCAAAGTAAACAAGTTTCGCGCTGAACCGTCA
Source organism: Phormidium tanganyikae FI6-MK23 (assembly GCA_019359175.1). Taxonomy (GTDB): domain Bacteria; phylum Cyanobacteriota; class Cyanobacteriia; order Leptolyngbyales; family Leptolyngbyaceae; genus Leptolyngbya; species Leptolyngbya tanganyikae. The sequence goes on from JAHHHU010000003.1 coordinate 213,291, forward strand.
GGCCGATCGCCGCAATCTCAGAGGGTTGAATCTTTGACGTTGCTGCCCGGATCACCGATTGAGTTGCAGCCCAAATCTCTTCAGCATCGTGTTCTAACCATCCGGGCTGAGGATAATATTGCTTGAGTTCTTGATACGCTTGTCCAGCAACATTGCCGGCTTGGTCAAATAGAAAGGCTCGATTTCCCGTTGTGCCAAGGTCGAGTGCCAGAATGTATCGTGCTGCGGTTGTCATACGTCGCGATGAGGTCGTCTCACTCTGACAATAGCGACATTTACGAATGCTCGATCGTGACGTTTTATGGACAGCGTTAGTAGCGTAGAGATGCTTGATTGGAACGTCTCTACGCTACCTTGATCCACGATCGAATTCATTCATAAGAAGTTTTAGCGGGGACTGGATCAAATAATGCCGCGAATCTCCTCGACAATGCCATCTCGCAGCAACACTTCAACATTCATCTTCTCAATCAAATTGTCTCCAGGCTCAACCCGAAACACACTGCCAATTTGTCCTTGCTGCACTTCTTGATCGAGTTCTAGCATCTGAACCTGTTGAAGCTGCTGTAAGCTTTGATTCTTTTGTTCGAGCAACTCACTTTTGCTCTGATTGAACTGCATCCGAATGTTTTCGCTCTGCTGTAACGCTTCGGGGCTTCCAGGTTGGAGGGTCTGCCGCTGTAGCTCAGCTAAGACTTGCTGCATCTGCATTTCAAGTTGTTGTAGCTGATTGTCAGTTTGATTCAACTGCGCCTGTAACGTTTGCTGCGCCTCTTCTTTCCAGCGAGGGGTCACGATCGCTTTGATATTGACATTGCGCTGCAACAACAGATGAGACTTGGAAATTTCCATACGGTGACTCAGAGTTAGAACTAGGGGAAAACCGGGGGCTAGAAGGAATGATAAATGGTTTAGCCCCCCTAGAATCGCATCATTGCGAAAACATCTCGTTAATCATACCTTGATAGCGCTCCATCACGACGTTACGCCGGATTTTCAGGGTTTGAGTCAGTAAGCTATTCTCGATCGAGAATGGTTCTACCAACAGCCTAAAATTACCAATTCGATCATCTGGACGATAACCCGGACGCTCTTTCACCAATCTCACCAATTCTTGTCGGAATAATTCCTGCACTGATGAATCATTGAGATCAACTTTGCCGCCTTTCCACTGCTCCAATGCCTCGACATTCGGCACAACCAGCGCACCTAGAACTTTTTGATCCTGCCCGACTAGCATGATCTGATCAATGTAAGGACTTCTCAAACAAGCATCTTCGATCGGCTGCGGCTCGATATTTTCGCCGCTTGTTAGCACGATCGTATCTTTCGCCCTTCCAGTAATAATCAAATCATTCTGATGCGTCACCATGCCTAGATCGCCCGTATCAAACCAGCCTTCGGAGTCGATCGCTTTTGCAGTCGCTTCAGGATTGTTGTAGTACCCTTTCATAATCTGTGCGCCCCGCAGCAAAATTAAGCCTCGCTGCCCGATCGGTAAATCTGTGCGCGTTTCGGGGTCAACAATCCGCGTTTCTGTTCCGGGGAGCGGTTCGCCATCGGCTCCGCGAACATTGCGCCATGGACGACGCGCATGAGTAATCGGAGCGGTTTCCGTCAGTCCATAGCCGCCCAAAATAGTGATGCCGACAATCTCAAAGAAATCTTCTAAATGTTCTGCGATCGAGCCGCCCCCGCTCACGACAAAATTCAACGCGCCGCCTGTTCCTTCTCGCACCTTTTGATAGACTAAGCGATCGCCCAATTTGTGAAACGGATACCGAATTGCCGCTTTCACCTTCGCGCTCAGTTTCTCAGCACTCGACGGATTCAGATTGTCCAAGTTCAAATTCTCGGCGGTACGCTTTGCCACAATGTACTTTTGGCTTTGCTCTAAAAAGAATTTGACTAACTTCTGTTTTTTAGCAGGCTGATCGCGAAACTGTTTCTGAATGCCTTCGTAAATTGACTCCCACAAACGTGGAACGCCCACCATGTAGTGCGGGTGATAATCTTTCAAATCTTTTTTGACAAAGCGAATGTTGGTATAAATCTGAGTACAACCGTTTGAGAAAATAAAGTACTCAAACGTGCGCTCATAACAGTGCCAAATCGGAAGAATGCTTAATACGCGCTCTCCAGGGTGCAATAGTGCTACATCATACGCACCATTCACTTCATACAATAGATTTCCATGACTGAGCATCACGCCTTTTGGCATTCCCGATGTTCCCGATGTGTACATTAAAGTGGCGAGTGTATCTCGGTCTTGCTGCACAGGTTGAAGAGAATGCGATCGACCAAGCTTAATCACTTCCGCGAAGTTCAGCACCTTGTAAGTATCGGAAGTGGCTGTTTCATCGGTTAACAAGATCACAAACTGAATCGGAACTTCTGCCAAAATCGATCGTAGTTTTTTTAACAGTTCCGCATCTTGCAGTACGACACCTACCGCGCCGCTATGCTCCAAAATGTACCGTAACTCTAGCGGATCAGCCTGTGCGCCCCGCACCACATCCACTGCCCCCGATCGCATAATTCCTTGATCTACAATCAACCAGCGCGGACAGTTATCCGAAAACAGCGCGATCCGAGGTGGAATCTGATCCCCTGCATCCGCCCGAATTTCTAGCGCCTGAATCCCTGCTGCAAACGCCTGCATTTGCTCATACAGTTGCGCGTAAGTCAGCTTAACTTCTGGCGTGCTGTGTGGGTCGTGAACCGCCAAAACGTCTGCAAACTTCTTCGATGCGATCGACCAAAGTTCCGGTAATGACTGTACAGCGCGATAAGGGGCTTGTTCAAACGGCACAGAGGGGTAAGCACGGCTCATGAGCGAAACTCCTGCGGAATGAGTGATAACTTAACGGTATTCCCTAAGTCAAGGGTTAAACCACCGAGAGCAGACAGAATTCATTGTGTCTGATGAATGCCCCGCTTGCTCAGAATTTCTTCGGGCGGCATTCGATGTTTCCTTGGCAGTGCATCGAGAATTTCTTAAGATTCGATGAATTTCAGCGACCGCTCTATGTAATTTCCGTACAGAAGAAATCATTACGCTTGCGATCGACTCAGTAAATCTACGACGCTAAACAACATCGTTTACCCGAAGTTTAGAATGTCGTCTGCGATTTCTGGAGCCATTACCCTGATGATTGCCGCGATCGCGATTGTCCATTTTGTCTCAACGGCTCCCGGAATTTCCCGTGAGGATCGAGCTTGTGAGCAAACACAAGTGTACCGATGGAGCGATCGCGCGTGTTACACGCCCCAGGGAGAATGATCAATGTTAGGCTGTGAATCGAAGCGTTTGGAAACACAATCATGCCGAAAGCAGTTTGGAACGGAGTCGTTTTAGCAGAAAGCGATCGCACAGAAGTCGTCGAGGGAAATCAATACTTTCCACCCGACTCGATTCACTCTGAATATTTTCAGGACAGCAGCACTCACACCACTTGCGGCTGGAAGGGCATTGCCAGCTACTACAGCATCGTTGTCAACGGACAAACCAACAAAGATGCGGCGTGGTACTATCCCACACCGAAAGATGCCGCGAAGAACATCACGGGCTACATTGCCTTCTGGAAAGGAGTCAAAGTCGAAGCCTAGCTCACCAAATCTTCGACATTAGTAAAGATAAAGCCCGGTCATTCTGGTTCAGCACGCACCGAATCCGGGCTTTGATCTGTCAATGCAACAGTCGGACGATGCACGACGCAGCTCAGACTTTGCCTGACAGGACTTGTAGAACTGTAGAGCGGTCATCTGAGCTAGTGCGAAAACGTAAACGAGAGGAGTATGTTCTGATTGAACCAGCAGCGTAGTCATGATGAGCCTTGCTGAATAGAACAGACAGCCGTTTAGGCTGCAATCTTGAAGCGGCTGGGGTTTTCGCCAACTTTCTCGTAGGTTCCTTTTCTCATGCCGTGTGCCATCATCAATGCGATGCGCTTGCGGGCTTCGGGCATATTCACACTTGGCAAAGAGCCATAGAGAATTTCGATCATTTCGTCGGTGGTGAAGGTATCTTTCGGAGAGCCGCTCATCACTTTGAGAACTGCTTCAGCCGGAGTCATGCCTTTGAAGTCACGTTTCATTGTGGCATCAAACGGAACGGGCGGTTTAACATTGCGCTGCTTCTTCGGTGCTTCTTCAGCCTTTTTGCCGCGCGTTTTCTTCTCAGGAGCAGGAGCAGCTTTGGTTTCTTCAGCTACAGCTTTTGCTTTGCCGCGTCCTTTGCGCTGCTGCTTGGGCTTAACTTCAGCGATCGCTTCAATAACCGGAAGTTCGATCGTGGTTTTCTTGCCATTGGTCGGAGGTGCAATTTCTCCACCGAGTAGTCCATTGAGGTATTCCAGGGTTTGATCAATTTCAGAAGTTGCTGAAGCAACGGCTGCTTTGATAATCGAATCTCGATCGCTGGTTAGACGATCGCGCTCTTGTTCCAAGTTCTGTCTGACTGCTGTATCTAAGATTGCGTAGGGCATTGTTTGAACCTCGCTTGTAAATTGTTCTGATTGTAGTGCTTGTTGGAGCAATCAGAACAATAAATTTGCAATTTTGTATGTTTATTTTGCAATTTTTTTAGGTAAGCGGTCATTGTTGATCAACTATCAGATCATGCAATGCTTACTATCAAAGTGTTTCAGCCATTTTTGATAGTCGATCGACTCATAGATAAAATTTGCCTGTAAGTCCAGCGGCAAGGGTTTCAGAGGTAGAGGACTTCGATTTTATCTTCCGAAATTTTACGAGTCCTCCACCTTTTGTTGTGGTTTGATCACTTATCTGAATCAGCTTTGATTTGATCACTTAGGTTCCCAATCAAAGCTGATCAAATTAAGATGCTCTGGATGGGCTAGCAGCTCTTTTGCGAGTAAATAGCCTGCGATCGTCCAAGTTTGATACTTTCGCGCTTCTTTGCCGATCAGCCGACCGTCAGGGCCGTCATAGTACTCCGGGAACTGATCCTCAAGCAATCGACGTTCTGCAATGGCGATCGCATGATGTGCGAGTTCTCCTCGATTCATCTTCTTGGCAGCAGCGGTCAGCATCCACAGCAATACGGGCCAGCTTCCCCCATTGTGATACGACCAAGGACGATTCTTTGGATCGGCTCCTGTGACAATGCGCCATTCAACATCTTCGAGCGCTGGATAACAGAGCTTCATCGGCATCTGTCCGACTAAATCACTCCAACGTAGTTCGATCAGGTTGAGAATCTTGTGGGATTGTCGTTCTGTGGCGAGTGCAGACACGATCGACATGAGATTGCCGATCGAGAAGAAGCGAACATCAAGCTGAGAAGGCCCTAAGTTCCCTGCCATGTATCCGCCTGCTTCTGGGAGCCATTTTGCCAGTCGGTAGAAAGGGATCGAGTCTGAATAGATATTGAACTGATTCAACGCCTCTTCGCCATATTCTTCGACCCGATAGCGGTAAATCACGTTTAAGCGCTCTGGATCGAGCCAATAATGCTCTCTCAGTTGTCGTCTGAGGGGAATCAGGCGGCTGTGAATCCCCTGGATCATTTTCTGATTATCATCATTCTCGACCAATAGTTCAAGACTGGCACGCAGAGCCGCGTAGAACAGCGATTGAATGTCGAGCGGGTGTCCATACATTCCCATGCGCCGATCGATCATGCTGGCTCCATCGGGAACCAGTACCATCGGATACATATCAAACCGAGTCACCAAACAGAGTTCCAGGACAAAGCGAATGCCTTCTTGAAAGTCCGATCGAGCGGCAAAACTGGTATCTCCGGTGGCGATCACATAGGCCCGGAGCAAGATAATCCACCACAGTCCAGAATCAGCGGGGGCTACTCTACCGATCGCATGATCACCAAAGTCGGCTTTGAGATATTCTCCGCCTTCGTAGGCGATGATTTTGAAGCTAGCAGGCATCAAGCCGCGACTGGGTTTGGAAGAGTCGAACTGTGTCGTTTTGGGCTGGAGCCGTAAGGTTTCTTCGAGGAAGTGGCGGACAATCTCAGTTCTGCCACGCATCAGAAATAGAAGTGCGGATGAAATGAAATCTCGGACAAAGCATTGATCGTAGTTCAGGGCGGCAGAATCGGTGTCGCAAGCTGCGATCGTGCCGACTTCTTGACCTTGATAAGACAAAACAGATTTTTCTAACAATTCCCAGGCTTGTTCTTCGATGCTCAACGTTCAGACCTCGACTTCAGAACAAGGTCTATCCTAGAGCAATTCGTTTCGAGCGGAATGGGACTTTACGATCGATTCATCTGGGTGAATTGGCGCTATTGGCTTAATGTTTTAATTTTCTCAATAGCAAGGTCAACATCTGGTAATGCTTGTCCTCGTTTCTTTGCGGTTTCAATCCACAGTCCTGTAACGGTTTGTAGCTCCTCTAATACTTCTGTCAGCGTTTCGCCTTGTGCCAAACATCCTTTGAGGGCTGGAATTTCAGCCACGTAGCCACCTTCATTACACGGATAAATGACGATCGGATAGTTCATTTGTTTAATGATTGGCTAAGCAGCATAGATGGTTCTGGGTTGCGGTAAAGGCTCTCCGGTTGCTTCGTAGGCTATTACGAGCGATTCAAGCGCCTCAATTCCATTTGTAGCAGCTTCTTGATAGGTACCGCCATGTGTACGCCATTCCTGTCCCGGAAAATCAGGAAATCCAACCAGAAAACAATTGTCATCTTCTGACCACTGAATCACCATTTGATATTTCAGCATTGCCTTAGCTCTTTTCGACGTGGCAACGCCCTTCGATCGAGCATTCCAATCGCTTTTCCCTTTCGGCTGTAATGGTCGCTAAATTCGGTCTGCCGGTCAGCACCAATCGCCAATCTGCCCAAATCTCATACAGCTTATCCGCCAGCCAACCAAAGACTGGAATTTTCGTAATCGCATAGACCCATCCCATGCCGAGAACCTCGTAAACGTACCGAAATACCTCTACGTTTTTGATCGTGCCGCCATCGGGCAATACGGCATGAATCCGACCCATTGCGGTTTCGTAATCGATGCCACCGTTTGCTTCGGCTGAATAGGTCTCATCTGCGATATCGACGAATGCGACTAAACCTCGATCGTTGTCCCGCTTTCTCAAAAAATTTACTTCTCGCATACAGAGCGGACATTCACTATCGTAAAGCAGTTTGATTTTCCAGGTTGGAGTTGAAGACATCGTGCTTGAACCTTTTTTCTTTAATTTTACAGTTTGTAACGCCTCCGGTGGATTGTAGACCGTGAACTTTGGTTTTAAGCTGTTTGAGATTAATTTAGCGCCATCGATATGACTTACTCTCGGTTTCCCAAGTTGGCGGTTTTGGCATTGATCGCGATCGCACTTTTGTGGGGCTACAGTTGGACGCAGATGAAGATTGGAGTGCAGTATTCTTCTCCATTTGCGTTTGCTGCGCTGCGGAATGCAGGGGCTAGCCTGGTGCTACTCAGTGCGCTGATCGTGCGAAAACAGTCGCTCAAACCGAAAGAAGTCTCTCAAACATTTCTATTAGGACTGCTGCAAACCTCTGGATTTAGCGGGTTTGCAGCTTGGGCATTAGTCAGCGGCGGAGCTGGAAAGACATCGATTTTGGTGTACACGATGCCGTTTTGGACGCTGTTGTTGGCATGGTACTTTCTGGGCGAACGGATTAAAGGCGTGCAGTGGATCGCGATCGCAGTTGCTTTTTCGGGGTTGTTGCTGATTCTCGATCCGTTTCGACTGCAAGGCTCATTGTTTAGCGGATTGCTGGCGGTGTTAGCCGGACTGAGCTGGGCGGGGGGCACGATCGCGGCAAAGAAAGTGGATCGCTCAAAAGTCGATTTACTGTCGCTGACGACTTGGCAGACTGTGTTTGGAGCATTGCCGCTGATTGCGATCGCGTTTCTGCTACCTGCTGCTCCGATTCAGTGGAATTCAGCGTTTATTGGTGCATTGGCTTACAGTGTTTTGCCTGGAAATGCCATTCCAATGCTGCTGTGGATGTATGTTCTTAGTCAGCTTCCGGCGGGATTGTCTGGGTTAGGAATGTTGATGACTCCAGTATTGGGTGTGACGTTTGCCGCGTTGCAGCTTGGAGAATATCCGCAGGTGAATGAATTAATCGGAATGGGCTGTGTGTTGAGCGCGTTGGTGTTGACTTCGATCGCGAATCGAAAATAGTTATCGCCAGTTGGATCGATTCCAGTCGTACACCCCTTGAATGTCATATTCCTGACCATTCTCGAAGCGGATGGTGCAGCGAGTGTTTCGTGAGTTCTCGGCTTCAGTTAGACCAATCACAGTGCAGATATACCATTCTCGATCGTCGTCTTGCACCCATTCCCACAAAGTATTTGAAACTTCAATGCGATCACCAATGTTCAACTGGGTTTCTCGATCGCGATAGGCTGCTAAATCTTCCGCCGTAATCGAATTGAGCCACGCCAAACCGTATCGATCGCGAACAAACTGCATAGCTCCAGAATCGCGATTTTGCAGCCAATCGTTTAAAAGTGATGTTTTCCAGTCCGGTTGGTTTTGGGTGAACTGTAGAACAGCTTGGCGTTGCTCATCGGTTAATTGCGTTAATGGATTCGATCGCGTTTCTTGATGCAAAGTCGATCTCAGAATCTCCTTTTGTTCTGGATCGAGCGGATGTCCAAAGCGTTCACATTGCTCGAAGGCTTTTTGCAGTAAGAGATCGAGTTCAAATTCGCTCATAGTTCAATCTGCAAAGCAAGTTGATACAGTTGGCGACGCGGTAAAGCCGTTTGCTCAGAAAGCTGGCGGCTTGCTTGCGATCGCGAAACACCCTGCTGCAATAATGCTAAGAGTTCCGCTTTCAGAACTTCTTCCGTTAGATGCACTTCGTTCGGTTCTGCACCAGAGACAATGAGCGTAAATTCACCTTTCGGCTCATGAGTGCTGTAATGTTTGATCGCAGCTTTCACGGTTCCGCGCCAGAATTCTTCGTGTAGCTTTGTCAGTTCCCGCGCCAAAACAATTTGTCGATCGCTGCCTAAAACGGTTGCAATGTCTTGGAGTGTTTTTTGGATGCGATGAGGAGCTTCGTAGAAAATCAGAGTGCGCGCATCCGTGATCAAAGATTCGAGATGTTCGCGGCGATTTGTCTCCTTAGCTGGAAGAAAGCCCTCAAACACGAATCGATCGCATTTTAGACCCGAAGCACTCAATGCGGTCATGGCTGCCGTTGCGCCGGGAATTGGAACAATCGGAATTCCCACTTCCGCACAAGCTCTCACCAAGTCGTAACCCGGATCAGAAATTCCCGGCATTCCGGCATCTGTGACCAGTGCGATCGAGATACCTTGTTGTAAGCGATCAACGAGTTCTGATGTTCTGGAATGCCGATTGTGATCGTGATAGCTAATCTGTGGCGTTTTGATTTGGAAATGCTGCAATAGTTTTCCGGTGTGACGTGTGTCTTCAGCGGCGATCAAATCCACCGTTGAGAGTATTCGCACTGCCCGATAGGTCATGTCTTCTAAATTGCCGAGGGGTGTGCCCACAATATATAGAGTTGCTGTCATGTAGAAAATTATGGCAAAACATGGGTTGTTTGTGGGCTTAGTGACGCTGGATTTAATTTATCTCGCGGATGCGCCCCCAAGCTCGAATCAAAAAATTGTGGCACAAGAAACGACGATCGCGGCGGGCGGCCCTGCAACGAATGCCGCGATCGCATTTCAACATTTAGGTAATGCTGCAACGTTAATCGGTGCGATCGGCGCTCATCCCATCTGTCATTTGATTAAATCTGATTTGCAAACTTGTGGTGTTCAGATGATTGATCTCGATCGAACAAAGACCGAATCGCCGCCTGTTTCCTCGATCGTAGTGACTCAATCTACTGGAGATCGGGCTGTCGTTTCATTGAATGCAGTGCGATCGCAAATCAATCCAACTTACATTTCAGCGAATGTTCTCGATGATGTTGACATTGTATTGATCGACGGACATCAGATGGAGATTGGAGCCACGATCGCGAAAATGGCACGCGATCGCAAAATTCCCGTTGTGATTGATGCGGGTAGTTGGAAACCTGGATTTGAAACAGTCTTCCCTTGGGTAGATTACGCGATTTGTTCCGCAAACTTTCAGCCACCGACTGATCAAACGGTGTTCAATTACCTACGAAGCTTTGGAATTCCACAGATTGCGATCACACAGGGAAAGAATGCGGTCACGTTTACGTGTGCCAGAGGCAGCGAGCTTCCAACCCGCGAAATCGATGTTCCTCAAGTTCCAGTAATTGATACGCTCGGTGCGGGTGACATCTTCCACGGTGCATTTTGCCACTTTGTATTAGAGCATTCATTTACCACTGCACTTTCTAAAGCCGCGATCGTCGCCGCACATTCTTGTCAATTCTTTGGCACACGCGAATGGATGAAACATCGGCTCATATAGGCTCATATAATAGTGAAGCTGTTTGAACGATCGCAATATGGAAAGTACTCAGACAACCCTTGGTTTAAGCCGTAGACAACATCTCTGGATTGCGGCAGCCATTTGGACAATCGTAGGAGCCGGGTTGTTCACAATGGGACTGTTGTTCTGGTTTCACTTTCCCTACCTTGGCTTCTTAGATGCAGAACATTTAGGATTCGGCGCGATCGCACTTACGATTGGACTGATCAAAGGAAAACTCGTTCTTGATCGCACCGCGAATCGAGTTATCGATCGAGTCGAAACCTTACAAGAACCCAATCCGCTCAAAAGCATCTATCAAATGTTCGGCGGAAAGACGATCGCGCTCATTGCAACGATGATGCTGATCGGCTTGGGACTGAGAATTGCAGGGGTCAGCTATGAGATTCGCGGCTTGATTTATCTCGCAGTTGGAGCGGCATTGCTGTGGAGTTGTCGTCGCTATTGGATTGCATCGTTCGCATCGGAGAGCTAAATGAACTTTGAAGGTATTTGTGCGATCGCGCGTCGAGTCGGTTGGGGCGCAGCAAACATTTTATTAGAACAATCCCGCAGCTTTGAAGTTGAAAAATTTGGCGATAGTCCTGTGACTTCAGCGGATATTGCCGCAAACACTTACATTTTAGAAAAACTGCAAGTGGTCTTCGATCCAGAAACGTTTGCCTATCTCAGCGAAGAAACCTATCAATCTCAGCCTACCGAAGTTCGGTTAAACCGTCCGTGGGTCTGGATCATTGATCCGCTCGATGGCACAAAAGACTTTATCAATCGCACCGGGGAATATGCAATGCACATTGCCCTGGCTTATCAAGGTCGTCCTGTGGTGGCGATCGTGGCTTGTCCCGCCTTCGGTAAGCTCTATTCGGCAACGCTGCGGGGTGGAACCTGGGTCGAGACTGAGAACGGCGATCGACAACGCCTACAAGCCTCGAATAAAGCAGAATTTGCAGATCTCACGGTCGTCGCGAGTCGGAATCATCGAGGCGGAAGATTCAATCAATTAATGGAACAGTTCCCGGTCAAACAACAGCATCAGATCGGCAGTGTCGGCTGTAAGATTGCTGCGATCGTTGAACAACAAGCCGATCTCTATCTTTCTCTGTCTGGCAAATCTGCTCCAAAAGATTGGGACTTTGCCGCTCCTGAACTAATCTTGACCGAAGCAGGCGGACAGTTTACCTACTTCGATCAGTCCCCACTGCAATACAATCGCGAAGACGTGAATCAGTGGGGCGGCATCCTAGCAAGCAACGGTCAAATGCACGATCGATTATGTCAAACCGCAACAGACTTACTCACTGCGATCGACAAAGAATAACAATCCATTAATTTCTTATCAAATTTCCCGATCTAGGGTTGAATAGCAGGAAGAAAACAGAACGTTCGATCAACTGCTATGGTATACGTTTACTAAAACAGTCCAGAAGGTCATTCCTGCTCAACCCCCACCAAATCCCGATGAAACTGAATCGTATAGGGCAGCGCATCGTTCAAAATTTGATTTTGTTTACGATGAGTTTTGCTCTGCTCACAACTCTAGGCTGGCAACACTCCGCTATCGCAACCCAACCTGCCGAACTCATCACAACCGATCGCTTTGCTCAAATCAATGTTCGTACCAGTCCATCCACTACTGCCGCACTGACTGGCTTTGCTTATTCTGGCGATCGCATTCAGATTCTCGACCAAACGCAAAGCAACGATGGCTACACCTGGTATGAGATGCAGTCAAATCGCTCTGGAATCGTAGGATGGGTGCGAGGCGATCTAGTCAGATTACTCGCCGCAGCACCTCGACCGAACTTATATAATCCTTCAAGAATTGCAGCAGTTCAAAAGAATCCAACTGTGCCGCAATCCGCTAACTGTGCCTCCGTTTATCCAGTCCCGACTCCCGTAATCAATCAAGGATTTGGGCAGGTTAGTGATCCTTTTAGTGTCGGACACACCCAATTTCACACAGGTGTAGACTTCGACGGTAGAATTGGCGATCCGATCAACAGTCCGGTGTGTGGCACGGTTTCCTATGTCGGACGAGAACAAAATCAAACCAGTTATGAATGGGGCTATGGCTGGCACATCAAAATCCGTGACCAAGCGGGACAAATTCACCTCTTTGCCCACATCAGCAAAGCCCATGTCAAAGTAGGACAGACCGTTACACCCAGTCAATTAATTGCCAACATGGGCAACAATGGCAACTCAACCGGGCCGCATCTACACTACGAAATTCGTCGAGGTGCAGATGATCACCAGAATGCCATCAATCCGATGCTGTTTCTTGCCAACGCAGAACAGTCACCCCAAACTGGAGCAATGCCGACCGAATCTCGATCGCCGCTGCGATTCTAAGCTCACGATCGACTTCGCCCCTCCTAAATTTGCCAAACTCGAAGCTATCGAATCCAGCTTCGCGACACCCAGCCCCCACTCGAAAGTTGAGCATACCCCGCGCTGGTCTGACCCGACAATCGCACCACAGTACCGTTTGATAAGCTACCGATCGCACCGCCTGTAGGACTCGATCGAATCACCAGATTACTGCCATTCGTCGAGACGACTGCGGAGGCATAGCCACCACCCCCAATTCCGCCACTCGAACCGCTGGTCGTGTAAGCTGCTGAAAACCATCCGCCATCGGGCAACTGATACCATCCGCCTGATTCGCGCACGACTCGCACCGTTTCGCCCGGATAGAGCGGTCTACCATTCAAGCTGTATCCCGCTCCAGGGCCATTACGAACGTTGACTGTGGTTGTGGCTCTCACTGTACGACTCACCGGAGTTCCACCGCCCCCGATTCCGCCACTCGAACCGCTGGTCGTGTAAGTGGCGGAAAACCATCCGCCATCGGGCAATTGATACCATCCGCCTGATTCGCGCACGGCTCGCACCGTTTCGCCTGGATACAGCGGTCTACCATTCAAACCATATCCAACCCCAGGGCCATTACGAACGTTGAGTGCAGAAACGTTGCTGCTCACTCTCACAACCTGCGCGGCTTGAGCCGATGGCACATGAGTCACGAGGATCGAAGCGGCTAACATCAGTCCAGCGCAACCGACCCAGGCAGAACTGGGAATGCTCAGACATAGTTTTTTCAACGATCGAGCTAGGCGTACAAGTTTAGAGGTTTTGAAAATAATTGCACTCTTGGTATAAGTAACTGTTTCCATTGTTCTCCTGATGATCTGAGACCAAAATTTCTACTGTTTTCGATCAAGAAGCGATTTAAGCGGATTTCATCGACTGTCCACCACTTAAGTCTGAGTGGTTAGGTAATCACTTTATTTAACTACCAACGAAATTTTAACGGTAGATTTTTGGAGATCATTCGGGCTGTTATAACTCTTATGGCAGTTGAGATGTTTCTACATCATCTGAAGAATAATTTTGCATTGACTACAGAACATCAGTAGGCGAATCATTCACCTACTTCGCTTAATCAATCCGAGTTGCAATCACCGCATAAAACGGATCGCCACCTGACATTCCAAACAGTTGAAAGACCGCTGGAGTTTGAGACTGTTTTACAACCACTTCCGGCTGCGAAAATCCTGGGACTGCTTTGAAGTACTTTTTCACTAATTCAACTCGATCGCTTTCACTGCCGTCTCGCCAAGCTGCGATCGCTTTTTGATAAAACATCCGATTCGAGAAGCTAACGATCGCAACTCCACCTGGTTTCAGAATCCGATGAATCTCAGTAAAGATTGCTTCAGGATACTGCACATACTGAACTGAAACCGTATTTAGCACCGCATCAAACGATTGATCCGGCAGAGGTAACTTCGGATCTAAGTTCAAATTCTGCACAAAGTAATGATCGAATCGCGGATTGCGGGCAAGCTCTTCTGCATTGAGTCCATGTCCTTCTATATGCTCAAACTGCACATCGTCCGGGAGATGTGACACCCAGCTACTCATCATGTCAAAGATGCGCGAATTTGGCTTTAAGCGATCGCGATACAAATCTGTTAACTGCTGAATAAATCCTTCATCCACATGAGTGACAAAGCGCGGATGCTCATAAAACAAAGTGTCATTCGTCGCATCTAATTTTTCGCGCTGATTCGGATTAAGCAACATGATCGCAGGACTGTGATAACAATGAAGTTATGTTAACAAATAATCCTGCTGCTTTCTCTGTCCTAAGGATTACAGCTCACAATCGCTTGCAGGTTTTTTAAGATGGCGGAACCAATGGATCGATTAAATTTTAAAGGGTTTCAGCAATTTTGGACGATCGCGAAACCCTATTGGCAAAGTGACGAAAAATGGCAGGCGCGAGGCTTGTTGCTCGGCGTAGTGCTATTTCTACTAGCATATACGGGCTTGAGCGTGATTCTCAATAATAAGCGCGGAGTGCTAATCTCAGCTTTGTCCGCTCGTGATGAATCGCGCTTCTGGGAAACCGTGATTGTGTTCGTCGGTGTTCTTGTTGTCTACGCACCATTGCTTGCGGGCTATCGCTATTTACGCGATCTCTTAAGTTTGCAATGGCGACGCTGGCTAACAACGCGATTTGTTGATAACTATTTTAGCGATCGAGCTTACTATGCGCTGATGGCTCAACCTGCGATTGACAATCCCGATCAGCGGCTTGCTGAAGATGTCCGCAGCTTTACCCAAGAATCGCTTGCTTTTTTACTGGTTTTGGTGGAGTCGGTTCTCTCGGTGATTGCATTTAGCGGCGTGCTGTGGGGCATTTCTAAACCGCTGGTGATTTTTCTGGTGCTGTATGCCTTGATTGGTACGCTCGTCACGACTGTTGTGTTTGGTAAGCCGTTAGTGCGACTGAATTTCGAGCAGCTTAAAAAAGAAGCGGATTTTCGATTTAGCTTAGTGCGAATTCGCGAAAATGCGGAAGCGATCGCATTCTATCGCGGTGAAGATCAAGAATCAAATCAAGTCAAAGCGCGATTTCTAGAAGTGTTTGAAAACGTTAAACGGTTGCTGATTTGGGAACTTAATCTCAATGTTTTGACCAATGCTTATGAGTTTATTCCGTTCATTTTGCCTGCTTTGGTCGTAGCTCCTGCGATCTTTGCTGGAGAAATTGAAGTTGGCAAAGTCACCGAAGCGCAGGGTGCATTTATTCGCGTCTTCTTTTCGCTGAATGTTGTGGTTGCTCGATTTCAAGCTCTCACTACTTTTGGTGCTGGAATTAATCGTTTATATAGCTTTGCAGCGTTTCTCGAACAAAGTGAAACAGATGATTCGGATCAGACGACCATTCAGCTGGTCGAAGATCATCGACTCGCGATCGAACATCTCACGCTCGAAACTCCAAATCGTCAACGCACCTTAATCAAAGATTTATCGATCGAGTTTCCCACACAACAAGGGCTGCTCGTGATGGGAGCAAGCGGCTGTGGCAAAAGTTCATTGTTAAGAGCGATCGCGGGCTTGTGGAATTCTGGCAGCGGTACGATCGTGCGTCCAAATCTCGATCAGATTCTGTTTTTGCCGCAGCGTCCTTACATGGTGTTGGGAACATTGCGCGATCAGTTGCTTTATCCAAATCCTGAGCTTGAAATCGAAGATGTCCAGCTCCAGCAAGTTCTAGAGGAAGTTAACTTAGCGGATCTTGCGGAGCGCTTTGGTGGCTTAGATGCGAAACAAGAGTGGGCAGATGTGTTATCGCTGGGAGAACAACAACGGCTAACCTTTGCTCGATTGCTGCTGAATAAACCAAACTACGCCATTCTTGATGAAGCGACTAGCGCCTTAGATCAAGATAATGAAGAACGCTTGTATCAGCATCTTCAAGCGATCGAGACCACATTTTTGAGTGTAGGACATCGATCGACGTTAACGAACTATCACCAAGCCATTCTAGAACTCTCTCAAGATAAGACTTGGCAGCTAAAACAACATAAATCTGACATCGAGTGAGTCGCTCGATTAGACACGGAGTTAAACCCTCTCTGAGTCCCCTTTAGTGGACTTCGTTCAGTTAGCCCCGACTTCCAGTCTGGGGGCGGATTACGCAGTGAACGACTACCTTTAAAACACCCTCTTAGATGTAATACATTGCCATTGGATTTTGCAGATAGTTACGTTTCTCTAGAAGGTCTTGTAGGCTATTTTTTTCCAGTACATCATCCGCTGCTCGTTTGACGCTCTGCCAAGCTTGAGAAATTGCTTGCATCGACGCGGATTCAGAATCATCGCTTGTGTCAGATGAAGCTTCTCCGCCTTCCATACAGTTGACAATTTCCAGGAGCGTAATTCTCTGTTCTTACTGATCAGTTCAAATCGTATTGATTGTCAAAAGCATCACCAAAATTTATTATGCACCTGAACGGTTTAGTTGGAATTTCTGTGCTTTCGAGCGATCGCACTAAACTTCAGTTGAATCTTTTCGCTTTATGCAACAGAAATGAAACAATTCCTGTAGAGAACTCTGTCAACCTTTAACAACAAGCCAGAGTGATTCATCAATTCATTTTGAAAGACGATCGAGTTTTTCTTTTCTCTGTTTGAAAACTACAAAGAGCGCTTTATTTTTGCTTTAGATTTTGATAGGTTAATTTTCTTTATTCTAGATTTTGTTTACCTTGTGAAACTGAAACAGGGTGAGTACTCACAGATTTGTTTCGCTAGATTTTGAATCGCCACAAAACGTTAAATGATTCAGGAATAAATCCTTAGCATTGGAGTTGTTGCCCTACGATGAAACCTAAGAAAAGAAGGGGTATAAGGTTAACGATGGATACTATCCAGACCCAGATCAACGCTCTCAACGGCAAGGTAGATTCGCTGCACCAGATCATCGAACATTTAGGAGCGAATCTGGCGCAAGCCTTGACCGAAATGCAGTCCGATTCCAATCATGGAATTAGTCGATCGACGTTCGGAACTACGAATGGACGATACAGCTATTCCTATTCGCGATCGGGAGATTCGTCGCTTGAACACAAAGACGTTTTGGCAGACAACCACACGATCGAATCGTCTTCGCACAGTGGCGAAAAATCTCTTGCCCCAGAGATCCAAATTCAACGCCTCACCGCTCAACTCACCGCTGCGTACAACCGAATTGCAGCACTAGAAGAACAGCTTTTAGCGCAAAGAGTTCACTAACAGACACTAACTCAGACTTGACGATCGATTAACTGTTCGATCGCGGCTAACAGTTCAGCTTGTCCCCAGTTCTGAAAGACCGAAGCCGCGATCGAACATCCCCCTGCTCCGACTCCTTCTTTGACAAACCCGCGCTCATACGCCTGAAGCTGGCTCCAGCGTGAGTGAGTGAAATCTAAGCGAGTTGCAATGAGGGCAGCATCTTTCAACCCTAACGCAAGTCCAACGGTGTCGCCTGTCGGATCTTCTGCGACCCAGCGCGTCGTGCCAATGACGATTTGATTCTGATTCCAAGCGAGAGATTCTTTTTCAGCGATCGCATCGATTAACGCATACACTGCTAACATCTGCGTTCCCCCTGCAAGTAAAACGCCGCGCGATCGACTTGCCGCGATCGCCATTCCCGCTACAGTGATTTGCATCGGATCACCAACGGCAGCAACGATCGAGAACGGATCATCCGGCTGTGATGCCAATCCTTGTTGTACCAATTCCCATTTCTGCGCGTGATTGCAGATGGAATGACTGCTATTTACTTTTTCGACCGCATCAATTCCAAGCCCAGTTAGAACTGCCAGTGCGGTTGTTGTTCCGCCGACGACACATTCTCCCAGGATTAGATAATCAGCGCTGTCTCCAAGCTTTTCACCCCACTTTAAGCCTTGATGAAACAGATGGTGAACGGTTTTGAGATCCAATGCTGCGCCTGTACTCACACAGCGAGCAGGACTGCCTTGTAAATCGATCGCGCTAATTGATGGCGATCGCGGTAATCCGGCATCGAACACCGTCACCGGAATTTCCAAAGACTCAACAACGGCGCGAGAAATATAGACCGGAGACGCACCAACGTGCAGCGGCGGTAACGGAAATTTCGGATTCGGTTGAACGCCATTCACTAAAAATTCTGCATCTGCGATCGCGGTAAATTGTCGATCGTTCGCTGTTGCACCTGCCGCCGAAATTCCTGGGATCAATCCGGTTTCTGTAAATCCGAGAACACAAGCAAAATGAGGCTTTTTTCCTTTGTGTCGATTGATCCACGACCGCGCCTTGGTTTCCTGTGTGTAAATCGCGATCGCATCAGTCATTATCAAAAATCACTTGCACCCACTGAGGCGGACGTGGAATCGGATTGTTTAAGCGATCGAATAAAAACCAAGCGACTAAATGCACCACAAATAGATATACCGTATTGACCGCAATAATAGATAGAAATACAAACAGTTGCACCAATTCAAGCGAAGGCTGGATTAACAATCCCAACAGCGAAAAAATCCAATCCAAGAAATTCGTCACCTGAGTCGTGCCATACTGCCACAAATCATCACCCAATAGAATCGAAACTAACCACACTCGGAAAAACGCACCGAACACGCCAAGCAATGTCCCAAGCGGAATCGAAACAAACCACTTCACGCGACGATACCACAATGCACCGAGCAACACTCCCATGAATCCATAAGGGATCACATATTGAATGCTGCGAACCGGAGCCATCAGCACCGAGAGCAACAATCCTGCGATCGCGCATCCCATCCACGCCGCCCGACTTCCCCACCGCAAGTAAATTAATGCGATCGGAATCGGGAAAAAGATTTGCAGAAACGGGCCCATCGGAAAGTAAGTATTCACGAGCCAAACTAGACTCGCCGCACTCGCCAAAAATGCCGTTTCCACCATGACGATCGGGCTATCGGGATCGACGCGACGACGTACCGGACGCTGCTCCTCAAGATCCGGTGCTGGATCAACATCGGGAATCCAGTCTTCATCGAGATCTGAGGAGTCGATCGAGGTTTCGCCTACCGCTTGATTGCGGTCGTCATCGGGCAATTCAGTCATTGAACTTGATTCTGGCGGGCACATCTACTTTAGTGCAAATTTTCACTAACGCGCCTAACAGTTCTCTGATTTGCTGCGGTCGAAAAACGGTGACGAGGTTAGTCACCAGACACAAACTGCCCAAACCCAGCAAAATATAGGTGGGCATCATCACAACGCCGATCAAAAACCAGGTCAGAACGTGCAGCACCATGATGCCGGAAAACAGAGACGCGATCCCCGCTGTGATGAAGACCTGACGAGGCGATCGACCCAATCCTGTGAGTGCCAATGTCAAGAAAGTCGTGAGCAGATTGGCAGGCACAAGAAACGCACAAATCCCCACGCAATTCATTCGAGAAAATTCAAACAGTGAATTGAAATCCAGCATTTTAAACTCTCATGACGATCTACAAGTCGATCATATCGTCGCACTGTGTTTTCAAAGATCGCTCGATCTGTCAATCAAACTTCACGTAGTTCTGTGATTAGAGATGCTCTTTTAGGAAATTGAGATCCAGGCTTTCTTCCCAAGGTGGCTCTGGATACAACAGCGATAGATGATAGTCGATGTCTTGTTCTACCTCGCTCATGTCTACTTGATCGAACCAGCCCGCCATAATTTCCACATCTCGATCGCGCAGTGGCGTGAGTGGCGCAGCGTGATCGAACAATTCGGGACGATAGGGGCGGCTAGTTGTTTTGACGTATCGCCAAGGATTGACGATCGGCGGTTCCAGGCTGATTGGCGATCGAGTCACTTCAACTTCTGAGAGCGACGAATCCTCGATCGAATCGAGATCGCTGGGAGAGACGTTTAACATGAAATTATTCAGGTAGTGGGGGCAAGTGAGCAAACCCTAAGAAGCACCCTGAAGTCAAATCTGAGTCGGAATGTCCAAAGAAGCGGATTGCAGTAATACCCTATCGGGAAATGGGCATGAACTCAATCGATCTTTTGTGATGTGTCGGATCGATTATCTGATCTAGTTCTTTTTTCACCCCAATCCTTCCTGGAAAGCGATCGCAAACTGCGATCGCTCCAACTCCTAAGTCCAATACAAAACCTTACCCTGCGGAAATCGCTTCGCTAACTCACGCTCAAAGAACTGACGCAACTCGCGCATGATCTTTGCATCGTACACATACTTCATCCCACCGAACTTATTGCGCTTCACTACACGCGAGGATTCCTCCATGTCTAGCTTGGTATTCGGATACCAATTCAGCAACACCTCTTTCGATCCGGGCGTGAAGCGATGTGAAATCAGCTCGAAAGTGAGATCACAATCGAAATCAATCAGATCAGACATCCGATCGAGTAACTGTGTGTAATGCTCTTGCCAATTGTCGATCGGCATAATCGGCGCGATCACAATTCCCAACGGATAGCCGCCTTCTAAACCCAATCGGCGCAAAGATTGAAGCCGCTCTTCGGCCGAAGCCGTACCGCCCTCTAAACGCTGACTCACAGGAGCCGCATTCACACTCACCCGACAGCGCGTATGTCCATTGTGCGGCAAGTCTAACAAGCCTTCGACATGACTAAACTTCGATACCCAACGCAGATAACCATCTTCGCGCGTACCAAAGTAGCGAATACACTCAGCCAAGCTTCCGGTGAGATGCTCAATCCCAAGTGGATCAGTGTAGCAACTCACTTCATAGCTCGTCTCGCTACCCGGACGCTCATATCGCCCTAGGTTCTCAAGGATCTGCGGCAAGTTCGCATACACACGAATCACCGGAGGGCCGGATAAACTACCCGCAAGATAGCAATACTGGCAATGTCCAGGACAGCCTTCTGCAATGTGAAACTGCCAATCCGCAGAAGGAGGAATCGGACTAAGCTTAAACTGGCTCGGAGGAGCAGTCACGATCGCTAATGTGCGCTTAGAAATGCTGTACGTCTCGCGCTCATCCTCACCGCGTAAGCCAGTGAGCCGATTGCGCGGCAACTCTTCGATCGGTAAATTCAAACCCTGAACGCGCGCCTTAATCTGCTGTCCCCACGGCTCATCCAATGCAGCGGGTGTAAACAAAACGCGATCGGGCATCCACAATTTCGACTCTCGGACTTCACGAGCTGGAGCGGTAACTACCATGCGTCTCAATCGTTGTCTTACTTCTTTATTATGACAACGATCAAAACGGCTGAATCGGTCTACGGTTGCGGGTTCTACACCATTTTGATTAGGCGGTTCCACACTTGTTTGAGGGCGCGATTGACGGCAATTTTTTCAGCGATCGACGTTTCTTTTTTCTCAAACAATGGTGCAATTTGTTTTGCTTCTGTCAAATCGAATCCAAAGTTGATTAATTGGTGCGTGTAGGATTGCTCGTGAAGCGGATTGCGTCCCTGCATCAACAATTCCAAATACTCTGTATCTGACATTTCTAAGTCAACAACGATCGGCTGAGAAATCTGCACAGTGTTTTTTCTCCTGAATGCTTCAGGACAGCATATCAGGTTCTGAGAAAACTTAATTGAAGATCATCTATCCTTGGATGGATCTATTGACTTTTGAGCAGAATTTGTAGTTCTGCCAAATTGAGATAGTCATGAGTGAAAGCTTTTTCGAGTAGTTCGATCGGAATGTAAGCATCGTATTTACTGAAGTTCAGTGTTTCATCAGGTTTAATCAGATCCGAAACACTAATTGTTCGATCTCCTAATGACTGAATTTCTGTGTGCACACTCTCTAGCTTGCATTTTCCTAGCCGCACGATTAGAAAATAGGGCGATCGAGCTTTAATACTTTTCAATCCCAAGGCATCTTTGGCAGAAAAGCGCAGAAATCGCTCCAAGGTGCGAAACGCGATCGTGCCCATCCAAGGGAAGATACAGCAGACTTCTTCATCAATCAGTTGAATCGGATTGTGTAGTAGTCGGGTTGATTCTGCTAATTCTCTCGCATCTTGTAAGCGTTGTTTTGCGCCGGGTTGGAGATAAGAATACTGCGTTGTTTCTTGCAATATCTTTTTCATTCGCTGTAGTACTTTAGAATGAATTTCGCCTGTATTACCGCGCCATGAACTTGATGTGACTGATTTTTTACTGGATTCAACAGCGATCGTCTTTTTCTTTGCGTTTACTTCGATGACTTCCCAGGTTTTCCCGGCAAGCGAAAAGCGATCGCCTTCCATTGGCGGAACGATGATGCTTCCGATCGCTTTTCCGTTGTGCTTCACGAGATACTCTTCTGTATCTGGAAAAATCGCGTAAAACTTGAAATTGTTAATCAGTCTTTCTGCTGCAATCCCAACAATCAAACCGCCTTCTGGTGTGCGTTCCAAATGATCAATCTCTAACAAGTGCCGCAGAAACGCTCGGAAATCGTCCTGTGTGATCGATTGAAACGGTGGTAACTTGAGAACATTTTGCGCGATCGCGCCTGGCGACAATTCGCCCAACGAAACCAACGTACTCATCGTTTGGTGATAAAGCAAACTGAACGGATAGCGCATCGTTCGAGCAGGTTCGATCCATTGTTCTTCTAAATAGAGTTGAATAATTGCGATCGATTGAATCAATTGCCATGGAATTCGTTCCGGTAATACCTCTTCTCCAGTCGGCTTGTCTTCGGCGCAAATAAATCGCATCTCTGCCGTATCTCCTCGCCGCCCTGATCGTCCTAACCGTTGTAAAAAACTCGCTACGGATGACGGGGCTTCTAATTGCAAAACGCGATCGAGATGACCTAAATCGATTCCCATTTCAAAGGTCACGGTCGCCGCTGTCACCGCCATTTTTTCTGGGTCGCGCATGGCTTCCTCTGCCGTTTCTCTCAGCGCTGCTGAAATGCTGCCGTGATGAACGTGATAGATATCCGGTGCGCCTTTTGCTTGAGCAATTTCTCTCAAAGCCGCGATCGCTTCCTCGGTCGCCGTTCGCCCATTCGCAAAAATCAAACTCTTTCGCCCCTCCGTTTGCCGAAACAAATACAAATGGTAAGGATTGAAAACCTTATCGCGATCGTCTCCTTTGGCGCGGACAACTAAGCCCGGATCGTAGAAATGTTCGATCGATAATTGGATCTTTCGTGCCACTCCAGAAATATTTGGGGTGATGACAGATTGAGAAGTGTCCGCTTGTAACCACGCTTCTGCTAAAGAATAATCACCGAGCGTTGCAGATAGCCCAATTCGACGAGGTTGGTTCCCCGTCAGCTTTGCAAGCCGCGACAGTTGACACAAAATCTGACAACCGCGATCGCTGCCGATAAACGCATGAACTTCATCGATAATCACAAACCGCAAGTCACCAAAGATACGATCGATCTCTGCACTTTTGTTGATCAGCAAACTTTCCAACGATTCCGGAGTGATTTGCAGAATGCCTTGCGGGTGTGTGAGGAGCTTTTTCTTCCGACTTTGTGCCACGTCTCCATGCCATGCCCAGACTGGAATGTCTGCATTTTGTAGAAGGTCAGTTAATCGATCGAATTGATCATTGATCAGCGCTTTGATCGGACTGATATAAATTGCGCCAACGCTGCGAGAAGGCTTTTCATGCAGCAAAGTCAACACCGGGAGAAATGCAGCCTCAGTCTTCCCGGATGCCGTGCCCGCAGCGATTAACAGATGATGATCGGTTTCAAACAAGATTCGACAGGCTTCCGCTTGAATCGGGCGTAAATCTGTCCATCCCTGTTTGTAAATATACTCCTGAATAAATGGAGCGAGTCGGTAATACGGATTCTGCATTCTCTCTTCCCAATCCTCGATCGAATCCTTTGTACCGCCTACTTTAGTGCCGAATTCCGTCTTTTGAACGCCAATTTTTTCGCAATGTGCCCGCAACTTGTGCCAATCGAGAATCTGTCTCTTGTTGAGTTGAGCCATTCACCACTGCTTCGGTACGGTTTGGCTGTCTAACGCTATCTGTCGCTTTCCAAAACCACGGACAGAAGTTCGATCAGTTCGATAAGGCATGAATCATCAAGGGGTGAATCATCATTAGTGCATTCTGAAATTGCGTAAGTATATTGACCTTTAGAAAATTCGGAGATGAACGTGAGCAAACTGAAACAGATTGCCGCTTTTGGCGTAGCGACCGTACTTGCAGGATACGGAGTTCCCACGATCGCTCAATCGATCAAAACCCCTCTCAAAGCAAGCCCGACCGAATCCGCCTCGCCTTCGATGAGTACAACTCCCGCGAATCCGGTACTTTCTCCGATCGCGAACCCAGAAGCTCCGGCTGCAACTCCTCTAAGTTCTCCAACAAAGCCGATCGATGCAGGCTCAACCCCTGTGGTTCCCGCATTGCCGACTAGCCCGATGATGAGCAGCCCGACGATGGCAAACCCAACGATGAGCAGTCCATCCGGCTCGACTCAAACGCCTTCGCCCACAATGCAAATGAAGCCTGCTGAGTCCCTTACACCCACTGCAAGTCCGTCCACGCCCGACACGATGAAACTCGCTCCCACGGAGTCCACCACACCCGGATCGACCCCGATCGTTCCGTCTTCTACTCCGGTCGTTCCCTCTGCTCCTTCAGCCCCGGAATCGACCACAACTCCCGTAACACCGACCACGCCGGATTCCTCGACGACACCTTCATCACCGAGCAGTGTCCCGATCTCACCTGCTTCCCCAACGACTCCGGATTCGACCACAACTCCCGCAACTCCGGTCACTCCAGATTCGACCACCCCTGCAACTCCAGTTGCACCGTCATCGACACCGAGCGCCCCAACGACTGCACCCGCTCCGACCACCCCAGCGGAACAGTCTGCAACTCCTAGCGCCCAACCGACTGCGAAAACGATGGTACTTGAAGGTGAAACCATCACAGGCATCAAGGAAACAACCTTCCCCGCAACCTCGATCTCACCGTCGAAGCTCACACTCCCGATCCAAGTGGCGGTTGTGAAAGAAGCGGCAGTGACGAGCGACACCCCAATCACCGATAAGATGTCAAAAGATTTGACGGCTTGGGGATCGGCAGTCAGTGCTTGTTTGCAAGATAAGCCTGCATTTGTGCGCGTCGTTGAAGATCAGCAAGTGCCGTTCATGATCAACGGAACAGAAGGCAAGATTCGACTGAATGCAAATGACAAGCCTGTTTGTGCGGGTTAAGCGTTTGAATCTCTAGTTTGAGCCTCTAAAACTATGTGGGTCGGGCATCTTGCCTGACCCATCATTTTGCTTTAAGGCTGCGCGATCGTCGATTTCACAGGTTGCGCTCCCTGAGATCCAGGTGTAGGACTCGGAGGAGTCGCACTCAGTTGATTGAAATATTGAAAGGTCAGTTTTGACATTTGCCGAATCACATCGCCCGCTCGATCGTCATTGTGCGGACGTTTTACCATTGCTGCCATCAAGTACCGCTTACCGTTTGGTAAATCAATGATGCCAACATCACCCAGCATTGTGCCGATATCTCCAGTTTTGTGTGCAATCATCGCTCCTTGCCCCAAACCTTGAGGAATCAGGGAATTATTGGCGACTTTTCGCATAATGTCGAGCATTCTTTCGTGCGATCGCATTGAAACCAATTGTCCTCGGTTCACCGCATCCAGTAGCGCAACCATATCGCGCGGACTGCTTATGTTTGTCCCTTGCAAATCGGGGAGCAGATTTTGAATCGTCGTATTCGTCAAGCCCCAAGATTGAAATTGCTGATTCACCGCATCTTTACCGCCTAAGCGATCGATGATCATATTCGTTGCGGTGTTGTCGCTGATATCGATCATTTTGGTTGCAACTTCGATCGCGGGAAACTGAGAGCCGATCGGCAAATCTTGAAGCTCACCCGATTCAGTCGCGATCAGTTCTTTTCGCATTGTCAGCGGTTCATCGAGCCGAATTTTTCCTTGATCAACTGCTTGGAAGAAAGCAACAAGAATTGGAAACTTAATCGTGCTGGCAGCGGGCAGCGCATTAGAGCCGTTGATGTCTAAATAAGCGTGAGTATCCGCATCCACAATCATCAAACCTGGAGCCAATTGCGTCTGAGCTGCGATCTCGCTTTGGATCTGCGTTTTCAGCGGAGCGATTTCCTCACCGAGTTGCAGTTGGGCAGCGGTAGTCGGACTTGGTGACGGAGCAGCTTGCTCGGTTTTTTCCGGTTGAGATGCACCGCCGAATCGGTTTGCCGGATCCCAAATCGATAGGCTGGTTCCTGCAATCACCCCAATTCCCACGCCTAGAATTAACAATCGAGTGCCGTAGAGAAATGCTAACGCCGATCGACTTTTTGGCGGTGAAACAATCGGTTTTCGGGCAGGTTGCGGGCGACGGGCTTCGGGAGGCGGAACGACTTCGAGCCGACGCCGCTCAGTTCTCGATCGTGAGCGTTCTGGAGGCGTGCGAAACGATCGAACGGTCGTAGAAAATTCGCGGGATTTAGCGATCGGGCGTTCTGGAGCAGCTTTACGCGATAGCTTCGCTTCCCGTGGGGTTTGCTCAGGAGTGCGACGACGCTCAGAACGACGAGACGAAAGCGGAATCGGCGGACTTGCGGCTTCAGGGGCACGACGACGGGAGCGAGAATTTAGCTTTGCTGTGCCCGTGAGCGATCGCTCACTGCGATCCAAATTTGATGCGGTTGACTCGTCAGTTCCATCCCACATTGATGCTTTTCTCCGTTCGTCAGAAACAAGATTTCAGTTGCTCTGCATTCCACCGATGTTGCTGTGTGAAATCGGTTTTGAATTCAGAACGCTAATTTTGCGCTGTGTCACTCTGTATGTCTTAGGGATTTTACATTGTCTTCGAGAAAGTGATCCGCTCAAGTCCGGGAATCTTTAGAAGTCTGCTCAGAAGTTCGATCGTGTGTTGCCCACTCAACTTGCCGCAAAATCCCGCGCAGCAAGGATAGTTCTGCTTCCGAAAGATTGGCGCGATTGAACAAATGGCGAAATTTTTCCATCCGACTCGCAGCCGTGTGAGGCTGGAGATATCCAATATCGAGCAGCACCGATTCGAGGTGTTGATAAGCCCGATCGAGTGCATCTAAAGAACAGGGAATCGAGAGTGTCGCATCCGGAATGGGTGCTTGAAACAGTTCATAGCAACAAATCGCCACCGCTTGAGCTAAATTCAGCGATCGATAGCGATCGCTCGTTGGAATATAAACAAACCGTTGAGCATATTTCAATTCTTCGTTACTCAGTCCTCGATCTTCAGACCCAAAGAGCAGCGCAGTATTCAGTCCCGGCTCCAACAACCAAGGCAGCGCCTCGCGCGGATGTTCTAACGGCGAATCAATCCGCGATCGAACCGCAGTTGCGATCGCCCGATGACACCCGACCAAGGCTTCTGGAATCGAATCGACAATTTGTGCGGCTTCCAAAACATCGATCGCTCGCATCGCCATTTTTCGAGCATCATCAGATTGCAAATCACAAGTCGGATTGACTAGCACCAACTGACTCAAGCCCATATTTTTCATCACCCGCGCGATCGATCCAACATTCAACGCGCCCGCAGGCTCGACCAGAACAATCCGAACTTGAGAAGGCAAGGTTTCCGACATATTGCGCACGACCGAAAGACTTTAAAGTTGAACTAGCGTCACTTCAGCAGTTCGCTTCGATGCCAGACCTGGGAAGCCCCCTAAATCCCCCACGAGTGGGGGACTTCAAGCCAAGTTTTCCAGTTCAAAATTCCCCACTGGGGGATTTGATTTAAGGGGCAGCTACCCGCTCAAAACGAAGCGAAAAACTGATTGAAGTGACGTTAGATTATTTTACGTCTCGAATTTGCTATGCCGCGCCAACGTGCCAAATCTGATTTTCCCGCCAAAGTCTGTCCCGTTTGTGGGTTGCCCTTTACCTGGCGCAAAAAATGGGAGGACTGTTGGGACGAGGTGAAATACTGTAGCGATCGCTGTCGTAAGCGCAAATCACAAGCGAAACCGGAAACACCGTGATCTGGACGTGATAAGCTTTTGTGCTATCTGTCGCGTGCGAGGTTCCTTTCATGTCTGTCGATCGCGTTCAACCCAAACTGATCATTCATGGTGGCGCAGGAAGTTCGCTCAAGGGAAAAGGCGGCGCGGAAGCGGTTCGTCGATCGCTTTACAAAGTGGTGGAAGAAGTCTACGCGGTCTTACTGGCAGGCGCGACTGCAACCGAAACTGTCGTCACCGGATGCCAATTGCTCGAAGACGATCCCCGATTCAATGCTGGAACCGGATCAGTCTTGCAATCGGATGGGCAAATCCGTATGAGTGCGGCGTTAATGGATGGAGCGTGTCAACGATTCAGCGGCGTGATCAATACGGCGCGGGTAAAAAACCCGATCGAGCTTGCTTTATTTCTGCAAACTTCCGACGATCGCGTTTTATCCGATATCGGTTCTGCTGAACTTTTAAGAGAACTTCAACTTCCCCTCTACGACCCCTTGACCGAACTGCGCTTACAAGAATGGATTCAAGAGCGCGAAGGCAACTTTAACCGAGCAATGGCGGGCGTGGTTGCAGAAAAAGAACTGATTTCCGAATCGGCGGGACGAGGCACGATCGGGGTTGTGGCGCTTGATCATCACGGTCGGTTAGCAGTGGGCACATCGACTGGGGGGAAAGGCTTTGAACGGATCGGGCGCGTGAGTGATTCCGCGATGCCTGCGGGAAATTACGCAAACGCAGATGCCGCGATTAGCTGTACCGGGATTGGAGAGGACATTATCGATGAATGTCTAGCCGCTCGAATCGTGATCCGTGTGACAGATGGGCAACCGTTCCATCAATCGCTGGCAAAATCTTTCAGTGAGGCGCATCAAAATCGACGTGATTTCGGCGCAATCGGGATTTCCGCAAACGGCACGATCGGCTGGGGTAAAACCAGCGAGGTACTTTTAGCGGCTTATCACACAGGCGATCGTATGGGCGATACTTTAGAACTGCCAGATGATCTACAAACAGGAACAGCGTGACAGTTACTTTCAACACACTGAGTTAGAAATACCGATCAACTTATGCAGATCTACGGATGTGCTGAGGAAAATGCGTAGGTATGCTCTTACGTAGATTGGCAGTCTACCGCGTAAGCTCGCTTTTTCAGCCGTCTTGCATTTCCCCTACGCAAGACACACGAATCACGGTTCTAGAGTTCAGAACTTTATTGCCTCAAAATTCGTCAACCTTGCAAGCTCTCACTGCCCCTGAGAGTCTTGCTCAGAAATTTCCGCATCAGTAAACCCACTCACCGAGTCGCTTCGTATGCCATTGGCACAGGTTTATCAAATCAAGGCAGAGATTGCTCAGGCGTTTTTTCAGCTTGGGGTGACGTATTCTGCGATCGGCAACACGGCAAAAACTGGCGAGATGCTCTGCCAAGCCGATCAGCTTTTGAGTGAAGTTGAAGCGGTACGGAAGATCGAACAAGCACTGCGCCAACTTTGAATGAATATCAGACCTGCGACTCTAGATGACGTGCCGCTGATTTTCTCGTTTCTTCAGAAGAAAGCAGAATTCGATCGAGAAATCGGCACATTTTTGGGCGTGTTGCAAACATCCAACCGTAGATATAATGTATCTACATTATGAGCTAGTACGTTATGGCTTCAACTATCGCAAAGTGGGAAACAGTCTTGCGATTCGTATTCCGCAGAATTTAGCAAAAGAGCTTCAAATCTCCGAAGGTGAGGAGATTGAGATTAGCGCGATCGACGGTAACTTAGTTGTGAAACCCAGAAAGCGTAAAGAGTATTCACTAGATGAATTACTAGAAGGTATCACTCCAGAAAATCTTCATGCAGGAGTTGACTTTGGAGAACCAGTGGGGAACGAAGTTTGGTAGAGCGATCAGATTCCTACATTCCCGATCGTGGAGATATTGTTTACCTAGACTTCAATCCCACTATCGGACGCGAACAAAGAGGAACCAGACCTGGCTTTGTCCTCTCACTACGCTCTTACAACAGGAAAACTTCTCTAGTTTTGGTGATGCCAATTACAAAACACCAGAAGGGATATCCTTTTGAGGTACTTCTACCCAATGGGCTAAATACTTATGGTGTTGTTCTGACCGACTAAGTTAAGTGTATTGATTGGAGAGGACGTGAGGTTCAATTTGTGGAGTCTGTTCTAGAAGAAATTGTCGAGCAAGTTCAGGCGAAGATAAAGGCATTGCTGCTTTGAATAAGCTCGATCGCAGCAAAAATTAATGCTCGATCGAGTCTTTTAGTCGGTAGCATCAAGATCGTCCTAAAATTGCGATTTGTGATGAACCCCGCGCTGAGTCAACTTGGAACAGAAATGTCACGCCTGTCCGGTGTACGGGCGATTATGAAAGACATTATTGAAACGCTACGCGCAGGAGCCGGACAAACTTTTATCAATCTCAGTGCGGGTAATCCAGTGATTTTGCCCGAAGTTGAACAGCTTTGGCGTGATTGCACGATCGAATTGTTAGCAAGTCCTGAATATGGTGATGTCGTTTGTCGCTATGGTGCAAGTCAGGGATATCAGCCGTTAATCGATGCGATTGTACAAGATTTCAATCAGCGCTACGGGTTGAAATTGAGCGATCGTAATATCTTGATTACTCCCGGAAGTCAAAGCCTCTACTTCTATGCCGCGAATGCGTTTGGTGGCTATACCGCAAGTGGTGAACTGAGAAAGATTGTACTTCCGTTAAGTCCTGATTATACCGGATACGGTGGTGTTACGCTCACGCCAGAAGCACTGATCGCATACAAACCAGAATTAGAAATCGATCACGATAATCATCGATTTAAGTACCGTCCAAATTTCAGTCAGCTACAAATTGATGAACATACTGGATGTGTAATTTTTTCTCGCCCTTGCAATCCAACCGGAAACGTTCTAAGTAATGATGAAGTGAATAAAATTACTTCACTTGCAGCAATTCATGATGTTCCGGTTTTAATCGATTCTGCATATGCACCTCCGTTTCCTGCTTTGAACTTTACGGAAATGTCTCCGATGTTCGGTGGGAACGTGGTTCACTGCATGAGTTTGTCGAAAGCAGGACTGCCCGGAGAACGCATCGGAATTGCGATCGGAGAACCCGAAATCATTCACTCGCTAGAGTGTTTCCAAACGAATCTCTGCATTCACTCACCTCGATACGGACAAGCGATCGCGGCTCGTGCCATTCAATCCGGTCAACTCGCAGATATCTCTGTGAATACAATTCGCCCGTTTTATCAGCGCAAAATTGCGATCGTCGAAGAAACCCTCGATCGAACAATGCCGCGATCGCTGCCGTGGTTTCTGCATCGCGGAGAAGGCGCAATTTTTGCATGGCTTTGGCTTGAAGACTTGCCGATCACCGACTGGGAGTTTTATCAGGAACTCAAAAAAGTCGGCGTGATTGTGGTTCCCGGAAGTACCTTCTTCCCAGGCTTACAGGAAGACTGGCAACACAAACAGCAATGTTTAAGAATTAGTCTGACCGGAACAGACATCGAATTGCAAACCGCAATGGAACGACTCGCACAGGTTGCACAGCAAGTTTATGGATCATAAAACGAGTTATTTAGAAATCGGTAAAATCGTCGCGGCTCAAGGCTTAAAAGGCGAACTGCGCGTCTATCCCAATACAGACTTTCCAGAGCGATTTGAAGAACCTGGACAGCGTTGGTTGCTCCGTCCGAATCAGACCGAACCCGAATCGATCGAGCTAATCTCCGGGCGCTATCTCGACGGCAAAGGACTGTATGTGATTCAAATTAAAGGAATTCACGATCGTAACTCCGCCGAGTCGTTGAAAGATTGCAAACTGCTCGTTCCAGCTAGCGATCGACTTGAACTCGAAGAAGGCGAATTTCACGTCGCGGATCTAATCGGCTTATCTGTGTACGATCAAGCGAGTCAGGAATTGATCGGGACAGTTACGGATGTCATTCCGGCAGGACATGATTTATTGCAGGTTGCTAAAAGTACACCGGAGGGCGGACAGGATAAAACTGTTTTGATCCCATTTGTCGAAGCGATCGTGCCGATCGTTGACCTCGATCAGAAACGGATTGAAATCACTCCACCGCCCGGATTGCTTGACCTGTAAACTAAATCACTTTATCGCTAATAAGCGATTTAATTTCAGATTAAAGGATTGTTGCAAAAATAAATTGGTTTTACCGGGCATGATAGATTAAATGAGAATCTGGTGCTCACTGGAATCGATTGATTGAGAAAAGTAAAGTACAGCAGCCTTTTCGGAAGATCAGAACTGGGTTACTTCAACTGCCAAATCTTAGACTGTCACTCTATCAAATCACACAGCCCTCAAACACATGATTTGATAGTTATCAAGCGAATTTAGTGTGATCTTTCGTTGAATCTTCTTCACAACGAGATCAGGCTTAGTTTCGAGATCGTACTTTTCCGCTCTATGTCCGCTACAAAATCAGCCGAGAAACTTTCTAAATTCTCTGCCCTTTGTTTTCCGAAATGACTTCCCTAGAGGGAGTAGTAATACGGAGACAGTGTTGCACACTATTCACTAGCCCCCTGGTGAAATCAGGAAATTACAACACTTTATTTAACCCCCTGCTGAAGACTTTATAAATTTGAGAGGGCATTCCATGAACGCACTAACGACTTACCTCCTCGCCTCCGTAAAACAAGCAGTTCCGACGATCGCAGGCTTTTCCCTTGCGCTGACGGGATTCATGGTGACGAATGCACCTGCTCAAGCTGCTCCCCGCAATCTGGAAAAAGCTGCACCTCAAGCCACTGCGATGGCTCAAGCAACCACATTGCCAGATGGAGTTTACCTGTATGGGCAATCTGCACAACCCGAACAGATTGGTAAAGGCTATTTTGTGTTTGAAGCACGGCAAGGTAAGTTAATTGGTGCGCTGTATATGCCGCGATCGTCATTCGATTGCACCTATGGCAGCGTCGAATCCGACAGAGTTTCGCTAATGGTGATTGATAGCTACGATCGTTCTGAAAATCCTTATGTGATTGCAACTGAGCGCAAAGATTCTGTTGCATCACGCGACAATCCTGTTGTTGCTCCAGTTGGCTTAGAAGGCTATCAACGTCTTTCTAAGATCAGCGCAAACGATCAGCGAATTCTGAATATGTGCAAACAAAACTATCAACAGCGTGCTTGGAAATAGATGAACATTGCTGAATTTTGGGTGTTTTCTGAGGAATTGAAACAACACCCAAAATGAGCGATTGAAAAACTTGGTTAAAATGAACGCGATCGCGCAACTTTCGCGCTAGGGTAAGCAGCATTGCGGATCTAGGGCACGATCGTGAAGTATTTTTTTCTATCGGATGGTTGGTGTGTTGGGCGAGTCTGGGAGTTGGGTGGCTTGTGGAATGAAGTCGCCTGGAGACGCAAACCCCAAATCGAACAGTTAGACTTAAGCATCTGGGAAAATGGTGAGAAGCTTTGGCTGTATCGGGTCGAAGATGAGGTGCTGATGGTCGAAGTAAGACCTACACCAGCGGTAGAATCTGGCGCAATCGGGCAAGTCGTATTGAAGCGACTGATCACAGCGGATCAAGCGATCGACATTTTCTGCAATGCGAACAAAAATACTGGTTTGATGTAATAATACGTTCTAGGGTTTGAACCGCGAACTATGACTCAGCAATATATCGAGGAATTCGTCGCTCCCGACATCAGCCACATCGTCACCGAGGACGATACCCCCGTGGATAATTTTCAGTCTGAGAAACAACAAAGATTACTCGTTGAACCGCTTTACAGTTCTTGGTCACAAAATTTACCTTTCGTTGCTGCTGCGAATGTTGGGTTATTCTATGCCTTAAAGCAAGACCCGATCGTACCTGATGCGTTTCTCAGTTTGGGGGTTGAAATGCCGACCGACTGGAGCAAAAAGCAAAACCGCTCTTACTTTGTGTGGGAGTTTGGCAAAGCGCCAGAGGTTTGTATTGAAATCGTCTCGAATCGGGAAGGGAACGAACTGGGTAAAAAGAAAGACCTATATGCGCGAATTGGTATCCCATACTATGCGGTCTTTGATCCGCTTGAACAAATTCAGCGATCGGACGAGATGAATGGGCAATTGCTGCGAGTTTGGGGTCTGACTTTCGGGCAGTATGTGGAACTATCAGAACCGTTCTGGCTGCCTACTGTG
Source organism: Phormidium tanganyikae FI6-MK23 (assembly GCA_019359175.1). GTDB lineage: Bacteria > Cyanobacteriota > Cyanobacteriia > Leptolyngbyales > Leptolyngbyaceae > Leptolyngbya > Leptolyngbya tanganyikae. The sequence continues at coordinate 247,667 of JAHHHU010000003.1, forward strand.
GGTTTAGGATTAACAGTTTGGGAAGGTGAGTTTGAGGCAGTGAGCGGAATTTGGTTGCGGTGGTGCGATCGCGATCAGCAAGTCCTTCCGACCGGAGCCGAAGGAAAAGTCTTGGAGTTTCAAAGAGCAGAATCCGAACGCCAAAAAGCGGAGCGCCTTGCAGCACGGTTACGGGAATTGGGAGTTGATCCAGACGAGGTTTAATTCGGATGGAATTTGCGGTAGAGCATTGCTTTGATCGGTTGACCTTGGATTAAATGTCGATCGACGATCGCCCCCACTTCTTCAGGCAACACGCGACAGTACCAAATCTTATCCGGCAAAACGAGTACCATCGCACCGTTGCCACACTGACCCAAACAGCGACAAGGCTCGATCAACGCATCATCGGGCGCAAGAGACTGAAAAGCTTTGAGTACCTTCGCTGCGCCCTGTTTTCGACAAGAGTTGTGCTGGCAAATTCTCACCGTCGTCATGATTGATCCGGTAAGAGTCCCTTTGCCGCTAACCATTCCCGATTGAATAACTTCGATTGATAGCGGCTACCACCATCACAGAGAATGGTAGTAATCGTATGTCCGGCTCCCATTTGTTTTGCGAGGGCGACAGCGGCGGCAACATTGATTCCCACAGAACCGCCCATGAAGAGTCCATCTTTTTCGAGCAGTTGATACAAGACTCGGATCGCTTCTCGATCGTGGACTTGGATCGCATCGTCTGCGGGTGCGCCTTCCATGTTTGCCGTGATGCGACTGTTTCCGATTCCTTCTGTTATGGAGTTACCTTCGGATTTCGTCTCTCCCGTTTTGACATAGCTATAAAGAGCGCTACCCATCGGATCAGCCAGCACACACTTGATGTTTGGATTCTTTTCTTTGAGGTACATTGCCACCCCCGCATAAGTTCCACCCGTTCCCGTTGCTGTCACCCAAGCATCGATCTTGCCATCGGTCTGAGTCCACATTTCAGGAGCAGTCGTTTCGTAATGAGCGTGGCGATTGGCTAAGTTATCGAACTGATTCGCCCAAATTGCGTTCTCCATTTCTGAAGCGATTCTGCCCGACAACCTCACATAGTTGTTTGGATCTTTGTAAGGAACAGCGGGAACGGTACGAACTTCTGCGCCTAATGTTCGGAGCAAATCAATTTTTTCTTGAGATTGCGTTTCGGGAATGATGATCAGGCATTTGTAACCTTTGGCATTGCAGATGTGAGCGAGTCCGATTCCGGTATTGCCTGCTGTCCCTTCTACGACAGTTCCACCGGGTTTGAGTAAGCCTTGTCGTTCAGCATCTTCAATGATGTAAAGTGCAGCGCGATCTTTGACTGAGCCACCTGGATTCAGAAATTCTGCTTTGCCGAGAATCTCGCATCCGGTTTCATCACTAAAACTATTGAGGCGGATTAGAGGAGTATTGCCGATCGCGCCCACGAATCCGTGTTGAATGTCCATGCCTGATTTTCCTGTGAGTTCCCTATTGCCATTTTGACGGATTGTGACGCGATCGAGGGAGCTTAGATACTAAAGTCCGCCTTCTGTCAGATAGCCTTCGAGTTCTTTGATGCGCTGTTGGCTCATTCGGGCAATGCAGCCAGAGTAGACCATCGGAGCCATCGAACCGCCTTGAAAGCGATCGCGGGAAAAGGCACAGTCAGCATCGCGGAATTTGATCCAAACGAGTTGAGCATCGACAAGCTGTTTTTCCTGGGGCGTTCCTTTGAACTTTGCGATCGCTTTTTGATACGTTCGATTCAATTGTCGATTGGCAGTTTTTGCTGTTTCAGCCGCGCAGAAATTCATCTGGAACTGGGTTTGAGGATTTTTGCAATCGACCTTGATATTCATCGGTAGATTGTCTGGCGAACTGTTGTTTTGTGCTTCAACCGAAATGTTTGGCAACATAACAGTTGCAGTGATGAATCCCGCAATCCATAAAGCAGTTTGGTTGTATTGCATAACTTATGACGAATTTGATTTTCTTTCAGATTGTAAGCTTTTCATCAGCGTTTTAATCTGTTGTTGAATCAGTGACCAATTTCCTGATTGGATCGCTTGTTTTAAGAATAAATTCCCACCGATCCCCACCGCGATCGCACCTGCTTGAATAAATGAACTCGCATTGTCGATCGTCACTCCACCTGTCGGGATCATCGGAATGTGTCCCAACGGTGCGCGGAGTGCTTCAAGGTAGTTCGCATTTCCCACCGCTTGAATTGGAAATACTTTGACACAACTTGCTTTTGCGTTCCATGCGGTCAAGATCTCTGTCGGAGTGAGTGCGCCCGGCATGATCGGAACTTCGTGCCGTTTCGCGATCGCAATTAAATCAAAATCTGTATGTGGCATAAATGCAAACTGTGCGCCTGCTGCAATCGCGTTCTTCAAATCCGATACGGTGAGAATCGTACCGACCCCAATCGTGCAGTTGGGAAAGGTCGATTGTAGATGCGCGACTAATTCCGCAGAATGATCGCTGTTCCAAGAAATTTCGATTAAATTCATTCCGCCAGCGATCGCGGTTTTTGCCATTTGAGTTCCGATTTCTAAATTTGGAGCGCGAATAATTGCGATCGCTCTTTCTTCTTTAATTTGGCTTAACCATGCTTGATCTTTCATTAAAAAATAACCAGACTTTTTCGATTTCAAAGAAATAATTCTAGCCGATTTCTCTCATTAGAAAGAGACGGTTCGGTCATTAGAAAGAGGGAAAAGAAAACTCAACTTTCTAAGCTAAAGCCTGTAACCAATTTTGGAGATAACAATATGGCTTTATACAAAATTAAGGATTTTGATCCAGACTACCGCAATCATTTTGATGGCGGCGATGTGAAGGATTTGGATCTCTACAGTGGTAGCGAAAAAATCGGCTCAGTGAATGATGTCCTCGTGGATGAAGATGGACGTTTTCGCTATCTCGTGATCAGCACAGGCGCATGGATCTTTGGTAAGAAAGTCTTGCTGCCGATCGGACGTGCCCAAATCGATTACGACGCTCATCGCGTCTATGCTCAAGGCTTGACAAAATCGCAAGTCGAACAGCTTCCAGAATTTACCGATGAGATGAAGATGGATTATCACAGTGAAGAGCAAGTCCGGGGAGTCTACCGCGCTGATACGACAAGTACTGCTGCAACGGGCGTTACGGGTGCTGCAATGGGTGGCGTTGCAGCGACCAATGCTTCGCTTGACACCTCTCCTGCATTGGATGCTGAAGGTGTAGCTTATACGGGTTCATCAGTGGGCGCATCTGCTACGCCGACCTATGACCAAGACAATTACAACTATGACCTCGATCGCGATTTGTACAAGATGGATCAGCATGACGATCGCATCCGGTTGTATGAAGAGCGTCTGATCGCGAACAAGCGTCGGGCGAAAGCAGGTGAAGTCACGATCGGTAAGCACGTCGAGACCGAAACGGCTCGTGTCAGTGTGCCGATCGAGAAAGAGCGCGTCGTTGTTGAGCGCGTTGCATCGACCGATGTGACAGCGGTTCCTGTCGGTGAAGATGCCTTCCATGAAGGTCAAGTCGCTCGTGTGGAAGTCTACGAAGAAACGCCCGATGTTCGGAAAGAAGCGTTTGTGCGTGAAGAAGTCCGCGTGACGAAAGTGGTGGATCAAGATATCGTCAATAGTGAAGAGCAAATCCGCCGCGAAGAGTTGGATGTCGATACCCAAGGTCGCCCCGTGATCGATGATTCCTCAACCCGTAAGGTGTAATGTTCTACGCTGGCAAAGTAACATAAGCTTAGAACCCTCCGAGTTTTAACAGGCTCGGGGGGTTTTTGTTTTAGCATCTATCGCGGTTCTGCAATGCTAATCTCGGTGGGTTCAGAAGCTCGATCGACGGCTTTGAACTTCGACAATACCGCTTTTTTCCGAATCACTTCTTGAATCTGTTTCGCCAAATGATTCGCCGTTACCGAATGCGTCCGGTGACATTGGGAGGGCATCGTTTGACGGAACGATTGATAGTATTCTTTGCGTGACTCTTCAAACAGGAATCGTAATTGTGCGATCGGGTCTTGATGATGATCTACCCGCAAATCCAAATGTGGATACACATCTTGATTCATCACGTAAATTGCTGCCGATTGTCTCCCACGCTTATCTCCGCCTGCACGTTCTCCAGCTTCCAACGCTTGCAGCAATCGCTCTGAGAATTCCATACCTGCTTTCGCTTGGTACGCTTCAACCATTGCGGTCAGAACTTGTTCACCAACCAGCATATTGCCCGCAACCGAAAAGCCTGGAAAGGTCAAATGTCCCGCCCAATCAACGCATTCGGAGCCTGTCCAAGCGGCGGTTTGTCCTGTGTGATCGACTAAATGAAGTTGACGATCTTCGGCTTCTGGATCGTTTTCTAACAGTAAGTGAATGATTTCTTCAACCGAAATTTCGTCGGCTGTCCCTTCGCTGGCGATTCGTTGTTCTAAGAGTTGAATGCCATGAATTCCGAGTAAGGGATTAGTTTGAGCTTGTGTTGCGATCGCGCCGACGGATGCTTTTACGTGCGGCACGAGCGATCCTACAGCTAAGTGTTTTGTTGCTACAGCAATCCCGGTCATCTGCGTCTGTGAGTCCCAAGCCACGATCGAGAATGTCATAGAGTTTTAATCACTAAAAAATATGTAGAGATATTACCCTTTGATACCATCGATCGCCCACTTGGAACTGTCACCAACGTTACGCTTCAATCACCACGCGCAAATTTCCTCGCTTTTTAGAAACGCGGCAAGAAGTCGAATTGCCTGATCGCTCAAATTCCAAGTCCAACAACGTTGGCCCTACTCTGAGATTCTTCAGCGCCAGATAGTTGATCGATTCTGGTAGTGCCGGATCGATGACGCGCAGATAGTTCCCAGGCGCATCGGGAACCAAATTCACAATCATGTGAACTAGTTGGAAAACGCTTCCGGTCGCCCAAGCTTGGGGCGTACAAGCTACAGGATATTGAACAGGTTCATTATCATCTGTACGATCGTAGCCACAGAACAATTCTGGTGGACGTTGATACGGTTGATGCCGCGTCATATCCAGCAAGCCTTTACACAGTTCTAAGGCTTGGTCAATTAGACCGAGAGAACGAAGCCCGATCGCAATTAGCGCATTGTCATGAGGCCACACCGACCCGACGTGATAACCCATCGGATTGTAAGCAGGCGATAAGCTGCTCAATGTCCGAATGCCCCACCCATTAAACATATCTGGAGCGCGCAATCGTTCTGCGACACTATAAGCTTTCTCTGGGGTAAAAATGCCCAACTGCAAACAGTGTCCTGGATTCGAGGTAATACTATCTACTGGATTGCCATCACCATCGAGCGCTAAAGCGCAAAAATCCTGGTCTTCCATCCAGAAATCTCGATTGAATCGAACCTTGAGATCGCGGGCTTCTTCTTCCCAGCGATCTGCGAGATCAATCCGCTTTTTCATCCGCGCGATTTGGCTTAAGCGAATTTTGGCGGAATAAACATAGCCCTGCACTTCACAGAGGGTAATGGCTCCTTGAGCGAGTTTGCCTTTGCGATCGACAATGCAATTTCCCGAATCTTTCCAGCCTTGGTTATCCAAACCGCGCTTTGATGTGCGCTGATAGCTGAGATAGCCCGTTTCTTTCAGATTGCGATCGACCCATTCCATTGCAGACAGCGCGTTGTTCCACAAGCGATCGAGCGTTTCATAGTCGGCTGTCCAAGAGAAATATTCGGCATACAGCATTAACCAAAGCGGAGTCGCATCAACCGTTCCGTAATAAGGCGTGTGCGGAATTTCCTGACAGCGTGCCATCTCTCCAAATCGGATTTCGTGCAAAATCTTCCCAGGCTGTTCTTCTCGCCATTCGTCGTCTGCCTTACCTTGATAATGCGCCAGAATTGTTAGTGTTTCTTTTGCGATCTGTGGATCAAGTAACAGTGTTTGCGAAGCAGCAATGATCGAATCGCGCCCAAACAATGTAGAAAACCAGGGAACGCCAGCAGACAGAGCCTTATTTTTACCAAACGTTTGTCTAAGTAAATAGACATCTTGTTCAGCGCGTTCGATTACTCGGTTGAATGTGTTTTTATCCGATCGAATCTGCGTCACCTGTTGCCGCCAGGTCTGCTCTTCTGCGGATTCTGCCGCTTTCGCTTGCGACAACGTGATCGGCGCACTCACTTTAGAAACCGGGCGACCATTGCTCAAGGGTTGCAGCCGATAGCCAAATTTCTGTTTCTCATGCGGCTGAAACTTCAGTTGCCAAATGGCGGTGTAGCCCTTGAGCGCATCGGGCTGATAGTGAACAAAATCGATCCGAGATTCCAAAATCGTACCGTCTAAACCTTGATACGCCAGCGTTAACTCGATCGGAGATTGTCCCGATTCATCGATCGCGACAAACGATTCCACATCATCGACCTCATTCGATTCATGCGGCAATCGCCTCAGTACCGTTCCCCGCTGACTTCGCGGAAACCCTCGCACCTCAAACAAATCGATAAAATCTGCTCCAAAGCTGAGACTGAGTTCAAACTCAACAGGCTCGGTGCTGTAGTTGGCGATCTCAATTTCTTCAAACAATCCGCCATTGAGAACCAATTCACGTTTGATCCCAATCGTTTCTGCGGGAATGCGATCGTCAAGTCGCGGATTCGTACACAGCACCGACAGCACAAACCCTTTTTCGGCAGTGCTGCTGAGCAAGATTGGCGGTCGCCCATCGATCTGCAATTCCAGCCGATTGAGAAACCGCGTATCGTGGCAAAACAAGCCAAGACCACTACTGCGCCCTTCATCCGATGAGCCGCCAATGTTGCCAAACGTATCACTAAGTAAAAACAGATCGTCATCTTTGAGCGTCAAAATCGGTTGTGGACGCTCACTAAGAACAGATGTCCAGTCTGGGATCGGTAATTGATCGGCGGGGACAAACTTCCTACCGTCGAGTTCAATGATTTCTGAGGTCATTGGTCAGGAGTTGGGCAAGGGGACTAGATGGGTGATCGCTGTTGAGAAATTTATAAAACAAAATATAAATCGTAACTATTTTAACGGTGATGCGCTCGGTATTCTTTAGGTTCCGAACTTTTCTGATTGATTTTCTTTAATTACGCTCGTTCTCGTTTTGCCTTGCGGTTTTAATCAATTCAAATATCAAAATTTCATTACATCGAGATTCCCGCTCTCCGAATTTCACTGGCGTAATAGTCTACATACAAAGCTGCGATGATCTCTACCCAAAAGTGCCTCTGCGACGTACTTAAACGTGGTAGTATCCCAAGTGCCCTGGATCAGCAAACTCAAAGCGCTGGTCACGGCTTTGCTGCTTTTCGGCGGAAGGCTCCGCCTAGCCATCGACACCGAGGAAGCAGGTTTGGTTTATTTGACTCTTTAGGTTGTTCACTGTAATGCCACTGCCATCTTCTCACCGTCGCACTAAAATTGTTGCCACGATCGGCCCTGCAACCAGCAGTCCCGATGTATTGCGCGATCTCATCGAAGCAGGGGCAACCACACTGCGCCTGAATTTCTCACACGGTTCACACGATGACCACCTCCGCAGCATTCGCCTGATTCGACAAATCTCATTTGAACTGAATCAACCCGTCGGCATTCTGCAAGATCTGCAAGGGCCAAAGATTCGGTTGGGACGGTTTGAAAGCGGTTCAATCATCCTTAACAAAGGCGATCGCTTTACCCTCACGAGTCGCATCATACCGGGAACACAAGAAATCAGCTCAGTGAGTTACGATCTGCTTGCAGAAGAAGTGCCCGAAGGTGCAACCATCCTGCTTGACGATGGCAGAGTCGAAATGAAGGTCGAGGAAATCGATCGAGTGGAGCGATCGCTCCATTGCCGCGTGGTCGTCGGCGGGCCGCTCTCGAACAATAAAGGCGTAAATTTTCCGGGCGTATACCTATCGATCAAAGCCTTGACTGATAAAGACCGCAAAGATTTAGTGTTCGGACTCGATCAAGGAGTCGATTGGGTCGCACTCAGCTTTGTGCGAAATCCTCAAGATGTATTAGAGATCAAAGAATTGATTTCTAGCGCCGGAAAATCGGTTCCCGTAATTGTCAAGATTGAGAAGCACGAAGCGATCGAACAAATGGAAGCAATTCTATCGATCTCAGATGGCGTAATGGTGGCACGAGGCGATCTGGGTGTCGAACTTCCTGCTGAAGATGTGCCGATTCTGCAAAAGCGTCTGATCAAAACAGCGAATCGGCTAGGAATCCCAGTTATCACCGCAACTCAGATGCTCGATAGCATGGTGCATAGCCCGCGTCCCACTCGTGCCGAAATTTCGGATGTCGCCAATGCGATCCTTGATGGAACCGATGCCGTGATGCTGTCAAATGAAACGGCGGTTGGGAAATACCCGATCGAAGCGGTTTTGCAAATGGCAGCGATCGCAGTTCGGATCGAGCAAGAAAACGCGAAGCAACCTCTGGAAAACAATGGTCGATCGATTCCAAATGCGATCAGCCAAGCGGTCGGAAATATCGCCGTGCAGCTCGATGCTTCTGCAATCATGTCGCTCACCAAAACCGGAGCCACTGCCCGCAATGTTTCAAAATTCCGTCCCAGAACCCCGATCCTTGCAATTACGCCTCATGTCGATGTAGCCCGTCAAGTGCAACTCGTTTGGGGTGTCAAACCGTTATTAGTGCTGGATCTCCCTTCAACTGGACAAACCTTTCAGGCAGCGCTAAACGTCGCCCAAGAGAAAGGATTAGTTTCAGAAGGCGATCTCGTCGTCTTGACGGCTGGAACACTGCAAGGAGTCGCGGGATCAACCGACTTAATTAAGGTCGAAGTCGTTACAGCAGTCCGTGGAAAAGGAGTGGGGATTGGACAAGGCTCGGTCAGCGGTCGCGCTCGGCTTGCTTCTACGCTCAAAGAGATCCGTCAATTTCACTCTGGTGAGATCCTAGTTGCACCCAGCACGAATGCAGAACATATTGATGCCATTCGTAGAGCGGCGGGGATTGTGACCGAAGACAGCAGTTTGACAAGCCATGCGGCTGTAATTGGGCTGCGTCTGGGAATTCCGGTCTTGGTTGGTGTGAAAAATGCAACGGGCGTGATTCGCGATGGGGAGATTGTGACCCTCGATATGCAGAGAGGCTTGGTTTACTCTGGCGGAAGCGGTGCAAATCAGACAGATGCAGCGCTGTCAGTTTAAGGCAAGGGTTTGATCTACGATCGCGCCCTCACTCCTGCAAAATGAACTTAAACCAGCAAATGATTGTGGGAAACTATCTCACAATCATTTTTTATGTCCATTATTTAGGACAACTTGACTAGGTGTGTATACTAAAGGAATCTACCCGCTACCTATCAGGCACATTTAGTTGTCTAGTTCTCTAAGGGGTCAGGGAAAATTACCCCGTGCGGGATAGCATTCAAGCCAAAGCAAGCTTGAGTCTCCACGTCTTTCAATATGACTACCGCCCAAATTAACTCCTGAAGAGGATCGAATTCCCATTGAAAATTCAAGCCATTGATATCCAGTCGGGCGATCGCATCATTGCATATTGCAATAATAAGATGCAAATTTGCAAAGTCAAACACATCATCGATCCCAATCTCGAAAACATCACGCTTTCTGTCTCCACTTCCGAGAGTTCTCGCAACTCAATTTCACGAGTGGTTCGGTTTCAGCGAGATGCTCTCGTCGAACTTCATGCCAAAGCAATTTCTCAAGAAGTCATAAGAGATGTAAAGGACTAGCCCCAGTTTGCACAAAATCGATTGTAAAGCGCTAGAATAACAACAGAGGATTAAATATCGGCTGCAGCATTTGTTTCTAGTATTAGCGAATTTTCACGTTTTTCCATTGACAGACTTCTCTCCGAAATTTGGCTCTCATCACACCTTCAATTTTGGAGATAATCCATGTCGATCTATGTAGGCAACCTGTCTTACGATGTTACGGAAGCTGACCTGACCAGCGTATTCGCGGAATACGGCTCAGTAAAGCGAGTTCAACTCCCCACCGATCGTGAAACGGGCCGCATGCGCGGCTTCGGTTTCGTTGAGATGAGTGCGGATGCAGAAGAAACGGCGGCGATCGAGGCACTCGACGGCGCGGAGTGGATGGGTCGCGACCTCAAGGTGAACAAAGCAAAACCTCGTGAGGAAGGCGGATCATTCGGTGGCGGCGGCGGACGCAGAAATAGCGGCGGCGGCGGACGTGGTGGTTACTAAGCGTTAAGGCTTCAGTCATTGAATTGAGCCAAATCTGAATAGAGGAAAGTTTGGAGATTTCCTTCTGAACTTTCCTCTATTTGACTAACTTGGTTTCAGTTCAGCGATTTAGTTTTGATTGAGTCCACCTACGAGGAAAGCCAGATGCCCCAAGTTGTTCCTGGGGAAAATGAGGGTATTGAATCTACATTGCGTCGATTTAAGCGTGAAGTTTCTAAAGCAGGAATTTTTCCTGACATGAGGAAACACCGTCATTTTGAAACCCCGATCGAGAAACGGAAGCGCAAAGCGCTTGCTAGACATAAACAGAGTAAGAGGAAATTTCGCTATTGAGTGCCACAGACGCTTCAAAGGAAATCCCGCAACTCATTCTAGAAGCCTTGAAGCAAGGAGATAAGAACCGGGGAGAACTGTTTGATCTCATCGGTGAAGGATATCCAGTCCTTGTTCCGGCTCTGCAAAAGCTGAAGGACAAGAAACTGATCGAAAGTTATTTTGCGCCAACTGAAACTGTTTCAGTTCTGACCTATCGCTTGCACTCTGGAGGCTAACCTATATGCTAAGTCATTCTTTAACGACCATGACTACGAAGGAACTTATCAGCCGCTATGCCGCTGGGCAGAGAGACTTTCGTAACCTCAACTTAATGGCAGCGAATCTAAGAAGCGTAAATTTGAGTGGCATCAATCTCACTGGTGCAAATCTGACGAAAGCAAATCTGACCAAAGCAAATCTGAGCCGCGCAAATCTCACAGATGCGATTTTGGTTGGAGCAAATCTTGCAGAAACGAATTTCACTAGAGCGAATCTCACAAATGGCGATTTGAGCAGTACTAACTTGAGTATCGCCAATATGAGTCAAGCACAGTTGCACGGCGCAACGATGCCAGAAGTAATCAAACCTAGTGCAGTCTAAGCTGCACTAGTAAAATTATAAGTGTGTGACGGGGCTGCGCGATTGCCAGTCCCGGCTTTTTGCTGTGTAATGCTGCGAAGCAGATAAATTAGCTGCTTTTACATAGAGTCTTGAAAAGTGGAGCTGACGGGAGTCGAACCCGTGTCCAAACTGGGTATTTGATTCATCAATCATTCACAGGTTTAGCTTCTCTAATCCTCGAAGCGGGAACTATCCTTTGTCCCGGATAATGGGATTCTCTGGTATTGTCTTAACTAGAACGCCAACCAGAGGTGAAGTTCTAGAGCAACCGTTGGGGGTTTGCTTACTGACTTTAACGGTGTCAGACGGTAAGCGCTCGAACCTGGATTAGAGGTGCTTTATGCTGCAACAGGTGCAGTTTTACGAGCAAAAGGTACGATGTTGTTTGCATCTATTGTTTTGAGCCTAGATTTACGAGAGTGGACTCCCTCTCGACCTGCATCTCGATGGAACGTTCGCCAGCCTGTCGAAACCGTTACAGCCCCGTGATGTTCTCCCATTATAGCGTGTGATTGCAATTCGCCAACTTTTCAATCGGTAGAATCAACCTGATCGCAATACAAATTCCCTGAAGCATCACAGCAAAATGATTTGTAGCTTCGACCAGCGTTCTCGTAGTACTCCGGACAATGCTTTCAAGCCCCACTGTTCACAGCGATGATGCCCCACTTCAATCACACACATTCCTGTCTCTAACACTGCTGCTTTTGCAGAGGTGCGAAATTGTCCAGTGATGTAAACTTCTACTCCTTGAGCCGCTGCCGATCGAATTAAGGATTCATTCATTGCCCCTACGATCGCGATTTTTCGCACCGCCTCAGATTGTCCGATCGCGGATTCATAGCCACCGAAGATATCTCGAATTTGACCACAACAGCGATCGGAACTTTGAGGCGGGATTTCTCCAATCATCCCGATCGCTCGTCCTGCTTTGTGTCCAAACGGTTTCGCATTCACAAGCGTCAACGCTTCCGCCAGTCGTAAGTTGAATCCTAATGTCAATTGCTCATCGAATGGTAAGTGATAAAAAACAACACCAATATCAAGTTCAGGATCAAGCTGCCAAGGGCGATGGATAAAGAGTGCATCAACACGATGGTTTGTGATCCAAAGATCGAAGTTTAGAGTCGGCTCTAATGCAAGTCCTAACCGTTGAATTAGGCGATCGCTCTTTCGATAAATTCCGCCTCGCTCTTCTTTGGGATACTGATCCACCTGAAAAAAGCGATCGAGAAATTCAATCAATGTTTCCTGAGTCATCATCCAATGACGATCGGGTCGAGTGCGTGATCGTGCCATCGTCGTCTTGACCATTCTGAGACATAAGGACGAAGAACAAACTTCACGGGATCATCAGGGGTAACATCAATTCTGAGAAACGAGTAGGGGCGGTGTTTCTGAGTTCCTTGTCCGGCTCGTCCCACAAACAATTGAGACTTTGCCACAATTCGTTCTTCTGAACCATCGAATTGCTCTGTAATCTCAGTTCCTTCTTCTCGCTGCCGCCGCAAACTATAACCGCTGCCGCCGCACACAATCCAATTCATGTTTGAATCCGCGTGCCCTGTATCTACGGTACGCAGGTACTCAAAGCAATGAGCATGACCATTGAGAACTAAATCAACGATCGGACGACCTTTGGGATCAATTTGTCTTGCCACATCATCTAACACTTGCCGCAATCGATATCGAACGGCAAAAGTCTGTGCCTGATACCATTTTGTGGCTTCTGTGACATAGGGTGGGTGATGGAAATAAACCACTCGTCCCCGCACTTCGGGTGATCGCCAAGACTGGATCAATCGATCGCGCAACCAGTCCAACTGTTCGTAGTCGGTTGCAAAACTAGATTCAGCATTTAACTGTTTCTCAATGTCGAGCTGAATTTCTTCAAGCTGTTGCAGTTTCACCCGAATATCATCTGCTTGATCGGATTGCTCTGGCTTACTGACATCGAGTTTGGCAACTTCAGCGATCAACTGCTGCATTTCTTGTTCGATCTCATTTTGTCGATCGATTAACTTTTGCCGATCTTCTTGTCCTTGCTGATCTGTCGAAAGCGGGATCGGCTCATTAATCGTATTAGAATCGAGCGCGAAAAAGTCAATTCCACCATAGCGGAAGGTGTAATAGCGATTGGGAAGTCGGGTGAATGAGCCCGGTTCATATTTCAGACAGCGACCTGTTGAAGTTTTAGCGCTGTAATGTTGATCGAGATGTTCTATCAGGTTGCCTTGCTGATCTGCGACCGACAGCATATCGATGAACGCCTGTGAGAATGCTTTTCCCTGGTAAGAGCCATGAAAACGAATATCGAAATCGATTCGCGATCGCAATAATCGTCTCACAGGATAGGAAACCTGTGCGAGTACCCCGTAAAATGCTGGAAGATCATAATAATCATGATTTCCCAATACAGGTAGAAATGGGAAATTAAACACCATTTGATCGAATGAAATCTTTTTTGGGGTATCTCCCCCAACTAGAAACTCTCGATACGGCTCGATGAAATTTTGCGGATAAAACTCACTAGAACCTACTAGATAAACCACGTCTCCGGTATGCAAAACAAAGCGGCATTCATCGCGATGTAGCAACATTTGTTCTGCAATTCTGCGCTGAGGAGAATGTCCCGGATGCCGCCCCGACCCACTATCGCCAATTACCAGAAACGAAAAGGCATTCTCTTCCTGGGGATCATCGATCTCCAATCGAGTTTGATCAATTCCTCGATCGATAATCTTTGGTGTACGCCATCTCACTCGCTCTTGCATCTTCTGGATTTTGAGCGATGTCGCCGGATCTGAAACGAATCTCATCATGAGCAGTCAACCATCCTGCATTTCACCAAAACTTATCCTAACGATCAAATCAATGAATGCCATCGTCTTCAGAAAGATCCTATAGACAGGATTCGCCTCCGTTCGATGAAGATTCCTTAAAGATTTCTATGTATCCGAGATCACAACAATTCCTGTAAACCGCTTGAAACGCCGGATTTCCCTTTCATTGGAATTTTCAATCAGTTCGGCATGAGGATTGTACTAGACTATACTGCTGAAGTCGTTGTACTCTGCATTTAAGAATAGAGAATCAACGTACTTTGTTCGATGGTGTGAATACGGAAGTGATCATGGCTAATAAATTGTGGAAATCGCTGCTGGTCAATCCAGTGCTTCTCAGTGCTACGCTGACTGTCTCCGCTACGGTCGTTGCTGCTGAAATGGTGAGCGCGTCTGAAGTTAAAGCAGAAACGGCTCAAACCGTTGCTCCTCTCGATCAACTCAGCACTTACAGCAACGAAGGCGTTGTTTCAGCGAATGATGCTGGACAAGTTACCTCAGTCTCTCAATTATCTGATGTCAGACCGACCGATTGGGCATTCCAAGCACTCCAATCTTTGGTTGAGCGCTATGGCTGTATCGCAGGTTATCCCGATCGGACTTATCGTGGAAACCGCGCTCTGACTCGTTATGAGTTTGCGGCTGGTTTGAATGCGTGTCTCGATCGAGTCAACGAACTGATCGCCGCTTCAACCGCTGATTTGGTGAAGAAAGAAGACCTCGCAACGCTGCAAAAGCTTCAGGAGCAGTTTGCCGCAGAATTGGCAACGCTTCGCGGTCGAGTCGATGCGCTTGAAACCCGCACCACGACTTTAGAGAAACAACAATTCTCCACCACCACCAAGCTGCAAGGGGAAGCGATCTTCTCGATCTCCGGTGCACAAGGTGATGATAAGGCAGTTGGAACCACTCCTGCGGGTCTTCCTTTGGCTGCTCCAGGCTCTGCTGGTCTAGCTGACAACACCACCTTTAGTAATCGTGTTCGTTTGAGTTTGAGAACGAGCTTTACCGGGAAAGATACCCTCTTGACCCGGATTCAAGCGCGCAACATTACTGATTTCGGTGTGAACAATACAGGCACGAACATGACGCGCCTGTCCTATGAAGGTGGTGGTGCAAGCGGCAACCAGGCGAGCGTAGATAAATTGTTCTACCGCTTCCCGATCGGTCAGGGTGGGCAAATCACGTTAGATGCACTTGGTGGTGAGTTCTACAACAACGTGCCGAACTTTAACCCTCTGTTGGCAAGTGACGGACAAGGATCGATCTCACGCTTCGGTCGGTTCAACCCGATTTACCGTCAAGGCGGATCGCCTGGATCCGTGAGCGGTGCTGGTGTCACTGCAAACTTGCCTTTAGGCAAGGCGTTGACCTTATCGCTAGGTTACATCGCAGATGAAGCTCAAGACCCAACAGGCGCTCGTGGCTTGTTCAATGGTTCCAATGCAGCTTTAGCCCAGCTTGCTTTTAGAGTCGCTCCGGGTGCGGAAGTCGGCTTTACCTACGTGCGCGGCTACGATCGCGGCGGTAACGTAGCAACGACTTCTGCAACAGGTAGCCGTCTGGCTAACGCTCCGTTTGGCGCGGGTGTAGCGACATCAACCGACAATTTCGGGCTTCAAGGAACCGTCCGAATCACTCCGAATTTCGTCCTGTCGGGTTGGGGTGGTTTGACGAAAGCCAATGCTGAATCTGGAGCCGCAGCGGGTGCGGACGCGGACATTCTGAACTGGGCAGTAACTCTCGCTTTCCCGGATCTAGGTGGCAAGGGTAACATGGCAGGTGTGATCTTCGGAATGCCTCCAAAAGTGACCAGTAGCGACTTGGCAGGAGAAGATCCAGATACTTCATACCATTTGGAAGGGCTGTATCGCCTCCAGTTGAATGACAAGATTTCGATCACTCCCGGTATTATCGTGATCTTCAATCCTGAGCACAATAGCGCGAACGACACCGTTTATGTCGGTACGATCCGGACAACGTTCTCGTTCTAATTCAATTTCAGTCTGATTATAAGCCCCGCAGATTGCGGGGCTTTTTTGTTGACATTTGAAAACCTACAAACCCTAGTGAGAAACCGGAGTATACTGAGAAAGAGCCTGTTAACCTGATCCCAGAGTGTGCCCGTGGAGATGTCCTGTAAAAGTGAGTATGCGTTGCTCGCCCTCATTGAGCTATCTGTTGCCTATGACAGCGGCGAACCCCTGCAAATTCGACAGATTTCTGCTCAACAAAATATTCCTGATCGCTATTTAGAGCAACTTTTAGCCACTCTAAGACGCGGCGGAATTGTGCGATCTCAGCGCGGCGCAAAAGGTGGATATCTCCTCGCTCGTGATCCCTGGAAGATTACTTTGTTCGATGTGCTGGCGTGTTTGGAAGGATTTGACAGCCGCCCGATCGATCAAGGAACTGCTCTAAAATCTGGTAAAACCCTAGAAGGATCTGTCGTTTGTGAGATTTGGCAAGAGGCGAACGAGGCTGCAAACTCAGTGTTTCAAAAATATACGCTGAAGGATTTGCGTGAGCGACGTGATGCCCGCCGCCAACTTGATTTCATGTATTACATTTGATCTGCTTGATTGAACCGATCGCGTCTTTTTACCCCCCCTCATTGTCTTATGCGTATTGCTCAGAATGTTACGGCTTTGATTGGACACACGCCGCTTGTCCAACTGAATCGCATCCCCCAAGCTGAAGGATGCGTTGCTCGAATTGTGGTGAAACTTGAAGGAATGAATCCCTCTGCTTCGGTGAAAGACCGAATCGGGATCAGCATGATTTTAGCGGCAGAGCGTGAAGGCTTGATTTCACCCGGAAAAACCGTTTTAGTCGAGCCGACTTCTGGAAATACCGGAATTGCGCTGGCGATGGCGGCAGCGGCAAAAGGATATCGATTGATTCTAACGATGCCGGAAACGATGAGTTCGGAACGTCGATCGATGCTCAGAGCTTACGGAGCGGAATTGGAACTCACGCCGGGTATTGAAGGAATGTCAGGGTGTATTCAGCGAGCGCAGCACATTGTAGATACGACTCCTCACGCTTATATGCTGCAACAGTTCCGCAATCCCGCGAATCCTCAAGTCCACCGAGAAACGACCGCTACGGAAATTTGGGAAGATACCGAAGGCGAAGTTGATTTTATTGTCGCGGGAATTGGCACGGGTGGAACGATCACGGGTGTCGCAGAAGTAATCAAGCAGCGTAAGCCAAGCTTCAAAGCGATCGCGGTTGAGCCTTCTAATAGTCCTGTTTTATCGGGCGGACGACCGGGGCCGCACAAAATTCAGGGGATTGGAGCCGGATTTGTGCCGCCTGTTTTGAATGTCAATCTGATCGATGAAGTGATTTCAGTGTCCGATGATGACGCGATCTCTTACAGTCGGCGGATGGCACGCGAAGAAGGGTTGCTTTCTGGAATTTCGAGCGGAGCAGCGTTAAAAGCCGCGATCGAGGTTGGCAAACGTCCTGAGAACGCAGGCAAACTGATCGTGATGATTCAACCAAGCTTTGGCGAACGTTATCTCAGTACTGCCCTGTTCCAAGACCCTGAGCTGACGATGCCCGCAATGCTGAATGGCTAAAATTTGGGGACTAGAAAAACTGCTTAAGACAGAAATTAGTTGACAAAAAAGCGTTTCTCTAGTTCCTAGCCCCCAACCCCATCCGCCTTTTAGAATGGGCGTATGGCAACTGAAACCCTCACCCACTATCAAATCCTCGACCTTGATCCGACCGCAACGCAAGCGGAAATCAAGCAAGCCTATCGACGGTTAGCGAAGAAATTTCACCCTGATAGCAATCGTGCCACTGCAAGTCACGACAAGATTTCTCGCGTCAATGCCGCTTACGAAATTTTGGGCGATCCCCAAAGTCGTCGATCGTATGATCAGCAGCTTCAATATGCGGAACAACTCGAAACGGCTGGTTTTTCCGAATCAGAAATGCGATCGCATCGTGAACGCACTGAAGCTGCACAAGCTCAATATCGCAAGCAGCGCGAAGCGGAACGCAACGCAGACCAGCAGCTTAAACTCTGGCTGAAACTGCATAATTCAGTCAATCGCATTTTGAATCAGATTATTCGTCCGCTGAAATCGCAGATCAACGAACTTGCTGCCGATCCGTTTGATGACGATCTGATGGGGAATTTTCAGACGTATGTGGAAGAGTGTCAGGAATTACTGGCGAAAGCGCAGCAGACTTATCGATCGATACCGAATCCCCCCAGTGCCGCAGGTGCAGCAGTAAACCTGTATTACTGCTTGAATCAACTCAGCGATGGCATCGACGAGTTAAATTACTTTACGCATAACTATGACGATCACCACCTTCGCAACGGACGGGAACTGTTTCGAATTGCAGACGGATTACGCAAAGAAGCTCAAGCCGCCGTTCGAGAGATTCCGCGTTAAGAGATAGAGCAATCTGCATTTAGGAATCGAGCGAATATAAATCTCCAAACGAATTACATCTATAGATTGATGTCAATCCTTTTACAAAGCTCTAGAATCAGATTATTGGCGAAGTGATAATTCTATCGATCACTAATTGATCGAACTTGTCGCCCTATTTGTAATTAACTTACTGGAAATTTATTATGCCACGCTTAGTTGGAAAACGCTCGAATCCGACTCCTGCGATCGCGCTGATTATTCTTGCTGCCGCTGCTCTTGGAGTCTCTTTAGAATACTACGGATACATGAATGTTGTCCCTGGATTTGGTCGCACTGTTCCTTATCCGCTGAATTCGGCTGATGATTTCGGTGCGAAGTAATCTGCTGATTTTTATCAATATAGACCCGAATTTTAAGAGGACATTATGAGAAAAGGAAGTGATATCATCGGCAAGTCAATTATTGCCTTTGATTCTGGAAAGCGCACTGCACGAGTTCAAGATCTCATCTTTGATCAAGACACGAACGAGTTGTTAGGGGTCTTAGTTGAAGAGTCAGGTTTGTTTCATTCCGCAAAGGTTATCCCCCTCAGCGCGATTTCTGCATTCGGAACCGATACGCTGATCATTCCAAGCAGAGAAAACATTATTTCCGCAAAGCATGATGAGCGCATTGATCGGGTTCTCGATCGTAATCTTGTTCTCAAAGGCACTCGCATTGTCACCACCGATGGACGCTATTTAGGTTCGGTAATCGACTTGTTCTTTGATGATCAAACGGGCGCGATCGAAGGATATGAGACATCGGGTGGGATCTTCGCAGATGCTTACTCCGGTCGTTCATTTATTCCCGCCCCGCATACGCTCCGAATCGGTGAAGATGCGACCTTTGTTCCACCTGAAACCGCTGATTTGATGGAAGAACAAGTGGGTGGAATTCGGGGTGCGGTTCAAAGCGCATCGAGCCGAGTTCAGGAAGGCTCGGAGGTCGCAGGTCAAAAAATTCAATCCGCTGCACACTCAGCAAATGAGCAAATTCAGCGCGGTGCAGAAACTGCAAACGCAAGATTACAATCTGCTGCAACTGATGTTTCTAACGGTTTCGAGAATGGCACTCGCACTGCAACTACGGCGATTACGAATCAACTGGTTGATCCCGACGAGCAATTCGCTTATGTGATTGGAAAAACGGTCGATCGAGATATTTTCACCAACCAAGGTCAGTTACTGATTGCGAAAGACCAAGTGATTACGCTAACTGTGGCAGAAGCAGCGCGCTACGCGGGTGAAATTGAGACTCTCTATCGCGCTACAGGTGGAAGCTTAACCGCGCCGCTCAACCGCCAAGCTCAAGAATTTGGCGGTCGAGTTCAGACTGGATTTCAAGATGTTAGCGATCGAGTTCAGACCGGATTCCAAAACCTAACGCAACGGGCGAATGAAGCCTTCTCGAATGTCACCGCACGTCTCGGCGTTGAACAAGCGAAAGGACGACGCTCCGATCGTATGATCCGGTCTGATAGCGGTGCGATCATTGCTGCACCCGGTCAAATTGTCACTGATATTGTGGTTGATCGGGCTAAAGCTGCAAACCGGGAAGTTGCGTTGTTAGATGCTGTTGGCTTGCACCCGACCGAAGCGGCTCGTGGCAGCACGAATAGTTCTTTGGTCGTTGCAAAATCGAGATTCCAAAACGAAGCGTCGATCGCATCGACTCGTTTTCAACAAGAAGCTTCGATCGCACGCGAGAATGCCAAAACCCTCTGGCACGATTTGCAAGAGAAGTTTTCAGAGTACCAAGGTCGCAGCGCTCGCGCAATTTACCGGAATCGCGTCGAACAAGCTCTGGGTCGTCCGGTGAATCGGGTGATCCTCGATCGACAAGACAATGTGATTTTGAATGTGGGTGAAATTATCACTCACAAAGCGATCGAGCAGGCGGAAGATAGCGGCGTAATCAATATTCTCCTCAGCTCGGTGTACAGCAAAGAACCGACGATTCGCGAGGAAGAACTCCGCGCCCCCGAACCCGGAATGGCATCGTTAGAGCGCGAACACGCTGTTCATAACTAGTAGAGTCAGCGTGGGGGAAAGTTTTCGATACTTTTTCTCACGCTTTTTCCAAAAAGTTACGATTTTTCTTGGATCTCTCAATCAACTTGTGTTAGATTAGCTAAGGTTACGAAATCCGCCTGGGTCGCTAGCTCAGCGGTAGAGCATTCGGCTTTTAACCGACTGGTCTCGGGTTCGAATCCCGGGCGACCCATTTTTCTCAAGCCAAAGCAAGGCTTAATCAAGGCAATCTTTGAGATATCTTAGGATATCATTCTTGCTGTTGCACACCCAAAGTTCATGCCTTCTTACTTTCGCTCCAGTGTTGATGCAATGGCGGGATACATTCCCGGTGAGCAACCCAAACCCGGGACCCTGATCGTTAAACTCAACACAAACGAGAATCCTTATCCCCCTTCACCGAATGCGATCGCTGTTCTGCGCTCTCTTGATCCCGAATGGCTCAGACGCTACCCTGATCCCTATGCCAATGACTTTCGACAAGCTGCCAGCGAAGCATTAGACATTCCCAAGGATTGGATCATGGTTGGGAATGGCAGCGATGATATTTTGAATGTGATTGTGCGGGCTTGTGCGGAACCTGGACGAAAAGTGGTTTATCCGATGCCGACTTATGTTCTGTATCGGACTTTGGTAGAAATGCAAGTTGCCGATCGCGTTGAGATTTCTTACGGCGATCGATATGAATTCCCGATTAACGAACTGATCGCGGCTCAAGGAGCGATTACCTTTATCGCGTCGCCAAACAGTCCATCCGGTCATAGCATTGCACTATCAGACCTGAGACACCTTGCAGCAAAGTTAACAGGCGTTCTAGTGATTGATGAGGCGTATGTTGATTTTGCTGAGGAGACTGCTCTCCCGTTAGTCCATGAATTCGAGAATGTATTGATTTTGCGAACACTCTCGAAAGGCTATTCATTAGCAGGATTGCGGCTTGGATTCGCGATCGCAAATCCTCAACTTCTCAGCGGACTATTCAAAGTTAAAGATAGTTACAATATTGATGCGATCGCAACCCTAGTTGGAACTGCTGCAATACGCGATCAGAACTATAAAAATGAATGTGCTGAGAGAGTTAAACGATCGAGAGCGAAATTAGCGATCGACCTAAAACAGCTTGGCTGGAAGGTATGGAACTCACAAACTAACTTTCTCCTAACTCAGCCACAAGACAATGCAGAAGAGATTTATCTTGCGCTAAAAGAACGCGGAATCCTGGTGCGATACTTCAAACAACTAGGATTAGATGACAAATTAAGAATCACAGTTGGAACCGATGAACAGAACCAAACCTTGATAGAGGCATTGCAAGCGATCGCAACCCCCAACAGAAAAGCCCACTGAAAAGATCATTCTTCAGTCCCCTTCAGTGGACTTTGTTCTGTTCGCCCCGGATTGGAAACCGGGGCGGAATATCAACGTAGCGAGAGAACCTCAACTAAGTCTCTAACTCAAAGCCCGATCGGTTAATTTTGTCAGGACTTGATTCGATCTCTCAACAAACGCCATCATTCCATCCGCGTTAAAGCCCTTCTGCGCCATCAGTGCTAAGTCATAGACATGATGACAAATCATATCTGCAAGTTCAGCCGATGGAGAACTCGAAGCACCAGTGACGATTGCGCCTTGACTGAGACTAATCAAATTCTGAATCATTGGATGCGAGGTATTGACCAGCAGAACGTGTTCTTCTGGAAACTCGATCGCTTGTTGCTGCAAGAGTGCATTCATTTCCTGCATTCGGCGAAGATGTTCTGGCAACAACACCATTGCAGGAGGAGCCGCTGCATCTCCTTTCAGTGCTTCAGTTCGCACCGTCAATTTAGGCTTACCTAATGCTTTCTGGAACAAGTCTTTAATCTGTTCACCGCGCGTTTGATTCGTGTTTGGATCAACAATCTCAGACTTGTCTTTATCAATCAGCGTGTCATCGAGTTCGGAGTCAACCCGCGAGAATTTGATGTGCGAATATTCGCGCTCTAAGAAGCTGACAAAGTGACTATCGATAAACGAATCCATGAACAAGACTTCTAAGCCCTGACTGGTATGCAACTGAACATAAGTTGCTTGCGTCACTTCATCAGTACAGTAAAACACTCGATTTTCGTGCCGCGCCTTATTGCGTTCTAGATACTCTTGCAGCGTTGTATAAGTCTTGCCATCGATCGTATTGTTCTGCTCGGTATCTTGCCAAGCATCACCCTCTTGCGATTGAACTTCCACTTTTGGTTGCTCAGTTGCAGTGGTGCGATAGATTAGAATCTCTTCAACTTGCTTTTTGAACTTGTCATCGTTGAGTGAGCCGAATTTAACAAACGTTCCCAGATCCTGCCAACTGCGAATGTAAGCTTCTCGATCGTCGCGATAGAGTTCCTTTAAGCGATCGCCGACTTTCTTCGTAATGTAGTCTGCAATTCGACGCACCGTACGATCGCTTTGCAAAAAGCTTCGAGACACATTCAGCGGAATATCAATGCTATCAATCACACCCTGCAACGGCAGCAAAAATCGAGGCACAACTTC
The DNA here is from genome assembly GCA_019359175.1 of Phormidium tanganyikae FI6-MK23. Taxonomy (GTDB): domain Bacteria; phylum Cyanobacteriota; class Cyanobacteriia; order Leptolyngbyales; family Leptolyngbyaceae; genus Leptolyngbya; species Leptolyngbya tanganyikae. Next base: position 270,641 of record JAHHHU010000003.1, read on the forward strand.
TTCACAGTTGTCACTCACAAAGACTTGATTGCAGAACAGTTTGATTTGTCCTTTGGTGACATCGACATCCGGTTTGAGCTTGGGAAAGTAGAGAATGCCATTCACTACAAATGGATAGTCGGTATTGAGATGCACCCAGAGCAGCGGATCTTCTTGGAACGGATAGAGATAGCGGTAGAACTCTAGATAGTCCTCTTTTGTGAGATTGCTTGGCGATTCTTTCCAAGGCGCTTTCTGACGGTTGATTTGTTCGGGTGCAGTTGCTTCTTGACCTTCAGATGCCAGAGTTTCCAGCTTGATCGGGAAGGGCAGAAAATCGCAGTAGGTTTTCACTAGCTGACGAATCCGGTACGGCTCCAGATATTCTAATTCTTCGTCCTGTATCGTTAGCTTAACCGTTGTGCCTCGTGTCGCGCGCTGCGACTCGGATAGCTTGAACTCTGTTGAACCATCGCAGACCCAGTTCACAGGTTGCGCGTCTTGTTTGTAAGACAGCGTATCAATCTCAACCTGTTTCGCCACCATAAACGACGAATAGAAGCCTAGCCCGAAGTGCCCGATAATCTGCTGATCGCTGCTAGCTTTGTACTTCTCAACAAATTCTTCCGCACTAGAAAAGGCGACTTGGTTGATGTACTTTTTCACCTCGTCAGCGGTCATGCCAATTCCGGTGTCTGAGATCGACAGCGTTTGATTCGCTTTATCGATCGTAATCACAATTTCCGACTCACCTAACTCGCCCGAAAACTCATCAGAGCGAGAGACCATACTGAGCTTCTGAAGCGCATCGACTGCGTTAGAAACCAATTCCCGCAGGAAAATCTCGTGATCCGAATAAAGCCATTTCTTGATAATTGGGAAAATATTCTCGGTATGAATCGAGATATTCCCTTGCTCTAAGATGGTTGTCATAAGCCTCGTCCAAGGTTCTCAGAAAATGGAATGCACTTTATTGTGCGCGACGATCGCGCTTCGCGTCTCTATTTTATGAATTGAACCTTGCCGCTCGGTGAGTGCGGGTTTCCCTACCTTTAGCCAATCTAAGCGGAACCCTCGAAAAACTATCTTTTAAGAGTCTCAACAGAGAATTTTATTAGCCGTTAGTCAAAGTTGAGGGTTGCAGGAGTGAAGAAACCTTGCAGATCAGGCAGAGAACCGCGAAAAACGCTGCGCTGAAATTAGGTTTTCACAAAATAGGTGTTAAAAATTTTGTCTCCCTCTGGGAAATCACTGAGATATTCAATGAGATTTATGGGAATTTTGAGGAATTTTCGGTGATCTGATCATCCGAAAGTATGGTTTTTTAACAGTGTGCTTAAGTTGCGACCCATCAGTTTACGACCTTAAACTGTCCTGTTTTTGCTTGTGCTTCCCTGACCCTTCGGATTCTTGTGGTGCTATGCGAGCTGTTGTTCCCCCTGTTCTGCTGCGTCCTACGTCGATCGTGCCCGATACGATCGAGCCTGCAATTCATCCCGATTCTCCGATCCAATCGTTCTGCCGCCTGCAAATTGAGCAAATTCTTTCACAACTTCCCGGTGCAGGAATTCGACTCGTTTATCAAGCTCCAGAGCAATCGAAGCGCCAATCTTTTGTCTACGGACGAGAATTTTGGTCGATTTTGGATCCTGAAGCACAGTCTTATCTTGCTTCAGAATCTTGGTGGTCAAAAAATTCAGTCGGACGCTTGAAAAAAGTGCTGGCAGGGTCGCAGCGTCGATTCTATGCTTGTCCGCTCAGTCACACGAAACCGGAGTATCTTCTGCTCGGAACGACAAAGCTCCTCACCGCAAATCAGAAACGCTTTATCGAAAATGCTGCAACGCTTCTAAACCACCATCTTTCAACCGTGAGAGAACTCCACGTTCAACGCCAAACACAGCAGCAAACTGAGTATAAAAATCACCAAATCGCCCATCAAGTTAAAAGCCCGATCGCGCTAATTCAAATCTATACAGAAATGCTGTTGTCGTCGGTTTTAGAGGGACAATCACGATCGTATTTAGAATTGATCCAATCCTCAATTCAAGACATCAATCGTCACTTGAAACAGCTTTCCGTAAAGCAAAAACCGCTCCGAATCGAGCAGCATGATTTAAGTGAAATTCTCGCTCAAAGCATCAAGCAATTGCAGCCTTGGCTAGCGGAAAAACAGATTCAAGTCGCTTATTCTCGATCGCCGATTCTGCTCAATGTCGATGCGTGGCAGCTCAAACAAGTCTTCGATAACTTGATCTCGAATGCCATTCACTTTAGTCCCGGCTCCGGTACGATCGACTGCACTTGGAAAGTCTCACAGCAGGAGATTCTAATCGAAGTGTCAGACCAAGGAACAGGATTATCCGATGCTGATTTAGAACAGGTCTTCACGCCGTTTTATTCTCGTCGTCCAGAAGGAACCGGACTCGGTTTATCGATCGCTCAAAAAATCGTTCAAGCGCACCAAGGCCAAATCTGGGTCAGCAACTTACCCACCGGGGGCGCAAAGTTTTCTTTCACCCTGCCTCGACAACAGCCCAAACTCTCGATCGTCCCAGCGATCGAAGTTCCCTTTCTCACGAGTTCATTATGATTTCTTCTACACCTGCTCAACAGCAAATTTCGGTTTTACTCGTCGATGACGATTCTCGGTTCCGTCAAGGCTTACAAATGCTGCTTCAGTTCTACAGTACCAATTGCGATCAGCGGTTTGCGGTGATCGGGGAAGCGGCATCTTCGGAGCAAGCGGTTCAACTTGCTCAACAACAACATCCCATGTTGATTTTGCTCGATATGGAATTGGCGAGCGGAGACGGAATTACCACGCTCACCGAATTGGCAAAGCTAGAACATCGATCGAAGATTTTGGTTGTATCGGGACACGAAGAGGAAGAATGGGTGTTTCGAGCAATGCGGGCGGGTGCAAATGGCTATGTAGTCAAGACTGAACTTGCAACAGAATTGTTCACTGCGATGACGACTGTGCTAAACGAGCAAATTTATCTGTCTCCAGAGTTGGCGACTCGTTTCTTTCAAATGTTTCGGTTTTACAACGGGCAAGCTTTAGACGCGAAGACAAAACTGCATTTAACCGATCGTGAACAGGAAGTGTTGCATTGGTTGGTACAGGGCGCTTCAAACGAGGATATTGCAACTCGGCTATATATTTCGGTTGCCACGGTGAAAGCGCATTTAACCGCTATTTTTCATAAGTTGAGCGTGACGAGCCGGACTCAGGCGATCATTCGCGCTCTGAAAATGGGATTGGTCAGTTGTTGATTCTATTCCGCGATAAATAATAGGCTTACCCGATGCCATAGAGGCGTTTCGCTGAAACGCCTCTATTTTTTCGATTTCACATTAATTCAGCATGAACTTTTGTAAGTAAATGGACGAGCTTGAGTAGCGTTTCGTCCTGTTTCTGAGATTTCTTGGAAACCACGATCGCCTTTTCGACTCTTCAACGCACACACTTTATTATTTGTAAACCGTCTAATCAATGATATCGATCTCTACCTTTTTCTAGAAGAGTGAGTGAACTTTAGCAAGGACACTTACATCAGGAGGATATTAAAAAATCAGAATAGTTTCAGAACGCAAAATCTTTTTTGCCCTGCAATCCTGTTTGGGATTTCTAATTCATAGAAAGAAAGATTTGTTTTGCGTTCTCTATGATCCCCAGTCTGTTTTCTACAAATCTCAAGCCGCTCTTTCCTAAATCTGAAAGACAGTTTCCTTTAGATTTAGAACGATCCCCGAATTATAAAAACAATATGAAACTCAGTTTTCAAAACTAATCTCCAGAATCACGACCTAGCAACGTTTTCCAAGTTTTTTAACAACTTATCTGTTCTAAAACTCAATTCACAATAGAAAGTAGAAACTCCTTCCTTCGTGATTTTCATAGCTCCCCTCAACAAATGTTGGAAAGAGTTAATTTATTTCACTTAATGTTTCTCATTTCGCTTCATTTTGTTACAGAGATAAAAACTTCATTCAGAAGTAGTCCTGCTGGTTCACACTTGTAATCGAAAATAGTCCGAGACATGAAAAGTAACGATACCTTCACCTCGACTTGTCGCCACTGTCGATTCTATTCCCCTGAAGGACGACGCGGCGGACAATGCGGTCAACTCAACGTCGCTGTTCAAAGCACCTGGAAAGCTTGCTCATTAGCGGCTCCAATTTTTGAGCCAGAGTGGGAATTCTCAAAGGTTCCTGTCTGGCATAGCGAAGCCGCATTCGCACGAACGCGGAGCGCACTGCAAGCAACGACAAGCGGTGAGGGTAACCCGTTCGCCTATCGGGTTGAGGTTGAGCCGATCGCTTCAGAACCACAAGCATCAGCGACTCTGCTTTAATCACTTTGCCAAACTCGCGATCGCACTCTGCTCTAGGGTGCGATTTTTCATGCGAAAACGCCAAGATCAATAAAGATCCCGGCGCTCCAATCCTGCCTAATTTCGACTTAAGGGTTTTGTGCGGGGGGCGCTTGAGTCACCTGGGCCGGTGGCTCCGAATCGCCTAGAACGACTAAGCGCTGATTTGGATCAGCGCGATTCGTCTGTTCTTGAACGATCGCGGTCGCTTGATGAGGATCAAAATAACGATTAAAGTCCGTTTTCAGTCGCGCTACTCGTGTATCTGCGGTCTGAACTTCAGCTTGAATTTCTTTTAGTTTTGCTTGTTGGTTGACACTAGAAGGAATAAGCTGCACTAAAGCTGCGATCGCAGCGCTAGAAATTACGACATTAACACCAAGTTTAACGAGTGCCTCGGCTGCCAAAATGCGGTCATGCTGCGGACGAGCGCGGCGCGAAGATTTTTGGGAGCGGCGAGATCTTGGAGACTCAGGAGGCTGTGGTAGGGGGAGTGCATTCATGGGTTCATTAGCGCGTGACATCAGAAAAAGCTACTCAAGCACGAAAAGCGTTCACTCAAAGCATTCACTTTCATCGTGTGACGACGTGCGATTTGCAAACGTTGCAGCTTGACCAAAGTTCTTCACCTCTTGCAAGCGAAGAATATTGAAAGTCAACAATCAAAGAATGATTTATTGGCTGGTAGAGCTAATCAAAGATTGCAAATCTGGAACCCAAAATCAAGAAGTACGAGTGAACTAAGTTCGGTAACAACCAGAAAAGAAGGAATTAAAGCCGAGCAAAAAGCAGTTATTTTGCTTGATTTCGGTCTTAACTCTCTCTTCTCTTGTGCTTTTTAGTAGCTTTTCAAGCCTACCTGAATGGGATGCACCCATTCAGGCAGGAAACTTGCCTAGATAGTTTACTTGCTGAATCGAAAAATGATCACCGAATTTACAGCTTTCTTTCCGCGATCGGCTCGTTTGCTTCTAGGGTTTGTTTCCTGCGGGGGTCTGAACCTACTTGTAAAGCTCAGTTGCTAACCGAAACGCGAGAACTCCCGGAATGAGAGCCACGACCAGCGCAATCAGAACTTGAGTATCGGATAAAGACATTGTGTGAAAACTCCTTATCTCAGGGTATAGTTCCTCAATGTGAACGAAAATGCACATTTCGGAAAGTGGTTGTAATAAGATGCAACAGAAAAAGCGCTGAAGTTTGCTTTTTTCAGGGTTTTTACAGGCTAGGCTTCGTGCTGGGCTGGATTTTGCTCTAAAGATTCATTGTGTTCCACATTGCGTTCGTACCAGCGCATCAGCGGAGTCGAGGTCACACCATGCAGTAGGACTGAAATGACGATCGTCCAAAACGTGATCCAGGCGATCTGCTCACCATCGTTGCCTTTGAGTCCGTTGCCGAACGCATAGCCAAGGTAATAGATCGAGCCGACTCCGCGAATTCCGAACCAGCCGTAGAGCCAGCGGGTCGCGGGATGAACTTTTAAGCCGATCGTACTAATCCAGGTTCCGATCGGGCGAATGACAAAGATCAGGCTAAATGCGATCAAAAACGCATCGCCCGCAAAGCGAAACATCGGCTGAAATCGCAGCATCGAGCCGAGGAGTAAGATCGTTCCGATTTCTGCTAGCTTTTCTAAACGCTCAATGAAATGAAGCTGGTTTCTCGTGTATTCGGCGTTGCGTCTTCGCCGCATTGCGATCCCCGCTACGAAGACGGCTAAAAATCCATACCCGTATGCCAATTCAGTTATAGCGTAGGTGATGAAAATGGCGCTGAGTGCGACGAAATCTTCCATCAAATCGTCGGGGGTGCGAAACGATTCTAGTTTCTTATCGAGCCATTTCACTGCTTTCGCCACGACGAATCCAAACACGATTCCGGCAAAAATTGCCCAAACCACGTCGATCAATAGCCATTCTCGAAACCAAGTGCGCCAATCGCCTTTCTCGATCGAATGAATTCCAAAATAAACAAACGGGAATGCAAGCGCGTCGTTGAGTCCGCCTTCTGAGGTAATGCCAAATCTTAATTCATCACGATCGTTCGGATCTTCAAGCTGTACTTCTGAGGCAAGAACTGGATCAGTCGGAGCAAGAATCGCACCCAAAAGAATGGCTAATCCCCACTCTAATTTCAAAATATAGTGCGCGACCGCAGCCACAGAGAAGATCGTAATCGGCATCAATAAACCGATTAGTCGAGTCGTTGATCGCCACGCCCAAAACTGCATCGGACGATTCATTTTGAGTCCGCAGCTAAAAAGAGAAATTAAAACAACAATTTCGGCAACTCGCTCTAAAAAGTTTGCATCGGGGCGAACCTGAATCAGATTAAATCCATAGGGACTCAAAGTAATTCCAACAAATAGATAAATCAAGGCATAAGAGAGCGGCAATCTGGCGATCCATCCCGATCCCAGCGTTACCATAAGCAAAAGCAACCCGATAACCAATAGATCAAGAATATAGACATCCACAATCGCTCTCCCATTCTGCGTTCGTCTTTACTGTAAGAGGGAGTGTGAAGCAGACCTATTCGTCTGGTGATAGATTCTGAGTCTTTCTCAAGGCTTACGAATGTAGCCCCATTTTTCGTTGAGTTTGACTCGTGCTAATCCTTCATAAAATGAGCCTGCTTCTTCAAATTGGGGCGCGATCGCAATACTCCCATTCGGATCGATATAGCCCCATTTTTCTCCAAGTTTGACGGGTGCTAATCCATCTGTGAAACTTGCAGCAAATTCGTATTTTGGCTCGATAATAAATTTGCCAGATTTATCGATGTAGCCCCATTTTTTGTTACTTTCAACTAAAGCTAATCCATTAGAGAAATCCGAGGCAAAAGAGTATTGAGGCGCGATCGCAATTTTTCCACTTAGATCGACATAGCCCCAACGATCGCCCACTCGAATGCGCCCCATCGAATCTGCGACATTAAACGCGCCATCGAATTGAGGTTGAGCGACAAACTGACCGCCCTGATTGATGTAGCCCCATTTTTTACCGATTCGAGCCGCCGCTAAACCCGCAGAAAATCGCCAAGCATCATCAAATTTTGGCTCGATCGCTGTTTTCCCGGTTTGATCGATATAGCCATATTTATCGCCCAGTTTTACCGCTGCGAATCCTTGAGAAAATCCCGATGTCATTTCAAATTTCGGCGGAATCACGACTTCGCCCGTCGGTTTGATAAATCCGTACCGTTGATTGACGCGAATCGCCGCTAGTCCTTCCTGAAATTTGGAAGCTTGTTCATATTTTGGCTCGATCGCAAAGTCGCCCTGCCGATTTAGATAGCCAAATAAGCCGCCCAATCTCACGATCGCCAATCCTTCGGAGAAGGGTGCGTAGGCTTCAAGCTCCATTTTTGGCGTTACGGTGAGTCTGCCAGAATGATCGATGTAGCGAAACTCTCGTCCGAACTGTACCAACGCTGCCCCTTCAGCAAAATCGGAAGCGCTATCGAACTGATTCTCGATCGCCATTGAAGTGGGAGCGACCGCGATCGCGGATTGTTCGATCGAGAGTCTTGGAGAAGTTGTACAAGCGCCGACTGTTCCTAAACTTAGAGCGGCAAGCAAAAAGAGGCGAAACATAATCGCAATGTGAGGTAACGAATAGGACTAGTTTAATCTCAACACTAAAATTTTCAATCCTGCGAGTGGCGTAAATCAAGTTTGTGCGCGATCGGTTTCCTGAATAGCAGGTCTTTATGAACGTTTTGCTGGCTCAAAACAACGCTTTCAACATGAGTCGAGGATTGAGCAGACTGGTTGGAGATTTTAGCATATGCGCCATTGCCAGAAATTGTAGATGGACATCAACATCCTTCTGAGACAGAGCAACTAGCCGATCTGCATAACCCTGAAATAGCTTGCCCGCCCAATTTGGTGCGATCGCTCCTTTTGTCGTGGGAAACTTTGAATCAAATCCGGTTGCCAGCGACCAAGGAAAAGCATTGCTCTGTGCGAGTTGTTTTTGAAAATTTGCACCATTCAGAACCTTGGATCGTTGCTGTTTAGGTTGACTCAGCCAGCGAGATAATAGTATCGCAGACATAGCACTGACCGTCATGCCTTGACCGTACACCGGACACAACGCACAGACCGAATCACCGATCGCAATTAACCCATCTGGTAAGCGAATGTCTTCGTAATGGTACAGCCGATTTGCGGTTGCTCGGTGCGCCCGAATCTCAGAGCAAGGTTCTGCTTGAGCGATCGCGTTATGGAAGGTAGGATCAGGGAGACTTTGAGCAAATTTGAGAAAGCCTTGCTCCTCGATCGGCGGATAGTCTTGTCCATATCCACCCAAGGTTGCAATCCATTCTTGCTGTTCTACGGCAGCTAAATAACCTAGACGCGGCTGATTCGGGGGAACTTGACTAATCAGCACAATCTTACCCTTTGGCTGAAGTTCGATTGGAATGCGATACCGCCGAGTTGCATAGCCCAGTTGAGGATCAATCACGGTTGCAGTCGGTGGTGTGCAGCCTAAGTCTTGTAGCCACTGTGGAGTTTGAGTACTTCGACCACTTGCATCAACCACAAGTTGAGCTGAGTATTCCTCTCCGTCCCGAAGTTTGATGCCTTGAATTGAATTGCGATCGCCCGATAGTCCGATCACTCGCTGCCCGGTTAAAAACTCAACATTAGGCAACTGCCTCACGCGCTGACGAATCGTGCTTTCAAGCAGCGGACGAGTGCAGGTATAAGATTCTACTCCGGTTTCCGTCTCAGTCGTGGGCATCCAGTTTCCCTGCTGAAAGTACTGAAAATCTCTGCCCCAGTCGAACCGAATCGCTCCCGCTGCACCCATTGCTTTCCCAATGCCTGGAAAGAGTTCTTCTAGAATTTGATAGCCTTTGGAGAAGAGAACGTGCGGCTGAACGGATTGCGGCACACCGCGTCGAGGCTCAGGGGTCACAGGAAGCTGATCTCGATCGACAATCAAAACGCGATCGAACTGTTCAGCTAACACACGAGCCGTCAGCAATCCGGCAAGGCTGCCTCCAATCACGATCGCTTGATGATGGTGTTGAGTTGGCATAGTTTTGGTAGAAAAGTTTTAACACAGAATTGATCCAATGCTTTTCAGCTTATCGCTCTTCTCGCAATTTTTTCCTTCTCGCTGCTTATGGGCGCTCCCAAACTGTCGAGCTTAATTTGGCTTGTCCACTGCGCTGCTCGGTTAAGGTCGGGGCACAGCACTTCGACCCTCTGGTCAAAGGTTTCAGGATGTACCCGCATCTGCGTTTGAAGGCACTGGGCTTGAGCGTCTTGAGTTGTTCGTAGGTCATGAGTTTGTCCTCCTTGATTGGAAAACGGTAGCATTCACCCTAATATAGGTTCTTGGCGAACCATATCCAGAATCGATTCTCCTGAAGAACTTGCACATAGCTTGCATGCACTCGATTGATCTGAGCAAAGATACTGGGCTGCCTGAGAATAAAAACCCATAGCACTGTGGCGATTTTGTAAATAAGACTAAACCCGCGATCGTAGAGAATAAGAGCAATCAAGCTCAGGTCAGAAGCCGCATGACCTTCTTTTACTTGCTGCGCCGAAAATTGAGGTAAGACGATCTCGCATTGCTCAGGATGCTGTTGAAACAATGAGCTAAGAGCAACAGCATCCGCGATCGCGGCGGTGCAGCCTTGCCCTAAAAGGCTAAACATTCCATGGGCTGCATCACCGATCAGAACTGCGTGACCCTCTAAATGATGGTAAGAATCGCATTGGCTCCAGTATTCACGTCCCGGTGAGGCGGCTAAAAATGCCATTGCTTGATCGCGATCGATCTCTAATGCAGGTGAGTTTTTAGGGCTCATTTCCTGCAATAACTGCTGTAATTTCTCCACCGTTGTAATTCCACAGGGATTCTTCTGATCGCTGCTGTCTATAGGCTGCCAGAAGATCAGCGCACTGAAGCGACCATTTTTCTGCGGTAGACAGGCACCGAACACAAGACCAAACTGCGATCGTCGCGTTTGTAGCCGAATGATTCGCGGCGAGGATTCTGGTTTTACGGACAGTTGCAGGACTTTCCAGACTTGTGGACGTTGCCGCTGTTGAAAGTTAATTTCGTCGGGTTGCGCGATTGACATTGCACGACGAATCATCGAGTGAATCCCGTCTGCCCCGACGAGAAGATCGTAACTGACTGTTTCAGATCTTGTTTCTTGCTCGATCGTGATTTCACGACGGGCAAGATCAACCGCTACAACCGAAGTGTTGAAGGTTACTGCTAGTTGAGAAGTGTGATTGCCAGATTGAGCCAGTAGCGGTTCCTTCGGGGTTGCGCTCCGTGCTAGGCGCAAGAGTAAAGCGCAGAGTTGACGACGTGGAATCAAGACCAGTCCGCCCGCCGTAAATTCAGTTCCTTCGTTGGTTAATTGCTCTTTCAGTCCTTCAATACCGTTTAACCAATGCTGTACTCTTTCACCCAATCCTAAACCGAATCCCCGGCTATCGGCAGCCTCTGAATCAGTCGGCTCTGGGTTACAGTCATACACCCGTATCTTGTAGCTTGGGCTGAGAGTGAGCAGTCGATGGGCTAAGAATAAACCCACTGGACCCGCACCCACAATAACAACATTCATGCTGAAGACAGATAGGAGAGTTTTACATCTACTGGTAACACAATCACACTAGCGTATCAGCGCTTTTGCTATCCATTAAACTTCAACTTTTTAATTGCATAATGCGCGGCTTTTCAGACCCATAGAATTAGCGCCATAAAAACGAGTAGAGGGTTCGGAACTTCTTCGGGCGAATCGTCTGAAGTCGTTGAGAAGAGATTGCTGCTCTCGATCTCATTACCGCTAAACAGGGGTTAACCATGACACAGGAGGAAGCATTAGAGTGTGTTGCGAAAGCTTTAGCACCAACATTACTCAGATCTCTACAAATTGATGTTTTTCGCGGAGATTGGAACAAGCACTTTTACCACAAAATTGCAGGTAGACTGAATCACGAGTACAGTTACATCAAAGATGTGGGTGCAGAACTGTGGCAATTATTCTCTAAGGCGCTCGGTGTTCAGGTCACATTTCTTATATTTCTCGATCGTCTCTCACCGCCTCAATTGTAGAAGAAGAGATTGTCGAGCATTGCGTCAAGTCCACGGGCGACTTTGCTGAGAATCGCACTGTTGAAAAAGCCAGCTTTGCGATCGTATTTCACCATTCTGTGGGCTGAGGCATCGTTATGGCTCTAGCCAGTCTTCAAGCTGCAAATCCTTTGACTTTCATGAGGAGGTTCCTTGCAGTAAGTTTTGTTCGCAGAGTTGGAAGATGTAGCGGAGTTGTCCTAGTAATTGCTCCATTGTTCCAACTGAATAGGAGGATGATTCGTATGCTTCTCCACTGGGCGCGAGTTTGTAGAACTGCCAGGATGTCCCGTTGCTGGTGATGCCAAAGACATCGATCGATCGATCGATTGGCTTGTTGATTTTGCCACTGACAGGCTTGCATCTCGACTAGACACTGAGCGAGTCCTTTCTCAAAGTCATCCCGCTTGGCTTCAATGATGCAGAGCAGTGGAATATCTAAGTATCGTCTGCGATCAAATAGTCTACATAGCCTGCGGCAATGTCGCTTTCAAGTTGTGCGCCTTTCCAGATTCGTAGATGCTCGGTTCCAAGCATGGCTTCTTCGCAGATCGCATCAATCAGCAATTTCTTGGCTTCTTCATACCCTTCTAGGCTAAAGATTTGTTTTAACCGTTGAATTCGTTCTTGAAAGAAGGGACTGGCTTTAATGGGAGAACTCTCTAGTTTCCAAGAAATTAAATCGGTTAGTCCAAGCTGCTCAAAGGCTTCTCTCTTCGTAAAGCTGGAGAATTTTTTCTTTTTGGATTTTGGGAGTTTCGATCGCGCTTTTTTTGTATTTGCCATATGATTTTTTCTCTAGAATAAACTCTGTTGGATATTGCCTAAGTCTAATTCTGGCTGGTCGTAGCGGACTTTGGCTTTGTATTTCGTCCATTGCCAGCCACAAATCAGCGAGGGCTTTTTTTTCGGGAATGCGTTTACGATCGTCACCTTGGGACTTCTGCATCGTGCGCAGAATTCCAAACTACCTAAATTCTTCAAAAACCTTTCTGCGTATGAGCTTCATCTCAATCATTTTGGACTAAAAAAGCCCTGGACTAAAAATGGACTAATTTTTATCCCTGTTTTTAGGCTCGATCGCGAATCAATTAATCCAAATTCAGCCTAATCATAGCCCCGATCGACCTTAATTTTTTGTCTCTTTAGTCTTGTCTAAGACTAAATAAGAGTCTAATCTTAAGTCTCATATAATCAACTGAGCATTCTACCGTTTCGCTATCCGTCGGCGAAACGTTGCGATAACTGGGAGATGATCAGAACCACCATCAGATCCAACAAATGCTTCGATCGCCTGAAAATGATCTGTATGCCAAATATAGTCAACCCGTTGAACTGGAAAAGGGATGCCGCTCACGAATAGAGTATGCCCTAGCCCCTGTCCACGTTCCTGCAAGTTATCTTTCAACACTTTATGCACTGTGCATAAGTTTCAGAAGTGTTAGTCATATTACAATCGCACAATATCAGCGTTGGAAGCGATCGAAAAAGAGCAGACGAAGGCTCAACCAGAGCAAAAGACTAATCAAATAGCTCCAGCCCAAAAGTTCAACGATCGACAAACATAAAGCGCGAAAGCTAGACATTATTTCTTCCTCGTCTGCATCTTGATCGCATTCTTTTAGTTCATCGCAGAAGTAGCAGTGACAGCAGAATTGCTGTTGTTTTCAGCCGTCTTTCCAGATTTTGCGTTCTTGCCTCGCTTTGCGGCGCGATTTGCCAATTGATATTCAGCACTATTCTTGCCGTACCGCGCTCCAACGCCCAACCGCAACCGCTGACTCAAATCCACGATCGCAGCTTCCTTCTCACGAATCAACTTGCGATTCGTCACAATCGTCGCACTCGCAATATTAAACTGTGCGATCGCTTCTTGCGTCTCTTCGATCAATTCCTCCAAGGCATCGATCGACAAATCATCTCCCAAATCCAAGTGCGGATCGATCGCCTGCAAGTTTGCCAAATCTAATTGCGCTCTTACGATCGTCGGAGATTTTTTCTGTTGGCTCATTTTGAGTACCTTAAAGACTTCCCCAACCTTAACGACTCAAGATTCTCAGTTGGATTCGTAGAGTTCAGGAAATCTCAAGCGCGATGCTGCATAAAAACAAGTAAATCCGCCTAGAGATTTCACAGAAAAACAATTTCATTGATCAGTTTCAAACGATCACATCTGCTTTCACACAAAATTTTTCTCAGAAATACCTAACCCATCAACGCGATCGCATAAAACAATTAGCGATGCTTATGTCACAAGCAGTTTTAACTAAGTGATGTGCCAAAAAAGGTGTGTGATTTATTTGATCGCACCTGATGAATGCAAATTTCCTCAAAATAAATTCCACAATCCCAATTCGCAAATAATTTATGCACTATGACTTATGCAAACCAAAAATTGAGGTCTTAGCATGACGATCGCAAACGCTAAAACACTCACCAAACACTCATGGATGCCGTCAAAGTATTAATCGCTTTCTACTCTCGCAATGGTTCAACCGAAGCACTCGCCAAAGCGATCGCAGAAGGTGCAAAGTCTGAAGGAGCAGAAGTCATTCTCCGCCGCGCTCGCGAAGTTGTATCACCAGAAATCATGCAGAAAGCAGAAGGCTGGATCGAAAACGCCGATCGCATGAATGCAGAATACGAAGCGCCAACGCCCGCCGATGCAGAATCAGCCGATGCAATTATCTTCGGAACTCCAACACGCTTCGGCAATGTGTCCTCAGAGCTAAAAGCCTACATCGATTCCCTCGGCGGTCTTTGGTTTCAAGGAAAGCTAGTCGGCAAAGCGGGCAGTGCTTTCACCTCCACTTCCAGCGTACACGGCGGCAACGAAAGCACAGTCATCTCGATGTATCACCCAATGGCTCATTTGGGATTGATCATTGTGCCATTAGGCTACGCTGATCCGTCACTCTTCAAAGCAGGTACACCCTACGGCGCTTCAACCGTTTCCGGTCAAGACAACGCACCACCTACCGCAGATGATCTAGAAGTTGCAAGATTTCAGGGTAAGCGAGTGACACAAATCGCCCGCGCACTTAAATCAGTCGGTGAAACCGCAACTAAGCAGTAAAACTTTCTCAAATAAGACACTTTTCAAGACTTATGCAAAGTCTCAAATGAGACGATGAATTGCGATCTCACAATTCAATCAGAGATATCGATCATTGATGTGATGTTGTTTGTCATTAGGCAGAAAGTGTCGATCTAATCATCCAACCTGGAACGTTATGCCGACGCTGTGCAGGCTAAATCGTCGATCGGGATTTTATTTTGGGCGACAGAGTTCGGTCTAGCATCCAGATAGGGCAATTAGACCGAAAGGATCAGTCTAAATAATAGTCAGCCTGCCAGATTTGTGAGTAAGCAAGTGTTTTGAGATCATCTGAGTTGAGTGAAGTGTCCCCGATCAGGTACTAGTCGGCTTGAAAGAGTGTTGTATTTTAAGTACGGCAATGGCACCCAACCCAACCAAGATATTATGAACACCACTGCAATTGGTATTCTTGCAGGACTTATCATCCCTGCTATCTGGATCTGTAGCTTTTCGGCAGTTTCGGAACCCCAACGGCGACAGGTAAATTGCATATTAGTTGGTTTAGCTGCGTCTACCTACGGAAATCATTCGTTTGGATTGATCGAATCAGCCGGAACCATCACAGTTCTCACGCTTGGCATTCTCGGATTGCACAACTATCGGTGGCTTGGTGCCGCATGGCTAGTACATACCGGATTGGACATCGCCCATCACCTTGTCAGCGATCCAATGTTTCGATACTTTCCTGCGTCGTCCCTAGGGTGTGCTGTGACCGATCCGATTCTCGCGCTGTGGTTCTTTGCTGAAGCACCAGATATTCGTGACGTGATAAAGCGGCTACGAGCAAAACTTGTGTCATTGTCCAACTTACAGTGAGTATAGTAGACGGATAACAACATCATAAAGTAGACGGTTAGGCTAACTATCGCGTTGCAGCGGACAGTTAAGTGATTCTTCGTCTATTGCTTAAGGTCTTTCACTACCGCTGAATGCAATCGTTAGACCGAGTCTAATTGCGTTCAGCGATAATACTTTAAGGCTATCTCTCTCAGTTGCAAAACCTGATTTTGAACCGAATGCTTAAACTTCATTGACCAGCCAAGAATGGTATTCGATCGCTAATTGATGAACGATCTTCTTTTCAGTGTCGCTCAAATCAGCAATTCACACCCCGATAGCGCCAGTTCCGCTCATAGAGTTGAATAATTTCGGCTTCGCTTAGTTGTTCGATCGAAGGCTTCTCTCCCTGCCCGTAAATCGATCTTAGAAACGGTAAATCATGCAGATTGAGCGATGCCATACATTTGAATCGAATTTCATAACATCATTATCATCTCAAATGAGACATCATACAAGACTCGCATCAAGTCTCATTTGAGATAACAAAACAACGATCGTACAACTAATTCGCTGTCCGATACCGAGTCAACACACTCATTGATGAGCTAGTCCCCGGCATCGGCACAATCGGGCTCCACAATCCCACCTCCACATAGCGCAACGCATGAAGCGTATGTCTCACCTCCTCAATCCCTTCCGGCGATCCGATCAAAACGTGCTGAATCTTCTCCCCACCGCGCGACTCAAACTGCTGCAATAGTTCCTGCAATCTCACATTCATTAGGTTTTCTCCGATTTTTGCGAATCCAGAAAACCCAAAAACTAAAGCCACCCCGCGCAATGGAAAACGGGGTGGCTACATTGGATGCTATCATCCTACGTTAGCCTCCCGGACTGTTACTAGCAGTCTTGGGCGGTTAGCTGCTCAAAGTTGTTACCAGCAATTTTGAGCGGCGTTGGCGGATTCAGTTTCTGGGACGTTTCAGCAAATACCACTTCACAGATTATTTGCTCAACTTGAGAGATTAAAGGATATCGATCGTAGAGTCAAGCGGTTTCTGGGGAAATGTTTTGTCGATCGATAAATTACAAGACTCGACTCAAAGAATAGAAACGTCTTTTTCAAGTAAGACTATATATTAGAGTTGTTGGGTTATAAGCTCAAAAAGCCTTGAAACCTTTTCCCAGCAAGCTTTTCAGCGATTTTTACTCAAAACGGCTAAAACTCAATCCTGGCAAGCTTTTCAGCGATTTTTCCTGTTAAATCCCAACAGGTCTATTTATATTTAGGCAATAGAGTCAGTCTAAACAATAGTTAGACATCTTGTAAAAATGGTAACTCTGTTAAGTAGCCGTACAGAAATGAGTGAGTTACTATGTCCAAGCTATGTCCCAAGTGCCAAACTACGCAGACATTGGAACACAATGGGGGGCAATGGTGTCCAAATTGTGGCAAGTTTACAGTTCCTCCCACATTGCGTCATCCTTCCAATCTTTACCCTGAGCAAAAGCAAAAATCGGCTGCGAGGATTTTACTGACTTGCTCTAGTTGCAGGCGCAAAGATAGCATGGGAGACGGTTTATACGATGATGGAGAATGGATATGTGGAGCCTGTATTGCAGGCATGGCTTATCCTCTTGAAGGCTAAAATAATAATGAAACGTTGCAATTACTCCAATGAGACTAGCTCGTATTACGAGCAATCCAAAACGGATGAATGGGCAACCCTGCATTCGTAATCTTCGCCTTACGGTTCGTCCGGTGATTGAGCTACTAGCAACTTATCCCGATCGAGAAGAATTACATCAAGAGTTCTCAGAGCTAGAGGATGAAGACATTCGACAAGCCCTAATTTTTGCCTCTTCCTATTTGGACGATCGCATCATTGGGCTTCCTAATCGCTATGAAACTGTTGCTTGATCAGGGATTGCCACTCTCTGCGGCAGCGTTGTTACGTGATGCAGGTATCGACACTACCCATGTTGGTGAAATTGGGATGTCTGAAGCTCTCGATCGACTCGAAAAGCATTCTACGATCGCATACTCACTCCACAATTTGAGACTCAAAGTAAGTCTACTCATAAAACCAATTTGAGAAAGTGAGACTCAAACGCTCGATCGTACTCTTCTCAAATCACAGCGATCTCATAAAGTATCATGTGATTGCTGTAATCGAAACTCCAATCTGTGTCTGCTAAAGATATTTTTCATGATGCCGTGAAATGAGCATTACAAAAAGAACAATGGATCATCACTGACGATCCGCTGAAATTTAAATTTGGCGACATTAACTTTCAAGTCGATTTAGGAGCAGAGCAACTCCTAGCAGCAGAACGATCAGGCGAAAAAATTGCGATCGAAATCAAAAGCTTCCTCAAACCTTCAGCCATCACAGATTTCTACTCTGCATTAGGGCAATTTCTCAGCTATCGTCTTGCCCTAGAATCCGGCGAACCCGATCGAACCCTCTACCTTGCAGTCCCCCTCGACACCTATCAGACATTTTTTCAAACCGAATTTGCCCAAACTGCGATACAACGATATCAAGTCCTGATCGTTGTACATGAACCAACCCATGAAGTGATCGTGCAATGGATAAACTAACCCAGTATCGCAAGTACGTTCAAACATTATTGAATCAGTACGCCAAAGATGACATTTCAAATGACGAAATAGAAGTTCAACTTATTTTTGACTGCGATCGCGATCATTACCAATGGATGAACGTCGGCTGGCAACATTTCACCCGCATCTATCGCTGTATCCTACACATCGACATCAAAAACGAAAAAATCTGGATTCAACAAAACCTCACCGATCAAGATCCTGCTGAAGAACTCGTCAAAATGGGTGTCTTGAGAGAAGACATTATTCTCGGCTTGCACGCACCTTATAAACGACCTTACACCGATTATGGGGTAGCTTAAACCCTTTAAGAAAAAGCAAGCAAAGATACGATCGAACTCACCCAACAATTTGAGACTCAAAATAAGTCTACTCATAAAACCGATTTGAGAAAGCGAGACTCAGAAGCTCGATCGCTTAACTTTGCACCGAAAAGCATTTCATGATCGCATTGCATTCAGCGTCACGATTCGCGATCGTACAATAAAGAAAGTATGGCAAAAGAGGAATTTCAATGGCGTATGGCGACTTTAAAACACTAAATCAAGCATTAGCCGCATTCCAATTGACACTCATCAACCAACCCCGACTGTTTCAAACCATTCCACTCATTGCCCCCTCATCCAAACTACAAAATCGATTAGAAGAAGGTATCGACCTCGCCTTAGCAATCTCAACCGAAAAAGCACAATCCGAGCTAATCATCGCCCCAATTCTGCTCGAAGTTCGTGAGATCGCTCAACCTCAGTCCTCGCTATTCAGCGGAGTCAGCCTCAATGCTGATCCAGCAGCCGGATTAGTCGGAGAATGCGACTTCATCTTATCGAAGTCATCCAATCAGCTAGAAGTCACATCCCCGATCGCAGTTCTCGTCGAAGCGAAAAATAACGACATCAAATCAGGACTCGGACAGTGTGTTGCACAAATGGTCGGCGCACAACGCTTCAATGCAGATAATTCACTCACAATCATCGGAGCCGTGACCACAGGAGTATTATGGCGATTCCTAAGATTAGACGCTCAAACCCTGGAAATTGACCTCACCGAATATACCGTTCCCCTTCAAATTGAAACGGTTTTAGGCATTCTCAAAAGTCCGTTCTGATCTTTCGCTCACCCGTTCAATTCCTTGCCGCGATCGAACTCACCCAACAATTTGAGACTCAAAATAAGTCTAGTCATAAAACCGGCCTGAGAAAGCGAGACTCAAAAGCCCGATCGCACAATCATCTCCTCACCCTGTGCAAATAAAACGAAGCCGACTCCAGCCCCTTCGTCGATTCCTGCATAAACTCAATCAGATGATGCGCCACCAATCCCACGTGAATCACCTTGTTCAATCTTCGGCTTCTTCGCGGCTATAAGTCGGAAAAACACACAAAATCTTGTGGTGTTCGGAATACATCGAGTTTGACCCTGGCGTTTCATCAAATGAGGAGAAGGCAGAAGCGTTGTCATAAGACAAATTTTCTCAATTTTATGAAGAACGATCGCGCAAAAACAATGAACACCAACCGCCAAGTCAAAATCAGCAAACATCTACGATTAAAAACAAACGATTTCGGTTAGCTCAAAACAATGTATCGCAGAGTTCAACTATCAGTTCAACTGTCTCAGCCCAACCTCAATCACTTCGCTCCAAACTCATCCACGATCGACATTCCTTCTCCAAAAAAGCGTGTTCCAGAACAAGCCTTAAACCACATAATTCTAGTTCTGGAACTCCTCATCACCTTAGAATCACATCACTTCTTACAAAACTTCTCCTCCAAACTCAGCAAGTCCACCTCCTGCCAATCAATGTTCTTCCCGGCATGGTAAGCCGTCTCGATCGTCGTCCTATCCTTGTTCAAAATTCCATCGATCGAATCTGTCGGTAGTCCTTGTTTCTCAAGTCGTTCCTGAATCCTACGTCGCAACGCTCGAAAAGCCTGCTTCGTAATCGGCCCAAACACCCCATCAATGCACCCATCATAGAGTCCCTCCTGCTTTAGCCGAGCTTGAGCATCTTCCAACGACAGCAACTCCGCATCCTCAAGCAACAGTGGATCAGGCTCCCCCGTATGTCTGCTCAACAAATGCTCCATCCACTTCGGCTCGATCGCAAACTTCAGTTTCTCCTGCTGCTGCTGAATAAACTTCTCGTCAATCAATCCCAACTCATGCCCCAAGATGTGATCAACTTCATCAATTAGAAAGTCAAGCATTGGATCTTTCTGTGCATCCTCCAAAATCGCCTGAACGCGATCTGCCTCTGTTTCAGTTAACGTCGGTTGACATTCCAACCTGTAATACTCGTTTAGTACAAGTCGGTAATCTTCCAAGGCCTGAATGAAATTGTCCATAGTATTTTCCTGCACGCATTACATGACAAAACAATCCCAGTCCGCTCCTTTGTTCTTGACAGAGAAGCGGCAGTGGTTGAATCGCCTCCATACAATAGGTGCTACCGCTTCCAAGAATGTGACATATCTTTGCTCTAAAAGTTTCGATTCCGCTCTTAAAAATCCTCTGACGACTGATCTTAGGGGCAGATCGGTGTCACACTCCGAGGCAAAAAAACACTGTATTCATGAAGCCCTCACTGTGAAAACTTATGAACGACTCAGAAAAGGATTGTCAGAGAAGAGCGATCGAAGAAGTTATGAATCAAATTCTTGACGCAGATAGCCCCCATGCTTACTCGATGATTCCAACTGTGAGACGTTACATTTACCGATTTAACCTAAAGTCTCGTGTCGAACCTGCCGAGATACTCATCGAAGCCTATCTAAGAGCGCTAAGGGCAACCAATGAGGAAATTAAGATCGAGAACCCTAAAGCGTGGCTTAGATCCACGGCATACAACATTGTTCGAGAGCGCAGTCGAAAAGAGAAAAAAGAATTTCCCACCGATCCGCAAGCACTCGTTCTAGATTCAGCCTGCGAACCTGGCAACCATTGTGAAGCAAACTGCGATCGTAATTTAGCAATTCTTTGGCAAGCATTCAAACAACTCAGAGCCGCCGAACCTGAGATTGCAGAACTAATAGACTTGCAAATTTTGCAGCAGATGTCTTGGTCAGAAATTCAGCAACATTTCCGCAACCAAGGTCGAAAAACACCAACCATAGAAGCTTTGCGCCAAAGAGCCAGTCGCGCCAAAAAAAAGCTCCGACAACTATTCCACAAACTCGGCGGAGAATACGAGCCGCTCCGATTCTGACAACACTTTGTCGATCGAGGGAGATCAAAGGTTTCTTTGATCTAATTTGCGCTGTTGCCTCAAAGTAAGCCCGATCGACCTGTCACATGATTGCCTATTTAGTCATCTATTGATATAGCAATCATTTAAAACAAGGAGCCTTTTCTATGTTGCATTGGCTTTATTCTATGCCAGAGCGCTTAGAAGATGAAGACGAAGCGATCGTGGTAAATGTTCTCGATCGCGACAAAGAATGGCAGGTTGATTTTCAAGCGACATACTGGATTGCACGATCGCGCCGACCCCTAACCCTCAAAATCGGTGATACAGTGCGCGTCATCGGACGACAAAACAACACCTTGTTCATCGAAACCATTCCACATTAATTCTCAAGCCATTGCACTCACCACCGGAGCAGCTTCAAACTCAGGCAGCGCTCCCAACTTACGAATCGAAACATTCACCTCAATCCCCAAATAATCCCCAGCATCCCCAAACCAAGACCCCGACAAAGGAATCACCTGCCCAGGGTGACGCGCGATCGCGACTCGAATCAAATCAGATCCCGCCGTAATCCGATTCGTCGGATCATAAGCTCGCCACCCTGCACCCGGAAGATAAACCTGCATCCAAGCGTGAGTAGCTCCAGAACCCGTCATCCCGACCTCACCCCCATCCAGAGCCGAATCATACAGATACCCACTCACAAAGCGGCAAGCTAACCCCAATCGCCGCGAAGCCTCAATCATCAGCCAAGCATAATCCCGACAAGTTCCCGACTGTAAGCGCAATGTCTCAGCCGGATTCTGAGTTCCTTCTGTCTCGCGAACTTGATAGGTCAGAGAACGATTGATACTATCCATCATCCGCTGCAATACATCCAAAGTATTGTCTTGATCTCCTGCGACAAAGCTTTTTGTCCAAGCAGCAAGACGACCTTCAGGATCTTCGCTATGCGGACGGATAAACACTGATAAATCGTTCCATTCATCGGGAGTGTACTGTACAGGCACTTCCTCTGCACGAGAATCTAATGGAAAATCAGCGATCGCAGGAATCCCAAAATGCTCTCCCCGAACCCGATAGGTCACAATCAATTCTTTCGCTAGTTCACCAAATTCGAGCAGTGCCACATTGTTTGAGAGCGTATCCATCATCCAGCGAGTTTTACACGGAAGATTCGTTTCCAGCGAATAGCTCAGAATCCGTCCGCCATAGCCCGTACTCGGTAAGAAGATAGCGCGATGTTCCCCAAAGCTCACAGGATTGCGATACCGATAGGTTGTAGTGTGTTCCAAATCATAAATGATACCCATAGCACTTCGTCCCCATCAAAACTTACTAATATTGACACAGAGATGAGATTCATTGATCTCTGTGTCAATACTGCCAGACCGATGAGATTAGCGATGATTTCAATTAAAAAACTACTGCACGATGTGCGTATTGGTGCTGAAGTAATAGAACGCTGCTAGAAGCACGATCGATAGCGCTCCAATCAAAGTGCTAACCAAAAGAACCGCAGAAGACTTCTGACTCTTAGTTGTTTCTGTATTAGATGTATTAGATTTCATTGTACTAACTCCTTTCAACGTAATTTAGTCACTATTTTGAAGAGAACAAACCCAAAGGACATCCAGCTTTAGAGCTAAACCATTTTTTCTAATTGAGTATGTCCGATCATCGTGATCTATCCTCAGAGCTACCAATCTAATTCGAGTACAGGCTGAGAGTAGATTAGTTCTTTTGTATCGTTTCGGGGCATAAATTCGGCTGCGACGATCGTAAATAAGACCGCGCTCGATCGCAGCTTTGATCCAGCAAACTCTCTAAGTCCAAATTCCAGCTCGTCAACCCTAGGCGATCGCTCGTACTCAAGAGCTTTCCAGATTGAAAGGCAACACTCGCGACCCGATCCTGTGTCCCGATCAATGTCTTAATCAGTTCCCCCGTTTCACTGTTCCAAAGTTTAATCGTAGTATCATCGCTTCCAGAAGCTAACACCGAACCATTTTGATTAAAGCTCAAAGACGTGACACCGCTATTGTGACCGATCAAAGTTTGATGTAATTTTGCTTCATCCACCGCCCAGAGTTGAATCCTGCTGTCCCAACTCGCAGAAGCTAATGTTTTTCCATCAGGACTAAAAGCCAGTGCCGCGATCTCTAGTTTGTGTTTTCCAAGAATCGTCGAAGTTCTGCGATCGACATCCCACAGTCGAACTGTATTATCTGCACTACCCGAAGCCAAACGCCCATCAGAACTATAACTTAAGCTTGTTACCTCATCAGTATGACCTTGCAAAATCGTTAGTAAGTTTCCTTCGATCGCCCAAATCTTAATCGTTCGATCAGCACTCGCAGACGCAAAACTTTGTCGATCGGGATTAAAACTCAATGCCGTAACGCGATCGTTATGTCCTGCAATCGTTCGGATCAGCTCTCCAGTCTCAATATTCCAAAGCCGAATTGTTTTATCCGTACTCGCAGAAATCAACAAAGAATTATCAGGACTAATTTGAATCTGAGTAATCGGAGCAGTGTGACCTTTTAAGCTAAGAAAATCTTTGTTGTGCTGTAGCTGAATCGTATTATCTGGAGCCGCGATCGCAATCACGCTTCCATCCGAATTCGCGCTCATTGTTGAAAGCCCAGTGCTCGATCGAGCTTGAGGATTGACCTGCCAAATTCGAGCCGTTTTATCTGCACTCGCGCTTAAAAGCTGAGTTCCAGCCGGACTAAAACTAAGGTGCATCACTGCGGCTGTATGTCCTTGTATCGTTTCGAGCAGGACACCTTCTAAGTTCCAAAGCCGAATCGTTTTATCGATCGAGCCTGTTGCGATCCTGCGTCCATCAGGACTATAACTCGCCGTGTTAACTTGCTCTCGATGTCCCTCAAACGCTGCAATCTCCTTTCCATTCAGTGTCCAAAGCTTAACGACCTTATCGCCACTCGTCAGAAACGATCGGCCATTCGGGGCCATCATCACACTATTCACCCGCGCTTGATGGACTTCAAAGCTCTTGAGTGCATCCGATTGTCCCACTTGCCAAAATTTGACCGTCCCATCTTCGCCACCAGAAAGAATTTGTCGATCGCTCTGTCCAAAGTTCACACGGTTCACCCAGCCTTTGTGCCCCCGAAAGGTCTGAGCTTCTTTCATCTGATCAAGCTGCCACAGTTTAACTGTTCCATCTCTGCTACTCGAAACGAGAGATCGCTGATTTGGACTAAACTGCACATCTGTCACCCAATCCCGATGTCCACTCAAAGTCTGTAACAATGCTCCATCCCGATTCCACAGCTTAATCGTTTTATCTGCACTCGCAGTCGCAATTCGTTGATTGTCAGAGCTGAACGCCACCGCCAGAGCGCGATCGCTGTGTCCAGTTAAATCTTTGATCAGTTGACCTTCACGCGACCATAGTTTGACTAGTCCATCATTGCTAACCGTTGCAATCAGTTGACCATCAGAACTCATGCGAACATCATTCACAGACTGAACATGACCCGTGAGCCGATTTGATTCTTGAGTTCGAGAAATCGCTTGCTGTAGTGTTGCGATCGCAGTTGTTTTCACCGCAACTGGGATAAAGTTCCAAGGTCGATCGAGTTGTTTTAACTGTTGTCCTGCTTTGATTGCTGCGGTTAATGATTCTAGCTGCTGATTTGAGTCCAATAAAGCCTCAGAAGAGGTAGAAAGCGCTTGAATCTCCCGAACTTGAGCATTTCTCTGATTCCACAGTGCTAAACCACTCAAACCGAATGCAGCGATCGCAACGGCTGCAATAGAGACGATCGTGTATTGAGCGCGTCTCAAACGGCGTTTTAAGCCAATCCGCTCACCCTGACGCGCTTCTAGACTCTTCTCAATAAAAACTTGGGTATCTTGAGCAAGTTCATCAGTGTGCTTTGCATAAAGCTCTTCCGCTTCTGCAAGTCGCATTCCTCGCAACAATAAATCAGGCGATCGATTGCTCTTTTTCCACTCGATCGCAGATTGTTCGATCGGGCGCTGAACTCGTAGCCGATTGCGGTTTTCATCAACCCACCCGCGCAACGTTGACCACTGCCGAATCAAAATTTCGTGGGCTAACTCGATCATATCGGTGTTGATCACAATCAGCTTTGCAGCACTCAGCGATTGCAATGTTCGATCGATTAATGCTCCAGAATACTTCACTGTAGATAAGTCCGACTTTAGCACTCTCCGCCCCGAATCTTCTCCAAGCGGTGTGAGCGACAGAAAGATCCAGCGAGCACACTGTTGTTCATCGTCATCGAGTTGATTGTAAGCCGATTGCGCTTTATGATCTAACGCACCTTGCAAACTTCCAATCTCAGAACGATAAGCTTCTAATGTTAGTGTTCCTTGTTGCCACAGTTGATCGAGTACAAATTCTAAGCTCGGCAAATCTGCTGGAGTTCGGACGCTCTGCGAGGCGAAGCCACCGAGTTCTTGCAGCAAAACCTCGACCAATTCCAACTCCACCGTCAATCCCACTTGTTCCGCAGGTTGTACAATCGCTTGACAGTAGGCTTCATCACTCAGATAAGGCGGAACTAAAATGCTCGATCGCTGTAAAATCGTCGCAAGCTGAGGAATTTCCAAACCTGCCGCAACAAAATCGGCTCTCAGAGTGAAAACAAGTCTAAAGCGATCGCGAGTATATTCAAGAATCTCTAAAATAATGTTGAGAAAGTCTTGCCGAACATACTCAGAACAGAGCGTAAAGAGTTCTTCAAGCTGATCAATTACTAGCAATACCATCGGTTCAGATCGCGTCCGAAACCATTGCACTAAGCCTTCTGTACCTTGATATAACAATCCTTCAATCTGAGCTTGATCTTCTGGGTCAGCTAAACATTGCACTAAAGCATCAAACGGTTGACTTCCTGGACACATTCGCCCGATCCACCAGTGTTCACTTCCCGGAACGCGCTCCCCCTGACGCAACTGCGCCATCAATCCTGCCTGCACGATCGAAGATTTTCCACTCCCCGAAGCTCCAATCACTGCTAAACAAGACTGTCGCTGAATTGCTTGTAAAAGCTGTTGCGTGATTGCTTCCCGCCCATAAAAGAATACTGCATCATTTTCCGTAAATGCTTGCAATCCCCGATAAGGACGCGCATCCAAACCCTGAGACAACTGCTGCCCCGGAAATACTTCAAGGATGTTCTGTGTTCCCAACAAACAAGCCTGAAGCGCAATCTTTTCAGCTAACGCCACTTGAAGTTGAGCAATCCACGCCGCGACTGAATAGCCCGATCGAGGATCGCTACGACTCAAAGTTTCAACCAGCGATCGCGTAAACAATTCAGCTTCATTTCGAGGAGAAGCTGCCGCAATCAAACACTGTCCCTGCTCTCGCTGTAATTCCTCGATCCAATCGGGCAAATCATCTGCACCCGGACAATCGAGAATCACAATCTGTTGAGCGATCGCGCTTTTCCGCAAAGCTTGACGCAACCACGATCGAGAAATTCGCTCAGTCCCCAACATCAAACAAGGCTCACCCTCGATCGTGGTTCCAGCTTTGGCACGTAAATAAACTAGAACTGTTGTTGCTTCCGGTGTCTGTAGCTTCGCTTGAATGCTCGATCGAACAGTCTTCCAATCATCAGAATGATACGCCAACTCAAACTCACCATTAAGTAGCTTACTCAGTTGCAAAGTTAAACGATGATTGGGAAACGCATCAATCACGATCGCTTGCCGAGAAGGAAGTGCGATCGACTTTGATTTCACGCCCAATACGAACTGTTCTGAACTCTCTACGAATCGTTTTGGAGTTTGCAGCGGATATTGTTCCCCCCGCTTTTGTTGATTGCTCTTATCAATGTACTGAAGCGTTTGATGATACACATACTTGTACAATCTATCTGCATCGATCGTTCCGCTCGAATCTGCCGCCGCTCCTCGCAATCCCTGCATCAGAAAGTATGTAAACACCCCATGCCCCAACTCTGGAAACTCCCAAGATCGTTGAGCCTGATCACAAGACAACAATCCGTAAAAGCCTTGACTCTGTGAAGCTTGCCGTCTGAACAATTCCATCAATTGCACAGTTGGATTTGAAAGCATCTCTCCAAGCGTCGAATCGTGACAAGCATCTAACCATACAATTTGTTGCTTTGCTGAAGAGTGACTCAACTGCTCCAAAAGCTCAGAAACACTCAGCCCAGTCTTCAGCAAATCCGCTGTTTGAGTATCAGCCAAACAAAGAATCGGTCGCTGTGTTTCCGTCTCTAAAACACCATGACCCGAAAAGTACACGAGAACAGTATCCAAAGCTTGAGCCGATTGAACGATCGTACTCAAGCTGTCGCGGACTTGAGCGATCGTTGCCGGAACTCCAAAATCGTGGCGACTTTGCATCGATCGTGCTTGAAAGGCTTGAGTCGCATCAATCAGCGCCTCAGAAAGCCCCTGACAATCGATCGCGGAATATTGCAGCGAAGGAAGGTGTGGATCTTTGTAGCGATTGACACCGACTAACAAAATCCAGAGTTTAGCTTGTCCCGTCTCTAAGACGGTGGAACGGTTGACAGCGCGGAGCATATAAGTATTTCAGAGAGTAGAATGCCTCGATTGCGTCAGTATAAGCGAACCGTTGACCCACTTGGTGACGTAAAGCAGCGAATAGATAAATTTCGAGGTCAGAGCAGTCATATGATGTTTCTCCACTACACTGACAGCAGTACTGCAAGAGTTTGAGTTTCATGGGGTTTTTACCGCGTCTCCAGCCTCAAGTTTGGCTGTTAGCATTTGGGCGATTGTTGTCGCAAGTTGGAACTGGTTTTACGTTGTTCTACGCGCCGATTTTCTTTGTGAATCAGGTAGGGTTGTCGGCAACAGCGGTCGGAGTCGGAATCGGGAGCGCTTCGATTTCGGGGGTCGTCGGTCGCGCGTTGGGTGGAACATTCGCAGATTCTAAGTTCTGGGGACGCAGAAGAACGCTGTTATTGTCCGCACTGATTAGCGCGATCGCATCTTTTGCGTTAGCGATCGCCTACAACTTCCCTACCTTTGTGATTGGAAATCTACTGATGGGATTGGGCACAGGCATCTATTGGCCCGCCACAGAAGCAACCGTCGCAGATTTGACCACGTCTGAGCAGCGAAATGAAGCCTATTCGATCACTCGATTATCCGACGCGCTAGGGTTAGGAATTGGCGTGGTTCTAGGCGGATTGTTGATCAGCACAACAGGTTCATATCGAGCCTTGTTTGTAATTGATGGTGTCTCGTTTTTCGTATTCTTCGGCGTGATTTACTTCTTAATCAAAGAGACGAATCGATCGATCAGCTCACAGTCCCAATGGAGCGGATGGAACACGGCGTTTCGCGATCGACGATTAATGATTTTCGTGATCGTCAACACAATGTTCACAACCTACATTGTGCAGATCGATAGTACTTTGCCGCTGTATTTAACGAATTTTGTGCGCGTCGCCGGAGAGAAAGGCTTTGAACCCACAACCATTAGCGCCTTATACACCGGATATCTCACGCTTTCAGTCTTAGCGCAATTGCCGATCGCTCGATCGCTAAATCGATTCAGTCGCGCTCAGGTATTAATGATCTCAGCAGGATTTTGGGCGATCGCGTTTAGTCTCGTTTGGATCACAGGAACCGTTCAACAGATGCACTTAGGTTGGGCGATCGCGACGTTTACGATGTTGGCATTTGCGATCGTCACGTATATGCCGTCTGCGTCGTCGCTAGTGATGGATTTTGCACCTGAATCGCTGCGAGGCGTGTATTTAGCCGTCAATTCCCAATGTTGGGCGTTGGGATACTTCATCGGGCCGCCAATCGGCGGTTGGGCACTGGATCAAACGCGATCGATTGCCAGCGGATACTGGCTCGTTTTGGTCGCGACGGTTGCGATCGCGGTTCTAATTTTGCGAGTGTTGGATAAAATGGTCAGTCACAACCCTTCCGCGTAATCCCGATATGTTCAAAAGCCGTTTGTTGCTGAGTCTCGTTGCTTTGAGTGTGAGTTTCTGTATCAGTTTGCTGATCACGCGAGACTTTGGTAAATCGGTGATCAGCGGTGCGGTGACGCTGTTTGCGAGTTTGGTCGGTGCAGCAGTATCAGAAAATCAGCATCGACAAGCACTGTATCGACGCTCAGAAGACTTAACCGGGCACATTCGGGCACTGCAACGAAAACGTTCGGAAGCGTATGAATCGCTCGTGATGATCACCCAAGAACGCGATCGCATTTCCAACAGTCTCAATTCGCTCCAAACTCAATTACGTGGTCTTCAGATCCAAAGCGCTAATCTTTGGCAACAAAAAGAAGAACTAAGCTGGAATATTACTTCACCGCAAGCATCGCCAGAAAATCAAATTTACGTTCTACAAACAAAGCTACAAGAGTTAGAACAAAAAGAAGCTGAATTAAACAAATCACTATCGGCAACGCTAACCGCAAAACAACGAGCGGAACTTGGTTTAAAAACAACACAAGCACAGTTAAATCAATTCCAAGCACAACTCGCAGAACAGCAAAGCCAAAAAGCCGAACTCACAAAAGAAGTAAATGCGCTACTCTCGCAGCGACAACAATTGGATACGCAACTCACAACACTTCAACCAAAAGTAAAAGAACTTGAGAAATATCGCACTGAGTTAGGTCAATTTCTCGCCACAGCAGAACCGAAACGCCAACAAGTAGAAAGTAGTTCCAAATCGTTACAAGGCGCGATCGAGAACCTTCAAACCCAAATTTCCTCACTCCAAGGCGAACTCGGTCAACTCGAACATCAAATTCTTGATCGTCGTCAGCAAAAAGAAATGCTCGATCGAGAACTTTCCACCTTACGCCGGGAACTCGAACCCGATGCCGATTCTCAACCTTCCTCTGAGTGGGAAGCCTTTCTGAATCAATTACAGCAACCCGAATTTGAAGCACTAAATGCGATCGCCCATCAACCCAACCCAAACGCAACCTTGAAAAAGATCGCAGAAGCGAGTTTAACCATGCCCGAATTGCTGATTGATTCGATCAATGAACGAGCGATCGAAACGATCGGGGATTTTGTGATTGATCCGACTCCAGGTTCAAGCGCACCCTCGATCGCGCCTGAGTACTTGGAAACAGTGAAAAGCTTGTTAAAGCGACCTTAGCTGTAAAATCTTGTCTCAAGGAATTACGGAATGTCTGATTTGTATCTGGTATCTTAACCACACTCAGGCTAAATTAGCGGGGTAACGTCCCTCAGACAAGGAGTGAGCTATGTGCGGAATTGTTGGCTATATCGGCACTCAAGCAGCCAGTGGAATTCTACTCGAAGGGCTGCGGAAGTTGGAATATCGGGGCTACGATTCTGCCGGAATTGCCACGATTCTCGACGGTGAAATCCACTGTGTCCGGGCAAAAGGCAAACTCCACAATTTGGAAGAAAAACTCGCAGGTGAAACGAATCCGGCTCGAACTGGCATCGCTCACACCCGCTGGGCAACTCACGGTAAACCCGAAGAATACAACGCCCATCCGCATATGGATACAGAGATGCGGATCGCAGTGATTCAAAATGGCATTATCGAGAACTATCGTGAACTTCGAGAAGCTCTGAAAAGTCGCGGCTGTGAATTTCGATCGGAAACTGACACCGAAGTAATTCCCCATTTAATTGCAGAAGAACTGAGCAAAGCAGAACTCTCGGCTGAGTTTCCCTTGCTCGAAGCGGTGCGGACTGTGGTGAAACAATTACAAGGTGCATTTGCGATCGCGGTCATTTGCGCGGACTATCCCGACGAACTGATCGTCGCCCGTCAGCAAGCCCCAGTCGTTCTCGGTTTCGGTCAAGGTGAGTTCTATTGTGCTTCCGATACGCCCGCATTGATTCCCTACACTCGCGCAGTCTTAAACCTCGAAAACGGCGAACTTGCCCGCATGACCCCGATCGGAGTCGAGATCTATAGCTTTGAAGGGCAACGCCTGAAGAAGAAGCCGCGCACCTTGGATGTGAATCCGGTAATGGTGGAGAAGCAAGGCTTCAAGCACTATATGTTGAAAGAGATTTACGAACAGCCCGGAGTCGTGAGAGCGTGTCTAGAAGCCTATTTCGATTCTGATTGGACAGCCGCGATCGCAAAATCACCCGTTAAACTCGGTCTTCCCGATGCGCTCTTAAACGATCTGCAGCAAATTCAAATCATTGCTTGTGGAACCAGTTGGCACGCTGGATTAGTCGGAAAGTACTTGCTGGAACAATTAGCAGGAGTTCCGACTTCAGTGCATTATGCCTCTGAGTATCGCTATTCTGCCTCACCGCTGACTCCGAATACTTTAACGATCGGAGTCACGCAATCCGGCGAAACAGCGGATACTTTAGCAGCGTTGGCAATGGAGCAAGAACGTCGATCGACATTAGGAACAGGTCTTGAAGCTCGACTGCTCGGTATTACCAATCGTCCTGAAAGTTCATTGGGTCAATTGATTCCGAACATCATCGAAACTCATGCAGGCATCGAAATCGGTGTTGCCGCAACTAAAACGTTTGTCGCTCAAGTGATGGCGTTTTATAGTTTAGCAATCGATTTAACTTTCCGCCGCCAAGCTAAATCGCCCCAAGCGTTAGAACGATTGCTTGATGGATTGCGCCAGCTTCCCGCACAGATCGAACTCATTCTCGAAAGCCAAGAGCGCTACATCGAAGAGCTTGCACACGACTTTGCCGAAACGCAGGACTTCATCTTCTTGGGTCGCGGGATCAATTTCCCGATTGCACTTGAAGGAGCACTGAAACTGAAAGAAATCAGCTACATTCACGCAGAAGGCTACCCAGCAGGCGAAATGAAACACGGGCCGATCGCGCTACTTGATGCGAAAGTTCCAGTTGTGACGATCGCAATGCCCGGAACCGTCTTTGAGAAAGTCCTATCGAATGCTCAAGAAGCACGAGCGCGAGATGCCAGACTGATCGGAGTCACACCAATGGACGAACAAGATGCAGCCGATACCTTTGACACCTTGATTCCAGTGCCGCACGTCGATGAAATGCTGTCGCCGATTTTAACCGTGATTCCGCTGCAATTGTTGGCGTATCACATCGCAGCCCGACGCGGATTAGATGTCGATCAACCGCGCAACCTGGCGAAAAGCGTCACCGTGGAATAACGTTCGATCGAGCTTTTCGCTTTGTGTGAATCGAAAATAAAGTTGAAGCACTAGCAAATAGTGTATACACTATTTGCTAGTGCTTCAAACTGTGGCTCATTCACTTCTGCCAAATATTGAAGGAAGGGCGGGGGCAAGGGAAGGGAGCGAATTACACCCCCTGGATACACCTCCAGAAGCATCCTCTGCAATCTGTCGCGCGCATTGTCAACTTAACCGGGTATATTCAAAATTAAGCACGACAATCCTTGAACATTCAGCGTTGCTCAATGTTACACAGCAATTTTCAAGCACGTGATTTCCCGCCACTCCTCAAATCGTTGGCATAACTGTTCTCGATATCGTTTTGCACTCAGTTCATGTTGCTTGGGATGGAAGTGTGCTCGAATCGGGTCAAAAGCAGAAAGAAATCGTTGGGCTTGTCCGGGGGATTTGAATCGCCGCATTCGTCGCTCTCGCACTCGGGTCGGTTGATGAGAGTTCTCCGCTCGATTGTTTACCCCCTTATGCTGTCGATGCTCCACACTCGGCATTACCTTGTACTTTTTCAGCGTGATATCAAACTCACCGTACTGAATATCTCGCTCAATCTCCAATGCACGATCTTGCGCTAGCTTTCGATGGAAGGCGTATCAGACAGCCCTAATGATAAAAACTGACACTGCCCACCAAACGTAAAGACCAGTTGCAGGCGTTGATTAGAACAGCGAATTTGAACGGTTCCAGACTTCGATTTTGCCCGCTTTCGACTGCGGGAATTTTTGAAAGGCATACACAAATTGCTCCTAAATCCAAAAGTTTGCGATTGGAATTGAGGAAAGCAAACTGTGTTGCTCAGAATGATTTCGATACCGCTTCTCTCATTGATACCGTACTCAAGGCAGAAATGCGATCAATTGAGATGAATAGTAATGAAAGTCAATGCTGGCAAAGGAATTCGCTTTCAGAATCTGCCAGCTTCACAAGATTCTATTCAAGAGAGCCTCCTTGAACCCAAAACGGGAAGTAAATTTGCTCTCACTAGGTTTTTATCTCAATCTTTATCTCAATCCGTGCCCGAAACTGACCAAACCTATGTGATCAATTTAGAGTTAGTTTAGGGGTGAAACGAGCAAGGCAAGGGCTGAAACCCGCTTCAAACCGCCAAAGCAGTTACTCTAATTAGAAAGCCGATGGTGGGATTTGAACCCACGACCGATCGATTACGAATCGATTACTCTACCCCTGAGCTACATCGGCAATAATGCTTGACCAGTATAACAGGTTCTTACAATCAGTTGAATAAAAAACAAAGAAATTGCGTAAAGCTGCGACTCGTGACACGATCGAGAAAACCTAAACTTTTCCCATGAGTGAGCAATCCGAACGCCTTAGACGATCTGACCCCGAAAAATATGCGCGACTCAAAGCCGAAGCTGCTGCGCCTTACCGAGGACTGCGTAAATTTGTTTACATCGGATTTGGCACATCGGGTGCGATCGGGGGATTTGTCTTTCTCGCGCAGACGATCGCAGGACGAGATCTAGAAAACGCTATCCCGAATTTAGCCCTACAAATCGGAGTGGTTGCACTGATGGTCTGGCTGTTTCGATTAGAGAGCCGAAAGTAAAAAACCCGCTCGATAAGAGCGGGTTCACCAATACTATCGAGCGCCCACAACATACGGAGAAGGAATCGCTTGCGCCTTTCCTGCATTCACTAACGCTTGATAGATAAATGCAGCCACCTCACCGCGCGTCGCTTCCCGATTTGGGCTAAGTTGTCCAACTGTCGGATAGTTCACCACGATTTGGCGTTGAGTTGCAGCCGAGATCGGGCCTGTTGCCCAGCTTGGAATCGAGGCAGCATCTTGAAAGCGCGAGAGAACAGAAGGATCGCCAGATCCAAACTGCAAACCATTCGATAGCGCAACCAAGGCTTGAACCTTGGGAATGCGTTGATCAGGTCTGAACGCACCACCCGGAAAGCCTGCCATAAAACCGCCACGTGAAGCCGATTGAATCGCCGCAAAGCCCCAGAACTTGCTCGGAACATCAGAGAAATTCGCGGCAGGATTTCTGGGAGCGGGAGAAAAGGCTTTCGATACGATCGTGGCAAACTGAGCGCGTGTCACCGGATCATTCG
This sequence comes from Phormidium tanganyikae FI6-MK23, assembly GCA_019359175.1. Taxonomy (GTDB): domain Bacteria; phylum Cyanobacteriota; class Cyanobacteriia; order Leptolyngbyales; family Leptolyngbyaceae; genus Leptolyngbya; species Leptolyngbya tanganyikae. The sequence continues at coordinate 305,065 of JAHHHU010000003.1, forward strand.
GTTTGAACGTGCCATCTGGGAAACCCGTGATAATCGCTTGTGAAGCTAAGGCTTGAATGTACTGTTGTGCCCAATGTCCTTGAACATCCGAAAACGCAGTGTTCGTTCCGCCAGCGACAAAGTTGATCCGACCTGCAATTTTCTTAGGATCAATACTGTTACCGATCGCTTGAAAGGTATTGTTCGTGGTGTTGTTTAGATCAATACCTTTAAGCTTTACGTCTTTGCCGTTGTTGCGGATCGTGTTGTTTCCTAAGCTATCAGCAGTTCCTAGATCGGGGAACGCACTATCTCGCGCAATGATGCCATCTCCCTGACTATCAGTGATCACATTGTTGCGGAGAATCGGGCGAGTGGAACCACTCATATAGATGCCCGCTGTGTTTTGAGTGATTTGATTGCCTTCGAGTCTGGGAATGGAACTGCCGCCCAGCGCAAGCCCAAATCCGGTTTCATTGAAGACATTGTTTCGGATCAGACCGCGTGCGCCCGATGCGATCGACATTCCGTTTCCAGAGTTTTTGGTAAACACATTGTCCGTTACAGTCGGATTCGAGTTACCCATCGCAAAAACGCCTTCGCGGTTATTATTCGTAAACGTATTGTTGGCGATGATACAGTCTACGTCTTCGACCCAGACTCCAGTTCCGCGCGTGACCGTGTTCGTAACCGTTAAACCGCGAATTTCAGATCCATTCGCTGCCCGAATTGCAGCATTTTGTTCTCCAAAGGTTTTACTCAGCGTTTTGCCGCTGCCTTGAATCAGAACGTTAGCTCCCTTGCTATTCTCGTCGCCGCGTAGAATGACACCCGGTTTTAATACGACCGGGAATTGCTCTCCGCTCTGTTGCGTGTAGCTTCCAGGTGCAAGTTGGATCACCGTTCCGGCACTGGCTTGCTGCATCGCGAAGGTAATCGTGCGAAACGGCGCGGCATCCGTTCTTCCGGCTGTGGTTTGATCGCTTCCCAATGTGGGATTGACGTATAAGATCGACGTGATAGCAGGAGCGGGAGAAGTAGTCGGAATCGGGAGTTGGCTGGGCGCTTGAGCGATTACAGGCGCACCGAAGGAGAGTAAAGCGAGTAAACCCAATTGCGTGGGAACGATCGCGCGGGAAAAGGAAAATTTGCGAATGCCTAGACGTACCATAAGTCTTCTCATCTCGGAGGGGTGAATGCTTGCGTGTGTCTTATGGGGGATGACAAGCCAAAGTAGATGCAAGTTCCCCGAATGTAAGCTATTGCAATATACACAAGTTATTGAAAAGTGGCGCAGATGCGAAAAGCAAGGACTTTACAAATTTGTAAGGAAAATGCGAGCGCTGCTCTTCAGATAGTTGCTTTACTGCACTTTTCTTGGATACTGAAAAAGACGACAGTGGGAATCACTATGTTATCGAAAGGATTTGAGATTGAGGTTTACACCGGAACCCCTGAAGGCGATGTCGTAGGGCTGTCGGATCAGATCGTGGCAGCACTCGATGGATTTGTGCGAGAGCCAGACAGTCGCAACGTGGAATATACGACCCCACCCTGTTTTCGATATGAGCGATCGCTGTGTGATTTGGTGATGCCTCGTCTGCGATTACGTCAATTTCTCAAATCAAAAGGGGATTACACCTTAATTCCAGGCAGTACATTACCGCTGAAGGGACAAGGCGATCGCTTTTGGCGCTCTGATCCTGCGAACCCTTATCATGACTACATCGAGCAAAGCTACGGTACAAAAGTTGTTACCGCCAGCGTTCACATTAATGTTGGAATGAGTGATCCAGAAGTACTAATGCGTGCGTGTCGCTTAGCGCGAGTCGAAGCGCCCTTATATCTCGCTCTGAGTGCAGCATCTCCCTGGTTTAACGGCGACATGACTGGATTTCACTCGACGCGATGGGGCTTATTTCCGAAAACGCCTGCCCATGTACCGCTGTTTGATAGTCACGCTCACTACATTCGCTGGACAGAAGAACAAATCGCGATCGGGACGATGCAAAATGTTCGCCATCTCTGGTCTTCGGTGCGTCCAAATGGCGATCGACGACCTTACAATCTGAATCGCTTGGAGTTGAGAATTTGTGATTTGGTATCTGATCCGATCGCACTTCTAGCCGTGACCGCATTATTAGAAGCTCGATTGCATCAAGTGATCGAAGATCCGAGTCTCGATCCATTGCAGTTAAGTCAACTCAGCGCAGAAGATTTAGTCGAGATTACCGATGCGAATGAGGCAGCCGCATCTCGATCGAGCCTAGATGCAGAGTTGAAACATTGGAAGGATGGGCAACCGATTTTGGCACGCGATTGGATTGAGCAACTGTACGCAGAGATGTTCCCGATCGCTAAAAAACAAGGGTTTAGCTGTTTTCTGCTTCCGGTGAAGAAGATTCTGCGGGAGGGTAATGAAGCACAGCGCTGGATCGAATTAAGCGAGCAAGGCTTGGACAATCGGGAAATTCTGATGAGATCGATTGAAGCGATGCAAGCACGAGAAGGAGAACTTGAGGGGCAAATCTGCCAGTCGCTCGTCGCTTAAATTGGAACGAAATGTTAGCCCTAGGTCAATAGAGGCTAGCATTTTGTTCTTTTTTAATTATCGAAGAGCTTCTCCTGCATTGGCTGACAAAAAGGTTGCACTCCGGTTTTAATCACATAAATTGCAACGGGAACTGCTAATCTCATCGGCAGTTCCGTTTGAGCCACGAGCGCATCCATTAATTCCCCAGACAAGCCATCTTCTAAGCCTTCTCGTATCTGCGCTTCACATAGAATATGTCGCCATCGCTTCGCCAATCCAACGATCCAGCCTTCGTTCGCTTCGGGTAACTGTCCCGATCGAATCGCGAGAGAAATCGCTGCGTCTTCGAGATCTCCATCACAGTCTTCGATGACCGCTAAAGCTGAGAGTGCGCTTGGATGATCCGAAAGCTGTTCGCGAAACAGTTCGAGGTCTTCAGCCGAAACGATAATTGACATACACCAGTCCTGAAATTTTGGTTGTTCGATCGTATCATTCTGCGATATTCGAGAACGACATAACATGATAGGGAAAGAGATGATTTGAGATGACAAAAGAGCCAAAGCCGAAAATCGATCGTCAACGGGAACATCAGGCAAACGAGCGTACCTTTCTCGCGTGGTTGCGAACTTCGATCGCACTCATTGGATTTGGCTTTGCGATCGCTCGTTTCGGTCTATTTCTCCAACAGCTTCAACGGACATTAACCCAACAAGAATCCGCAATCGATCCTATTTTCAACTCAGAGAATTTGGGTATCAGTCTCGTGGTCTTTGGAATTGTGGTGATTGCGATCGCGGCTTGGCGATACAACCAGGTGCTGTGGCAAATTGAGCAAGGGGATTATCGTCCAAGTCGTCTAATGATTTGGATTGTGACTGTGATTGTAATGGTCTTGGGGACACTCAGCATTCCGTTAGTTCTCTGGCGCACGAGACTGCCGAACTCTGCTCCTTCCGCGCCCGTAGCACCTCAATCTAAAAGAGCCACTATCGATTGATAAAGCTCTTCATCAGTTTGCTAAGAAGGTGAACCTGGTTTTCTACTAAAATCGATGCCTACAGGATTACATCTTGGAGAGTTCACTGCGTCTTCGTCCGGATATCCTGCGCTGCCTTTGGCACAGCAAATCTGCCCACCAATTTAATTACTGCCTCAACCATTTGCTTAGAAGCATTACCATGACCAACCGCAACTCGGATCATCGCTTCACAACTCTGATTCACAAAGCCTTGCATCATACCGATTGCTTCAGACTCCGAGAACCGAAACGATAAACTGCACGGTGTCTGATCCAAATTACCCAAGGTTGAGCATCGGGATACCGTTCATACAGGCGATCGGTTGCTGCGATCGTAGTGTCAGCTACTTCACACGCTCCGGTTTCAATGTCGATCGCCACAATTCTGCCATGATTGCCTTCCTCAACTTGCGACCCTGGCGGCATCTGCAAAGCAGCACGTACTTGAGTTTCATAGAGTTCATTGCCGCGTCGGGCAAACTCTTCTTTGCTATATCGAGGTTGTCGAACTGTCATAGGACTGGTTTTGTTTCAACTTAACCCTTTGTATTTTAACTTGAGCAATGCCTGTCAGACTTGTCGCACACCCGCCAAGATTAGCGAAATCGCCTCATGGGTGTGCTGTTCCAGCATTGCTTTGCTCAAAAGCCTCTTGTCTTGCGGAAACTGTTGAATATTGCCTGCACCTATGAAATAAAACAGACAAGTTCCCATCACATTAATTGCAGACTGAAAGGGGTCAAGTTGACGAAACACTCCCGCAGTCACACCTTGTTCTAGAATCTTGATTAAAGTGGTGTCAATACTTACCGAATCACTGTGTTGGTAGTATTTTCCCTGATTCTGCACCGCTTCGTGGAACATAATGGTTGGAAGCTTTGGATTACGCGACACACAATCAAGCAATGCCCTCAAAAAAATTTCCAATGCGGTATCAGGCGACAAATGCTCTAACTCCAATTTTTGAAGCGTTTGTATAAGATCGGCGTGAGATCGCTTCAAGACCTCTCGATACAAGCCTTCCTTATCTTTGAAGTAGTAATAAATCATCGACTTCGCGACACCTGTTTTGGCTGCGATCGTCTCTGTTCTCGCCGCCGTGAATCCATGTTGGGCAAACTCTTCCTCTGCTGACATTAAAATTACAGCTTGAGTTGCTTCAGCATCTCGAACTGGCTTGACATTCTCTACTTTTTTATTTTTCGGACGTGCCACAGTACTTCGAGGATTTAAGAAATCTATGAGCCAGTATACCCCTTACCAACTGAATAGTCAGTTGACAAAAATGGGATTACCTTGTTTGATTAAGATCAATCAACTGACAAGTCTGTCAATAAAATGCAACTATGAACAGAGTAATCATCATCGGTGGTGGAATTGGTGGTGCTGCAACTGCATTGGCTCTAAGCCGTGCTGGTTTTGAGCCTGTTGTTTATGAGCGAACCAAAGGGTTACGAGAAGTTGGAGCGGGGATTGCACTTTGGGCAAACGCGACACATATTTTGAACAATTTGGGCTTATTGGAAGAAGCAAAGCAGGTTGGCTATCTCACCACGAATTATCAATTCAATTCTCAACACGGCAAAGAGTTGGTGAACGTTGCGATCAATGGTTTTGAGTTGCCTGTTATCGGAATCCACCGGGCTGAATTGCATCAGCTACTGTGGCGCAAGGTTCCAAGTGAAAACTTGATTTTGGGAGAAATTTTTGAGCGATTTGAGCGTAAAAATAATCAGGTTCATGCCTATTTTGCTTCAGGTATGAGCGTTGAAGGAGATGCGCTGATCGGCGCGGATGGGTTGCGATCGCGGGTACGAGCCGCCATTTTAGGGGATGAACCACCGACTTATCGCAACTTTAAGACTTGGCGAGGTTTGACAAATCATGTTCCGAGTGGATACCATCCTGGCTACATTCAGGAATTTTTAGGCTGTGGCAAAGGCTTCGGCTTCATGATGCTGGGCAAGGGCAAAATGTATTGGTATGCCGCAGCCACTGCAATAGAAGCCCAATCTGATGCCGCGATGGGTCGCAAGAAGGAACTTGAGACAATGTATCAAGACTGGTTTTCATCCATTCCTGAGTTGATCACTGCAACGGATGAAGCCAATATTCTGACTACCGACCTATATGATCGCCCTCCAATTCAACCTTGGAGCCAGCAGAATATCACGCTGGTAGGTGACGCTGCCCATCCAATGCTACCAGCGATGGGGCAAGGAGCCTGTACCGCTTTGGAAGATGCGTATGTCGTTGCGAAATGCTTGAAAGAACAACCCGATCCGATTGCTGCGTTTCAACAATACGAATCTCTACGATCTCCTCGCACTCAAGCGATCGTTAAGCAGTCCTTGCAGTCTGGCAAGATGGGCGAATTGAAAAATCCTTTAGCTGTCGGACTCCGCAACACTTTTATGAAAGTGATGGGTTCCGCCATTAGCGATAGCTTTAAATCTCTTCATGCTTACCGAGCTTAGCAATTTACAGATAACTTCTCAACCACGTTCCAACCAATTGAACACTAATATTTCCTCAGCCAGTTTTGTATATTTCAACGTATTTTGTGGCGATCGCTAGATAGGCTCTCGATCGACAAACAGATCTGCGAAATCGTGTCCTTAATCTCGGAAATCTCATCGCTCAAGTGATCCAATCGAGCCTCGATCGTCTTGAGATTCGACGGCAATTGCCACATTGAGAACTTCAACGCAGACAAAACCTTCTCAACCGTTGTGAAACTCGGCTCATACTTCGGATCATTCAGAATTCGATTAATCTGCTGTGTATAGCCCAACGCGCTCCCACCATGCTCCTCAGCGATTTTGGCAGAAATCTGACGAATACTAACTCCTTGCAGCTTCATCAACTCCCGAATCACCACCACCACTCTTTCTTGCATTCGATCCACCTTTCGATTACGCTATGGTCTGAGAACTTGAATCAACTGAACGACCTTGCCGCGAGTGGTGGAGGTCTTTTTTTCATAAAAAAGCAGTAGAACTAATAGGCGCTCTACTGCTGCACATCAACCGGGATTCAACGAATTACAAGCCGACTAATTCGCGTGACTCTAATCCGCTCAACTGCTGGGCGATCGCTAAACGCGCTTCCAACTTGGCAACGCTGAACTCATTCCGCAACCGCTCCAAGTGAGCAAACGCATTCGCTTTCTCAGTCGTGGCGCGGTTCAACGCATCAATCCCTCGCTGATACTCGGAATTCACTTGCAGCACTTCAAACCGTCGCGCCTTGCGCTGGTTATCGTTCTTTAGCGCGGTCTCAAACGCCACCACCATATCGGCATTGCCTTCTAACCGAGCGATATGATAGCGGATCTCAGCGATATTCTGCTCTAGCTCATTCACGTGCTGCGAAGCTTGAGCGATCGCGGTCGGATATTGATCTAAACGAAGTTTCATGACTGACATTCCTGAAAATAATAAGTGGTCAGTAGCCATCGGGTCAAAATTGACAACCGACTACGAACAACAGCAAACCTTTCAAGCATTAGGCAACGCGCCCCTGCAAAACGGGTACGCGGGTCGGTAACTCGGACGAGAACTCAGAAATCGGGGGAATAGTTGCTTCCCGCTGCGATTGCGGTGCGGCTTGCTCTAGAACTTGCACTTCAATCTTGACGGACACGAGATATGAACCGGGCTGCTCTCCGACGGCTTGCGCGATTAGCTCGGCAAAACCCGGTCGATCGGCAGTAATCGGATCTCGAAGCGAACACCGATCCCATTCGTACTTGGCGCTCGGATCAAGCTGAAGAATGTAATGCTTCGTCATGGAACAAGAACCTGAATCACTTGTACTATTGTAGTGCAAAACGGCTACGATCTCAAGCAATTGTTAAGCGGCGTGCAGCGAAGCTGAACCGGCACGGATCGCGACTTTTTGAGAATTGCGATCGTGGTCTTTACGATCCCAATACGCAAGCCGCTTGGCAGTCTCGGTATCGCCAAATAACTTGATCTCATATGGAAACTGAATCAAAATCTGGCCCTTCTGCACTGAGAAGCGTAAACCAGAACTAGCAAGAGATTGAGCAAATTTCTGAGCTTGACTCAGCTTGTCAAAGCCGAGATAACAGACATCATTCGATCGAGAAAATCTCCGAAACGGACTCCGCACACTCAAAACTCTAGTCGAAAGATACTGTCCAACCCGTCCATTGCCCATCGAGAAAAACCGACCTACCGGAACGACATCTTTCATGGGAGAGGGAGGATTCATTACTTCTCTATTGTAGTGAAGATGAACTACAGCTTGGGGCAGATTTCAGCGCAATCACCGTCCTACTTTGGATCGGTCTTCAGTCTGAGTGGTATATAAGTACTATATTATCTCATTCCTCTGAAATTGCCTATTCTGCGTGAAGAAACGTTAGGCTTTTGAGTGAAGTCCAGAAAATTCTTATAAAGCCTGTAAAAAGCTTTACCAAGCACCTTGACTTCTCTCAGTACTCATCTGAGATTAAGGTGGGCTTGACTCGTCAAATGGGTCTGGCATCGAGCGAAAAACTTCGTGCGATCGCTGGATCGGATTTGACGAGTCAAGTTAACGTGATAAGGGGTTTCTGCCCCACATTTGATGTCTCTTGTAAGGAAACAGTTACATGACTGCAACACCCGTCCGTTTGAAGTACGAAGTCAAAGACCTAGCGCTCGCACCCGCTGGCAAACAGCGGATCGAATGGGCTGGGCGGGAAATGCCAGTGTTGAAGCAAATCCGCGATCGTTTCGCTCAAGAAAAACCGTTTGAAGGCATTCGACTCGTTGCGTGCTGCCACGTCACGACCGAGACTGCAAATCTCGCGATCGCCCTCAAAGCAGGCGGAGCCGATGCGATCTTGATTGCTAGCAACCCGCTTTCCACCCAAGACGATGTAGCTGCAAGCTTAGTTGCAGACTACGAGATTCCCGTTTTCGCGATCAAAGGCGAAGACAACGAGATGTACCACAAGCACGTGCAAATCGCGCTCGATCACCGTCCTAATCTGATCATTGATGATGGTTGTGATGTGGTCGCAACCCTGGTACAACAACGCAAGCACCAACTTGAAGACTTGATTGGAACCACCGAAGAAACCACCACTGGAGTCGTTCGCCTCGAAGCGATGATGAAAGATGGTGCGCTGTCCTTCCCAGCGGTTAACGTCAACGACGCTGAGACGAAGCACTTCTTCGATAACCGCTACGGAACCGGACAATCGACCCTTGACGGCATCATTCGCGCCACCAACATTCTCTTGGCGGGTAAAACAATCGTTGTTGCTGGATACGGCTGGTGCGGTAAAGGTACAGCAAGTCGTGCACGCGGCATGGGCGCAAACGTCATCGTCACTGAGATCAATCCGGTTGCAGCGATCGAGGCTGTGATGGATGGTTTCCAATTGATGCCGATGTCGGAAGCTGCTGCGAAAGGTGATATCTTCATCACCGTCACAGGCAACAAGCACGTGATTCGTGGGGAACACTTCGACGCGATGAAAGATGGCGCGATCGTGTGTAACTCTGGTCACTTCGACATCGAAATCGATCTTGAAGCGCTGAAAGAACGGTCATCCGATGTGAAGACTGTTCGCAACTTTACCCAAGAATACTCGCTCAAATCCGGCAAATCGGTTGTTGTGTTGGGTGAGGGTCGTTTGGTGAACTTGGCAGCCGCTGAAGGTCATCCGAGCGCGGTGATGGATATGAGCTTTGCGAACCAAGCGTTGGCAGCAGAATATCTGGTGAAGAACAAAGGCAAGTTGGAGCCTGGTGTTTATCCAGTTCCGACTGAGTTGGATCAAGAAATTGCGCGTTTGAAACTGCAAGCAATGGGTTTCTCGATCGATAGCCTCACCGCTGATCAAACCACATACATCAACTCCTGGACTTCTGGAACCTAATCGTTCCCAATCGTCTGATCTACACTCTAGGTAGGTAGCAAAACGCTGCCTACCTTTTCTTTTCAGGAAGCTTGCTGTGACCACTGCTGCTGAAGTGTTGCCATCCAGCGTTTTGTTCCGAAGATTCCAGCTAGTAGACCCGTGACACTGAAATCGGCATCGAGTGATTTCCAGTGAAGTCCGTCTCCCATCGGCGTAATTTCGACTTGGGCGAGATCTCTTGCCTCTGCACCACGCAATCCTTGAGCAATGTCTGGAGGAAAGCTAAAACTTGCCCCACTTCGCAACTTCACGACAATTAATTTTGCTTCAATATCATAGTAAGCTGCGATCGCTCTAGGTTCTGTAAGATTTGCCTGAATTGCTGCTGTTTGAGCTTGTTCAAATTCTCGGCGAAATTTCTGATCATCAGACATCGATTCAACCATGAAATTCCTCCCATTTTTCTAAAAGTTCAATCTGATTTTCTGTAACAAGTTCGATCGCTTTTCTGGCATCCTTCGCACTCATTCCTTGAACTAACATTAAGCTAGGCGACACATCTAAACTCCCTAATGCAATTTTTGCTTGCCCCCCTGCTTTGAAAGCGTGGATGTGCGGTGGATCGTGATCATCAAAATATATTCGGATCTCAAATCCGTCTTGTCTCAGTAGGGTTGGCATTACTCAGCTTCATCAAGCACAGTCACTGTGTTATCACTCCCTGGAATCCTGAGAGTCTTTTTAGACCAAATTTACCAAGATTGGGCGGTAGAATATACGTGCTTGTATTGAATGCTTCAGGATGTTAGTCAGTATCTTTTTCTCCTACTCTCATAAAGATGAAATGCTGCACGATCAAGTGGCTGAAGCCTTAAGTGAGATCGTTTCTCTTTGAAACACAATTGGTTTTGCTCGAACTGCGATCACTCTCAGTTTCTCATCCACCCATCCAGGAAAATTAGCCGCACTTCTGCATAAAATCGATGACTTGGTGCATAAATCCTGGTTTCGTCACCATTAGCACCGTAGAACCCGGTTCCAGAATCGTACTGCCGTTTGGAATTGCGAGATCCATCTGTGCATAAGGTTGATAACCGATAATCAATGAGCCACGTGGGAAACGGGGATCTTGAGCCACCTCCGCCACACTTTGACCTACCACATTGCAAGTTTCTGGGATCGATAACTTGAACACCTCGATCTGACCTTGCTCAAAGTGCATCATCGATTCCACTTCGGGATATTCGATCACATTCACCATCGTTGAAACTGCAAGCTCGATCGCATTAATCACATGAGTCGCCCCCGCAAATCGATACGGCTCCGCAAAGTCTTTGTGCCGCATTCTTACCAGAATATTTGGCACACCATAGTGTCTTGCCAGCGTCACCATTGCTAAATTGAGCGCATCATCTCTGAGAACTGCCGCGATCGCATCCGCCTTGCGAATTCCCGATTCGATCAGCACCTCAGTATTCACCGCGCTGCCTTCAAACGCAATCACGCCTATCTGTTCTCGCGCATACCGACACGCCGCAGGATTCACATCGATCACCGCTACCGTATGCCCCAGATCAATTAGGCGTTGAGCTAGATTCAGCCCAATCAGACCCGCGCCCCCGATTAAAACATACATAAACTCTCTGACCCACGCTTCGATTACAGCCTAAAGCATGATTTAAAGAACGGGAAATGTTAGTCAAGTTTGAGCGAATTGACCGGAACTTCGTCCCAAGAGGTTACTAACCGCATCCGCGCGATCCAACCTTCCGCCTTTTGCTTATCGGTGAGATTCTCTTCAAATGATTGATGACATTCTTGTGCTTGAGTTTCGTCGCAGCAAGCGATACAGGCATACATCAACCCAGACGGATCGACTTGTTCATTTACCCAAATTGACATGATCGTGTCCTCCAAGACCCTACAGAGAATTTTGCCACATTTATGATGGGGGCGTTGCCATCTGAGACAGTGCTTCTCCGGTCACGCGACAAATTCTCCAGTCTGGAAGCACCGTTGCTCCCATGCGTTTGTAAAACCCGATCGCACTTTCATTCCAGTCCAATACACACCACTCCAACCGCTCACAGTCCCGCTCCAAGGCAGTTTGAGCCAGTTGCGTTAGGAGTGCTTTACCGATCCCCAGTCCTCGATAGTCTGGCAAAACAAACAGATCTTCGAGGTAGATTCCGGGCTTTGTGAGGAATGTTGAATAGTTGTGTAGAAACAGTGCGAAACCAATTGGTTGAGTTTCAACCACAGCCACGATCGCTTCGACACAAGGCTTCTCACCAAACAAATGAGCATGAAGATTGTCGATCGAGCCTGTAACTTGATGGGAAAGTTTCTCGTATTCAGCCAGTGCTTGAATCAACGAAAAGATTGCAGGAACATCGGCAGGAGTCGCAGAACGAATTTCAAACATATAAGTTATAAGTTTTAGCCACCCAAAACTCATAACTTATATTCTAGAAATTGGCTAGCCCAACCAACCTTTCAATCGTTCTGCAATCTGAGGTCTTCTGAGCTTCCGCATCGCCTTACTTTGAATCTGCCGCACCCGTTCGCGCGATAGATTGAACATTCCGCCCACTTCTTCCAGCGTGCAGGGCTTACTCGTCGTCAGACCGTACCGCAGCGAAATGATATCTTTCTCGCGCTCCGTCAGCACATTTCCCAATACGTCCCAAATCTCCTGACGCAGCATCGTTTCGCTCATCTGAGACTCTGGTGATTGAGTATCCCCATCTTCCAGCAAATCCATCAACTCTGTATCTTCGCCTTTTCCAACTCGGTGATTGAGCGAAAGGGATTGGCGGCGGACTTGCTGAAGATGCTGTAACTGCTCGACCGTCAATTCGAGCGATTGCGCCAGTTCAGCTTCCGTCGGATTGCGCCCTAGTTCGCGCTTGAGTTCGCGATGCGCTTTCTTGAGCTTGTTCAGCTTCTCGACAATGTGAATCGGTAAGCGAATCGTCCGAGCATCATTCGCGATCGTTCTTGTGATCCCCTGCCGAATCCACCAGTACGCATAGGTTGAAAACTTATAGCCTTTATCGGGATCAAACTTTTCTGTGGCGCGGTTTAATCCAAGTGCGCCTTCTTGAATTAAATCTAGGAATGGGACACCCCGGTTTAAATATCGTTTGGCGATCGACACGACTAAGCGGAGATTCGATCGAATCATCTTGCGCTTTGCCACGCGGCTCCGGTGTAATCGATGTTCTAGTTGGCGTTCTGTCATTCCCAAGCGCTCTGCTAACTGCGCTTTTGTCGGCATATGACCAATTTCGCCGTATAGCTTTCGTTGCGCCTCATCGACTTCGACGAGATACTGCACGCGACGAGCGAGTTCTACTTCTTCATCGGCTTTAAGCAGCGGGTAACGTGCCATTTCTTTGAAGAATGCACCCACCGCATCATCTGCAACGGTTTTGTTGTATCCAGCCGATCGAGCGGATGCCATTTGATCGATTTCAACTTCATCGGTCACAGATTCTGCAAGATCGGCGGCGACTGAAGTGAGTTCGATTAAATCAGGTTCAATTTCGATCGGGGTGCTGTCTGCGAAATCGGCTTCTAATTGCAAAGAGTCCACTGAATCTAACTCAGCAACGTCCATTGCAAAGTCCAAATCACGAGAGAGGGCTTCTGTGTGAGAACTGTTGCTTTGTTCGTTCATAGTGATGTTATATCGGGGTAATTTTACGCGATCGAGGTTCGAGAAATTTGCTGAGTTAAGCAGTCAAAACATTCAAAATGGATTGAAAACTTAAGCCAGCCGCGAATCGTTTTATCTTGAATGTTTTCTGTTTAAATGGTGACTCGTTTAGTCTTAAAACTCCTCCTGAACCTATGAAAAATTTGCGCGTTTCTGAGAAACTTTCTGGAAACTTTTAGAAATAAACCGAGTGCAAAATCACCCGATTCTCACCGCCGTCTCTGAATCGGGAAGAATCCTGGAGATGCGTTTCAGCTTCGGCGCGTTTCCGATTTGTTGGGATCGCCAACGTACAGCAGAGAGATCGAGAAACCTTGCACAAACGACAAGATCCTAAACCGTCCGGTTGCTGCTATAACAGACTCTCACACCCGTTCCGATTTACATCTCTACCAATGGTGAGAAAAGCAAAAGGCAAATGTTTCAATCTATCTTTAGGCGAGTTCTCTCACTTTTGGTCGATCGATCCGGTAAACTCAATCACACGATAAAATGAAGAATAGTTTGTTTGAACTAAACGCCCCTCGATTCCTTGTCATTTAATACCGTAATTTTCTTCTTCTACAGGGTTTCTTAAGTTTTTCTATTCATTTGCGAATATGTCTGAGTTGCAATCTGTGGCGGAATCAAGGGCAGAATATTCGACGATGCCTGCTTGGGTCGAAGTGTTGGTCGATTGTCCGGGAACGCAAGGGGTGTTTACGTATGCGGTGCCGTCGGGGATGTGGGTGCAGCCGGGTGACATTCTGAGTGTGCCGTTTGGGACACAGCAGATCGGCGGAATTGCGGTGCGGATGCTAAGTGAGCCGCCGGAGTTAGAGCAAATTCGATCGATAGACTCGATCATCAGTGCTAGATTTTTCCCGGCATCGTATTGGGCATTGCTCGATCGAGTCGCGAACTATTACCAAACTTCGTTAATGCAAGTGGTTCGAGTTGCATTACCACCGGGATTGCTAGTGCGATCGCAAAGACGCATTCGATTGATTCATCCCGAAGCGAATGAAGTCTTTCTCAACACAGCCGCGCAGCAAATTCTGCAACTGTTGAAAGCGAGCAAAACCAAAGAGTATTCCTGGCAGTTTATCCAGCGCAAGATCAAAGGGGCACATCGCGGACTGCAAGATTTACTCAAGCTCAACTGGGTTGAAAGCTATCTAGAGCCGCCTGCTACCATTCGCCCCCAATTGCGACAAGCGGTGATTCTCGTCTCAATGGAAGGCGAACTCAAGAGCCGTCAACGCGAAATTCTAGAAGTTCTCAAACGCAACGGCGGCGAGATGTGGTTGACTGATCTATTGCAGCACTGCCGTACAACGTCGCCTACTGTGAAACGATTACAAGAGCAGGGCTGTGTGATTCTTCAAGGGCGCGAAGTTTTGCGGAGTGAACGCAATCCGGAGGTGGACAATGATTCAGCGAAATCGCTCACAACAGAGCAAGCACAAGCATTAAAGCAAATTCATGCCGTCTCAGGATTCGAGAAAATTCTGCTACATGGTGTCACAGGCTCAGGAAAAACCGAGGTTTATCTACAAGCGATCGCACCGATGCTTCAGCGGGGGCAATCCGCGTTAGTGTTAGTGCCCGAAATCGGACTCACCCCGCAGCTCACCGATCGCTTTCGGGCACGATTTGGTGATCGAGTTTGCGTCTATCACAGTGCGCTATCGGATGGCGAACGGTTTGACACTTGGCGGCAAATGCTCACAGGTTCGCCGCAAGTTGCGATCGGAACGCGATCGGCAATTTTCGCCCCACTTCTGAATCTAGGCTTGATTGTTCTCGATGAGGAACATGATTCGAGCTTCAAACAAGATCAGCCTGCACCTTGTTACCATGCTCGATCAGTTGCACAGTGGCGTGCAGAACTCGAAGATTGCCCGTTGATTCTAGGTTCTGCAACTCCTTCGCTGGAATCTTGGTTGGATTCTCGATCGACAACGTATCTATCTTTACCCAAGCGAATTTTGGATCGTCCGATGCCGCGAATCGATGTCGTGGATATGCGGAAAGAACTCTACGATCGCAACGGCTCGATATTTAGTCGATCGCTGCAATCTGAAATAAAAAAACTCAAAGCCAACAATCGAAAGGGACTGTTATTCATCCATCGTCGCGGACATAGCACTTTTGTCTCTTGCCGCAGTTGTGGCTATGTGATGGACTGTCCGAACTGTGATGTTTCACTTTCCTATCACCACGTTCACGAAAATGCTCAACCGCTACTAAGATGCCACTACTGTAACTATACAAAGGTGCAGCCGCAGACGTGCCCTTCCTGTGGTTCCTCGTACTTCAAAAACTTTGGTAGTGGAACTCAGCGAGTCGTACAAGAACTATCCAAGCTATTTCCAGAACTAAAAACAATTCGATTCGATAGTGATACCACTCGCGCAAAAGGCGCACATCGAGCATTGTTAGATCAATTTGCTCATGGTGATGCTGATCTGTTAGTCGGAACACAAATGCTCACCAAAGGCATTGACTTACCTCAAGTCACATTAGTAGGCATCATTTCAGCAGATGGATTGCTAAACTTAGCCGATTTTCGAGCGAGTGAAAGAGCCTTTCAAACGTTAGTACAAGTTGCAGGACGCGCGGGACGAGGGACTGAACCGGGACGAGTGATCTTACAAACTTATGCGCCCGAAAATCCGGTGATTCAAGCCGTAAAACGTCAGCAATATGAACCGTTTGTCGAAAGCGAACTTGAACAACGATTTCTGCTCACTTACCCGCCGTATGGACGCTTAGTGCTACTGCGATTTAGCGGTTTAAATGCGAACACAGTTCAAAACGCCGCAGAAACGATCGCAGATCTTCTCCTACAATCTAGCGAGAGCTACCAGATTTTAGGCCCAGCTCCCGCAACCATTCTTAGAATTGCTCAACGCTACCGCTGGCAAATCTTACTGAAGCTGACAAATGATCAGATTCCCGACATTACGGAACTACGATCTCATTGTCCATCTACTGTGAGTTTGACGATCGACGTTGATCCGATGAATCTGATGTAGTACAAGTCGCGATCGTATTCGATTGCATCGGTTGTGCTACATCAGTTCAACTTTGCCTGTCGTCGGATTCCGTAGAGCACAGCGCATAAAATTTCCTTCTTCAGAAATCGTGCTTAATGTGCCCGATTTTTCTATCGAACTAATTGAACTCAGCTCATTTTGGGGAAAGTCTTGCTCCGTGGTTCGGCGGCAAAAGCCGTTCAAACGAAGCAAGACTTTCAATGAACTCAATTACGCATTCACAATGTACGGCGAATCCACTGCCGCAACTCGTCCATCTCTAAGCAATGTTTGATAAACCATCGCCGAGACATCCGCACGAGAAGCTTCTCGATTCGGATTGAACTGTTTCTGGTTGGGATAGTTCACAATCAGATCCGCTTGGACTGCTGCCGCTACTCGATCTTGGAACGACTGCGGGATAGCGCTACGATCGTCTAAAAGCGCCAGTAGATTAGCACTGGCTGGAGGTAGATTAAACCCACTCACCAACGACAGCACCAATTGCAATCGCGTCACATTCTGGTTCGGCTTAAAGCTGCCATCTGGGAAGCCCGAAATAAATCCCGCTCGATACGCTTGGTTGATCGCGCTTTTCGCCCAGAAATCTCCAGGGACATCCGGGAAGTTAATCCCTTCTCGTCTCGGTGCTGGATTGAACGCACGCGAAATCAATGAGGCATACTGAGCGCGACTCATCGGAGCATCTGGCTTAAAGGTTCCATCAGCAAAACCTTGGATAAAGTTCTGGCTAGATAAGCCGAGAATGAAATCTTTTGCCCAGTGATTTGTCACATCCGCGAAAGCAGTGTTTGCACTATCGGGATTGACGATGTAAGCCGATGCGATCGCTTGAGCTTGATTGAGCGCAACCAATGATTGATAGACAAACGTTGTCACTTCAGCGCGAGTGATTTCCTGCAAAGGTCGCAGTTGTGACACATTCGGATAGTTCACGACTAAGCGGCGTTGGGTCGCAGTCGCAACTTTATCAGTGGCAAAACTGGGAATCTGAGCGCGATCGCTATACAGTGCTAGCGTACTTGGTGTTCCTCCACCCAGTCCTAGACCATTCACCAATGCGACGATCGCCTGTGTCCGAGTCAGATTTAAGCCCGGTCGGAATGTGTTATCGGGGTATCCGGTGACGAAGCCCATTCGGTTCGCTTTCACGATCGCTTCAGATGCCCAAAAATTCGATGGCACATCAGAAAAATTGGTCGCAGGTTGCTTCAGGGGAAGATTGAAGGTTTTTGCGACGATCGCAGCGAATTGAGCGCGGGTTAACGAAGTTTCGGGCTTAAAGGTGTTGTCTGGAAATCCGGTGATCAGATTCCGACTCACCAACGATTGAATAAATGCTTCTGCCCAATGTCCGCGAATGTCCGTGAGTCCAGCAGTGGGGCTGGGTGTTGGCGATGGCGTTGGCGATGGAGCCGGAATCGGAGTTGGAGCCGGAATCGGAGTTGGGGTCGGAGTCGGGGTTGGGGAAGGAGTTGGAATCGGAGTTGGGGTCGGAGTCGGGGTTGGCGATGGAGCCGGAATCGGAGTCGGAGTCGGGGTTGGTGATGGAGTCGGAACTTGACTTACGACAAAATCGATCGCACCTTGAACTCTAGACGCATTGAGTTGATTACCGACTGAGGTAATGGTAATTTGTGGACTCGTCGCGTTTTGTAAATCCAATTCGCCATTATCGCGAATGATATTTCCGCCCGGATCTTGAGCGCTGCCGAGATTCGGAGCGCTGTTCGCCAAGACAACTAAACCGTTTTCGGTATTTTTCTCGATCGTATTCCCGCGCAAAACCGGACGCGCTGCATTACTGAGAACAATCCCCGATCGATTATTAAGAACGCGGTTTTCGATAATGAGCGGAGCCGCATTATCACTCACCGAAATTCCGTATCCTGTGCTTTGACAAACGTTGCGGCGAAATTCGCCCTTAGAATTACGAGAAAAGGTAACTCCGTAAGAATCGTTATTGCTAAAGACGCAATCCGCTACGATCGGGTTTGCGGTTCCGGTGGCAAATACGCCTTCGCGTTTACAAGCCGTAAACGTACAATTCGCGATCGTCGGTGCGGTCGATTCTGCCCAAGCTCCCGTTCCGCGAGTATTCGGATTCGTGACGGTAACACCGCGTAACTGGGCGTTGGTTTCGAGTCGGAACGTGACATTTTGCCCCGCCCAAGTAGGACTGAGGTAATTTCCGCCGCCCTGAATGAGAATTCCGCTACCCTTACTAGCGTCGTTCCCAATAACGGTCACACCTGCGGGAACCGTGAGCGGAAAGACTTCGCCGCTGTTGGTGTCGTAAGTGCCAGAAGCGAGTTGGATCGTGGTGCCAGATTTGGCTTGTTGAAGAGCGCGGGTGATGGTTTTGAGCGGAGCCGTCTGAGTTCCGGCAGCGCTATCGTTGCCACTACTGGGATTGACAAAAAAGATCGGGGAGCTAACTTGAACCATAACGTTTTGAGCGTGAATTAGGTAATCTACGAATGCAACAGAAGATCAGACAACGATTCCAGGAAGCCTTAAAAGTAATTCATGATACTCATTTGCGCTCAAGTGGGACACCAATCTGTTAGAAAACTTTGAGCAGAAAAATATTTTGATTGACGATCGATCTTTTCATCCTTTCTCTAGATGGATCTTTCTGATCTATTCCTTGCGGTATGGTCTAAGTACGTTTGTCGCCTCTAAGGATTAATGAATGCTGAGATTTTCGCCCTCATCCCCTAACCCCTTCTCCCATTTTGGGAGAAGGGGAACCGGACTCTTGCTCCCTCTCCCATTTTGGGAGAGGGCTGGGGTGAGGGCGAAACAGTCTTGCAATAATGGAAGTGATTCAATTTACGCTGTTAAATCATTTTTATCGAGCGTCAAAGATTAAAACATTACAGTAGAGCATTGAACGAAAGCGCGATCGTCTTTTAAGTTATTCGTAGTGTCGTTCTGTACTTTGGAAAACTCGTGTTTGACTCTCTCCTCCCACCGCTAAACGAGCATAATCTTCCGTATCCCGACACGATTCACCCGATTGTGGTGCATTTTGTCATTGCGATGGTGCTATTCGCCTTTGTGTGCGATATTGTTGGCTACTTTACACGCAATCCAAAACTCGCTGAAGTGAGCTGGTGGAATCTATTTTTCGCCACGATTTCGATCTTCATCGCTGTGATCTTTGGACAGGTTGAAGCGGGACTGGCTGAACCTTATGATGCAGCCATTTCGACGCTGAACTTACATACGTTGATCGGCTGGTCACTATCTGGAATTTTGGCAGGGATCACCGGATGGCGCTATGTGATTCGATCGCAAAATAAGCCCCAGTTACCTACGTCTTATCTCGTCGCGAGTGTCGCACTGGTTGGACTCGTAATCTTTCAGACTTATCTCGGTGACTTGATTGTGTGGGTGTATGGACTGCATACGGTTCCAGTCGTAGAAGCCACCAAAGGAGGAACGCTGTGACGACCAAAACCGAACTTCTAGACCAAATGGCGGATCAGATTGGCGCAAACCATTTGCCCTATGTGATCCCGATTCATCCCAATCTGGTGCATTTGACCTTGGGATTGTTCATTGTTGCGATCGCGTTTGATATTGTTGCGGTGTTGTTTCCAGTTGAAAAGCCGTTGTTTAAGTATCTGGCGATTCCAGCAACGCGATCGGGATTGTTTGATGTCGGTTGGTACAACATGGTAGGTGCTGCCTGCATCACTTTTTTCACGGTTGCTTCTGGCTTTTATGAAATGATTCTGGCTGATCCGATTCCCGATGTGAAAAGCGCTTGGGGCTTGCAGGCACTCGATACGATGGTATGGCATGGGGTGGGCGGTGTGTTGCTGCTCACCTTGATCGTTGGAATGACTGTTTGGCGAGGATTCCAGCGATTTGCCTGGCGAAAAGACATGGCGCGTCAAGTGCAATGGAGCTACGTCGCTGTCGGTCTTGTGATCTTTTTCATCATGTTTTTGCAAGGAACACTGGGATCACATCTTGGTGGCGAATTTGGCATTCACACCACTGCGGATCAATTGATTAAAGCAGGCGAAAACCCCGACCTTAGACTTTAGAATCTAAGATTTTAGAACTTATGAAACTCCGCCCGATTCTAGCGATTAGTAGCTTTGTTGCCTTTCTTACGGTAGTTAGTTTTTGGGTGGCAAAGCAAACCTATTCCTGGCTACCGCCCCAAGCTTCGGCTGAGTCAAAACTGTCTGATGAACTGTTCAGCATCCTGAGCGGGATCGGAACTTTTATCCTGTTAGGGATCACGTTGGTGCTGCTGTATGCGGTGTTGTTTCAGCGTGCCGGAAAGTACGATTTTAGCGATGGGCCTCCGATCGAGGGAAATACTGCGATCGAGATTATTTGGACAGTGATTCCGTTAGGCTTAGTGCTTTGGATTGCAACGTATAGCTATCAGATTTATGACACGATGGCAGTTCGAGGCCCGATGGAACTGGTGCATCTTCACAACCCGATCGAGATGCAATCCGCCTATGCTGTTCCGCTCGATGAAGTGAAGCCACAGCTTCCTACTGAAGAGATTGATGTGACGGCAAAACAATGGGCTTGGATATTCCGCTATCCGAATCAGATTACTAGCACAGAGCTACATTTACCCGTCGATCATCGAATTCGGTTAATCCTGCACTCAGATGATGTGTTACACGGCTTCTATGTGCCTGCGTTTCGACTGAAGCAAGATGTGATTCCGAATAAAACGATCGACTTTGAGTTCACCCCGATTCGCACAGGCAAATATCGCCTACGCGACTCACTCTACAGCGGAACTTACTTTGCTGCGAATCAAGCGGATGTCGTGGTGGAATCGGCAGAAGACTATGATCGATGGTTAGTCACCGCCGCAAATCAAACCCCCACCCCGGCATACAATCCGGCATCAGCGGAATACAACCGCACCAGCGAGAAACTCGTACAAGGTTGGAAATCTGTTCCGCCTGCCCCGCCGCCTGTGGTCAACTTTGCACCCACACAAGAACCGACTAGCCCTGCCGCTTAGAATACCTATGACGAATGCCCCTACAGAAGCGATCGATGTCACCCGCGCTCAACCGTATCCCGGTGCGCCCGACAACTGGAAGCGATTTTTCACCTTTAGTACTGACCATAAAGTGATTGGAATTCAGTACATTGTGACTGCGTTCATCTTCTTTTTGATTGGTGGACTGCTCTCAATGGTGATGCGTGGAGAACTGATCACACCCGAAGCCAATTTAGTCGATCGAACGGTTTATAACGCATTGTTCACGATGCACGGTTCGATCATGCTGTTTCTCTGGACATTTCCAGTGTTAGTGGGATTGGGAAACTATCTCGTGCCCTTGATGATCGGGGCGCGAGATATGGCATTTCCAAGGTTGAATGCGGTTTCGTTCTGGCTGATCCCGATCGTTGGGATTTTGATGTTAGCGAGCTTTCTCGTTCCGGGAGGCCCGTCTCAGTCGGGTTGGTGGGCTTATCCGCCTGTCAGCTTACAAAATCCGACGGGCAATCTGATCAATGGTCAGGTGTTATGGATTATTGCGATCGCAATTTCAGGTGTGTCTTCGATTATGGGCGGCGTGAACTTTGTCACGACTATTTTTAAGATGCGTGCGCCGGGCATGACTTGGTTTAGAACGCCTGCGTTTGTGTGGTCAGTGTTAGCGGCACAGTTGATTCAGCTATATGGATTGCCTGCGCTGACTGCGGGAGCGGTGATGTTGCTGTGTGATTTAACCGTTGGGACAAGCTTTTTTGCTCCAGAGCGCGGCGGAAATCCGGTGCTATATCAGCACTTTTTTTGGTTCTATTCACATCCTGCTGTGTATGTGATGGTACTTCCTGTGTTTGGGATCTTTTCGGAAGTGTTTCCGGTCTATGCGCGGAAGCCGCTGTTTGGATATCGAGTCGTTGCGGTTTCTTCTGTGCTGATCACCGCTGTGAGTGCAATGGTGTGGGTGCATCATATGTTCGCTAGCGGCACACCCGGATGGATGCGAATGCTGTTTATGTTCACAACGATGCTAGTAGCTGTTCCAACCGGAGTGAAGGTATTTGCTTGGGTGGCAACGATTTGGGGCGGAAAGCTAAGGCTAACCACTGCCATGCTGTTTGCGCTGGGTGGCTTAGTGAATTTTGTATTTTCGGGAATCACGGGTGTGATGTTGGGATCAGTCCCGATCGACATTCACGTCAACAACACTTATTTTGTTGTGGCGCACTTCCACTATGTGATTTATGGCGCGATCGTATTCGGCATCTATGCAGGTTTGTATCATTGGTTCCCGAAAATCACGGGGCGAATGTACTACGAAGGACTGGGAAAGCTTCATTTTGCGCTGACGTTCATTGGCACAACACTATGCTTTTTCCCGATGCACTTTTCTGGACTGATGGGAATGCCGCGAAGAGTTTCGTCTTACGATCCAGAGTTCGCTTTTTGGAACGTTTTAGCAAGTCTTGGCGGGTTCCTACTCGGAATTTCGACCTTGCCGTTTATTCTCAATATGGTGAGTTCTTGGATTCAGGGCGAGAAAGCTCCGAACAATCCGTGGCGCGCGATCGGGCTTGAATGGCTCACTACTTCGCCGCCTCCAGTCGAGAACTTTGAAGAGATCCCGACTGTGATTTCGCCGCCTTATGGCTATGGCAGAAACGAACCGTTGATCGCGAATCAGCCCGAAGCCGTGCCAACCGAGGGAATAACCACATGACCGCAGAAAGTCCGATCGCTAAATCTATCGAAGCTGATGTTCGTTCTGAACAGGCGCATGAGGCAGCGGAAAACAGTAAGTTCGGTTTTATTGTGTTTCTGCTGTCTGAAAGTGTGATCTTTCTCAGCTTCTTCGTGGGTTACATTGTTTACAAAACGACCGTTCCAGATTGGTATCCGCCGGGAGTCACAGGACTCGATACCAAAGATCCACAGATCAATACAATCATTCTGGTTTCGAGTAGCTTTGTGATTTATGTTGCAGAGCGATACCTGCATGATAAAAAGCTGTGGGGCTTTCGGGTGTTTCTCCTAGCAACGATGGCGATGGGCGGTTACTTTCTTTATGGTCAAGCGGTCGAGTGGAGTCATCTCAGCTTCGGATTCACTTCCGGCTTATTCGGTGGACTGTTCTATCTCTTAACCGGATTTCATGGCTTGCACGTTCTCACCGGGATTTTGCTGCAAGGAATTATGTTAGGTCGATCGTTGATTCCGGGTAACTATGACAGCGGTTACTTTGGAGTCGAAGCGACATCATTGTTTTGGCACTTTGTCGATGTGATTTGGATTATTTTGTACGTTCTCATTTACGTTTGGCAGTAGGAGTAATGCAATGATTGTCGATGATCAATACTATGACGTGATTATTGTAGGCACAGGTGCGGGTGGCGGAACCTTAGCGCGTAAGCTTGCTCCAACTGGCAAAAAGATCTTAGTTTTGGAGCGAGGCGCTTTTCCAACCCGCGAAAGCTCTGAAGCTCAGGATATTGAACTATTCAAAAAAGAAAAGTTTCACGCACCGGAACAATGGTACGACGAGAACGGAGAGCCGTTTCATCCACAGACAAGCTATTGTGTCGGGGGCAACACGAAAATCTACAGCGGCGTTTTGATGCGAATGCGCGATCGAGATTTTGAAACCGTTGAACATCAAGACGGCACTTCTCCCGCATGGGGCTTAAAGTACACTGACTTCGAGCCTTACTACACCGAAGCTGAAAAGCTATATCAAGTTCATGGCAAATCCGGCGACGATCCAACCGAACCACTGCACAGCGAAGACTATTCTTTTCCCGTAGTCGGGCATGAATCCCACATTCAAACTGTCTGTGATGGACTCTCGAAACAAGGCTTGCATCCCGCTTACTTGCCATTGGGACTTGGTGATCAAGGTCGAACGGACTCAGAAGATACTGGAATCACGCCTGCACTCAAATACGAGAATGTAACGCTGAAAACTTCTGCTCAGGTTGTTTGCTTACATACCAATCCTTCTGGAACAGCGATCAAAGCCGTTCAAGCAAAGATCGGTGAACAATCTTATCTATTTTTGGGCGATATCATTGTTCTGTCCTGTGGTGCGATCAACTCTGCGGCGTTGTTATTGCGATCGCAAAACGAAAAGCACCCCAACGGGATTGCCAACCGTTCCGATCAAGTCGGACGCAATTTGATGAAACAACAGCTATCAGTCGTCGTGCAACTGATAGCTGATTCAAATTCTGGATTGTTTCAGCGGACTGTGAGCGTGAATGACTTTTACTGGGGCGATAGCGATTATCGCTATCCAATGGGTCATGTACAGAACTCTGGTGGCATTCTGCAAGATGTGATCTTTACCGAAGCTCCCCCTGTTTTTTCTGCGATTTCGCGACTGATGCCGAGCTTCGGAATTCGGCAACTGGCAACCCGATCTCTCGGCTGGTGGCTGCAAACTGAGGACTTACCGAATCCCAACAATCGCATTCGATTTGTAAACGATAAACTCCACATCGACTTCACGCCGAGCAATGTAGAAGCGCACGATCGATTAGTGTATCGCTGGATTGATGTGCTGAAACAAGTCGAAGCTGCTCAATCTTCAATGTTCAATCGCGTGGCGCATCCCCGGAGTGATATGCCTGTTCAAGTCGTTGCCCATCAGTGCGGCACCTGTCGATTTGGCGAAGATCCACAGACTTCAGTGTTAGATCTCAACTGTCGCGCTCATGAAGTCGATAACCTCTATGTTGTTGATAGTAGTTTCTTCCCGTCGAGTGCAAGTGTGAGTCCGGCGCTAACAGTGATCGCGAATGCTTTGCGGGTGGGCGATCATTTGATTGAGCGGTTGAAATCGTGAAGTACGATCGTATTTGCAATAATAGGCGTATCGAGTTTGGGCATTGTCGATGACTCAAGACCTGCTAAACGACGAAGAAATCGTGATGGAACTGGACATCAGCCATCTGGTGATTGAGGACGATACGCCTGTGGACAATTTTCAATCTGAAGAACAGCAGCGGCTACTGGTCGAACCACTCTATAGCTCTAAAGCGCTGCCTGTGCCCTTTTTAGCGGCTGCCAATGTTGGATTGTTCTATCTCCTCAAAGGCGATCCAATCGTGCCTGATGCGATGCTGAGTCTGGGGGTACAGCGCCCTAATGACTTCTCTCAGCGTCGCAATCGATCGTACTTTGTGTGGGAATTTGGCAAAGTGCCAGAAGTCTGTGTCGAGATCGTGTCGAACCAAGAGGGCGATGAAGTGATTCTCAGTCGGAAATCCCGGCAGAAAGGCAAGACGATTGCTAAAAAAGACATTTATGCACAGATTAAAGTGCCATATTACGTCGTGTTTGATCCGCTGAAACAGATTCAAGGATCGGACGAGATGAATGGGGCACTGTTGCGCGTGTGGTCGATTACAGGCGAGGGCTACACAGAACTCACCCCACCAGAAGGAATTCGCGAAATTGGACAATCAGTGTGGTTAAATGGCGCGGGAATTGGGTTGACGCTGTGGGAAGGGCAGTTTGAGGATGAGGGGACGAGATCGTGGTTGCGCTGGTGCGATCGAGAGGGGCGAGTGATTCCGACTGGGGCAGAAGGGCAAGAAATGGAGCGCCAACGCACTGAAATCGAGCGGCAGCAGGCAGAAGCAGAACGCCAACGAGCAGAAGCAGAACGTCAACGAGCAGAAGCAGAACGTCAACGAGCCGACCGACTGGCTGAACAATTACGATCGATGGGAATCGATCCGAATGAATTTTAAGAATTTTGAATTACTTTCATCATTGCCGAGATCTTCGCCCTCATCCCAACCCTCTCCCAAAGTGGAAGAAGGGGTTAGGGGATGAGGGCGAAGACCTCGACATTCACGTTAAGAAGTTCGATCGCATAAATACGATCGAAGATTCCCGCTCAAAACTGAAACGTCCCCCAGTCAGGATTCCGCACATATTCCGCCATGTTGTTAAACTTGCGGAACTCGGCTTGATGAATCCAAAACTCGTTATTGGGATACTGATCTAGCCATTCTTGATGCAACTCATCAAAGGTTTGGCTCAATCGATCGCGATCCAGATCCGGCGACAGCTTGCCAAAATAGCCGAGCGTAATATGCGGTGTAAAGTAATATTGCTGCTCGATACCAATTTCGATCAAATCTGGATTTTGATAAATCGATCGTCGTAATTTCAGAATTCGTTCGTATGCCGCATCATCGGTCGTCGCCAGGCACACCGCGATCGCGCGTGCCATCACCATCAATCCCACCACTTGAAATCGGATTGCCTGTCCGGTACTCATCGGTTGGCACTGATGGAGACTATTCGCCACTCGATCTCGCAATCGATCGTCGAAACCTGGAGATTCAGCCGCATGGAGATACGAACCATCCCAGATGAGATCCGCGATCGTCAAATGAAAACTCTCTGGCGGAATCGGCGCAAACATTTCAGACCCCAATGTTTCCGCAATGCGGTCTTGATAGCGTTTTAGTGACTCATAAATACCTAGATTTTTGCTGTCTTCTGAGCCGGGCGGCGTAATCACCGTATAGCCCGGAAATGCAGTCGGAAGCCACGCGCCATCTGGCGACCGCTGGAACTTCGGAGACTCTTGGATGTGCTGCACCTGAGACTTGTAAGTGTCTGGAAGGGTCAGCCGCATCACGCGATTGAGGAAAGTTTGATAATTTTCGTCCAATGTGCGATCGCCTCGCGCTGTAAATCGATAAATTAGAAATCCATTCTTAAATCTAACGGTAAATTGTCAATTTGCTCCGAGAGATTTAGCGTTACTGTAAGGCAGGGGAAAGCGGAGTTTAGTATGGGGATTTACTTTTATTGGGGCGAAGACAGTTTTGCGATTTCCGCAGCGGTGAAAAACCTGAAGCAGAAGACGCTTGACCCAATGTGGGAAAGTTTTAATTTTGATAAAATTTTACCTGACCAAAGTGATGCAGTGGTGCAAGCGCTCAATCAAGCCATGACTCCACCGTTCGGTACGGGAAATCGCTTAGTGTGGCTAGCAGAAACGACTTTGGCACAGCGCTGCCCCGAAGAAGTCTTATCGGAACTCGATCGCACTTTTTCCGCACTGCCCGACACAACCACGCTTTTGCTCACCAGTTCAACCAAACCTGATGGGCGGTTAAAATCCACCAAATTAATTCAAACTCACGCCACGATCGAAGAATTTTCACTAATCCCGCCTTGGAAAACTGAACTGATCAGCAAGCAAGTACAGCGAGTCGCCCAAGAATTAGATCTGAAATTGACCTCAAAAGCGATCGACTACATCACCGAAGCCGTTGGAAATGATACGCGACAGCTTTACAGCGAACTCGAAAAGCTGAAAGTTTTTGCAGGCGAGACGAAAAAGCCGCTGGATGAAACTGCGATCGCGCCCCTAATCACTGCGAGTACCCAAAGCTCACTGCAACTCCTCGCGGCAATTCGCCAAGGTAAAACGGCGGAAGCACTGGAATTGGTCAGCGATCTTCTGCGCCAAAATGAACCTGCGTTGCGAATTGTCAGTACTTTGGTTGGACAGTTTCGGTTGCGACTATGGATCAAGTTAATGTTGGAATCGGGAGAACGCGACGATCGAGAAATCGCCAAAGCCGCCGAACTCAATAACCCGAAGCAGCTTTACTATCTCAAACAAGAGCTTTTCTCGACCTCTCTAGCGCAACTGCAACGAGTTCTACCCCTGTTGCTCGATCTCGAATTCAGCCTCAAGCGAGGGAGTGACGAAATGATCACATTGCAAACGAAAGCGATCGAGCTGTGTCAAATCTTTCGGAGTCGATCGCGATAATTGTGGCTTTGAGAGAATTGATCCAGACAATCAAACATCGTCTGGATCAATTCCCATTGCCCGCAGACGCTCCGCTAAACGTTGTGCCTTTGATTCAGCTCCATCCGCTCGTAAGCACTCCGTCTCTGCCCGTTGCCGTTCCGCCTCTGCTCGATGTTGTTCCGTGTCTGCTCGTTCCGCGCCTGTCGAAATCACTTGTCCGCTTCGATCGCACCAACGCAACCACAGCCGCGTTAGGTCTTCCTCAAACTGCCCCGACCAAAGCGTCAGTCCCAATCCCACTTCTTCTAGCCAAACCGACTGTCCCGCCTCAGCCAGTCCTTGCTGTGGAGTCAACTCCGTATACCGACCCACTGAACTCGACCAAACCCGCAGCGACGCGCCGTTCATCTCATTCTCACCCTGAATCTGTCGCAACGGGTCAAACACCACATAGTAGGGAATGTGAATCTGAGCGTATAAGCCTTTTTTGGCGATCGTCTTCCCTTTCTGCTGTGACTTTCGACTGAGAGCGAGTTCGTCCCCTTCCGCATTAGAAACAATTTCGATACAAACTTCTGGCAGCTTGCCAAACTCCCACGCAAAATAGGAGCGATTTTGTTTTTGGGAAAAGTCGTCCGCGCACTGTACTCCTAAGCTGAGCATCATATCGGGAACGATCGGATCACCCTTGAGTTTGTAGAAGAGTCCAACGTTTGCAGCCGCGAGAAATGGCGACGGTAATACTTTGGAACTGTAGAGGGGTTCGACCAGTAGCCGTTGCTGCTTTTCAGATTGGATATTGTCTACAGGCGTATCATCCTCGATCGTCAAATGGCTAATGTCTAGCTCAGTGACGATTTCTTCTGTATTGAGAAGTTGCTGAGTCATGGGCCGTAACCAAGGTTCGATAATTCATTATCATTGAAACCTTCTCTGTCGTACATCACCGCCAAAGAATTTCCAAACTTCTTCGCGTTCCCTGGAACTTCTTGCGAGTAAAATAATTCAGATTATTTGTACCTCTCTCGTGTGCTAGTTTTCGGAATGTCACACCGCCTTATGATGATGAACCGTGATTTCTCTTCTCTCTCTCGTTGGCTCGTCAAACGCTCGATCGCGTTAGGCGCAATTTCCTCGATCGCGGTTTTGGCAGGTTGGACACCTGACTTTTCCGCTCCTACGATCGCCCAAGCCTTCGATTCTTCTGCATCGGCTCAAGAACCTGCGTTTACTCGCTATGTCCGCTCTGCTGTTGCTCTAGAACAACGTCGCCAAGCGCTCCAAGGTCAACTTCAACAAGTCACTGGCGGCAATGTCCCTAGCGGCGTTTGTCAAAACATCAATCAAGTAAATGAAGGCGCACGCGGGCAAGTGCGCGGCTTGTGTCAGCAGTTTCGTCAAAGCTTTTATCAAATCCTGGCGGATCAAAAACCCGCACTGACGCTAGAAGAATTTAACTCCTTCCAGAGTCAAGTCGGCAGCCGTCAAATGTGCGACCGCGTTGCCCAAGAAGCGCGTCGTCTTCAACTCGGTGACATTAGCTGCAAGGATGCAAAGTAAAAAAATCTTTGCGTAAAACATCCGGTAACATCTGAAACACAGTGGGAAAGCTCAAACAGTCTTCTCACTGTGTTTTAGTTTGCGATGAGGTCAGCTTCTAATCAGCGGGGAAGCTGATAACGGCGATTTGAGCAAAGATGCAGATGAGAAGAGTCTTAGACCAAACTAACTCACGCTGCAATCTGTGCCTTCGATCGCCGTTGTTCCATTAGAACTAATCAATTTAGAACTAATCAATATTGATCGAAGTCGGAGCTGAACCGCTTGGAGGAGTATAGCTAGTCACTGAAGCTTTGCGATAGTCAGCATAGAGTTGATCGCGCCAGTTAAAGAACGGATCGAAGATGCTCACATCTGCAATGCCCACAACACCCTTGCCCTTAAGTGATTCTGGAATGTCCAAGTAACCCCCTGTCGGGAATTTAACATACATCGACAATCCCGCGATCGCAAAATCTGCCAAAGTGGGCGAATCACCAACGAGATAAGGCTGATCCATCAAAATAAATGAAAGTGCAGTTAAGCTTCGTTTCAAAGCATCCGTTGCTTCTTTCACCGCATCGGGTCCCATGCCCATACCAGACCCTAACACGCCGAGAAAATCACCCGGAATTGCACCGACTAAGTTCTTCAAAATATCGGGCGTTGAAGAAGGTAAAACGGCTGTGCGGAAGCTCTGGTTTTGTGAAATTGAGCCGATCAGACCTTTTCGAGCATTCAGCCCTAGTGATTCATCCGCCCATTGTTCCAATAGTAAAACCTGTCCTTTCTGCTTTGGATCAGAAGGGATGATTGGCTTTTCGGGATATTTACGATCGAGATATTCCGCGATCGCCGTTGAGTCTGCAATGATCTCGCTGCCATCTTTTAGCACCGGAACTTTTCGCTGTCCTGACAGTTGGAAGAGTTCAATCTGTCCAATTCCAGGTGTCACTTCGATTTTGCGATACGGCAGTCCTTTGTAGTCCAGAATTAATCGCACCTTTTCTACATAGTGCGACATCTCAAATTGATATAACTCAAGCATAAGAATCTCCTAAGAAAGCAGCGCAATCTAATCACCCTCTAACATAAAACTAAAAACTCAGAACGAACATACAGCCTGCGTAGGGATATCCGTATTTATGCCATTTGAGCTTGGCGCATTCTGCTTAAAAAGGTGTTTAAGCGATCGCTTTTCGGTTGGGTCAATACTTCCCGCGCTGCCCCTTCTTCGACGACACGACCTTGATCGAGAAACATCACCCGATTTGCTACTTCCCGCGCAAACTGAATCTCATGGGTGACAACAACCATTGTCATTCCGCGTTCTGCTAATCGGTGCATCACCGTTAACACTTCACCGACTAGCTCTGGATCTAGTGCGCTGGTTGGTTCATCAAACAGCATCGCTTGGGGTTCCATACAGAGGCTTCTCGCGATTGCGACTCGCTGCCGTTGTCCACCCGAAAGCTGTTCAGGATAGACATCTACCTTATCGCCTAGTCCTACTTCTTGCAGATAGTACCGTGCCCGTTCTGCGCTCTCTTTGCGGGAAATCTTGAGAACTTGCTGTGGCGCTAAAGTGAGATTGTCTAAAACACTAAGGTGAGGAAAGAGATTGAACTGTTGAAACACCATGCCGATTCGCGATCTCACTTGTTTAAGTTCATGATTTGTGAGGTTCGATCGTGAAATTTCTAAGCTATCGATCATGATTTGTCCGCGATCGATGACTTCTAATCGATTCAAACAGCGCAGTAATGTACTTTTTCCACAGCCAGAAGAGCCAATAATCGAAAGCACTTCACCCGCAGCAACATAGCCGCTAATACCCTTCAAGACTTGCAGCGAACCGAAACTCTTTTCAACTTGATCAAACTGAATCGCATATTTCATGAAATCTAAAATATCCGCGTTTCGCGATCGAGACATGACACTCCAGACAGAGTTGCAACGATCGGAACTCATCCATTAATAAGAGATTATTAAAACTGAAACTTATGGTTAAGCTCAATTGGCGATCGATTTGGCTGGCTTTGTTTTGTACGGTGTTAATTGTTCTAAATCCTGTCCGGGTGCTGAGCCAATCGACGCTTACTGTTGCAGTCGAACCTGTGTATGCTCCGTTTGAATTTCGCAGTCAGTCGGGAGAAGTTCAAGGATTCGATATCGATATCATTCGCGAGATTGGTAAATCAGCGGGCTTTGGTGTGAAACTTCAAAGCATTACGTTCGATGGCATCATTCCAGCGCTGCAAGCGGGAACGGTTGATGCGGCAGTCGGAGCGATTACGATCACCCCTGCACGATCGCAAGTCGTTTCTTTTTCTCGCCCCTATTTCAAAGCAGGTCTTGCGATCGCAACTCGTGCTGATACACAGAACATTAATGCGCTAGAAGATTTGAGCGGGAAATCGATCGCGGTTCAGATCGGAACGACAGGCGCACAAGCAGCACAGAAGATTCCCGATGCTCAGATTCGCACGTTTGATGCAGCAGTGCTTGCACTCCAAGAATTGAGCAATGGCAATGTTGTTGCAGTGGTTCATGATGCTCCGATTTTGCAATATGCTCTGAAAACTGGAGGGTTAAAGAATCTTCGAGTGAGCAATCAACTTCTAACTTCTGAGTACTACGGCATTCCCACCCCGAAAGACTCACCGAACCTAGCACGCATCAATCAAGGACTCGGCACAATTCTCAACAATGGAACCTATGCTCAAATCTATCGAAAATGGTTCAATGTCGATCCACCCGAACTACCCGAAGCGGCTCCAATCACCGAGCAAGAAGCTCGATCGAGTTGGCTAACTGTCATTCAAAATGCGCTCCCAGCCCTACTGGCTGGAGCTTTAATTACAATCCAGCTTGCAGCCATCTCAGTCGTCATTGGATTAGCTCTTGGATCACTGGTCGGCATTGTTCGACTGTCAAAAACACCTCTTCTTCGCTGGCTTGCGAGAGCTTACATTGACTTCTTTCGAGGAACACCGCTACTCGTTCAGATCTTCATGATCTACTTCGGAATTCCAGCCATCATCAAAGAACTCGGACTCGAATTCACCTTCGATCGCTTTGTTGCCGCAGTCGTTGCCCTCAGTCTCAATAGTGCGGCTTACATTGCAGAAATTGTGCGAGCGGGGATTTCTTCGATCGAAGTTGGACAGACCGAAGCCGCTGAATCTCTCGGCTTAGACTCCAGGCAAACTTTACGACACATTATCTTTCCGCAAGCCTTCCGCCGAATGCTCCCGCCGCTCGGCAACGAATTCATCACACTGCTCAAGGATACTAGCTTAGTTGCGGTGATCGGATTTGAAGAACTATTCCGACGCGGACAGCTAATCGTCGCCGCGAACTATCGCCCGTTTGAACTGTATGCGATCGTTGCTTTAATTTATCTCGCTTTGACGCTGCTTTCGTCTCAAGGCTTTAGTTACTTAGAGCGACGCATGAACCCGACTCAGCAGAAACGAACGGTGAAAAAGCGCGATCGAGCATTAGCACAGCGATAGATCCGATTGCATCAATCTGATGCTCCAGGCTTGCAATCGATAAAACTAAGTGCATCTGGATCAAGCGAAGCTGCGATCACTGACTCCAAAACCGCCTCAATCGGATACTCGATAATCGGATACTCGATCGCCGCCGCCCGTGAATAAAATGCCTCTCGAATATGGCGAGGCAGCTTCTCCAAAAAAGCGCGGGCGGTCTCTGCATCAAGATGATGAATTTGCTCCGTTACTTGCATCATGAATCCCTCATCGGAATTTTCACATTAAACAAAGATTCGGCTTCTGTCAAAAACTCGCCGCCTTTGAATTTCGGCTCACGCGAAGAGTATCCGTTCTTCTAAAATTCGTTCCACTCTGTAAACTAAAGAAGACGATCGTTGGAGTCAGGATATGGTGCGATTGCGGATTTGGCAATGGATTGTGTTGGCACTCCCGATCGCGCTTGTGGTCGGCTTCTTATTGTTCGCAGCAGGCTTGCAAATTCACGAATGGCGCATTAACTGGATTTGGGCGATCGTGGGTCTTGTGTTCGTCGGTTGGCGATGGCTATTGGTCAAATGGACACAACCTGCATTAAAACAAGTTGAAGCGATCGTTACAGAACTCTCAGAAGAAGCTACAGAGCGAACCAACTCATCCGTTAGCGAAATTACTCGAACCGTTGAAGCTGAAGTTCAGAAAATCTTAGTTGAAGCACAATCTGATCCGCCACTCTGGGAAGACTGGAATACATTTTGGCAGCGATGCTTAAGTATGATTCGCGCGATCTCATCAGTGTACTATCCTCAAGCTCAGAAGCCATTGCTAAACATCTATGTTCCCCAAGCTTATTCACTGTTGCGTGGAACAGTCGATGACTTAGATCAATGGATGCGGCAACTCTCCCCGGTTCTCAACCAAGTTACAGTCGGGCAAGCAGTTCAAGCGTATGAAATTTATCAAAAACTCGAACCTTCTGCCCGTAAAATCTGGAAGGCTTTGAGTTGGGCGCAATGGTTACTCAATCCCGCCGTTGCTGTCACGAGAACAGTGACTCAGCGTAGTGGCAGTCAAGCAACACAGGAACTACTCGGTAATCTGAGTCAGCTTTTACGAGAAGCCGCGCTGCGAAACTTAGCTCGACAAGCGATCGCGCTTTACAGTGGCACAACTCCACCTGCTTTAACGACGATCGAGCCTGCTACACCCAAATTTCAAACATTGCGGGAGATTATTGCTCAAGCAAGTCCGGCAGATGTAGTTGAACAAAAGCCTGTTAGTTTATTGTTAGTCGGTCGCACAGGAGCCGGAAAAAGTAGTGTGATCAATACTTTGTTTGTAGCAGCACAAGCTCAAGTGGATGCACTACCTTCGACTGATCGCATTCAGGACTATCGTTGGCAAACCGAAACCGGAGAAACGCTTACCCTTTGGGACACTCCTGGATATGAACAGGTAGGACATCCCGAATTGCGCGATCGAGTCTTGGAATATGCAGCAAACACCGATTTAGTTCTAATGGTGACACCTGCACTTGATCCAGCATTACAGATGGATTTGGACTTTTTGAATGAACTACAATCGCTCTCTTTACCGACGATCGCGATTGTGACTCAAGTTGATCGCTTACGTCCGATCCGCGAATGGAATCCGCCCTACAACTGGCAATTTGGCAATCGACCGAAAGAAGTTTCGATTCGCGAAGCCGTCGCCTATCGTCAGGAAGTATTAGGGCAAGTTAGCTCATTCGTATTGCCGCTCGTGACTGCTGGGGACAATCGCCAAGCTTGGGGAATGGATACACTCTCGATGTCGATTCTGAACACGATCGATCCTGCCAAACAAGCGCGTCTAGCTCGATTTATGCGAGACATTGACACACGAACCACAACCGCCGCAAAAATCATCGATCGCTATACTTTTCAAATGGCAACGACTCAAGGACTAACTACCTTTCTAAAAAGTCCAATTCTGCGGTTTATTTCCACGATCTCAACAGGTTCACCCACACTCGCGTTTCTCTTAGCAGAACAGATTCCGATCGAACAACTTCCGATCGTCATTGGTAAGCTGCAAATGGCATATGATCTCTACACTTTGCTTCAGCCCAAAACACCACTTGATTTAAAATCGCTCTGGAACTTGCTGATTGATAACGCATCAACTCCCGATCGCGTCGCTTGGGCATTTGGTCACGCTCTGACAGAATACTGGACACAGAACTTATCGATCGAGCAACTCGAAACCCGCTATCACTACTATCTAAATCAATCTCGCTAAAGTGCCACCGCAACGATGCAAAATCGAAGCCTGCTCTATTCTAATTCGTATGTTTTTAGCGCGACTAAAGCATTAAATTGAACGGTTTCAAATAACCAAAAATTAATCTAGTTTTAAATTCAAGTTAACCTGCACGATCGCCAGTTTGTTTATTGTATTGAAGGGTTTGGTTTGTCAGCCGACCGCTCCAAAATAAATTGCTGATCCAAGCCGCTGTTACTTGGTTATGTATGCGATCGCCCGGATCACCCTTTACGTCTAACTTCGATCAAGCTTCTATTCTAGTAATCGACGATGAAGCCATCATTCTCGAATCTCTCACAACAGCCCTCACAGAAGAAGGATACCGAGTTTTGACCGCCCGTGATGGACGGCAAGGTCTTGAAATCATTCAAGCATTACAGCCCGAAAATGCCACAATCGATCTGATCGTTCTCGATCTGATGTTGCCGCGCTTGAGTGGAATTGATTTCTGTCGAGTCTTGCGCCAACAAGGAAGCACGATTCCAATTTTGATCCTGAGTGCGCGGGGGAGTGAAACGGATATTGTAGTAGGTCTAGAAGTGGGTGCAGATGACTATCTGACGAAGCCTTTTGGACTGAGAGAATTGATTGCACGCTGTCGGGCATTGTTGCGTCGTCGATCGCAAGAGCTACCCGAAGCACAACCGATTCTGCAATATCAAGATATCATTCTGTACTTACAAGAATATCGGGTGATGGTACGGGGCGCAGAAATTAATCTATCTCCGAAAGAGTTTTCGCTGCTGGAACTGTTTATAAACAATCCGCGCCGCGTTTTTTCCCGCGAACAGTTGTTAGAGCAAGTTTGGGGAATGAGCTATCTGGGCGATTCCAAAACGGTAGATGTGCATATCCGGTGGCTACGAGAGAAACTGGAGCGTGATCCCAGCGCACCGCAGTACATTATTACAGTTCGCGGATTTGGATATCGATTTGGTTAATGCTCGATCAATCTGTTCGCATAGAAATGGTCGAAGACCTAGCCTTAGAGTTACGGGATGTCTTGGGTCGGATTTTTTGTAGTGCGTTTGCAGACCCAAACATCATAAAATTCAGTGGTTGATTGTCGATCGTAGTGTTCTGCAAAGGTCTTTCTAAATTCATCACTAAACAATTTTTGAAGCGGCGGATAGTAACTATAAACCTGAAACGGTGGATTGCCTTTTGGAACTAACCAAATGTCAGTCTGACAAGTTCTCAAAGCATTGAGTGTGCTTTCTGGTGTATTGTTCAATCCTGAAGCTTGCATCTCCATTAACGAAGCAGAATCGAGCAAGTAAGGATTACCAGCAAACACTAACTGAGGGCGATAGGTTGAAAGTTGGTAACTGACTGCGCCATATCCCATACCGATGGTGCGATTTGGATTCGCTAACATGACACGATCGAGATCTGCGATCGCGTCATGTCCCGGTGCTGTGATCATGCGATCGATAAATTTCGCTTCTGTTGAGTACACTGCTAAACAGATTGAGAGTGTGAATGCGATCGCGGCGCTTAAGCGAAGGGAGGTGAGAAAATTCATCGATCGACGGTTTTCTCGCTGCGTTTCGGGGGACTTCTGCCCCCTAAATCCCCCATGAATGGGGGACTTTGAATCAGAGAGGTGGAATAGCTCGATCGCGAGATACACCAACAGCGGCACAAACGGCAGCATATTGTTCTCTAATGCGCCACGGGTTGAGCTAATCACTGCGTTTACAACAACGCCAAGAATTAGCGTAATACAATAGAGCGAGTGTTTCGGCAACCATCGCTTGAACGAATCGAAATGAGTAGAGAGAGATTGTAAAAGCGCGATCGCAACAGGCATGGCTACAAATCCCGTCCATAGGAGATTTTTTGGAATCTGTTCGGACTTAATTCCTTTGAGTCGAACTTGCTGTAACCACGTCCAATAGTTCGTGAATGAGATTTGCGGAAAGATTAAATAAGGTAATGCCGAAACGAATAGAGCAATAACCGATGAAATTAATACAGAACCTAATCTAAATCGATAAAGTAGTAAAACATAAATCGGAATGAAGTGTAGAAAAGCGGTGATCTTCAAATTGGTGCTGATACCAAGTGCGATCGCGCTTCCAAATACTGCAATCGATCGCGTTCCTCGCACTACCCAGAACAATCCAAGCACTGTAAAAAATAGCAGCAAAGCATCCGGTCTTACCCAAAACGAAGAAGCAAGCAGTCCAGAAGCGGACGTTTGAGCGAGAAAACAAAGAGAGACAATCGCGCTTCCAAAGATTGCAGCTTTCCAGCCTAAACGATACCGAATCAGCAAAAAGATCAGCGTCAAACTCGAAAGCCCCGCCAAACTTCCCGCAACCTTTGCCGAAAAAATGCTCGGTCTGAGCAGACTCAAAAATCCGCTCTGAATCACATAGGAAAGCGCACCGTAGTTGTTGATATATCTTTCTGCTGCGCCCAACTCTGGATACAGGACTTGACCTTGATGAAACAGCCAGGAAACGCTTGTGACATTCGCCTCAGCCGGATCAGCAAAATCTGCCCAGGTTGGGTAAAGAATCACTAAACCAACGTAATTTAGAACGATTATTCCTGCGAGTAGAAGCAGAATAGGTTTGGTGATTTGAGCAATCGTATTCCGAAATCTGAAAATTACGAATGCTGGCACTAATCCAATCAAGAACAGCGCAAAAAAACCTTGAAAGATTAATTCAATCTCTAATCTTTTACTGCTCGAAATTGCATCAATTATCGTTTCTAGCGCTTGCATCGGTGCAACTTCCAGCAGATAGATCACAGTGATCAAAGCATGATTTGGGTTCGATCGAGCTACAAATCTAGCGGCGCGTTTCGATGCCAAGATCCTCGCCCCCTAAATCCCTCAGAATGGGGGACTTTGAGCAGAAAGAATTCCCAGAACTCCAAGAAATTTCTCCGTTTCAGAGTCCCCCATTCTGAGGGATTTAGGGGGCAGAAGCCGCCCGAAACGCAGCAACAAAAACTTGTGCATACACATTAGCTTTCTAATCCGGGGCAGAATCGCAAACAAGCTTTCTCCGCGACTCTATCCACAACCAATCCCCTAACCGTAAGTCATCACCTGAATCACCGATCCCTCTTTCGGCAAATCCGCCTTACTCAACGACAGCGAATTTCCACCTTTCCGCACAGGTGTCCCACTCATCACACTCAGAAACGCATCCAGCCCACCAATATCACATTCCCCTTTCGCCGCAGCGGTTCGATAATATATCGGCACCACAATCTTCGCGTTCAGCACTTGCAGCGCTTGCTTTGCCTCCTGCGGATTGTAAGCCTTCACCCCCCCGCCCACCGGGAGAAACACCACATCCGGCGAACCAATCAAAATCTTCTGCTCCAGCGTGATTGGCGCAGCCGTCCCGCCCAAATGCACCAAATTCAATCCACCCTGCGACCAACGCCAAGCAATATTGCGACCAAACCGTTTTCCACCAATGCGATCGTGATCCGTCGCCACGCCCTGAATCTTCAGCCCGCGCACGTTATACGCGCCCGCCTCAAACAGCAGCTTCGGATCTCCAGTCACCACATTCACCGCACCCTCATCTAAAAGCTGACTGCTAATCATCACCAAATCGGTCGCCACATTCGGCGCACGGTAGCCCGCTGTACAGCCTTGACTGCGAAACGGATTGACCAAAATTCGCTGCCCGCTCCCGGTGAATAGAAAGCACATGTGACCGAGATATCGCACCGAAAGACCTCCAGACTGCGCCTGTGCCTTCGTTGCAATAGCGCTCGTGACCAATCCCGCGCCCGCATACTGAATAAACTGCCTGCGTTTCATACTTCCTCACACCAGGGTTTGACTTACTGACCTTGAATCGATCTCAAAAAGTTCCGCAACAACTGCTTTCCAGAGTCCGTTAGCACGCTTTCTGGATGAAACTGCACCCCTTGAATGTGCGGATACTGCCGATGTCGAACGCCCATGATCGTTTGATCCTCGACCCACGCCGTAATCTCTAGAACTGCCGGACAACTTTCTCGATCGATCACCAGACTATGATACCGAGTCGCGGTCATCGGATTGTCGAGTCCCTCAAAGACTCCCACATTCGTATGCTTCACGGGTGAAGTTTTCCCGTGCATTAACTCCGGCGCTGAAACAATATCGCCGCCAAACACTTGCCCAATACTCTGATGTCCGAGACATACGCCCAAAATCGGGGTCGTTTCTCCCATCTGCCGAATCAATTCCATCGAAATTCCAGCATCTTCGGGTCGTCCCGGCCCTGGCGAAATCACGATCGCATCCGGATTCAGGTGCCGAACTTGGTCAAGCGAAATCTGATCGTTGCGAAACACCTGAACATCTGCCGCGATCGCAAATTCTGCACCGAGTTCGCCCAAATACTGAACCAGGTTGTAAGTAAAGCTGTCGTAGTTATCAATCACTAAAATCATGAAAAAGCGCCTTGAATCCGCTTTCCCAGTGTCTCAGAGAATCACTTGCAGCACCAGCCAAAGTTTCGGAAACAAAATGCAGCCCGCCACGAGAACTGCCGCGATCGCTGCAACCAAAACCGCCGCTGCCGCGCAGTCCTTCGCCACTTTCGCCAATTCGTGATACGTCTGCTTCACTGTCAAATCGACCACCGACTCGATCGCGGTATTCAACAATTCCATCGCCAAAACTAATCCGATCGTCAATCCGATCACCGCGAGTTCGACCACGGTTGCTTTTAAAAGAAGCCCTAAGCCGATCGCGATCGATCCCAAGCACACATGAATTCTAAAATTTCGCTGCGTCAGGAAAGCATAGCTCACGCCCATCCAGGCATAGCGAAAACTGGTCAGCAGCGTCGGAGCCACTTGCCAAGCGAGATCCCGTTCCGGTTTGACGAGCGGAACAACCTTTGATCGCTTGGGGGACTGGGTGGGGAGTTCTTGAGACATACGCAAACCAGGTGAACAGCCAATAAAGATACTTTATGAGTACCCCCAAGGCGCGACTATCGCATCAGATGACAAAACACAGTATTGCAACAATGTTAGGAAAGGTAAAGCGCAACTTTAGAAAATAAAAGTTAAGACTGTAAACTTGAGCGTTTTCTCGATCAGAGCGTCTTTAAGATTACAATTCCAACCTGTTCTAGCGTTTTGCTTCCAATCCAACTGCGTGAAGTAGGATCTGCTGCTGATCTAACATTCGCAACAAACTCGCATCATCGGGATGATCCCAGCCCAATAGATGAAGGAGTCCGTGGGCAGCGAGCCAAGCGAGTTCCGTCTCTAAATTGTGGGGCGGGGCTTGTCGATCGGCGGTTTCGACCGAGATGACAATATCCCCTAGATACAGCGGTTCAGCTTCTAATTCATCAATCTGCGGATAGTCTACCTCTAACGATGCGAATGCTAATACGTCGGTTGGCTGATCTTTGAAGCGATAATTTTGATTGAGCGACTGAATTTCTCGATCGTCGGTTAATCGCAAACTCAGTTCATACTGTTCGTGCGGGTGTAACGGTTGCTCATCCTGCATCGGGTTGATCAACTCTAGCCACTTGCTAAACCAAATCTCCCAGGTTTCCGGCTGAATTGGCTGTTCCTGATGAAAGCAATCTTGAACGCTAACTTCAATCTGCATTATCGGGTTAAGTACGAAAGAACAACTAATGTACCGAGAAGCCCGATCGTGGTCAGGGCAAAGTGATAAATCGATTTTCCGCGTTTTCGCACCATGTTCCGCATTGCCAGCTTGACGTAGCTCGGCTTCGGTTCTTGGGGCGTTTCGGTGATTTGAGTTTCAGGCGAATCGCTCATAATTTGGGGAAAGTTAGGGCAATTCCACTGTAACAAGTTAAGCGCCTCTGCTCTCTGTTTGCTACTCTATTAGTCATTC
This sequence comes from Phormidium tanganyikae FI6-MK23, assembly GCA_019359175.1. Taxonomy (GTDB): domain Bacteria; phylum Cyanobacteriota; class Cyanobacteriia; order Leptolyngbyales; family Leptolyngbyaceae; genus Leptolyngbya; species Leptolyngbya tanganyikae. The sequence goes on from JAHHHU010000003.1 coordinate 346,209, forward strand.
TTTTTATGCGCTGCTCATGCCTCGTTTGACGACTACCCTCGAAGCGATTCTTTATCTCAAAGCGCAACCGTTGACGATCGCGCAATTGTCGGAATTGGCGGGATGCGATCGTCGAACGATCGAGGAAGCGCTGATGGAACTGATGTCAGAGTATGCACATCGTGACGGTGCTTTAGAGATTGCCGAAACAGATTCGGGCTATAGTTTGCAATTGAGAGCGACGTATCAGAATTTGATTAATGCGCTGATTCCAGCCGATTTGGGAGTTGGAGCGTTGAGGACGTTGGCGGTAGTGGCGCTAAAAGGCCCGATTAGCCAAACGGAACTGGTGGAGATTCGCGGCTCTGGCGTGTATCAGCACGTGCCGGAATTGGTGGAGATGGGCTTTGTGCGAAAACGGAAAAATTCCGATGGTCGATCGTTGTTAGTGCAGGTGACGGATAAGTTTCATCAGTATTTTCAGATCAATCAAAATGTGGGGCAGTTGATTCAGAAGAAATCTCAGCCTGTGCCGGAGGAACTGCCAGAAGAACCCGTTTTGACGTAGATTTGACGAGTCTTTTCGCTTCGTTTTAGATCAACTCAAGAAACTAAAATGATCGAAATTCTGGCAACTTCTTAGTAACCACGATCGTAGTTTCTTTTCTCCGAGCGATCATTTCTTTCTTAGAAAGGATCACTCCGCTTTAAAGAAGAAAAAATTTGTTCTGAGAAAGAAGTATTTCAATTTAAAAAAGAAACGTCCCTACCCGAGGATAGAAACGCGATCGAAATCATTCAAACTTTCTAAGCCTGATCCTAAAATCCTATTCCTCATCCCGAATTCGTGTTTTGCGCTGCATAATCTCCTTAACTACCAGCGTCACGACTGCTAACAGCGCCAACAACACCGCAGCCGAATAAGCCGATTCCGTCGCGTACTGCTTGTATTCTTCTTCCACAAACAGCGGCAAACTCTGCGTTTTTCCCGCCAGGTTCCCCGATACGACCGAAACCGCACCGAACTCGCCCATCGCTCTTGCATTCGTCAAAATCAACCCGTAGAGCAATCCCCAGCGAATACTCGGAAGCGTCACCCGCCAAAATGTTTGCCAGCTATTTGCCCCCAGCGTACTTGCCGCTTCTTCTTGCTCTGGACCAATCTCATCCAGCACCGGAATCACTTCCCGCGCTACAAATGGCAGGCTCACAAACATCGTTGCCAACACCATTCCTGGAAACGCAAAAATAATCTTGATATCTGCGGATTGCAAAGCAGGTCCAAACCAACCATTGCGCCCGTACAGTAACACCAACATCAATCCAGCAACGACAGGCGAGATGGCAAACGGTAAATCGATGATGCTTAACAGTAAAGCGCGACCGCGAAACTGTCTACGCGCTAACGCCCAAGCTGCACATAGTCCAAACACAGTATTGAGCGGAACTGAGATTGCAGCAAGCGCGATCGTCAATTTCACCGCTGTAATAAAGTTCGGCTGCTGCAAATTCGCGAGAAACGGGCCCACTCCCTTCCTAAATGCCTGGTAAAAGACATTGATCGCGGGAATGTAAATGACCAACGCGAGAAACCCGATCGAGATCGTAATCAAAACGACCGGAACCCACTCGATTTTCTTTGCCGCTCGCTTAGACCGGGGCAATTCAACGATCGTACTCATGAGCTAATGTCCTACTCGTCGGTTTGAAGAACTGGTATCGTAGCGCCGACCCCAAGCTTGCAATAGATTCAAGCCCAAGAGCATCACTAGCGAGATCAATAGCAATACAACTCCGATTACCGTTGCGCCTGCATAGTCGTATTGTTCTAAACGTTGAAAAATCAATACGGGTGCAATCAAATCCTTAAATGGTGTATTTGAAGCAATGATCACAGTTGAGCCATACTCACCGACTGCACGTGAGAATCCCAATGCAACACCTGTGAGAATCGCAGGTAGCAACGGTGGCAAAATCACGTGACGAAACGTTTCCCACTCTGATGCGCCCAAGCTCCAAGCTGCTTCCTCGATTTCTTTTTCCATCTCCGCTAACACAGGCTGAACAGTGCGGATCACAAACGGCAACGAGATAAAGATCATCGCAATCCCAACACCCAATCGCGTGAATGCAATTTTGATTCCGAATGGTGCAAACAGCGATCCGATCCACCCGTTTTCGCTGTAAACCGTTGCTAGAGTCAATCCTGCAACCGAAGTCGGAAGCGCAAACGGCAAGTCAACCGAAGCATCAACAAACCGCTTTAAGGGAAAGTCATATCGCACTAACACCCAAGCGATCAAAGTGCCGAACACACCATTGATCAGCGCTGCGACCAGCGAAGTTGTAAAGGTAATATCATATGTCGCAAGCGCGATCGGACTTGTGGCAATGCTCCAAAATTTCGCAAATCCAACCGTCGATGCTTTTAATAACATCGCGGCAACAGGCACAAACAGCATGATGGTGAGATACCCCATCATGATCCGCCATGTCCAAGGAGCCTGAACAATCGATCGAACTAACACTTTCCAAATTGGGACTTTCTCAGAGTCCGCCGGACTGGAAGCAACCATCATCAATTACTCCAAATGAAATTCCGCGATCGCGCTTTGAACTGCGATCGCGGATCAACTATCCACTCTACTACTGTTTGGAAGCCGCTAGCGTTTGATCAAACTCGCCGCCATCTTCAAAGAATTTCTTCTGCACTTCATCCCAGCCACCGAAGTCTTTGATCGATGCTAATGTCTTCACTTCTGGTAGTTTTGCCGTATCCGCTTTGGTTGCCGCACTCGCATCCAGCGGACGATACCCAAGCTTGAGAAATTCCGCCTGTGCTTCTGGCGTAAATAGATACTTCACAAACGCTTCTGCAACTTCGCGCGTGCCATGTTTATCGACATTTTGATCGACCACTGCGACGGGAGTATCAATTGAGATATTCACATCCGGCGCAACATAATCGAGCTTTTCGCCTTTTTGCTTTGCTAAGATCACTTCGTTTTCGTAGTTGATCAGCGCATCTCCTTGACCTTGTTTCGCAAAGGCATCGGTCGCCTCACGCGCATCTTTTGCTAAGACTGCAACATTCTTGTATGCCTTCGCGACAAACTCTCTCGCTTTCGCTTCATCGTTGTTGTTGCGCTTGAGGGCATCATTCCACAACACCAGATAATTCCATCGCGCCCCGCCCGAAGTCTTCGGATCAGCCGTAACCCACTTCACATCGTCACGAGTCAAATCTTGAAAGGTTTTAATGTTCTTTGGATTTCCAGGACGAACCACGATCGCGGCAACGGTTTTCGCCACGGTTCCATTGTTCGGAACTTTAGATGTCCAGTCTGGCTTCACCAGTCCAGCGTTCACCAGTTTTCCGGTATCGGCTGCCAGTGCCAAATGGGTAACATCTGCTTCCAAACCGTCAACGACTGCGCGAGTTTGAGAACCCGAACCGCCATAGCTTTGCCGAAAAGTAACGGTTTGACCTTTTTCTTTTTTCCACTGTTCAACGAACTTAGGAATAATTGCGTCATGCGCTGCTTTCGGAATCGCATAGGAAACGAGCGTCAATTCGACCTCTTTACTTTGATTAGAAACAGGGCTAGCGTTTCCTCCTGCCGTGGGGGTTGAAGCATTATCTCCACCACCACAAGCCGCGATCGCGAAACTCAAACTTGCCCCGATGACAAACAGCGAAATCGATTTCCGCATCGATCGCGCTGCCCAAAATGATTGGAATATTTGGGCAATTCTCGCCCACTGTCTATCGAATCGCCAACCCTTCATCGTGTTCTCCTTGCATTCTACGGTTTGTCACCGGTATTGCCGTATTTTCTTCGACTTATATCGTATCGAGGAATGTCAAAGATCGCAATAACATTCTCCGATTTCTTGAGTGACTTATGTGGGTTTCCGGCTCAATCCAGACAAACAGCGGCAACATATTCTGGGTGATAGATGTCAGATTGTGTTTCTATCTGTAGACTGGAAACGCACTGCAACTCTTCCACTGCCCCATGCTGACGCGTTTTTCTAAAGGTGCGATCGTAGTGTTAGCGCTCGTGGCCTTGGGTTCCTGTACTGCCCGAACTTCTGAAACGGTGAGTGAGCCTGAACCCCAAGCCGCGCAAGCTTCCACCCCAAGCCGCACGATTCGGACTGAAGTTCTCAATCCGCAACCGATTCGCGTAGATCTCGCGCAACTCCCGCAGCCCAACGCCACAGAAAGCGCCTCAAAACCCCCCGATGTCGTGCCGATTCCTGACGATCCAGTCCTGCGGGTTCCGGCAGGATTTACCGTCAACGTCTTTGCGGAAGGACTCGATCGACCGCGTTGGCTTGCCTTGACTCCAAACGGCAATGTTCTTGTCACTGAAACCAGCCAGAATCGCATTACGCTATTGCAGCCAAAAGATGGGGTTGCGACTAATCGTCGCCCGTTTGCCACAGCGGAGAATGGACTAAATCTACCGTTTGGCATGACGTTTGCGGGCGATTCGTTTTTTGTGGGCAACACCGATGCAGTCTTGCGGTTTCCTTACACGAACGATCGCATTTCAGGACGGGGTGAAAAAATTACCGAACTTCCAGGACAAGGCTACAACCAGCATTGGACAAGAAATGTAGTCGCGTCGCCAGATGGACAAAAGCTTTATGTTTCAGTGGGATCGCGCTCGAATGCCGATGAAGAACCTTTGCCGCGTGCTTCGGTTCAAGTGATGAATTTAGACGGCAGCGATCGACAAACGTTTGCCTCTGGATTGAGAAATCCGGTCGGACTTGATTTTAATCCCGCAACGGGCGCACTTTTCGCAACGGTGAATGAACGCGATCAGATTGGAGATGGCTTAGTCCCGGACTATCTGACTCAAGTGAACGCAGGCGAATTTTACGGCTGGCCCTACACCTATCTCGCACCCGATCGACTCGATCCCCGACATCTCAAAGCTGATGGAAAAAGCACCCGTCCCGATCTCGCTGCCAAAACGCGTACCCCAGATGTTTTATTTGAAGCGCATTCTGCGGCATTAGGATTGCGGTTTTACACGGGGAATACGTTTCCGGAAAAATACCGCAATGGTGCATTTGTGGCATTCCGGGGATCATGGAATCGCTCACAGGGAACTGGATATAAGATCGTATTCGTGCCGTTTAGTGATGGTCGCCCTCAAGGGCAGTACGAAGATTTTCTCACCGGATTTCTGCTCGATCCCAAAGTTCCCACGACTTGGGGAAGACCTGTTGCGCTTCTCGTTCTCAACGATGGCAGTCTTTTGTTTACCGACGAAGCCAACAATCGGATTTATCGCGTGCAGTATGCTGCAAAATGATCGGCATTGCTGCACGAGGAATCGCATATCATGGATTTTCTCAAACAAATCGGTTTAGCATTGCTGGGCGGATGGATTATTGGGATCGCGTTCGGCTGGCTAAAACTTCCTGCTCCGGTTCCACCTTTTCTTGGGTTAGTCGGAGCAACAGGCGTTTTGATCGGCGGATACTGCTACGAACTGCTCATGCGATTCTTCACTCGTTCATAACGATCGCTCGTTCCCCTGAGATACTAGATAAAGTGAAGTTGAGGAGATCACCTTTTGAGTAATGCTAGTCAACCAGGAAAACCTCCACAAGAAGATCCGCCTTCATTTGACGATATTCCGATCGCAGTCCGCGAAACAGTCGTCGAATCCAAGCCGAAAGCTCGATCACTGACTTGGCTTTTGTGGCTGGGTGGATTGATTACGATCGCGCTGGTTTCGGGTGGTAGTTGGTTCGCGTATCAAGCTTCACAAGTTCGCACTGGAGTCACTGCTTCTCCTTCTCCTTCTCCTTCTCCGATCGCGTCGGTCAGTCCCTCACCCACTGATGATCGAGTTTTGAATCATTTCGCGTATCCCGAAGCGCCACAGTCGGAACTTGAAGCGGTGAGCGCAGATGATGGAATTAAAATGCGATCGGTCGCTGCAAAATCGTTTCGAGAGATGGTCGCAGCAGCGAGTGCAGAAGGAGTGATTTTGAATCCGCTGTCAGCATTTCGATCAATTAGCGAACAGCAGCAAGTTTACTTCAACGTCAAAGCAGAACGAGCGCAAACCCTGGAGCAAAGAGCGCTAGTGAGCGCACCACCCGGATATAGCGAACATCACACCGGATATGCGATCGATATCGGAGATGGCAACGTTCCCGCGACGAATCTCAGCCCAGATTTTGAAAACACTCCTGCATTCAAATGGCTGAATGAGAACGCAACTAAGTTCAATTTCGAGATGTCATTTCCGCGAGGGAACAAACAAGGCGTAACTTACGAACCTTGGCACTGGCGATTTGTGGGAGATAAAGCAAGTTTAGAATTGTTCTATAAAGCGAGAGAGTTTCAGCAACAAGCGTCCCCTACTCCTTCACCATGAATCAAACTGCTTTCAATCTCGTTGCCATTGGTATCTTCGCAATGACACTTTCGACATTGCTTGGCCCATTGCTGAATATTCCTCCAGCGGTTCCCGCGATCGCAACTTTCAGCATTTTAGGATTCGCAACGCTCGATTCTTTCCAGTGGCAGGGAAAATTCGGCTCGATCGCGCTCGATTGGTTTGCGAGTTTTTCACCGGAACATCGCGATCGAGTGATTCGCCATGAAGCCGGACATTTTCTCACCGCTCAACAACTCGAAATTCCGGTCGTAAGCTATACGTTGAATGCTTGGGAAGCGTTTCGGCAAGGTCGATCGGGACAAGGCGGAGTGCAATTTGACACAGAAGAACTTGAAGCTGAATTAAAGCAGGGTAAGCTTTCCGCTCAATTAGTCGAGCGCTACTGTACGGTTTGGATGGCGGGAATCGCAGCGGAACAGTTAGCGTATGGCAACTCTGAAGGGGGAACTGACGATCGACAAAAGTTCCGCGAGACATTAGTAAAACTGGGAATTCCGGCATCGGAACTGCCTCAGCGCGAGAGACTCTCGATTCTCAGAGCAAAAGAGCTTTTGCAGAAACATGAATCCGCTTACGATGCGTTAGTGGTCGCATTGCAGGAAAAACAATCGATCGAACAGTGCTACAGTGCGATTCAGAGTGCCGGATAAACAAAGCTATGTGTCTTAGAATCGCGATCGTTGTGATTTGAGAGCAGAGCAATTTTACCAATAAGTAAACAGCAAGAATCCTAAATCAGATTGCGAGAAACTAACGGCTCAAATCAGCGGCGGCAGACGACTTTGGAATCAACACTAGATGTTCTCGCCCGTCCGCTTCATTGGGGTTGTTATGCTGCCGTGTTAATCTTCGCTAATCTCTACTAATTCTTCGCCAGAACCTAACAACTCCAGTGCATCCGCTAAAGTTGAGCTTAGAATCTCGCGTAACCGATCGTTCGATGTATTTCCACAGGTTAACCAAATAATTTGCGGCGGTGCTTCGAGACGCTCAACTAAATCCACAAAGTCGCTATCCTTAGTCATAAATATAACTCCTTAAGCTTTTGCAGCCTCAAAGATTTCGGGGTCTTCAGCATCCCTCAACCCAAGATCCCGTAGGGCTAATGCTGTAACTTTGAATGTGCTTGTAATCCAGATTGCGATTGCGGGTGACAAATGTGCGTCAATCCAGATTGTTGTCATGCGACTAATACAGGATGATTGAGTTTACGTGAAGCATAGGCAAGAGATGCCTTTAAATCATCCATTTCCAGATCTGGTAATTCCTCCAAAATTTGTTCAGCACTAAGTCCTGCTGCAAATAAATCTAAAACATCAGACACTCGAATTCTCATGCCACGAATGCAGGGACGACCACCACACTGTCTAGGGTTTACCGTGATTCGTTCAAGTAGATTTGATACCAAATTGAAGAAAGGGAGTGACAAATGAGATACTGAGTTCTACCGTGTGGAGAAAAACAGCAATGGTCGGTGTCACCCGGATCAAAATTGAAGAAACAGCATCAGAACTGGAAGCGCTGAT
>JAHHHU010000004.1 GCA_019359175.1 Phormidium tanganyikae FI6-MK23
ACGGCTCACATCGATTTTGCGTTCTCCACGCTTGAGTGCTGCAATCGCTTTTTGGCGCAGGTCATCGCTATACGGGGCAGGTATTGAGATTCCTAGTGACTTTCTGTCTCTTAATGATAGTCCTAATGACGCTTCGTAAAGCTATATTATTCCTCTTAATCACGTCGCGAGCTTTCATGGTTTATCACGTTCCATAAAAAAGCCCCCAGGAATTCTGGGGGCTTGCAATTTATCACTCAAAGCAAAATTTGTGGTTATTTGCCCATTACGGCTTTTGCTCGATCGACAACGTTCTCAACGGTGTAGCCGAATTTCTTCATCGCTTCGCCACCCGGAGCCGAAATCCCGAAGCGCTCGATGCTAATCATGTCGCCTTCGTGACCCATGTACTTCTGCCAACCGAAGCTGGAAGCTGCTTCAACGATGAGGCGTTTTTGATCGGCTTTCGGGAAGATCGTGTTCTTGTAAGCTTCGTCTTGCTCCTCGAATAGTTCCCAACAGGGCATCGACACGACGCGAACTTTGTGACCCTCAGCGCGGAGCTTCTCAGCCGCCGTAACGCATAGGCTCACTTCGCTTCCGGTTCCGACCAGGATGATGTCGGGTAGGTCGTCGCTACCGGAGAGAATATACGCACCACGAGCGACTGCATCGATCGAGCTTCCATCCAAGTTCGGTAAGGCTTGACGAGTCATTGCCATCAATGAAGGCTGGTGACGACGCTCTACAGCAATTTTGTATGCTCCAGAAGTTTCGTTACCATCTGCGGGGCGGAAGACTAGGAGATTCGGAATCGCGCGTAACGATGCGATCGTTTCAACGGGTTGGTGAGTTGGTCCGTCTTCGCCCAAAGCAACCGAATCGTGAGTCATGACGTAGATTACGCCCGCTTCCGAGAGTGCTGAAAGGCGAATCGCTGCCCGCATATAGTCAGCAAACACCAAGAAGGTCGCACAGTAAGGAATCAGACCAGAACCATGCAGGGCAATCCCGTTACAAATTGCGCCCATGCCGTGTTCGCGAACTCCGAAGCGGAGGTTGCGGTTTTGATACGAGCCTTTTTGGAAGTCGCCGAAACCCTTGAGTAGCGTCAGGTTTGAGTGGGTTAAGTCAGCAGAACCGCCGATCAGTTCGGGAACGACTTGTGCGATCGCGTTCAGTGTCTTCTCAGAAGTTTGACGAGTTGCCAAGCCTTTGTCTTCTGGCGTGTAAGTCGGTAAGGACTTTTCCCAACCGTCAGGAAGTTTGCCGCTCAACTGCCGCTCGAATAAAGCAGCCTCTTCGCCATACTTCGATTTGTATTCAGCGAAAGTTGCGTTCCATTCTTCTTCGAGTTTGGCTCCACGCTCGATCGCTTTACGCCAGTGGTTTAAAGCATCTTCAGGAACGACGAACGGTTCGTAATCCCAACCGAGATTTTTCCGAGTTGCCGCGACTTCATCGCCACCCAATGCAGCACCGTGAACGCCTGCGGTGTTGGCTTTGTTCGGCGAGCCAAATCCGATCGTCGTTCTAACTTTAATCAAGGTCGGCTTGCTGGTTTCTTTCTTCGCTTCCTCAATCGCGGATTGAATCGCTTCTAAATTGGTATCACCATCGGAAACGACGAGCACTTGCCAACCGTAAGCTTCGTAGCGCTTGCCGACATCTTCGGTGAAGGAAACCTCAGTATCGCCATCGATCGAGATGTGGTTGTCATCGTACAGCGCGATCAGTTTGCCGAGTCCGAGGTGTCCAGCCAGCGAACACGCTTCACCGGAAACACCTTCCATGTTGCAGCCATCGCCCATAATCACGTAAGTGTAGTGATCGACGATCGTAGAATCGGGCTTGTTGAAGGTCGCAGCCATGTGCGCTTCAGCCATTGCCAAACCGACCCCGTTACAAATCCCTTGGCCCAGAGGACCCGTGGTGACTTCAATACCAGCGGTTTCAAAGTTTTCGGGATGTCCAGGAGTACGCGATCCGAGCTGGCGGAATTGCTTGATATCGTCGATCGTTACACTGTCGTAGCCTGCTAAATAGAGCAGGGCATATTGCAGCATCGAACCGTGACCTGCGGACAAGACGAAGCGATCGCGATTAAACCATTTTGGATTCTTCGGATTGAACCGCAGGAACTTATCCCACAGCACGAAGGACATCGGAGCCGCACCCATCGGTAAGCCTGGGTGTCCGGATTTTGCTTTCTCAACGCCATCGATCGCTAAGAAGCGAATCGAATTAATGCAAAGTTCTTCGAGTGACTGGGCTGCAACGACCATGATTTCTGTTAAGAATGAACGACGATTGGGCAATAACGGAAGAATTCGGGGAAAACGCGAATACCTGATTCCATTATGAAGAATGGTAGGCAAAAATACCTAATCAGAAAAAGCTATCAAAAACTGTTATTCGATAACAGCCTCCTAATAATCCTAGATAACGGTAGACAGTTCAAGCTCAAGGCACAAACTTTTTAAATGCCAAGGTGACATTGTGTCCGCCAAAACCAAAAGAGTTTGAGAGTGCAACATCGACAACGTGATCGCGGCTCTCATTCGCGACGTAATCCAGATCACACTCTGGGTCGGGTTCGACTAGGTTGATTGTTGGTGGAACGCGATCGTGCTTAATCGCCATCACGGTCGCTACCGCTTCAATTCCACCTGAGCCGCCGAGCAAGTGTCCGGTCATCGATTTCGTGGAACTGACCACGATTTGATGAGCGCGATCGCCAAGTGCCGTCTTGATCGCCATCGTCTCGTTTGGATCGTTGACGGGCGTACTGGTTCCGTGAGCGTTGACGTAATCGACTTGATCCGGGGTCAAATCACCGTCTTTGAGGCAGAACTGCATGGCTCTGGCGGCATCTTTCCCGCCTGGAGTTTGCCCAGTGATGTGATACGCATCGCAAGTCACACCGTAGCCGACGATTTCCGCGTAGATTTTTGCACCACGGGCTAGAGCGTTTTCCATTTCTTCAAGCAGAAGAATTCCAGCACCTTCACCGAGAACGAATCCGTCGCGGTCTTTGTCAAATGGACGGCTGGCATGAGCTGGATCGTCATTTCGCAGCGAGAGCGCTTTACAGGCGGCAAATCCAGCGACAGCCAGAGGTGTGACAGCGGCTTCAGTTCCGCCACAAATCATCGCTTGAGCGTAACCGCGTCGAATCCATTGAAAGGCATCCCCGATCGCATTTGATCCCGCCGCGCAAGCTGTGACCGAACAAGAATTTGGGCCCTTTGCGCCGATGTGAATCGCGGTCAAGCCTGCCGCCATATTCGCGATCATCATTGGAATCATGAACGGACTACAGCGATCGGGCCCTTTGGTCAGATTCACTTCTTGCTGATCTTCAAGCACTTTCAAGCCACCGATGCCCGTTCCGATCAACACGCCGACTTGTTCTGCATTCAGGTCATTGATCGTAAAATTCGCATCTTCTAACGCCTGCTTACTGGCTGACACCGCAAACTGACAAAAGCGATCCATCCGCTTTGCTTCTTTGCGATCCATGTATTGATGCGGGTCAAAACCTTTAACTTCAGCCCCAAAGCGGCAATCGTGCCGGGACGGATCAAACAGCGTAATCGGGGCAATCCCGTTCCGTCCGGTCATCAACCCGTCCCAGTACTCAGAAAGCGTATTGCCGATCGGCGTAATTGCACCAAGACCCGTGACAACGACGCGCTTATTTACCGAATTTGTCATGATTTCCAATCTTAGAAAGGGAGTAGGGAGTAGGGAATAGGGAGTAGGGATGACAAATCGCAGTTCCCGACTCCCGACTCCCGCTCATTATGCGGATGCTGCGACTTTGCCGCTGATGTAGTCAACTGCGGACTGGACTGTGGCGATTTCTTCTGCCGCTTCGTCGGGGATTTCGATGTCGAATTCTTCTTCGAGCGCCATCACTAGCTCGACGGTATCGAGCGAATCTGCGCCCAAATCGTTTGCAAAACTCGCACCAGCGACCACTTTGGCGGTATCAACGCCCAACTGTTCCGACACGATTTTCTGGACTTTATCAAAAATTTCAGTCTCGCTCATAGTTCCTCTTGGGTTGCAGCAGCAACAAATCTCACTAAATGAAAGGGTTTACTCAGCCGATGTCCGGTCTTCGTGACGATACGGTTTTGAGCATTTTTTCATCTTATCTGATTGCGGATACACACATCAGATTCAATGGTGCGGTGAATATTCTGCCACGATTCTGCATAAGGAAATTAAAGGAATTGTCAGAGAAAGATTCACAGGCGTAATCGATCGGCAGTACCATCAAAGGCGAACGCTTCTCTAGAGATGTTATGGCACTGAAGTACGCTTATTTTCCCGGTTGTGTGGCACAGGGAGCTTGCCGCGAGTTGGATCAATCGACGAAAGCGGTGACCCGATCGCTAGGGATCGAATTGATTGAACTGAAAAAAGCGTCCTGTTGCGGATCGGGAACGTTCAAAGAAGATTCGCAACTGCTTGAAGATACGGTGAATGCAAGAAATATCGCACTAGCAGAAGAATTAAATCTGCCTTTATTGACGCATTGCAGTACGTGCCAAGGTGTGATTGGTCATGTGGATGAACGGCTGAAATCTGCGGATTCAGAGTATTTGAATCAGGTGAATGGCTTTTTGAAGAAAGAAGGCTGTTCGCCCTACAAGGGAACGAGCGAAGTTAAACATTTACTTTGGGCACTGGTGGCTGATTACGGATTAGAAGCGATCGCACAAAAAGTCACACGCAAACTTTCAGGTCTGAAGTGCGCTGCATTCTACGGCTGTTATTTACTACGCGGACAAGAACATCCCTACGACGATCCGTTCAATCCGAAATCGATGGAGAACTTATTTGAAGCGATTGGTGCAACGCCAATTTACTACCGCGGTCGGACTCAGTGCTGCGGATGGCCGCTTTCGAGTTATGCCACAGAGCAATCGTTCAAAATGGCGGGAACGCATATCGAAGAAGCGATCGCTGCTGGAGCCGATTGTATTGTTACACCTTGTCCGCTCTGTCACTTGAATTTAGATTCTCGTCAGCCGGAAGTTGAGCAAGTGATCGGAAAAACGCTCGGTTTACCTGTACTGCATTTGTCGCAACTGGTCGCACTCGCGATCGGAGTTTCGCCGCAAGAATTGGGACTCGATCGACATATTGTTTCGACGCGATCTGTACTCGCGAAATTGGGACGATAGAGAAATACTAATAAAAGTGCTTGACAGTCTGAGTTAAGTTAGAACCATAACGCCCCGAATCCCCGTATCTATGCAGCTACACTGCACTCGTCCTGGTTGTGCCCGTCCATTGAATCATTTTTCGGATTTGGATGACCCCAACATTTTGAAATCCATTCCGCAGAAGTTTTGTACGCACTGTGGAATGCCGTTGATTTTAGTGGGGCGGTATTTGCCAACAAAATTGTTGGGACAAGGGGGATTCGGAACGGCATTTTTGGGACGCGATCGCTACACGCCGAAATTGCGTCAATGTGTCGTAAAACAATTTCAGCCATCGGGCAATCTTAAGCCTGCTCAGTTGAAGATTGCCCAAGATTTATTTGAACGAGAAGCCGAAGTTTTAGAACAGTTGGGGCGCGAACATCCCCAGATTCCGGATTTGTTTGCGTTCTTTGAATTGACCGTTCCGAATGCTCAGACGCAAAAAGACGATGGGTTTTTCTATCTCGTTCAGGAATACATCGACGGGCAAACGCTCGAAGAAGAACTTGCCCAAACTGGAAAATTTCCAGAAACCGAGATTGTGAAAGCGCTCGATCAAGTGCTGAAGATTCTCGATTTTGTTCACGAAAACGGCTCGATTCACCGAGACATCAAGCCCTCGAACATCATGCGTCACAAGAACGGGCGATTTTATCTGCTCGATTTTGGTGCGGTGAAATTTGTGACAAAATCTGTCGGCAATCCACAGAGTTCAACCGGAATCTATTCGGCTGGATTTGCGCCGCCTGAACAAATGTCAGGTAGTCAGGTTTTTCCCTCTAGCGATTTGTATGCTTTGGCGGTGACTTGCGTGATGCTGTTGACGAACAAAGCGCCTCAAGATTTGTTTGATAGCTACAACAACAGTTGGAAATGGCGGAACTTCGCGCAAGTCAGCTCACGTTTAGCCGATGTCCTCGATCGAATGTTGCTTTATGCTCCTGCCGATCGCTATCAGTCTGCGATCGAAGTTCTAGATGCGCTTGCCCCGAAACCTGCTGTGCTTCCGCCTCCAGTCATTGCTCAACCAAAACCCATCGCTCCTCGTCAAATCTCGCTCCCTAGATTTTCAACGATCGAGATGATGAGTAGTGCTTTGTTTACCGGATTTGAGGGGGGAGTGATTGCGATCTCGCTTGTGAGTTTGTTGGGGACAACACTGATCAGCGCAGGCTTCTGGTTCGCGCTGGTTGGAATTTTGATTTTGGCTCAATTCTTGCGCTTCATCGAGAAAGTTGATTTCTTAATTTTGGCGGTGATTTCATTCCTAGTTGTAGGATTTGTGGGACAACTGAACTGGGCAGGAGCCTTTATTCGAGCCGGAAACCCATTTTTGAATATTCTCGCCATCGCTGGATTTACAGGATTAGCAGGACTCGCGATCGCGCTGTTATTTCGCCTGATTTACAAACTTGTTTCCCGATTTTTATGACTCAAAAAAACGAAACGCCCGCTTTGATTGTTTCGCTGTTGGTGACAGGTTGTTTGCTCGGTGCGGGAGCGTGGTGGATTACTAAGGGATCGAGAATTGATCTTTCTCAAACTAATTTGCCTGCCTCGCCACAATCTTCTGTGAGTAGCACTCAAGTCAATTGGTCAAGCGTGCAGAATGTGCCGTCGGGCATTTTCAACTATGGCGGCAGTACCAGTTGGGCACCGCTTCGATTGAGTGTCGATTCTACTTTGCAGGCTGCTCGCCCTGAATTTCGATTGCGCTATGTTGATCCAGCAGGTAGCACTGCTAGTTCGACTTCTGGAATTCGGATGCTGCTCGATGGTCAGATTCAGTTTGCCCAATCGTCGCGCCCAGTCTCGCCGCAGGAACAGCAGGAAGCACAGCAGAAAGGCTTTAGTTTGAGAGAAATTCCGATCGCGATTGATGGATTAGCGATCGCGGTCAATTCCTCGCTGAATCTTCCCGGTCTTTCCTTGGGACAACTGAGAGATATCTATACCGGACAAGTCACGAACTGGAAGCAAGTCGGTGGCTCTGATCTGCCGATTACTGCTTTTTCGCGCGATTCTAAATCTGGTGGAACTGTAGAACTTTTTATCGAACAAGTTCTGAACAAACAAGCACTTGGCTCATCGGTGCAGATTGTTTCTACTACAACCGAAGCACTCCGAAAATTGGGCGCAACTCCGGGTGGAATTTACTTTGCTTCGGCTCCTGAAGTGGTTCCACAGTGTACTGTGAAATCGATCCCGATCGCTAGAACGAATCAATTTGTCGCACCCTATCAAGAACCGATCGCGACTTGTCCAACGCGCAATCAATTGAATACTAAAGCGTTTCAGGATGGAACTTATCCGCTGACTCGCAATCTCTCAGTGATTGTGAAACAGAACAATGGCACGGAGCAGAAAGCCGGGGAAGCTTATGCGAATTTGTTGCTAAGTACTCCAGCTCAAGAAGCGATCTCAAAAGCAGGCTTTGTCAGAATTCGTTAAGCTTCGCGGACAAGATGTAACTCTGTTGTTTCTCGACTTACAAAGCGTTTACGAAGTTTTTGAATCGCTTCGATCGCGTGTTGGTGTTTGGCTTGATCGCCTTGAACCGAGAACAGCCAAGCCGCTTCTTTGAGATCTCGAATTGCCCCGGTTTTGTCATTCATCGTGCTACGAGCTAAACCGCGATGAAAGTAAGCCACTGCATTTTGAGCATCGATCGTCAGCATGGCGGTAAAGTCATCGATCGCACCTAACTTGTTCTCAAATCTCAGGCGTGCTAGTCCGCGCTGCACATAGGCATTGAGGCAAGCGGGATCAACTTGAAGTGCATAACTGAAGTCATCGATCGCATTTACTTTCTCACCGATCTGCAACCAAATCACCCCCCGATTGCAATACAGAACCGGATTGTGAGCGTTACTAATCACAGCCCGATTGAGATCCGCGATCGCGCCTGCATGATCTCCTAATTCAAACTTGATTAGAGCGCGATTGTTGTAGGCGACACTCTGCTTTGAATCGAGTTTGATGGCGCTGGAATAATCATCGATCGCGCCTTGTCGATCGCCTAATTCATATCGAGTGATCGCACGATTGAGATACGCGATCGGATTGTTCTCTAACACCGGATTGTCAAAGCGATCGACTAAGCCTTGAATCACGGTTGCGTTTTGGGTGCGGAGCCCGATTGCGATTTCTGGAAATGCTGTGCTGGCAGTCGCAACGGGATGAAGTCCGAGAATGCTGTAGGTCGAATCGCAAACTAAAAAGTTCTCGCTGGTTCCCAGAACTTTGAACCGAAATTGCGTTGGATAGTTGTGCTTGAGTTGAGTGAGTTGGCTGAGAATCTTTCTGAGGAAATTCTTTGAGATCGATGGAGCTTCTCGATCGTGAATGTAGCGGGTTTGCTGTGCAACTTGTTCGTCGCCCAAATGCCCCCAACCAATATCGAGCGACCCCCCGCGATCGAGAAAGGTTTGAAATTGCCGGATCAATTCATCGTCTAGTGTGGCGCGATCGGGATAAGGAAAGACCACAATGATGCGCGATTTTGCTGAGTTGAGTGCTTCTTTCAGGACAGTCCGAGTATTCTCAAACGGATCAGTTTTTTGCGAGAGATCAAACATCAACTCATATTCGGACTTGGCAGCAGGTGTCACTAACTCTGCAAGCTGATTCTCAGTCACTTCTAAGCGCGATGTCAGGTACTTAATCTGAGTTTGTAGCGCACTGGCATCAAGCATTTCAGGCAGCCGTCCCATCCATTCGGTTAGATGCTTCTGTTGTCGATCGAGGTTCTGAGTATAGTGCTGCACACTGTTAAATTGCGCTTGCAGATGGTCGAGATGACCGTTGAGCATTGTTTGCATTTCGGTGTGCAACTCAGCTAAGTTTGCACCGCTTGAGACAGTATTTAAGCGCTCTTCGAGTTGTGTAACAGTCGTTTGTAGCTTCTCAATGTCAACGGTTGGCGAAGCTGGATGTCCGGTTGCAACCCAAGAGGATAACGTATCCATCTGCTTTCGCATGATGGTGTTTACCGATCGTAGGGGTGCAACGGTTTGCTCTAAGGTTTGATGCTGCTGGCGAATTTTTTCAACTTCAGCCATCAATTTCGCCATATCCCGCCGAGGCACCAAATCCCCAACGACTTTCACCAATCCATCGACTTCTTGTTTCAGCGCTGTGGCATCAAACGGCTGAGGTAAGCTATTCAACCGCCGATGGATTTGATGAATCTCATCTTGCATCACACGCGGAATCACTTGCTTCTGACTCGTTGCAACATCGGTGATCTTGGAGTGCAACTGTGCGACTTCAGTTCTCAATTGACCGATCGTATTTTCCGCTCCCTCCACCCGATGGTTCGTTGCCAATCGACCTAAATACTGTGAAACGGTCGCCAAGGATTCGGATAGCTGTGAATACTTGGTTTTGAGATAAGACAGTTCTTGCTCAAGCTGGTCAAAATCTCGATTCTCGATCGCGCTCAATCGATGAGAAACACTGTGCTGTAATTGTGCGATCTCATTGTCGTGTCGCTGTTGAATTGTTTTGCGAACACTGGCAAGATCAACGAAACTGGGAAGCGTGCGGACTTGCTGATCTAAGCCTTTGATCTCGTCAGATAAACGCCGATCGAGATGGGCAATGTTCGTGTTTGCCGCTTTTAATGTCTCTTTATCCAGACGACGGCGATTGACTAAATTTAGTAACAATAAGCATGAAACAGGAGCAGCGGTAAATGCAAGTTGCTGGGATGCGATCGATGCGATCGAACCCGCGCCCGATCCAATGAGTACTAAGTATTCAACTAGACTGAGCCATTTTGCATTCTTCATATTGCCCCTGAATCTCACAAGTCACTGAGTAGTAAAAGGTACATTAAGTACTGTTTGTTTCTACAGTTGCACGATCGTCAAATCAGGAAATTGAACTGAGAAAATTTTCTATGTCTTTACAAGCAATCATTTTCGATGTGGATGGCACGCTTGCCGATACCGAACGCGACGGACACCGGATCGCGTTTAATCGTGCTTTTGCGGATTTTGGACTCGATTGGAATTGGTCGATCGAGCTTTATGGTGAACTGCTCGAAGTCGCAGGCGGCAAAGAGCGGACTCAGCACTATATCCAAACTTACGGGGCGAAATTGCCAGCAGGCGAAGATCTCAACTCGTTTACAGCGAAAATTCACGCAGCAAAAACGCAGCACTATCAAACTCTAGTAAAAGAAGGAATCATTCCGCTACGTCCGGGCGTGCGGCGATTGATCGAAGAAACGCGACAGGCAGGAGTGAAACTTGCGATTGCTACCACAAGCCGATTCGACAACGTGATCGCACTGCTCGAAACCGAACTCGCACCCGATAGCCCAAACTGGTTTGAAGTGATTGCAGCAGGCGACGTTGTGCCGCATAAAAAACCTGCACCCGATGTCTATTTCTATGCCCTCGAAAAGCTGAATTTGAGTGCAGCAAACTGTATTGCGATCGAAGATTCTCTCCAAGGGTTACAAGCTGCATTGGCAGCCGGAATCAAAACGGTCGTGACGCTCAATGCTTACACGCGAGCGCAGGATTTCGCTGGAGCGACGCTGGTTATCGATCAGCTAGGGGAACCTGATCAACCTTTTGAAGTTCTGAAAGGGCAAGTCGCACAGACTTATCTAGATTTAGCCACATTGAAGACCTTATGAATTTTCTAAAGCGATCACTTCCTTTACTCAGTCTTTTGATTGCAATTCCTGCTTATGCAGAACGAACTGAGCTAAAAAATCCGGCTTGGCAAGAAGTGCCAGGAACCGCCTCGAATACTAGCTCCTCTTACGTCGAAGTCAATGGAATGACTAGAAAAGGGGATACGCTCAGCTACGATGTCGTGAATTGGGATGCGGGATATTCGCGCGTCGAAATGAACTGCAAAGCGCAACAGTTTCGCACCGTGAGAATGGGATACTTTGAATCACGATCGCGAATCAACTACAAACCCGTAAGTGATCCCTGGATCAAGCCCGAAACCGCTTATCATAAAGCACTTGCAGCTTTCGTTTGCAGCTTGAAGTAGATGTCCAAGTATCAGCAAATTTATCAAGTCGTGCGCCAAATTCCTCTTGGTCAAGTGGCAACTTATGGACAGATTGCAGAACTGGCAGGACTTCCAAGACAGGCGCGTTTAGTTGGATATGCGTTGTTTCGTGCGACTGATGACACCTTAGAAGTTCCTTGGCATCGGGTGATTAACGCCAAAGGAGAAATCTCGATGTCGCCGCTTCGAGAAGGAATGGATTATGTTCAGCGATCGCTTTTGGAATCTGAGGGGATCGAATTTGATAGCAACGGCAAACTCAATCTCACCCGTCACCGCTGGCAACCCGACCTTACGCAGTTCGGTTAAAGATTTCTAGAACCCGCTGACAAAACGCTTTTAATCTCGTAGAGGCTTCTGGTGCAGGCTGACCGTCTCCATCAAACGCCCAATTTTGTATCGTTGAGAATTGCCACTGTTTCCCTTTGTGATCGAATCCTGCGGCTTCAATCCCGATCGCGCGTCTAACGTGCATTTCCGAGTCGAGATGAAACCGGATTTGGATCAACACACTGCGAGACTGAAACAATCGGCTCCGTCCTGGAAAGTGAAAGCCAATGTCGATCGAGTCAGGATCAATCAGTTCGCGCGTGTCCGGATCGTTTGCCCAGGGTTTGAGATCGACCCGCGCATCTGGAAAATCCGTTTTGATTAGGTTGGTGATGGTAGCGATTTTGCTGGCGGTTTCTAAACTGGTCGCTTGTTCTGCTGCATTCACGATCGCGCGGCTCCCAATCGAGTGATATAAAACGTCATGATGTTATCTTTCCATCATATGAAGTTCCCACAGTCTGAAGCAGTACGACTGGATACGAAAGATTTTTTTTGACAAAACTTCAGAACTTAATGTTATGATATCGAAGGTAAAGCGATGGGGCGTCGCCAAGTGGTAAGGCACCGGGTTTTGGTCCCGGCATTCCTAGGTTCGAATCCTAGCGCCCCAGTTGAACAACAAAAGCCCACTGAATTAGATTCAGTGGCTTTTGATTTTGAATGGTATGCCTACAGTAGAGATTGCGCCTATCCAATAGAGACGTTCTAGAAAAACGTCTCTACTTTCACCTTTACCCTAGCGGCGGAAAATCTGAGGTGTCACCCGCGTTGCCGGACGAGTCGATCGAGTCCGCACACCGCCTACCAATCTTTCACCCGTACCACCATCTTTCGGAGATAGAAACGGCTTCAAGTTAATATTTCCATTCGTCACCGTTGTTGATCGACGGCCCCCAATCCCGATCGCCCGTCCAAGCTGGTCGAGAATATCAGAACGACCACCACCATAGGTTACTACGCCTTGAGTCTGCTGACCGCTATCGGCAACCGAGAGATTTTGAAATACTCGATCGCGCGTCACAGTCGCATCTTGTCCCGGAGGAACCGTCAACACAATTCGACAAGACGGAACGCGATCGGTGGTCACGCAAATCGTGTTGTAACCGTTTTCAAACCCCGTCTTCATCTCCACCAACCCATCGGGGCGATACGACTCCAGACGACGAGCAATCTCATTACAACGACGATCAGAACTCCAGCCCCCACCTAACGTACTCGGAACTGCCCATGGATACGCCTGACTCGGCTGACTTTCCGGGAAATACATCACCGTATTCTGTCCATTATTCGCCTGACACGCAAACCGAGTTCCCGCTGCGATAGGAGAAGGAATCGTCGTATCACCTGGTCTAGAAGGAACACTCGTCGATCCACCTCGATCGGGTTCCGTGTTGATAATCACATCTCCTGGCGATGAGGGAACGGTTTGAGCCATCGCCGCACCCGCCACCATCACTGTGCCCAATGACACTAACGTTCCTCGAACTACTACATTGCGAATTCCTGCCAAGCCAACTAGCGACATGGTAATCAACCTCGATCGTGTGAATGACTAAATATTGTGCGAACTTGAACCCTTTCGGAGCGGCGTTCTTTCGTAGTGACCAGAATTTGCTGCTAAAGTTCCCAAACTTCTGTCTAAAGAGAGATTAAAGAGCCTGAAACGCGATCGCGTTTCAGGCTCTTTAATAGAATTGATGATAGTTTCTCTTACTGCGTCAGCCGAAATCTTCCGATCATTTGCTTGAAGTCCCAACGGACTGCATTACCCGGATATTCGTACAGCGCACTCAACACGAAGACGCTACGCCCATCGCGACTTGGGACGATCACACTATCACCACAGTTACCAGTTCCGCACCAAGAGTAAGAAACTGCGGGTTGACCTGCAAAACTATAACTTCGGTAGTCGCTTTGTCGCCCATCAAAAAACGATTGAGTTTTGTTTTGTTCCGCCCATTGACGTGCGCTGAGTCGCTGCGGATTATCAAATCTCGTAACCGTAATCTTATCGCCTGGGGAATGTTGTGCCTCCACATTACTATCGACAGGTGCAGGTTCATCACTACCAATGGCTTCAGTGCTGATTGAACCATTCCGAAGCACCACTGTTCCTTTTCCTTCCTGCGAGGTATCTAAAGCGTAGGGTTCTCTAAAGTCAAACCGAAATCCGAGTTGGCTTTGATACGTCTTCAGAGTGCCGCCCGAAGCTTGTCCAACGGCATACATTTGGACATCTTTTGAGGGTTGATCTGGTGCAGCCTGGGCGATTCCAGAGGTGACGCTTGCGAATGCCAACGGCATCGCGCAACTCAGAAATCCTGAGTAGAAAAATGCTTGAAGGGGGGATAATTTTGATACTCTCATACAAGAACTCCGACCGTCGTTGGATGAAAACGCATATTAGATAAAGACCAAAAGACCTGTCTCGAATCCGCAGATTATGCACCCTCATGAACCGAATTTTACCATGAAAAATTTAGGCTGTTGCTAAATTGATCTCTACCATTTTATAGACTTTTACTCATCTTTTTGAATATCTAATGAAACCTTGAAAAATGCCATTAGAAACTTCAACGATCTCCACTTTAAAGTGGATGAAGTCAGCAGTTTCTTCTACTAATTTGAATTCTAATGAAGTTCGCGAAAAAGGAAGGGAGCAGTTTCGATCGAAACTGCTCCCTTCTTTAGGCGTTGTATTAGTTAACCGGAATTTTCAGGTTAATCGATCGAGATAGATTTGGGCGCGTTGCCGTTGCCGTTTTGTGGATGGGTCGTGTAGATCGTTGTTCCCGTTTGCTGATTGAGCCAGGTTTTCACAGGTTCTTCAGTCAAGCTCAGGCGCAATAAACCCGTAAATAAGCCCCCAAGGAAGGCAACAGGTTGTTGAGCGAGTTCTTGTACGAGCGGTGAGAGTTCAGTCAAAAACATCCAATCCCCCTTGAATTGAGTTCAAATCTAGAGCGATCGTACCGCGACTCCTGAAGAATCGCAGCGATCTAAAATAAGAACTGTCCCCAACGCGCGAGGAATCCCCGTGACTGATGCCAACCTGATTGGAACTTCTGACCAAACCGTAGAACTCGCTCCAAGCTACGCCATTCCGATCGTGCTGATTGCCGCTGCGATCCCGCTCTTATTCGTACAGATCTGGGTTGCAGGTGCGATCGGGCTATTTGGGGCATTTTTGCTGATTCAAACGGTGATGTTGCGGTTGCGATTTACGCCGACCGATTTGGACCTCTACCGGGGCGAAACGCTGATTCGGCGCTTTCCTTACCAGGAATGGCAGAACTGGGAAATCTTTTGGTCGCCTGTGCCAATTCTCTTCTACTTTAGAGAGGTGAAAAGTATTCACTTTCTACCGATCATTTTTGATCCTAAAATGTTACGGATGTGCCTTGAGCAGCGCTTTCCTAAAGCTTAGTGTCTCAGGCAAGTTAGTTTTGAGTGTTGCGTATGAATTCTGATGAGTTGCCCATTTCCGATGAATCGACTGTGCCTTCTGAAGCGGGTGCGGCGTTGCCAGAGTTGAAGCTGCCTGATACTCAGCGACTTTCTGAGCTGACCCAACAAGAACAAGCCTTAGAGCGAGAAATTGAGGCTTTGGTTGCGACTCGCGATGATTTGCAAGCACAGGTGTCTCAAACGCAAAATGCTCTAGGGCGAGTGGTACAGCAGAATTTATCGGAATTGGAGCAACGCAGACAAACGCTGCAATTGTCGATCGAACAGTTAGAACGCCGCCAAGAACGCATCCGCAATGAGATGAAATCGAGCTTTGCGGGAGCCTCTCAGGAAATTGCAATTCGCGTTCAAAGTTTCAAAGATTATCTCGTGGGCAGTCTGCAAGATTTAGCGATCGCCGCAGAACAGTTAGAGTTACCCACATTTCAACCTGAAGCGCAACCGGTTCCGATTTCAAAAGCAGCGGAACCGCAAGTCGCTCCCAGTCCGAATTTTGCAGAATCGACCTTTGAGGAAGAAGCGCGGAAGATTCGCACCATTCTTGATCAGTTTCGCAATCAGCCTGATTATTACGGGCCCGTTTGGAAGTTGCGTCGCACGTTTGAGCCAGTTCATGCCGAGCGCGTTTCTACTTGGTTTTTCAAGCAAGGGGGACGGGGTGCAGTTCGGACAATGGGATCGCGCTTGCAGAATATTTTGATCGCATCTGCATCCGTTTCGATTTTGTACAATCTTTATCGCGATCGCTTGAGAGTTCTGATTCTGGCGAATTCTCCAGAGCGCTTGGGAGAATGGCGACGGGGGTTGCAGGATTGTTTGGGCGTGACTCGGAGCGATTTTGGCAGCGATCGCGGCATTACTTTGTTTGAAGCTCCGGAACAGTTGGCGCTCAAAGCAGAGCGATTAGATAAGGATGGATTTCTGCCGCTGATCGTGGTGGATGAAACCGAGGAAAGTATCAATCTTGCTTTGCTCCAGTTTCCCTTACTGCTTGCGTTCGCGCCGAGTCCACAACAAATGATCCAGCAACCCTCGTTCTACTAATCTTATGCTTCCTTGGTTTATCAACAACGCGCTGCTTCTCGTCGTGGGTTATTTGTTCGGTTCGATTCCGACGGGATATCTTGCGGGTCGATTGCTCAAAGGCATTGATATTCGCGAAGCCGGATCTGGATCGACAGGCGCAACGAATGTACTCCGCACGATCGGCAAAATTCCGGCGATCGTTGTTCTCTTAATCGATATCGGTAAAGGGGCGCTAGCGATCGCCGCCGTGAATTACGCCTTTACTTATCTCCCAGGTTGGCTGTATTTCTCGAAGATCGTGGGATTGGATTTCGATGTGTGGCAGCCTGTGATGGTGACACTAGCAGGGCTTTCAGCACTGTTCGGACACAGTAAATCGATTTGGCTTGGATTCACGGGCGGCAAGTCAGTTGCAACCAGTTTGGGCATTCTGCTGGCGATGAATTGGATGGTGGGATTATCGACGGTTGGCGTGTTTGCGCTGAGTTTGGCGATCACGCGAATTGTTTCAATTAGCTCGATCGCTGGAGCAGTTTCGGTGATCGCCTTCATGCTGCTGTTTGCTCAACCGATTCCGTATTTGTTGTTCGCGCTCGCAGGTGGCGCTTATGTGATTTGGCGACACCGATCGAACATTCAACGAGTCATCGAAGGCACAGAGCCAAAATTAGGACAAAAATTAGAAGAATCCGAAGGCACTCCCAGTTAAGCAGCTTTCTGAGGAAATAGGTAAATCAATCCTGAGATCCAAGTTAAAGCGACTGAAATCCAAAATAAGCTCGCGGTTGCAGGCTGCCATTGTTGAGATAAGGGCGCGATCAAAAGCGCGATCGCTGCAATTTGGCTCACGGTTTTGAGCTTGCCCCAAAAATTTGCCCCCTGCACCGATTTTTGCAGGTTTGGATCAACGCGCCATCCTGCGATCGTCAATTCCCGCGCCAAGATCATAAACACGCCCCACGCTGGAATCTGCTGAAGTTCCACCAGTGAAATCAACGGAGCCAAGACGAGCAATTTATCCACCAGCGGATCAAGGAATTTGCCCAGATCCGTAACCTGATTCAGTTTTCGCGCCAAATAGCCGTCAAGCCAATCCGTTCCAGCGGCAATGAGAAAGATATCAACCATGATCCAGCGCGTCTCAACGCTCGGTGACTGCAACCCATAGAGCAAGATCGGAACGCCAAGCAGTCGAGACACCGTAATCCAGGTCGGCAAATTCATCACGTCGCACCAATTTAGAACAACCTCAAGCATAGAAAAAATCGGGACAATCCTCCTAAAAGGACTCTCCCGATTCATCAAGCTAAAGGAGTTACCGAACGTTGCTCACTCCATTTCCTAGGTGACCTAACAAGCCCCGTGCTTATTCAGCACGACGACGATCGTTTTGAAAATCAGCTTCAGGTCATACATCACCGACCATTTCTGCTGATACTCCAAATCCATCGCTACAATTGCCTCGAAATCTTTCACCGTCGATCGACCATTTGCCTGCCATTCTCCCGTAATTCCAGGCTTCACATTCAAGCGGTTCCAGTGGTGCACTTCATACTGTTTCACTTCATCTACAGTTGGCGGACGAGTTCCGACCAAGCTCATTTCACCGCGCAACACATTCCAGAACTGCGGCAACTCATCTAAACTCGTGCGACGAAGAAACTTACCCACGCGCGTAATTCTCGGATCGTCTTTGCTTTTGAAAATATTTCCCGTCGCTTCGTTCTTAACGAGATGCTTTAGGCTGTCCGCATCCGTCACCATCGATCGAAACTTCCAGATTCGGAACGGGCGACCATTTGCCCCGCAGCGAATTTGGCTGTAGAAGATTTTGCCGGGATTATCGAGTTGAATCGCGATCGCAATAGGCAGCAGAACTAGACCCGTAATTAGCAATCCCACCGAAGCGCCGAGAATGTCGATCGTGCGTTTGAGCTTGCTCGTCGCTGAGACATGAGGAATGTGAGTTTCGCGAACCAGCCGCAGTGCAGAACGCATCAATGCGAGATCTTGAGCATTGAGACGAGAAGCAAAACGGGTCGGAGAATCGGTAACTGCCATCATGCGAATAGTCCCAGGTAGAAGGATCGGTGAACTCATCTGTCACTATATTCACGGCTACTGATCCCCACCCCGACATCTCGGAAGTGTTTGTCTAATCTTTTAACTGATGCGGAACTGTATGAAGTTTAGGTGTGGTTCGTTCAAGACCTGTCGCTATTGGGATGAAACCCGCGTAGCTCATCCATTCGGCAGATTTTCTAATTCGTCATCGAAAAGATTTTCGACTCCTTCGAGCGTGAAAATCATCGGCTCTTCAACGGGCGAATAGGAAGCGGGCGTAGAGAATTCTAATTGATCAAACGAGGTTTCTTGGTTAAGAGCGCGATAGCCATTTGGCTCAATCGAAGGTTCGACGTTTGGCGAATCTCCTTGAAATAGAGATTTCAGTTCCGCCGAAGCTTCTCGCCCACTGCTCGATCCATTCCGAGGCGGCACAATCGGAACCGAAACTGGAAGTTCATCGACCTCGATCGCTAATTGATCGATCAATTCCGTTAAAACGGTGATCGAATCGATCTCAGAAGCACCACGCCGCAATTTTGTCGGTAGTTCGGCGGGTAATTCGGCTCCAGCGTAAGGCATCGCAAGCGGTAGAGAATTATTCTGCCCGGATGAACTTTGCAAAAAGGCTGAGGCATCTCGTCCCATTTGAGTTGCCAAACGTCCGACGATGCCAGAGAACATCACTTCGCTCTGCTGCCCCAAAGTGTGCAGTTTATCGATTCCTTGAGAGAGTGAGTCTTGATAGGCGTGGATGTCTTTTTGTAGCGATTCAAATACGACGTGCAGAGTTGTATCTAGCGTCGTCAGGATTTGATCGGCTTGCTCGTGAACGACTTGGAGTTTTTCAGTCGGCAAATTCCCGTGATTTTGCGGGGCGGCTGTGGGTTGCTCTAATAATTCGCGATGTGCCTCAAGCTGACGAATTTCGCGCTGAAGGGCATTTCGCTGCTGCATCAAGGTTGAAACCTCAGAATGAAGCGGACGTAAAAGCGTCGATCGTAGAGCGTTCATCTCCTCGATCACTGCTTGCATCACGTCTTGGGCTTGATTCTCGGTTTGATTCGGCTTGGGTTGGCTAAGTTCAATCAACGCAGTCTGTAAATAGATGCGGACTTGTTCGAGTATTTGACGTTGACGGGCGATTTGTGCGCCCGATCCCCAAGGTAAACGAGGATTTCCTTGAGCGAGGACATCTTGAACCTCGGTGAGAAGACGCTGAATCTGATCCTGAGTGACAGTCACAACAAAAATCCTTGACTAAAATTCGGCAATACCGGACGTAGCATTACTCTCAACGGTTTACATTTAGGTTGCCCGAACTGAGTCATCTCTTGCCAGTTTCACAGGGAATTATGCGATCGACCTACTCCACGAAACAAAGCTTTACGCAGCAATCAGGACAATTTTGAAAAGAAGGGCGTGTCTTTGTTTTTACTTTAGAACGATCAAATCTACTGAAATCTGCGCCAAATCCAGCAAACCATCTAAAATGTTCCCAGACTGTCCAAGTGTAGGCTGTGCAATCTCCCGGACAGATGGGCATCTTAAGCTCATCCCTCACTTTTATCGATTTAGGGTCATCTTGCGTTCGTTCTCATGCCGCACTTTGGTTAGTACTGTAAATGGAAGACCGATATACCCTCCGCGACACTACGATTCATACATCGATTCGCTCTGCGCCGTTTTTTGAAGGGTTGCCAGATCCCGCGATCGAGAAAGCGATTTCTCATGTCGTAATGCGAAATCATCCCGCCAATCAGGTGATTTTGCTCGAAAACGATTGGGGTAGCTCGGTCTACTTTATTCTCAGCGGTTGGGTGAAGATTCGGACGTACAACCTCGACGGCAAGGAAGTGACGCTGAATATTCTGGGTAAGGGCGAGTTGTTTGGAGAAATGGCTCCGCTCGATGAAGTTCCACGATCGACGGATGTGATTACGCTGGCTCCGACGGTGATCGGTAATATGCCCGCTCAAGATTTTGTGCAGTTGTTGAATTCGGAGCCGGAAGCGGGGATTCGGTTGGCGCAGTTGATGGCGCGACGGTTGCGGCAGGTCAATCGACGTTTGAGATTACGCGAGTCGGATAGTACGTCGCGAGTGGCGGATATTCTACTGTTTTTGGCGGATGGGCAAGGGAAACGCAGTCAGAACGGAACGGAGATTCCGAATTTGCCGCATCGGGAGTTAAGTAGTTTGAGTGGGTTGGCGCGGGAGACGGTGACGCGCGTGTTGAGCAAGCTAGAGAAAAAGGGTTTGATTGTGCGCGATCGAGATACGCTCTGTATTCCTGATCCTCATGCGCTCGAACGCTTGATGATTTAGACGAGTTTGTTTTGTGAAGTTCCTTGTCGCCTTCGGCTTTTTTATGGAGCCGAAGGTTTTTTTAAGGCTGCCAGGTTGGAGCAGAAATGAAAGTATTGAGATCGCGTGTGAGTTGTTTCAATCCTGAACCGTCTCGATTGATCACATAGAGATTATTCTTGTCGAGTGCGCCAGCGATAAAAGTCAGTTGACGGCTATCAGGCGACCAATTTGGGTCATCGATCGATTCGGCTTTAAGCGACTGTGTGAGATCTTTTAAAGTTGAGCGATCGAGATTCAAAGTGTAGAGGGCTGTTCTAGATGGATCGATTTTGAGTGTGAAAGCGAGTTGCCGACCGTCGGGCGACCAGGTTAGATCGTTGTATTCCCCAGGCTTGCGGGTTAAAGCTTTTGACGTTTTTGTTGTGAGATCGAATTGATAAATAGATTGCAGGTTGTCAGATTCGAGATGATAGTAGGCGACTTGCTGACTGTTGGGCGACCAGATGAGGTTCGCAATACTCCAATTTATGCCGGGACTTTTCCACTGAGCGAGAAGTTTACCGTCGGTTTGAACGATCGAGATTCGCTGAGTTTGAGCTTTTCCCGATGCGTAGTCGATTCGGGCAATCTTTCGTCGATCGGGCGACCAAACAACCGAGCTAAAGTCGTACATCGTTTCTGAATCAGCGGGAGTAAGCTGAGTGGTTCCTGAACCGTCGATGTTGATTTTGTAAAGCGATCGGTTTTTCACAAAGCTCACTTGCCGACCGTCCGAAGAAAATGCCAGATTTGACCGAATTCCTTGATTAGTGTCCAACGACCAAATTTGTTTCGCGGGTTTATTGCCATCAATCAGATACCAACTGACGCTGCCGGGAGTATCTGAGGTGAAGCCATCGCACGATCGAGAAAAGGCAAGTCTTTGATTGTCGGAAAGCCACTGTAATTTGAGCGAAGGCGCTTTACACGCTTCACCGGCAAAGCGTTTCTTTAAGTTTGAGCCATCCGCGTTAACGATATAAACGTCTTGTTCTCCGACTGTGAAGGCGATCCGTTGACCATTTGCAGACCAGAGCGGTGCGCCAAAACCTCCGGCAATCGCTGAAACTAACTCACGGCGATCGCGTCCGGTGGGTTGGATCGAGAAAATTCCGATTTGATTTGGGTTAAGCGTCGATGAACTGGTGTAAGCGATCGCTTTTTGAGGAACGGATTGAGCGATCGTGCTGAAACTGGTGAGTGTGATCGCAAACGTGAGCAGCGCGATGAAAACAAATTTTGCCGTTTTTGGCGAAAATGCCGTTTGATTGAGTGATCGCGGTTGGGGTTTTTGCACTACTCTATCCGTAAATTCTGACACTATATTTTATCGATCAATGAGCGAAGCCAAGACCGTAGAAACCAGTAAATTTCTCGTGTGTGGTTTGGGATCTCTGGGGCAATTAAGATTAAGTCGAGACTTACCTTCTGATCGATCGAAACATTCCAAACCGACACAATCCCGCACCAAACGCCAAACGCATCAATAGCAACGTTGGCACTTCTCGCAATGATTTGACGAAGCCAGCAACGCCAAACCGAACTAAACCTTGAGGACGAGCAACGCCTTGCCAAATCGAGTCGAGCCAAGACGGAAGCGTTTCCGGTGTCCAATCCGCGGTCTGCACCGTTCCATCTGTTAAGTTCGTCGCTTCTAATTGCTCTGCAAACCCTTCGATACTAGCGAATTCCGGATGTGCCCATTGATCCAATAACTGGCGCATTACCCAACGCTCCCACAGAACGAGAGGTTTCTTTCTAGCATCCCGCTGATTCCAGTCTGCAACCACCAGGATTCCACCCGGCTTTAGCACCCGCATTAGTTCTTTTGCAAACACCGCTTTATCTGGCATGTGCGGGCCTGCTTCAATACACCACACCACTTCAAAGCTGGCATCTGGAAACGACAAATTCATTGCATCATCCGGCTGGAATTTCGCTGAGACCTCTGGTGGAGTCAATTCCTGTGCCCGTTTTACCTGTCCAGGACTAATCGTAATTCCTGTCACCTGAAAGCCATAGTCTCTCGCCAAAATCCGACTACTGCCGCCAATTCCGCAGCCTACATCTAACACGGTCGTACCTGGCGGAAGTTTATCCAACCCTCCCCAGCGCACCATCTCATGCACAAAGTCTGATTTTGCAGTCAGAAAGTCTTTAGAACAAGGTGGAGAACCATAGTGACCGAGATGGATATGTTCGCCCCAGTAAAATTCTAGAATGCCGTCCTGAGTCCATTCATCGTAAGCTGTCGCAACCGAATCACCGGATTGATAACGACGCGGACTAAGAAGGTAAACGAGTGCTAAACCGAGTGATCCAAGAGACAGTAGCCAAATGATGTTCATAAAACTTTAAAGCGGAACTGTCTCATTCTAAGATTCATGCTCTGTCTGGCACAACGTCAGGACGATCGCTTCTGCCGCTTCTGCCAAGTTCGCCACTCGAAAATGAGGCTCTCGCGATTCGTTCAAAATCCATTCCGTCTCGTTGCCGTTGTCAATTAAGATCGATCGACAACCCGCGCTTCTCCCCGCTTCCACATCGTTCAAAATATCGCCAATCATCCACGATCGAGCTAAATCGATCTGATGCTCCTTCGCTGCCTTCACCAACATTCCTGCTTTCGGTTTACGACACTCACACTCGATTCGGTACTGCGAAATCTTGCCTTGAGGATGGTGTGGACAGTAATAAAATCCATCCAGCCGAATCGGGGCTAATAGCTCCTGTAATCGCTGTTCCACCCCTTGAAGTGCCGATTCAGCAAAATACCCGCGAGCGACTCCCGACTGATTTGAAATCACAATTAATTTGAACCCTCGGTCGCTTAACCTCCCCAATGCCGATCGCGCAAAATCAGCAAGCGTAATCTTACTCGGCTCAACATTGTAAGGAATATCCGGAATCAGCGTTCCGTCTTTATCAAGAAACACAGCGGGAAACATACGATCGACGACTCCAAAAAAATTCTGTGAAACCTACCGATTTGCGGCTGAAGTTTTTAGACTAGAAAAAGATGCCAGATTTGCATATCTGACGTGGCTCCGACCCTACTTTAAGGGAAGCCGAGCCAAACGATACGAAAGTGCTGCAAAGTCAACGGTGTGGGCTAACGTAATAAAGTAACGGCAACTGAACCTCTAAGAAACGCCAGAAGGAAAGAACTATGGGATTATTTGACCGCATCAGCCGCGTTGTCCGCTCCAACGTGAATGACATGGTAAGCAAGGCAGAAGATCCAGAGAAAATTCTGGAACAAGCCGTAATCGATATGCAGGAAGACTTAGTGCAGCTTCGTCAAGCCGTGGCGCAAGCGATCGCATCGCAAAAGCGCTCTCAGCAGCAGTACAACCAAGCCCAAACCGAATCCAACAACTGGCAACAACGGGCGCAGCTTGCTCTGCAAAAAGGCGACGAAACCCTCGCCCGCGAAGCCCTCACCCGCAAGAAAACCCATACCGAAACGGCAATCTCACTGAAGTCTCAACTCGATACTCAGACCTCGCAAGTTGACACCCTCAAGCGCAGTCTGATCGCCCTCGAAGGCAAGATTTCCGAAGCCAAGACCAAAAAGGATATGCTCAAAGCCCGCGCCAGTGCAGCCAAGGCACAAGAGCAACTGCAAGGCATGGTTAACAACATGGGAACCAATTCTGCAATGGCAGCGTTTGAGCGGATGGAAGATAAAGTCTTGCAGCTTGAAGCGAGATCGCAAGCTGCGGGTGAACTCGCTGGAGCCGATTTGGAATCGCAATTCCGGGCACTCGAATCGGGTGATGTCGATCTCGAACTCGAAGCGATGAAACAGCAGATGTTAGCGGGTTCTTCACAGGCACAGCAGTCTCTACCGGGAACGGCAGCGCCTCAATCTCAACCGACTCAAGCGCCCAAAGATGCTGCGATCGATTCAGAACTTGAGGATCTGAAAAAACAGCTTGATAACCTTTAGATTCGCTGAGGGTGAAGCGAATTCTCTGCTTCACCCTTAATCGTTTGAAGAAATCGTTACAATCGAAAAGAGTGTCTAGATTGGAACGAAAAGGTTTTTCATGGCTGACCAGTTAATTCGAGCAACTGCCGCAGAAGGTGGAATCCGGGCAGTCGGTGTGATCACAACCCGTCTCAGCGAAGAAGCAAGACAGCGCCACAAATTATCGTATGTTGCCACCGCTGCACTCGGTAGAACCATGTCAGCAGGCTTATTGCTGGCATCGAGCATGAAGCGATCGGAGTCACGAGTCAACATCCGCATCCGAGGCAACGGCCCGATGGGCGGATTGATGGTCGATGCGGGCACAGATGGAACGGTTCGCGGCTATGTAGACCATCCAGAAGTCGAATTACCCCCCAATGCGAAAGGAAAGCTTGATGTCGGAGGGGCGGTTGGTCACGATGGCTATGTTTACGTGATTCGAGACGTAGGATATGGATATCCTTACTCCAGTACGGTAGAACTCGTTTCAGGCGAGATTGGAGACGATATTACGCACTACCTTGCAACTTCAGAACAAACGCCTTCTGCTTTATTTCTCGGCGTATTCGTTGATCCGAATGGGGTGCAAGCCGCAGGGGGATTATTGATTCAAATTTTGCCGAAAGCAGCAGAAAATCCCGAACTTGTTGCACTATTAGAGTCGCGATTGTCCACGCTTCAAGGATTTACGCCTTTGCTGCAAGCGGGGAAAACGCTGCCGATGATTTTCGAGGAATTGCTTGGCGATATCGGTTTGGAGATTTTTCCTGAAACGCAGATTGTGCGATTTCACTGCGGATGTTCTTTCGATCGAGTCATGGGAGCGCTCAAACTGCTCGGTGAAGCTGAACTGCGAGACATGATCGAAACTGATAAAGGTGCAGAAGCGACCTGTCATTTCTGCGGCGAAGTCTACAAAGCAAACATCGACCAACTAGAGCAGTTGATCGATGAAATGAAAGAAGCAAATTAATCAGAGAGTGTTACTGTGGGCGGCTCGAAACGGGCTGTCCATTGCCCTGTTCAGCGTACATTGCCCGAAGCACGAGAGCTGGATCGACCCATTGACTTGAGTATTTCAGCCCCCAGTGCAGGTGCGGCCCCGTGGTGCGTCCGGTCATCCCGACTCGCCCAATTCGTCCGCCTGCTGTGATCATCTGCCCTTCATAGATTTGGACATCGCCTGATCGAATAAATTTCCCTTGACCGCCGCGACCTGCCGATCCCTGCATATGACAGTAAATATGCTCCCAGTCGCCCGATTGAATCACAACCGAAGTTCCACAGGCGCTATTGTCTGAGACTTCCACGACTTTGCCGGCCCACCAACTGCGGATATAGCTGCCTTCGGGGGCTGCCATGTCTAGTCCACGATGAAACTCTCGGCTATAAGATCCATCCGGCGATGCCCGATAGCCAAACGGTGAAGTGTAGCCTTGGAAGTTCTCCACTGGGAAGGATGCGCCTTGCCAGGTACTTCCTGTAGCTTGTAAGTTGGCTTCGATCGCGAGTAGTCCTTGTTGTCCCCAAGATAGAACGATTGCTCCGATAAATCCGAGACAGATGACGAAAAACTGTTTCAGTGTGAAGCGAGATCGAACACTTAATGACCTCCATAATTGTCTCATTCCTTTCTCCTTGTGTGTGAAGAGCGCAGGCAGACGCAGACCTGCCGACCTTGCACCGCATCCTTGGTAGCGTGTGTAACGGAACGCAAGGAACGGTGAAGTCAGTCACAGGTATTTAATCACAGATATTCTTCACAAACCTCGTGATTTCCTGCAAAACTACTTGAAATCTTTCCGTTATATTGCGGTTGCCTCACGAAAACTTTATTTTTCTCAGTGTTAATCACGCAAGGGTAAAATCTTGTGGCAGCTGATGCTCTACCGAAGTTACGGAAACAACTCAGTAATTTAATCAATTTGGCTCGATCGTATTAATAAAGATTTTGTAGGAATACTCAGATTCTTACGGATCTACCAACGCGGGTCGGTCGCATTCATTAATAGAATGCAAACAGTTTGCATTTAGACTATCCATGTGTTATCTTAATTTCTATAAAGTACGAATCCAAACAATCCAACGTGCTTTATTTCTAGGAGGTATCTAATGCTGACACTTCGTAAAGCAAACGATCGTGGAAATGCAGATCACGGCTGGCTGAACTCGTATCACACCTTCTCATTTGCGAACTACTACGATCCAGCACACATGGGATTTCGTAAACTGCGCGTGATTAACGACGACTTCGTTTCCGGTGGCGGCGGATTTGCGCCTCATTCGCACCGGGATATGGAGATTATTACTTACGTGCTAGAAGGTGCATTAGAACACCAAGACAGCATGGGAAATCAATCGGTGATTCGTCCCGGTGAAGTGCAGCGCATGACGGCGGGAACGGGCGTAACTCACAGCGAATACAACGCTTCTAAAACTGATGCCGTTCACCTTCTGCAAATTTGGGTGCTTCCAGAACGATCGAGCTTAGAACCCGGATATGAGCAAAAGTTCTACACGCCGGAAGAAAAGCAAGGAAAATTGCGGCTGATTGCTTCACAAGATGGGCGCGATGGCTCCGTTACCGTACATCAGGATCTCAATTTGTATGCAACGGTTTTGGGCAACGGTGAGAAAGTGACGCAGGAAATCCAGCCCGATCGACATCTTTGGATACAAGTCGCGAGGGGTTCTGCGATCGTCAATGGTGAAGTTTTGACGGTGGGAGATGCAGCTGCGATCGCAGCCGAATCGACTTTAGAGTTAGTCGGACAAGATAACGCTGAAATCCTTGTGTTTGATTTGGCGTAATGGAATTCGCGAAGCAACAAAGTAGAGACGCTCCGAACGTCTCTACTTTGTTGATAAATGCGGGATCTATCGGGTTCGATCGCGCAATTTACAAATTGCGCTGAAACTCTTCCAGCGTATCGATCAGACTGACCTGACACTGCATCGGCAGCAAATCAAGCAGCGGAACCTCGCGCTTACCACCGCCCAACTTCACAGGAATGCTCTGAACCACTTTCAGAACATCATCTTCCTGGATTCCTTTTCCACCCGAAACCATCGGAAAAAGCCGCTCTGCCAAAACGGTATGCAGATGAGCATCATTGAGATAGAGATGCCATTTTGCGACATCAATATAGACAGATTCACCAATCTCAGCGGCTAACGCTTCGATCGCTTCTGAAGTACTAGAGGTTGCCATAAGTGTATTAAAGGGTTCAATGATTAAACCGTACTGAGTTCAGGATGCCGAAATCTCCTACCTCTTGGTTGATTTTGGCGGTTTTTCTTTCGGTTTAAATCCGGTGGCTCTGGTCGGGGCGGGAACAGGCTCGGAATAGTCTGCGATCACGAAAACGTAAATCGCATGAGCGATCAACACCGCAAGCCATCCGCTTGTGACCCAAATCGACCACGACCAATCCGCTTTTTGAAGAATTCGGAAAAACCACATTCCCGAATTAGACGCGGCGAATAGTGCTACGTGTGTCGCAAAGCTCATGCGATCGTCAAGTTGGCGAAAATCAGCATCTTTGCGATCGGGAATCCGAGACCAGCGAGGAGGCATAGGAATAAGACAAATAGACGAACCCTTTCATTTTGACACTCCGATCGCCTTACAAGCTTGCTCGTTTCTTGCATCTTGTGGAAGAATCTATCGTAACCATACTCTCAGCTTAAGTTTGCTAGGATGAGCTTGACTGCTTTATTTTTGTGCTTAAAACTACAAAAAAATTAAATTTATTAAGTGAGGAAGGGTTTAATATGACTCATCATCCTGGTTCTGTGGATTCAGCGGCAATCCACATTCTTTTAGTTGAAGATAATCCAGATGATGCGGTTTTACTTCGTCGAACATTTCTGCGAGCGGGACGAGAAAGTTGGAAGTTGGCACAAGTGGAACGGTTAGACGAAGCGATCTCAATCTGCAAAGAATATCAATCT
The DNA here is from genome assembly GCA_019359175.1 of Phormidium tanganyikae FI6-MK23. GTDB lineage: Bacteria > Cyanobacteriota > Cyanobacteriia > Leptolyngbyales > Leptolyngbyaceae > Leptolyngbya > Leptolyngbya tanganyikae. The sequence goes on from JAHHHU010000004.1 coordinate 28,410, forward strand.
CAAGCAGGTCAGAATTTTGATGTGATTTTGCTCGATTTACGATTGCCTGATTCAACGGGATTAGAGACGGTCGTGCAATTTCGACGGGCGGTTCCTGATGTCCCGATGGTTGTGATTAGTACGATCGATGACGAAGACTTGGCGCTGGCATCGATTCGGGCGGGAGTTCAAGACTATTTGAGTAAAGATGACATTACGATTCAGCAGCTATTGCGATCGGTGAGATTCGCGATCGAGCGGAGTGCAGCGCTGAGTCAAACTTAAACCAGGCAAATTTCGCTTTCTTCCTCCAAAGTTTTTCACAATTGAAATCTATATTTGGAGTGAATTGCTCTTTACTTGACGGTGATTTCAAATGATGAACGCTCAACGCCTGACATTTGAAGACATTTATCGGTTTTTTCAGACCCCGCAGCCGATCTTTCTGAACCAAGAATTGACTGTTTGCTATCTAATGTCAGTTCTGGTTACAAATGAATCTTATGGAACTGAGTTGGTACAGAAGCTAAGACAGAGTTATCCAAACTATCGTTTGTCCGACACAATTCTGCAAAGTTCGCTGCGGTTTCTGGAGAAACAAGAGATTGTGACGAGCTATTGGAAAAAACCAGAAAAGCGGGGTCGTCCGCGTCGAATGTATCAGCTTTGTCCGGCAGCTCGATCGAGAGCAGAAGAATTTGCAAGATTTTGGCAGGATTATACAAGCGCGAATGACATTGATCGACTCACCGCAGAATCAGGCTCGATCGCTTAAGTTTCACAAACTGCCCGCTGATTTCAAACCCTGAGATCAGCGGGCAGTTGTATCAGCGATTAATACGGATTGACAGCCAGTGCTGAATTGAGGCGCAAGTTCAGATCCGATTGCGGATTGACTGAAATAACCTGATTGCGGTTGCGACCCAACAGCAAGCCGCCCAATGCACCCACGCCCGTTCCGATCAAGACGCGACCGAGAGTAATGCGACGATTTCCAGTCACACCCGCAATAATCGCGGCTGCACCTGAACCGATCGCGGCTCCTTTGAGAAGAGAATCGGTGCTGACCCCGCGCCGAATTTCTTCAGTCCGGCTGATCACATCGGTTTGAGCATTCAGTGATAGTTGAGTGCCGTTGGTCAGCGTCAGAGTGTTTGCCACAAAGCGCGTTCCACCGTCTACAGGTTGGAATTCTCCTTTCACTTGGCTCCCGGCTGGGATCAGCAATGTGCCATTTGAGGTGCGAACATTACTGGGAACGGTGAGCGTAATGGGAAGCCGCTCGTTCGGGGCAACAACGATTTTTTCGGCATCACGGTATGCTAGTCGAAGCGTGGTTCCAGCAGGAATGCGGACTGCGCCTGTGTTTTGGGTGGGAAATAGCTGTGCGATTTGCATTGGCGCGGGAGCTGCCACCACATCTTTCGCGAATACGATCGGGGCGGCTCCGGTTGCGGCGACACCAATGGTTAAGGCGATCGCAGTACTGGACTGTAGCTTTTTCAGGTTCAACATAAATCTTTGTCCTTCCAGGTCTGAATCTAGCGGCGATGATTCAAATGACTTCGCTGCTAGAAATTAGGTTCCTTGAGTTGACGATCGCGGTTTTGCTCAAAGAAGAACTCGATCGAAAGTTGGAAATCTGTTAATTGCTCGTGTCTTTTTTGATCGTCTCTGGCGTGCGTACTGGCTCAAGTGTGATTAGCTTCTCGGCTTCTAAAACTCGGCGCTGTTGTTAGGTGAGAAATAAGTAGCCTACTTCACTTAAACCATCATAAAGCGTGTAAAATTTCGCGTCTGGTACCGTTTCAGCAATGACTCGATCGAGAAAAGCGATAAACGCCGAATCAAGCCAGTCGCCATTAAACTCCAGTTTTGTACTGTATCGAACGCCTTTCACGACAAAAGACTGTCCTGCGATTTTCTGGTCGTAGTCAAACTCGTTAGAAATTTCTGTGGGTTGGAATGCACCACGAGAAGCGACAGCAAATCTTTTGGTTAAGGCTTGATAGGGATTTTCAAGGTTTCCAGTTTCCCAATCGAAAGAAATTAACAGATTGTCGAAAGCTGCAAGCAATTCATAGGATGAATTGATGTATTGGCGTGCAATTTTCTGCTTTCCTTCTGTTTTTTGCTGCGGCGTGAGATGAGAAAGTAAGCCGATCGATTCAATCAGGCTGAGAATTGAGTCAATGCGATCGCTGTTAAACGCTGAACTGTGGTCCTCAAGCCCGATCGCCAAATATGAGGAAGTCCAGCGATGCAATTGTTTTGCTTGCTCCTCAGTGAGAACAAGCACTGCAAATCGTGAGTAATCAAGACCAAAAGCCCCGTACTCATCGCTGAAGAATCCTACAGTGTACAAACGGTAGGACGACTTTTGATCTCGAAGAATTTTGTTAAATAGCTGAATGAATTCTCCATCAATCATTCCAAAAAAGTGATTTTGAGATCGAGCAGCAGAATAATGGCTGGCAAATTCATATTTTCTACTATCTACTTTTGTTGAGATGAGTGCGTTGTCCTCTTCAACATCAAGAAACTGAAGCTTGAAAGTAGCCGTACTTAGATTCGCTGCACCTGCTTTTGTCAAAAGTTGAGCAACTTCACGGTGAATTTGTGGAAAATAGATGACTGGATCGCGTGAATAGTCCCGTAAATTAAAGATTTTTGTATTTTCCAGATAGCGAACGATATCATATCCGTCCTCTGCTTTTCCTGTTTTTAAGTCGAGTGACAGCTTGGTGCGATTGTCACTGGTGATGAGTCCCGATCGTTGCAGGTTATCCAAAACAGGTTGAATCCGCTCTGGCTCTGGTGCTTCATCGCCTCTCATCCAATCAGCCGCAAAGTTAAAAAGCTGTAGTTCAAGTTGGATCGTTATGCCAGCTCTGCGCTGAATTTTTTGATAGACACGATCGCTAATCGCACCCGCTTCTTTTAGCTGTTGCGCGATCGACTTTAATTGGTTAAGTTCTGCCTCACTGAGTTCACCAATGAAAACGTAATCCGTCGCTATTTGTTGAGGCGAATCAGGATTCGATCGACGGTCAGCTTCCTCACCGAGAAATTCCAACAAGTTTGCACGATTCGCCACATTCCCTTGATTGATTTCCCGAATCAAAGTTTGATAGCCCTGTTCTGTGAGAATCTCGTAACGGCGCAGACTTTGAGCAATTTCAGTGAGGCGTGTTCTCTAATCCATCCTGACAAGATTAGATTGTGTTTGAGGTGTAGAGGCTCCCACAGCGATCGCGCAACCTGAGAAGAGTGACAGCGTAATCCCAAGTACAAATATTCTAGGCACAAGATTAGCATTCAGCATTAGATTTTAGAAGCGCGATCGCGTAATTCTTTCAATCTAGAGAGTTCACCGCTACGATACAGCTATCACTGATTTAATTATTTTGTGTCTTTCTCATCTGCGATCGCACAATTCATTCCCACCGATCCGATCTGGCGGTTGAGTGTGGAACAGTATCACCAGATGATTCAGTTGGGCATTTTGACCGACGATGATCCGGTGGAACTGCTCGAAGGTTGGCTTGTCTATAAAATGCCGAAAAATCCACCGCATCGAATTGCGACCAAACTAACTCGTGATGCGCTGGATCAAATCTTGCCGTCAGGCTGGTACGTTGATACGCAAGAGCCGATCACGCTAATCGATAGCGAACCGGAACCAGATATCGTGATCGTGCGAGGAGCGACGCAAGATTACGTTGATCGACATCCCACTGCTCAAGATATTGCCCTCGTCATCGAAGTTGCTGACTCAACTTTAGAGCGCGATCGAACTTCCAAAAAACGCCTCTATGCGCGTGCAGGGATTCCGATCTACTGGATTATTAATTTAGTTGATCGCTCGATCGAGGTTTACGCTCAACCCGAAAACGAGGACTATCAGCAGCAGACGACCGTCACAGAACAGATTGAAGTCGTTTTGGAAGGGACAGCGATCGCTCAAATCTCCACCTCTAATTTACTGCCTTATCGATCGTCTTAGATCCAATAAAAATGTTTAATAGCTATTTTTACCTAATAAAATTCCAAATTCGATGATGAGAGCGACATAAATTGTCTTAAGATTATCGTAACAATTAAGTTTGTGAAAACAGAACTTGCTGAGATAACCAGGAGAACTTGATATGGCGCTTGTCCCGATGCGGCTATTGCTGGATCACGCGGCTGAAAACGGTTACGGCATCCCTGCATTCAACGTCAACAACATGGAGCAGATCCAGTCGATCATGCTGGCTGCCCACGAAACCGATAGCCCAGTCATTCTGCAAGCTTCCCGTGGCGCTCGAAACTACGCAGGCGAAAACTTCCTTCGTCACTTGATCTTGGCGGCGGTCGAAACCTACCCGCACATCCCCATCTCGATGCACCAAGATCACGGAAACGAGCCTGCAACCTGCTATTCGGCGCTGAAGAACAACTTCACCAGCGTCATGATGGATGGTTCACTCGAAGCCGATGCGAAAACCCCGGCGAGCTACGAATATAACGTCGCTGTCACCGCAGAAGTCGTTAAAGTCGCTCATGCGATCGGCGCTTCGGTTGAAGGAGAATTGGGTTGCCTCGGATCGCTCGAAACCGGAAAAGGCGAAGCAGAAGACGGTCACGGATTTGAAGGTGAATTGGATCATTCGATGCTGCTCACCGACCCGGATGAAGCGGTAGATTTCGTGGAGCGTACTCAAGTCGATGCGTTGGCAGTTGCAATCGGAACCAGCCACGGTGCGTATAAGTTCACCCGCAAACCGACCGGAGAAATCCTCGCAATCAGCCGGATCGAAGAAATTCACCGCCGCTTGCCGAATACTCACTTGGTCATGCACGGTTCGTCTTCAGTTCCCGAAGATTTGATCGCGATCATCAACCAAAACGGCGGTACGATTCCTGAAACCTACGGCGTTCCTGTTGAAGAAATTCAAAAAGGAATCAAGTCGGGCGTTCGCAAGATCAACATCGACACCGATAACCGTTTGGCAATCACCGCAGCGGTTCGCGAAGCGTTGATGCAAAACTCGAAAGAATTTGATCCGCGCCACTTCTTGAAGCCGTCGATCAAGTATATGCAGAAAGTTTGTGCCGATCGCTACACCCAATTCAATGCAGCGGGTCAAGCAAGCAAGATCAAACAGCAATCGATGGAAATCTTTGCTGCGAAGTACAAAAAAGGCGAACTGAATGCAGTCACCAAAAAGGTAGCAGCAGTCTAGATTCGGGTTCAAAAGTTAAATTCTGATGGCTGGGTAGTTCTTACAACTATCCAGTTTTTTTCTGAGTTTTTTTCTGTGAAATTGCTGAAGCATTGAAACGAACACTTTCATTGATAAATTCTTATAATTTCGCTCTTTGAAATAAAGAGAATTAGATTAGTAAAACTCGGATTTAAGTATCCGAAGCTATTAGGAAATTCTATGCCATTTTGTAGATGCCGAGAATGAAGGTACACTCTTCAAAGTTTGTCTCACACCTGCTGAAATGAGTTTGAATTTGAAAGCGAAGCGTGTTTTTACGCAGTTTTATTTACCTGGAATTACGAGTGCGATCGTATTGTCGATCGGGCTTCCAATCTGTGCAGTGACTTTGAATCCTGAGAAGTTACTTGCAAACCCGGTTTTATCCTCAAGAATTCAACCCCAAAGCAATATCGAACCGGAGGTTATCCTAATTCGGCAAGCGATTATCGGTCAAGAAAGTGGCGCGAATTTTAGAGCGATTAACCCGCATTCTGGAGCATTAGGATATGCCCAAATCATGCCCGAAAACCTACCGAAATGGTCGAAAGAAGCGCTTGGATATGTTGTTTCAAAGAAAGAATTTCTGGCAAATCCTCAGTTGCAAATCGCGATCGTCGATTTCAAATTGAATCAATACTGGCAGAGATCTTTTGCAGCAAGTAATGGCGATGTCGCGATCGCGATTCGACGAGTTGCATCCTGGTGGTACAGCGGTAAGCCGGAGAAATATACCTCAACGGCTAGGCAGTTTTACAATGGGCATCGTTATCCCAGTATTGCGGCTTATAGTCAGTCGATTCTGCGCCGATATCAGGCAATTTGGGATTCTCAAAATGCGATTCAACCGATCGAGGTTCCACAAGATCGGGGCGTTTGATTGGTAAATGCTCTTTAGGTAGAGGCGCGATTCATTGCGTCTCTACGGCGAATTCTACTGAAGTTCTAATGGAAAGATGACCGTAAACGTTGAGCCTTCTTGCGGTTGTGACGGGAGGCAAATATGGAGTCAGTGGCTAGGAAAAAAATTGCTAAAACTTAATCTGCCATGCGGGTGAAAATCACTTCAAAGCAGGAATACCGGGACGCAAACACAGATAAGCAAGCGGGCCAAATAGCGGCACGAGAGCAACAAGCCAAAAGAACTGTGATTGTCGCATTAATCCGCGTCGTGCCATGTCATCACTCAGCAAAGTCGGATAAGGAAACAACAGCGCAAATAGGCAAAACGCTAACGTCATTGCATGAATAAATTTGTCCGTTTGAAACGATCGAATAAATGCGCTCCAGTCTCCAAATACGATCGCGAAACCCAGCAAAACTAAAGTACTCAATGTGAGAATGACGCCTGTCGATCGAGCATCTAACACCGATAACCAAACATCTTTTCCACCTGAAAACTCTTCGTTCGCTTCGCGCAAGGCGAGATAAGGAATCAATCCAATTGTGCCTGATGCGATCGAAGCGAGCATAAACCCCCAAGCCGGAATCCGCTGCATTCTGCCATCCGCAAAGATCAAACAGCTATAAATTAATAGCCAGATTCCAACCATGCTAAACAGAGAGATCACAACTGGATTGAGTAAGGGAATCTGCCCAGACAGTAATGTTTGAATCGGTTGCAGCAAGTTCGATCGTAAAGGTGGAGCGAACCACACCACATAAACAATAAAATCAAGCCATATCAGCCACAAGCCTAGTTTTCGTAGCATCAATTTCTCCTTAACCTAGGAAGGCTTCACACTTTCAAAGTCCCCCAGAATGGGGGATTTAGGGGGCAGAACCCCCATCAACGAAGCAAAAAGACTCAATCAAGACTTTCCAGAAGGGTCACTCGCATTCACCAACACCGGAGCGGTCACAGCCATTGGCTTTTCACACAGCACATGAATTCCGGCTTCTGCTGCACGAACTGTATATTCTTTGTGTAAATGGTTGGGTAGAGCGATGTAAACAGCATCAATTTCACCGCTATTTAGGCATTCATCATACTCATCGCAACAGTATGTATTTTGAATCCTATACTGTTTTGATAGCGTTTCTAATTTCTCTAGATCATCTGAAACCAAAGCGGTAATTTCAGAATTCTCGCGAATGTTTTTGAAGCCTGGTAGGGCGGTTGCTTGGGCAATCCAGCCAAGTCCCACCACAGCGTAACGGACTTTTCGGGAAGCGTTAGTAGTCATTTGCCGAGCTTTTTTAATATTAGAACTTGAGACGGTAGAGGCATCGTTTGCCCCTACCGAAGTACCTTATTTACGCTAACGACTGACCCGCTTGTGACAACAAATCACCTAACTGCTCAACTTTCACCGCAGTATCTCCAGTCGCATCGGCTGCGGCTTCCGAAGTGTCTTCACCAAGATCGGTCAAGATCTGCGAAATCGAGCTGACATCTCCTTGTGACAAAGCGGCTTTGAGATCGCCCAAATCTTCTGCTAAATCAGTCCCTTGAAGCTGTTGCTGCCAGCTTTCGATCACTGCGATCGCTTGCTCTACCGGAATCGATGTTAATCCCTGCTGCAATGCCGCGATCGTGGTGTCTACGTCAATTGTCCGAATTGAATCTGCCATGATTTTCCATCCTGATCTAAAGATTTGTGACAAGCTCCTCACACCTGATTCGATTCTTGCAATCTGCCTTTGAAATCCCTCACTCTTTTGGAAGAAATAGCGATCGCCGAAACGTCTTAAACCCTTGATCAAGCTCAGGCTTTGGATTGATACATTTAGCGCCCAAAATATTAAATACTGTTACGATGAATCAACGCTCAACCTATCATCATGCAACTTCTGACCTCTGCCCGACTGACGTTTAGCCATCTCGGACTCGCTGGAGTACTGATCTTAAGCGGCTGTAATCTGATTCCTTCAAGCGATGCCCAGCAGCAGCCCAATCCCCAAAATCAGCAAGGGGGAGCAGTTGCGGTCGATGCTGAAATCGCAGAACTCGCTGCTTTAACCGAAGAACGCACCTACACCGGAACCACCCGACCGTTTCGAGAAATTTCACTCCGATCGCAAGCCGAAGGCAGAATCACAGACATTAGCGTCAACGTTGGGGATCAAGTCCAATCGGGTCAGGTCTTAGCTCGATTAGATGGCACGATCGCATCATCAGCAGTCACTCAGGCAGAAGCGGAAGTTGCCGCGCGAGAATCAGAAGTCGCGAGTTTGCAAGCAGAAGTCGAGGATGCTCGAACTCAGGTCGAACGGGCGCGATTAGAATTACAGCAAGCGCGATCGGACTCTCAACGCCAAGCGCAACTCTTTCGCCAAGGTGCAGTGTCAGAACAGGCAGCAGAAACCGCTAGAACCGCACTTGGAACCGCAGAGCAAGCCTTACGATCGGCAGAAAAACAAGTCGGAAATCGACAGCAATCCGTCGCCGCTTCGGCAAGACGAATCACGGCACAGCAAGCGATCGTCAGTCAAGAACGAGAGCGCCAGTCTTATGGCGTTCTAACTTCGCCTGTAAATGGTTCAGTGTTGGCGCGTCCAACGGAGCCAGGGAATTTGGCGCAAGCCGGAACTGAAGTGTTGCGAGTAGGCGATTTTAATCAAGTGAAAGTCGAAGTTCGGGTGTCAGAGCGAGAGTTTGCCAATCTTCGCGTGGGGCAGAGAGCGGAAGTTCGCTTAGATGCCCTGCCGAATCAAATTCTGGCGGGACAAATCACGCGAATTTCCCCTGCCGCAGAAACACGAGCGCGATTGATTCCGGTTGAAGTCACGATTCCGAATTCAACCGGAAGAATTGGCAGCGGATTGTTAGCGCGGGTGAATTTTCAGACCGCACAATCTCAGCGCGTCGTTGTGCCAGAATCGGCGACGCAGATCGGACAGAAACCCCAGCAAGGACAAAATCAAGCCCCTCCGAAGTCCGCCACGATGTACGTGGTTTCTCGATCAGGGGATCAAGCGAGCGTGAGTCCAAGAGAAGTACAGCTTGGAAACCGCGCCAATGGACAGGTTGAGATTTTATCGGGATTGAAAGTGGGCGAGTCTTTTGTGGTTCGCAGCAGTGGGAAGTTAGAAGCAGGTGCGCCAGTTCGATTGAGCGTCTTATCACAAGGATAGAGAGTTATGACAACGCAGCCTTCTCCATCGCGTGGCTTTAGTATTAGCTCGATCGCGATTCGGCGACACATCGCGACATTGATGCTGACTTTAACCGCGATCGTCATCGGTGTTTATTTTCTTTTTGGGCTTCAAGTCGATTTGCTGCCTTCGATTACGTATCCGCGAATTGGGGTGCGCGTGAACTCTCCTGGGATTTCTCCAGATGTGGCGGTGGATGAAGTGACTCGTCCGCTGGAAGAAGCGCTTTCTGCAACAGAAGGGGTCGTTCAGGTTTATTCGCAAACTCGTGAAGGGCAGGTCAGCGTCGATCTGTTCTTTCAACCAGGTGGAAACATTGATCAAGCGCTGAATGATGCGACCGCAGCGTTTAACCGAGCGCGGGGAAATTTGCCGGATACGATCGAGGAACCGACTTTATTCAAAGTTGATCCGTCTCAGCTTCCCGTTTACGAGTTTGCAGTCACTTCGCCTTCTTCTAAATTGGTTGATTTGCGAGTGTTTGCGGATGAAGAATTGTCCCGTGAGTTGGGAGTTGTAGAAGGGGTTGCGGCGGTCGATGTTGCCGGGGGCGTGGAAGAAGAAGTGCGGGTTTTAGTGGATCTCGATCGGCTTCAAGCGCTTGGTGTCGGTTTAAACAGCGTCTTGCAAGAGTTGGAAGAAACCAACCAAGATGTGTCAGGCGGTCGGATTTTAGGCAAAAACTCTGAGCCATTGACGAGAACAATCGGGCGATTCAAAGACGCGGCGGAAATTCAGAATTTATCGTTTCCGGTTGTCGGTGAACCTACGACAACAGCAACGGAATCTACAACACAAACGACAGCGCCAGTACCCGCAGAGCGTGTCTATTTGCGGGATTTTGCCCAGGTCAATGATGGAACTCAAAAGCAGCGCGTTTTTGTGAATCTGAATGGTCAGCCCGCGGTAAAAGTGAGTGTTCAGAAGCAGCCGGATGCAAACACGATCCAAGTCGTTGAAGGGGTAAAGCGTCGCATTGAAGAATTACGTCGATCGAATATCATTCCGGCAGAGATGCAGCTTCTTCCAACATTGGATGAATCTAAGTTTATTCAGGCTTCTTTGAACAGTGTGACCGAGGCTGCATTGTCAGGAGCGGCGCTTGCAGGATTATCAGTTCTATTGTTTTTGGGATCGCTAAGACAGACATTTATTATTACGCTTACCATTCCGCTTTGTACACTTGTCGCAATTACTGCAATGAAACTCAGCGGTTTCTCACTGAATATTTTTAGCTTGGCGGGATTGGCAATTAGTATTGGTCAAGCCGTTGATACTTCTGTTGTAATTTTAGAAAACATTGATAAGCGGGCGACGGTGCAAGGAGGCGCAGCGGGGTTGGCATCGCAAGGAACTGGAGCCGCGATCGATCTTGTCGAAGACAGTAGCCGCGAGGTCGAATCTTCGCTCGTCTCAGCCACAAGTGCAAACTTAGTTTCGGTCGTGCCCTTTGTGTTAATTGGTGGCTTTATCTCGCTGCTGTTCAACGAATTAATTTTAACGATTTGCTTTGCGGTTGTGGCTTCGCTGCTTGTGGCAGTTACTGTTGTGCCGATGTTGGCATCTCGACTGCTGGCGATTCGGTGGTCAAGTCGGATCAATCGCTTCTGGCTGTTTCGCCAGTTTGATCAGCGTTTAGCAGGCGGAACTCGTCGTTATGCAGGATTGCTTGCCAAAATCACGCGCAGACCGATCATTGTGATCGCGCTTACAGTCTTAGTTCTCGGCGGTGGCGGTTTATGGATGACAGGTCGAATTCCACAGGAAATTTTGCCCCGAATTAGTACCGGACAAGCGAATTTGTTTGCTCAATTTCCACCCGGAACCCCGCTCGAAACCAGCCAAAGAGTAATGCAGGAAGTGGATAAAATTCTGCAAGCACAACCAGAAACAGACTACGTTTTTTCGACGGTGGGCGGCTCTTTATTCGGTAACGCGACTAGCGAAAACCCGCTACGCGCTTCTAGCAACATCACCTTAAAGCCCAACACGGATGTCGAAGAATTTGTCGAGAAAGTGAACGGAGAGTTCCGCAGGCTCAATCTCGTAGAAACCACGCTGCGATTAAGCCCGGGACAGGTTCGAGGCTTGATTCTAAACAACTCCCCGGTCAGAGGCGCAGAAATTGACGTGATTTTGCAGGGTCAAAATCTGGAGCAACTCGAAGCGGCTGGACGGCAGGTTTTAGGCGCACTTTCCCAGTCCACCCTCGCTCGATTTCGCCCAGATGCCGATCAGCGTCAGCCAGAGATTCAGATCGAACGCGATCGTGAACGTGCCGCAGAACTTGGACTCAATACTCTAGCTGTGGGAGAAACGATCCAAACCGCGGTCGAAGGTTCAATCCCGACTCAAATTCAGCGCGGAAATCGGCTGGTCGATGTCCGAGTCGAACTGAATGAAGACGCGATCCAAAGCGCCTCACAAGTGGAACGAATTCCCTTATTTACTGACGATAATCAAATCGTTCGCCTTGGTGATGTGGCAACCATTCGGACGGGACAAGCACCTGGACAGATTCAGCGAATCAATCAGCGGCAAGTGTTTCAAATTGCTGGAACCTTGAACCAAGGTGCAAGTCTGGGAAATGCTTTATCGGAAGTCGATCGACTTTTCCAAACTATCCAACTTCCTGAAGGGGTGTCTCGCTTACCGAGTAGCGCGGCTGAAAGTAACCAACAACTTCAAGACGCTTTGCCCCTATTGGGTGGTTTAGCTGCATTCCTGGTATTCGTAGTGATGGCAGTTCAATACAACTCACTCATCGATCCGCTGGTGATTATGTTCACGATTCCGCTTGCGCTGTCCGGTGGAATTATCGGATTGTTTGTGACTCAAACAGCGATCGGGGCAACGGTGATCGTTGGTGCGGTTCTTCTCGTGGGAATCGTGGTGAACAACGCGATCATCATGGTAGAAACCGCGAACGAAATCTACAAAAACGAAGGACTCGATCGACGATCTGCCATGCTCAGAGCCGCGCCAGAACGGTTACGCCCGATTTTAATGACGACTGTTACCACTGTTTTAGGCGTGTTTCCGTTGGCGTTGGGTTTAGGAGAAGGCAGCGAATTTCTTCAGCCGTTGGGAGTTGTCGTATTCTCTGGACTGTCGTTAGCGACGTTGCTAACGCTGTTTATCATTCCATGTTTCTATGTGTTGTTGCACCGATGGACAGACGGACGCAAAGAGCGAAAATCTCGATCGACGAGATCGCTGCCCAAAGTTGAAGAACCGATTTCGTCGATCTCGAAAGCCTCACAAGATGGCGTGTCCTGAACCCTCAGAAGCCATCTACAGACCAGTGAGGCGGATCATACTCTAGCTTGTACACCCCATACGTTGCGCCCACGTCCCACAAATTAGGATTATCATTGCCATCGGTTGGAGTTCCGATCGTCACGGTCTGACCGTTTCCATTCCGAATTCGCATCGGGGCTTTCCAACTGATAATCCAATCGATCGCGAGTGCTTGCGTATGTCGGGATTGCAGCGCAGCGGGATTGCCCCCAATATCAAACGCATTCACCATGTCTCGTGCCGCTTGATAGGAAGCCGCATCCGTGTAATGCACCCAATCGATATCGATCCCCACCATCGGCGGCACATCCCACGGAGCCATATCCCGATTGTTTAACTGCACCGCATAGTGCATCATATAAGCCCGCTGCGGTGGACGATAGGTATTCGTCACGGCAATCGAAGCTCCACCATCGCGCAAAGCTTTCTCAAACGCGCGGACTCTCTGACGAAACGGAGAAGCCAGATCATCGATCGAGCTACTTGCCGGGAAAAATCGCACCCACTGCGCCCCGCTCAGTCTCGCTCTTTGCCGTCTTGCATACTCGGTTAAAATCGCCAATCCTGGCGCATAGTCGGCTCCCAACTTTTGCTTCGTTGCATTAGAAAGTTGAGCATCCAAGCGCGGACGGAAATTCACATCGAGAATTTTATACGCTTCGGTCAGGCCTTTTGTGCTGCCAAAGCCAAAATTTCCATCGATCGTTAACGGTGGATTCAATCGCCCGATCGCATTTAAGCTGCGCTGTAAGTCTTGAGTTTCCGCTGCCCCATAGTTGAGATAGCTGAGTAACATGGCTGCGGTCAAGTCAGAAACGCGATAGATGAATCCTTGCGATAACGCTTTAGCGTAAGTCCCGCGACCCACCACGCCATCAGCAACCAGTCCGTTTTTCTGTTGATAATCTTTCGTCACTTTGTCTGTGACACTGCCGAAACCATTATCCACGGCTCCGATCGCAAAATTTCGATCCTGTAAAAATCGCTGCCATGCGCCAACGGATGCCCCAGTTGAGCCACGTTGAATCACAGGAAGCTTAAGCGCATTGATATTAAAAGCCATGCTTGTCTCCTGAAACCGATGCAGGCGTAGTTCAGAACGCCTCGCCATCTATCATACTGATCGCAACAAAAAAAGGATGTAACGCTTGGTCAACACCTGTTACATCCTTTGATATCTTTGTTTTGTTCAGTTAAAAATCTGAAGGAGCTGCCGATCGCATTTTTGCTTTCGCCTTTGCTGCGCTCTTTTTCAGCGCATCAAGTCGAGATTGATATTTCGATCGCAGTTTTTTCTTCGGAGTTTGATCGATCAGCGTCTTCAGCGCACTGCCTAAACTCTTATAAGCATTCGGCAAGGTGTAGCCAAACCGAGTCGCGATCTGAATCGCGCGTTCATCCGCCTCGATCGCTTCTTTGACGTTTTTCTCACTATTGTTTTTCTGGTACAGTCTCCAGCCTGCGACCCCAGATAATCCCATCGCTAACAGCAGCAGCAAACCATCCTGAACCCACAGTTCACCGACTGCGCCCCCTAGCCCAATCGCCAGTGCCGCCATTTCCCAACCGTCTTTGGGAATGGTGTCGGTCTGAATCCGCGCGACTTCGTGCCAAAACAAGAGATTTCGCTGGTCGATCGCCAGTTGATCCCATTTCGGCATATCGATTTGAATCTCTACCTCATCGCGACCGATTTCTTCGCAGGTAATTAAGGCAGGATTTACGGCGGTCGTCGTCTCGATCGTCACCCAGCTTTGCAGTTCTGGAGGCAGCAGAGTCTTCAAGCGACGTAACTCGCTCATGTCGGCTCTAGCGGACGAGGTTGCATAAGATGTCATGTGATCAGCCTCAGTATGAATTCCTATCCTCTAGGACGATCTTAGCGATTCCATGGATTAAGGGTAGGTAAATTCATTCTGCCTGATGAAACCTTTATCAAGCAAGTCGTATGAACCGATCTTTTTTAGATTAGTTGCTCATCCGGGTGGAACTCGGCGGCGGTGGACTCTCCGGAGCGTAGTGGGCGATTACAAGCAGTGGTAGAACAAGCGTAATCAGCGCGATCGCGGTTCCAACAAAATTGGCAACAATGTTTGTGGCTGGTCGCGGTCGTTCCGGAGCGGTCGTCTCACTCCCAATGTGCATACTAAATATTTAACCAATTCAACACGGATTAGCAGGAAGCCCTGATTCTTTCCTAGTTAACCCAGGGAACAGAGAAAAGATTTCACTGTATATATAATTTTAGCCGAGTTTCTCAGAATAACTGTTATCGATAAACAATCCTGATGAGTATTAAGTGCTTTTTGATACAACTTTAGAATCGAATAGTCTGCAATTTTACGCTTTCTATCAAAAGATAGATGTCTCTTCATTGATTATTGAACGATCGCTCTTGCTTCGATCGTTATTTCCGAACTTTTAGAGTACGGTTCTACTGACTGTAGAGACATTCTAGCTTTGTTACAGTGTGGT
Organism: Phormidium tanganyikae FI6-MK23; assembly: GCA_019359175.1. GTDB lineage: Bacteria > Cyanobacteriota > Cyanobacteriia > Leptolyngbyales > Leptolyngbyaceae > Leptolyngbya > Leptolyngbya tanganyikae. Next base: position 43,511 of record JAHHHU010000004.1, read on the forward strand.
TAATCAAAGATCCTCAATTGCGAGGGAGAAGATCGTGAACGATACATCTAATCAACTTCCTGAGTTTATCGGTGGAGTCAGCGAGACGAACGGTAAGCTTTTACAGTATGTTCAGTCGCTTGATCCTGAAACGATCGCTCAGCTTTCAAAGCCTTCATCATCCGAAGTTCTGCAAGTAATGGAGCGCAATATTACCGGATTGCTGGGGGGTCTTCCATCTGAAAGTTTTGAAGTCACCATTACGACGAGTCGCGAAGATTTAGGTCGCCTGCTTGCTTCTGCGATGATGAGCGGCTATTTCCTCAAAAGCGCGGAACAGCGACTAGCGTTTGAAAAGTCGCTTGCCGCGATCGATGCCGAATAATCAATCGAATCCCCTTTTCTCGGCAGAGAGTCTCTTTCTGCCGAATTTTGTTGCTGAACTGCGATCGTCGTTGCTTACTTGGTATGCGAAATCGGGTCGATCGCTGCCTTGGCGTGAGACTCGTGATCCTTACGCAATCTGGGTTTCTGAAATTATGCTTCAGCAAACTCAGGTGAAAACGGTACTGCCTTATTTCGATCGCTGGATGAAACAATTTCCAACGATCGAATCTTTTGCAAACGCAGATCTACAGACGGTTCTCAAAGCTTGGGAAGGATTGGGATACTATGCGCGTGCCCGAAACTTTCACCGTGCTGCACAACAAGTCTTACAGGAACATCAAGGACAGTTCCCGACTGATTTAGCGGCTGTTCTGAAGCTTCCGGGAATTGGACGCACCACCGCAGGCGGAATTCTTAGCGCAGCATTTAACCAACCTTTCGCGATTCTCGATGGCAATGTGAAACGAGTGTTAGCGCGACTGATAGCGCTGGAGGTTCCGCCGAGTAAAGCCATGTCTCAGCTTTGGGAGCTTTCTGAAGCATTGATTGATCCAGAGAACGGGCGGGACTTTAATCAAGCATTGATGGATTTGGGGGCAACCGTTTGCACACCCAAAAATCCTGCTTGTCTAGTTTGTCCGTGGCGATCGCACTGTGAGGCGTACAATCGAGGAGTTCAGTCAGATCTTCCTATGTCAGAAACTCGTGCGCCGATTCCTCACAAAGCGATTGGGGTTGCGGTGATTTGGAACGAACAGCGGATTTTAATCGATCGACGTAAAGCAGAAGGCTTACTCGGTGGACTGTGGGAATTTCCGGGCGGCAAGGTGGAACCCGGAGAAACGATCGAACATTGCATCAAACGCGAAATTCAAGAAGAGTTAGGAATCGAAATCGAAGTGGGTGATCACTTGATTACGGTTGATCACACTTATACTCATTTTCGCGTCACGCTGAGTGTTCATCACTGTCGCCACGTTTCGGGGGAACCCCAAGCGATCGAGTGTGATGAAATTCGCTGGGTAACGATCGAGGAACTTTCTGAGTTTCCATTCCCCAAAGCAAATCTCACAATCATTGAAGCCCTAAAAACAGGTCAAACAAATCGATGATTAAACTCACACATCAGATCGACTCTACCTTTTCGCAGCATTGCGGGGTCGAGTCGCTCAGTCGTGTTACAAGTCATCATCACCACCAATTTCTGCTCTAATTCAAAGTTGCCAACACTCACGACACTTTGATAAAGCGTGCCATCAAGCAGGCTCAAGATATGCTCTGTTTTATTGTTCGATTGAGCAATTTCCGTCGATCGATTTTGTGCTAAGTTATCCGCTTCATTGATGATTAAGCAAATTCGTTCGAGATAGCTAGGTGGAACAAAGTTTTCGACCGCATCGTGATCCAGAATAAAAATCACATAGCCAAGCGGAACTAGAATTTCTTTCGCGATCGCTTGTGTCCACGCAGTTTTACCAGTCCCCGGATCACCGTGAACTAACACCGCTAACCGATGTTGATTCATCACCGTTTGTTGCACCGTATCGCTAAATGCTTGGATCTCTGCCGGGAAGTCCCGAATCGTAAACTCAGCATGAATTTTCCCGACTCGGCTTTGATATCCGCTCAACATCACCGCCAATCCATACGTCGATTTCTGGATCAAAGGAGCCATGTTTTTCGCCATCAATGTCCAGTAGCGTCGTCCTCGATCGACATAATCAATCTGCAACCAGACTTCATGCGCTGCCCAATACGCATAAGCACTACTGACCACATCAAGCCGATCCCAGCTTTCAAACCGATCGGTCGGAAAGTAAAAAGATCGATCGAGATAGCTCTGTGTGATCAAATCCGGTCGCCCCAAAACAGCAAGCGTCTGGCGAATGGTCGTTTCCTGCAAACGATTTAGAACATAGTCGATCGGAATATTATTCCGGCTGACGATTTGCCGAATCGGAGTTTCAACACTGAGGCTATCTCGATAGCGATAGTCTGGATAAGGCGGATCAGGGGTGAGATAGTTCCAAACTTGATCAATTTCGCCACGAGTGTAAGACGAAAATAGATTGATTGCATTTGCCCACCAAGCTTGATGATTGCGTCCTACCGCATCTGCGATCGTACTCACTGCGCCCATCATGCGGCGATTTAATTCTTCTGAATCGTTCTGTGCGAGTTGGAGAAAATAACGCCAATCAAAGTCGCGATTCAGCGGTCGCCAACCTGCCGCGAGTAAGCTCTGTCCTTTCTGCTGATTTTGGTTGAATTGATTGAACTGATTGAAGTGAAAATCAAATTCTTGCATAGTTCAAGGATTTCAGATTGGGTTCCATCCAGCGAGAACGAGCTTCCGGCGAAAAAATGCGATCGGGGCTGTAGTATTCAAACAACAAAGCCGGATCAGAATGATCATCTATGAATCGATGGGTCAAACTCAGTAACAAATCATGAATATCAATGCAACTGAGATAATTTTGAATCAGAGCAATCCAAAATTGCATGATGGTTTCGTGATAGCCACTGGTAGGAGTTGATTCAACACCATGAACCTGATTATAACGTTGGATTCCGTAGCAAATTTGATCGGTAGCGGTTGATGGGTAATTGATCAAGTACCACAATGCAACCGTGAGATGGGCGGAATGTGTCCACTGCAATCGAGCTAAACTACAATCCTCAAAGGCTTGAACTAATTCGACAATTTCGGATTCTGCGGCGCACATCTTTAGATTACTAGCATACTACAAGTATAATACAGCTTTTTCTCAATTCAGCAAAGCGACTTAAAATTTGCATACTCTGAAATCTATAGGCGCGATAGCCCCGCAATCCTGAATCTGCTCCCTGATAGTCTCATTTACTACCTAAAGACGGACGGAGTGGAGATCGGCTAATGTGCCAACTCTGCCCAACTATAGAGAGTTTGGGCGAATGGATACGGTACGATAGCGAGCAGATGCACTGAAGTAATTTTTTTGTAAACGACAGACGTAAAACGCTAGTATGCCGGAGTTCTTACTCTAGGCTACCGTTCGATCGTCTCTTGTTGATCATTGACCCATGACCAGAGATTTCACCGATTCTGTAGCTCCAAGTTTGCCACGGGCAAACAGTTTGCGGTGGCTCCTGCAAGCCATGTCTCAAGCGCCCAGCAACCAACTCCTAACCGTACTTTCTTCAGCCGATTACGAGCGTCTGCTCCTGCTTCTAGAACCCGTTACCTTATCCTTGGGACAAGTTCTTTATGAACCCAATCAATCGATCGAATACGCCTATTTCCCCACCAGCGCTGTTATCTCGCATCTAAACGTCATGGAAGGCGGGCGAGATGTCGAAACCGCCTCGATCGGCAATGAGGGTATGATTGGCGTTCCGCTTATCTTAGGAACCGATTACATCCCACTCCGCGCGATCGTTCAAATTCCAGGAGATGCCCTTCGGATCTCTGCAAAAACCATTCGATCTGAACTGAGTACGAGTCGATCTCTGCAATTTTTATTGTTGCGCTACATTCAAATGCTCATGAGTCAGATCGCCCAAAATCTAGCCTGTACTCAGCTTCATTCGAGTCAAGAACGGTGCTGTTACTTGCTATTGCTGACGCACGATCGAGTGGGCGATCCGGTTTTATCTCTGACGCACGGCTTGCTGTCTCGCATGGTCGGCGTGAGGCGCGATCGTATTGGTGAAATTATTGCAATTTTAGAACGGGCGGGACTAATTCATCACCAGCGCGGACGTTTGACGATCTTGAATCGCTCAGGCCTAGAGTCTGCGGCGTGCGAATGCTATCAAATTTTACGATCGCAATTTGACCAACCGTTCAACGGGTAGCGGAAACCCCACGCCTACCCTATGTACGGTAAGGGACAGACAACGGTATCACAAGACTTATACCTTAGAAACCGCATTCAGATTGCGGTCTGAGGCGTTTTATGTCACCTGCGTCCGTTGGCTTTCATGCCTCAAAATTGTTCTCGTTCTACTCAGAATAAACTCCTACGTGCTCTGTCTCAGGAAGAGTACGATCGACTTGTGCCTTTTTTGGAGTTCGTCGCACTGCCCTTCAAGCACGTCTTGTATGAGCCAAATCAGCCTGTCGATTACGTATATTTCCTCAATCACGGTGTCATCTCAATGGTGACGATTACCGAAGAAGGCGAAACCGTCGAAGCCGCCACGATCGGCAACGAAGGCATGGCGGGAATTCACGTTTTGCTGGGAGTTGACCAACTTTCACTGCAAGCGATCGCGCAAGTGGCAGGCGACGGAATGCGGATGCGGGTCGATGCGTTTCGGCGGCAAGTGACTCCGGAGACTCGGCTGTATGAGCTACTGTTGCGATATATTCAAGCGCTGATCAGCCAACTGTCTCAAACCGTTGCCTGCAATCGATTGCACTCGGTTGAAGAGCGGTGCTGTCGATGGTTGTTGATGTGTCACGATCGCGTGCCGACGAATGAGTTTTTTCTCACCCAAGAATTACTGTCTCAGATGCTCGGTGTCCGGCGTGCCAGCGTGAGCGTGGTCGCAGCGATTCTGCAAAAAGCGGGACTCATCACCTACAGTCGCGGCAGGATTCGGATTCTCGATCGACCCGGACTAGAATCCGCGTCTTGTGAATGCTATCAGTTAGTGAAAACAGAGTTCGATCGATTGCTGGGCGATCAACTCAATGACCCGGAAGAATAGAAATAGAACATAAAATCCGAAACAATCGGTCAGAATTTCAAAGACTCGGTAAAGATGTACCCGGCGAAATGGCTTTTCTCTTCACAAAATTGCTAGGATGCGCCACGTAGATCAGCACGATGAAGTCAAAACTCAGCGTTTCAAGCCGAAAGACCCTTCGGGGAATGTTGGCTTGAAAGACAGAAGAAATTAATTGCTTTTTGCGTTAATCTCCATCTGGCGTTCAACCCGCCGCCTGAAACGGGGTGATATAATTCGCCCAACTGTATTGCAGCTTACTGTTCCAGACCTTTAGCGAGAGAAAGGAGACTGCCATTGTCCCGTCGTTACTTTTTTACTTCTGAGTCCGTGACCGAAGGACATCCCGATAAGATTTGTGATCAGATTTCCGATACGATTTTGGACGCGATTCTTAGCCAAGATCCGAGCAGTCGGGTTGCGGCTGAAGTAGTTGTCAACACTGGATTGGTTCTCATTACAGGTGAGATCACCACGAAAGCAAACGTCAATTACATTGATCTCGCTCGCAAGAAGATTGCTGAAATTGGCTACACTGGCGCAGAAAACGGGTTTAGCTCGAATAGCTGTGCAGTGATGGTCGCGCTTGATGAACAATCCCCGGACATCGCTCAAGGCGTTGATACCGCTCAAGAAAGCCGCGAACAACTCAGCCAAGAAGCACTCGATGCGATTGGGGCTGGCGACCAAGGCATCATGTTTGGTTTCGCTTGCAACGAAACCCCGGAATATATGCCGCTTCCGATCTGTTTGGCGCACCGAATTTCGCGCAAACTGGCGGCTGTCCGCAAGACAGGTCAGCTGTCCTATCTGCGTCCCGATGGCAAAACTCAGGTCACGGTTCTCTACGAAGACGATCGGCCTGTTGGCATTGATACGATTCTCGTTTCGACTCAGCACACCGCATCGATCGACGATATTACTGAAGAAGCTGAAATCCAAGCAAAGATTAAAGCGGATCTCTGGGCACTCGTTGTTGAGCCGTGTTTTTCCGATATCGACGTGAAGCCGGATAGCGAAACTCGCTTTTTGGTCAACCCGACGGGCAAATTTGTGATCGGTGGTCCTCAAGGCGATTCTGGTTTGACCGGGCGGAAAATCATCGTCGATACCTACGGCGGTTATTCTCGTCACGGCGGCGGCGCGTTCTCTGGAAAAGATCCCACAAAGGTCGATCGCAGTGCGGCTTATGCGGCACGATATGCAGCGAAGAACATTGTCGCAGCGGGCTTGGCTGAAAAGTGCGAAGTCCAGTTGAGTTATGCGATCGGCGTTGCGCGTCCGGTGAGCATCATGATCGAAACGTTCGGCACTGGAAAGGTGAGTGATGAAACCTTGCTGACTTTGGTGCAGGAGCATTTTGAACTGCGTCCAGCGGGCATTATCCAAACGTTCGGCTTGCAAACCCTTCCGGGAGAGCGTGGCGGTCGTTTCTATCAAGATGTGGCGGCATACGGTCATTTCGGTCGCCCCGATCTGGAACTGCCTTGGGAGCAAACCGATAAGGCGGCTCTATTGAAAGAAGCGGTTTTATCTGCAACCGCAGTCGGCTAGAACGATTTTTTCGCCCCCAGCGAGATGATCTAGTGAGATGATCCTGGGGGCGATCTTTTATGCTGAGTTGAATATCGGATTGAAATTGCCCGATAAAACGGAATATACGATCGCTACAGAGTTTCTTTGGCGGATTTCTTCCCTTAAAATAGGGGCGGAATTGCAGCGAAGCGTAAATAATTAGTCCTATGAGAATTCTTGCCCTGGTTCCTGGTGGAATAGGCGATCAAATCCTATTTTTTCCGACTTTAGATGATCTAAAAGCGACTTACCCGAACGCTCAGATCGATGTTGTGGTTGAGCCAAGAGCGAAGGCAGCCTATCGAATTTCTAAATCGGTCAGCGATACAATTTTGTTTGATTTTAAGGGCAGTAATAGTTTGTCGGACTGGAGCAATTTGCTCGGTGTGCTGCGCGATCGAGAATACGATATTGCGCTTTCTCTCGGTCAACGTCGAGGAATTGGCTTTCTCCTGTGGTTAAGCGGAATTTCCACTCGCATCGGATACGGGAGTGGCGCATCGGGTGAGAAATTTTTCACCAAAACAGTCCCGCTGAATTGCGACCAGTACGCGGCGGCAATGTATCACGACTTGCTGAAAGGGTTGGGTATCAATCGACCCCTTTCCGAAGTTGCGATTAGTGTTCCAGCGAAAGATCTTGAGTGGTCGGATGTAGAACGCAAACGGCTTGGATTACGAGATGGCGGATATGTTTTGATTCATCCAGGCGCGAGTCAACTTTCTGAACGCAAAGGAATCGACAAAATTTATCCAGCGCAAAGTTGGCAAAAAATTATCCAGGACTTCCAGCAGAAACAGCCCGATTTACCGATCGTGCTGCTCAAAGGTGAGGAAGATGCCGCGATCGTGTCTGAGATCGTTGCGCTGTGTCCAGGAATTAAATCGACATCACCCGAAAATATTGGGCAATTGGTTTCAATGGTGGCAGGTGCAAGTTTGATGCTGTGTACGGATAGCGCTCCGATGCACGTTGCGATCGCGGCGCAGACTTTCACGCTGGCATTGTTTGGTGCGACCGATCCAGAAACACTCTTGCCCAAGAGCGATCGAGTATCGGGTATCAAGTCCCCGACTGGAAAAATGGCAGATATTTCACCGCAGATGGTACTTGATCGCGTTTGGGGTGGTTAATAGTCGCCCCCTGCCGAGATACCGCTACCATAAACTTCTGCATTTTGGATATTAATACCGTTTAGGATTGCGCCGAAGGTTTCAGCATTGTAGAGACGCGCAGCGGATAAATTGGCATCGGTAAGATTGGCTCGATCGAGGGTTGCGTTTGTTAGATAGGCAGCAGTAAGGTTGGCGTTTTTCAAATTCGCGCCTGTCAAATCTGCGCCTTCTAGATTCGCACCGGTGAGGTTTGCGCCCTCTAGATTAGCGTTTCGCAGATCTGCCCCCAAAACGCGGATTTCTTTCAGGTTTGCGCCTGTCAGATTGCAACCGGAACATTCTCCAGTATTCAGCAGTCGTTGAACGTGCTGAGGATTTTCTGCCCGAATGGGTGTTGCGATCGAGACAGCAGCAAGGCAAGCCAGTGTGATTCCAACTTTTGTAAACATATTTGCAAACATAAAAGTATCCTCCAAATATTGAAGTGGAGCGGGTCTATCAAAAAGGCGAAATAGCGATCGCGCGAATAACTTCAATCGTATGAAAGAGAATTCCAGAAAACCTCGGTCTCTGGATATCATTCGATCGAAGGTCGGGGCTGAGGCGAGTCCGATCGGACGATTCGAGGCAAGAATTCTAAGTTTTGTTGAAATATCTGAGAATTTTTCCCCGTTTCCATTGTGACAAACATTCTTAGTGACCGCAGAATTTATCAACTTCTCATAACAATTGACGAAATTTTGAAGTGCAGTCAAAACAACACCGAATGATTCATAAATTTGATAAAATTTAACATCACTAAAACTAATATGACGCTCAACAATTAGGAGATCTCATGACCGGATTCATCCGAGGATTGTTTTCAAAATTGAAATCGAACGAGGCAGCAACGCCCCCTCCGGTAGAACGCCCAAAGCCAGAAAAAGTAGAGCGCCCGAAGCAAGAGAAATCTGCTTTCTTCTTAGAATCCAGTGATGCACAGACCTATGGCAATCTGGACTACATGAAGGCTTCCAAGAAGATTCGCCGCACGTTCCCCAAAACGCTAGACAGCCCAGAGAATAAGGAATATATCCAAGAGCTTTCTGCGATGGGTCGGGTGGTTCCGGGACAAGTCAAGGTCGAGATCGTTGCTCCGAAGTCTGAATCCGAACCGACTCAGACTACACCCACAGAGGATGCTGCGGCTCAACGTCGCAAAGCGTCATCTGATATGGATATGTTCCGCAAAATGGCGAAGGATATTCGCAAATAGTTGATCGTCGCATCCATTAGCCAGAAAGTGACTTCTGGCTAATGGATGTTTAACGTCGCCTCAGATCTCGAATCGATCGCATTCCCCAAAATACAACATCCAAATCCAATCGAATCTGTTCAGAAATCTTCGGTTCGATCTCCTCGAATAACCGATAAATTAGTTCTGCATCGCCCCCAGTTAGCACGATCGTACTTTTCTCAAACTGCTGATTCCAATCTTCGATAAAGCTGCGAATTCCCGCCAGAAGTGTGTTGAGAATTCCGCTCTCGATCGCGCCTTTGGTGTCCTTTGCCCATCGCGCTGGAAGGGTTGCAACTTGCCCGATCGTGGGTAGTGCTGCTGTATGTTGTCCCAAAGCTTGAAACTGCATACGAACTCCAGGCACGATAGCGCCTCCAGTCAGTTCATTTTTCTCGTTTGCGCCCGTGAAAGTCATTGCAGTTCCACAATCGATGACCAATGCGGGACTGCTATAACTTTGGATCGCGCCCCAGACGGCTAAAGCGCGATCAATCCCCAAAGTGGGATAGAGTTGCTGAAGGGGAATCTCACTTAGAGAAATGCAGTGCGAATTGGGAACGTTTCGCCAACAATTGAACTGCTCCGGCACAACTGACGCGATCCATAACTCTGAGTCAATCGTTAACCCTGGCGCTGACTGATAAATTAAACTAATTTGATTCGTTGTAAAATTCGAGATGGGATCACTCAGCAAAGTTACTGATTTCTCGGCAAAGTGCGGCGTATCGTATTTTTCTTGAATTTGGTCATTTTTGAATAAAGCCCAGTGTAGACGGGAGTTTCCAATATTTAGAGCAATCCAACCGCTGACTATTAGATCCATTTATGGGTAAGCTTACTTATTGAAACTTTACAAATTGAGATACAACGGGCGAAAATCAAACTATAAAAGAACTGCTTTACCGTTCACATCACTTTTGGGAGATCGTTATGGTCGCTTCTGCTCCTCGCTCCACTCGATCGCGAGTTCGTCTCACCACCGAAACTAGCGACATCGCACCGGAAACTACCACCATTCGATCGCTCGACTGGGATCGCGATCGCTTTGACATCGAATTCTCTCTCGAAAACGGAACCACTTATAATTCCTTTTTGATTAGAGGTGAGAAAATTGCTCTCGTTGATACCTCCCACGCCAAATTCCGCGAGCTTTACATCGATGCGCTCAACGAGGTGATCGATCCGCAAGACATTGATTATCTCATCATCAGCCACACCGAACCGGATCATAGTGGTCTAGTTCGCGATGTCCTGGAGCTAAATCCTGACATTATCGTTGTCGGCGCAAAAGTCGCGATTCAATTCCTCGAAAACTTGGTGCATCAACCATTCAAAAGCAAAATCGTCAAAAGTGGCGATCGCTTAGATTTAGGCAACGGTCACGAACTCGAATTCGTTTCTGCACCAAATCTGCACTGGCCCGACACCATTTTCACTTATGACCACAAAACGCAGACTTTGTTTACCTGCGATGCCTTCGGGATGCACTTCTGCGACGATCACACCTACGACGAAGACCTTGATATCCTCGAAGCAGAGTTTAGGCAATATTACGACTGCCTGATGGCTCCGAATGCCCGATCGGTATTGGGCGCGATCAAACGCATCAACGAACTCCCCGAAATTACAACGATCGCCACAGGTCATGGGCCTCTCTTGCGCTACAACCTGAAGGAATTAGTTGGACGCTACCAAGACTGGAGCCAAACCCAAGCAAAAGCGACTACCACCGTTGGACTGTTCTACGTTTCGGGATATGGGTACGGAGATCGACTCGCTCAAGCGATCGTCACCGGAATCACCAAAACTGGGGTCGCTGTGGAAATGATGGATTTGCGCGTTGCCGAGCCTCAAGAAGTCCGCGAACTGGTCGAACTCTCAAGCGCGATCGTATTAGGAATGTCACCGCAATCTGGAGAAGGCGCTGAAAATCCGAGAGCCGCGATCGGGACAATCCTCGCTGCCGCAAATTCCAAGCAAAACTTTGGACTATTTGAAGTCGGAGGCGGTAACGATGAAGCCGTTTACCCGATTCGGAATCAGTTCCGAGAAATCGGACTCACCGAGAAGTTCGAGCCGATCAAAATCGAAGTCGAACCAACCGAAACGATTTACAAGCTTTGTGAAGAGTCAGGAACCGACTTGGGACAATGGCTAACCCGCGATCGCACCGTCAAACAGATGAAAGCGCTCGATACCGAGTTAGACAAAGCCCTAGGTCGCATCAGCGGCGGTCTGTACATCATTACAGCAAAGAAGGGTGACATTTCCAGCGCGATGTTGGCATCTTGGGTTTCTCAAGCGAGTTCTGAGCCATTGGGAGTCTCGATCGCTGTTGCAAAAGATCGCGCGATCGAATCTCTGCTGCACGTTGGCGATCGCTTTGTGTTGAACGCACTCGAAGAAGGCAAATATCAAACCTTGATGAAGCACTTCCTCAAGCGGTTCGCTCCCGGAGCCGATCGTTTTGCGGATGTCACAACCTATCCAGCAACGAATGGTTCACCGATTCTGGGGGATGCCTTGGCATATATGGAATGTGAAGTCGTCAGCCGGATGGAATGTAGCGATCATTGGATCGTTTACAGCACCGTAAATGCTGGACGAGTGGCGAAAGCGGATGCTTTGACTGCCGTTCACCATCGGAAAGTTGGAAATCACTATTAACTAACGTGAACTGTTGCACTGCGTTGTTGGCGGATTGCTGCCCCTAAGTTCTCCAGAATGGGGAACTTAGGGGACTTGTCAGATTCATCATCGCAGCGCACTCTTCTACCGAACTCACATGAAACGAAGGATGAAAAAAGTCCTCATCCTGTTCTCCTCACCCTTCATCCTTTTGTCCTATGCTTCAAACCAAGCCCAGAGATGTACAAGTTGCCGAAATCGCCCAAAATACTTGGATTTTACGATCGCGCACTTGGGATCGCCTGAAATTTGAAGTCGAATATGCTCGACAAAAAGGCACAACCGCAAACAGCTACCTAATCCAAGCAGACAAGAACGCCCTGATCGATCCGCCAGGCGGCTCTTTTACCGATATTTTTCTTAAAGAACTACACGATCAGCAGTACTTTCAAAAGCTCGATTACGTGATTCTGGGTCACGTCAACTCGAATCGCATCGAAACGATCAAACGACTCCTCGAAGCCGCGCCACAACTTACGATCGTTTGCTCCCGTCCTGCTGTCAACACGCTCAAAGCCGCTTTTCCGAATCAAACTCTCAACATCACCGCTGTGCGGGGTGAAGAAGTTTTGGATCTCGGCAAAGGTCATGCGCTACAGTTCGCCTTCACGCCCACGCCGCGATGGGTCGATGGTCTCTGCACCTACGATCCAGCAACCCGCATTCTCTACACCGATAAATTCTTCGGCGCTCACGTTTGCGACGATGCGATCTTCGACGAAAACTGGAAACAACTCGACGACGATCGACATTACTATTTCGATTGTCTCCACGCATCTCAATCGAAACAGGTCGAAGACTCGATCGACAAACTCGCCCGATTTCGCCCCAAATGGTATGCTGTCGGGCACGGGCCAATTGTGCGCTACAGCCAAAGCCGTCTCAAACTCGAATACCTCGAATGGTGCGAACAGCAAAAGACTCAAGAACTCTCCGTCGCGCTGCTCTACACCTCGGCTTATGGCAACACGGCATCCGTGGCTTATGCGATCGCCAAAGGTCTTACCGATTCCGAAATCAAAGTGGAGTCGATCAACTGCGAACTCGCTGATCCAAGTGAAATCACCACTGCGATCGATCAATGCGATGGTTTCGTCATCGGCTCCCCAACGCTCGGCGGACACGCTCCCACTCAAATGCAGACTGCTTTAGGATTAGTGCTGTCAACAGCTTCAAAAACGAAAATTGCAGGCGTTTTCGGTTCCTACGGCTGGAGCGGTGAAGCGATCGACCTTTTAGAAGGCAGATTGCAAGACGCAGGTTTTATGTTCGGATTTGACACGATCCGTGTTAAGTTCAAACCGTCTGAAGAAGTGATTCAGCATTGTGAAGCCGCCGGAGTTGAGTTTGCTCAAGCGTTGAAAAAGGCGAAAAAAGTAAGAGCGCCACGCCAAGGAGTCGCTGATGCACAGAGCGATCGTACCGAACAAGCGATCGGTCGCGTGGTCGGTTCCCTCTGCGTGATCACAGCAAATCACGGAGAAACACCCTTTGGCGTTTTGACTTCATGGATCTCCCAAGCGACTTTTACCCCGCCCGGAATCACCGTTGCTGTTCCCAAAGATCGCGCTGAAGGCGTTCTAGATCAGGCTGAAACTCCCTTCGTTCTCAATATTTTGAAAGAAGGGCGAAACATTCGACGCAACTTTCTTAGAGCAACCGCACCTGGAGAAGATCGTTTCGCCGAACTCAGCACCGAAACCGCCTCGAATGGCTGCCCGATTCTTCTAGATGCTCTCGCCTATCTCGAATGTAAAGTCGAAAATCGGATGGACTGCGGAGATCATTGGCTAATCTATGCCACGGTTGAAAACGGCAAAGTTCTCGAAGCAACGGGCGTGACCGCCGTTCAGCACCGCAAATCGGCAAGCGCATATTAATGTGCGTAAATTCAATATCAGGCTTTGTCGATCGAGATAATAAACCCTAAAACCCCAGCTTTACCCGCACTGAGAATCAAGCGCGACAAACTTCCGCAGCTTGCAGCGTCGATCGACAAACGACACCATTTTTCCAGACGGATTTGGAGCCGTTGCATTCCCCCATCTCGAAGGCAGCAACAATACCAAATCCCGCTGAACCTGTCGCCAATAGACCTCTGGAAACCTCACGTAATCGTAGTCACAATGCCGCATCACTCGTTCAATTCGTCGATAGCGGTTCAGTGACCAATCGCGTAAAATCTGCCAGGACGGATGCAAATCAGGTGACAAAATGAACGGATAAGCGCGACGATGTAACTTTGGCAAATAGTCGTAAATCCAAAACTCCATCATCGATCGGTAACCCGGATTCTCATACGCTCTCAGTTCCAGCATCTCTCGGCGCGTCACACCAAAGCGATCGAGCAATTCCGTCGGCAAATAGCAAACTCCTTGCTCTGCATCCTCGCGCAAATCTCGCAGCGTGTTGTAAAACTGATCGACCACCCCAAACGCGCCCACAACTTGCCACGTTTGGGTTGACAGAAATGGTAAAACCTGAAAAAATGGCGAAGCTAGTTCGCGCAGCATAGTCTCAAATGCGTCGATCGTTTCAAAAAACAAATTTTTCTGGCTATAGCGATCAAGGGCGACCAAATATCGTTCCCAGGACTGCTGAGAAAGCTGGCAGCTTTGATCAGGCTGGTCAAACCAGCATTGGCGCATCGATTCAAACAGCGACCGGTAAACTCCCGCAGGTTGAACTTTTCCGGTTGCACTCAGCCACCGCCAAGCCGCGTAAAAATCTTGGAACTGCTTAGTACCCCCTCCAACAAGGTCGCTTTCTGCTAAACGATCCGCTAAACGAATCCAGCGAATTCGTTCGATCCAAGCCTGCCGGATCTCTGATTCTAATTCCATGACCCAAGCAGCATTGTCCTCGTCCTTCAGGGCATCATCCGCGATCGCGCGATAATGGGACGACCCAAACAACTCAGCAACAGACGTATTCATATCAACAGGTGAATTTCGGACTTGCCACGGGACTCGTAATTAGAATTCCCAGGTTTTGATAGGATTAACGGGTGTAAAATTACAGCCGTTTCACCGTATGAATAGAGTGAGCGAATTTGGTAAAATCCACTTCAGCCTCTGGGAATTGAGGTAGATGAGAAGCAACGAGGAAATAAATCTCTCGTGGGGGCACTGAAGTGAACCACCACCCGAAAAATTGGGGTAAGAGCAATTCTCGATCGAAAACGCTCTCTGATGTGAGGATGAAGATGTTGCCCTTCAGGAGCGATCGAACTTCGCGATCTACAAATTGTTAAAAAATTCAAATTTTTTAATAGGATTTGAATGAACTTGTGACCATGTTACTCGCTTTTACAAACCTGCTTAACTTTTGTTTCTCTCAATGGAAAGGATGAATTGATACCATGTCGCTATTCGATTGGTTTGCAAATCGGCGGAAGTCCGATCACCAAGTCCCTCAAGCTCAAGAGCGAGAAATCGCAGACGGACTTTGGAAAAAGTGCGAAATGTGTGGAGTGCTGACTTATACCAAGGATTTGAGAGCGAATCAGATGGTTTGCCTAGAGTGCAATCATCATATGCGCGTGTTCAGCCCGGAGCGGATTCGACAACTGATCGATGCGGATACTTGGGTCGCGATCGACGAAGATATTCTTCCCGCCGACCCGCTGAAATTTCGCGCCCGCAAGTCTTACACGGATTATCTCCGCGATACTCAAGAGAAAACAAAGCTAACCGAAGCAGTACAAACTGGAATCGGTCAACTCGACGGTTGCCAAGTTGCATTAGGCGTGATGGATTTTCGCTTTATCGGCGGCAGCATGGGATCGGTCGTCGGTGAAAAGATTACGCGCCTGATCGAACGCGCAACCCAACAACGCCTTCCCGTCGTAATCGTCTGCGCTTCAGGCGGCGCGAGAATGCAAGAAGGAATGCTCAGTCTGATGCAGATGGCAAAAATCTCCGGCGCACTGCAACGTCACCGAGAAAGCCGACTCCTCTACATTCCGGTACTTACTCATCCGACGACTGGCGGTGTGACTGCGAGCTTTGCCATGTTAGGAGACATTATTTTGGCAGAGCCGAAAGCCATGATCGCCTTTGCCGGACGACGAGTGATCGAACAAAACTTGCGCCAAAAGCTCCCCGACGACTTCCAAACGGCGGAATACTTGCTCAATCATGGTTTTGTCGATGCGATCGTGCCCCGCACCCAGCTTAAAAAGACCCTAGCGCAACTGATTCGCCTGCACCAGCCCGTCATTCCCAACGCGCACGGCATCCAAATTCCGGGAATTAAAACCTTTACCTCAGCCCCCGATTAGGTGGAATCTCAAGATTGGTGAAAGCATTGTCACAGCGGCATGATATTGATATTAAAGAGGTCTATTCTCATCATCAGCAAAGCCGATCGCTCGATTTGCCGATTGCCTTCGGGCTGCCATCATCGATTGTTGTGTTGTGAAGTCCGATTACTGAGCCACATTTTAAGGAGAACCATGCTTAAAAGATTTCTTTGGCTTGCTGTAGCCACCGTCTTTTTTGCCTTTCAGGTATTAACACAGTCCGCTCAAGCCGCTGAACTGGATGCTACGACTCGCACGGTTGTCAAAGATGCCAATGGAGGAACGGTGACACTTTCACTCAAACAAGTGAAAGAAGGCAAGCGCCTATTTCAGTATGCTTGCGCCCAGTGTCATGCTGGTGGCGTAACCAAAACTGACCCCAACGTTGGACTCGACCCCGAAGCGCTATCGCTGGCGACCCCGCCCCGCGATAACGTGAATGAGTTGGTAGAGTACATGAAAGTGCCCATGAGCTACGACGGGACGACGGATATTTCCGAAGTGCATCCGAGCCTCAAGAGCAAAGATACTTTCCCCGAAATGCGAAACCTGACCGAGCAGGATTTAGTTGCGATCGCAGGTCACGTCTTGCTTCAACCCAAAGTTGTCGGCGACAAATGGGGCGGCGGCAAAATCTACTACTAAACCCCAATTAGGCTGACCCTACTTATGCTGATACAAGCTTTCCGAACGTTCTGGCAACGAAGCCTTCTAATTTTCTGTCTTGCTTCTATCGCCTGGGGAGCGGTCAGCCTTCCTGCCTACGCAAAAGTTGATCCGTACATTAGAAATTATCTACAAGTTACTGATCCGGTTCCGGTGGTGCTCAACGATCGAGGCGAAACGCGATCGTTCTCCGCTGAGAATCTGATTGAAGGTAAAAAACTATTTGAACTGCATTGCGCCTCTTGTCATGTGGGAGGCTCGACTTTACCCAATCCGGCTGTTCCTTTGTCGCTAGCGGCGCTGAAGCAGGCAACCCCGCCGCGCGATACCGTTGAGCAATTGATTCAATTTATGCGGCAGCCGATGACTTACGACGGTAGCGAAGATTCTTTATTGTGTCGAGAAGTTCCAGAGTCTTGGCTGTCTCAGTCAGAAGTAGAAAACCTTTCAGGCTTTATCTTACGGGCGGCTGAAAAAGCGAAGGGGTGGGGAAGCACGAATTTTTAGGGCGGATTTCTGGAAAGATTTTTCGTTTTACAAGCTGTCAATCTGAGTACGACACGCTGTAAAATACAAGGACAATCTGAAGAACAAATTCGTTCCGAGAAAAACTATGAAATCGATCGCTTCTGCTATCCGGGGTCTGTCCCTGGCGTTCTGTGCGGTTCTACTGATGATAGGCAGCCTTTTCCTGTCTGCTGCTCCTGCCTCGGCGGATACCGTAACGGTGAAGATGGGATCGGCTAAGGGTCTGGTGTTTGATCCGGCAGTCGTGACCGTTAAGCCTGGAGACACGATTCAATTTCAGGTGGGTCAATTGCCGCCACACAACGTAATTTTCGACTCTGCGAAAATTCCTAACAAAGACGCGGATTTGGCAGCAAAGCTATCTCACAAAGGCTTAGAAGGCGCAAAGAAGACCTTTGATGTGACGATCCCGGCTGATGCCCCTGCTGGAGACTACACCTACTACTGCCTACCTCACAGGGGTGCAGGCATGGTTGGTAAAGTTGTCGTGGCAGGCTAATTCAAATCGCGTTCTCTTTAGTTCTGCGGTTGCAGTTTGATCTCCGTTCTACAATGAGGTCAGTGCTTTTTACCCATGTTGGCGCAGGATTAGGGAGAATGAATTCAAATTGGCGAATGGCTTGTTTTCGGTTTGCGATCGCGCTTTTCTACAGTGTGATCGCAATTTTTATATCAATTTCTCCTGCCTGGGCAGAACCGCCAAACGGTGAGCAACTTTTTAGCGCCAACTGTTCCGCCTGCCATATCGGAGGCAACAATGTGATCATTTCGCACAAGACCTTGAGAAAGGAAGCGCTGGAGAAGTATGAGATGGATTCTCTAGAGGCGATTCGGTATCAAGTGATTCATGGCAAAAATGCGATGCCTGCGTTTGGAGAGCGGCTCAACGAGGATGAGATTGAGTCGATCGCGACTTATGTTTTGGGACAGGCGGAGACGGGATGGTCAACGGCGCGAGTTGAACCGACGGAAGAAGTTTCAGGCGTTTAATCACGCGATCAACCTTTTTTTCATCTAGCTCGATCCCTGTATTTATGGAATTGCGATCGAGCGCAACAGTCGATCGACAATCATTCGAGTCCGAGTTCCGCTTGCTGCAATCATCCGATGCGCCAGAACGTGAGGCGCGATCGTTTTGACATCATCAGGAATCGCATAATCTCGACCTGCTAAAAACGCCCAAGCTTGCACCGCTTTCTGGAGCGAAACAGTTCCGCGTGGACTGACTCCGAGAAGAATTTCTTCATCTTGGCGCGTCGATCGTACCAAGTTCAAAATGTATTGCTGAAGCGAAGATTCCACCCGAACTTGAGAACACAACGCTTGCAGTTCGCGAATTTCTTCCACACTGATGCAAGGCGGCAAATCCTGAACACGAGTGCCTGATTGCAGCCGTTCTAACATTTGCAGTTCTTCAGATTCAGTTGGATAGCCCAACGATAGCGATAGTGCAAATCGATCCATCTGCGCTTCGGGTAGAGGGAATGTGCCTTGATACTCGGCTGGATTCTGAGTGGCAATCACAAAAAACGGGGTTGACACTTTGCGCGAGACACCATCGATCGTGACTTGCTGTTCTTCCATGACTTCGAGCAGTGCGGATTGCGTTCTTGGTGTAGCGCGGTTGATTTCATCCGCTAATAGGACATTTGTAAAAATGGGGCCTGCCATGAATTCAAACTCACCCGTCCGGGGGTTCCAAATATTCGTTCCAGTTACATCGGTTGGGAGTAAATCTGGAGTGCACTGGAGCCGCTGAAACTTGCCGTTAATCGATCGGGCGAGTGACTTTGCCAACAAGGTCTTACCTACGCCTGGAACATCCTCTAATAGCGCGTGACCGCCTGAAAGTAGAGCGACGAGAACGAGCTGGATTGCTTCTTGCTTTCCGACGATCGCTAAACTCAAATGCTCGGTCAGTTGCTCGATCCGCTCTCTCATAAGGACACTCCTACCGGGTTAAGTCCTGTTGATCATACCCACGGTTTTCGATCTGAGCGAACAAACTCAGGAAATTGCGGTGAGTGCAGTTCTAGCGGTTTCGCAATCGGCGTTAATCTGTGCTTTCAGGTCTTCTAGAGACACGAACTTCTGTTCTGGGCGGATGAATTCTTCGAGTTCGACGGTCAGCGTTTTGCCGTACAGATCGCCCGCCCAATCGAGCAAATGAACCTCGATCGTTTGACTCAGACCGTTCACCGTTGGACGATTTCCAATGTTCATCACACCGAGAATCGGATCTGTTCCAACGCCTGAAACTCTGACTCCATAGACTCCGCGACAGGGAACAAGCTTATCTGCAAGTATCTGTAGATTCGCAGTTGGAAACCCGATCGTGCGTCCGATCTGCTGTCCTGTAACGACTTGCCCGATCAATCGATAAGGTCTTCCCAACATTCGATTTGCGGTTTGCAAGTCTCCGGATAACAGAGCCTCTCGAATCGCAGAACTACTAATTCGCGTTCCATGCAGCCGTAATAGAGGCACGATCGTCACTCCAATCCCAAAGGTTGCCGCGATCACTTGTAAATTCTCTGCGGTTCCCGTCCGCTTATACCCAAAGCAGAAATCCACCCCAACGCTTACTTGCCGCGCTTGAAGCTGATTCACTAAGATCTCTTCGACAAATTGCTGCGGGGTCAAAC
The DNA here is from genome assembly GCA_019359175.1 of Phormidium tanganyikae FI6-MK23. Taxonomy (GTDB): domain Bacteria; phylum Cyanobacteriota; class Cyanobacteriia; order Leptolyngbyales; family Leptolyngbyaceae; genus Leptolyngbya; species Leptolyngbya tanganyikae. The sequence goes on from JAHHHU010000004.1 coordinate 63,389, forward strand.
TCGCTAATTCTCGATTGAATGGCAATAAAACGAGTTGTTCTACGCCGATTTCTTCGAGATACAGCACCTTTTCTTCTTGGGGAGTGAGCAGTGATCGCGGCTCTCCCGTAAAAAATTCTTTCGGATGGGGACTAAAGGTGACAACGGTTGCGCGAGAATGTCCGTCGTTGTTCAAAACAGGCAGGATAACTTGTCGATGCCCTAGATGGATACCGTCAAAATTTCCTAGAGCAACGGCGGTCGGAGTTAAAGCAGTAATTGGCGATGAAGTAATCCACACGCTTCACATTTTGACACATATCGATTCACATAATTCGGAAAACACCCTAAAGAAAAGAGGTCTTCCCTCTTTCAGCTTATCGAAATGCCGATCGATAAGCGGGAGCCGGAAACAGAGATTGAAATCCTGCTTGTCGATCACTTACAGGCTCCGGAGCGATGTCCCAAAGGCTTTCGTAATAGAAATACGCTACGCCTAAACCGCGATCGCGTGCCGCTTGGGTCTGCTCCTGAATTTGGTGAATCGAAACCGGATTCGTTCGCTGTCCGGTGAATACGCCGACTCCGGTTGGAATCTTTTGTTGAGCAATTTGGATCTCTGGGCGCGAGATCTTCTCGATGAAGCTCTGTAAATTCGGGCGGTATACTTGCACGATTAACTCGTCGGCAATGCCCTGACGCACCCAAGCCAGCCAATCTTGGAGATGAAATTTGTAGGCAAAGTCGTAATAGTTTGGCGAAATTGAAACGATCGCATTTGGCTTGCAATCTTTGACTGATTTTTTCAATTGCGCCATGAACGCCGTAATTTTGTTCGCTCTCCAGCGCATCCATGCTTGGTCTGCTGGGTTGGCAGGGACATCTTTTTTCGTTTCTTTTTTATAGAGCGATCGCGTGTACGCATCGTAGCCAAACTCACGCGGCAGGCTCATATTGTCGTCAAACTGAATGCCGTCCACATTATATTGAGTCATCACTTCCACGACGAGCGAGGTGATAAACTTCTGCACTTCAGGATGAAACGGATTTAACCAAGCAACTTCACCCGCGCCACTGATCGAGGTTTGATCGCCGTTGCGCTGTTGGGTCAGCCAGTTTGGATGATTCAGCGCGAGTTCTGAGGTAAAGGGAGTCATAAAACCGAACTCGAACCACGGCACAGCTAGTAACCCTTGACCATGAGCGCGATCGACAACATCCGCTAAGATGTCATGTCCATCTGAACCCCGATACACAAACGGTTGAATTCCCTGCTGTTGTGCGATCGCGCTTGGATACGTCACATAGCCAGAATTCCAAATCACCGGATAAATCGTATTGAAATTCAAGCGTCCTAATTGATTCATCGCGTCTTGAACCTTGGTGCGGTCTTTCATCACATCAAGATCGTTTAGCGTCAGCCAAACGCCGCGAATTTCAGGACGAACCACGGGTGAAGTGATTGGAGGAACGATCGGGGAAATAACATTGGGTGTCTCGACTTGCGGCACTTCAATTTGAGCCATTCCAGGCATTCCAGTCAGGATCACTGTGAACAAAGACACCAAAAAGAGCGGAATCAGAACCGCTTTTCTCCAATGCTGGAGGCGAGAGCGAAATTGAATAGGCATGAGAAACTCAATCAACATCAAAACAAGCGAAATGCACTAGCCCTACAGTGTACAAGCATCGTGCTACCGTATCGGGACGAGTGCGATCGACCCGTCAAAACTTTTTATCTCCCGACATAGCGACACTGCATCCACATATTCGCGAGATACGATCGACACTTTGCCAAGACGTAGAATTTCTTCCAAAAGTGCCCGCTTGTTGAAAGCCTTGCTGCTGTTCTTGTTCAGAACCAGGACTTGCGCGCATTCATGATTTTATGGTTTGTTAAGAAATAAAGCGCTTTCTTTGAGTTGAGAAAAACTGAAGTTTGCCGAACGCTTTGTCCTGGTGCAATGAATTTTGTGCGGGAAATCTAACTTTAGGTGAGTGAGAGACTCACCAATACGGGTATGAAATATTGAACTCAAATTAGCCACACTGAAGACTAAGGAAATAAATTCAAGGAGCAAAGTCCGACATGAAGCGCTATCTCAAACTCAGTGTTCTAATTGGATTCGCGCTGCTTGTTGGTTCGCCCTATGTGCTTCCCGCTGCTTCTTCTCCAAAAGTCGATAAGTTGACTTCGGTAGATTGGTGGCGCTCTAAAGTGAAGTCCCAAATTACGGCGAGTGCTGGAAAACGATACAGCGGTTGTGTTTTTGGGGATTCGATTTCTTCTGGGTTGGGAAACACCTTGGGGCAATCGAATTTTAATTTCGCGGTGGGGGGAATGAGTTCGGTTTCGCTACTAGAGCAACTGAAACAACTAAAAGCGGGAAATGTTCAATGCCAAAAAGCCGTGATTGCGATCGGCACAAATGACGCGATGTTTTCGATCGGCGATACCACTTTTAAGAACAATTTGCGGCAGATCGTAACGTTATCGCGCGGTTTGGGGGCTTCAGAGATTACGCTGATTCCTGCGTTTTATTCCACGGTCGAAGCAAGCCACAACCCGGAAGTTGCGGGCACACTCGATCGTGTTGATGAAATTAGCACCTTGATTCGCCAAGTTGCCGCCGAACAAGATGTAAAACTGCTGAACAATGAGCTTCAACCGTTATTTCGCGATCGCAGTCTGAAGGAAGAACTCACCTTTGATGGGGTTCATCTCAACGACAGCGGTAAAGGTATCTATCGACAAGTTCTTCTAGGTATTTTCAATAATTCGGCGGTGAGTTCGCGTTAGCTGCCCCGGTACGTGCTGTATGACCACGGGGAAGCGAGAAGCGGCACGTGATAGTGAGCGTTAATATCTGCAATTCCGAATCGAATGGGAACTCGATCGAGAAAGGCAGGTTCCGTTGTGTTTACTGATCTTGCTGCGAAGTATTCCCCGATCGAAAATACTAACTCATACGTGCCAACTTTGATCTCCGATTCGTTCAACATTGGACTATCGGTGCGTCCGTCAGAGTTGGTCGTTACTGTTTTAAGTTGCGTTCTCTCTTCTGTTTGCAGATTGATCGACCAAAGTTCAATTTTAAGATTTGCGGCAGGACAGCCGTGAGCTGTATCGAGAACGTGAGTCGTTAACTTGCCCATATGAATCCACACTCTTAGATTTCAGCGGCACAATGAAATGATGGAGAAATTGCCCACGATTCTATTGCCGAAAGTCGATCGACTCCCAGTTTCGCCTGTCGGCACTCATCATAAAGCACCACGCGGACGATCGGAAAGCCAATTTGAGCGCGACTTATGGCGTTGTTTTCCCGGCAAGATTCACACAGGACTGTTAGTGAAACGCTTGGAACTCAATCAGCCGTATGTCCCAGATTTCGCTTACCTCGATCGAGAGATTGCGATCGATATCGAAGTCGATGAACCGTACACCTACGACACGCGCCAACCGATTCATTTTCTTGACTGTCCGAAAGATCGATCGCGTAATCAGTTCTTTATCGATCACGGTTGGATCGTGATTCGATTTAGCGAAGCGCAAGTGATTAAGAGCCCCGCAAGTTGTTGTAAAGCGATCGCATCGACGATCGCGCTCATCTCTAGCGATAACACGATCATGTCAGCTTTTCGCAATATTCCGACGTTGAAACCCGATCGACGCTGGACAACCGAACAAGCTCAACAACTCGCTGCCAAGAACTATCGGGAGCAATTGCAGCCCGTATCAGAGCCGACAAAGAAACCGAACTTGATGAACGGCGATTTGAGCTTTCACTGTCCAGCCTGCGGCGAGCTAGTTCGCTGGCAAGGACACTATGTGAGATGTGCAAACTGCGGTTATGACAAGTTTGTACTCTAGCCCGTCACAATCTTCGGCACTTTGAAGAATTCGCCATCTCGATCGGGTGCGCCTTCTAAAATCGCTTCTCGCGCCTCACAAGGCTGATGTCGATCGGCGCGCACCACATTACTCACATCGATCGCGCGAGTGGTCGGTTCTACCGCGCTCACGTCTAACTCACTCAACTGATCAAAATAGTCGAGAATATTGTTTAACTGTGCAGTAAATCTTTCTTCCTCTTCGGGTGTGAGTTGCAGTCGGGCAAGATGCGCCACTTTTTGAACTTGTTCGCGATCGATCATAAAAAATGCCAAATTAACCGCTTAGAAGTATACATCGATGTTCGATCGACCCGTCGTTTTTAGCCAGTTTTGCGCTTCGATGTAGTTGTTCGGCGCTTGCAAAATTGCCCGCTTCCAATAGTCCGCCGCCTGATCGAGCAGCTTCTCGCCTTCTTCTTCTTTCTCTTCGTCTTTCGCCTTTTCTCCCATGTAGTGATAAATCACTGCGATGTTATTCAAGGCTTGCGGTAGTCGGGGATTTTCATCGACCGCTTCATGGTACAAGCCCAACGCTTTTTCATGGTCGCCGTTGCTGGCGTAAATTAGTCCCATGTTGTAGAGAATGTAGCTGCGATCGTTTGAGTCATCTTCGAGTTTTAGGGCTTCTTGATAGTTCTCTAGCGCTTCTGCGTATTCACCGTCTGCCTGTGCCGACATCCCATCTCGATAATAGGCAAAGGCTTCTTTTTCTTTACGGCTAGCGGGAAACACTTTCAAAATCAGATCCGCCATCACGGTAAAACTTTTATCGATGAAGTTGTCGTTGCGTTGGGATCTAGACATAAGGCTGGAAAAGTATTTGTTATACGACGAGACATTTTTTAGTGTAGCGCTCAATCGATCGCACCTTATAGATCAATCTACAAGACGACACAATTTCTGGAAAACTATACTGGAGAAGGACAAGTCCCGCTAGGGAGAAAAGGACATGACCGCTACGCCAAGACCCGATTCTTCGATTCTCAAAGCGATCGAATCTCTTAACTATCGCGCCACAGTCGGAGATGTCGCTGCCCAAGCTGGCTTGAATATTAATTTGGCTGAGAAAGGATTACTGGCGCTGGCATCTCAAGCCGATGGACAGCTCCAGGTGGCTGAGTCTGGGGAAGTGATTTATCAATTTCCGCGCAATTTTCGCAACGTTTTACGCGATAAGGATGCTCGACTGCGCCGCAAAGAAGCTTTAGAGAAAATCTGGCGCGTGTTGTTTTATCTGATCCGGATGTCGTTTGGGGTTGTGTTGGTGCTGCTGATTTTGGCATCGTTTCTCGCGATTTTGGCACTGACGATCGCGGCAAATTCCAGTCGCGATAACGATAACGGCGGCGATTTTTCAATGCCTACAGTCTGGTTTACTCCAGATTTCTTCTGGATTTTCTCGCCAAATTACGATCGTCGTCGCGCCGATCGTCAAAAGAGCGATCTGAATTTTCTCGAATCGATCTACTCGTTCTTATTCGGGGATGGCAATCCGAATGTAGATCTGGAAGATCGACGCTGGCAATCGATCGCTGCTGTGATTCGCAATAATCGCGGAGCCGTAATCGCGGAACAGATTGCGCCGTTTTTGGATTCGATTCGCACACCTTCAGATCAGGAATCTGAACAGTATATGCTTCCGGTTCTAACGCGATTTGATGGACGACCAGAAGTGAGTCCCGAAGGACAGTTCGTCTATCAATTTCCTTCGCTGCAAACTACGGTTTCTAAACAGGATCGGCAATGGCTTCCAGCATTTCTACGTGAATCGCTTTACCAGTTCAGTAAAGCAAGCTCTGGACAGATTACGTTAGCGGCGAGTTTGGGAGTCGTGCTGTTGATTTTGGCGATCGTGCTAACTGCGATGATTGCAGGAGCAGGAGCAGGATTGCTGAAAGCGATCGCGGTTGTTTCACTCGGCTATAGTGCTGCTTATCTTTTGATTCCAACGGTTCGACATTTTTGGATCAAAGGGCGCAATCGAAAGATTCTGGAGCGAAACACAGAGCGAGAAATGCGGGCGAAACAGATTGCTCAAGCGAATGCGATCGTGCAGCAGAAACTCGCTTATGCTCAACAATTTGCGGCTGAAACGGTGATTCAACAATCGGATTTAATCTACTCAACCGATCAAGATTTGATTGAGCAAGATATCGATCGTGCTGATCAAATTGATGCAGAGTGGCAACGTCGCTTGGAAGGAAGAGAATAGCGATCGGGCGTTTAAGCTTATTTGCTTCGTTGATCCGAAAATTGACCTCCGGATCAACGAACACCTGAATCTACAAGCTACTCTTGAAGGATCGTGCTAGTTTGTTTTCTGTTCTTCTCCGGCTGCGGGTCTGGGTTTGCCGCCCGAATTGCGAACATTCACCAACTTACCGAGCAGATCAAACCAAAACGGCGCACCCATCGCGATCGCAAGCCCACTGACTGCCCAACCCGATATCATTCGCAACACGCCCAGCGGACGATTCACCATGATTTCTGCCACTTGAACTGGAATCGGAGCCGATGAAACTTGATCTGTGTTGAGACAGCCCTTGTAGAGATTGTCCCACTGGGCTTTGAGTTGCGTCGCCTCGGTTGAAGGTTGATTTTGGGAAGGTGTGGCAGAGATTCCACTGCTCGGACAGCCCAACTGCCGCCCGATGTTGCTCGAATTCCAGCTAATCGGAAACGAAATTTCGCGCAGGACTGCATCGGTTTCGTTTTTCAGTTCTTCAAGCTGTGCTGAAAATCGTGGCGAATTCTGAGCATTGAGATTCAACTGAGTCGCGCGATCGGTGACAAGCTGCCGCAAACTATCATCGCTCGATAGCCGATTGAAAATATGAAAGGTGTCTGAATTCGTGGTGGCGGCTAAAAACAAACCCACTAAAATCGCGACCCCTTTTGCGTTGCGTTTGTACACACCAGAAGCGCGAGACATTGAGCGATCGAACCAAACCGCAACTTCATCGCGAAACTGATTCACTTCGTTTTCTGTACGCTGTACTCGCGATTGTGCCCGTCGCGCCAAAATTGACATACTTTCTTTTACAGAATCCGGGAGGCGGCTCAAGCCATCTCGAATCTTTTTGTAAGACTGATACTCTTCATACATCTGCCGTTCTTCTGGCGTGAGATCCTTCAGCGCATTCGCCAGAAAAATCTGCTGCAAATCATAATCGAGGTCTTCAAATCTCGTCGGTTGATCGGGAGAATTCGGATCAAGTCCCATGCGGTAATCTTCGATCTGGGATTGCAGCGAAGCATTTACCTGAGCATCGATCGGGCGAGCTTGATTGGCAATGCGATCGTAAGCTCCCGCAACTTCTTGATGCGTTCCTGTGCCTTGATTGACTAATTCTGCAATTTCAGCAATGCTCGGTCTCAAACCGCCGGAGAGAACTGCCCGATCGTTGTTTTGACCAAACACACTCGCTTTGTAAGACTGCAATCGCCGCACAAACAACACGGTATCCGGTGAATCTTGATCGAACCCTGCACACGCTGAAATGTAAGCATCAAGCGCTTCTCCTAACCGCTCAACGCTGCTTTCGACACTAGCTTGCCCCAACTGATACGCCTTGAGAATCTGATCGTAATCTTCAACCAAGACTCGAAAGTTTTGATCCGCGCTCAGACTCGATCGATTCGACTTTGCCGCAATTTCTCGAATCGCGCCGCGCTCCCATCCATCCTCAAACGTATCATCCGAGGGCAATCCCACTTCCCCAAACTCATTCACCCAATGGTGACCGACAATGCGATCGACAAACTTTTCAAACCGCACCGCCGATAGTTTATCCACCATCGAAGTAATGCCCAATCGCTCGATCAGCGAAGTTGCAAAAGTTTCTGGGGCAATGTACGACGGACCCGATGCTTGATGGCCAAATGCTCCGGGTCGATTTCCGGAAAATAGCACGCGCGTAACCTGCCGAAAGCCTTGAGTTATCACGCCTTTTGCTTCTTGATTTACGTTTTTGAGCAGTGGATCATCGTACAATCGCGCCACCAAGTCCCGCACGCGCTGTTCTTCGGGTGTGTTGATTCCGCCACCGAGCAGCACTTCGATCGAGTCTCTCAGGTGTTTTGCACGCCATTGCAGCACCGTTGCGGTCAACTCCTGCAACTCAGATGCCAACAAGCTCAAGATCAGATAAGTAAATACTAATCCGATCGCAACATCGAGAACAAAAGGTAAATTCATGCGTGATTCTCCCTGACACCCAGTAAGCGCTTTACATCATACACATGACATCGGAAATGTATCGACTTATTCCAGCTTCAGCTAAAAAATTAAGCAAAACGTAAGTCGATCGATTCCGTGTCCGGTATCGATCTCAACCTGCTACTCTGAAACATAGAGAGGCAGGATCGGGACATGAAACGTCGATCTCTATTGCAAGCAGCCGGAATTTTTTGCGGAGCCTGGGGAGCGAATCAACTTCTCCTAAATCGTGCGGCTCAAGTTTTGGCGGAGCCGACTTCTCGCAAACTTGCGCTGCTAGTTGGCATCAATCAATATCGCAATATTTCGCTGAATGGTTGTTTAACCGATATTGAACTACAGAAAGCATTATTAGTTCATCGCTTTGGGTTTCAGCCGAGTGATATTGTCGTTCTCACAAATCAGAAAGCAACGCGATCTCAAATCGAAACGGCTTTTACAGAACATTTAATCCGACAAGCAAAGCCGAATGATGTTGTGGTGTTTCACTTCAGCGGATTCGGGAGCCTGCAAAAACTGGGCGCGACCGCAGATGATATTCAACCCGTTTTGCTGACTGCCGATGCGCCAAAAGAAGACACGATCGCGAACGTTATTTCTCAAGACACATTGCTTTTATTGTTGCGATCGCTGTCTACTTCACAGGTCACAACCATTCTGGATGCTGGATATTTTTATCCGGGGTATTCACAGCGCGGCAATTTGAAACTGAGATCGCGCCCTAGTGATCCCGCTTCTCAGTTGGTTGTTGAGGAACTCGAATTTCAAGAAACGCTGCTTGCCAATACCGGACTCGATCTCACTCAAGCACGAGTGCAATGGCGATCGGGACAATTGCCTGGAGTTGTGCTTTCTGCTGCGAATGCTCAACAGTTCACGAGCGAATCTCCGTGGAATGGATTTAATGCAGGATTGTTTACTTATGCGCTGACCCAGCAATTGTGGCAAGCGATGCCAGAGACGACCTTGCGGGTGAGCTTGCGGCAGGCTGCGGAACTGATTGCAAAGCGCGTCGATGCAACCCAACAGCCAATTTTATTGGGACAGAAAAGCCGCGATCGACCGCTCAAACCGTACCAAGTTGCAACGATTCAACCGCCCGCAGATGGGGTGATTACTGCAATCGAAGAGAGTGGCAAGATTGCTCAACTTTGGCTTGGAGGCTTGCCGCCACAAGTATTAGAAGCTTACAGTCCGGGTGCAGTATTGAAGGTGGATGAGATCGATCAACCTTTGCTGCAAGTTTTTGAGCGCAATGGATTGATTGCAAAAGCGCGATCGCTAGCAGAATCACCAAATTTACAGATTGGGCAACGAGTTCGAGAAAGCATTCGCACCTTTTCAAAAGAGATTCGGTTAGCGATCGCGATCGATGCTACGTTAAATCGGGTTGAGCGGGTCGATGCGATTAGTGCGCTGTCTGGATTGCCGCGCGTGTCTGCTGCGATCGCAGGAGAGCAAGCCGCAGACTATTTGTTTAGCAAAGTCGAGGAAACGACTCAAGTTGCATCGCTCAATTCTGATGCGATCAAAGGGACGATTCCGCCTGCGGGGTATGGATTGTTTTCGCAGGGACATGACGCGATCGCGAGTACAGCGGGTGAGTCGGGTGAAGCGGTGAAGCTGGCTGTCCGCCGATTAGCGCCTCGATTGCAGACGCTCTTGGGTGCGAAATTGCTGAACTTAACTGCAAATTCTATGGCTTCTCAATTGGCGATTCGGGCATCGCTTGAAGTGGCTGATTCTAAAGTCGAAATTCAGCAAACCGAGAACCTTTCTGATCGTTCAGTGAACGCGATTCCATCGGATGGCAGACTTTTATCCTTTCCGATTGGTACTCTGATTCGGCTTTGCATTGATAATTGCGATTCTATTCTGGTTCACTTTCTGATTTTGGGACTCGACAACCAGGGATCAGGGGTGGTGTTAAATCCGATGCAAAACAGTCAGCCGCAGACATCGATCGCATCCAACGAAACTGCGATCGTTCCGCAATCTCCGACAGATTGGATCATTCAATCTCCGATTGGACTGTCTGAGATTTACTTGATTTGCAGTCGCGCACCGTTTCAGCAAGCTCAAGCTTTGTTGGGTTCGGGAACGGGATTTGTGCGATCGCTGCCGAATTTTCTCGATGTTGCTCAAGCGGTTTTACAAGATTTGCATCAGACAAGTCAGCCGTCGAACAATGCTTCTGACTTATTGTTTGCGCTGGATGTCAACGTTTGGACAACATTCCGGTTTACTTATCAGGTTGTCTAGAGAATCATTTTCTCCATCGCAATTTGTAATTCTTGTGTCAGATCAGAAACCGCTTGTTTTGCAGCGCGACGATTAGACTGATACACAGAAGCGCGATCGCTGATTGAAATCGGATCGCCAACGGTAATTAAAACGGACTGTTTTCCCAATTTAGGACGCTTGAACGCATTGCCGCCCTTGATGCGAGTAATCATGTCCCACAGTAAAAGTGTAGTTTCAGAGAAGCGATCGAGCGAGGGTTTTTCGATTACATATTTTCCGGTGACTGCGACAAAGCTTTCAACCAATCGCATATGCCAAATTCTTAGACCTGCTTCTTCTGCGACGCGATCGGCAAGTCCTCGATCGACCGGAGAGATCTGATCAAGTTTGAGATCTTCGCGAAAGATCAAATCCCAGGCGGCTTGTTCTAATCGACGACAGCGATCGATGACATTTCCTTTCGGGAGTAGATTGAAGTATTGTTCTGCGACGGTTAACGCTGAATCCAATAAGATTTGAAGTCGGAGTGCGAGTCTTGCATTCGGTTCAGCGTCCTCAACCGAAGGGAGATCTTGATGATAAAACTTTTTATAAAATGATTCCATTACCGTGAGCATATGTTCTGCGATCGTGTACAGTCTTGCATAACGATCTGAATCTTTTGGTGTGATTCCGGCATCGATTTCTAGTGACTGTAAGAGATGATCAACTTGATTCCAAGTTTGTTTTACATAGCGATACTGAACCCCGATCGGAACGATTACAACTTTTTCTGTACGATCGGCTTTTTGCAAGTCTTCCACGCACCAAAATCCCATTTGTGCGATGCCGGGTTCTAAGGGACTGACAATCTCGTTGTGTGCATTGGTTGCACCTTCGGGAGCTGCCATGAGCGGAAATTGTCCGTTTGCTAAAAGATTGCGAGCAGACCTTAATCCGGTACGATCGAGCTTGCCGCGATGGATAGGAGTGCCACCTAATTTTGAATAGATCCAGCCGATTGAAGAACCTGCCCATAAGGGAATGCCGCGATCGTAGATAAAGTGGGCGTGGGTTGGCGATTTGAGGTGGATTCCTTGGCGGCGGGCGGTGCGCGGAAGGAGATAGTGCATCAGATACATCATGCTGACTGGATCGTCTGCGCTGGGGTGGCGAAATGCTAGGAGTAATCGAATTTTGCCGGATTGGAATTGGTGATAGAGTTCCGCGAGTTGTTCGACGTTTGCGGCTTCGATTTTGGCGATCGAAGTTCTGCGACGCATCCACAGTGGGAGAATCGATCGGGCTAGACGCAGAACATTGAGGTTTAGATCGGGTGGGATGAATTCTAGCGGGGGTTGGACAAACTGAGAAGGACGCGGCACAGTGAGAAGCTCCAGAAATGTGAGAGATGTCAGTATCTTAGAGGCGGTTTTTTCGGTTGAGTACGATCGCGTTACAGATTGAAAAGCGGCTTAAAAAATGAAATTCAGTTTTAATTGCCATCCGGTGTCGGTGCGAATCAGTTCGATCTGACGAATGAACTCGCGGAAGTAGAATCGACGTTCGGCTTCGGATAAATCAAGCCAGAATTGCGGGATTGAAACAGTTTGTGCGATCGCTTTTAAATTGACAGGCGGCAGTTGAGATAATTTGGTCTGGAGTTGAGCAATTTCGCTGCGGAGCTTATACGATCGTAAATCCGCTGTTTCTGCGTCGAGAATTCCTGTTTCGATGAGGGGTGGAAGTTGATCTAAGATGGCTTGTTTTTGTGCGATCGCGCTTTCGATTCTCGATTTGATCGCGTCAATATCGGGGGTTCTGGCTTCTGACACTGCACGCGGTAGGTCTTCGCAGATTCTATCGATCGTGCATTGAAGAATTTCTTCGTAAGCGATCGCTTTGCATTGCTTGGGGCATTGCATCGGACGGAGATATAAGTATTCTTTTTTGGTTTTTCTTCGGGATGTGACTCGTGTTACGGTCATGCCTGACTGACATTCGCCGCAAGTCACCAAACCTGCAAGCGATCGAGGAGCGCTTGCAGTTCGCGTAGGCAATCGACGGTTTCGACGGAGTAAGCGATCGATTTGTGCGGCTTCATCGCGAGATAAAATCGCGGGATGGGTATCGGGAATCGTTTCGCCTGTTTGGTATTCCAAATCGCCTCGATAGACGGGATTCGTTAACCAACGTTGCCCCGTGGAGACTGAGATTTTTTTTGCGTATTTCTTTTCTAAGAATCGCACCGCTCCGCGTAAAGAGCCGTACAGCAGGAAATGATCAAAGAATTCTTTGGCGACTGGTGCGGTTGCACGATCGAGAATATATCGGTTTCGACTGCGCCGATAGCCGTAAGGGGCTTTTCCGGGCGGGGCAAGGGTTTTGACTCGGTTACGGGCGTGACCTTGCCGAATTCTTCGGCTTTTTTGGTTGTATTGTAAGTCTTGTAGTTGCTGCAATGTCGTTGCAGATAGCTCTTCTGATTCGATTGTGATCACTTGAATGTTGAGCGATTCGAGTTGAGATAAGCGATCGCGGATTTCTGCGATCGAGTTTCCTAATTCTTCGAGCCGTCGAATCAGCAATTGGGCGGGTTGATTGTCGCAATCGATGATCAGTTGTTGTAGTTGAGCGCGATCGAGGTTCTCACCCGCAAAATCTTGATAAACGCGATCAATATCCCATCCCCACAGCATTGCATCTGGTGTTTCTTCTAGTAATGGATCGCTGTGGAGGTATGCAATCACTTTCATGGTATTGCAGCGATTAGGCTTCTCCTAATTCGATGATGTTGTGATCGGGATCTTTGACGAATAATGCAGCCCGACCAGAGGCACTCATTTGAAATTCACAGTCATGTGTGATTAATTGCTGCTTTGCTGCTTCTAAATCTGCGATGGAGAAGGCTAAATGACGGTTTCGTCCCCATTTTTGCGCGTTCTGAAGCTCTGACGATTGATTAGAATCGGCAATGAGATGAATTTGAAATGTTCCAACTTCGTACCAAGCACCCGGAAACTTCAGAACTCGATCGATCTTTTGTAATCCCAGTACAGTGCCATAAAAATATTCGGATTTCTCTAGGTCGGAAACCGCGATCGCAGCGTGTAGAAATTGCGTCAGTTGGATCATTGGCTAAAACGGTCGGGCTCTGATCTGGATTATAGGACGCGAGCTTGGATTTGGATGCGCTCGCGAGTGTATCTTGGAGAAAAGCCACACCGCTCTCTTAACGCATGAGTGTTTCACCACAAACGATTTTATTTGCTCAACATGGCATGACGGATTTGTCTGGATGTCAGACGATCGCTCGATTGGCTTACGCGCTAAATCTGAAAGATACGCTGGTAGTGGCTCCAGAAGTGCATTGGGTCAGGACATTGTTCTATCTAGAACCGCTGATTCAGAGCGTGCAAGCGGTGGTGAGTGATACGTTGAGCCAGTATCCTGATGTGCCGATTCGGATTATTGCGACTTCGATGGGCGGCGTGTTGTGGGTGGAATTGCTCGATCGACATCCGGAGTGGTGGTCGCGTGTTCATTCATTGGTGTTGCTCGGTTCACCGATCGGGGGTTCGCATATTGCGCGAATGGTTGATCCGTTTGGGTTAGGGATTGGGATTGCGAGGGATTTGGCGATCGATAGAAGTGCGATCGCGCAGAAGATTACGGCGAAGATTCCCACTTTAGTCGTGGGGAGTGATTGCGGGAACGGGCATGATGGCGTGGTGAGTGTCGAATCGACTGCCATTCGCGGGGCGGAGTTTGTTTGTCTTTCGGACGTTTCGCATCCAGATTTGAGGATTCATTCCGCTGTGATGAAAGAGATTTGGAAATTTTGGGAACGCATGGGTTAGAAAACGGATTTGAACTTCAGAAAGGTTTGACAGATTCCCCGATTGAAAGACCTACCGTGTATGCACAAGTCTTTTCTCGCTTCGTTTGGGTCGGCTTCTGCCCCCTAAGTCCCCCAAATTTGGGGGACTTTGAATCTGAGAAATTTCTCAGCATTCTGGAAATTCCTTCTGCTCAAAGTCCCCCAGAATGGGGGATTTAGGGGGCGAGAGGTCTAAGCGACAACAGATCCAACCGACTTGTGTGTACATAGTAGGCTTAAAACACGGGCGCGTGAATGCGATGACAGAGGAATTCTGTCTTAAATTCCTTACTGGGTCTCAACCGCAGGCAATTGTTCCGGTGAAACCGTCAGCGCTACAGTTCGATTACTGCGTTTCACGTTCAGATTTATACTGCCATCGAGTCCAGCTTGCTCAACCAATTGCTGAAACGTTTTCACATTCTGAATCACTTGATCATTTACAGATTCGATCACGTCTCCCGCTTTGAGTCCTGCCTTTGCCGCAGGTGTCCCGCGACCGACTTGAACGACTAGGATTCCTCGATCGTCTTCAACTTTCATTCGGCTATTCGGTGCGCGATTGATAAAATCTTTCACGTTCGGATCAAGTGCAACCAATTGAACTCCGATATAAGGATGCGCGACCGTTCCCGTTTCGATTAGCTGTTGTGCTACATTTTGCGCTGTGTTAATCGGAATCGCAAATCCTAACCCTTGCGTTCCTTGAATGATTGCCGTATTAATTCCAATTACATCCCCGTTTGCGTTTAATAAAGGCCCGCCAGAATTTCCTGGATTGATTGCAGCATCGGTCTGAATAAATCCGACTCGCTTATCTGGAACACCAATATCAACACTCGATCGCTCTGTGCCGCTAATTACTCCGACCGTAACCGTTTCTTGCAGCCCTAGCGGATTTCCAATTGCGATTGCCCATTGTCCCTGCCGTACAGCATCCGAATTTCCAAGCGTTACTGTGGGTAGATTGTCCGCCTGAACTTGAATCACCGCTACATCTGTCACCGGATCTTTTCCCAAAACTTTCCCTTCTAGCACTCGTCCATCTTGAAATGTCACGGTCACGGTATCGGCATTATCAACGACGTGCGAATTGGTGAGAATTTTTCCGTCTTGATCGATCACAAATCCCGATCCCAAGCCTCGTAACACTCGTGACGATCCACCCCCCTGTGGATTTCCCAAAAAAGGTCTTAATGCTCCTGGCACATCGCCGCCTAGGTTGCGAGACACATTTACCTGAACCACTGCTGCTTCAACTTTATCGATTGCGGCTGTGACAAAGTTGTCCCCTTGCCCAAACGGAGCCGCCCAAGCAGGCAGCATCCAGCCCAAACTCAGCAAAACAACACTGAAATATCCTAGAAGTCGTTTGATCATAGCTACCTGTACAATAAAACCACTCAAAATCAAGCGCGATCTCAGTTCGGTTTGCTTCATGCTTGCGAGGGAAATTTAGAACAGCTTTGTTAAAATAAAGGAGAAACCACAGAATTCATATTACTGAGATGAACACTCAAAACAATTCATTTGAGATCGCTAAAACCGAGGAAGAGTGGAAACAAACGCTTACTCCAGAACAGTTTCGAGTGTTACGGAAACACGGCACAGAGCGAGCAGGAACCAGCCCACTCGATAAAGAGTACGGCAAGGGAACTTTCAAATGTGCGGGCTGTGGAACGTCGTTATTTTCGTCGGAAACGAAGTTCAACAGCGGGACAGGATGGCCTAGCTTCTATGCTCCGTTGGAAGATGCGATCGACACGACAACCGATCGATCTTTATTTATGACTCGCGTTGAAGTTCACTGCGCGAAATGCGGCGGACACTTGGGGCACGTCTTTGGAGATGGCCCGCGCCCAACTGGAAAAAGATACTGCATGAACGGAGTCTCTTTAGAATTCGCTCCAGAATAGACGATGTGGGATGAGTACTCCTCATCCCTCTATCTAAAGCTAGGTGTATCGATCCTTCTGTGCATTAGACAATCGGTTGCTGAACGCACGATCGATAGAAATTAGAAATGTTGAAGCGCTTACGAATTGGCACAAAGATCGGTGCGACATTTGGAATCGGGTTAGCGATCTTTGCGATAATCGGAACGATTTCATATAGCGGAACCCGACAATTGATCGAGACTTCAGGCTGGGTAACGCACACCTATCAAGTGTTGGGCGAACTCGAAGACATTTTATCTTTGATTAAAGATGCTGAAAACGGGCAGCGGGGCTACTTGCTCACAGGCGAAGCCTTGTATCTAGATCCATACAACTTAGCAGTCAAGAACATTCAGCAAAAGATCAATAATGCGCGTCAGTTAACCGCAGACAATCCAACTCAGCAGCAGAGTTTAGGGCGATTAAATGTGCTAGTCAATGAACGTCTGCAAATCATGAAGCAGCGCATTGAACTCAGGCAAACGCGAGGACTAGAAGCAGCGCTGCAAGATGAAAGTGTTCAGCGTGGTATGCCTGTCATGAATGAGATTCGGCAGATCATCGCGCAGATGAAAGCACGAGAACAAGATCTCCTCGATCGACGATCGACAAATGCCAGCAGTGCAGCGCAAAACACTTTGGATAGTATTGCGATCGGAATGCCACTTGGATTTGCTTTGCTTGCAGTTTTAGGATTCTTGCTCAATCGCCACATTTCAAAGCCTTTAACGAGAGTCTCGCAAACCGCTGAAAAGATTGCAGATGGGGACTTATCCGCAAAACTGCCTTTGCTCAATCGCCAAGATGAAGTCGGTATCTTGACGCGCACGTTCAATCAAATGGTGGAGAATCTGCGTAATAGTTTGCAAAAGAGCGATCGGCAAACTTGGTTACAGTCGAACTTAGCAGAATTTAGCCATCTGATTCAGGGAGAGCGGAACCTAGGGACAGTTTCGCGATTGATGTTATCTCACCTTGCACCGTTGGTCGGCGCACAGCATGGTGCATTTTACGTAATGGATGTAGAACAGTCTCCGCCCGTTTTGAAGCTATTAAGTAGCTATGCGTATCAAGAGCGCAAACAGCTTTCTAATCAGTTCCATCTCGGTGAAGGATTAGTTGGACAATGTGCTTTAGAGAAGCAGCGCATTCTTCTAACGAATGTTCCCAGTGACTATATTCGGATTCGATCGGGGTTAGGGGATGCAAGCCCGCTGAATTTGATCGTCCTACCTGTGCTGTTTGAAAACGAAGTCGTTTCGGTGATCGAACTAGCATCGTTTCAAGCTTTTACAGAGATTCAACTGACGTTATTGGAACGATTGGCGCAGACGATCGGGATTGTGCTAAAAGCGATCGCATCAGATGTGAAAACACAGCGGCTCCTTGAAGAATCGCAAACTTTAACAGAAGAGTTGCAAAGTCAGCAAGAAGAGCTTTATCGCAGCAATCGACAGCTTCAAGAACAAGCCCACGCCTTAGAAGAATCAGAACTTCGGCTGCAGGAACAGCAGGAAGAACTGAAAGTATCTAACGAAGAGCTACAACAACTGAATGAAGAGCTTGAAGAAAAAGCAGAACTGTTAGCAGCACAAAAGCGCGAAGTCGAGCGGAAAAATGGTGAAATCGATCAAGCAATGCTGGCACTGCAAGAAAAAGCAGAACAGCTAGAAATTTCATCTCGATACAAATCGGAATTCCTTGCGAATATGTCTCATGAGCTAAGAACACCGTTGAATAGCTTACTGATTTTGGCAAAGATTCTGAGCGACAATGCAGAGCAGAACTTAACGAATAAGCAAGTGGAATACAGCCGTACGATCTATTCTTCAGGTAACGATTTGCTGACATTGATCAACGACATTCTTGACCTTGCAAAAATCGAATCAGGAACAATTGCGATCGACATTGAACCGCTCGATCTTACTGATTTGCAGTTGAGCCTTGATCGTACATTTCGCCAGATTGCCAACAGTAAAGGGCTTACATTCTCGATCGAGCGCGATCCTCAAACGCCAGAAGTGATTTCGACGGATAGCAAACGCCTCCAGCAGATACTAAAGAACCTATTAGCGAATGCGTTCAAGTTCACTGAACGAGGAAGCGTTACGATTCAGATTGGCTCCACTCAGGATCAAAAGGTTTTCTTTGCAGTTAGTGATACCGGAATTGGGATTCCACCCGAAAAGCAGCAGTTAATCTTTGAAGCATTCCAGCAAGTTGATGGCACCACTAGCCGAAAATATGGCGGGACAGGCTTAGGACTGTCGATCAGTCGAGAGCTAGCGTATCGATTAGGCGGCTCGATTCAAGTCACGAGCGAACTCGATCGCGGAAGTACTTTCACGCTCTATCTTCCTCAAACTCAAAGCGCAGTTGTCACGACCTCCCAAACCGCTCCCCTTCCCGTTTCTCGCCCCCTGCCGATTCCAAGTCTTGCCGCAGAAGTTCCCGACGATCGTGCTTTGATTGAATCCGGCGATCGCGTTCTACTCATCATCGAAGACGACGTGAGCTTTGTGAAAATTCTCACAGACATTGCACGACAACGAGGTTTTAAAGTGCTTTCAGCCTTGAGAAGCCAATCTGGGCTTGCACTCGCTCAACAGTTCAAACCCCGCGCGATTTTGTTAGATCTGCATCTACCTGATCTCGATGGTTGGACAGTTCTCGATCGCTTAAAACATGATCCAGAACTGCGTCATATTCCAGTCCACATTTTATCGAGTGATGATCAAAGACAGCGCGGATTGCAATTAGGCGCGATCGCATATCTGCAAAAACCTGTTTCTTCTGAGGATCTAACTCAGTTGTTTGGTGAGATTCAGAGTTTTATCGATCGACGAGTCAAGAATTTACTGGTAATTGAAGACGATACGGTACAAGCTAGAAGCATCATTGATTTAATCGGAAATGGTGATGTCAATAGCATCGCTGCTCATACTGCACAAGATGCACTACAAACCTTACAAGTGCAACAAATTGATTGCGTTGTGATGGATCTAGGACTGCCGGATATGAGCGGTTTTGAGCTAATCGAACAGATTAAACAAGACGATGCTTTATCTAAAATTCCAATCATCATCTACACCGGCAAGGAACTCACACAACCAGAAGAAACCCAACTGAAACGACTTGCAGAAACGATCATCATCAAAGATGTACGATCGCCCGAACGCTTGCTCGATGAAACCGCACTCTTTCTGCATCGCGTTCAAGCCAACTTACCCAAACCCAAACGCCAAATCCTCGAAGACTTGCACCAAGTCGATTCGGTGTTAGCCAACAAAAAAGTTTTAATCGTTGATGATGATGTGCGAAACATCTTTGCATTAACGAGCTTACTTGAACGTCAGCAGATGGAAGTTCTTTATGCTGAAAACGGGCGCGAAGGCGTTGAAACACTGCGATCGAACCCAGATATCAATGCAGTGCTAATGGATATTATGATGCCGGAGATGGATGGCTATGAAACGACGCGAGCGATTCGACAGCAACAACAATTCCGATCGCTGCCGATCATTGCGCTAACTGCGAAAGCGATGCAAGGCGATCGAGAAAAATGTATCGAAGCAGGCGCATCCGACTACATCACAAAACCTGTCGATACCGAACAACTCTTGTCACTGCTGCGCGTTTGGCTCTATCGTTGACGCATCGCTATTTTTTGCTGATGAATGCCGTTCGATAATCTGTGTAAACTCATTGCGGAAAAACATCCCGATCGCTTTGTCACTTGGATTCTGGGATCAACACCAACTTCTGTCAAAATTCTCAAATCTGAACTCAGCATCGAACCTATTCGAGCGGATTCTGTTACTTTTTTACAAACCGCTGGCAGAATTTTACATCTGGAATTTCAAACAACTTGGACTTCTGATCCACCTATGCCCTTGAGATTACTAGATTACTGGGTAAGACTACATCGCCTTTACCGTCTTCCAATCACTCAGGTTGTTGTTGTCCTGCTACCTCCCTCAGAAGACACCACGATCGAAAGTAGCTTCCAACTTGAGTCAACTCGTCACGAATTCCAAGTTATCAAACTTTGGGAACAAGACCCTACTGAGTTTTTGCAAGATCCAGTGTTGCTTCCTTTTGCCGTTCTCGCCCAAACTCAGAATTCAGAGGCACTACTGACTCAAGTTGCACAGCAAGTCAGAGAAATTGCGCCAATTCAACAGCGGCAGGAAGTCTCATCCTATGTGCAACTCATGGCAGGACTGAAGTACGATAAAAGAGAAGTTCGACGGATTTTTCGAGAGGGAATGATGCGAGAATCTGTGATTTTTCAAGAAATTCTGCAAGAGGGACGGCAAGAGGGACGGCAAGAGGGACGGCAAGAGGGACGGCAAGAGGGTGAACAGCTTGCGATCGAGCGAATTGCTGGAAATATGCTGCTCAAAGAGATGTCGCCAGACACGATCGCTGAACTTACTGGGCTATCTCTTGAACAGATTGAACAACTGCGATCGCAATACTCTTAACTCATCATTGATAGCCTGCGGCTTGAATTGCGAATAGATGCGCGTATCGCCCTTCTAGAGTCACTAACTGTTCGTGGCTGCCTTGTTCCACGACTGCACCCGCTGACATCACGAGAATGCGATCTGCCATTCGCACCGTTGAAAAGCGGTGTGAAATCAGAATTGCCATTTGATTTGGAGTCATTTCGCGAAAGCGATCGAAGATTTGCACTTCTGATTCTGCATCCATCGCGGAAGTCGGTTCATCGAGTACCAAAATGTCTGCACTCGTTCGCATGAAGGCACGGGATAGTGCAATTCGCTGCCATTGTCCGCCCGATAGTTCTCGCCCAGTTTTGAACCATCGCCCCAAGCGAGTATCGAATGTTTCCGGTAGTTCTTTGATGAATGAGAGCGCGTTGCCTTTATCGGATGCAATCTTCCAGCGATCGCGATCCTCTAGGTTCAACACATCCCCGACACCGACGTTTTCACCCACGCTAAATTGATAGCGCATAAAGTTCTGAAAAATCACGCCGATTCGACGCTGTAAAGCTTGTAACTCCCAAGCTTGAAGGTCTAAACCATCGAGCAGAATTCTTCCCGAAGTGGGAGTGTAAAGGCGCGTTAGGAGTTTGATTAGCGTTGTTTTACCAGAGCCGTTTTCACCCACGATCGCTAATTTCTCCCCTGGTTTGAGATGAAAGGAAACGCGATCGAGAGCGGGTTTCTCTGATTCAGGATAGTAGAATGTTACCTCTTCAAAGCGCAATCCATCACCGGATAAGGTTCCGCGCGTTTCACTACCTTGCGATCGCGGAATGTCTTGACCTAAAAATTCGTAGAGATTTGAGAGATAAAGCGAATCTTCGTACATTCCCCCGATCGAGCTTAGAATCGATGCAAATGCGCCTTGCCCTTGCCGGAACACCACTAAGTACATCGTGAGTTCGCCGAGTGAGATCTTGCCTGCGATCGTTTCCCAAACAATCCATACATACGCGCCATAGAACGCTAAAGAGCTAACTAAACCGAGAAAATAGCTCGAAACCCCGCGTCGAACCGTGAGATCGCGATCTTCGGCATACAATCGGCGAAAAATCGCACGATAGCGATCGAGCAACAATCCGCCCAACTGATACAGCCGAATCTCCATCGCGGGTGCTTCGTTTGCAATCAACCATTCGAGATAGTTCTGTTCGCGAGTTTCAGGAGTTCGCCAGCGAAACAATCGAAATGCTTCTCCTGCAAAGCGTGTCTCTGCGACAAAGGCTGGAACCGCTGCGACCATGAGCATCAAAACCGCCCAGAACGAAAACTGAATCAACAATCCACCATAGGTAATCAGCGTGAGCGAATCTTGCACAATCCCAAACGTGCGACCGACCAAACTCAGCGGACGACTAGAAGCTTCACGTCTTGCCCGCGTCATTTTGTCGTAAAACTCCGAATCCTCGAAGTGCGTCAAATTCAGCGTTAGCGCCTTTTCGAGAATTAACTCATTCACTTTCTGACCGAGCAACACTCTCAGCAGCGATTGCACCAAAGCGAGTCCTTGCTTGCTGCCCGCCTGAATCGCCACCAGCACCGCTTCAAACCCTAAATACGTCAAAGCCATCCAGCGATCGCTGTCTGATCCCGTCCGCGATGCCATCACAACCGCATCGACAATCAGTTTGCCCGCATATGCGACCATCGCAGGCACAAGCCCGCCAATCAGCGTAAACAGAGCCAGCACGATCGTTAAACGTCGGTTTGTTGTCCAAACCAGTTCGATCGCCCGCCCACAATAGCGAAAAATCGATAAAAATTGGGTAGCGCTTCCAAATAAGCGCTGAAGTCGTCGAATCTGCATTCTTTTACGATAGCGTTTGATGGTGAAGTTGAGGAGAACCGGGAATGCAGCGATCGTCAAAACCTCGATTTGTGATTGAAGCGGGACGTTCTGAAAAACAATACTGGCGAGACTTGTGGCAGTACCGCGAGTTGTTTTACTTTCTATCGTGGCGCGATATTTTAGTGAGATATAAGCAAACTGCGATCGGGATTGCTTGGGCGATCATTCGACCGTTTCTCACGATGATTGTGTTTACCGTGATCTTTAGCAATTTGGCGAACTTGCCAACTCAAGGCACAACCCCTTATCCGATTTTGGTGCTGTCTGCGCTGTTACCGTGGCAATTTTTCGCGAGTTCGCTTGCCCAGACGAGTAATAGTTTGGTGAGCAACGCGAATTTGATTTCTAAAATTTACTTCCCGCGATTGATTGTTCCAGCAAGTGCGATCGTGGTAAATTTTGTTGATTTTCTTGTGTCTGGGATGTTGCTGCTGGCGTTGATGATTTGGTATCACTACGCTCCGTCTTGGCGAATCATCACGCTACCTTTTTTCACGCTCATGGCGGCGTTGACAGCGTTTGGTTTTGGATTGTGGTTTGCATCCATTTACGTTAAATTTCGCGATGTGGCTCAAGTGATTCCATTTATCATTCAGCTTGGACAATATATTTCTCCAGTGGGTTATAGCAGTGATATTATTCCTGAGCGCTGGCGGTTGTTGTATTCGCTAAATCCGATGGTCGGTGTGATTGATGGATTTCGCTGGGCGATTCTCAGTGGTGATCAATCCTTGTATTTGCCAGGATTGATTTTAGCGTTGGTCGTTACGTTGCTGTTTGTGTGGACGGGAATATATTATTTTCGAGGTGTTGAGCGGACTTTTGCCGATATTATCTAGGTGCGTGGAATGCCAATATTACGAGTCGAAAATTTGGGGAAATGCTACCAGGTCGCGCGGCAATCTCGCAGCAATACGGCGACGCTGAGAGATGCGATCGTTGAAACGGCTCGATCGATCGTGCAGCGGAAATCGAAACTGAGATCGGAGGATTTTTGGGCGCTGAATGAAGTGTCTTTTACGATCGAGCAAGGCGAACGAGTTGGAATTATTGGACGCAACGGAGCCGGAAAATCGACGCTGTTAAAAATCTTGAGCCGCATCACGGAACCGACGCGCGGCAGAATCGAAGGCTGGGGACGGGTGGCGAGTTTGCTTGAAGTGGGCACAGGATTTCACCCGGAACTGACGGGGCGCGAGAATATTTATCTCAATGGCGCGATTTTGGGCATGAGTCGATCGGAGATTGCGAGGAAGTTTGATGAGATTGTTGATTTTGCAGAGGTGGAACGGTTTTTAGATACGCCTGTGAAGCGATATTCTTCGGGGATGTATGTCCGGTTGGCGTTTGCGGTTGCGGCACATTTGGAGCCGGAAATTTTGATTGTGGATGAGGTTTTGGCGGTTGGAGATGTGCAGTTTCAGAAGAAATGTTTGAACAAAATGGAGGATGTGGGGAAGGCGGGTCGGACGGTTTTGTTTGTGAGCCATAATTTGAGTACGGTGGAGGCGTTGTGTACTCGCGGGATTGTGCTACAGCAGGGAGCTTTGCGCTTTGATGGGACAGCGCACGAAGCGGTGCAGTACTATCTCGATGCTGCTTACGAGTTGGCGAATTCTACTGCGCTGCATCTGAGACGCGATCGCAGTGGAAATGGTAAGGTTCGCGCATCGCATTTCCGTATTCTCGATCTGAATGAAACTGAAGTCAGCGTGATGCAATCGGGCGGAGATTATTTCTTTGAAATTGGCTATCACAGCACGATCGATCATGCTCTACATGATGTTGCAATTAGCTTAGATGTGTTTGACGATCGAGCAAATCGATTGTTGCTGTTTCGCAGCAATTTCACGAATGAGAATGTATCGCTTTCCCCGTCGGGCGGTGCGATTCGATGCTGTGTTCGAGATTTACCTTTGGCGAATGGTTCTTACCGCTTTTCGGTTTTTCTATCTCATGCCAATGCTGAGGTTTTGGATTACATTACAGATGTTGCACCTTCGATCGTGGAAGGGGGCGATTTTTTTGGTACGGGAAGCGGTGGGCTACCGACTCACTGCAAAATTCTGAAAAGAGCAGAGTGGTCAACGATTTAGGAATAGCGTATGAGCAATCGAATTCGAGTGTTTATTGGCTCAGGAGAAGCAAGTTTAGTCGAGCGCAAGGTTGCAATCTATTCATTGCAAAAGCATACTCAGCGCGATTTAGATATCTATGTACTTAACGGAACACATAATGCGATCGAGCTAAATAATCAAGATCCGATTCTGGCTCCTATGTCGCTTAAAACTAAGTATCGAAATGTCACTGAATTTAGTTTGTATCGCTATTTGATTCCGCAAATTTGTAGCTATCAAGGACGAGCAATTTATATCGATTCTGACACTGTTTGCTTATCAGATATTAGCAAATTATTTGAGGCTGATTTGGCTGGAAGTGATTTTTTGGCAAAACGAGAATCAGAAGAGATATGGGGATTAAGCGTGATGCTAATTGATTGCGAAAAATGCCGATTCGATTTAGAAACTTACTGTAATGAGATTGATCAAGATCTTTACAGTTATTCTGATTTTAATCAGATGAATTCTCGATTTTTGCGGTATCATTCTTTCTCGATCGCTGAACTCGATCCCAACTGGAATCAATTCGACTTTTGCGATTCTGATACTAAATTAATTCACTACACGAATCTCTATACTCAGCCTTGGAAGTCTATAAATCATCCGTTTGGTGAACTATGGTCTCAGTACTTTGATGAAGCTTTAGAAGCAGGAATTTTAACTGGAAGAGATATTGAGTTAAGTATTCTTCGATCGTATGTTCGCCCTGATATTCGTCAAGGTAATCTTTCTAAAAAATCGCTGCGTTCTTTACTCAAGGATCTGCTGAGATGAAAACTTCTATTCTTATTAATAATTATAATTATCAGGATTATGTGGTTGATGCGATCGAGAGTGCATTAAATCAAATCGTTCCTGCTGATGAGATTGTTGTTGTTGATGATTTTTCTTCAGATCTATCGGCTGAAATCCTTAAGAATAAATTTGCTCAATCTCATCAAGTTAAGCTTGTTTTGAAAAACGCAAACGAGGGACAGCTTGCTGCATTCCAAGACGGATTGAGTGCATCAACTGGAGATATTATCTTCTTTTTAGATGCAGATGATTTATACCAGAATGATTATATTAAAATTGCTCTCAAGTTCTATCAAGATCATTCAGATTGCGACTTTCTCTTTACCAGTGCAGAACTCTTTGGAAACGAAGAACGGATTGCAACTTGCTACGATCGTACTCGCGATCTCGGCTACTCAAAAATCAGCACAATTTATCGCAGGACTTGGATTGGTCATCGCACTTCTACCCTTTCAATGAAGCGACAGGTATTAAATCAAATCTTCCCAATTCCTTATCTAGAAGATTGGCGAATTCGGGCAGATGATTGTTTAGCTTATGGAGCCTCGATCGCAAATGCTCATAAATACTATCTCAATACACCGCTCGTTAAATATCGAGTGCATGGAAGCAACGGATTTTATGGAAAAGCGCGATCGACGGAATATTTCCAGCAATACGATCGAGCCATCGATCGCTTATTCAAATTCTGGATCAACAAATTCAACTACCCTGAAAACTTAGATCAATTCGCTGCTGAAGAATTTCGCTCTATTCCACGTCCAACACAGCAAGAATTTGAAACATTCTATTCAATCACTCGGTGCGCTCATTTTTCCAAGCCGCGCAAAGCTCTCATGTTAATGTTGACCTACCTCTATTTTCTCCGTCATCGCAATTCTTCCGAATGTTGACACCCAAGGAACTAATTCTACGCCCCAAGCCCGTTCCGCTCTCAGAATTTGACCTTACTCAAACGAATCCATCGCGCATTATTGCCTGTCTCAATCCTCCCGCTGAAGCAGTTGAGGCAGGACACGCGATCGCAATTCCTGATAGTACTTTCGATGTTGGGCAGATTATCAAACAGCTTTCAACTGAGTTTCAGCCCGACCTTGTTAGCTTGTCTGCGCGTGTGATGAGCTTCCGACCTCGTGGACTTTACACGCTCAATTGTCCCACTGTCATGAAGTTAGGCGATACTTTTCACCTAGGGGATGGTGGATTGAGCCAGATGATTCGATACTGTCAGCAACTCGATTGTGATTATCATTGGACATACCAAAGCGCACAGCATTTACATTTCTTTGCTGAAGCAAGACTGAAAAATGCGTTTTGGTTACCCGCTTCGATCGTGCTTGATTTGTACGTTCCACAGGCTTTCGAGAAGTCGTATGACGTAATTTTTCGAGGTTCAAAATCACAGCTACATTGCTACCGTAATCAAATTTTAGATAAGCTTTGTCGCTCTAAAATTAACATTGATATTCAGACAAAAGACTATATTAACTCTCTACAAGATTATGTAAAAGCACACATTGTTGTGAACACAAGCCTAAACGGTGATTTGAATCGACGAGTGTTTGAAGTGTTGATGGCAGGAGGATTTTTGCTTACCGATCACATTCGTTCTCAGACAGGTTTATTTGAACTTTTTGAAGAAGGGATTCACTTTGAATGTTACGGCAATGAAGCTGAACTACTCGAAAAAATTCAGTTCTATCTCGCACACCCTGAACAAGCTGCCCAAATCGCTGTTGCAGGACATCAACAGTTCACCGATCTCTATTCGCCTCAATCAATCCAACAAAAGCTATATCACTATATTTTCAACAATGAGATCGAAGCGCCATTTCGACGAGAACACGATCAACGATCGCAAACCCAACTCAAACTTAAAACGCGAATTAAGCTATACGAACTGATTCAAGAGCTTCATCGCCTTTATTCAACACTCAGCATTCTGTGTTATCAAATTCAATCTGAGATTGTGGCAGATCTGGTTGATTTACCGCGATCGGACTTAACCCACATTGTTAAACCGGACAATATCGCGCAAATCAAAACAGCATATACACAAGCTGGAATTCAAGACCAGATTGCTTTACGGTGTGACTTGCCAACAGATTCTAGCTTCCAACTGATTCTACTTGATGGGGCTCAATCCGTTGATTCATTGCAGCGACAGATTGAAGCCACTGTGCCTTACTTGAGTCAGTTTGGATTTCTAATCATTGTGCAGCCTCGCTTAAATACGATTCAGCGATTGAATCAGTACTTAGAAAACCATCACTGTTTTCCGATTCAGTTATCAGTAAACTTATTTGAGCAAACATACTTTTTAGAACTTGGCAAACACGGACTAATTTATCAAAAAACTATGCCTGAAGGGTATACCGAAACTGTCGATCGTGTGGCAAATTTAGCAATAAATCGAATTTCTTCAAAAGAATTGATACAACAACACTTAAAAAACTTGTCGATCGTTCGTGCCTCAATCAATTTTTTGCGCCCGATTCGCTCTTTGTTGCGTCGATACACCCGCCCATGAACATAAAGCCGATTCAACATTGGAACAGTCTAAACAGCGCGTTCAAAGCCCTGGTTGTGCTCCTGTTGATGCTTGGCATCTTTTTCCGGTTTGCATCGCTCGCAGAACGCCCTTACTGGCACGACGAAACCTACACGCTCTTGAGAGTATCGGGATATACGATCGCAGATATCACTACACAGCTATTTAACGGACAACTTATCGATCGCTCAGAACTCCTCAAATTTCAGCAAATTGCACCAGAGAAAAATTGGCTAGATATGATTCGCTCACTGATCACAGAGGAGCCGCATCGTGCGCCACTGTATTACACGATCGTGCAGGGTTGGATGAGATGGTTTGGAAGCGATGTAATTGTTATGCGATCGCTTTCTGCTTTGATTAGCTTGCTTGTGTTTCCCGCGCTTTATTGGCTTTGTGTTGAACTATTCATGCAGCCGTTCACAGCGTGGATTGCAATCCTATTGATGGCTGTTTCTCCGTTTCACGTTTATTATGCTCAGGAAGTTCGAGAATATTCATTGTGGACAGTGACAATCTTGCTGATGTCTGCAGCACTCCTTCGAGCAATTCGAGTGCAAACAAAAGCAGCTTGGAGCGTTTACAGTATCACTATCATTTCATCGCTCTACACCTTGATTTTATCGGCTCCTTTAGTAGCTAGTCACCTTATCCATGTATTGCAGACGCAAAAAAAACGAGCTTTTCTAAAAGCGCTTTTGTTGAGTGAAAGCATTGCTCTACCTTGGTTATCATTTACGCTAATCAATTATTCTCAAGTCAAATTGATGAGTGCTTGGATGTTTCAACCCATTCCGATTCAGGAACTACTCAGACACTGGCTCACAAATTTTCAGTTTGTTTTTCTCACAGAGAATCTTACTGGAAGGCTAAATTGGCTGTTTGTAAGCGCGCTCGTACTTCTCGTTACCTTAGCTATCAAATCTCTCATTCAACACTCACCAAAAGCGATTTGGGGCTTTGTTGTTCTATTGACTCTGCCCTTATTTCTCAGTGTTGCAATTCCTGATTTAGTTTGGGGCGGACTTCGATCGACAAACAGCCGCTATTTTGTACCGAGCTATCTAGGAATTCAGCTTGCGGTTGCTCATTGGTTCGCTACTCGGATTCAACTGCAAAACCGTCTCCAGCAGATTTATTGGAAGTTTGTGCTGTTCGCAGTTCTGACAGCAGGAGTCTTGTCCTGCTCGGTGCAAGTGTTTCAAAATCAGATGAGTGAAGATAAAGTCATGGCGAGTTTGATTAATCGATCGCAAAGCGCGATCGTCATCAGTAACGAAGTCTCTTATCAAGGTGGGGGAACGATCGGTGATATCCTAGCACTTAGCCATTTAGTACACCCTAAAACTCAATTCCAGCTTGTAATTCAGCCACAAGTTCCATTGATTCCAAATCAGCCAAATATCTATCTTTATAAGCCTCTAACTTATCTCAAACAAGAACTTCAACAGTCTTACCAACTTCAAGCGATTTACAAAGATAAACTATTCCGCCTTTTACCAAATCCGAAATGAAGCGCATTATCACTTGTCAGGGAAGTATCCAGTTTGTTGCTGCGCTGTCAGCGATGTTTTATCGCGATCGCGCTCAGAGTGCAACTTATCAAAACTATCTTGTGATCTACGAGCTTTATGCACCGGAGCAACAGCACCATGAGTTTGCTGCATTCATTCAGAGCATGGCAGAATCGGTCTGTGATTGGGAAGCGATCGTGTATCTCACGCCAGAGCAACGCGATACGATCGGGCATCAGCTAGATTCCACGCCGCCTCACCGCATCTATAACACTGTTCATCAATGGATTGGCTTAGATTACACTGACGAACTTTATCTCTGTCGCAATTGGCAATTTACCAATCAATTGCTAATTAATGCTTATCCTACTGCAAGTCGGATTTGTTACGGTGATGGGATTGGGCTGTATTTCTCAGAGCATTCCGCGATCGTGCGTCGCCCTTTCATACCGCCGCCCACGCCTGACCAATTGTTCGATTGGACTTGGTGGAAAGCGCGATCGCTGTGGCATCGAATCCGCGAACGATTGCAGCTAAAAACAAAGCTGTATTCGCTGCCGTTTGATGTCGGTTATTTTGTGTTGCCAGATATCTTTGATGAAACGCCACCGATGCCGATCATCAAACTAGATTCTTCTGAGTTACTCGCACGATTCGAGCAGTTCACATCTTTCGTCGATGTTGCTCAAGTTGCAGAAGTCCAAACCGCGATCGAGCATTCACCCGTTTCGATTCTGTTGACCTCTAACTTTTCAGAAGGCGATCGCATCTCACAAGACAATGAACTTAAAGCCTACCGAGACTTTCTAACTTCCTATGAAATTCCACCCAATAGCGTTTTAGTGATCAAACCTCATCCCAGAGACGATCTCAGCAAGATTTATCGCTTGAAAGAAAGCCTATCTGATCTATATCAAAATATTATTCTACTTACTGATCTAAATCTATTCTTTCTTCCGTTTGAGGTTTTCTTTCTAAAAGCATTTCAATCTTCTAATATTCGTGTGTTCGCAGTCAGTTCCGCTTGTCTATCATTAAAGCTACTCTTTGATGTTCCTAGCCTCATTGGCTTTAATGCTGACATCACGACTCGTTACTTTGATCCAGAATTTGTTGCAGCCCGATTAGAACATGAGCAGACCTTACACAACGCGATCGCGCGACTTTGAATTCTCAGCACAACATGATATGAATCGACTATCAGGTTTTGTGCATCGATTATGATTAGCATTGTTACACCCATCTATAACGGGGAAAGATTTATTGAATCGTGCCTTCAAACCGTGATCGCGCAGCAGTGTAGCGAAGCTGAGCATCTTCTGATTGATGGAGGTTCGACTGATAATACAGTGCAGATCATCAAAAGATATGCACAACAATATCCACACATTCGATGGATTTCTGAACCCGATCGCGGTCAATCCGATGCCATGAACAAAGGCATTAGACTCGCAAACGGGAATATCATCACCTTTCTGAATGTGGATGACTACTACGAACCCAATGTTCTCAACCAGGTAAGCCAACTGTTTGAAACGCTACCAGAGCCGAGTTTTGTCGTTGGGAACTGTCAAATTTGGAACGATCAAAACCAAGTGATTGATCTCAACAAGCCTACAAAGCTGAGATTGCTTGATCTCGTTCTCGGACTAAATGTAAATCCTTACCCTTGTAATCCCTGCGCTTACTTTTACCATCGATCGCTGCATCAGCAAATTGGAGAATACTCGATCGACGATCATCACGCGATGGATCTCGATTTCATTCTCCGCGCTGTGCAAGTTGCTCATATTAAATATGTCGATCGTATCTGGGGCAACTATCGCAGAATCGAAGGCACAAAAACCTTTATCGCAATGGCAGACGGAACCGCCGATCGACGAGTGCGCCAACTACTCCGAAAATATCGCCAGTTTCTTACTCCCATCCAACGCCTCGAATGGATCGGTTGGAAGTTCTGGCATCAACTCACTACGCTAGCATTGCGCTTACTCAGAGCAATCCGAAAGCTCCTACTCCATATTGTTCTCAATAATCCAGCGCGATAGTTCCGTCCGATTGCTCAATAGCGTCTTTTTCAACATATGGCTGATATGACTCTCGATCGTGCGTTTACTCGCATTCAACCGTTGAGCAATCTCCAAATTCGATAATCCTTGCGCCACCAATCGCGCCACCGTTAACTCTGTATTCGTCAACTTCACCCCATCCGGTACAGCAATCTTAGATTCCGCCCGCTTGGTTCGATTTTGCTGCATCAAGTGAGACGATCGCAGCGCCGATTCAATCTGTGCGGTCAACTCGGTTAATTCAAACGGCTTGATCATATAAACCGTTGCACCAGACCCTAAACCGCGCACTCGATCGTGACTTTGATCCCGCGCCGACAGAAAAATAATCGGAATCCAATTAATCTCTGGCGACTTCCGTACCGTCTCCGCAAACTTGTACCCATTCATTTCGGGCATGACAATATCCGAGATGATCAAATCCGGTTTCACATCACCCAATAGCTCGATCGCTTGTATTCCCGTTTCAGCCGTCGTGACTTCATAACCCTGATATGCCAGATATCCAGACATCAATGTCACGAAATTAACATCGTCATCGACCAACAGGATCGCCCCTTTCGTCTCTGCGTCCAAAGCCATAATTGCCGCCGTTCCTAAATTAATTCAAGTCTTACGCAAATTCTCGGACTTCGTTCCTTTCCTTCATACTGCGGTTCTTGCTGAGTTGTCATCAGCACAAATGTCTGTCCTAAATTTTCCCAGTACCCTGGATTCTACGGAGGCACTTCCGCGTGTTATCCGTAATCCTACGAAGGGCTTCAATTCGTATTTTTTTGTTTGAAGTCTATTCTATAGGTTGCTATCAGTTGATTCTTGGCTAAAGCCTTGCAACCTAATTTTTGTTTATTGCGAATTTCTATGTGTAAATACGGGTTTCTTTCGGCATTCACCTCCGTGTTAATCGTGAAAGCCGCAGCAGCGCTGATTCAGTGGGGGTATAGTTTTCAGTGTTTGGATGTCCGAGTCGCAGGATAATGCAGCGATTGCAATGGGAAGTAGCGCCAAAACGCTACATAGTAAAGTTTTAGAGCCGCAATTTTACATAAAAATCTTAAAGATTAAGTTATGCAGGTCATATTCGTTTCTTCCTGATATCAGTATTCACGGTCGTAGTTTTATATAGCTTGATTAAAAAACTTAACGATAGCTTGATGGAGCGGACTTCGATGGTCAAATCTGATCTCAGTCCCTCCGCCGTAACCTTCAGATTGGTGTTTAGGGAGGTCGAATTGCAGAAGAGGTGTGACCGAAATCGGAATCGTTCTAAACGGCGGAGTATTTACTGCCCAAAGCATGGCTGTTATTTAGACAGTGTGAGCCAAAAGCATTCTCTTTACGTCGATCGTGCAGAACAGTTACAGGAACGCGGTCTCGCCCGCCGCCAAGCGCTTCTCGCGGTTGCCGCACATACGACGATTACGCTGAGCGGTGAATGGCTCGAAGCGTTTTGGTGTGACGAATGCCAATCGCGCCATTGGTATCATGTGCGGCGCTTAGAAAATAATCACTATGAGGCATCGATCGCACCACCAGAGCTATGGCAACAAGCGATCGGAGTCATTCATCCGCAAGGCAACCCGTCCGTGAGCGAGTTTACTCGCAAAAGTTCTCGCAGAACGACTTATCAAGGGGTCGGAGACTTTAGCTGTCTCCAGTAGTTCCAGTTTGAATGTTCACGCAATCTTTGCGATCGATTCAAAGCACGCAAACTATCTTGAGAACGGAACAGCAAGATCGTCTTTCATCCTTTCAAAATCAACTCCGAAGATCTTCAGAGCGAGTTGAGTAGTGCAGAGATTTATTGATTACTCATGCGAAGAAACCGACCACGATCGAGACCCACCAGAAACTTACAAGCCGCACGATCGCTGCCGCAAGTGGCGGTCTATCACCCCGATAGTCAAATGCTGCATCCACTCCGCTTGGTGAGGGAAATGTGGCGCGATTTATTGATGTCGCGGGACTTAGCATGGCAACTGATGCGGCGCGATATTAGCGCGAAGTATCGTCAATCTGTTTTGGGTATTCTTTGGGCATTCTTGCCTGCTTTGATTATGGCAGTTGGCTTTACTGCTGCTAAAGGAAGCGGTGTCGTCAATATTGGCAATACTGATCTGCCTTACCCGGCTTATATTATGTTCAGCATGACGTTGTGGCAAACGTTTGTCGAAGCGTTAAATGCACCCGTTCAAGCCGTAGCAACTGCTAAATCAATGCTTTCTCGAATCAACTTTCCGCGTGAAGCATTAATCCTCGCAAAGCTGGGTGAGATAGGGTTTAACTTTGGCATTAAGTTCGTGTTTATTGTTGCTTTGTTTCTCTGGTTTCAGATTCCCGTGACTTGGAGTGTACTTCTGGCTCCTGTTGCGCTGATTCACTTGATCGCGTTTGGCACATTTTTAGGATTGCTGTTAGCTCCGATCGGGGCGTTGTATCAAGATGTTTCGATGGGATTAACGCTAATCACTGGGCTGTGGCTGTTTATCACGCCTGTGGTGTATCCGATTCCTCAAACTGGGCCTTTTGCGGAGATTGTGAAATTAAATCCGGTTACTCCACTGTTAGTCACGGTGCGAGAGTTGGCAACGACTGGAATCATTTCCAATCCCACTGGGTTTTGGGTTTGCAGTGCGATCGCGCTTTTTGGCTTACTGTTTGCTTGGGTCGTTTATCGACTGGCACTCCCGTTTGTTGTTGAGAGGATTAGTTCTTGAAAAGTATGCCTGTCACCGATCAGACTCCTACCGCTTCGACTCCCGCGATTCAGTCAGACGTGATCCTCTCTGTCGATGGACTGTCTAAGAAGTTTTGCCGAGACTTGAAGCGATCGCTCTTTTACGGTACGCAAGATATTGCATCAGAATTAATCGGCAGACGGCGATCGAGTTCATCGCTGCGTCCGGGTGAGTTTTGGGCATTGCAAGATGTCAACTTTCAGCTTCGACGCGGGGAAGCTTTGGGATTAGTCGGCAAAAATGGCAGCGGAAAATCAACGCTGTTGCGGATTATTTCCGGCTTGATCAAGCCAGATCAAGGACGAGTCGAGGTTCACGGTCGCGTTGCACCTTTAATTGCACTCGGAGCAGGATTCAATCCAATTCTGACTGGGCGAGAAAATATCTACGCAAACATGTCGATTTTGGGATTAACCAAGCAGCAAATCGATCGCACGTTTGATCAAGTGCTAGATTTTGCAGAAATTAATGACGCGATCGATGCTCCGGTGCAAAGTTATAGTTCAGGAATGGCAGCAAGATTGGGCTTTGCCTGCGCGATTCATACCGAACCGGATATTTTGCTGATTGATGAAGTGTTAGCGGTTGGAGATTTGAGATTTCGCGCTAAATGCTACCGCCGACTTTCAGAACTTCGCGATCGAGGGGTCGCGTTCGTCTTGGTTTCCCATAGTTCAAACTCGATTTTATCGAAATGCGAGACCGCGGTTTACCTGTCGAAAGGCAAGCTAATGATGGCGGGTGATGCAGTAGCGGTAACGCGGCGTTATGAAAATGATTTGTTTCTAGAAGGCGCACCTCCTGCAACCGGAGAAATTCACCGCCCGCAGCGATCGACTCAGGAGAGTTCTGGATTAGATATTACCGGAGTCTTTTTTCGCGATCGTAATGCCACTAAAATTGCAACTCCGGTCAGCGGAGAAAAGCTCGATCTCTGTATTCAGTCGAAAGCGCAGCACTCGATTCCTGAAACGAACATGGTCGTCACGATTCGGGAGCGGGCAGGAGAAGGAGATAAAGTTTTAGTGCTAAGTACACTACACGATAAAACTCCGATCAGCGTCACTGCTGGAGTCAATGAGCTTCGAGTTGAGCTTCCCTACCTTGGTCTAAAACCTGGCTCATACTTACTAGATTTACATATCTATCAGGGAAACTACATTTTGCTCGATTCGATCAAGGAATTTAGCTTTGCAGTAGAAGGAACAGGCAGCATGAGCGAGTGTTCATTTTTTCAACCCCGATGCTGGACTGCAACGCAGACTAAGCCTGATTAAACAAAAGACTCAATAACCTGAATGTTTTTTGGAGGATGTGATGAAATCGTTGTTTGATGCGGTAGAAGAGCATGAAGTGTTCACTGATCCTTTTCCGCACGTGGTGATTCGAGATGCGTTAGACGAAGAACTTTGCAGTCAATTGATCGCTGAATTTCCCACAATCAGCACTGTCACTCAAAGTTCTCAGTTTGTGAGCAACGAGCGGTACAGCTATCCAGCACGCGATGTGTTTACCAATCCAGCAATCAGCGACCTCTGGAAATCTTTTATTCAGCTTCATACCTCCGATCGATTCCTTGCACAGTTTGGCGCTTTGTTTGAAGACCAGATTCGGCAGTATCATCCAGAGTTTGAGCAGGTAATCGGTGAGATTCGCGCGCTGAAAGCAGGGGTTCGCAAAATCGATGACTTTTCTAGTGCTGATGTGTTAATGGATGCCCAAATTTGCATTAATGCTCCGGTCACAGAAGTTCCGAAGCCGATTAAACAAGCCCACATCGATCGTCCTCAAGTTTTATTTGCTGGACTTTACTACTTGCGACATCCAGACGATCGTTCATCGGGCGGCGATCTCGAAATTTATCGCTTTAAGTCTGGTAAACCTTATGGGTTTCAGGGACAATTTATCGACGATCGCTATGTCGAACTCGTGAAGACCGTGAAATACGATCGCAATGTCTTGGTGCTTTTTCTCAATTCGATTCATTCTTTACATGGTGTAACGGCTCGATCGATCACGAACTCACCTCGCTGCTTTGTCAACTTAATCGGAGAAGTAAAGCAGCCTTTATTTAACTACCGACTTCATGAAGAACAGAAGAACTTAGTGCAACAGTTTACGCGGAAGTTGCGGGGATTAGTAACGTAAGAAAAGCACTAAGATTGACGAATGAATGCAGTTTGTCGTTCGTAGTCTTTGTCAGGGATGCCTGAGTGAAAGTAGCGGTTCCGCTTTCATGGCTAAAACAGATGGCTCAGATTTGAAGAGAACAGCATCAGGGTAGGTCATCATCGCATCAAACCAAAGGTATGCGTTTGTCTCAGCAGCCTTAACCTCATGTTCGTTTGTATCAAAAATTATTCTGTTGCTAAACGACTTTCATGCTGATTAACTATAGTACTTTCTCAGGCGCGACAGGACTCGCCCTGAACGGCAATGCGTCGCTAAACAGCGGCGCGCTGCAATTAACCCCCGATGCCTCGCTTCAACGAGGCAGTGCTTTTTGGAATACGCCTTTAACACTGAGCGGAAACGCATCATTTTCCACGAATTTTCAGCTTCAAATTACGGGTAGTAAAGGGACAAATGGTGGAGACGGCATGACCTTCATGCTGCAAAATAGCAGCCAAGGTACAACTGCTCTGGGTGGAATTGCTGGGCTATTGGGCTATAGCTCGATCGACAACAGCCTAGCCATCAAGTTTGATACTTGGGCAAACACAGACGAAGTTAGTAATAACTATGTCGGAGTTAACCTCAACGGTGTGTCCTACGGCGCGGTTGCTGGGGCTGTCGCTCCAGTCGATCTTAACGGTGGCAAAGCGGTTAACGTTTGGATTGATTACAACGGTCAGACTGATATTCTCTCAGTCTTTGTCGCAGGCGATACGGTGACAGACAAGCCAACGAATCCTCTATTTAGCTACGGCGTTGATCTTGCTAGTCGGCTCGGCTCTCAAGCCTTCGTCGGTTTTAGTGCAGCAACGGGAGGGGCATCGAATATTCATCGTGTGACAAAGTGGCAACTAGATACTTCAGCGGTGTCTCCTCCTCCGCCCCCGCTGCCCCCACCTCCCACACCTGGGTATTCAACTTCATTTAATTACAGCGATTTCTCTACGATCGACGGCATTAAAACAAACGGTAGCACTACCAAATCTGGCAATGCGCTGCGATTGACATCGGATCAACAGTTACAGGCGGGAACTGCCTTTACAACGACTCCGATTGATATTTACGGTGATACTTCATTCAACACAAACTTCAAACTCCAGTTTTCGGGAGTTCGAGGAACCAACGGCGGCGATGGCATCACCTTTATGCTGCAAAATAATGGTGCAGGAGCAAATGCGATCGGCGGCGTAGGTGGCGGATTGGGCTATAACGGCATCACCGACAGCTTGGCGATTAAGTTTGATACTTGGCAAGGAGCAGGAGAGTTAAGCAACAATTATGTTGCGGTGTTGACGAATGGAGATGGCACTAAAACGTATGACTGGGCTGATCAAAACAACGTGACGTATCGCGCTCAAGCGCAAGCACCCTTTGATCTTAATGGGAACGGCACCATCTTGAACGCCTGGGTTGACTATAACGGGGTCACGGACAACCTACAGGTCTATCTGTCGAATACATCGACAAAGCCGACGACCGCCCTCTTTAGCACGAAGATACAACTCTCGAATATTGTGGGATCGCAAGCATTTGTTGGATTTAGCGGGGCGACAGGTGGAGCAACCAGCATTCAGGATGTATTGAACTGGAGTTTTTCGTCTTCGACTCCTACTCCTCCCGCTCCTCAGTCTGGAGTCGCTCGCATCCTCGCGCTCGGAGACTCGATCACACTCGGTGTCACGTCGAAAACCGACGACAAAAATCGAACTGCCATTCCGGGTGGATATCGTCGAGTGTTGTGGAATAAGTTCGTCAATGCTGGGATTGCGGTCGATTTTGTCGGCAGTGAAACCGATGGAACTTCTGCGAATCCAGCTTATCAGTGGACAAACGGCGGCGATAAGAACAATCAAGGCATGTCAGGCTGGAGAATCGAAAAAATCATTGCCAATGTGGAGAACTATCTCAAGCGAGAAAAGCCAGATATCATCACGCTGATGATTGGAACGAACAATCTGTTTACGGATACTTCGGGAGCGCAGATGCTCAGCAGGCTCAACACTCTGATTGATAAGATTACCGCATTCTCGCCGAATACGAAGGTACTGGTTGGCTCAATCCCACCTGCTTATTCTGATATCGATCGATTTGCGACTCCTGAACGAAGTCAACAACAGATGCAAATGATTGTTGACTACAACAATGGCATACCAGGAGTGATCAGCGATGACCGTGCAGCGGGTAAGAAGGTCTACTTTGTCGATATGAGATCGTTAACGCTGAATGATCTTGCGCCGCGCAATGATGACAATGGGCTGCATCCTTCGATGGCGGGCTACGACAAGATTGGCACGCTTTGGTACAACGCTCTGCTCGATCCCAACGTCGTCGGAACCGCTGGGAACACGCTCAAGACCGTATAGGTTTCAACTTGCTCGGATTTGACCCTCCAGAGGTGACAAGCCCTTGGAGGGGTTTATCGAAGTTAGGCTAGAAAATCTTAGATTGACACGTGGTTTCGCTCAGACCCGAATGCCTTGATACAAGGTAAGTAGATGGACAAATAAGTAGATGGACAAAATTAAATTCCACGTTGGGTTTGGGCTTCGGCTGCGCTCAGCCCCCGATGATTTTGGCTTTTGAGCGTTGAGCGCAGCCGAAACGCGGCAACCCATTCTGTCTACCTACTTATTGATTCAACGGCTCTTCCTATTTTTATCCACACAATGAAGACACCTCCGCTTGAGCCAAGAGTCGAAAAAGCGCAGCGCACCTCGAATCACAGTGTTGTTCCTTATGTGATGGCGCTGCGCCCGCATCAATGGACAAAAAATCTGGTAGTGTTTGCGGCTCCGCTGTTTGCCTTCTCAATCCGTTTCGAGACGATTCTCGCCAGCTTGCTTGCGTTTGCACTGTTTTGCTGTGTTTCGAGTAGTTTTTACTTGATCAATGACATTGCCGATGTGAAAGACGATCGCGCTCATCCTGTAAAGTGCAAACGTCCGATCGCTTCTGGACTCGTCAAGATTCCGATCGCGGTCTTAATGGCAGGGTCGCTGCTCAGTAGTGCTTTGTTTTTTGGATTTCTGCACTCAACCGATTTGGGTTTGACGATCGTGAGCTATGCCGCCTTGCAGATGGCATACAATCTTCGACTCAAGCGCATGGTGATCCTCGATGTGATTGCGATCTCAGTGGGGTTTGTATTGCGCGCTTATGCAGGCGCAAATTCAACGCAGATCAAATTGTCGATTTGGTTTGTGCTGTGTACAGCAATGCTGGCGTTGTTTCTAGGAATTGAAAAACGTAAGGCAGAGTTGCGGCTCCTGCAACGTAAAGGTGGAAAAACGCGATCGGTGTTACGCAAGTATTCGCTATCGCTACTAACCCGAATGGAAAGTACGGTGGTGACAGGAACCGTTTTGACTTATGCCTTGTGGAGTGCCGGACCAAAATTAAGTGGGGCTTCAACACCCTGGATGGTCGCAACCTTACCCTTTGTGCTGTACGGCGTATTTCGGTATCAACTCCT
Organism: Phormidium tanganyikae FI6-MK23; assembly: GCA_019359175.1. Taxonomy (GTDB): domain Bacteria; phylum Cyanobacteriota; class Cyanobacteriia; order Leptolyngbyales; family Leptolyngbyaceae; genus Leptolyngbya; species Leptolyngbya tanganyikae. The sequence continues at coordinate 103,321 of JAHHHU010000004.1, forward strand.
GAGTGAGTTGACCGACGACGATCCCGATCGACATAGAACTGAGCGACCCGATGAAGTTTTACTCACTGATCTACCCATTTTGCTCACGGTGCTGTGTTGGGTTGCGACTGTCTTTACGATTTTATTGCTCAAACACAATGACCTGATTCAATAGCGCACGAGCGTCAAGGTTTGAAAACAGATGGCAAAACTTGGATTTTGGCTTGAAGGGATCAGGTGGAAGCTGTTTCATCCCGCCCGATTTTCTAAAAGTTCACTTTCGCTGCCTCACGCCGATATTTTGGCAGATATTAACTTAAAGATGCTGCACCGCTATGGAATTCGAGGTGTCATTCTGGATTTAGATAACACGATCGTGTCGGAAGACGATCGCTATCTTTCTCCAGAGGCAGAAGCTTGGATTGAGAACGCAAAACGATCGGCGTTTAAGCTTGTGATCTTGACCAACGGGCATCGCCAAGCTCGAATTCGGTTATGGTCGGATCGATTGGGAGTCTCAGCGATTCATCCAGCGCGCAAGCCCTTTCCAAAAGCATTCCGTCAAGCCTTGAACAGGATGAAACTAAAACCGCATCAAGTCGTGGTGATCGGGGATAGTTTTCACACCGATCAAGTCGGGGCGTGGCTCGTCGGTTGTCCGATGATTCAAGTCGCTTCTTTGCCGCATCCGAAGCGATCGTGGGAGCGGATCATCGGGCGATTTGTGCATCGATCGTATCCGCGCGATCGCCCGCTTTGGACGGTGAACGATGTCGATATCACATAGAATAAATGCACTTACTGTATTCTGCCTTAATTCTGCTGACGGTTGCACTGAATACCGCTGCCCAACTGCTTCTAAAGCTTGGCTCTGGTCAGACATTGCTCAATCCTTATTTGCTTGGAGGAGTAGCCTGCTATGGCTTGAGTACAGTTTGTTATGTGGGCATTCTCGGTAAATTTAATGTTTCATTTGCTTATCCACTCCTGATTGGATTGAGTGTGATTGCAACGACTCTCGCGGGAGCTACTTATCTGCATGAAAAGGTTCCGTTTCTTAGCCTGATCGGAATTGGACTGATGTTAAGTGGCATCGGTGCGATCGCGTTTGGCAAAGCCCTAAGTTAGACCTCATCTATCAAACGACTTGACTATGAAGTGTGTTTCAGAACTCTACGATCGCCATCCCGATAGCGATATCTATGTGATTGGTACAGGTGCGAGTCTACGAGTCTTTCCGCTCTCGCTGTTAGAAAACAAAATCACAATCGGATTAAACCAAGCTTGGAAAACCGTTCCCGTTCAATACAGCATCACGATTCACCCTGAGCTGAGTGTTCCGGAGTTTCTTCCGGATCAACCTCCGCATCCAGAGATTAGTTGGATTACCAAGTACGAAAAAACCAAGAGCCTCGTCACACCTGAGCAGCTTCGATATGCCGAAGAACACTTCTACTTTTTTGAAATGGCTGGGCGGGTAAACACTCAGCCCCCGAATAAACCCTCGGATACGGGACGAGTTTTAGACTGGGTGCGCCAACCGACCGACGACAAACTTTATCTCTGGACATCGATCGCCCAAGCAGGCGTGAATTTAGCTGCGAATTTGGGAGCCAAAAATATCTTTCTGATCGGCTGTGATAACTGTGCGCTGCTCGGCAATAATCACGCACATCAGCAACACACTCGCTGGCGAGATGCCTCAGCCGATAGCCGTTACCGCGAATATTATGAAGGACTAGCAGAAATGCGTCCAGTGTTGCGAGAGCGGGGAGTAAATTTAGTCAGTCTCACGCCCTTTATGAGTTTAGAAGCTCCGAATCAGGATTTTGAACGACTTTGTCAAGAACTCGATCAGCCCACCCGGATCGAAAGTGCCCCCGATATTTCTCCCAAATTGGACTATAAGAGCTTTTACGTCAATCGATTCAAGCAGATGGCTCGAAAAATGATTTCAGGTACATCTTGAGCAGCAGGAAGATACCGAATATGAAGGTCTTGAAGATGCCTTTTCTGGCTAAATTTCAAATAAGCCAGACTGTCCGACTAGATATCATCATTGGAGCCGCCCTTGCCGTTTTAATTGGAGTCGGAATTTATCAAGGGCAACTTCTGCTCGATCCCTCGTTGTTTAGAGAGCAAGGGCAAGATATTTGGTTTGATGCAGATGTTCCGAATGTTTTTCAACTCATGACCGAACGGCACAACCTGCGCGCACACAGCCGAACAGAACGGCATCCTTTGTTGTCTTTGGTAGTATTTTCAGCAACGTTTATTACGAAGACTGGTTTACGAACTTCCTCACTGACAGCGGTGCAAATGGTCAATTCTGCGATCGCAGCGCTCTGGGTCGGAACACTCTACACACTGCTTCGGACAATCAGTTGTGTTCGATTAGACTCGATTATCTTTAGTTTGTTAGGGGCAACGAGTGCTGCTGCGGTATTTGGATTAGTTATTCCAGAAAGCTTTCCTCTAGGTTCACTCACGATCCTCGCAGCATTGATGCTTGTAGCTTGGGGGCAGTATCAGCCAGTATCTTCTATTGGATACGTCATAGTTAGCGTGATGACCTTGAGTATCACAGTCACAAACTGGATGTTTGGGCTGCTTGCCTCGATCGTATTTCACTCCTGGAAACAAGCTCTACAAATCACGACCAATGCCTTTCTGCTCGTTCAAGTTCTATGGTTTGTCCAGAAGAAGATTTTTCCGAGCGCGCGTTTCTTTTTAGATCAGTCGGGCACTAAGGAGGACACTGTATTCCCTAGCATTTTCTCCGCGTTATCAACGCTTCGATCTTTCTTCGCGCACAGTTTGGTGATGCCATCGATCCAGAGGATTGACAAACCTGGATTGCCTTACCCGGTTATGTCAGTTCAGACTTCAGTTGCCGGGTCAGGAAGCGCCTTTGGCGGCATTGCACTGGTTTTATGGCTGCTCGTTTTGGGACTTGGCATTTATACCTTGTTTACGTTGCAGACCCATTCCAAACTTCGATTGATTTTAGGGATAACCTTAATTGCTCAGGTTCTACTACATTTGGCGTTTGGATCTGAAACCTTTCTATATTCACTCCACTTTGTGCCGTTGTTGATTGTCTGTGCTGCGTTGACGACATTAACACGACTTCGCTTGCTATCTTTAACCCTAACCGGAATCCTGGTGCTAGCGCTGATGATTAACAATGGTACGCAATTTAACCGAGCGATCGTATTTCTAAAATCCCCTGATCTTTTCATAACGCGATGAGCCTTCCATGAAAGTTAGAGCTATGCGGGCACTCTCACCTGTTTCAATTGTTACGTATCGTTTGGATCTGATCATCATCACGCTCTTAGCAGTATTGACTAGCATCATTACCTACACGAGCGGTCAAATGATTGATCCGGTTCTATTTCAGCATTTTACCGAGGATGTTTGGTTTGGATCAGATATTGAGCGGGTGATCTCGAATATGAGTCTCCGTGGTGCACCGAACTACCGAGCAAAAGTTCACCCATTATTTACATTGTTAACCTTCCCGATCGTGAAAGGCGTTCGACTAATTACAGGAATGCCTCCTAACACTGCGGTTAGTCTGCTGCTGGCAGGAACAACGGCGCTTTGGGTTGGGTTACTGTACGCAACACTTCGACTGATGGGATGCCGCCGCTTTGATGCTGCCGTCTTTAGTGTCTTGGCGCTGTCTAGTGCAGCGTTGATTTTTTGGACAACGGTTCCAGAAACTTATCTATTCGGATCGCTGAGCCTGCTAGTGTGTTTATTTCTAGTCGCACTCGCTCAGATCAAAGTGCTGCCTGTTTGGAGCTACATTTTGATGAGTATCTTCTCGCTCAGCATCACGACGACAAATTGGATGGTTGGGATTGCTGCGACGGTTGTGAATCACTCGCGTAAACGAGCGATCGCGATTACGGGAACGGCACTCGCAATCACGCTGCTGCTGTGGGGAGTACAAAATCGCATTTTTGTGAGTACGACTTTTATTACAGATTTTGCGGAAGAAACAAACTATCTCTTTCCAAAGACATCAGGTGGTCCCATTCGAGTTTTCTTGGGTTTTTTCTTTCATCCGATGGTAGTGCCATCGCTCCAAGTCATTCCCAGCACTCGCAATCAGCCTGAGTGGCCGCTGCTTAGTGTTCAGCATTCGCTTCCGGGTTCGGGAAGTTTAGCGGGAGGAATTGCGATCGGGCTGTGGGTGATATTGCTAGGAATCGGCGCGATCGCGTGTTGGACAGAGAGAAAGAATCTAAAATTGCGGCTTGTCGTCGGGTTCGGATTGCTCGGACAGCTTGCGTTGCATCTGGTTTACGGTGAAGAAACCTTTCTCTATGCGATTCATCTGATTCCGTTCTTGCTAATCGTTTGTGCAATGGCGACGTTAACGCGCTGGCGATCAATGGCGATCGGACTTGCGATGCTGCTGATTGTTTTTGCAGGATGGCATAATCATGATCAGTTTTTTCAAGCGACTGAGTTTCTGAAAAATCGCGGTCCTTTACGTCAGCAAACGCTAGAAGTGAGATCGAGCCTTCCTCCCGCATCTTTGGTCGGGGTAGGTTTCCAGCATTCTGATATTCACTCATGACAATGATTTTTGGAAAATTCTGGAAGCGTGGGTTCGCGATTGAGAATCAGCATCAAATTAAATCCGTGCTATTCCAAAGACTGAGCAAGCTGAAAAAACTCCTCCTACACCGCTGGCAGTGGATCAACAGTCCTAGATTTGATCTGGTCTTTGTCGGCTATGAAGGCAATAAAGGATGGATTCTAGATGCAATTTGTAAGGAGATTGCTGCTTACTTTCCAGGAAAGACATACTTTCACTATTCTGGATCGTTTCTGCCGCCTGCAAAAGCGTATTTCTTTTCTCACCACTCGCTTTATCCGACTGCGATCGCAACGACACCGCAGATTGCAACGGCAACGACCCTGATTTGGTACACACATCCTAAAGAATTAGAGATTAGCACTCAGAAACTAATTTCTGCTCTAAATCAAGCAACAACGGTGATTTGTACGTGTTCTCGCTATGAAAAATTGCTTCATTCACAAGGTTTAGATCCAAGCAAGACCACATTTATTCTCGGAGCCGCTGATCCTGAACTGTTTCGACCTCACGCGAGAGCAAATGGGGCAGTTGGGTTTTGCACAGCGTACTATTCGCGCAAAGATCCCGATCGCATTTTGAACATTATTCAGGCGATGCCGCATCGATCGTTTATCTTATTAGGAAGAAACTGGGATCAATATGAGCAGTATGAAACATTAAAAAGCTTAGCGAATTTAACTTATGTTGAAGCCGCTTATCAAGACTATCCTCTATATTATGCTCAGATGGATGTGTTTGTTTCGGCATCGAAGTTAGAAGGAGGTCCGATTCCCTTGATCGAAACGATGATGTGCAATGTGTTTCCGGTTGCAAGTGATACCGGATTTAGCACTGATATTATTCGTCATGGAGAAAATGGATTCATTTTTGATGTTGAAGCATCGATCGGAGAAATCTGTGCTTACATCGAACAAGCTTTCACAATGGATGTCGATGTTCACACAACCGTAAAGCATCTCAGTTGGCAGAACTTCTCACTTGATGTTCAAAAGTTACTCAAGGAGTAGAAAATTTATGTCTTTCTCAAACTCTGAGCCAATTCGAATTTTTATCGGTTCCAGCCCCAGAAATTTGATTGAAGAGCAGGTTTTTTGCCACACACTGCTAAAACATGCGAGTCAACCGCTTGAAATCTATTCGATCGATGGCCTAACAGGTTCAGCGCAGTTTGGGCAGTCCGTCCATCCAGAGTTGGGTGGGATTGATCATCATGATGGGGGTGAAACGGGGCGACATTGGGTTCCACAGATTGTCCTAACAGTTGAGGCGACGAAGCTACTTGTGAAGAATTGAAAAATAAGTAGGTTGGCAGGAGTAAGCTAGAGAGACTAGACATAAGCATGAGAAGCACTCTATCGATTGACAACGAAATTAATCAGTCCATCTCCAAATCCCATTACCGATCTGAAATTAACGGTTTGAGGGCGATGGCGGTTGTTGCTGTCATTATCAACCACTTCAACAAAAAACTGTTGCCTAGCGGTTATTTGGGTGTAGACATCTTCTTCCTGATTTCTGGGTTTGTGATTATGTCCTCGGTTTCAGGGCATGCTAGCAGAAACTTGGGCAACTTTCTAGTAGAGTTTTACATTAGGCGAGTCAAACGATTAGCACCTGCACTGATTTTGTTCGTTCTCACTCAGAGTTCTTTGATTTGTCTATTTGATCCGCTCCCACAGGTTTCGCTAACAACTGGGATGAAATCCTTATTTGGTCTCTCTAATCTTTATCTGCTGGAGCAGTCTACTGACTACTTCGCAGACTCCACAACGCTGAATGTCTTTACTCATACCTGGTCGTTGGGAGTAGAACAGCAATTCTATGTTCTGTTCCCGTTTTTGACATGGTTGACTGGTTTCAGTCGTCAAAGTGCCAAGGGAGCTAGAAATCTGTTTTGGGTAACAGTAGCACTATTGATTGCTTCTCTAATTGGGTTTATTTCTCTCTACTCAAGCAATCAATCTGCGGCTTATTTTTTGATGCTCACCCGTCTATGGGAAATGAGTGCGGGCTGCTTGTTATTTTTGGGACTACAGCATTCCAATCGATTTATTTGCGGCGTGAAGAATTTGCCGCCTGCGGCAGTGACGATAGCAATCATTGCTGTGCTGTTCATTCCTCTTCAGTTTGCTGTGTTCTCTACTGTTGCAGTAGTCATGCTATCTGCAATCTTGATTGCTTGTTTACGTCCTGAAACCCCTAGCTATAACCTCTTTACCCGTCAGAGCATTGTTTACATCGGTCTGATTTCTTATTCTCTGTATCTGTGGCATTGGGGTGTACTGTCACTAAGTCGTTGGACGATCGGCATTCACTGGTGGACGGTTCCCTTCCAGGTTGCCGTGATACTGCTGCTTGCGGTCGTTTCCTATCGATATGTTGAAACACCTCTTCGTCAGGCTCAGTGGTCTGCTGTGCGCTGGCGAAACCTTGCGTACGGGATAGTAGCACTAATCATTGCTGCGCTAGTGATTACGGGTTTATCGACGAAGCTTTACAGCAAGTTGTTTTTGGATAAGCCAGCCTTTGCATCAAGAATAGCGGCTATTTCTCCACAAAATGCCTCATGGAATGAAGCAGCTTGTACCACCGATAGAGCATCATCTCGTGCAATTGGAGTTAACTTTGATCAATGCAATATTTTAGAATCAGGGCGATCGCAACTCGATAAAAAGCATTTATTTTGGTATGGTGACTCCTACGCTGGGCAACTCTCACTCGTCCTCAGCGTCATCTCTAATGAGGCACAACTCCCGACTAACCTATTTACTGCCCTTGGCTGCCCAGCGTCTCAATTTGCGTCTACTGCTGGAGAGACAGAAAAGGGGTATTGTTCAGGGGTGTTTAGGAAATATCTTGCCTACTTTTTAGGAAAGAGCAAGGCAGGGGATGTCCTCGTTTTGAATAACGCGTTCCACTATTGGAAGCCAGAAGATTTCTTGATCGATCCAGAGGGTGGTTTGAACTTTCAGAATGGAACAACGTCTTTCAAGCATTACGTTCAAGAAATTACTCAGCTCAGTGATGAACTTAAGCAGAAAGGGCGCAGGCTAGCTTTAGTTTCAGACATTCCAGTACTTTACAGAAATCCCAATATTTGCTCATACTGGTTTGCACAAATGAATAACGAGTGTACCTCAGAAGAGCTAATCAACGTCAAAGCAAATGAATATAGGCGAAGTGTTTCAAACACAATCCAAAGTAATCATCACTTCAATCAGAAGGGGGGATTTTTAGATATTTACACACCAACTAGAGATCTACTTTCATACGCGCCAGACAACTACGCTGAAATCTACAGAGATAAGGCACACTTGAGTAAAATAGGCGCGCTTCGCCTAAAGAACAGCATTCTTGCTTTCCTTCGTCAAAATCAGCTATTGAGCTAGATGCTCTAAGCTCGATTTTATCCAGTCGGTGAGTAGAAAAGGTAGTGAAGCAGCTTACCAGGACTATCCTCTATATTATGCTCAGATGGATGTGTTTGTTTCGGCATCGAAGTTAGGAGGAGGTCCAATTCCCTTGATCGAAGCGATGATGTGCAATGTGTTTCCGGTTGCAAGTGATACCAGATTTAGCACTGATATTATTCGTCATGGAGAAAATGGATTCATTTTTGATGTTGAGGCATTGGTCAACACAATTTGTGATCTAATCGCTCAAGCGTTTGATCAGTTGATCTACGTTCATGAAACTGTTAAGCATTTAAGCTGGAGAAACTACTCTCTCGCGGTTCAGGTACTCCTTGATTAATAGACACTTCTGTAATGATTACTCAATCTGTTTCTCTGCCCATTCGGGTTTTTATTGGTTCAAGTCCAAAAAATCTGATCGAAGAGCAAGTGTTTTGCCACACGCTGCTAAAGAATATAAGTCAGTCGCTCGAAATTTATTCAATCGATGGAACTACAGGCTCAGCAACCTGTCTGAATACCAGAGAAGTGAAAACTTTACCGCCTGAAGTCCTTCCTCGAATTTCTGGACAAACAGCGTTTTCTTTGGCGCGATGGGCAATTCCAGAATGGTGTAACTATCAAGGTCGAGCCATCTATTGTGACTCAGATCAACTGTGTCTAGCTGACATGGCGGAACTGTGGAATTCCGATCTTTCTGGCAGCACGATCGCGGCTGTTTCTTTGAAGCAAGCTCGAAGTCACAAACACTACATCGAAACTTTCATGAGTGAATTCTACAAGTCAAACGAGGACTATTATCTTGCCAGCGTGATGCTGCTCGACTGTGAAAAAGTGACATGGCGCTTAGAATCTTTAATTGATTTGATAGAGCAGAATGTTTTTTCTCGTTCTAATCTAATGTTTGTCGGCTCAGACTTCAGAACCTATTTCAACTTGAAAGTGACTCCACTTGCTCCAGAATGGAATCATCTAGATTGCGCTACATCACAGTCCAAAATTGTCCACTTTACAGATACGACTCGTCAGCCGTGGCTGTTTCATCATCATCCACTTACGCCATTTTGGGAGCAGTTTTACTTATCCGCAATTCAAGAAGGCTATCTTTCGCTTGAAACCATTCGCAAATCTTATGAGAAAGGGTGGATTACTCATCGCACTTATGCGATCGCGCAAATGAATCCAATGTTGCGTTCGATAATTAATCCGTTCTGGAGGGCATGGAATGCTTGCGGCAATTTACTGGCTGAAGCGATCAGCAAACAGATTCAGCAAGCAAAAGCTCTGCGCTCCCGTTTTAGTACTCGACTTAACCCGACGCACAATTCTTAGTTTTGTACAACTGATTCAACGGTAAATCGTATTGTGTCTCTTCTCACTGATTGGCAAGAAAATTCGGTTGAAGCACAAGATCTGAGATCGTGGTTAGCAATTTGTCGCTGGAAGAACTATAGCTCAGTCAACACGATTGATCAGGGAATTGACTATGCTGAGCTAACACGCTCTTTCTTATGGGACAAAGTGCCGAGAGCCATCCGCAAGCAACTTCACCCAAAATCCTTTGAGTTTGAAGAAAATCTTCTTGCTGCTTCTGACATCCAATCTAATGTTATTATCAGAAAACCTTCTCTTAAACTGAAGGCAAAGCGCTTCTTGCAGCAATCTCAAACTTATCGAGATGCTTTATCCATTCGAGCCAATGCGGCACGACATCAACGCCCTATTCTTTATATTCCAATTGCTCATTCCAAACTAACAGCGACTGTAAAGGGTCTCAGCCAGCAAAAGACGATCGAGATTGTGGCTCCCCGAAATGATTTTTTCAGTCATTTACCGATTCATGTACTGTATCTGTCGAGTGAACACGTCTTCATTCCAAATTTTGATGCCGTTAATCGTCTGCATCAGGGCACTTTAAAGGGACTCGAAGCACAGGGTATTGAATTACTGAAACGCGATCGCCAAGTTCTCTTACACCAGCTTCTTCAGCAAAATGCCCATCTACAGCGAGTAAACGCTGAGCTTTCAATCCTGCGTCCTCAAGCAATTCTTGTCTTCGCTGATAACCACTATCCGATACAGAATTATGTATTTGCGGCGAAACAACAGTCGATCCCGGTGATTATGTTACAGCATGGACTAGATTGCGAGCACTACTGTTTAGATGAAGCCTATGCTGATGCCATAGCCGTTTGGGGTAATGCTCGACTTCAGCGATACCAACAGTATTCGATTCGCCAACCTGGTCATATTCAAGTTACAGGCAATCCAGGGTATGACGCGTTTTGCCTGCCGAAGCACTTAAATCTGGACGGTGAATACTGGCTGTGGACGACTCGACCTCATGCCCCTGAGAAATGCTATGCCCCTTCTCGTCATCCTGAGGAAGGATTGGCAATCTTAGACGCACTGCTAAGTGAACTACAGCGCTCTCCACACCAACGCTTAATTATCAAGCCACATCCATTAGATCGAAGTGAGTTATATCAAGAGAGAATTACAGCAATGGGGCTGTGCGATCGAGTAGAGCTTACTCAAACTGATATCCTAGAGCTTCTTGCTCATGCCAGTTTAGTGATTGCGGAAGATTCTACGAGCGGACTAGAAGCTATGTTTTTTGGCAAAGTCGTGATTCATGCTCATTTTGCCCAATCTCAACCCGTCATGCCGTTTGTTCAAGAGGGTGCTGCCCTTCCTGCAACCTCTGCTACCTCGTTACACGCTGCGATTCAGCGCGCTCAACGTCTTACTCCGATCGAGCAGCAGCAGCTTTTAGAAGGGCAATGGCGCTGCTTGAGCAAACAAGCGGGACTCTGCGATGGTCAGTCGGGTCAACGAGTGATTGATTTTGTAATGGATGTATTGCTCAAGAAAAATTGGAGGAAGTACGCGTGATTGGATTGCTTAAACTACGAACGAAACAAGCTTTAAAGGTGTATCACGCCAATCCTTTGAATCGAGGAATCGCTTATCGACGAGAAGTACAAAAACTCAAACAAGCTGATTTAACAAAGCTCAATTTTGGCTGTGGACATTTTGCGCTAGAAGGATGGACTAATACCGATGGTGGCGATGGGAAGTTCTGGATCGCTCCCCCTAATCCAAAAGTCATCAAACTGAACGTATGGGATTTTTTACACCATTGTCCAGATCAAGTGGCAGAATTCATCATTTCTGAGCAGTTCTTTGAACACTTCGATCGACAAGAAGGACATCGCATGCTCCGCGAGTGGTTTCGCATTCTCAAACCGGGCGGAGTTGTCCGGATACAGATGCCAGATTTAGAAAAAGAAGTGCGGCTGTATTTAGGTCAGTTAGAGGGAGTGACTTGGGAGAAAGATTTGCTGCCCCACAAGCTGAGCCACGTTCAAGGAACTTGTGATCCTTATGGCAAGTTATTGCAGGACGAGCAGTATCTCCCGTCTATGTTGCTCAATAACAGTATGCACATGGACGGACATCGCTTTCTGTACGACTTTGAAACGATTACTCAATCGCTAACGATGGCAGGATTTTGTGATGTGAAGCGAGAAAAGTTCGGGCAATCCGTTCATTCAGATTTACAGCAAGTTGATCGTCATGATGGCGGTGACACAGGGCGGCACTGGGTTCCGCAAATTGTTTTAACTGTTGAGGCAACGAAGCCGATTTAAATTGCAAAGTGAGTTGCAGCATTATTACTAAGCCTAAATCTTGATGAAAAAGATCGCGTTTATTGCTATCAACAACACATCTCCTTGGGGCGGCAGTGAAGAGCTTTGGGCGCAGACTGCGATTCGGATGGCGCAATCTGGAATTTCAGTTAGCGTCAATGTCAAAGGCTGGAACAACACGCCTAAGCCAATTCAAGCAGTCGCAGCAGTCTGTTCAACCACTTATCGCTACTACGATCGCAATCTCATCGAAAAGCTCGCGTTCATGGCACAGCGAGGAAAGCAGTTTTACCGCTGGCTCGATCGCGTTCGTCCTGATCTTGCGGTGATTTCACAGTCGGCAAACAATGATGGACTGTACTGGATGGAAGCTTGCCAAGCGAGAAACATTCCTTATGTCACTATCTCGCATATTGCTTCTGAAAATTATTGGTATCCGGATGCGTTGAACCAGCGATTAGCGATCGCGTATATCCAAGCGAAACGCTGTTATTTTGTTTCGCAAAACACACTAGACGTAACAGTCAAGCAAATTGCAGCGAACTTGCCGCAGGCTCGAATTGTGAGAAACCCATTTAATGTTTCTTACACCGCTGCTCCCACTTGGAAGCCGACCGATGAAGGCTACAAACTTGCGTGCGTCGGGCGGTTAAATCCGGTGAGTAAAGGGCAGGATATCTTGTTTGAAGTGTTGCGATCGCCCAAGTGGAAAAATCGCCCGCTCACCGTGACGCTGTTTGGTGAAGGTGGACATCTTGAAACGTTGAAACGACTGCGCGATCTCTGGGACATTCAGACTGTTGAATTCGGGCAATTTACGCCCAATGTCGAATCGATTTGGCAGACGCATCACGGGTTAATTTTGCCATCGCGATATGAAGGATTACCGCTAGTGGTTGTCGAGGCGATGCTGTGCGGTCGAACCTGTATTGTCACGGATGTTGCGGGGAATACGGAGCTTGTGGACGATGACGTGAATGGGTTTGTTGCGAAAGCGCCAACCGCAGCGTTTTTAGATGAAGCACTTGAGCGGGCTTGGCAGCGACGAGAATCTTGGTACGAAATGGGAAAATCCGCCGCTCAAAAAGCTCGCGAGATGATTCCAACTGATCCGATCGCGGTTTTTGCGGAAGAACTCGAATCGCTCCTGAAATAAAGCTAATCAACCGATTACGCAGCCTCTCGCTGTGCTTCCGGGAAAATGCCCGAATTTTCACCGAGACTTCACTCAAATACAAAATTTACTCGAAATCTACGAAATTTCCCTGAATTGAGCATTGATACCCGTATGGAGAGGTAGTTTAATTCTGTATTTGTGCTTGGAGTCGAGCTTCGAGGGTCGCTTTTGATCTCAGTTCCTCCTGCCCGTTCTTCTTTCACGACTAAGAAGGCGCTGACAGATTTTGTATGTGCGTTTAATTTGTTAATCAAAGAATTTATCCTTAACCTGTTGTTTGCTGGAGACTGCCGTTGTGCCCTTAACTCAAACCGAGCTTTACTCGTCTCAAGTCCGATCGCTGTTACAGCTTGAAGCCGATGCGATCGCAAGAACTGCTCAATCCCTTGATTCTCAAGCTGTAGATGGCGCGATGAATATCCTGCTGAACTGTAGCGGAAAGGTCGTTCTTTCAGGAGTCGGTAAATCTGGAATTGTAGCTCAAAAAATTGCTGCGACACTCAATAGCATCGGAACAATGGCAGTGTTTCTACATCCTTGCGATGCGTTACATGGTGACTTAGGCATTGTGAATTCAGCAGATGTCGGAATCGTGTTGAGCAATAGTGGTGAAACAGGCGAATTAATTCAGATGATGCCGCATTTGAAACATCGCAATGTTCCTGTGATCGCAATTTTAGGCAATCTCAGTTCCACGTTGGCAAAACAAGCCACGGTTACGCTAGATGCTTCGGTGAATCGCGAAGCTTGTCCTTTAAACCTAGCGCCGACGACAAGTACAACGGTCGCTTTAGCGATCGGAGATGCTTTAGCGATGAGCTTGATGCAGATTAAAGGCATTACGCCTGAAGCTTTCGCGTTTAATCACCCAGCGGGACGGCTTGGAAAACGACTGACGCTGACGGTAGGTGATTTAGTTTGTCTTGAACGTCCTACACTCCTACCGCACGCCTCTTGGTTGGAAGTGCTACAAGCAATTAGCCAAGGTGGAGTTGGGGCGGTGAATGTAGTAGATGAGCGAGGCTATTTATTGGGGTTGATTACCGATGGCGATCTGCGGCGTTGGGTACAGAAAACAAATGCAGTTGAGCTAGAAGCCTTGACCGCTCACAGCATTATGACTCATGAGCCAGTCGCGATTACCTCAGAGGTTTTAGCGTATGACGCGCTGAAACTGATGGAAGAGCGATCGTCACAAATCTCAGTGTTGCCTGTTGTGGATTCGGAGCAGCGTTGTATGGGAATTTTGCGCCTGCATGACCTATTCCAAAGTGGACTATGACAATAGAACAGCAAAACGTAGAACAATCAATCGATCGACGCAGTACTTACATTGATTTTTTTGATCCACTGCGCGGAATCGCGATCGTTGGCGTGTTCATTTTTCATGCCTTAGATTTTCTGGCTCGAAATTACGCTCAGCTTCCTTGGGATGGCTGGTTTCGGACGCTGCCAACTCCGCGCTGGTTGGTTCTTGTTTTTCCGGGAACTTTGGGCTGGGCAGGAGTCGCGCTGTTTTTTGTAATCAGCGGTTTTTGTATTCATCTCAGCTTTTCTCGAAGTCGCCAACCGAGTTTTACGAACTTTTATCTACGGCGATTTTTTCGGATTTACCCGCCTTATCTGTTCGCGCTCTTGCTCTTTGCCTTTGTGATTCCTCGGCATGAGTTAGCGTTTGGTCCGTTTTCGACTTGGCAGCAATTGGGTCTCCATCTAGCGCTGATTAATAACATTGATATTCACTCGATTTATCGGGTGAATAACTCTTTTTGGAGTATTGCGATCGAGGCTCAGCTTTATGTGATTTACCCGGTGCTACTCTTTCTCGCATCGAAGCTGGGCTGGCGTAAGTCTCTCGCAGTCTTGGCAGTTCTGGAAGTCTTTCTGCGGCTCGTCGCTCCGGTTCTCTATCTCGATGCAACTCAGCAAGCAAAAATTCCGACTTGGATCGAATTCTCGCCGCTGACCTACTGGTATAGCTGGTCGATCGGGGCATGGCTGGCAGATGCTTATTTGCTGAAAAAGCCTTTACCGTTTGTGAAGGCTCCGCTTTGGCTGTGGGCTGCTTTTGCGATCGGAACTTACTTGATTAAGCCGTTGTACCCGCTTTCTTTTCTGTTTTTTGCGATTCTTACAACAGCCTGGATCGCAAAGCGACTGAACGGAGAGGTCTCTTTGTTGCGATTGCCTAACTTTTGCACCGCTTATCTCAGTCGAATTGGGGTATTGAGCTATAGCATCTATCTCTTGCACCAGCCGCTTATGGATCAGGCTGTGATATTAATGATTAAACTGCGCCCTAGTTTATTTGCAGCCCCTCTTCCGAAGTTCTTAGTCGCGTTATCTGCTTGGCTATTTATTGTTCCGCTGTCCGCATTACTGTATCGATATTGTGAGTTACCTAGCATTCGATTGGGCAAGATTGTAATCGAAAAAATGAGAATGGCGAAACAGTCTAGCTAAACGCAATCTCTGCGACATCAGGGGCGCATTTACAACAATAAGATACTCAGTCCCAGCTGCTCCGAGGTTAGCTGTGAAAATTAAACTACTTCAAAATCATGATGCAATCCTTACTGCCTTCAAATGTAGAGCGGAACATTGTTACTGACCCTTTTCCCTATTTCAGTACTCAAAGCGCGATCGCTCCAGAAGTTTGCGCCCAGCTAATTTCTGAGTTTCCGTCTCTAGAAACTGTCACTCAAGGGCTGCCTACTGCTAGCAACGAACGTTTCAGCTATCCAGCAAGACTCGCGTTATTTAACGAGAGTTTAAGTCCGCTTTGGCGCGAATTTGTCGAGTACCATGTTTCTCAAGCGTTTTTAGATCAATTTGTTCAGTTATTCCAGAATCAGATTAGAGCTTGTTATCCGAATTTTGAAGCTGATTTTGGTCGTTTAGATCAGTTAAGGGCAGGCGTTCGCGGTCTTGATGATTTCTCGAATGCCGATGTGCTACTCGATGCTCAGATTTGCGTGAACACACCCGTTGTTGGAGTTCCTTGCTCGGTACGGCGTGGGCATGTCGATGCCACAAACAAGCTGCTTTTCGGACTCTTCTATCTTCGCCCTGAAACGGATTCTACAAGCGGCGGTGATTTAGAAATCTATCGGCTAAAAAACAAGGAACAGGTTTATCGAGGTGGCTTTGTAGACGATCGCTATCTCAAAGTTGTTCAAACGATTCCTTATCAAGCGAATCACTGTGTGATCGGAATCAATAGTATTCGCTCTCTACATGGTGTGACTGTTCGCAATGTCACACCTCAGCCGAGATTATTTTTTAATCTTGTCGGTGAAGTCAACCGTCCGCTGTTTGATACGAGTCTGTATGCCTTGTCGCCCACCTGGGTCGATCGCACGATCGAGCAATCAGCGAAAGCCGTCAAAAAGCTTGCTAGAGTAGTTCGGTCAAGGGCTGCTTAAGGCGGTTCAAGATGCTCAGACTAAACTCAGGAACGGTCTATAGTTTGGTCTGAGTCTTTTCAATTGTTTCTTTACCAAGGCTCCAGATGATGCAAATTCTTGCGGTGATTCCTGCTCGATACAGTTCTCAACGCCTCCCCGGAAAAGTATTGCTCCCAATTGGCGATCGACCCATGGTGCAATGGGTGTATGAAGCAGCGCTTCAGTGTCCAGCTTTCTCAAAAGTGGTCGTTGCAACCGATAACGAAATGGTTGCCGATTGTGTTCGGGGCTTCGGAGGTGCAGTTGAAATGACATCAGATCAACATGAAACGGGAACTGATCGGGTTGCAGAAGTGGCAAGCCGCTATTCTGATATGGATGTCGTTGTGAATGTACAAGGCGATCAGCCCTTTGTCACGGCTGAGATGCTATTAAAGCTCGTACAGCCTTATCTTGAAGGGGAAACGCCGGAGATGACCACGTTGGCGACTCCGCTTGACCACGAGGCGGGATATCTTGATCCCAATGTGGTGAAGGTTTTGTGCGATCGCAATCATCATGCTTTGTATTTTTCTCGCTCTCCGATTCCTTATTTTCGCAATCCCGGTGAAGTTCCAGTACATCATCATCTAGGGCTATACGCATTTCGCCGTGATTTTTTGGCGAACTATGCAGAACTTCCAGCGACACCGCTCGAACAATGCGAAGCACTCGAACAACTGAGAGTGCTAGAAAATGGGTTTCGGATTCGAGTTTGCTATTCCGAAAAGATGGTCTTGGAAGTGAATACGCCTGAAGATTTACAAGCCGCAAAAGCGCTAGTTCAGAGTCCTGCCAATCTTATGCCGCAATGCTAGATTATGCTATTGCCCAAAAGACTTGCAGATTTGAGCAAATCTGTTTTTCTTTAGGTGCAACCTTACTTACGTTTGGGTTTGCTGTGTTCGCGCTAGACAGTCTGACTTTAATTTGTCATGGCTCGATCGCGGCTTGGCAGGGTTGGGTTGCATTGGGCATCAGCGGTGGATTCTGTGTGATTCAACCGGGACGAAATTCGACCCGGAGCCAAATCGTTGTTCTTGCGATCGCGCTCGGTGTAATCGGGTTGAGTCTCCTGATCAGTGGCGCTTTTTACGACCTTTCTTGGGATGGGCAAACTTATCATCAAGAAGCGATTTTGCAATTGGGCGCGGGCTGGAATCCCTTCTGTCAGACGTTAGCAGACTCTGTTGAACACAGTGTGTGGCTCAATCACTATCCCAGAACATCCTGGATTTTGGCGACAAGCCTTTATCAAATCACGCATCGGCTTGAGACAGCTAAAGCGTTCAACCCGCTCTTTCTTGCTAGTTCCTTTTTCCTATCGGTCGGAGCGCTGCGAGCTTTAACGTCGGTCACGAAACTTCAAGCAGGCATCATTGCAGCGCTTCTCGCTTTTAATCCGATCGTCATTGCTCAGGTTCTAAACTTCACGATCGACGGACAAGTTGCCTCTTTACTTTTGATATTGGGGATCATTCTTTGTTTGATCGGTGCTGAGGTGGAGCATTTTCCGCTTTTACTGTTGTTTGCTGCGTTTAGTACAGTGCTTTTACTCAATGAGAAATTCACCGCTCTTATTTATGCAACTGTATTTATTCTCAGCTTGTTAGGTTGGCTATTCTACAAAAATCGCAAAGCATTTTATCGAGCGACAATCAGCCTGATGCTTTGTATATTCACAAGCGTGATCGGGTTTGGATTCAATCCGTATGTGACCAATGTTCTCAATCATGGCACTCCGTTCTATCCACTGATGGGACGCAACAAAATTGATATTATCTCTGACCACATTCCAGCAAATTTTTTTGGAAAAAGCAGAGTCGAGAAGTTGTTTGTTTCGCTTTTGGCGCAGTCCGATGCCAAGTTAAATACGATCGCGCAGCTCAAAATCCCGTTTTCGGTGCAGCGACGTGAACTACTGGCTGTCCAAGACGCTAGAGTTGGAGGATTTGGAGTCTTGTTTAGTGGCGCACTTTGCCTGAGTTTGGTTGTATTTGGCATGAGTTGGCTGCAACCGTTTCGGTTAGGCTTAATTAGTGCCTTGACGATTTTGGCTTCAACCTTGATCAATCCTGAAGCTTGGTGGGCGAGATATGTACCTCAATTCTGGTTTTTAGCACCGATCTCGATTCTGCCGGGGTTTATGATCCACACATCCATTCCGAATCGGAAAGTTTTGCGATTTTGCAGTTACGCCTTAGTTCTCGTTCTGTCGCTCAACTGTTTCGCGATCGGTGCGGCTGTAACTTATCGCGCTGTACAGGGAAATCGTATGATTCAGCAACAGTTACACCAGCTTGCACAGCTTAATGTTAAACAAGTCGTCGTCAAATATGGATTATTTCGAGGAAACCGATCGAGATTTACGGAACAAGGCATTACCTGGACTGAAGTAAAAGCAGAACAACTGCTTCCCTGTCGGAAGCCTTTGAATTTTTACCAGTCTCAAACTGTGTTTTGTCCGATTTCTAAGCTATAAAGATTGCAGCCAACTCTATCCGCAATGCTAAACCATACACAACATGATGAATTCAGCAACGATTACGTCTAACATCACCATTGGTGAAGGGCATCCGCTCACCTTAATTGGTGGACCTTGTGTGATTGAGTCGGAAGACTTTACGCTGAAAATGGCGGATGAAATCAAGCAAGTCTGCGATCGCTTATCGATCCCGTTCATTTTCAAGTCTTCGTTTGATAAAGCCAACCGCACTTCGATCAATTCTTTCCGGGGTCAAGCGATCTACGAGGGCTTAGAAATCCTGCAAAAAGTCAAAGAAAAAATCGGTGTGCCCGTGTTAACCGACATTCACGAAAGTTCTCAAGCTGCGATCGCGGCGGAAGTCGTAGATGTTTTACAAATTCCGGCGTTTCTCTGTCGGCAAACCGATTTGTTAGTTGCAGCAGCGGAGACTGGGCGGGTGGTGAACGTGAAAAAAGGGCAATTCCTTGCGCCTTGGGATATGAAAAACGTCGTGCGTAAGCTCGAAACCAGTGGAGCGAGAAACATTCTGCTCACCGAGCGAGGAACGAGCTTTGGGTACAACGCGCTTGTGGTGGATTATCGGTCGCTGCCGCAAATGAGAGCGTTTGGATACCCGATCGTGTTCGATGCCACGCACAGCGTTCAGATGCCGGGTGGACAAGGAGATAAATCGGGTGGACAGCGCCACTTTGTTCCGACTTTGGCAAGAGCCGCTGCTGCGGTGGGAATTGATGCTTTATTTATGGAGGTTCACGCAGACCCGGACAATGCGCCAAGCGACGGTCCGAACATGATTCCGCTGGAACAATTGGAAGCTGTGTTGAAGCCGATTCTGCAAATCCGAGCAGCGGTCGCTCAATCATGACGGTACTTTCTCAGGCAGAATTTGAAGCGCGGCTAGCTCAGGTTCAGCTACTCGCGCTCGATGTGGATGGAGTTCTCACCGATGGCGGGCTGTACTATACCGAAACGGGCGAAGAACTGAAGAAATTCAATGTCAAAGATGGCTTAGGCATTCAGCGATCAATGAGTTGCGGGGTGCAAGTGGCAATCTTTTCGGCGGGTTCTTCTTCTGCAACCTTACACCGTGCTAAGCGCTTAGGAATTCAGCACGTTTACCTCCGCGTTCTTGATAAGTTAGCCGCGCTCAAACAGTTGTGTGAAACGTTGCAGATACCGCTCGATCGCGTTGCTTATATCGGTGATGATTTAGTTGATATTCCAGCAATGCAAAATGTTGGCGTACCGATTACTGTCGCGGATGCGATGCCGGAAAATCAAGCCGTTGCCGTTTACATTACGCACAAAGCAGGGGGACAAGGGGCAGTGCGCGAAATCTGCGATTTGATTGCCAAACACCATTCGTCTACGGATCATGCCGATGCGCGTTCTCCATATCAATCAATCTGATACTTTTGGCGGGGCGGGGATCGCGGGACACAATCTTCATCAAGGCTTACTCAAACAGGGAACAGAGTCCGATCTCTTGGTCGGTCGAATGGAAACGAATAGCGATCGAGTCGCCCTCGTTCCCAAAGCATCTGAAGCTGAAAAACGCCTCTCTCGCTTTACTCAACGCCTAGGCTTCAATCATGTTCATCTGCTTTCGACTGCCCAGATCAAGCATCATCCGTTTTATCAATCTGCTGATCTCGTTAACTTTCACAACCTACACACAGGCTATTTCAACTATCTCGCGATCTCTGAACTCGCTCAAATTAAGCCTGCGGTTGTGACAATGCACGATATGTGGTGGCTTACCGGACATTGTGCATTTAGCTATAACTGCGATCGCTGGAAAATCGGCTGCGGAAATTGTCCTGATTTAACTATCTTTCCGCCGATGCGTCGAGATAGTACCCGCTGGGAATGGAAGCTAAAAGATTGGGTTTACGATCGAGCAAAACTGACTTTTATTGCACCGAGTCGATGGCTTGCAGATTTAACCAAACAGCGATTTCAGGAGCGCTTTCCAATCTACTACATTCCAAATGGCATTGATCTAGAAACCTATCAGCCGATCGAGATGGCAAAGTGTCGCGATCGACTCAACATCCCGCAGCACAAAAAAGTTTTGCTGTTTGTGTCCCACGATCTACAAGAGCGACGCAAGGGAGGAGACTTGTTCTTAGCTGCATTAGAACGATTACCTGCCTCACTCAAAGCAGAGATTGTGATGCTGACGCTTGGAGAAGGTGATCCGACGCTAGCTGAGAAAGTGGGCGTTCAGGCGGTCAATCTAGGTTATGTGCGGGATGATGATTTAAAGGCGATCGCATATTCTGCCGCTGATTTATTTGTGTTTCCAACCCGCGCAGACAATCTACCGCTGGTGTTACAAGAAAGCATGGCTTGTGGAACACCGATGGTTTCTTGTGATGTGGGTGGTGTGTCTGATTTGGTTCGTCCGGATGTCACAGGGTATCTTGCGAAAGCAGAAGATGTAGATGATCTGAGCAATGGCATTAAGACATTGCTTGAGCATAAAGAACAGCTTCAGAAAATGCGAGAAAACTGTCGAACGATCGCAGTCCTAGAATATTCGATCGCTCTCCAAGCAAAACGATACCTCGAACTCTATCAGCAAGTCTTACAGCCTTAATGTTTTATGAGCGATAGCATTCCCGTTAGACCGTTCTCAACCTTTTCCTTACCGTCGAAACGATATCTCTATGATTCACTCAAATTTAGTGTATTACAGTGGATCGGAAAGATTCCTTTGCAACTGTTGAGACACTTTTTGTACACCAAGCTGTATCACTTAACGATCGGTGAAGGCACGGTGATTTACAACAGTTGTCATCTGCGCGCACCGGAGAAAACGACGATCGGCGATCATACCAGCATCGGGGATCAGTGTGTTTTAGATGGGCGGGGCGGATTGACGATCGGGAATTCTGTCAATTTATCGACAGCGGCTTGGATTTGGACGGCGCAGCATGATCTCAACGATTCAGGGTTTGCGGGAGTGTCGGCTCCGGTGACCATTGAAGATTATGCTTGGATTAGCTCACGCGCCACGATTTTACCAGGTGTGACGATCGGGCGAGGTGCAGTCGTGGCAGCAGGCGCAGTCGTCACAAAATCGGTTGCACCTTATGAAATCGTCGGCGGTGTACCTGCGAAAAAGATCGGAGAGCGTAGTCAAAATCTCGATTACAAGCTCACATCCTGTATTGCATTCTGGTAAGGTCTGGATGAAGCATTCTAGAAAAAAGTGCGTGGTCTTCGCAAACTGCCAAGCGGATCTGATCAAAACCTGTTTACAGCTATCAAAAGAATTTGTTGAGCAGTATGAAATGGTTGAGGTTCCGCTGAATTTTCAAGCGATCGCTCAAAATTTTGTGTTCTCGGATGAACTCTTAAGGGATATCGATCTGTTTATTTATCAACCTTTGAAGGATCAGCATGGTTCCCTCAGCACTAATTCGCTGTTACCAAGACTGCACGATCGCTGCGTTCAGATTGGCTTTCCTTATCTCTATTTCAAAGGTTACTATCCGCAAACGGTGGATAATCCATTAGCGAAACCGAGCGCGCAGTATCCGTATGGTCGATTTCCTTATGGTGATCGCTTTATCATCGAGTGGGTCGAAGCTGGAAAGTCGTATCAGCAGATCGTTGACCAACTGAGCCAAACTGATTTCTATGAGAAAGACTTTCTGCTGAATCAAGTGGAACAAAGCTTAAAAGAGTTAGCAAAGCGTGAAAGCTCGATCGAAATAAAAATCTCAGCGTTTATTCGACAGAACTATCAGCAAAGGCTTTTATTTGATACGCTCAATCATCCCACGAGCATCATTGGCATCGAAGTAACGAATCAGATTCTTCAGATTCTAAACTTGCCGCTCTTACCTCAGTCGATTTGCGATCGTTATCATAGTAAAACAGCACCACTTCTCAATACTTGGCTGCGAGGAATCAATCGAGTAAGGCGGCAGATCAAGTTAAAGCCATTCACAAACTTTTATCCAAAGTTCTCGGCTCAAGATCAAGTTCCAATCTATCCCAGTGTTGCCGCGCACTTGAACTTATCTTTTATCACAGAACGCAGTACTTACAAAATTAATGGATGTCGCAAGAAAGTTACTTTTCAGGAATATATTGCTGCTTACTTAACTCAGTATGAGAGCTTGTCCGTCAACCTATGATTACCATCATTACTCCGGTTTACAACGGCGAACTGTACATCGAAGCGTGTTTGAGATCGGTGATTCAGCAAAATTGTTTAGAAGTTGAGCATTTGATCATTGATGGAGGATCGAGCGATCTCACGATCGAGCTTGTGAAACGCTATGCCGAAAACTATCCGCACATTAGATCGGTATCTGAAAAAGATCAGGGTCAATCCGATGCGATGAACAAGGGCATTCGACTCGCAAAAGGCGAGATTATTGGATTTCTCAACGTCGATGATTACTATGAACCGAATGTACTCAATCAAGCGATCGATATCTTCAAAACCTTGCCCGTTCCAAGCTTTGTCGTTGGAAACTGTAATGTTTGGGACGATCACGGCAACCTGAAGAAGTACAATCGTCCCAGAAATTTGAGTTTTACCGACCTGTTACTTGGCGCGAATATCAATCCGCATCCGGTGAATCCTTCCGCCTATTTTTATCATGCCTGCCTGCACGACACGATCGGCGATTACAAAGTCGATGAACATTTCGCCTTAGATGTAGATTTCATTCTCAGAGCCGTTCAAGTAGCGACGGTGAAACACATCGATCGCACTTGGGGAAACTATCGCGAAATCGCAGGCACAAAAACCGTAACCGATTGGCAAACGGGACAAGGAGCCGCACGATCGGCAGCCTTACTCAAACGTTACCGCGATCAGCTTCCTTTCTTTACTCGTACCCAAAACGCCGTGCTGTACAGCGTTCTCAACACAGGTTACAACTCCACACAGTTAATTAAACGCGGAGTCGGCAAGATTGCTCGATCGCTTTCACCCCAGTCTTAGCGTTATGAAAGTCGGATATCTACACATCGGGGAGCCAGAACACGGAATCGCGCGCTATGGGCGATATTTAGCCACTGAAGCAAAGTCCCGTTCTGAGTTGAGCGTGATCGAGGCGGAAGTGGTTTTAACCGGAGAGAAAACCGTCGATCGACAAAATTTGCTGACCGCTGCCGCAACTCTTTCACAAGCAGACCTGATTCATTTTCAGCACAATTCACATATCTGGGGAGGAAAACAGCAGCTTCAAAATCTCAAAACGTTTCTCAATGCCTGTACCTCACCCAAAATTGCAACCCTACACGATCTGTTTTATCCACCGCATAGCTCACTGATGCTTCAGCAAATCGTACAAGGAAAAAGATCCGTTGCAGAACTTCCGACTTGGCTCAAAACGATCGCGCGCGAACAGCTATCACCGAACTTTCGGGCACTGCGGCAAATTCTCGATCGAACTCCCTTTATTTTTGTCTGTACCGAAGAAGAATCAAAGCGGTTAGATCAATATACTGTCCCCAACCGAATCAAAACGATTCCTCATTTTGTCGAATCTCGCACCCTCAGCATCACGCCAGAAGCAGCCCGCCAGCGGTTGAACTTAAATGAAAAAATCGTGATTACGCTTCTAGGATTTATCTATCGCGGTAAAGGGCATGACTTGCTGGTGAAAGCTTTGGCGAAACTGCCCTCGAACTATGAAGTAGTATTTGCGGGAGGACTCGGACACAAAGAGTTTTTACACAACGTTATCAATCTGGCAAAAACGCTTGGAGTCGTCGATCGAGTCCGAGTCACAGGCTATCTTTCTGAAGCGGATCAAGAACTGTATCTCGCTGCAACTCATCTTGCCGTGTGTCCCTTTGAGAAAACATCGGCATCCGGTTCTCTTTGTACCTGGATTTCAGCCAATAAACCGATTCTCGCGTTTGATCTCCCTCAAATCGCTGAATACAACCGATTGCAGCCCGATGCCATTTCAACGTTTTCGCCTTACACACCAGAAACATTGGCAGAAGCAATTCAACAAACCCTGTCGCAACCTCAAGACAACCACGCGATCGTCCAACTGCATCGCCAACTGGAAATGCCCGTTGTGTTCGATCGACATCTGGATCATTACACCACTCTGCTAGAGCAGTAATTTCTATGCAAAAAACACCGCTCCTCGTCAAACTCAAACAAGCTGGAAAAGCGCTGACGACTCGGCTCGGTTATGACATTCAGCGCCGAAATTCTTTGCTTCGTCCCGCAGGCGATATGCAGTTTATGTTAGACAGTCTGAAACAGCGAGGTTTTAACCCGGATTGGGTGTTAGATGTTGGAGCAAACAAAGCGGAATGGAGTCGAACCGCAAAATCCATCTTTCCGACGGCTCACTGCTTTTTGATCGAACCTCAGATTGAAATGCAGCCTGCTTTGGAAAAGTTTTGTCGTGACTTTCCAAGAAGTGAATGGTTATTGGCGGGAGCGGGAGCCGAATCTGGAGAACTGACGCTGACGATTTGGGACGATCTCGCAGGGTCTTCATTTTTGCCTTCGATGCAGTCTGATTCTCCATCAAACAATCGAAGAACCGTGGAAATTGTGACGATCGATTAATTAATCAACGACCAAAAACTACCGCTGCCTCAGTTAGCAAAGCTCGACATTCAAGGCTTTGAACTAGAAGCACTCAAAGGAGCAACCCAGCTCCTCGGTCAAGTTGAAGTGTTTATCCTCGAAGTTTTTTTGTTTCCGTTTCTGCCCGGACAGCCAATTTTCGATCAAGTCATCAGCTTTATGCGCGATCGCGGTTATGTCGTTTACGATTTTCCCGGATTTTCTCGTCGTCCCTTGGATGGAGCGTTAGGACAATGTGATATCTGCTTTGTGAAAGAAAACAGCTTTCTCAGAACAAGCACAAGCTGGAACTAACGGTAATTGATGAGCATTCTACTTGATTCTTTTTTTGAACCCAAAGCAGCAGGGCATGGCGGAAATCGTCGCAGTGCCCAGATCCTCGAACTAATCGATCGCGCAAATCTTACAGTCACAAAGTTCGATCGTCAACTGCTCAGCAACGCTCGCGATCGCTATCTTGCTGGAATCAAATCGCTGTTAAATCCAAAAAACCTCAACTTTGTACTGAGGCATCAGATTCACGTCCAGCCTTCGTTTAAGAACATTGCATTCTGCGGATTTCAGCGGCAATTGTACGATCGAGTTCTGACCGAGCATTCAGGAACGAAACTGCTGCTTTGGGAAGCTACAAAAAATTATGTTGCACCTTACCTTGCCAAAGATAAAGGCTTTCAGGTGATTGCAATGCCGCATAATTTAGAGTCGTTTGTGTCTGATCAAACTGCATTTCATGAGTCACTTTCAACCGAGATTCAAGCACTTGCAAAAGCGGATTGTGTTTTCTGTATTGCCCGCGAAGAAGAATGGCTCCTGCGGCTACATGGCGTGAATGCTCATTACTTGCCCTATTATCCACCGCAGGCGATCGAACAACACCTAAGCAAAATTCGCAGCGATCGCAGGCCTAGCGCTCGGTATTTGATTCTCGGAAGTGCCAGCAATCCACCGACGCGGCAAGGCATGATCGAGCAGATTCAGTGGCTCAAACACATTCGTCAGCATTTCAGCTTCGAGGTGGATATTGTGGGCTATGGCACTGAAGCACTCCAAGAATACTGTGACGAAACCTTTGTGTTGCATGGTGCAATCGACGAGGAGCGGCTGACTGCAATTCTGATTCAAGCCAAAGCTGCACTCATTCATCAAACCGCAAGCTCAGGCGCATTAACGCGAATTCCAGAACTTTTAATCGCAGGAATTCCAGTGATTGCGAATGGAAATGCTTGCCGAAGCGCTTTTGATTATGCTGGCGTTTATTGTTATGACGATTTATTTGAACTACTCGATCGCTTAAATCAACCGCTAGAAACTCCTGCTCCCGTGGCACGCCCGATCGCGGCAGAGAAACGCTTGATCGATGCTTTATTTGCTCTTAGTCAACCCGTCTAATGCCTCAACTCTCAAAACCTAACCACGTGATGCTGTTTGATCTCATCAGTGGTGGGCATCACGGAACCTATTTGCAATACTTGGTACAGGCTTGGTTAAAACAACCGTTTTCGACCGAGTTAACCTTAGTCGTTGCGCCCAAGTTTCTAGAAGTTCATCACACCGTTGTTGCACTTACACAGAATCATCCTCGAATCAATCTTCAGTCGATTACCGCCTTAGAAGCAGCACAATGCGAACAAACCGCTGGGATCAAACGGAGTTTTTTAGAATGGCGATTGCTTTGCCAGTATGCGGAAGAGATTCAAGCGACCCAAGCGCTATTGATGTATTTCGATTCTTTTCAGATGGCGATCGCGTTCGGTCAACCCGCTCCCTGTCCTGTTTCTGGAATCTACTTTCGACCGACCTTCCACTACACGCAGTTTCGCCATTATCACCCGACGATTAAAGATCGCATTCGGCAGATCAGACAGAAACTTCTACTTGCCCTCGTTCTAAGGCGCGCTCAGTTCGATCGGCTATTCTGTCTTGATCCGTATGTGGTCGATCAAATCCAATTGCTTCAACCAACCGCGAAAATTCAGCACTTACCCGATCCGATCGAGCCGCAAACTACCGATTCGATTGAAATTACTACCCTACGCAAACAGCTAGGAATTTCTGAGTCTCGTAAAATTCTTCTGCTGTTTGGATTTCTCGATCAGCGCAAAGGAATCTATCAAATCCTCAGAGCGATCAAGCAACTTGATCCGGATATTGCTCGATCGCTCTGTTTATTATTAGTTGGGCAGGTTGATCCGAAAGAGCAAACATCCTTAATGACTACCATTCAAACGATCGAGAAACAAACTCCCGTCCAAATTGTTTTACAAGACCAGTTTGTAAAGGAAACCTTTCCTTATTTTCAGCTTGCTGACATTGTTCTTGCACCGTATCAGCGCCATGTGGGAATGAGCGGAATCTTACTGCAAGCTGCTGCTGTCAACAAACCGATTCTCTCCTCGAACTATGGATTGATGGGAGAACTGGTTGAACGGTATCAATTAGGCGAAGCGATCGACTCAGAAGATCCAAGCGAGATCGCGGTTGCTTTAGAGCGAATGTGGCTCGATCCCACTCATCACTATGATGCGATGAAAGCCAAAGCCTTCGTGAATCAAAACCTCGCGGCTCACTTTGTCAACACGATCATGGATCACTTCACTCTATGAATAGACTTGTACTATCCGCCTTCTTTTTCTCGCTTTATTTACAAGGATTGTCTGCCTACTTTTATCTCACAGGTGCATTGCACATCCGCAGCAGCATCTTGACCGGAGTGTTTCAAATCGGCTCATTGCTGATCTTCGTCGGATTGTCGATCGGCATTCGAGAGTCCAGCCGAAAACTAAAGCACGTTCAACTGCTTGATCTGCTTCTGCTTGCATTCTCGATCGCGGCTATCTTAGACATGACCGTGACTCATCTGGCTTATCAACTCCCAGACAACATTCTTATTTATTTCATTACTTATACGTTCTCCATGCTGGTGGCGCGCTGTCTGACGCTGCAACAGCTTAAAATCGTTTTTCAGATTAGCGCAGTGCTGGCAACGATAACCGCCATCCTTCTTTACGCAGACTTTTTACGTGGAACCGCGATCGCGGTGAACAATGATTCTCGTTTAGCCGTGGGGAATTCAGGCAACCCGATCGAAGCTGGAAACGTCGGAGCTTATGCGGCATTGATGTGTTTGTTTATGAGTCTTAGAGCAAAAGAGCTTGTCTCAAAACTAGCATTACTGGCGTTGATGCTTCCGGGAGGAGCAGTGGCAACATTATCAGGAACCCGGAGCGCGGTATTGTCGATCGCGATTGGCGGCATGTTTGTTGTCGGTACAACGCTGTTTCTTCAGCTTAAAGGCATTGGTTCTCGTCTCAGACAGTTCTCAGTGTCTACCTTTCTGTACTATTTATTGGTGCTGCTATTACTAATCACGGCTCCAATGCTGTCGTCTCCATCCTCCGCACATTCCACGAAAGGATTCTCGATCGATCGGGCGCTTTCACGCGTCGAGAATATTCCGCTGTTGAGCAATCAAGGTCCAGATGCCTCAGTCGCCAAGCGTTACGAACTGTATGAGAATACAACTAAAGCGATTAGCAAAAATCCACTTTGGGGGGGTCGGATTTACTCGGTCGGTTTTGCACATAATGCTTTTCTTCAGATTGCCGCAGAGTTCGGCATCTTTGGCATCGTGACGTTTGTGTTGCCGACATTCTGGGTGATTTGGCGCTATCTGCAAATTCTTTGGATCGGCTTACAGGAGCGATCGACTTACTTCAATAGCGATCAATGGCTTGTGACTGTCTTCGTGGGACTGTTAATCATTCAGGCTTTGTTTCAGCTTCTAGTCCACGCTGATCCGTATCGCAGTTATTTTCCACCCTGTGTGATCGGAATTGCGATCGCATTTTCCCGCCTGGGGCTTGATAAAAAGCAACCCGCAAAGTTCCCTTAATCGTCTGCTTATGCTAATTAAATCTTCGCTCAAAAACATTGAACTCGTTGATCGCATTCAATTCTTGCAGGAATTGTGTCGCGGTCAGCGGGTTCTGCATTTAGGGGCAACTGATGCCCCGTTAACTCAAGCAGTCGTTGAAACCGGAACATTTCTACATCACCATCTAGAAGCAGTCGCGGATCACATCGTCGGCATTGATCTCGATGAATCTGCGATCGCTTGGTTGCGCCAAACTCAGAACGTGAATAACATTCAGCTTGGAGACATTGAAAAACTCTCAGACTATCCTTCAGCCGAGTTTGATGTGATTGTGGCTGGCGAAATCTTTGAGCATTTAAGTAGTCCTGGTTTAGCGCTGAACTGTCTGCGTCAGATTATGCGTCCTCAGTCTCAGCTTGTGATTAGTGTGCCGAATAGTTATTCGCTCAAAGGCTTTCTCAGAGCCGCTTCAGGGCACGAATTTATTCACCCGGATCACACGCTGCACCATTCACCGCACACGTTGAAAATTCTACTGTCGCGATACGGCTTTGAAGTCAAACGCTACTTTAGCTACATCAACGGAGGCACAGGAGTATTTGCCTCGATCGCCAATCAGTATCTCCGATACAATCCTCAACTCGCAGAAGGAATTGGTGTTGTTTGTTCGCTGCCAGATTGACGCTATGAAAATCACAATTCTGACGACTGTTTCTACGCCTTACTTTGTCGGTCGGCTGACCAAATTTTCGCAACTGTTTCCAACCGAATCACTCCACTCGATCGAGCTTGGTAGAACGTCTTCGGTCTATGCGTGGAAAGCAAATTACGACCCGGTTTCCTATCATCGCTGGGTGCTAAGCGAAAAGACAGCAGAAACAGAAACGACGCTGAATTTGATCCGATCGCTTTTACAGGTGTTAAATCAGATTCGACCGGATGCAATGGCAATCTCAGGCTATGCCCTTCCCGCGATGATTGCAGCCTTGTTCTGGTGCAGTTGGAACCGCATTCCAACCGTGATTTTTTCAGACTCTAAAGCCGACGATCAGCCGCGATCGTGGTGGAAAGAACTCCCGAAACGATCGCTTTTAAGCAGATATCAAGCAGCATTGGTCGCTGGAAAACCGCATCGTCGCTATCTGAACCAGCTTGGAATGCCAGAAGCGGCGATGTTTTCTGGATATGATGTGGTCGATAACGATTGCTTTTATCCCGATCGAATTAAAGCTTTGCCAAATCGGTTTCCACAACCTTTCTTTCTGTCGATCAATCGATTTGTAGCAAAAAAGAACTTAATCAATCTGCTGCTTGCCTATGCTATCTACCGAGATCAAGTTGGATCATCGGCTTGGGATTTGGTACTGTGTGGCGATGGTGAATTGCGATCGCAGATCGAAGCGGAAATCGATCGACTAAAGTTATCTAATCAAGTTCATCTGACTGGATTTCTCGAACAGTCTGAGATTCTGCCGCTTTATGCTCACGCTAGCTGCTTTATTCATGCAAGCTTCCAAGAACAGTGGGGACTAGTGGTGAATGAAGCGATGGCAGCCGCTCTACCCGTGATTGTGTCCAAGCACTGTGGTTGTTTTGAGGATTTAGTCATCGAGGGCGTGAATGGATTTGGCTTTGAGCCGGGATCAGTTGATCAATTAGCAGCCCGCATGGTTCGGATTAGTGCGAATCCAGATGACGTTGCTGCGATGGGACAAGCTTCATTGCAGCAGATTCAGAAGTTCTCGACCCGCCATTTTGCTCAAGGATTGTATGATGCAGTTCAGTATGCAGTGGTTCAATCTCAACGCGCTCAACCAAAACCCTTTAGTCTTTGAGAAGTATTGTGAAAGTTTTAATCGTCGTTCCTGCGATCGCACCGCTTTATGGAGGAACATCCAAACTCGCGATCGAACTTGCTGAAGCGCTCGGTGAAAGCGGAGTTGAAGTGGATTTGATCACAACCGATGCGGACGGTAAGCATTCGCTAGATGTGCCGATCGAGAATTGGATTGATCAAGGCGCTTACCGAATTCGCTACTTTGCTCGATCGATTCGCAACGAGTTTAAGCTGAGCTACTCTCTAACCCGTTGGCTCTGGCAGCATATTCAAGATTATGATGTGGTTCATTTAATTTCGTTGTTTACGTATCCGATCGCGATCGCTCATTGGCTTTGTCGGCTTCGAGGCATTCCTTATGTGATCAATCCACAAGGAATGTTAGAGCCTTGGGCAATGGAATATAAAGCCTGGAAAAAGCAGATTTACTACAATCTGATTGAAAAGCCAGCCTTGCAGCGCACCAGTACGATTCAGATGCTTTCTCAAGCAGAAGCGGACGGGATTCGATCGCTGAATCTTCAAGCTCCAATCTTGATTTCACCGAATGGAATTGATCAGCGAGAGTTTGAGACTCCGATCGAGGCTGAAATCTTTTACCAACAGTTCGAGTCACTGCGCGGCAAAACACTAATTTTGTTTCTCGGTCGCGTTGATCCGAAAAAAGGACTTGATTTGTTAGCGCCTGCTTTTTCCCAGGTGCATCAACAATTTCCGAACACTCATCTGGTGATTGCAGGACCAGACAACATTAATTTCCAGCCTACTGCTGAACACTACTTTGAACAATCAGGGTGTCGAGAAGCGGTAACATTTACAGGAATGCTAACTGGAGCATTAAAATATGCGGTGCTTTCTGCCAGTACGCTTTATGTTGCTCCTTCTTATTCCGAAGGCTTCAGTCTGTCTGTGCTAGAAGGCATGGCAGCGGGGCTTCCTTGCGTGATTACGACAGGGTGCAATTTTCCAGAAGCGGGTAATGCTCAAGCTGCGACGATCGTTGATCCTGATGCGGATCAGATTGCTTGCGCCTTGATCACATTGTTGCTGAATCAAGACACAGCCCAGCAAATGGGCGATCGCGCCCGTCACTTAATCTTTGATCACTATACCTGGGCTCAAATCGCGGCTCAATTGATCCAAACCTACTCAGGGATTTCCCATGTCACACCCTGTCTTCAGCGAACAGCCTCATGTTCAGACGCACGAGACCAAGATGCTCACGGAAATTACGCCTCTCATTCTCACCTACAATGAAGCGCCGAACATCGGTCGAGTCCTCGACCGATTGCGATGGGCGGCTCGTGTGGTGGTGATTGATAGCGGGAGTACGGATGATACATTAGCGATCGTCAAACAGTACCCGAATGTTGAAACAGTTCACCGCACTTTCGATACTCATGCTCAGCAATGGAACTATGGACTTGCCCAGGTCAAGACTGAATGGGTGCTGTCGATGGATGCAGACTACATCGTTTCCGATCAATTGCTCGATGAACTGAAAGCGAAGGATTTAACTGCTGACGGCTATTTTATTCCGTTTAAGTACTGTGTGTTCGGTCAACCGCTGCGAGGCACGATTTTACCACCAAGGCTTGCATTATTTCGCCGCGATCGCGCGACTTATATCAATGATGGTCACACTCAATTACTCACCATTCGCGGTAGAACCGAACTGATTGAATCTGCGTTTTATCACGACGATCGTAAACCGTTAAGTCGCTGGCTGTGGGCACAAGATCGCTATATGGTGTTAGAAGTGAAAAAGCTTCAGTCAACACCATCGCATGAATTGAGTTTGAGCGATCGGATTCGCAAAACGAAGATTCTCGCACCTCCAATTATTTTGATTTACTGTTTATTTTTGAAAGGCGGAATTTTAGACGGTTGGGCGGGTTGGTATTATGCGTTTCAAAGAGTTTTAGCAGAAGTTTTGTTATCGATTCATTTGATTCAAGCGGACAGCGCGATTACAAAACGAAGATAACGCAGTAGAGTAGGGAAGATTGATTGTATCTACCATTCCACTGCTCTTGTGCTGAAACAACCTACCCTTGCAGGCTTCACCCTGATCGCATTTATTTTGGGATTAGGGTACATCCCGGCTCGAATTGCAATCGCCAAACAACAAGCGCATCGTCCAGAACTGATCCTCGTTCTCGGCGGCAGTCCAGCGCGCGAACGGCTTGCTGCACAGTTGGCTTCCACTGATCCGAGTCTGAAAATCTGGGTGTCGTCTGGCACTTCCGAAGCCGCTTCGGAATTTGCGGCGGCGCGGATTCCTGCCTCGCGCGTTTACTTAGATCACCGCGCCACCGATACCGTCACGAACTTTACC
Organism: Phormidium tanganyikae FI6-MK23; assembly: GCA_019359175.1. Classification (GTDB taxonomy): domain Bacteria; phylum Cyanobacteriota; class Cyanobacteriia; order Leptolyngbyales; family Leptolyngbyaceae; genus Leptolyngbya; species Leptolyngbya tanganyikae. Next base: position 136,730 of record JAHHHU010000004.1, read on the forward strand.
ACGGTTGTCAAAGACCTCAAACGCAAACACATTGATCATGTTTATCTCGTAACTTCAGCGTATCATCTGCCGCGCGCGCAGGTGATTGCGACGATCGTATTTGGCTCCCAAGGGATTGCCGTCACACCCGTCACGATCGCAGATGAGCAGCGGATCGAGTCGCGCTGGCGAATTGTGCGAGACGGACTACGATCGCTGATATGGCTTTCGACTGGACGCACCGGAGCAAGTTTACGTGGTCAATTCCAGCACAGTCACTTTAAGTGGCAAGACTTTTAGCAGAGCTTCCCGATCCGATCAGTGCGGCTAGAAGAAAGGAGCAGTGAAGTTAGTTTTGTAACTTCACGTAAGACCGTGTTCGAGCAAGATTTGCGTTCAACTGCTCTCTAGCCCCTGATTTGCTTATGCGCATTAACCGACGTAATTTTTTTCTGTTGGCATTGGGTGGAAGTGCCTTTGCGCTTCCAGCAGCGATTCCTCAAGCGAACCGTCGCTCCAACACCCCGAAAGCCACGCCGAAAGCAAAATTTGAAATTTACGATGCGTTAGTTTACAAAAACAAACCCTCGTTAGATCTGCCGCTAATTGGAACTAATGGCGGTGAGTATTGGAAAGATTCACGACGGGAAACGCCAGATGAAGCGGCTTGTCGTGGATTTGCCCGGTATATCATGCAGGGCACAAAGCGTATCGTGATCGATATCGAGCATTGGAATTACGACATTCGCAAAGCGCCCGAAGCAGAAGTAAAAGAAACCATGCGAAAAGTCATCCAGATCGTGGACTGGATGAAAAATGAAACGCCTGCGATTACGATCGGGATGTATCCCTTTCCGCCGATCACGGATTATTGGACACCTGTGGCGAATCCGTTGGGCATCGGGGCATGGCAAAAAGCGAATGAGTTTCTGCGTCCGATCTCTGAGCGGGTCGATTTTATTGCGCCAGAAATTTACGCCTATTACGACGATCGAGACGGTTGGCTGAAATTTGCGACTGCGAACTTAGCAGAATCGCTGAAATTTGGGAAGAAGGTAGTTCCGATCGTGTGGCCCCGCTACCACGTCAGCAACGACAAATTGAAATATCAAATGCTACCCGGCGACTATTGGCAACTCCAGCTTAAAACGGTGCGAGAAAGCGGTGTTGATGGATTGATTTTATGGGACTGGGAACCGGACACCACTCTTGATCCTAGTTGGGACTGGTGGCAAGAAACCATCAAATTTGTCAAAGTCAACGCCTGAATTTTGTTGCTCGTCCCTTCTAATCTTGCACCGTTGTGAACATTGATCTTGAGCAATACACTACTGGAACCTATACTCCAGGCGCACCTGTTTGGAAACAGCTTCTCTGGTTCTTCCTCGGTGATCCAATTGTCAGAAGCCGACTTCTCCCGATTTCAAGCCTCAAAGTGTGGGTACTCCGATCGTTTGGAGCCTCGATCGGGCAAGGAGTCCGAATTAAACCGGGAGTCCGGGTAAAATTCCCGTGGCGATTGACGATCGGGAATCACTGTTGGATTGGTGAAAATGCCTGGTTTGATAACCTTGCGCCGATTGTGCTTGGCGATCATATCTGTGTGTCCCAATCGGTGTATTTCTGCACTGGAAATCATGATTGGACTGCGCCTTTATTTGATTTGCGGGTGGCTCCGATCGCGGTTGGATCAGGAAGTTGGTTAGCAGCGAGATCGACGATCGCGCCCGGTGTTGAAATCGGGGAAGGAGCGGTTTTGAGCTTAGGCAGTGTTGCCGTTCGATCGCTGTCTTCCTGGACAATCTACGCCGGAAATCCAGCCGTTGCGATCAAACCGCGCGTGATCAAAGACCAACGCTTTTCTTCTGCCGAACTACTAAACGCATGAAAGTCTCTATCATTACTGTTACTTACAATGCAGGCGCAACAATTCGAGACACGATCGAATCGGTTCTCGCCCAAGACTATCCCGACATCGAACACATCATCATTGATGCAGCATCAAAAGACAACACGGCTGAAATTGTTCGCTCGTATGACGATCGCATTGCTCAGTTTATTTCTGAACCCGATCGCGGAATGTATGACGGCATGAACAAAGGAATCAAGCTAGCAACAGGCGATGTCGTTGCGATTCTAAATGCTGATGATTTCTATGTCGATTCGCGGGTAATTTCTACGATCGTGGATCAGTTTAAACAGCATCAAGTTGATTCTGTGTTCGGAGACTTAGTGTATGTCAAGCACGACAATCCAGAAAAAGTAGTGCGCTACTACAGTTCTGCAAGCTTTCATCCAGGTAAGTTCGCTTATGGCTGGATGCCTGCTCACCCGACTTTTGTCGTAAAACGATGGGCATTCGATCGCTACGGTTTTTTCAAAACGGACTATAAAATCGCGGCAGACTATGAACTGTTGATCCGCTTTTTAGCCATTCATCAGATGAGCTATCACTATATTCCTCAAGTTCTCGTCAAGATGCGGACTGGAGGAGCTAGCACTGCAAACTTATCGAGCAATTGGATTTTGAACCGTGAGATTGTTCGAGGATGCTTAGAAAATGGCATTCAAACCAACATGACTAAGGTTCTGTCTAAGTATTTTGTCAAAGTCTTTCAACTCGTTGCACGCCCCGCATGAACTTTCTAATTACTGGTGCTACTGGCTTTGTTGGCTCAGTCCTCTGTCAGCTTCTAGAACATTCTGAACATACTGTCTATGGCGTGGTTCGCACTCCCGATGCAAAGCTACCTCTATCGGTTAAACCAATTCTCGTTTCGTCGATCGCAGATCTCACCTATCACCCGATTCTGTCCCAAATCGATGTCGTGATTCATCTCGCCGCACGAGTTCATCAGATGAAAGATACTGCGACTGATCCGCTGAGTGAATTTCGTGCAGTCAACACCGAAGCGACGAAAGATTTAGCGATCGCGGCTCGAACTGCGGGAGTAAAGCGTTTTGTCTATCTCAGTTCGATCAAAGTCAACGGAGATGGACAATCAGAACCTTATACCGAACTGAGTCAACCGCAACCGAATGATCCCTACGGCATCAGTAAATGGGAAGCGGAATGTGCGCTGAAAAACATTTCAGATGAAACAGGCTTAGAAATAGTGATTTTACGTCCGCCGCTGGTTTATGGGGCGGGAGTCCGAGCGAACTTTCTCAACTTGATGAAGCTTGTGCAGAAAGGAATTCCTCTACCGTTGGGCGCAGTCCAAAATCAGCGCAGTCTAGTCTATGTCGGAAATTTAGTTGATGCGATCGCAGCTTGTGCAATTCACCCGAATGCCGCTGGACAAACTTTTCTCATCAGTGATGACACTGGTATTTCAACTTCTGAGCTTGTGCAGAACTTAGCGAAATCTATGCAAAAACCTGTCCGGTTAGTTGCGATTTCTCCCGTATTACTAACTATCCTCGCCCGGATCTTTGGTAAAACGGCGACCCTCGATCGATTATTTGGTTCACTGACGATCGAGAGTTCAAAAATTCGCCAAACACTCAATTGGCGACCCCCGTTTAGCCTTCAGCAAGGTCTGGATCACACTGCGAGATGGTTTCAAGAAACCCATTGACTTGTTGAAGTAACAGTAAACGTTGGAGGTTGTGCCCCAAACGGCGAAAAGGTTTCGGTTTCTTCACCTATGAATATATCCCTCAGTCTTTTACTGGCGAGTGGTTCTCTGAGTTTTCTGCTGGTTGCCTCAATCAAGCAGTACTTCAGTCGCTTTCTGTTGGACATTCCGAACGATCGGAGTTCCCACACTCAGCCTACTCCACGGGGTGGCGGTCTTGGATTTGTGATTGCATTTGCGCTAACGAGCGCCGCGATCGCACTGTTAGATTTGCAATCTGTCGGATCTCGTGATGTGCTTGCGATTTGGTCAGCATTAGTTCCATTGGTGATTGTCGGTATCTTTGACGATCGGGGCGATGTTCCTGCCCGGATTCGTTATCTCGTTCAACTCGGTGCAGCCGGACTTGCGATCGTCTCGTTCGGCGCGTTTCCGCAACCTTGGCTGACTCAGTTTGGAACAGTCGGAATCGCGATTGCGATTGTTCTTACCATGATTGGGATGACTGCGCTGATCAACTTCTACAACTTCATGGATGGACTCGATGGCTTAGTCGCGGGTGTTTCTGTGGTGCAGTTGACGTATTTAGCGATCGAGTTTGATCAGCCGATTCTCTTCCTATTAGTTGTAGCTCTGCTCGGATTTTTGTGGTGGAATTGGTCGCCTGCAAAAATCTTTATGGGCGATGTCGGTAGTACGGTGCTAGGAGCAACCATTGCAATCGCGCTGTTGCATCAATCCGGTGATCCAGTTCAGGCTTGGTCGTCATTAGCAATTACGTTACCGCTGACCGCAGATGCGATCTACACGCTGATTCGCCGCTTAATCTACAAGGAGAACATCTTTAAGCCGCATCGGACGCACCTTTATCAACGACTTCAGCAATCTGGCTGGAACCATGCTCAAGTGGCAACCGCTTACATTCTCGTGACGATCGGGATTGCGCTGAATCTCCACTTTTTCCAAATCACGGGCGCGATCGTCAGCATTGTAGAAGTGATTTGTGCGATCGCACTGGGCGAACGTTACCTCAGCCATCAGCAGGGCGTGAAAATGCGGACGAAAATCTATTCTTCTGTCCGAAATTTGATCACGGGACTCCGAGCGGGCTAGCGTTTCCGTATCCTACCGAACACGGAGAGACAAAAGCGTAAATTCAATCCAATCTCTCCGTATTCGCTCCGAATTACTCCAGCGAAAGTTTAATTTTCCACCCAATCATACTGAAATCGATCGTGTTCTTGTGTAAGATGTACTGTATCTAAAATGAGTTTCTCAAAAGAAATTTGATCGGCTCATTCCGGATCTCAGGGGTTGTGATCTACTAGGGCAATTGTGGCATTTCAGGCATCACGAAAGTCACATTTGCTAGACCGTGCAACTTATACCAGTGCAACTTCACCTTGGGGTAGTCGATGAGCAGCGTTTTGGTAATCGAAGATGATCCAGATATCTTAGAAAATATTGAAGAAATTCTAGAGCTACAAAGTTACGAAACCCTAACGACTAGTAGCAGCCTTGCAGGATTGCAGCTAGCAAAAGAAGAGCTTCCAAGCTTAGTCATTTGCGATGTGGTCATGCCTGAACTTGATGGCTATGCGGTTTTGAGCGAACTGCGTCAACAAACTGAAACGGCAACGATTCCGTTTATTTTTCTGACTGGACGATCGGATCGTGCTGATATCCGAATGGGCATGGAATTAGGCGCAGATGACTATCTCACAAAGCCTTTTACTCAGGAAGAACTGATCGGCGCAGTCCAAAGCTGCCTGAACAAATACGATCGCTTATCGCGCCAGTCCGAAGCCCAAGCCCAAGAGACACAGACGATCGAGAAACAACTGCAAACCAGTCAAGAACTGGCAGAGATGAGCAGCGTACTGTTGCAGCGATTGTCTCAGGGTTTGCGCCATCCCGTCTCAAACATTACGATCGCGACTTATATGCTCAAGCAAAACTTGGCGGATAAGGACTCCGATCGATACATTGCAATCCTGGAAGAAGAATGCGCCCGCAGTACTTCACTACTCAATGAAGTCTCTAGTCTGCAAGAATACCTCAGTCCTTCTAAGATCAATGTGCTGCGAGGTAAGCTGAAAGTCCGAATTCCGCTCTAAGAAACCGCTCCAGTGAATCAAAGCGCTATGATCGGATTAGCGTTTTTGGAGTCAAATATGGCTCACTTATCTGATCGTCGCTCTCAAAACATTGAGGGTGATTTTTACGTCGATCGCTCTTGCATCGATTGTGATACTTGTCGGTGGATGACCCCGGAAGTTTTCACGCGCGAAGGCAGTCAATCGATCGTCTTTCATCAACCCGAAACCGAAACGGAACGCCTACGCGCGATGCAGGCTTTACTCGCGTGTCCAACGGCTTCGATCGGAACTGTCGAAAAACCCAAAGATATCAAACTTGCTCAAGAGAGCTTTCCGATTCTAGTTGCAGAAAATGTCTATCACTGCGGCTACCACGCTGAGAATTCTTATGGGGCTGCAAGCTATTTAATTCAGCGTCCCGAAGGCAATATCTTAGTAGACTCTCCGCGATTTTCGCCGCCATTGGTAAAACGGTTAGAAGCGATGGGTGGAATTCGTTATCTTTATCTCACTCACCGCGATGATGTTGCCGATCATCAGAAGTTTCGAGATCATTTCGGATGCGATCGCATTTTGCATTCTGATGAAATCACCCGCAGCACTGAAAGCGTTGAAATTAAACTCACTGGAACCGAGCCGTTTCAACTCGATCCAGAATTGCTGATTATTCCCGTTCCCGGTCATACCAAAGGGCATACCGTTTTACTGTACACGAACCGATTCTTATTTTCAGGCGATCATCTCGCGTGGTCAGCACGACAAAATCATTTAGTTGGATTTCGAGAAGCCTGCTGGTATTCTTGGGACGAATTAAAGCGATCGATGCAAAACCTCAGCTACTTCGATTTCGAGTGGGTTTTACCCGGACACGGACGACGCTATCACGCTGATCTTGAGACAATGCACCAAGCCATGCAAAAATGCCTAAATTGGATGGGGCTAAATCAAGAGACAGGGGATTGGGATGATTGAGCAAAAACGAATTGACGAGATCATTCACATACTCAAACAAGATCTACCAACCTTGTTCGAGAAAGATATTACCTACAACATCTACAGTTCAGATATCTTCTTCAAAGATCCCGTCAATACGTTCAAGTGGAAGTTCAACTATCGAATTATCTTCTGGACGTTGCGCTTTCACGGCAAACTGTTTTTCACCGAACTGTTTTTCGATCTGCATCAGGTTTATCCCAAAGATGAATCGACGGTTTTGGCAGATTGGACAGTACGCGGAACACTGAGAGTTCCTTGGAAAGCGCGACTATTGTTCGATGGCACTTCAACTTACAGCCTCAATTCTGAAGGATTGATTAACAATCACATCGATACTTGGGATCGATCGCCTAAAGAAATTCTCAACCAGTTTTTCCAGAAAGGCGATCATTCTTAACCCAAAGTGCGAGTCCGCCGCCCCGACCCCGTGCGGCAACGAAGCGATCGCCAATCAGAAAGAAGGCGAAAAAGGGAAGTTTCGCGATCGAAGTTTCCGAAAACGCTCGTTCTTTCTCAGCTCCACCCCGAACCGGTTGCGAATAGAACGTTTTTTCACCCAAGCAAACCTGAAGCTGCGTAAAATCAAACGCCAGCAAATTTTTCTTTGTCTGATACCGAGCCGGCCCTGAGAATTTCAAAGTCAGCAGTCCAACTTGCGCCAAATTGCCAATCCTTTCAGATCCAGATTCATCGAGACTGAACGAGAGTTGAGCCTTCGCAATTTTGGGCACATAGTAGCCCTTTTTCAACTTGATGCCGCCTTGTCGAATTTTACGAGTTCCGGTGGCAAAACAAAGCCGCCACTCTCCTTCGAGTTGTGAAAACTGATAATCGATCGCGGTTTGCTTTGCCGATTTTTCCGCCTGCAAAAGCGCCTCTACGACTTGTTCTGCATCGGGTCGGCTGACCTCAGAATTCTGAAATGCAAGTGCAGCCTGCTCTAGAACAGCGACGAAATCTGGCGAGATAGAAGTAGAAGTCATAGGAATAAACGCGATCGAGCAATAGCAGGATTATAGAAAATCTACGCCGCTTCCGAAATTTAAAGAATCAATTTTGCCCTATTTCAAAGTGGGCGAATTTGTAAAGAAATGCCAAAATGATTGGATAGGTTTTTGTGGAACCCAATGGCATTTAATTCTGACAGTGCTAACTTCCTTCATACCGATGCGGAAGCCAATGAAGCCAACGCTTTGCTGCGTTATCTCCAGCATCAGCCGCCCGAAGTTTTAGAACGAGTGGCAAAATCGGTCAGTCCTCAAGTCAAACATATCGTTTCCCACAACGTTCAAGGTTTAGTGGGTGTCCTCCCAGGGGACGGCTTCAACGTCAAAATCACAACTGATCGAGAAAATCTCGCTGGACTGCTTGCTTCTGCGATGCTGACGGGCTATTTCCTGCGTCAGATGGAACAGCGGATGGAACTCGAAAACAATATTGGAGATCTTTAAGCGCATCAAGCGACGCGCCCAGGTTTATCCTTTCTTCGGAAATGCACCCGGACGAACCTGAACCGTCTGCGTGCCATTCCCCCGCTTCACCTCAATTTGAAGTGGCGTTCCAATCTGGCTACCTTCTACCTGTGATTGAACATCCGAAGCGGTCTGCACCGGATTACCGTTAATTTTTTTGATAATGTCGCCGGGACGTAAGCCGCCTTGTGCTGCTGGAGAATTCTCTGCAATCCGCGCGACAAAGACTCCTTGATCGTCGGTGATTTGCGCTTTTCCACCCGATTCTTTGTTCAGTTCTTCTCGAATCGCCGTAGTCAAATCGATCATCTGAATTCCCAGATATGGGTGATCGACATTGCCTTTGGTGAAAAGCTGTTCTGCAACTCGTTGAGCGGTCTCGATCGGGATCGCAAATCCCAATCCCTGAGCATCCGCCCGAATTGCCGTATTGATTCCAATCACTTCGCCTCGATCGTTGAGCAAGGGCCCACCCGAATTCCCCGGATTAATCGCGGCATCGGTTTGAATAAAGCTTACCCGCTTATCAGAAACGCCAACCTGACTACTCGATCGACCTGTGGCGCTAATGATCCCAGCCGTGACTGTGTTATTGAGTCCGAGCGGGTTGCCAATTGCGATCGCCCACTGCCCCGGAATCAAACTGGTCGATTTTCCCAGCGTCACCGTTGGTAGCTGTCCCGCATCGATTTTCACCGCCGCCACATCGGTTACAGAATCGGTTCCAACGACTCGCCCTTCAAATGTGCGCCCATCTTTCAGCGTCACCTCTACCGTATCGGTTCCTTCTACCACATGAGCATTGGTCAACAATCGACCATCCGAACTCAGCAGAAAGCCCGATCCCGTCCCCCGTTCGACTCGATCTTCTGGAGCCGGAAGCTGATCGCCAAAGAACCGCTTAAACACGGGATTGCGAAACGCTTCGGGAACGTTACCCGATACGCGCCGAGTCGCATTAATTCGCACGACCGCAGGGCCCGCTCGATCGACCGCCGAAGAAATAAAATTCTCGTTGTTTTTGGCATCCGGAGACACCGAAACCGTACTTGGTGGAGCGAATTGCACCTGAAACGGTTGCCCCTGAACTCTATTGGCTAAATAATGATTGGCGACCAAGCCCGCCCCGCCCCCAACAGCTAACAACGAAGCTCCGATCGCAACTTGTCTAAAGGAGAGAACCATAAACCTAAACGCAGAAAAAACAGCGGCAGAAAAAACAGCGGTAGTATTCAGTGTATCTTTGTCCTTTGAATCCGGTTGGTATTTCTAATCGTTAGACTCGAAGGGACTCGTTTTGGGATACACTTCTTTACACAGACTGCGTTAGATTCAAGGGTTTGAAGGCGCGGTGAACCAGTGATTTAGAAGATAGAGTTATGGCAAAGTATCGGTCTATTTTGGCGCTAGTTTTTTGCACACTCATGGCGATCGTCATGGTGGGGTGTGGCGGCCCGGCAGCAGTGAAACCGACTTACACGCCGGATAAAGTTGCAGAGATTCAAGGATATGCAAAGGATTTGAGCGAGTTAAGCGATCGCTTACCCGAATTGCAGGAGTTGATTCAGAAAGAAGATTTTATTTTCGCGCGCAATTTCATTCACGGACCGTTGGGTGAGATCCGCGTGAGAATGAGCCGGATTGCTAGCAGTTTGTTACCGAACGATCAAAAGCCTGCCCGTGATTTGGCAAAACAAATTGCGAACGATTTAGTTGAAATCGATCAAGCCTCGGCATCGAATAACTATAAGGATGCGGTTCGCTACTATGGTGAAACGGTGAAAGATGTGGAAGCTTTCACAAAATTGATTCCACAGGGCTAAAACAGGAGGGCGAAGGATGAATGTTGAGAGTGTTTATTCTTCGCCCTGCTTGTGAGAATTACGATCGTGGGTTGCGGCGTGGTTGGAGCAACGATTGCTTACGAACTCAGCAAAGTTCCAGATTTAGAAATTACGGTTGTTGATGCTCAACCGACTCCAGTTCAAGCCGATTTGCAGGAATGTCCAACCGCTACAGGGGCAGCACTCGGCGTTCTGATGGGTGCGATTAGCAAAAAAGAAAAGGGTCGCAATTTGAGAATGCGGCTGTTTGGGATTCAGTATTACAACGATGTGGTTCCAGAATTGGAAGCGTTGACGGGGCGATCGATTCCCTTCAACCGTGAAGGCATTTTGATGCTGCAATTTTCTGATGATTTAGAGGTTTGGAAGCGCTTGATTGAAGTGCGGCGCAAACAGGATCTAACGCTGGAAATTTGGGATCAAGATCGACTGCAATCGGAATTTCCATTTCTCGATCGAGCCACTGCCGCGATTTATTCACCGTGCGATCGACAAATCAATCCAGTCGCTCTCACCCAAGCCCTAATCGAAGGTGCAAAGCTACGAGGTGTAAATTTCCAATTTGGAACCAAAGTACTTGGAAGGCAAGGAAATCAACTTCAGACCTCTCAAGGCATTCTCGAATCTGATTATCTGGTGATTTCTGCGGGAGTGGGAACGAGTGGGATTGAAACGTCGATCAATATTCGCCCCGTTCTCGGTCAAGCAATTCAGGTGCGATTGGCGAAACCGTTAGGAGATCGACCTTTCCCTGTAATTACAGGCGACGATGTGCATTTGGTTTCAATTGGGAATTCCGAGTATTGGATCGGTGCAACGGTTGAGTTTCCGACCGAAGCAGGGGAAGTGTTGCCGCCTGATCGAGCGATGTTTGATCAGGTGATGCGACAAGCGATCGAGTTTTGCCCCAGTCTCAAAGATGCGGAACCGATTCGCACTTGGTTTGGCTTGCGTCCCCGTCCGCAGGGTCGTCCAGCTCCAATTATCGAAGAACTTGAGCCAAATGTTTTACTCGCAACCGGACATTACCGAAACGGCGTTTTATTAGCACCAGCGACCGCAGCGCACGTTCGCGCAAAAATTCTTCAAATTGACTTGGCAGAACTGTAGCGTTATTTACGGCATTACTTGTGCTTTGATAGAACAATAATGAACCGCAGCAGTACTTATGACGATTCAATCTGCGCTAGCAATCGCGCTTTGCTCCACCCCAGCTTTTCTAAGTTTGGCGATGATTGCGCGAGCAGACGATCCAGACTTAATCGTATCGGCACCGACTCAAGCTCCTTACACGATTAGTGGATTAACTGCCGCCGATCTGCGATCCAAAATGAATCAGTTAGGTCCCTTCAGCGCTAAAGAAAATCGTCGCTTTGATGCCAAGACGGTTTCTACGCCCTTTGCGAATTTTACATCTGCGGGGAAGAAGGGCAAAAGCTGTCGAATTAAATCAGTCAAAGTCACCGTTACAATGCAATTTATCCTACCCCAATGGACTCCTCCTGCGGGCGTTGATTCAGCTCTGGTTGCCAAGTGGAATGCTTATCTAGCAAAGGTACAGATTCATGAAAAGGGTCATCAGCAGTTAAGCATTGATGCAGGCAAAGATTTGTTAGCGAAACTTAAAGCTTTACCGGAGGCGACTTCTTGCCCAGCGTTGTTAAAGTCAGCTCAGACGGTACAGCAGCAAGCTCAGGCAGCATTAGATGCGAGCCACGAAAAATACGACACGGGTACCCAGCATGGCGAAACTCAGGGCGCAAAGTTTCCTTAGTTCAAGATTGAGGTAGACCCTGCGGCGGGGATTGCGGACCTGTGTAGCCTTCACCCTTCAGTTCTAAAGTGCCAGACCCACTCTCGTCTTCATCCTCGTCTGGATTAGATTTAGGCGATTGAGGCGACATCGAAAGCGGCTGAATTCCTGCATCTTGAGGGTCGGCAACGAGGTTTGTAAGCTTGACCGGAATAGGAGCATTGGCAAGTAGAGTGCTGTCCAGTCCTTGAGCTGAGGCAAGTTGAAGCGGGGAGATTGCGCTGATCTCATTCACGACGCGCACTTGCAGTTCACCCGGTGTGCTGTAATCGCCTTGAGTAATCATCCGGGCATAAACGCGATCGCTGACTCGGCTCCAAGGGGTTTCACTGACTGTTGCACGGGCATCGTGGGTCACAAGCGCGCGAGACAAGGACTGATAATCATTGCCATAGCGCAACAACGTCTCACGAGTTTGTTTGAGCATGACCACCGCTTTGCCCACCTCGCCTAAGCGGTTAAGACTAGCATCGATTGAGGATAAACCTGGAACCGTGCTGGAAAGATTGCTCCAAGTCGTCTCAATTTGTTCTAAAAAGCTACGGCTCAAGCGCGATTTAAAGTCTGGCAACACTCGATCGATGATTGCTCGAAGTTCCGGAGTCAGTTCCTCGTATTTCATGCCTGCTTGTAAATTCCATGACAGAACTTGCAGTTGGGAATGAGGCAGATCTAACCCAACGGTGCGTGAGTTTAGGGCAACGATTACATCTGCCAGCTTACCCTGCAAAGGAGCGAGCAAATATCGGTGTCCTGAAGGACTAGAAGCTGCATATTTCATGCAAAATACATTGACCGGAATCGCATAATCGCCTGGAACTAGCAGAACCGTACCGTCGCGACTGGTACGAATTTGCTGCCTAATCAGATTGAGATCCCCGCTGGCACGAAAGGTTCCGCCCGGAGGGGTTGTAACGGTGGGAAAAATGGCTTGGGCACTGGAGGTAATCGGCGCTTCCGTTTGCAGTGTGTGCCCTAATGCCTGTGTGATTTGGTTTACGATCGTGCCCTTTAACACATCGTTCACCGAGGGAATTTTTGGAAGGCCAATGCTGGGAAGAGGAAAGCTAAATTGCGCTAGTTTTACTGGAAGGGCAGATGCGGGTTGAACCGGGATCGAGGCATCTGCCCTGAAGCAGTTCGATAAAACGAAGCCACCGCTTAAGAGTGCCACCCAAAGGCGGGTTGAACGTATGTTTAGACGCATGGGTTGACCTCAATCATAAGCAGTGCAATACCAGCATAGTCAAAGCGATTACTTTTTCAACATCACTACCTTCTTGTTCAGGCTAGACACTTACAGCACAGATCAGATTCAAAGGCTGTTCTGGAGTTTCAGAAGTCGTTTTACGGATTGCCATATCATTCTTTTCGTAGATGTTTTATCTTAATCATCTGTAACGCATTCAGCCGCATGAATGCGCAAATCGGGCTGCACACTACGGTAAGGTGAAGAAAGTCATTTGATAAGCACGTTTCAACTTCTCGTTTATTATGTCTTCAACTGTTTCTAGCCCAACCCGTACCATCAAGATCGCTTCCCGCAAGAGCCAACTCGCATTAGTGCAGACCTATTGGGTGCAAGAGCAGTTACAAAAGGCTTTTCCCGATCGCACTTTTGAAGTCCACACGATGAATACTCAAGGCGACAAAATCCTTGATGTTGCCTTAGCAAAAATTGGTGATAAAGGACTATTCACGAAGGAACTCGAAGATGGAATGCTCAACGGCGACACCGATTTTGCAGTGCATTCTCTCAAAGATTTACCGACTCGACTCCCTGAAGGTTTAATGCTCGGCTGTGTGACAGAGCGCGAAGATCCCGCAGATGCCTTGGTCGTGCATGAAAAGCACAAAGATAAAGACCTCGCTTCATTGCCAGAAGGTTCGATCATCGGAACATCGTCGCTGCGTCGGTTGGCTCAGTTGCGTCATCACTATCCGCATCTCAGCTTCAAAGATGTGCGGGGTAATGTGATCACGCGCTTGGCGAAATTGGATTCGGGCGAATATGATGCGCTAATTTTGGCGGCTGCCGGATTGAATCGATTGGAATTAAGCGATCGTATTCATCTCCTGATTCCGCCCGAAATTTCTCTTCATGCCGTGGGACAAGGTGCGCTTGGAATCGAATGCCGCGAAGGAGATACCGAAATTCTCGACATTCTCAAAGTGCTGCAACATCAGCCGACCGCTAACCGCTGTTATGCAGAACGGGCATTTTTGCGAGAATTAGAAGGCGGTTGCCAAGTGCCCATCGGCGTGAACACCACGATCGAAGGTGATACTTTGACGCTGACTGGAATTGTCGCAAGTTTAGACGGTCAGAGGCTTGTGAAAGATAGCGTTTCGGGACTTGCAACCGATGCCGAGAAACTTGGAACCGAACTTGCACATCGAGCGAAAGAACAAGGCGCGCAAGAAATTCTCAACGAGATTTTCGCCACGATTAATCGCAGCTAAACGATCGCGCTCGTAAAGTTCGATAATAGGAAACGCACTATAGGCGAACCGCTATCCGGAGAACACATCATGGCGCAAACGATCGCGCAATCCCCTCTAGACATTCCAAGTTTAGATGCGGAACTCTCAACCCAAAGCCCGCAGAAAATCTTGGCGCGGGCATTAGATCAATTTGACAACATTGCGATCTCGTTCAGTGGCGCGGAAGATGTCGTGCTGATTGACATGGCGCACCGTCTAAACAAAAAGGTTCAGGTGTTTAGCCTCGATACGGGGCGGCTTCACGCAGAAACTTACCAGTTTATTGAGCAAGTCAGAAAGCACTACGGAATTACGATCGACATTCTTTGCCCCGACACCGAAAAAGTTCAGAAACTCGTCAGCGAGAAAGGACTGTTCAGCTTCTACGAAGACGGACACAATGAATGCTGCGGAATTCGCAAAGTTGAACCGCTGCGCCGCAAGCTCGGAACGCTGGATGCTTGGATCACGGGGCAACGCAAGGATCAAAACCCTTCCACTCGTGCAACGGTTCCAGTTGTTCAAGTTGATACCGCATTCTCATCAGACGATCGCGAACTCATCAAGTTCAATCCATTGGCGAACTGGTCTTCTGCGGATGTGTGGCTGTACATTCGAGGCTTTGAAGTGCCTTACAATCCGCTGCACGAAAAAGGCTTTGTCAGCATCGGCTGTGAACCTTGTACCAGAGCCGTTCTGCCAAATCAGCACGAGCGAGAAGGACGCTGGTGGTGGGAAGATGCAACGAAAAAAGAGTGTGGACTACACGCGATTAATCCGAGTAAATCAGCTTAAGCGGTTTCTAAATTCCTGATGTTCTGGACTGCTCAATCCGATTTGTAAGTTTGCTAAGACGGCTGCGATATCGCCTTGCTGAAGTGAGGCGATCGCAAGCCATAGTCCCGGAAAAACTCGACTTTTGATCACACCGTCTTCTGGTTCTAACTCTACATACTCGCTGTCTTGTAGTTGAAACCAGCGAATCTGATTTTCGTAAATTTGCCAAACCAAATATTCTTTCACGCCATTTCGACGATAAGCATTTAATTTGGCATTGAGATCGACCGATGCGCTACTCGCTGCAACTTCGACCACGAGTTCCGGCGCACCTTTGATGTAGTCATCCTCGGTGATTCGAGATCGCCCCCTGCTTCTGGTTCAATCCGCAGTAAAGCATCTGGCTGTGGTTCGTTATCAAGATCTAGGCGAACAGCAGCATTATCTTCAATGTCAACCCCTGGAGTCGCAGCAACATAAGTTGTGAGCCAACCGATGATAAAAGCGTGGGGTCTGCCATGTTGTTTTGCTCGGACGGGGGATGCCACGTATACGACTCCTTCAATTAATTCGGCTTTGAGATGGGGTGCTTGAGCATAACGGCGCTCGAACTCGGTGCGGGAAAGACGATCGCCGCTTTCTAAACGAGGAGTAAAAACTTGGCTAACCATAGTACGACCTCAGCATTTCTCTAATTTTGACATATCGGAAAATCGCCATGCCATCGGCACACGTTAACGTGACCGCAAAATCGGTATGATGACAGTGCGAAACCAGAAAAGCGCAAAACCAGAGAGGGAAAGCCAAATGCGGATTTTGTTTGTGGCGGCGGAAGCAGCACCGATCGCGAAAGTGGGAGGCATGGGAGATGTCGTTGGCGCATTGCCCAAAGTGCTGAAAGCGATGGGGCATGATGTCCGGATTTTTCTGCCGTATTTTGGCTTTCTCAATGACAAGATTAAGGTTCCGGCTGAACCAGTTTGGCAAGGCGACGCGATGTTTAATGCCTTCTCGGTGTATGAGACGGTGCTGCCGGGAACTGATGTGCCGCTTTATTTGATGGGTCATCCGGTGTTTGATCCGCGTCGAATTTATGGCGGAGAAGATGAGGATTGGCGGTTTACTTTTTTTGCAAATGGCGCGGCTGAGTTTGCCTGGAACTATTGGAAGCCGCAGATTATGCACTGTCATGATTGGCATACGGGAATGATTCCGGTGTGGATGCACCAAGATCCCGATATTGCGACGATTTTTACGATTCACAATTTGGCGTATCAAGGTCCTTGGCGCTGGAAATTGGAGCAGATGACGTGGTGCCCTTGGTATATGCAGGGTCATAACACGATGGCGGCGGCAGTTCAGTATGCGAATTGGGTGACGACGGTTTCGCCCACGTATGCGGAGCAGATTCAGACCCCAACGTATGGGGAAACGCTCGAAGGATTGCTGTCGTTTATTAGTGGGCGCGTCTCTGGAATTGTGAACGGGATTGATACGGAAGCTTATGATCCAGAAGTGGATAAAGCTCTGACGAAACCTTTTACGGCTGAAACGATCGACGATCGCATCGCCAATAAAATCGCGCTCCAAGAAGAAGTCGGACTCGAAGTGAATTCCAAAGCGTTCTTAATTGGAATGGTTTCGCGCTTGGTTGAGCAGAAAGGATTGGATTTGGTGATTCAGATTCTCGATCGCTATCTCGCGTACACGGATTCTCAGTTTGTCTTGTTGGGAACAGGCGATCGTTACTACGAAACCCAGATGTGGCAGCTATCCTCGCGCTATCCCGGTCGAATGTCGGTGTATTTGCTCTACAACGATGCTTTGGCACGTCGCATCTATGCGGGATCGGATGGGTTCTTGATGCCGTCTCGATTTGAGCCTTGTGGCATTAGTCAAATGTTGGCGATGCGGTATGGATGTGTGCCGATCGTGCGGCGAACGGGCGGATTAGTCGATACAGTTTCGCACAATGATCCAGACAATCATGCGGGAACGGGATATTGTTTCGATCGCTATGAGCCGTTAGATCTCTTTACCTCGATGGTGCGAGCGAATGAAGCCTATCGATTTAAAGGATTGTGGAAAGAACTTCAGCAGCGGGGAATGGAGCAGAACTTTAGCTGGAAAAACTCAGCCGTTGAATACGATCAATTGTACAAACGGGTGATGGGGCTACCAGAAGAAGAGGAAAGCGCGATCGTAAAAGAATTAGTGCAAGGCTAAGAATTGCGGCTTACGATTGGATGTTCTAGCCTCAGGGAAGATCTGTTGCGATCGCGATCTGCGGTATTCCAATTAAGTAACCTGGCTCACATTGCGCTTATGCCTTTCCAGTTTTCCTGGTTTGATTGGTTCTGTTTTTGGTATCCGCCTGGATGGTTGATTCTGTTTAATCGCCATTGGCAACATTATCATGTTGATCCGGATGGCTGGAACTGGCTGGAATATGCGCTGTTCTTGATTCCTGGGGGCTTTTATTTGGCGTTGCTGATTCGGTGGATTCGCTTGGGATTTCGATCGCCTAAATCTGAATCCACCGAACCTGATCCGGCTTATCAGAAAGCCTTTCGAGAAGAGATCTTATTGCCGATCGTCACTCGCTATTTTCGGGCTGAGTTGCATCAGATTGAGAACTTGCCAAAACATCCACCCACGATCGTCACGCTCAATCATGCCGGAATGTGTTTTCCCTGGGATTTCGTCTGTTTAGGGGTGCTGCTCGGTCAGAAAACTGGATGGTTTGTGCAACCCGTAGCGCATCCGATCTTTTTTGATCATCCTTGGCTGGTGTGGTGGTTGCCGCGTGGATGGGCACGGGTATTGGGCGGAGTGCGGGCAGAACGCGAGAGTTTTGAATCCGCGATAGCGCAAGAAACAGTTTTGCTGTATGCTCCCGAAAGTTGGAGAGGTTTAGCAAAAGGCTGGAAACGCCGCTATCAGCTAGAAACGTTTGATCCGAGTTTTATGCGGTTGAGTGTGAAATATCAAGTGCCGATCGCGCCTACTGTTTGCATTGGAAATGAATTTCTGCATCCGTGGACAGTGAATTCTAAACGGTTGGCGCGATGGTTGAAAATGCCATTGTTGCCAGTGTCTCCTTTACTGTTGTTATTTGTATTGTTTCCATCGTTGGGCGTATGGGCAATGAGAACGCGATTGAAGTATTATTTTCAACCGCTACAGTTACCACCAAAAGAGAAGCTCACTCGATCGCAGCTTTACGATCGAGCCGAAAATTTGCGATCGCAGTTACAACAAGAAATTAACGACAAGCTAATCCGGTAAACGGATCAACCGGAATCGGAGATGAGATCGGGCTACCATAAATCACGCTGCCACAGTAAGAACTTCTGTTGTAGCCTGGATTCACAATCACAGTTCTTGGAACGACAATCACCGTCGGATTGCGAAACCCTGGGGAATAAACTCTAGGAGAATATACATTCGGATACACGCGTCTGTAGGGATCGTAGAAGCTTCTGCGAGGAACCACCCGATTGCGATAGGGGCGATAGTTGCCGCCGTAAGGAGTTCCGATCGAGAAACCAAACGAAGGTGATCCGATCGACACGCCGAATCCAGACGATCGAATCCGATGATAGCCAGCGTGGGCGGGTAACATTGGCGCAAGTACGATCGCACTCGCAACCAGACAAGAAATAAATTTAAACATGACATCCCCAAAGTAAAACGAAAAGTTGCCTTGAGTAGATGCACCATTTAGACGCTTAGTTTTGACGGATGAGCGATCGCATTTCCCGCAATCCAACCCGTCGTCCAAGCGCTCTGAAAATTGAAACCGCCTGTGATACCATCAATATCTAATATTTCACCCGCAAAATAAAGACCTGGACAACAACGGCTTTCCATTGTTTTGAAATTGATCTCTTTGAGGTTCACGCCGCCACAAGTGACAAATTCTTCTTTAAATGCACCTTTGCCAGAAATTTGATAACTGCCTTGGGTGAGTTCTTGAATTAACTGATTCAAAGTTTTGTTGGATAGTTCTGCCCATCTGCGATCGTGATCAATGCCCACTGTTTCAGTCAACCGTTCCCACAATCGACGCGGCAACATTACCGGGCAATTTGCGGAAACCGTTTTCTGTGGAATCTGATTTCTCACAGCAGTTAGTTCTTGGCGCAATTGTTCTGTGTTCTGTTTTGGCAACCAATTGATTGTGAGTTGTGCTTGGTAGCGATGATCGTGGAGTTCTCTCGCTGCCCATGCGGAAAGCTTCAGAACCGCAGGCGCACTTAAGCCCCAATGTGTGATTAACAATGCTCCGGTTTGTTCAAATTTCGCTTCCCCGACTTGTAATTTGAGGCGAACGGGATCAACGGAAACGCCAGCGAGATCGGTTAAGCGATCGTCCTTCACATTAAAGGTAAACAGCGACGGAACCGGATTGATGATTGAATGCCCCAATGATTTCGCAAATTGATATCCTTGCGGACTGCTTCCGGTCGCGATGAGAACTTGATCAGCGGTGAGAACTTGACCGGAACGAAGCTCGATCGAGAATTCTTCGCCCGATTTTGTTACCGATTTCACCGGAGCTTGCGTGTAGATTTTTACCCCTAAATCGGCTGCTTGATTGAATAAACAATCTGCGATCGTGCGTGAATCATCGGTAATCGGAAAAATCCGCCCATCGGATTCTGTTTTGAGTTTGACATCTCGATCTGTAAACCATTCGATCGTATGTTTCGCTTGAAACTGAGAAAATGCCCCTCGCAAGGCTTTTCCTCCTCTCGGATAGTTCTGCACTAATAACGACGGCTCAAAACACGCATGAGTCACATTACAGCGACCGCCGCCCGAAACTAAGACTTTCGCCAAACATTGCCGACCTGCTTCGAGCAACGTGACTTCGGCTCCCGATCGCGCCGCACAAATCGCTCCAAAAAATCCCGCCGCGCCACCACCGATTACAACTAACTTCACCGCTCTACCCAAATTAGAATCTTGATCTTAGGCGATTCGATCCAGAGACAGATCTCAGAATCGCATCCTCAAAGATTAAGATTTTAGAAGTCTTCAATTAAACGCTATGCAATCTCATCGGGAAAGTACGATCGCACGATTACGATCTCTGACGCATCTCCTCGACAATGCCTTTCCGATTCCAGGCACAAAATACCGAATTGGAATCGATCCAATCATCGGATTATTACCGGGTGGCGGAGATGTCGCGATGTCGTTTGTCTCGTCGTACATTTTGGTCGAAGCAGCGCGATTGGGTCTACCGCGCCCAGCCTTGCTGCGAATGTTGTGGAATTTGATTCTCGATGCGCTGCTTGGAATCATTCCGATGGCTGGCGATTTTGTGGATTTGGCGTGGAAGGCAAACAGTAAAAATCTGGCACTGATCGAAGCGCACTTAGCCAAACCCGGACAACAGACAAAAGCGGATTATCTTTTTGTAGCATTGCTGATTTTGGTCTTTCTAACGGTGGTGATTGCGATCGGAGCATTAACAGTATTTTTGATTGGTGCGATTTGGAATGCGATCGCGGCATAACGCAGCAAAGATGCAATAATGATGCGGCTGTTTTTCTCTTCTCCTAATGACGCGCTCGAAGACCCTTCTCACTCCCGAAGCATTAGAACCCACCGAATTCAATTTTGATCTTCCCGATCCAAACGACGATCTCATCAAGGAGCTTGAATTTCAGCAGCAAATCGAGCAAGCGTGGCAAGTATGCGATCGCTTTGATCTTCAAACTGATATTTGGCGTGGACGAATTCTCAGAGCGGTGCGAGATCGGGAGAAACAGCGAGCAGAAGGACGCGGAACAGGATTTCTGAATTGGTTAAAAGATCGCGAAATCAGCAAAACACAAGCCTATAAATTAATCGAATTAGCAAACAGTGCAGACACACTTTTAGCAGGCGGACATATTGAACCCGAAGACGTGAATCGGTTTAGCAAACAGGCATTTGTCGAAACGGCTCAGTCGGAACCGGAAGTTCAGCAGCTTGTAGGCGATGCAGCGAAACGAGGCGATCGTATTACTCGTCGAGAAGTGCGGCAATTGTCCGACGATTGGACAGCGATGAGTTCGGATCTGCTCCCCGAAGAACTCCGGGAAAAAGTCGTTGATCAAACGATTCCGACTCGTTTTGTTGCACCGTTGGTCAGACATTTACAAAAACTACCCGAATCGCATCAATCTTCGATTCGACAAGCGATCGCAGACCATCCTGATCTCGATACCTTAAAGCAAGCAACCGGAGAAGCACGATCGCTTTCTCGATATCTCGAAGCGGCTCCCCAAGTTCAAGCGCTGAATGATGAATCGATCGACATTGAAAACGCACTGGATGAAGCAATGCGATTAGGCTGTCTCAATTCTGCGGCTGAGTTGGTGAATCAAGCGGCACAGTTAGAACACGCGATCGCCAAACTTTACCTAACTTGGAAACGGGTCAATTCTCTATCTGACAAGCTTTACGAAGAGACGGGCGCGAGTACACCGAATCTACGATCGATGCTGAAATCGCTCGAACGGTTGTCGAGTAACTCGATCGAATTTTACTTTGGCGATCCGAGAGGCGACAATTTCTCGCACACGATTCGCCTGAAACTCGAAGACGATCAAGTTTCAAACTTAGAAGAACAATGACTTTAAGGGCTTAATCCCCATTGGCTCAAGAGAAAAGCGTACTCAAAGGCAATTTCTTTCAATCGCTCGTATCGTCCTGATGCGCCACCATGTCCCGCCCCAAGGTTTGTTTTCAGCAGCAAAACCTGCGAATCGGTTTTGAGCGATCGAAGTTTTGCCGTCCATTTTGCTGGCTCCCAATAAGCCACGCGCGGATCATTTAGTCCGGCTGTGATCAACAATGCAGGATAGTTCTTCGCAGCAACATTATCGTAGGGCGAATACGCTTTCATGTAGTCGTAAAATGCTTTGTCGTTCGGGTTGCCCCATTCCTCCCATTCAGTCGCTGAAAGGGGCAGTGAAGTATCTAAAATCGTCGTCACCACATCCACAAATGGAACTTGTGCGATCGCTGCTTTGAACAATTCCGGTCGCTGATTGATCACAGCCCCAACTAGCAAACCGCCCGCACTACCACCAGAGATTGCTAACTGTTCAGGAGATGTCCAGCGTTCTGCAATAAGCGTTTCTGCACAAGCAATAAAATCGCTGAATGTATTTTGTTTATTCAGGAATTTTCCATCTTCGTACCACTTGCGTCCAAGTTCTGACCCGCCGCGAATATGAGCGATCGCAAGAACTACACCGCGATCGAGCAGAGCTAATCGAGTCGCTGAAAATGAATCTGGATAGCTAAATCCGTAAGAGCCGTATCCCGTTAATAACAGTGGATTTTGACCTGTGCGCTCAACTCCGACTTTGTAAACGAGCGATAACGGAACGGCGCTTCCATCTGGAGCAGTCGCTTGAATACGATCGCTTTGGTACTGTGTTCGATCGTAGCCACCTAAAACTGGGGTTTGTTTTTTCAACTCTCGAACTTGCGTATCTAAGTCGTAGTCAAAAATCGAACCTGGAGTGACTAGCGAGGTGTAGCCAAACCGCAGCGTATGAGTATTAAATTCTGGATTTGCTGATTCTGATACTTCGTAAGTCGGTTCTGGAAACGCGATCGTATGTTCTTCGTGAGTTGAGAGCTTGCGGACTCGAATATTGGGCAATCCAGCTTCGCGATCGTAAATCACCAAATGGTCGACAAACGCACTCACACCCATCAGAAACACATCTTCACGATGCTCGATCACGGTTTCCCAATTCTCGACGCTAGGCTTTGTTACAGGCGCTTTCATCAGTTTGAAGTTGAGCGCTGCTTCGTTGGTGACAATGTAAAAAGAATCGGTGTGGTGTTCGACTTCGTATTCGATTCCCGTTGTTCGGGGTCGAATCGGGCGAAACTCACCCGTCGGATTGTTCGCGTCTAAGTAATGCACCTCAGACGTAATTTTGCTACCCAAGCCCAACAGCAAATAAGCCTCACTGCGAGTCTTGTCGATTCCTAGAAAAAAAGCATCATCCGCTTCGTGAAACACGAGTTGATCCGTGTCGATCGCTTGTCCCAATTGATGCCGAAACAGCTTGTAAGGTCGATGTGCTTCGTCTACCTGCGTGTAAAAAACGGTTTTGTTATCATTGCCCCAAGCAAACGAAACATAGGTATCTGGAATACGTTCGTCGTAAAGTTGACCCGTGGATAAATCGAGAAAAAACAGAGTGTAGCGTTCTGCTCCGGTGGTATCGGTCGCATACGCCAATAATTGATGATTTGGACTAACATCAAATACCCCTAAGCTGAAATATTCGTGTCCTTCAGCAAGCTGATTTTGATCGAGTAAGATTTCTTCAGGCGCTTCTAAGGAACCCTGTTTACGACAGTGAATCGGGTACGCTTTTCCAGCTTCGGTGCGAGTGTAGTAATAGTACTCACCGTAGCGATAAGGAACCGATAAATCATCTTCTTGAATGCGGGATAACATTTCCTCGTACAGCGTTGCTTGCAGTGATTCTGTCGTCTGCATTACTGCATTTGTATAAGCGTTTTCGGCTTCGAGGTATGCCATGACTTCGGGATTTTCTCGATCGCGTAACCAAAAGTAATCATCTGGGCGTTTATCGCCGTGGAGTTCGTGAACGTAAGGATGTTTTGGAGCGATCGGGGTGGATTTTGAATCAGACATAGGAATAAATTTAACCTGGCATGAAACCCATGCCTCAGGTTAGCGAATTCCGCCATCTCTTGAAATGATCCAATCGTCCAATCTCTGCAAAACAACTTAAGATAGGTTTGCAAACGGTTGCATCTGGGATCAAACATGACCAAGTTGGAGTCTGAAACTGGCGATACAGTCAGCGTTCTATTGAGAAATCTGCTGCCGCCTTATCGCTTTGTCCGCACCGATGAAACCGTCATTCATCACCATCATGTTGAAACTGCACCGCTGAATGAAAAAGCGATTCGGGTGCTGAATTGGAACATTGCGAAGAACAACGACGCTAGCTCCGCTACACGGGTACGTGCTCGCGCTTGGCAAACTGATTTTGATTGGATTCTCGATCGCTATTCTCCAGATTTAATCTTTCTCCAAGAGTTTAGTTTGTGCGCTCGATCGAAGAACTTCAAACTCGCAGAACTAAACTGGAGTTTCGCGCCGAATTTCATTGATAAATATCACAACATCTACGCAGGCGTTTTAACCGCATCACACGCGGCTAGTTCAAATCACAGAGCCGTGATCACTGAGCATCTTGAGCCAGTCTCAAATACGCCGAAAGTTTCTTTAGTTACCGAGCATCCGTTTGCACAAGGAACTTTACTGACGATCAATTCGCACTTGATTAATTTCGTGGATTTAGTCAAGTTCAAAGCACAACTGCATGAATTGGAAAACGCGATCGCACAGCATACTGGGGCAATTATCTTTTCGGGAGATTTCAATACTTGGAATCGATCTCGGTGGCAGATGCTTGATAAGATGACGCGCAGGCTCGGTTTAATGCGGGCAGAGTTTTCAGAAACAGATGCTCAAAACATCAAGCGATTTTTGATGTCTCCACCGCTCGATCATATTTTCTATCGTGGATTGCGACAAAATCATGTTCAAGCGCGTGTTCTCGATCATATTCAGTCGTCTGATCATAAACCAATGCTAGTTGAGTTTCATCTTTGAGTTAGACTATCATGGATGTCGGTGGTTCTGTCCGTATCTTTAGCATTGCCGCAGTTGTTGTTCATATTTTAGGTGTAGTGAATGCGGCTCATGCCGTGATGAATGTACGATCGTCACGCGGCGCGGTTGCTTGGAGCATTTCACTATTAACGTTTCCTTGGTTGGCGATTCCGTTGTATTGGGTGTTGGGACGCAACCGATTTTATGGATATGCTGAAACGCTTCACGCGGCTTATGTTGAACACAACACGCTTGCTCAACAGGTTTATCAAGAAGCTTTAGAATACAAAACTGAATTACCAAAGGAATTTGCTTCACTCCAACAGTTAGCAAATTCGTTAACGACAATTCCATTCACAACGGGAAACTATTTTGAACTGCTGATAGACGGAAAAGAAACGTTTAAGGCAATGCTATCGGCAATTCAAACAGCAGCAGATTATATTCTACTTCAGACTTATACGTTAGATGATGATGAGATTGGAAATGAATTCTGCAAAGCGCTGATTCAGAAAGCGAAAGAGGGTGTTCGAGTTCATTTACTTTATGACGGAATTGGGACGCGGGGACTCGCTCGATCGTATTTGCGATCGCTGCGTCAAGCAGGCGTGAAAGTCAAAACCTTCAAAAGCACTAAAGGACGAGGAAATCGCTGGCAAATTAACTTTCGCAACCACCGCAAAATTCTAATTGTCGATGGTGCGATCGGCTTTGTCGGTGGATTGAATATTGCAGATGAATATCTCGGCTACAGACCGCCCCTGAGTCCGTGGCGAGATACGCATTTAAGAGTACAAGGAACCGCTGTCAAATCCTTACAGGGCAGCTTTTTAGGTGACTGGTTTTGGGCAACGCGAAAACTTCCCCAAGTGCAATGGAACATCGATCCGAAACCAGGGTTTGATCAAACGGCGCTAGTGTTTCCGACGGGGCCTGCGGATCATGTCCCGGCTTGTAGCTTGTTCTTTGTGAATGCAATTAATCAAGCAAAACATCGGCTTTGGATTGCGAGTCCGTATTTAGTGCCCGATGACTCGATCGCGACTGCCTTAAAACTTGCAGCAATTCGAGGTGTAGACGTGCGGATTTTGCTCCCGAATCGCCCGGATCACTTCATGGTGTATTTCTGCGCGTTTTCGTATTATAACGAGATGCAAACCGCAGGCGTGAAAATCTATCGCTATCAGCCCGGATTTATGCACCAGAAAGTGATTTTGATCGATGATGCGATCGCAGGAGTTGGAACAGTCAATTTAGACAATCGATCGCTGCATCTGAACTTTGAAGTCATGGTGTTTGTGCTGCACGATGCTTTTGTGCGATCGGTTGAGAAGATGCTGCAAGACGATTTAGAGCTTTGTCACTTGGTTGAATCAGGTGATTATCAAAAGCGATCGTTTGGGTTTCGACTCGTCGCCCGAATTACGCGATTATTTGCCCCGATTTTGTGAGCAACCTGCTACGATCGCATCCTGCACTCTTGCTAGATGTCTGCTATGAAAACTCCGGAACTGCTTGCCCCTGCGGGAAACTGGGACTGCGCCAAAGCTGCGATCGAGAACGGCGCAGATGCCATTTACTTTGGGTTAGATCGGTTTAATGCACGAATGCGAGCAGAGAATTTTACAGAATCAGATCTGCCAGAGTTAATGGAATTTTTACACTGGCGCGGCGTGAAAGGTTATGTCACGTTGAATACGTTGATCTTTCAGAATGAATTAGCAGAAGTAGAGCAATATTTACGATCAATTATCGCTTCAGGTGTCGATGCGGTGATTGTTCAAGATATCGGAATCTGTCGATTGATTCGGCATTTATCGCCAGATTTTCCGATTCATGGTTCGACTCAGATGACAGTGACAAGTGCAGCAGGCGTTGAGTTTGCGAAGTCTTTGGGCTGTCAATTAGTTGTGTTGGCGCGTGAATGTTCGGTTAAAGAGATTAACAAGATTCAAAGTCAGTTAAACGAGAATAATGTAACTTTGCCGCTAGAAGTGTTTGTGCATGGTGCATTGTGTGTGGCGTATTCGGGGCAGTGTTTGACGAGTGAGGCGTTGGGTGGTCGATCTGCAAATCGAGGAGAATGCGCCCAAGCTTGTCGAATGCCGTATGAGTTGATTTCGGATGGAGAGACGGTAAATTTAGGCGATCGACGTTATTTGCTCAGTCCACAAGATTTATCAGGCTTGGATGTCTTGCCGGAATTAGTCCGATCAGGTGTGACTTGTCTCAAAATCGAAGGACGGTTAAAAGCTCCCGAATACGTTGCAAATGTCACGAGAGTTTATCGGAATGCACTCGATCGAGCAATCACGGATGTGAATGCTGAACGCTACAACTTAGAAATGGCATTCTCACGCGGATTACATACCGGATGGTTTGAGGGAATTAACAATCAAGAATTAGTTCATGCGCGATTTGGTAAGAAGCGCGGCGTTTATTTGGGTGAAGTGCTTGATATTCGTCGGGAGCAAATCACGATCGATATAAAAGCCCCTGTAAAACCTGGTGATGGCATTGTCTTTGATGCAGGACATCCAGAAGCAAAAGAAGAAGGCGGACGGATTTACGCAGTCGATCGACAAAATGGTAAAACAATTCTGACCTTCGGACGCGATCAGTTGAATTTACGCCGCATCAGTATCGGTGATTTGATTTGGAAAACGAGCGATCCAGATCTCGATCGACAAATTCGCCAAACTTACGTAGGCGATCAACCGAGATTCCAGCGCTCGATCGATATTGAAATTCATGGCGAAATTGGAGAGAAATTGATCGCGATCGCAAGAGATCCAATCGGTCACATTACTCGCGTTGAATCTGAAATGCCACTCGTCGAAGCACACTCAAAGCCTTTAACGACAGAGCGATTAGAAGAACAATTCGGACGACTTGGAAATACACCATTCAAGCTCGAAAAATTAGAGAATCATTTGATCGATGCCGCAATGATTCCGGTGAGTGAATTGAATCGGATGCGGCGGGAAATTGTCGATCGATTGGAAAATCTCCGAATGCAGCCGAAACAATGGCAAATGAATGAAACGCGATCGCTAACAGATTTATTACCGCAAACAACACCACAAGTTCAAACACCAGAATTAACAATTCTCGTTCGCAATCTCAAACAATTAGAAACCGTATTGAAATCGGGAATTCAAACGATTTACTGTGAATTTGAAGATCCTCGCGCTTATCGTCAAGCGGTGGAATTAACGCGGCAATCTTCAGATGCAGAGATTTGGGTTGCGCCACCCAGAATTACAAAACCTGGTGAACAATGGATTTTAGACCAGGTTCGCAAATCAAACGCAGATGGCTATTTGATCCGAAACTATGATCATTTGAAGTACTTTGAACGCGACCGCAAAATCGGAGATTTCTCGCTCAATGTCGCAAACGCCATCACCGCAGACTATTTCAAACAATTCGGTTTAGAACGTCTCACCGCTTCGTATGATCTCAACGTCGAACAACTAACGCATTTAATTAAAAATTGCCCCTCAGACTGGTTTGAAATCACCATTCACCAACACATTCCAATGTTTCACATGGAGCATTGTGTATTCTGTGCTTTTCTCTCTGATGGAACAGACTTCACCAACTGCGGACGACCTTGCGATCAACATGAAGTGAAACTGCGCGATCGCACCGGAATCGAACACATTTTACACGCCGATGCAGGCTGTCGAAACACCGTATTCAATGGAACTGCACAAACCGGAGCAGAATTTCTTCATCACTTATTACAATGCGGCGCACAACGCTTTCGGATCGAATTCTTAAATGAATCGAGCAGCCAAATCTCTCAAACGATCGATCGATATCATCAACTTCTAAAGGGAGAAATCACAGGCGCACAACTCTGGCGCGATTTGAAGCTCCAAAATCAGCTTGGAGTTACACGCGGAACAATGAGCTAACGAATTTTTGATCACGACAAGCTGATTTGCTCGATCGTGGCTCCGGAGTCACCTCGTCATCGCTGAAACAAACGATCGAAAAAATCGCTGATGTGCGGGATCTTGCATCGAGAGTTCTGGATGCCACTGAAGCGCGATCGCCCAAGGATGATGCAAATGTTCGATCGCTTCGATCACGCCATCGCTCGATCGGGCTGCAAGCTGCCAATCTGAGCTAAATTCTGCGACCGCTTGATGATGCCAAGACACGATATTTAAGCGAGACTCTCCGAGCAATTGAAACAGTCGGCTCTCCGGCAAAATCTCAACGTCATGCGGAATCGGGCGAAGAGGATTATCTAATCGATGATTAATCTGATCCCCATAGATATCAGGGACGTGCTGAATTAAAGTTCCGCCTGATGCGATCGCTAAAACCTGCATTCCTCGACAGATTCCCAGCACTGGGATTTTTCTGACCAACGCTAATTTTGCTAACGTCATCTCGAACGTATCTCGATCGTCATCAATGCCATAAATCGTCGGATGAGCTTCCCCGTTGTAGTGAATCGGATCAATATCACCACCACCAGATAAAATCAATCCATCCAGCACACTCAGCAGTGATTCGGGATCAGTCTGCGTCGGAGGAAGCAAAATCGGATTTCCACCAACCGATTGAACCGCATCCACGTAGGTTCCGGGCAGGACGACTTCACCAGCGGCGTTGCGACTGTGGCTAGTAATTCCAATAATGGGCACGCGCGTCATGAGCTAAGGTTGCAAAAAAATGATTGCACTAGCTTAACGAGATTTGAGCAACTCGATCGAGTACATTCGCTACTTTTCCTAACTCGAAGCGCTGGTGTAGAACCGGAGCGCAAATCGCCAGAAAAAGCGCGAGACAAATAAAAGCACGATCGCTAAAAATCCCGCTCCGATTATCCAACCGATTTCCGTTCGTCCCAACATCGCTTCGGCTGGAATTGTGGTGAGAAAGGCAACTGGAACAATGAACGTGAAAAAGAATTGATATGCGATCGGATAAGCTGCCATCGGATATCGTCCTGCTTCGATCAACCCGCGCAATACTTCCGTCACGTTATAGATTTTGACAAACCAAATGCTCGTTGCACCTAACATGAACCACAAGCTATATAAAATCGCCAATCCGAAAATCAATGGGATCAAACTGATTAGATAAGCATTGGGATGAATGCCAAGTTTACCGCCTGCATAGAAAATGACGATCGTACCAAAGATAATATCTGGCAGTCCCCAAGGTGAGATGGTATGTCCTGAAAGCCAGAATTGAGAGCTAATCGGTTTGAGCAAGACAAAATCGAGCGTTCCTTCTTGCACATGGCGGACAATTCGATTCAAATTCGGCGCGAGAAACGTACTAGAAAAGCCTTCTAGTAACGTGAAAATTCCAACCACGATCAAAGCTTCTTCCCATTGCCACCCCGCAAACGTATAGCCTGTTTGATAAAACAAAAACAACCCGAACAAACTCCCGACTAAACCGCCAAGACTTGTAAAGGCGGCAATCACGAAGTTAATTCGATACTCTAATTCAGCCGCGATCGCAGTTCTCCAAAACAACTGCAAAACCTGAAAATACCGTTTCATGCGCCCATTCCTGAGTATTGTTTCAATCCTTGCCGCCACAGCCAGCGATTTAGCACAAAAAATCCTGCACTCCATCCGATCATGACTAAAAATCCTTGCACCAAGTTCGTCGGCAATCCCACGAGAATGCTAGCGGGAAAATTAACCAAATACGGGAACGGTGTAAATAATGCGATCGTTCTCACAGCAGGCGGAAACACTTCCAACGGCGCGATCACGCCAGAAAGAAAGAGATAAAACAGAAACCAAAATTCTTGCAGCGAACTTGCTCGCTCTGTCCAAAATGCTAATAACGCTAATGTGTATTGAATCAGGAAGTTTAACGTAAACGCTAATACGATCGACAATACAAATAAAATCACTGCTCCAAAACTTGGAACCCAGACCGCAGATGGATACAGAAAGAAAAATAAAACGATCAGCAAAATCGCAAACGGAATACGGGCGAATCGTTCAGATACGTGAGAAAAAACATGATGCCAAGCCGGATCGATCGGCTGCAACAACCGTAAAGATAACTTTCCTTCAACAACTTCGCGTTCAAATTCCCAAATCACCCAAACCACCGTTAACTGTCGCACCAGGAAAACAGCTAAAAAGTACCGCGCGAAATCAGTTGGAGTCAATCCGAAATTACTTTGCTGTGCCGCCTGTATCCACACGCCCATCAAAATAATCGGCAACGACCCCGAAAGTACCCACAGAATCAGTTCTGCTCGATATTCCACCATGTAGGCGTAATACACCAGCAGCAGAGTCTTAATCACCCGAAAAAGTCGCTTCATGCTGTTTTTAGTTTCTCGACTGACATTCATGCTAGTCGGAAATGTTCTATGTTTCCTGTCTCAATCGTTCGATCTCTCGAATCACACGATCGCGGCTTGCCGATAAATGAGAAACGATCGTATCAACCGCTTGCTTTGAATCTCGTTGTGCGATCGCACTATAAATCTCTCGATGTTCCCGCCGAATCTCCAACGCTTGTGGATTGCGCTGCAAGGTCTGAATCCGCAACAGTGCCATCTGATCAAACACTTGATCAAGCAGCGAAGTCAGCCACAAATTTCCAGAACTGCGGGCGATCGAGCGATGAAACTGATAATCCAAACTCAGCAAGTGAGCATTTGTGGATTGCGATCTCTCGGTCTGTTCTGCGGCGATCACTAATTCTTGTAGCGCTGCAATTTCGGCATTGGTCGCATTTTCGCAAGCTCCGACTACAGAGAGTTGCTCTAACGCAATTCGACAAGTGTAAAGCTGAACGGCATCCTGCATCGATAGGGTGGCGACTCTGAGCGTTCCAGCAATATCGATCGTGATTAAATTCTCTTGCTGAAGCTGGCGGATAGCTTCTCGAATCGGGGTGCGGCTCACTTGTAGCTGCTTTGCAAGCTGCGTTTCGACTAATCGCGTTCCCGCTGTGATTTCGCCCGATAAAATCGCCGATCGCAATGCTTGATAAGCTTGCACTTGTAAAGATTGCCGACGCGCGAGAGGAGCCATCCGCTCTGATGAGTCGGACAACTGAGATCGATCTAGCTGTTCGTTGCCTGAATACAAGCTGCCTTTCCCTTGACTCGACTGAACTACTTTACTCTAAACCTATCCTATTAAAGATGTACTTTCTACAAATTCATCCTGCTTTTGCGTATACAGAATACGAAGCGTCTACAGTTCTAAAGCTTGTTATAAGTCTTCAACAAATAATTGGGCTGACGACTTGTAATCACATAGCCAACGTAGATTAGTAACGATGAGAGAATGACGATCGGAAGTGAAAACAACAGAAAATAAGCATGACGAAAATCTCGATCGACCATTTTAGAAATGCGATCGATAAAAATGCCAAACTTACCTTTTTTGCCAGTCATTGTAGGTTCTGCATTCGTTGAAGTTGGAATCAATTTCTTCTGCCAATAATAGTCATGCCCAATCAACAAAAATCGCCAAAAGAAATGTGATAAACCATTCGGCGGTGCGTGAAGGGCGCGGGCTTTCGGTTGCTGCCAAATGATCGTTCCTGACTGAATTAACTCGTGAGCATGAATCGCACAATTACCTCGGTAAAGGGGTAAGTCGATCGGAATCGGATAAGCGAGTAAGAACGATCGACGAAATGCCACGTTATTCAAGAAATAATGTTTTCCTGGCGTTAATCCACTGCGTCCAGAATACTGTGGAAAAATATAGCCCAATGCCATCGCAGTCCCATAAAATCCAACGCCGTTTGTCGTTGTTTCACCTGCAACGACTTGAATCTCTTCGGAGTACGTAAAAGGAGCTAATATCTTTCTCAACCATCCCGATTCGTACAGACAATCCGAATCGTAATAAACAACAATTTCGCCTGTTGCCAACTTCGCACCGAGCATTTTCGACTCGTAATATCCCGTACCCAGTGGAGCCGAACACACCTTAACCCAAGGATATTGCTCTGTTAATCTCATCAACAAGTCCGCAGGAATATCACCGCTCTCGATCAGCAGCACTTCCCGCGCCTTGATCGGAGACGGATCTTGATTTGCCAAACTAGCAAGCGATCGCACTAAACCCTGTAAATCGGCAGTCGCCAGATTCTCAGTTTCCAGCACGATCGAAAAATCAAATTCTGCGGACATAAGCTTTTCTTTTATTCATCGCCAATACGGTAGTCTAGATCAGCTTTAAAATTGACTATGACTTCTCGCACGATTCAAAAAATCTACACGGATGGCGCTTGTTCGGGCAATCCAGGCGCAGGCGGTTGGGGCACAGTCATCTACTACAACGATGGCACAGTTCAGGAACTTGGCGGCTATGCTCCAGATACCACCAACAATCGAATGGAAATGCAAGCCGCGATCTCAGCACTCGACTTTTTCAGAACTTCAGGAGAGTCGAACGTTGTTGCTCTCTACACTGATAGCGAATATGTAAAAAACGGCATCACCAAATGGCTACCAGGATGGAAAAAAAAGGGGTGGAAAACCTCTACCGGAAAACCTGTTTTGAATCAGGATCTTTGGGAACAACTGGATCAACTCGATTCGCCTAAAGTGGAATGGCGATATGTGCGGGGACATTCGGGCGATCCAGGCAACGAGCGCTGTGATGTGATTGCTCGATCGTTCTCTCTCGGCAAACAGCCCAAACTCAAATCGCCTGATAGCTCTCCCGCGCCGTCTCAGTCCCCTGATGCCCCCATCGTAGAAGCTCCTATGACTGATACTTCACAGCCGATTGATCTCTCAGAAAGTCTGCCGCGCGAAGTTCGAGTCGAACAGCTTCGCAACTTGGTTGATACGCTGCACATGGCAGATGAAATTGCGAGTAAAGGCTATCTGATTAGTAGTTCTGAGCTTGCCGACTTAATGGATATCAATGCCAACGCGGTCACCAGTCGCGGGGATCATTGGGTATGGCGCAATTGGGTCGTGTCGCGGGTGCGGCGAGAAGGCAATCAGATTTTGTGGCAATTGGAACGAGTAGATTAAACGTTAGTCTCCTCAACTTAGGGGCAGCATTACCTTGACATCAAGAACAGTGCCATCGATCGCTAAAATTCCTATAAACCGCGTGCGTTGTTGAAACACGGATTCTAGTAAACGAGTGAGATCGAATGTCTCTTCGGAGTGCATAACCAAAAATTGAAAAAGGCGCTCGTTTATTTTAGCTAGCAGTGGGGTGAGGAGATTGTTGTTTCTCTGTCACAATTTTGATTTAGAGCAGGCTATAATCCTGATTTTTCCTTATGCAAACTTACGACTGGATCGTCATCGGTGCAGGCATCACGGGCGCATCTCTCAGCTACGAACTTACGCAACAAGGCTTCTCTGTCCTCCTGCTCGACTCTGATTCTCATCCCCCTTCTGCGACCCGTTTTAGCTACGGCGGCATCGCTTACTGGTCAGGCACAACCGACCTCACTCGCCAACTCTGCGCGGAAAGCAAAGCGATTCACCAATCCCTCTCGGCTGAACTCGATGCCGATACTGAATTTCGCGAAATTGACTTACTCTTAACGATCGCTGCCGAATCCAATCCCGAAACGCTCACCGCAGCCTACGCTCACTTCGCCACCCCGCCCCAATTTCTCACTGTCGAAGCTGCTCGCGACCTCGAACCCTTGCTTGATCGAAACGGTATCGCTGGCGCATTAACGGTCAAACACGGACACATTGACGCTGAGAAAACGGCTCGATCGTACATTGGCGCAATGCAGCGATCGAGCGGAACCTACAAAATTGCAGCGGTAACAAATTTGATCAAAGGCGGAGTCAGCACCACAGAAGGCAAATTCTTCGGGAAAAATATCGTAGTCGCGGCTGGGGCACTGACGCGGCAATTTTTGAAAGCAGCGGGAATTGCGATCGCTCAATATTTCACTCAGGCTGAGATTATCGAAATCCCAGTCAGCGATGTACAGCTAAGGACGCTAGTGATGCCCGCTGAAGCTGAACGATTCCAACTCGAAGTGAGGGCAAGCCGCACTGATGCCATTTGGGATCAACCGGGACAAGAACCCGCACCCCCGATTCTCGATGCGGGAGCCGTTCAGTTTCGCGACGGGAGGATTATCGTTGGGCAAGTGAGCCGCGTTTTGACTGATCCAAATGCAGCGATCGATGCTGCTCAAAGCGAAGCAGAGTTACGAAAAAAGATCAGTCGCGTTTTACCGAAAGTTGGAGAATTAGCGGGCACTTGGCAGCATTGTTTGGTGGCATTTAGCGGCGATCGCTTACCGCTCGTGGGCAAAATTCCCGGTCACGATGCGCTTCATGTTTTCTCAGGCTTCGGAAATCCACTTGCGCTTGTGCCTGCTTTGGCGCGTCGTTTTGCTATTCAAGCCAAGGGAAAACCCGATTTATTGCTGCAACAGGTTTCACTCGATCGATTCTAGTCGTCCCCGTCTAAAACCCTCTGTCACTCTCACAATCAAACACAACAACAAATTCTCGGTTAGGCATCATTTGACGCAGTACTCGCAAATGCCCATCGGCATCAGTGCGAGTGCGAAATCGTCAACAATGGTGCGCTGCTTATTTGGGAGGAGACAGACGATCAACCAATTTGTTAAATAGCGATCGCGGTACGATCGCACACGATTCTCAGACGCAGAATCATCAAACTCAGCGTTGTATGGCATGATTTATTTACCTCATTTGGGGTGACGCGATCGTGATCTCTTGGCAGGGTTGACGATCGCGCGACAACTTTCAATTCACTTAAATAGCTTGTCAGGCTACGAGTGATGATTCAAGGTTCAACCCAAAGAAAGTTTGGAAACCTTCATTTTTGAGCAGTGTGAATTCGTGGGAAAAATTCGTTGGCGCTTACGAGTGGTCATGGCAGACCGAAAAATGACCAATAAAGCACTGGCTCAGATCATGAACATGAATCCGGTTAGCATCTCGAAATTAAAGAATGCAGATGATATGCCTGCGATCGGCGGCGAAACGCTTGCAAAACTCTGTGATGCGCTGAATTGCACCCCTGCGGATCTGATTCAATATGTGCCAGATGTTGAGGAGTAATTTATTGCGATCGAGTTTTCTGAAATTTCACTTCAATCTATTAGTCCTTCTTGCTGAAGAACGATCTCGTAGTCTTCACGGCTCAGAGGGCAATCAATTCAATTCAAAAAGTCCGATTTTTTGAGGCGACACTGCTTCGCCATTTGAGAAAAGATATTATCTGGAATCTCTTTCATCTTCTTGCTATGGCTCGTTTTTGTGATAACCGTTGTTATCTCACCATTCAATGTGACGTATGAAAAGTAGTGATGATCCCTTTCATCTAACTCAAATCCTTTCTTCCTGAGTGCGGCTTCTACTTTTGCTTTCGGTTTCGGTATTTCAACGTAACTCTAGACTTCTTCTAACTGCGTTGCTAACAATTCGCGCAGCTTTAGAGCATCTTTTGTAAATTTTGCTCCGCTAGATTTAACATACTTATTCCACATAAACAAGATTTGCTCATTAATTTCCTGAAATAACTCATCTTTGGTATGAGCGAATACGAATAAATTAATTGCTGAGTCTTCAGCAATCATTAACTCATGCATTTCTTCGTCATATTTTACTGGAATAACAAGCGGGTTTCTAAATCGAAGCCTCTGATTTTTCCACTCGACTTCTTTGATCTCGATCGTTGTCTCAAGCTCAGGTTTCATCATATTAAAAAGCACTACCTTATTCGCTATTCCAATCATATTCGATAAAAAACCGGAAGACCTTTGGAGCCTCCCGGTTTGCAAGTTTATGAGCTAGATCCTAGTACGTTTCAACGTGCCAACGACCCGCTTTCTTCATCGCACTACGGAACTCTTTCCACTCGACACCTTCTTTTGCCGCTTCCGCACCGAGAGCCGCATCAATGCCGTCCTCCATGCCCTTCAAACCACAAATATAAGTGTGAGTCTTCTCACTCTTCATCATTTTGTACAGTTCAGCCGCGTGTTCAGCCACTCGGTCTTGAATGTACATTCTGCCGCCATCCTTGTTCTTCTGCTCACGGCTGATTGCATTCGTGAGACGGAAGTTGTTCGGATACTTCGCTTCAATCTCTTCAAGCTCTTCCTTGTAGAGAATGTTCGGCGTGGTCGGGATACCAAAGATCAGCCAAGAGAAACCCTTGAACTGATAATCAGGATTCGCCGCTTTCTCGTTATCTTTGAACTGTCTCCACAGATACGCACGCATCGGGGCGATTCCCGTTCCCGTTGCCATCATGATCACATTCGTGTCTTCGTCTTCCGGTAAGAGCATTTCTTTTCCGGTCGGGCCTGTGATCTTCACGTCTGCACCCGGTTCAAGAGCGCACAGATAGGTGGAGCAAACACCTTGTACTGTTTCACCCGTTTCAGGATGCTTGTACTCTAGCTGACGCACACAGAGCGATACTGTTTTATCGTTCACATCATCGCCGTGGCGGGTTGATGCGATCGAATACAATCTTAGCTTTTCTGGCTTACCATTTTTGTCGGTTCCCGGCGGAATGATACCGATACTTTGACCTTCAAAGTAAGTTAGGTCACCTGCGGAGATATCAAACTTGATATGTCGAACGGTTCCAATCCCGCCTTCGCCTACGAGTTCATCGTTAGAAATGCACTTTCCAACGAAGGGATTGTTGGGCTTGTAAATGTTGACTGGAACATCCGCGTGTTTTTTCGCCTTGGCTTGTGTCATGGGCTTAGATTCTGGTGGGTTCGCAGTAGCATTTTCCTGCTTCACGGCAGGCGCTTTCTGTTCAACAGTAACGTTTCCAGAACCGTTGCCGTTTGCCTCTAAAGGCTGAATGCTGACAATTGTGCCGCCCATGCGGGTGATTCGCTGCATGAAGTCGTTCATGCGGGTGTAGGGGACGTTGATGAAAGTGCTGCCACTCTGCCGGATCGGGTAATTCTGTTGATCGGTGGCATCGCTTTGGCGCAACCCGACCACTTCATACCGGAAGACGCGGCTCCCAGATGGGGTGTTCGCAGCACCCGACGCGCTGGAATAATACATCGCTCTGTGTTTCTCCGACCTAAATGAACTTAAAACTGTGCTGCAAGTTGCCCGTTTAGATAAATATGCAACGTTTGGGGATCGATCGCAAACTTACCAAAAGATAAATTGAGGACGCTCTGGAGCCAAAATGACCTCCGTTCCTACTTTACAGAGGGTTTGAGGGGATCGATAGTACCAATTGTAAAGCTGAAATTAATCTTTTTTACGATCGCGATTTTTGCCGCTGAGTTGCGATTAAGAATTTTTAAGTGATGACACAAAATTTTAGATTGTTTTAAGCCTTGTACGAGGGATCACGATTTGGTAGAATCCCTTTAGCAGATAGTACTAAATACTTACGCTGTGCCTTGAGCCTTGACTGGCTGCTTGCGAGGTATTTTTTTGCGAAAACGGGGATCAATTCCCGCGATTTCGCTGGAGTGCTTTGCGCGGCGTCTTGTGAAGGTGAAGCGCGATCGAAACAGCCTAGACTCTCCTGGCTGACCCAAAAAAACCGTCGTTGATCTTTTTGTTTTAGAGGAACCTTATGACCAGTAAGCCAGACCGCGTGGTTCTGATTGGCGTTGCCGGAGACTCCGGGTGCGGTAAGTCCACGTTTCTGCGCCGAATCACAGATCTGTTCGGGGAAGATTTCGTCACTGTAATCTGCCTGGATGATTACCACAGTCTGGATCGGAAACAACGCAAAGAAACGGGCATCACCGCACTCAATCCGAAGGCAAACAATTTTGATCTGATGGCTGAACAGATCAAAGCGTTAAAGAGCGGTGAAACGATCGATAAGCCGATTTACAACCACGAAACGGGCATGATCGATCCTCCGGAGAAGATCGAGCCAAATCACATCGTGGTGATCGAAGGCTTACATCCGCTCTATGACCAGCGCGTCCGCGATTTGATCGATTTCAGCGTCTATCTCGACATCAGCGATGAAGTCAAAATCGCCTGGAAGATTCAGCGCGACATGGCAGAACGCGGTCACAGTTATGAAGATGTATTGGCACAAATCAATTCGCGCAAACCTGACTTTGATGCGTACATCGATCCGCAAAAAGAATTCGCGGATGTGGTGATTCAAGTTTTGCCGACGCAGTTGATCAAAGAAGACAAAGAACGGAAGGTTCTGCGCGTTCAAATGATTCAGCGCGATGGCATCGACGGCTATGATCCGGTTTACTTGTTTGACGAAGGTTCTACGATCGATTGGACTCCTTGCGGTCGGAAGCTCACCTGTTCGTATCCCGGCATCAGAATGCACTACGGGCCTGATGTGTACTACAAACACGGCGTTTCGGTTCTCGAAGTGGATGGTCAATTCGATAAGCTCGAAGAAGTGATCTACATTGAGCAGCATTTGAGCAAAACCTCAGCGAAATACAACGGTGAAGCGACCGAGTTGTTGCTGCAACACCGTGAGTATCCAGGTTCTAACAATGGAACAGGCTTGTTCCAAGTGCTGACCGGATTGAAAATGCGTGCGACTTACGAGCGCTTGACGAACAAGGCTGGAGCGGCAAAGATCCCTGCAAAGGTCTAGAGGCGTTTTGAAATGATTTTGAGGGGGTGCAAGTTGCGCCCCTTTTTTGTGAAAAAATTAGGGGTAATCTCTTTTCTAAGTTGTGGCTGAAAGACCTTGAGTTTGCTGAAAAGCAATGTCTTCAATTTTTATAAAAGCGATTCCACTTCTCATCGGGCTTTTAGTGACGACGGCTTGCCAAAATTCGTCTGGTGTAAGCCAATCCTCCGCCGCGATCGTTTCCACTTCATCGGTTCAAGCGGCTCCAGAGACTCAATCGAATCCGTCGATCGCAGTCGTTCCGAAAGGTGATTTATCGATTGATCTGGAAAAAGAATGGATTTGAGCGATCGCGCTAATAAATTGTGATTTACTAATCATTCCGATAAGTTCTGCTTCAGAATCTGATGCAATCTGAGGTAGCGCTTTAATTTATAATGATTGCTTAAGAATCAGATATTTATCATCGAACACAGCGCCCTGCGTGAATTCTTCCAGTAGTTGGCGAACTGTAAATCTGTAAATCATTGAGGTGATCGCGACGATGGCAACCAGCCGTGGAAATCAAACCAATCGCAGGGTAAACAATCGACGCACCGCAGCGAAAGTGACAGGAACCCCTGAGAGTTCGGCTCCAACGGCTGAAACTTCACCGATCGCAGATGCTCCTAACCCAAAAGCCAGCGAATCGATCGCAAACGAACAGGTTAACCCCCCGATTTCGGAGCCTGCTCCGGAAACTGATCCCCAAACCCCATTCACAGAACTAACCCCAAAGGAATCTCCTATGAGTAAGTCAGACGTAATCGACGCAACGGCAACGCCCGCAGAAGGAAAAGGAAGCGCGCTTGAGATTCTTAGCCTTCCCAGTCTCTCGGCTGGAAATCGCCCCGTGATGTCGGATGATTTTGAAGTGGCAGGCACGATTCAGGCAGCGGGAATTCGCCCGATCGAAGCGAGTCATCTTGCAGTGTACGGCACGATCTTAAACGGTCGTCCGATTATGTCGAGCAGTTTGAGAGTTGCTGAAATGCTTCCGGGCAATCGTCCGATCTTCTACAGTGATTTTCACTCAGTAGAAGGTTCAGAAACCTTGGGGCGACCCGTAATGGTAAGTGACCCAGGATTGCTATCCGCTGACAGGCACATGGGAGACCGTCCAGTGTTTTCTAATGATCTTGATGACTCCACCGCGCTGATGGGTTTTATCGATTAAGCATTCAATCGAATCTGAGTCTACGGGTGCTTCTGAAAGGGAGTACCCATTTTTATCGGTATCTCACGCAGAGAACCGTTTATCATGGCTTAATGTCCCCAAACTATTAAAAACTTCCCATGACTGCCACTCTTCCGACTCAATACGACGCTGCAACCACTGAAGCGAAATGGCAAAAGTTTTGGGAGGAGAATCAGGTCTTTAAAGCTGATCCGAGTCAACCGGGTGAGCCGTATTGTGTAGTGATTCCGCCGCCGAATGTGACGGGTAGCTTGCACATGGGTCATGCGTTTGAGAGTTCGCTGATCGATGTGTTGATTCGGTATCAGCGGATGTTGGGTAAAAATACGCTGTGGTTGCCGGGAACGGATCACGCCAGTATTGCAGTTCAGACGATTCTGGAGCGGCAACTGAAAGCGGAAGGGAAAACCCGTGATGACTTGGGACGGGAACAGTTTTTAGAACGCGCTTGGAAATGGAAGGCGGAATCGGGCGGTACGATCGTCAATCAACTTCGACGGTTAGGTGTGTCGGTGGATTGGTCGCGCGAACGGTTCACGATGGACGAAGGGCTTTCAACTGCGGTGTTGGATGCGTTTGTCAAACTGCACGATGAAGGGCTAATTTATCGCGGTAATTATTTGGTCAACTGGTGTCCGGCAAGTCAATCGGCAGTGTCGGACCTCGAAGTTGAAAACAAAGAAGTTGACGGGAATTTGTGGCATTTCCGCTATCCGATCATGGGTCAGGATGGCTTTGTTGAAGTGGCGACCACGCGACCGGAAACGATGTTGGGCGATACTGCGGTGGCGGTGAATCCGAATGACGATCGCTATAAGGATCTCATCGGCAAAACCTTAATGTTGCCGCTCGTCTATCGCGAAATTCCCATCATTGCAGATGATCACGTTGATCCGAGTTTTGGAACGGGTTGCGTGAAAGTAACTCCTGCTCACGATCTGAACGATTTTGAGATGGGTCAGCGTCATAAGTTGCCGTCGATCAATGTGATGAACAAAGACGGCACGATGAACGAGAACGCTGGAGAATTCCAGGGACAAGATCGCTTCGTCGCGCGGAAAAACGTGGTGAAGAAGTTGGAAGAAGAAGGCTGTCTCGTGAAGATTGAGCCTTACAAACATACGGTTCCGTATAGCGATCGCGGAAAAGTCCCGATCGAACCGCTGCTCTCGACTCAATGGTTTGTCAAAATTAAGCCGCTCTCTGATTTCGCTCTGGCATCCTTAGATGATCAAGATTCTCCGCATTTTGTCCCGGAACGCTGGACGAAAGTTTATCGCGATTGGTTAGTCAGCCTAAAGGATTGGTGTATTTCGCGCCAGTTGTGGTGGGGGCATCAGATTCCAGCTTGGTATGCGATCAGTGAAACGAACGGTGAAATTACCGATTACACGCCATTTATCGTGGCGCGATCACAAGAAGAAGCGAAACAAAAAGCGATCGAGCAATTTGGCGAAAATGTTCAAATCGAGCAAGATCCTGATGTTCTCGATACTTGGTTCTCTTCCGGCTTGTGGCCCTTTTCAACGTTGGGCTGGTCGGATACTGAAGCCGAAGATTTCAAACGCTACTATCCCACTGCAACCTTAGTGACAGGATTCGACATCATCTTTTTCTGG
Organism: Phormidium tanganyikae FI6-MK23; assembly: GCA_019359175.1. Taxonomy (GTDB): domain Bacteria; phylum Cyanobacteriota; class Cyanobacteriia; order Leptolyngbyales; family Leptolyngbyaceae; genus Leptolyngbya; species Leptolyngbya tanganyikae. Next base: position 178,850 of record JAHHHU010000004.1, read on the forward strand.
GTTGCCCGAATGACGATGATGGCGGGACACTTCACCAAACAAATGCCGTTCAAAGATGTCTACATCCACGGACTGGTGCGGGATGAGAACAATAAGAAGATGTCGAAATCGGCAAATAACGGCATCAACCCGCTGATTTTGATTGATAAATATGGAACGGATGCGCTGAGATACACCTTGATTCGGGAAGTCACAGGCGCGGGTCAGGATATTCGGATCGCCTACGATCGCAAAACCGACGAATCCGAAACCGTTGAAACCTCGCGCAATTTCACCAACAAACTGTGGAATGCGTCGCGCTTTGTGATGCTGAATTTGGGCGAGAAGACCCCTGCTCAGTTGGGTGCGCCTGAGAATTTGGAATTAAGCGATCGCTGGATTCTCTCTCGATTCAATCAAACCACGCGCCAAGTCCGCGACTACATCGATAACTATGGATTCGGTGAAGCCGCAAAAAGCCTCTACGAATTCATTTGGGGCGATTTCTGCGATCAATATATTGAGCTAGTCAAATCCCGACTTCAAGACGAAAACTCTCCAACCCGTCTCGCAGCGCAGCAAACCCTCGCTCATGTGCTGGAAGGAACGCTTAAACTCTTGCATCCTCTCATGCCACACATCACCGAGGAAATTTGGCATACTCTGACGCAAACTCCCGAAACGGCTCACAATGCTCTAGCACTTCAGCGCTACCCCGAACCCGATACGGCGCTAATCGATCCAACTTTGGAGCAGCAATTTGATCTCATCATCAACTCGATCCGCACCATTCGGAACCTAAGAGCGAGTGCCGAAATCAAACCGGGTGCAAGAATCATGGTCGCACTTCAAACCGAAGACGAGCAGGAAAAGCAAACATTGCTGACAGGACAGTCCTATATTAAGGACTTGGCAAGAGTTGAAACGCTCACGATCGCTGGAAAAAATGATGTTCCCGCGCTGAAATCATCGATCGATTCGGATCAACCGATTTTAGCGATCGCGCTCGACACCGCTGGAACCTACATCACCAAACATCAAAAGATCCTTCTTTCCCTTCTGCTAATTGGCTCGATTCTTTTTGCCCTCAAACTTGCCGCTTCGACCCTGACCGCCGTTCACGAAATCCCACTCCTCGCAACGCTCCTAGAAATCGTGGGCATCAGCTATACGATTTGGTTTACAAAAGAGCGCCTCTGGGAGACAAGCGATCGACAAACTTTCTTCAAGCAGGTAAACCAATTCAAAACCGAAGTGATTGGAGAATCGAAACCCCCTGCTCCATCTGCGCCCCCTGAACCCGTAGACGATGCTCAAACGATCGTTGGTGTCACCGGAACCGTGAAAATTTCGATTCCTCTTGCCGGACTGATCGACCTCGAAGCGCTCAAAGCCAAGAACGAAAGGGACTTGAAAAAACTAGAGGCAGAAATTCAAGCGCTCGGCGGTCGGTTGAGTAATCCGAAATTTGTCGATAAAGCGCCGCCTGAGGTGGTGCAATCGACTCGTGAGGCACTTGCCGAAGCAGAAAAACAGGCAGAAATTCTGAAATCGAAGCTCGATCGCCTATAAGTTTACGAATTCTTAACTTTACTATCAGAGATGCTTGATTTTGGCATCTCTTTTTTGTGATTCTGTGAGGCAGGCGCATCGAATATTCCGATAGAAAACGAAGAGGCTATACTGTCTTGTTAGGTACGTACAATGAGCGCAACCGGGTAATAACCCACGCGGTTCCAAGGCTGTACTCATTAGGTCAGTGCATCTACGAGCGATAGAACAGGGATACAACGTAGGATGTTGTCAAACCTTTAGGCAGCATCCTCGATCGCACACCAAATTATCTTGTAAATGCCCCTGAGCATCGTTCCAACCGAGACGACATCGAGAGAAAATTAATGCTGCACTTGGCGCAAGTTCAAAAAAAAGGCTATCTAGGCAAGGCAGGATTGCGCTTACTGGCTGCTCAAAAGTCAGACCACGTTTGGACAAAACTTCCTGAAGAAGAGACGGTACTTTCCGCTGAAGCCAATACTTACAGCGATGGATTGCTCGTGCTGGTCGAAATCTCCAACAGCAATCAAATTTTGGATATTCGGGAAGCAAAAGACTGGGTGCTGGAGTTGGTACAGCGCTATCTGACTTACGGGATCACGCCGAGCTTTTTGCAGCAAGAAACTGAGCGCGCAGAACAATGGCGGCAATCGCTAACGCTCGAAAGTCAGGAACTTGCACGACAGAAGATCGAGCTTGAGGCACGCCGCGAACAAATCCAAGAACTTGAAGAAGAACTCAAAAGTGAGAAAAAACAGCTAGAAATGCTGATATCACAAGTGCGATCTCAAAACCAAGGTTAATTTGCGTCGTGCGTTTTCCAGATCCCCGCAAGCAGCACCCAACCCATCAAATTAATTCGCGCATCGAACAGCGTCACATCCAGCAAGCTAAATAGCGCACAGGCAAAAAACGCGATCGAAAAAGTGAAGTAGATTCGCTGATCTTCTTGCCGCAATTTGCGCCAACCGAGAACCCCTTGCGCCAAAATCCAACCCACTAACCCAAATAAACCCAGCGCTACAGGCAATCCCGACTCAGCCGACAGCATGAAAAATAAGTTATGCGGATGTCCGAGCCAAAGCTGCATCTGTTCGGTATAAAGTTTCGAGAAGCTGCGTAATCCCCAACCTGTGAGCGGTCGCTGTTCGGTCATTGACCAGGCAAATTTCCACTGAGTCGATCGAAACTGATTCACAGGTCGATCGCTGTACATTTGATCATTCAATCGCGCCCAAAAAAATCTTGGTACGATCGCTCTTAACGGCGATGAGATCGGTTCTGGTGCAAACGCCGCTCCCAACATTAAACCTGTAATCACTCCCACGCCAGCAACGATCGCTTTCCACCCCTGATACAGCGCAAACGCCAAACACGCCAGAACCGCGATCGCCCAAACATTTCGAGAATTGGTGAGAATCAGCGCGATCGCGTTCAGAAAAAAGACGATTCCTAGAATTGGCTTACGTTCATCGAGCCACAAGCCCACATTGAGAACGAACACGATCACGTAATAATTCGCCAACACATTCGCGTAAGTGAACACCGATGACATTCGCCCAAGTGGTTCGCCACCAGGTGCGATCGTCCATTCGATCAACCCCCAAAGCAACGAAGGCGATCCCCCAACCCTGAAAAACAACTGAACAAATCCAATCAGCGTAACCGGGATCGAAGTCAGTACCCAAATCCACGCGATTCGGGTCAGTTGCTTTGGAGATTGAATTAGTTCGCTAAGGGCAGCAAATACAACAAAGAATGGCAGAAAGTTGAATAAACCGAGAAAGGCATTTTGGCGATCGACGGCAAAACAAGCTGCTCCGATCATCGTCAAACCCAGCACCGCAAAGCCTCGATTTACGGGTTCACGAATCAACTGCGAAAACCGTTGTCGCCAAACGCCCAACGCTGCGACCAATATCGGAGTGCATCCCAGAAACGCGCTAAATGGCAGCAAACACAAACCAATCTGCACCAGAAACCAGTGCCGTTGTAGAGACGGATCAGGATGAGACTGGAGGCGCAGCGTTTTCAATTCCGACCTCAATTAGACAGGTTCAAAACAATCCGATCGCGTTAGCCGAATCTGCGCCAATGCGAAAATCGTCGGGATCACGCGCCCATAATTTGTCGCGATCGCTCTCCACCCCAAATCCGCTAAAAACCAAGCCCACAGCGCCGATCCCATAAATGCAAACGCTGCACGAGTCGCCCCATACCGCGCTGTCGCGACCGTCATTCCCCGTTTTGCAAGCTGTATCGAGACTTGGGTTTGAATCTGTCCGGCGGCTGCAATACTGCCTTGTGCGATCGCTTGCTGTGCCACTTGATAACGGGCAAAATGTAGCGCAAAATGCCGCGCAATGTGTTCAAGCAAAAGAGGCTGCATCACCGTATTAACCGCCAATGCGCTACCGCCTTTCACCACTAGCGACATTGGGTTTTTCTGCAAGGACAGCGGTAACTCTTCAGCAAAACTGGTCTCTAAAAGGGAATTTTTCACCCGTCGCGTTAGAGCGGTTTGCTCAGATGCGGGAAGTTGCTTCCAAGCACGATTTAATAGACTAAGAAAGATTTCGGCTTCTAGGTCTGTGGTAGACATTCCCCCTGCATAGGGCAATTTCATATATCGACACACTTGGATCAGCACTTGGCGATAAGTGACTTGTTCTGTCTTGCGGCGTAGTACTGTAATTCCATCTGCGGCTAAAAAGCGAAATCGATCATCGATCGCATCAAGCCAGTCTTCTCGGTCTTGGCTTTGCAAATCAATTGGATCAGGAGCGTTGACATAATCCAGCGGATTGAACTTCGGACGAAATAAAATATCAGTGAGTTCGCGCAGTTCGTCATCCGTCGCTAATTCCAAAGCGGCTCTAAACTCATCCACTGGTGGTCTTCCTCCCGATGCAGCGTCAAGTTTCATTCTACATAAGCAAGACGGCACATCGAATAATACTGTTTCACGATTCTTTAAGGTTATGCTCGATTCCCAGTTTGATATCGCGATCGTGGGTGCAGGAATGGCAGGTTTGTCTTGTGCTCAGTCTCTTCAGCAAGCAGGCTACAAAGTCGTAGTCATCGATAAATCACGCGGGTTAGGCGGTCGAATGGCAACACGCCGCCTACAAAGAACTCACGCGGATCATGGAGTTTGTTATCTCAAACCAAAATCCCCCCAGTTTCAGGAATTGCTCAATCAGCTTGTCGATCGCAAAGTGATCCGAGTTTGGACAGACACCATTCACAAACTCGATGAACAGGGGAAGGTTCAGTCTCCTCAACGTCAAGCGCCTTGTTACGCTGCGACAAATGGCATTACCGCGATCGCAAAATTTCTCTCGATCGGGCTAACGCTACGACTCAATCATCGAGTGGAGCGGATTGAAGCGCGGGACGGTTGGCAATTGCACTGTGAAGCGGGCGAAGTGATTTCGGCAAACGCGATCGTGATTGCGATTCCGGCTCCTCAAGCAGCGATCGTCTGTGAATCAATTGACCAAGATTTTGTCGAGCAACTAAAGGCAATTGAATATTCGCCTTGTATTAGTGCGATCGCGGTTTATCCAATCGAGCGACAAGCGGAAGTTGAGAAATTGGGTTGGAAAGCGATCATTTGTCCTTCTGATCCCGATTTGGGCTGGATTGGGATCGATAGCACGAAGCAATTGAATCCGGTGCAACCTGCGATCGTGATCCAAAGCAATGCCCATTTTGCAACTCAATATCTGGATGATCCTGACCTTCAGCAAGTCGGAGAACGGCTCTTGCACCGAGCAGCGGAGTTGACAGAGCAATGGTTTACAAGCGCTGAAGTTCTGCAAGTTCAGCGCTGGCGCTATGCCTTTCCGACCAATCCAATTTCAGATAAGTATCTTGCAGCGAATACAGTTCATCCTTTGGTCTGTACGGGCGATTGGTGTGGGGGAAATCGGGTTGAGAGTGCATTTCAGGCTGGACTTGAAGCGGCTAAATATTTGAATCAGCGGTTAAGCGAACGCGAAGCGCGGTGCAAGCATCGAATCTTACCCGATCAGTTTTGGGTGCAGATTTAATAGACTAAAATCAGAAGCAACATTCCAGGTGGATTCATGACGGCATCGCTCATTCAAAGCCCCGATCGTGTTCTTCTTAGAGAGATTAGCTGGCAGACTTATCAATCCTTACTGCGAGACTTTGAGCGACAGCCAGCAATGCGTCTCACTTATGATCATGGTTTATTAGAAATCCGAATGCCTTCCGATCCGCACGAGACTTACAAGAAACTTCTAGGGCGCTTGGTCGAAGCACTCACCGAAGAATTAGGTCTGTAAATTCGGAGTTTGGGATCTCGAACCTGCGATCGTGAGGATTTAGCACGAGGTCTTGAACCCGATCAGTGCTAGTACATTCAGAATGAAGCAGCAGTTTGGAATAAGGAAAAAATTGATTTGAGCCAAGATCCGCCGCCAGATCTCGCGATCGAAATTGACATCACAAGCAGTTCAATTAATCGATTAAAGCTTTATGCGGCTCTGGGTGTTCCTGAAGTCTGGCGTTATGATGGGCAAACGCTTCTGATGTATCGCTTGGAAAATAAAGACTACTTGGTTTGCGATCGTAGTCTTGCATTCTTTCTACTGACACCTGCTGATCTGGAAAGATTTTTAGACCTAAAGAAAACCACGAAAGAAAATGCTCTAGTTCAGCGCTTTCGAGAATGGGTCAGAGAACGATTGGCAGTGGAAGAGTATTTGTCTTCAAACAAAACTGCGATCGCAATAAATCACGATCGCAGTCCGTTAAATCCTTGAGCAATCTAATCGACAGGTAAAACCATTCCTTCTCGCGCCAGTAAGCTATTCGGGAAGACCGATCGCACATCTGCTTCGATCGAATCGAGAAAATCATCATCGTGATTCGGATCGTGATGAAACATCACTGCTTTTTTCACTTTCGCTGCATCCACGACCTTCAGCGCTTCTTGCCAAGTAGAATGACCCCAACCGATTTTCGGCGCTTTCTCGTCGTAGTATTCTTCGTCGGTGTAGCAGGCATCGTAAATCAAAACATCCGCATCGCGTGACAAATGCACCAAATCTTCGTCAATGCGATCGGGATAATGTTCGGTATCCGTCGCATACACTACCGTTTTTCCTTGATACGTGACACGATAGCCGATCGCAGAATTTGGGTGATTCAAAGGGCCAGTTTCAATCCGAATCCCATCAAATTCGATCACATCGCCCACGACGATATCGGTAAATTTTAGATCCGATTTCATAATCTGCATCGGGACAGGAAAATTCGGATGGTGCATTTGGTCGCTGAGCCGCTGTTGCATTGATGCACCGTTAGGAGCGATCGCGCCGTAAATGTGAAAACAATTTCCTGGAACAAATGCAGGAATAAAGAAGGGAAAGCCTTGAATGTGATCCCAGTGCGAGTGGGAGAAAAACATATAGGCTTCGACGGGCATTTGCTTGAGCATCGACTTTCCGAGGACGCGCAACCCAGTCCCACCGTCAAAAATTAGGCGCTTTCCGCCTACGCGCATCTCAATACAGGACGTATTACCACCGTAGCGAACGGTGTCACTCCCCGGTACAGGAATGCTGCCTCGAACGCCCCAAAAGTGAATGAAAAAATCGGAAGGCTGGGTCATTGCTGGATCTAAGGTTGCTTCAAGCGCTTGTGAGCTAAACCCAACGAGAGCGAAATAATTCTGGCTCCAGAGTGCTTATTATCACAAGTAGTTTGCGGTGATACCGTGCCATAGGACGGTGGGAACGGTGTCCCTCTGTTTAGACTACCCATTCGGTTTTGAGCGATACCAAGCTGAACTGAATTATAGGCGCACGCACAAAAAAAGGCTCAGGAATCTTCCTCAGCCGTTCAACTATCTGTAATTACACGCAATGCTAATTCGCAGCTTTAATGCACTGCTCAACGAGGGGCAGAACTTTGTCGACATCTTGCCAGCCGAGAATTTCAGTCACTTTCTTCTCTAGATTTTTGTAGGTTCTAAAGAATTCTGCCACTTCATCTAAGCGATGAGAAGCGATGTCATTAAGCGATTTGACATTGGCGTAACGGGGATCTTTGTCGGGGACGCAGAGGATTTTCTCATCACGATCGCCACCGTCGATCATTTCCAGCATTCCGATCGGGCGAGCGGCAATCACACAGCCGGGGAAAGTGGGCTGATCCATAATCACCATGCCATCAAGCGGATCGCCATCGTCGGCAAGCGTGTTGGGGATAAAACCGTAGTCGAACGGGTACATCACCGAGGCGTAAAGAACGCGATCGAGCGCGAAGGCGTTCAGGTCTTTATCGAATTCGTATTTGTTCTTACTGCCTGCGGGAATTTCGATTAAGACGTTGATTAAGCCCGGTTTGGGTTGGGCGGGAATGCGAGATAAATCCACAGCGGTTCTCCAAGCTAAACAATTTCACCATTCTGAATTGTAGGGGAGAGCGGTCTATGCCAAAAAGAGTTTGTAGGCAGGATTTTGATTTTCGTCCCAGTAGCGGTAGCCGATCGAGTCGAGAAAGGCTTGCCAGTCGTTCATTTCGTCGGGTGGAACTTGCACACCGAGGACGATTCGCCCGTAGTCGGCTCCGTGATTGCGGTAGTGAAATAAGCTGATATTCCAATCTGGGCGCATTGAGGTGAGAAATTTGATCAGCGCTCCCGGACGTTCGGGAAACTCAAAGCGATACAGGAGTTCGTGTTCGGCTAAAGGAGAACGTCCCCCAACCATGTGCCGCAGATGCAGTTTTGTCAGTTCGTCATCGGTGAGATCGATTGTTTTGAATCCATTTGCCTCGAAGGTCGTGACCATTTGTGCGGCATCCGATCGACCAGAAACTTGCATTCCAACAAAAATGTGAGCGATCGCTTCATCTGCAATTCTGTAGTTAAATTCGGTGATGTTTCGCCGCCCAAGAAGATCACAGAATTTCCGTAAGCTGCCGCGTTCTTCGGGAATCGTCACTGCAAAGATTGCTTCTCGACGTTCTCCGAGTTCTGCTCGTTCCGCAACGAATCTTAAGCGATCGAAGTTCATATTCGCCCCGCAAGCGATCCCGACTAAAGTTTGATCAACAATTTGTTCGCGTTCGACATAGGCTTTAATTGCTGCGATCGCCAATGCTCCAGCAGGTTCAAGAATCGATCGAGTATCTTCAAACACATCCTTAATTGCAGCGCAAATGTCATCGGTATCGACCAAAATCATTTCGTCTACATACTGTTGGCAAAGCCGAAACGTCTCGACTCCGACTTCTCGCACCGCAACGCCATCCGCAAATAACCCAACATTCGGTAATTTGATTCGATGTCCGGCTTTGAGCGATTGCGTCATCGCATCGGCATCGACTGGTTCAACCCCGATAATCTTTGTTTCTGGGCGCAATCGCTTGATGTAAGAAGCAATCCCGGAGATCAAACCTCCGCCCCCGATCGCAACAAATACCGCGTGAATTGGCTGTTGATATTGCCGCAAAATTTCCATCCCGATCGTGCCTTGTCCCGCAATCACATCCGGATCATCAAATGGGTGAACGAATGTTAGACCCTTTTCGGCTTCTAACTGTCGCGCATGAGCGTAAGCATCATCGTAGGTATCGCCATGTAGTACGACCTCACCACCCCGCGATCGAACTGCATCGATTTTCACTTGTGGCGTAGTCACAGGCATCACAATGATTGCAGTTGTGCCCAAGCGTTTTGCACCAAGCGCGACTCCCTGAGCATGATTTCCAGCAGAAGCCGCAATCACTCCCTGAGCGAGAATTTCAGGCGATAGCTGTGCCATTTTGTTATATGCGCCGCGCAGTTTGAACGAGAATACCGACTGCATATCTTCGCGTTTAAGCAGCACTCGATTATTCAGACGAGCAGAAAGATTGGGCGCAAATTCGAGCGGTGTTTCTTGGGCAACGTCATATACACGGGCGTTGAGAATCCGCTCTAGGTAGTCACCAGACATAGGGATTAAGGGTGAGGAAGTTCGATGAATCCTCATTGTACGAGGTGGAGGGTGTCCGCAAGCTTTAGTCGGGAATTTGATCCGGATCGACTCCGATCGATCTTAAATATGCCGCTAGTCGATCGGCGCGTTGGCGTTCTTGGTCAGCACATTGGCGTTCTTGATCCCCGCGTTGTCTGAGTTCGATCGAGGTGAGAAAGCGATCTCCATCGGGTCGATAAATCACAAAATCTTGAAACGTCAATTCAAATCGAATCCCTAAGCGCGGACTAATCCAGCCGCTAATTTGTTGAATTTCAGTGAGTTGTGAGCCTTGGCGAATCCAGCCTGTTAACGCATTGCGGGTGGGATTGTATAGATAATATTCTTCGACTCCGTAAGTTTGATAAAACTCAAACTTTCTCGCCATTTCCTCACCCGTATTGCTAGGCGAGAGGATCTCAAACACGACTTGAATTAGAATGTTGTCTTCTTCCCATTGTCTGTACGATCCGCGCCTCCCTTTCGGTCGCCCAAACGCAACGAGCGCATCAGGAGCAACGGCATAGATCAATTGGGATTTGACCGGATACCAGAGCAAATCGCCTGCAACAAATACGTTGGGATCGTCAGCAAAAAGGATTTCTAGATTCTCTTTGATCAGCACGATCCAACTGAATTGCTCGGTGTTGTCTGCCATCGGTTTGCCGTCGCTGTCTGGAAAATACAAATCAGTTGGGGAGTACGAAGTCATAGCAGTGGCTCGACAACGGAGATACCCTAAATTGTAATCGATCAATACTTTGAAACCCTATGAATGAACCTCAGCGCGTTTATTTACCGTTTGCAGAAGGCGATCGAACATTAAAACTCGGATTGAAACCGCTGAAAGTCGAAGATTGGATCGAAATCGATAATCAGTTCGTGCCTTATTTGCAGCGAAAGACAGAACTCTTAGAAACAAATCATTCCGAAGTCTTTGCAAGCTTGCCGGGAACACAGTCCGCACAGCAGGAAGTTCTAGATTTGTTAGTTGATCATCTATTGCAGCAGTTTCCTGAATTGTACGATCGCACTTCTGAATCAATCACCATCAGAGCTACCGATCAAACTTGGAAAAACAATCAATTTCAGCCGTTAGATTTGGCGGGTCGGTTAGTGCAGGAAGATTTGTGTTTGATGCAACCCAGAGATCGAGGTTACATTCTCACAGCCGCATCCTTATGTTTTCCGTTACGCTGGCGGTTGATAGAAAAGCTTGGAAAACCACTGATGCAGATTCATCATCCGGTTCCAGAGTATCTAGAGCAATTGGCAAATCCGGTTGATCGATTGTTCGATCGATTAAAAGTCGATCGTCCTGTGTGCCGGGTGAACTGGAGCATTGTAGAGACTCCAGAGCTTCATCTAGGACATCAAAGCCATTCTAGCAATGCACCCTTGGAACTAACACCGGATGACCTTTAGATTCGAGTAGAGCGGCAAACACTTCGACGATTAGAGCAATCGATTTTGTTTACGATTCGGACTTATCGTTATCCTTTGGCGATCCTGAAAGACTATCCTGATTTAGAGATCGAGCTTTCTTCGATCGTGCAGCAGCTTTCACCAGAGATGCAGCTTTACAAAAACTTGCTACCTATTCGGGAACTTCTTCTGACAACCCTGGAAAGTCTGCAAAACAGCGTTTAACTACCTTCAAAGCGTTCTTCACCACAAACGAATAGGGCACATTGTGCCTAGCTCTATTCGCAAAACTTCGAGATGATTATGTGGCGAACGCTTTTGTACTTCAGATCCATGGGTCTTGTGTCAACTTCTTTAGTCCTGCACAGGCGCAACAGGTCATTCCTGATGCAACACTCAATACTCAAGTAAGTTTTGTCATGACTGGACGAGGTGGCATTCCGCAAAATCCCATGGAGCAATTGAACCTTGAGCGTCCTTGGGTGGACTTACGCAAAGTTTCTACAGTTTCACGATCGCAGGAGTCAAGGGCATCGAGCATCTTTTCTGCTCAGTCCGAACCGCTTTTAGAAGCGACCTCTTGGTATCGCAATCTCCAAACAGGCAAGGTCGAACTGATTGCTGCTCAGTTTAGAACACGGTTATAGAGAAATTTCACAGTTGTAACGATCACTGCTTGCTAAAAGAGTTGATAAAGCCCCAGAGAAAGCCTCTTCGCACCGTTAGCCCAGAATTCTATTCACGGGCGAGTAAGCGACGGAATGAATGATTCAAAATCTCGGAAAAGCCTTCGTATCATCGTTGCTCCTCCTACTCACCTATTAAATGCACCACTAGTTCCCGCGTGTGGCGATGTTGGCGATGCTCCCAGAGATAAATCCCCTGCCACGTTCCTAACACCAAACGCCCCTGATAAATCGGGATTTGCTCAGACGAATGGGTTAGCACTGTCCGAATGTGAGCAGGCATATCATCTGCTCCTTCGGTACTGTGAATGTAGTTCTCCCACTCTGGAACCAGTTTGGCAAAGAAATTTTCTAAGTCCTGCAACACATCAGGATCAGCATTTTCCTGAATGATCAAACTTGCAGAAGTATGCCGCAAAAATAGATTACACAAGCCCATTTTGATGCCCGACTCTGACACGATCGCACTAATCTGCGAGGTAATTTTGTGCAATGATTTCCCCTGCGTTGCAATTCTTAAGACCTTTTGGTGCTGCATAGTCAATCCTTGTAACACTGAATACCATCATTCAAGCGAATTCGACTACGGTTTCAAGTTAAGAGATTATTAACTGCTATTCGATGGGAATGATACATCTGCGTTTTGATTTGCAATCGATATGAATACTCTTCGTCTCAAGTTTTTATCGTGACAGGTCGGGGTGGTATTCCTCGAAATTCCATGGAACAACTGAACACAGGTCGGACTTGCGAAATCTCGATCGATCAACGATCGCGCAAGTTCCTCGATCGATTCCAGTATTAATCGAAGCCACAAGCTGGAAACGCGAACTCCAGGGTAATGTCGTTTTAGTTGCAGGCTTCCCATCCGTTCAACGCTTCCAGGGATTACTTGTGCAGAGTTCGCGGTTGAAACACCTTAATCGCGAGACAGATTCTCATGTTTCAAAAATCAAAATGCAGGAAAATAACGTGATAAAAATTCAATTACTTCCCGTAGAATTTCCGAAATTGCGTTACAAATCAATGTAGGTTTGTAGAATCTGTGTGTGCTACTGAAATCGTCGCTTATCGCGGCATTGCGAATTCTAACCCATCGCGAATCCTAACCTTAGTCGAGGTCTTCCCTATGCAAGAGCATCAACGCCGTTTCCCCCTTGGAATTGTGATCGGATTGTCTACTCTAGTTGTCGCGACCGGAAGCGCCACCGCCTTGTTTACTTGGCAAAACGCCCAGAAAAATCAACCGATTCAGATCGCAGTCGAACCTCCTCAAACAAACGCACCTCAATCGGTTCCCGCTGCTCCCCCGACTTCGCAAAATCTAATCACGCCCCAAGCGCCCACAACTGAGAAAACCGCGCAAATCTATTGGCTGAGAGACAGTGCCACCGATCTAGAACTCGTTCCCATTGCGGTGAAAGTAAAATCCGCCGATCGAGAAGAAGCCCAACTCACCGCAGCCGTTAACAACCTCCTCAGCGATGCCCCCAACAAAGATCTCATGACGGGCATTCCCAATGGAACAACGCTCCGCAGCCTCAAAGTGAAGTCGGATTCTGTCTATATTGATCTTTCCAAAGCGTTCGCATCCGGCGGCGGTAGCTTATCGATGACAGGTCGCCTCGCGCAGATTCTCTACACTGCAACAAGCCTCAATCCCACAGCAAAAGTTTTCCTATCCGTTGAAGGAAAGCCGCTGACCGTATTGGGTGGTGAAGGGCTGATCGTCGATCAACCACTCACACGATCGCAGTTTGAGCAAGACACAGGCGCGAAGAAGGAATAAGCGATTAGCCCTCATCCTTTCAACGACGACTGGCTAAACTAAACGCACGAAAATACTGCGCCTGCTGTTCTATCCGGCTCGCTAAACGATCGCACACCAGATTACACAACTCAAAGATCAAATCATCCTCCACGCTGTAATACGCCAGCGTTCCTTTTGATCGACGAGTCAAAATTCCAGCCTGGAGCATCACTTTAAGATGCTTCGAGACATTCGCTTGGCTCGTATCCGTCGCTTCTACCAGGTCTTGAACACATTTCTCGCCATCTCTTAATAGATTGAGGATGCGAAGACGCATCGGCTCGCCTAACACACTGAAATAATCAGAAACTTGCTGTACCACTTCAGGAGGTACAGGCTGTGCGGGTGATTTCATGCCAACTCGATAACAGAATGACTTGATCCCCAAATCTTAGCCAGTCCAATTCTCTATAGCAATAGAGTCATCTTTTTCCTACGTAATTTTGGCGAAAACTTCATAAAACCTCTGGCATTCTTATAGAGAATATATAGTGATTTCACGGAGACATCGCTAAAACAACATCCGTGTAGACGCGGAGAAGAAGACACAAATCGCTTTTCTGTGCCTTTAAGCATGGCAAAAAGAGCGGAATCCTAAATTGTCAGCTTGAAATTTAAGATAGTGCGATCGCAGGTTTAAGAATCTTCTCGAAACTCCGCCTCTAGGCGTAAAAAATAAAAATATTAACCTCCTATTGTAAAAGGGAACTTGTCATGCACTTTGGAATTCTTCATAAATAATGTCGCTGTGATAGTATCTGGATGTCTGAGGAGATTTTAATGCTGTATATCAGCACAATTTCGGTGGTGGAGGAGGATAAGAGTGCAAAATAACATCCCCATAGGGTATTCCCATTTTGGTATGCCCCGGAGTCAGCCAGAACCGCTGCGTGTTGGCGTGATCGGTGTGGGCAACATGGGACAACATCATACACGGGTCTTGAGTCTGCTAAAAGATGTGGAACTCGTTGGAGTTTCTGACATTAATGTAGAACGCGGATTGGACACGGCTAGTAAGTATCGTGTCCGATTTTTTGAGGATTATCATGATCTGTTGGATCGCGTCGAAGCAGTTTGTATCGCTGTGCCGACTCGCCTGCATCATACGGTTGGAATGACGGCTCTGAAGGCAGGGGTTCATGTCCTGATCGAAAAGCCGATCGCGGCAAGTATTGCGGAAGCGGAATCTTTGGTGAATGCTGCCGCAGATTGTCAGTGCATTTTGCAAGTCGGTCATATTGAGCGATTCAATCCGGCGTTTCAGGAATTGAGTAAGGTTCTCAAAACCGAGGAAGTGTTGGCGCTTGAAGCACATCGGATGAGTCCTTACAGCGATCGAGCTAACGATGTCTCGGTCGTTTTGGATCTGATGATTCACGATATTGATTTGCTGTTGGAGTTGGCAAATTCTAAAGTCGTGAAATTAACGGCGAGTGGAAGTCGCGCTTCTCATTCAGGTCAGCTTGATTATGTAACGGCAACGTTAGGTTTTGCAAATGGAATTGTGGCGACGTTGACCGCTAGCAAAGTCACGCACCGCAAGATTCGTCGGATTTCGGCGCATTGCAAAAACTCGTTGACTGAAGCGGATTTTCTCAATAATGAGATTCTAATTCATCGGCAAACGACGGCAAACTACAAAACTGATTATGGTCAGGTCTTGTACTGCCAAGACGGGCTGATTGAAAAGGTGAAAACGAGCAATATCGAGCCGCTTCATGCTGAATTAGAACATTTTGTGCAATGTGTTCGGGGCGGTATGGCTCCCTCGGTTGGGGGAATGCAGGCGCTCAAAGCTCTGAGATTGGCGAGCTTGATCGAGCAAATGGCGCTGGATGGAAAAGTTTGGCATTCGGCGCCAGATTCTAAAGTGATTGAATTGGAAACGGCAGCGATCGCGGTTTAATTCAATTTCAGAATAATGATTTGAGGGACAGCAATACCGTCCCTCATTTTTTGTGAGTATCGTTAAGACCCTCCCACAGCTAGAGAAACTTAGGTACTTGAAAGATTTAGTGAAACGGGAAAAGAATAGCCAATCGTTTATCTGTCATAGAAAGGCTTGATTTTGAGCTTGCTAGTTGCTGATCCACAGATGTTTAGACCAACGCTATGTGCCCAATCAGAACTAGCTTTCCAACTGTGTCACTACAGATTTATTTTCCTTGACGAACAGATCTATTACAACCTCATAAGTGGCACATGCGCGGACAAGTGAGGTTTGCTTTCCCTTTACATTAACCCCGTGCATCCACCGCATTATTTGTCACAAAAGAACGCTCAGTAGACGATCGCTAAAATTCCAAGTCAGTCCGCGATCTCTGACGTTCACGATTTGTGTTCCGTGTTGTGTTCCTTATAAAGTCTATTTCAAGACTCAGTAAAGCTTCTTCAGTCGTTTAGGGACGCGATCGCAAACTCGATCGCACCGTTCAGAACTCATCTGCCAGATCTCGATCGAGGTCGAATTTGGCATGACGATTTCTGCTTATTGTTATTCAAGGGAAATCAACATGATGTTTCGCTCAGTTGACCAATTGAATCAATTTCTGCAAAGTCAGCAATCTTCCTTTGGGAGACGCTTTTCACCTCAGCTCAATGTTGGAACTCAACCCAATGTGCTACCTGTACAACCTCAGTCAAGCAGTCCTGCGCCGCTGGATGTTGCACCCCAACCTGCCCCCGTTCAAGCCGCTCCAAATCCGGCATTTGGAACCTTTGAGCAGCAGGTTTTTGATCTCACGAATCAGCAACGCATTCAACAAGGATTGTTGCCTTTATCGCTCAATCTCAGTCTGAATGATGTCGCTGAGAAACACAGTCAAGACATGGCAACTCAGAACTATTTTAGTCATCAGGGTCTAGATGGTTCTCAACCGTGGGATCGAATGCGGGTACAGGGTTACAGCTATTCTAGAGCGGCTGAAAATATTGCGTTTGGACAACCCACGCCGCAAGATGTTGTGACCGCTTGGATGAATAGCCCAGGACATAGACAGAATATCCTTGATCCAAATCTAAAAGAAATCGGAGTGGGATACTATAACGGATACTGGACACAAGACTTTGGAACGGCAATGCAACTCGCTTAATAAGCCAAACTGAATCTTGTAAAACTCTGACTCTTCAATGAGTTGGAGTTTTCTCATATCGAGAAACCCATGATTAAGGACTCAGCCGCACATACTACAATAGAGGGGTGAAGCTTAGTTGAAATTACGACTGAGTTTCTGAACCTGATTAGCCAAGAGTCATGTCATTGTCATCCACCCAACTTCCTCCCGCTCTCGATCGCATTGTGCAACGCCTCGCGCGATCGACGGAGCCAAAACGGAAATATGAACTTCTGATCACGCTGGCTCAACGCCTCAAACCGTTTCCTGATGCTGAAAAGAACCCAGAAAACAAAGTTGCAGGCTGTGCGTCTCAGGTTTTCGTGGTGGCGAATTTGGCAGATGGGAAAGTTCAGTTTGAGGGCGATTCGGATTCGCAGTTGGTGAAGGGATTGGTGGCTTTATTAGTGGAAGGGTTGAGCGGATTGACCCCGAAAGAAGTCGTAGAACTTTCGCCGGAATTCATTCAAGCGACAGGATTGGATGTGAGTTTGACCCCTTCACGCGCGAATGGTTTCTATAATATTTTGGCGAAGATGAAGCAGAAATCGCAGGCGCTCATGGGTTGAGAGCGCGATCGACTTGTTCGATCGACACTCCTGCAACCTGAGCGATTTGCTCAACACTCATCCCGATTTGCGCCAAATTCTGAATGACCTGCCGCACTTGAATTTCAGCTTGATTTGCTCGTAACTGAGCTTGTTCAGCTTGAATTTCGGCTTGATTTGCTCGTCGTTGAGCTTGTCTTGCCAGTTCTTCTTGAGTTGGTAAAAGAACATTATCGCGGCGTGCCCAACGAAGCCAAACCGTGTCTACGCCTGCATAACGCCCTTCCCATTGAATTAAAACTAAATCTAATGCTCGGATCGGCATTTGACCCTGAGCATCGATCGGGATTTCGACGAATGATCCCGACTGGAGCCGAAATCCTGCCCAGTCTGAAGGCTCCCAAGGATCAAACCAGATGTATTCACCGACTTTTAGCCGATCTTGGTAGACCTGTTTTTTCTGTTTCTTATCGAAAGAAGCTGTACTTTCGGATAAGAGTTCAATGACAACATCGGGCGGTTTGCCTTCTTGCCCACAGACCCAACTTTTTCGTTCTCGATTTGAAACACCGACAGCCGCGAAGAAATCAGGCCCTTTGAAATCCTGATTTTTCACCTGATTTGGGCTGTAGTAGACGAACATATTTCCGCCTGTGAAACCGCCGTCAGGACGTGTATCAAGCCACGGACGTAAGGTTTCGATTAAGAGATCCATTTGCATCTTGTGTCGGCCGGTTTCCATTTTTTCGTCATCGTCTGAAGGCAGATCGTCTTCAGTGATGAAGGCGAGGTCTTGGAGTTCTAGCTCTGCGGGAGTCATGGCACAATCCTCAGATGCAGGATGGTTTTATTGTACCAGTGATCAAAATGTCGTGCGAGTGCCTCATTTTGATTGCAGAATCTAAAATCCAAAATGAGATACAATGCAGTGCTAAACCCGCCTTTGAAACCGTTGGAATACTATCATCAGCCGACTCTTCCTCATCTTCCAATCGAACCTGTGAGAGCGCGTCGCCATCGTCGCAGTTCTGATCTCAATCACATTCGCAATCAAGATCGATCGGCACATGATTGGTATCGGTTTGTGCTGTCGTTTCCACCGCATCTGGTGCAAAAGTATTTAACTGATTTTGCGATCGAATCAAATCAGTGTGTGCTTGATCCGTTTTGTGGAACCGGAACGACGGTGGTGGAATGCAAAAAACAAGGCGTTCCGAGTGTGGGAGTGGAAGCGAATCAGATGGCATGGTTTGCAGGATCGACAAAGCTGGATTGGTCGATCGATGCGGATCGCTTAATCGATCATGCGACTCGAATCGCAGAACTCGCCCAAGCAAATCTTGGTCAACCGTTACGAACTTTGTCAGAAGAACGATCTCAATTACTTCTCAAAAATTCGATCAGCGAATTGCCGTTACATAAAGCGTTAGTGCTTCTGGATCAGTTAAAGCAACATAAAGATGAATTGTGCGATCGACATGAAAGACTCGCACTCGCAAAGATCCTAGTTTATTCAATTAGCAATCTTAAATTTGCACCAGAAGTCAGCGTTGGGAAATTAAAACAAGATGCTCCAGTGATTGAGCTTTGGATTGATGAAATTCAGCAGATGGCAACTGATTTAAAGTATCTTCAAACGCTACCGAATACACCTGCGACGATTCATCATGCTGATTCTCGGAATCTATTAGAAGTCCTAGAGCCGAATTCGATCGATGCCGTGATCACATCGCCACCGTATCCAAATGAAAAGGATTACACCCGCACAACTCGATTAGAATCGGTGCTTTTGGGATTCCTTGAAACGAAAGCGGATTTGCGGGTTTTGAAACAGGGATTAATGAGATCGAATTCTCGCTGTGTTTATCGAGCCGATAACGATGATCAGTGGGTGGCAAATCACGCCGAAATTCAGCGGATTGCAAACGAGATTGAAGCAAAACGGATTGAGTTAAACAAAACGAGCGGATTTGAGCGGCAATATGCCAGAGCGACAAGACTCTATTTTGGTGGAATGGCAAAGCACTTAGCGGATTTGCGCCAAGCTTTGCGACCGAATGCACAGCTAGCTTATGTCGTGGGCGATCAGGCTTCTTACTTGCGCGTGATGATTCGCACCGGAGGATTGATCGCAGATTTGGCGAAATCGCTTGGATATGAAGTGACAGACATCGAGCTTTTCCGAACCCGGTTGGCAACGGCGACGAAAGAACAACTGCGAGAAGAAGTCGTTTTATTGAAGTGGAAAGGGAATTAGTCGGAGCGTCAAAAATCCCACGATCGCACAACCGATCGAAAACCCGAATACTTTTAATCGCCCTTTCCAATCGCCCTCGATCGCCCAAAGCAGCAAACTTGCGATCGTCATCAAACTGCCTAAGATCGCCGCTATTCCTCCGATCCCAGCCAGAATCAGCCATACGATAATCATCGTCTTTCCTCAGATGTACGGATATCACCGGGTAGTATTACACCAGTGGCGGATGGTGATTTTGTCAAATGATTGTTATCTTCGTTAATATCAGATACAAGATTCTGAGCAAATCTAGGGAATCCTCGAAGAATCAACCCGGTTCGTTCAGGATAAACCCCATTGACGAAGAAGTCATGGAATCCTGTAATTGGTCTACTCTCTTTCACTTGGAGTGTATTTTGTATGAGTCAACCTGTAGAACTTTCCTTGGAACAACAATTCAGCATTCGATCGTTTGAAACTCAGGTTCAGCAAATGAGCCGTGAACAAGCGCAAGAATTTCTCGTGAAACTCTATGAACAAATGCTGATGCGCGAGACGATGTATCGTCACTTCCTCAAACATCAATGGGGTCTTGAACCAGGCTCACCGATGGTGTAGGCTCCGTTCCCCTCTTGCGGGCGACCTCGAACTTTTGCTTGATTCTGAAGCATTGGAAAGAAGCAGGGGTGTGGGGCGTTCAGCTCGAACCGTTTTACGATGCGTTATAAAACTCGTAGCACGCTCGCTACTTTCTCGATCGCGTTCATCTGCTCAATCTGATTGAGTGCTTCGCGAAAATTTCCTTCCTGAACTTGATGCGTCACGACGACGATTTCAGCGGCTCCATCTCGAATACCGACTTGAACCACGGATTCTAGGCTGACTTCGTGATTGCCAAAACAAGTTCCCAGCTTGCCAATTACACCAGGATCGTCCCGCGTTAAGAATCGCGCATAGAACCGAGTCGAAAGGTCTTTCATTGGCGCGATCGTGCAATAGTGCTGATGCGAACAAGCGAGCAGCGGATCGAGTGTCGGAGGTTCGCTTTGCTGGGTCGCACGCTCAACTTTTAGCAATGCCGCAATATTTAAAACATCTGCGACGACTGCGCTGGCGGTAGGGCCTGCTCCCGCTCCTCGTCCAAAGAACATGACTTGCCCGATCGGGTCGCCTTCGATCAAAATCGCGTTGTAAACATCGTTGACGCTGGCCAACGGGTGCGATTTTGGGACGAGCGTCGGATGGACTCTGACTTCGAGTTCGTCGCTGGATTTCCGTTTCGCGATCGCCAATAGTTTGATCACAAATCCGAGTTTTTCGGCGTAGACAATCTCGATCGCGCTGACGTTCCGAATGCCTTCGCAGTAGACTTCAGGTAATTTAATCCGTCCGCCAAATGCCAAGGATGCCAGAATTGCGATCTTATCGGCGGCATCCATGCCATCAACATCGGCGGTTGGATCGGCTTCGGCGTATCCGAGTTTTTGAGCATCGGAAAGGATTTCTGTGAAGTCGCCGCCTTCAAGCTGCATTCGAGTCAGGATGTAATTGGTCGTACCGTTGACGATTCCGGTGACAGCGTTGATGCGATTGGCACAGAGCGATTTTTTAATCGGTTCAATCACCGGAATTCCGCCCCCGACCGCCGCTTCGAGGAGTACGTAAACGCCTGCTTTTGATGCGGCTGTGAAGATTTCATCTCCGAATCTTGCGATCGCGGCTTTGTTTGCCGTGACGACGTGCTTCTTATTTGCGATCGCTTTTAACATCAGCGATCGAGCAGGCTCCAACCCACCCATCACTTCGATCACAATATCGATTTCTGGATCGCTGACGATCGACTCTAAATCGGTCGTTAAGAGTTCTGCGGGTACGATGCGAGGTTTATCGATCGATCGCACTCCCACTTTATGAATCACGATGTCTTGCAGTAGCGGATGGCGTTGAGCCGGATCACGAAGAATCTCAACTGTTCCAGTCCCGACTGTTCCCAATCCCAATAAACCGACTTTAAACGCCACGGCTTTTTTCCCATCACAACAGATCTTCAATTTTATGGGAAGGCTGGCATTCAGGGAAAATCATCCGATATTTCTCAGTCTGAGCGACCAACGTTCTGATTCAATAGTGCAGGGTTTCGCGATCGAGCAAAAAAAAAGCCACTCCGCTTTAACTGTGGCAAAGTGGCAATGAAATGGGCAGAGATCGAGAAACTCAAATTAAGCCTTAGTTGGAACAGTGCTTTTCTGAGCAGTAGGATTGCTCCTAGCTCTCGATCGGGCTTGAACCACTTCACTCTTGCGTTTTCCGCCTGCGGTTCCGTACTCTTTGCTGTCTTTTCCATAGACGGCTCCAACCCCTAGCAACATCCGCTCGTTAATGTCGCGAAGCATTTTGTCAGATTCCTCAAACGAGAGTGCGAGTTCGGTGATGGTCGAGATGGCGCGATTGTAGTTGTCTAAGTTGGCTTGATGGGTGTCGATCGCGGCTTGGTATGTCTTCATCGTCAAGCCGTTCCCTAGATCGAGATTGGGATGAATGACTTGCAGGTTCATTGCTCGCTCACGGCATTTGATCAGAATGGTCGATTGTTTTTTCTTGTAAGGCATCGTGATACACCAGATGACTAAAGTTGTAGTGCCACTCTAGTCAGACTGAGACCGCAAATCCCTGGGAGAAATCTTGGATCTCTAGATGAAATTAATGTAAATGCTCTGTGGCGAATTGGAGAAGCACTGAGCAATTGCGATAAACAGAAGTTCGTTCTGAATGAACGCATCTCTCGTATTGACGAATAGAGCGACGGTTTCAATCGAGCAAAATGCGGTCTTGATGAGCAGACATTCTTTTTTGATGAGGATCGATTCCGTGTTGGTCAGAGAAGATCCGTTCAGGATGGATTCGTGCCCTAAATCGATGAAATCATGCTCTTTCTAAATGAACGGTAGAGAAATATCAGACGAAGAGATCGGGTTGATAAATGAAAAAACTCTGACACTTTATGGAGATTTACGATCGCTAAGTGTAAAACAGATCAGAAGCCTCTGTGTGGTCTTTCTTATGCCCCCCGAACCTACTCCCGAAAAGTCGCTTTCAGATAAGATTACCGATGCTCTGACTAAACTTCTCGTCTTGGGAAGCGGGGGCTATGCAGTGTACTCATTGGTCGATGAAGAGATTCCGAAAGCGCTGATTTCAGGGGCGGTGTCAGTGGGAACGGCACTGATGACCAGCTTTGGGGAGGGACTGATGAAGGTGCTGAAAGAAAGCATGAGTCAACGAGGGGAAAAATCGGGGAAAGCGATCGATAAAAGCATTACAAACGTTGAGAAGTCAGCAACTCATCTGAGAGAGCGAATTTTCAGCCCAAAGAAGAACTATCTGAACGCGCTGAAAACACAATGCACAATGATGGAGTCAGAAGGAGAAACATTGCTCTCTGGTGGCATTCCGCTCAAAGATGTGTATGTGCCGCTGCAAGTGGTTTCGTCGCAGATCCAAGGCATTTCGCGTGCGCCTCAGCAGATATGGGCATTTCTGCCAGGATTGCAGAGTCGGGAAGTGCAGCATCGACGGATCGCGATCGCAGCAGGAGCAGGAGCGGGGAAGACGACGTTATTGCGATATCTGACCTTGTGTTATGTGACAGAGGCGTATCGACTGCATCAGGTGCGCGAGGATATCCCTGTGCTGCTGCGGTTTCGCGATATCTTTGCAGAGATTCCACTGGAAGGAACGATCGCGCTTCCGGAGTTGATTTTGAAGTCTTTGGCAAAGCAACCGGAAGGAGAGGATCTCAAGGCTTCTCGGCTGTGGTTTGAAGAGCAACTCAAACAGGGTCGATGTTTGGTGATGTTTGACGGGCTGGATGAAGTGCCTAAAAGTCAGCGACATCGAATTAAGAAGTGGATTGATTATCAGATGAAGCGCTACGGTAAGACGCGATTTATCCTCACTTCTCGTCCAGCGGGATTGGAGCTAGAAGACGAGGTGTGCAATCTGGCACAAATTGAAGTTGATACGTCGTTACAGGTATTGCCATTTAATCCCGATGACATTGATCGATTTGTGCAGCAGTGGTATCGTGCGTTGATTGCTCCAATGTGGAATAGAGCGCTAGAAGACAATCCGCGTAAGCCTGTAGCAGAGCGATTAGATGCGGAAGCAGTCGAAGCTGAGATCGGGAGAGAGGTAAAGAAGAGTGCAGAGAGTCTAACGCGGCAGATTTTTGCGAGTTCGGCTCTGACTGGACTGGCTCGGACTCCTTTGTTAGTTAAGCTGATTGCAATTACGCATGATGAGAATATCGAACTGCCGAAGCGTCGAGTCTCGCTCTACAAAGACATTTGTGATGTGCTGCTGCGAAAACGGGCGACGAAGTTTAGCGATCGACGAACACCGTTAGAGCTAGAAGATAAACTCGCTTTGCTGCAAGTGCTGGCGTGGAACCTGATGCAGCAAGAGGTGAATACGTTTTGTATGGCGCAGGGATCAAAGTGGATTCAGGAGCGGTTTCGGCAGGCTTGTGCAGATGAGGCGATTAAACCGAAGCAGTTTTTGATCGAAGTGATCGAAATTGCAGGGCTGATTGTGGAGCAGGAACACGATACGTATGAGTTTTCGCATCAGACTTTTCAGGAGTATTTTGCGGCGCTTTATCTGAAGGCGCAGGGGCAGGAATCGTTGCTGGTGGAGAAAGTGACGAACGATCGCTGGTTGGAAGTCTGTTGTTTCTCGGCATCAATGGGACAGACGACGCGGCTCGTGAATGCCGCTTTGGATGAGTTTCCGAGTACGCTAGAGAAGAATAAGCCGCATTTACTTAAACTGATGACGCGATGCCAGAATGAGGGTGTACCGATCGATTCTGCAACGAGTCAACGGCTCGATCGAGCTTTATTGCTGGCAGCATACAAAGGACACACTGCGGCAGAACTTCGACTTCAGACACGGTTCCAGAATGTGCAGCGAGTGGGACAGGCTGACTTGTGCTTGGATTACATCACTTGGGGTGAATATCGACTGTTCTTAGATGCACAAGAAACTAAGCAATATCATTCTCAAGCAAAACAAATTGAAATCCTGATCGCTGAAATGAATGAGCCTGTGAAGGGAATTTCTTGGCAGGATGCTCAGTGGTTTTGTAATTGGGTATCCTCCTTGCCTTTACTTCAGAGTCCCGATCAAGTGTATGACTATCGATTGCCAACTTCCGCAGAGCTTGAAGCGATCACGAGTACGACGATCGAGGGATTGATCCCGTTTATCGATCGCTCAGATGCGCCCGGAAATTCGATCAAAATCGTGCGGATGACATTACCGGAGCGCTATACAGATTTACACAACTACTTAGCAAATGGGCGCTGGAAAGACGCAGATCAAGAGACTGACAAAGTGATGCTCAAAGTCCCAAACCAAACAGAGCAGGGATATCTGGATGTACAGAGTATTCAGAAGTTTCCTTGTGAGGATCTGCAAATCATCGATCGGCTTTGGGTAAAGTTCAGTCTCGGTCACTTTGGCTTCAGTGTGCAGAAACAGATTTATGTCGAGACGGGAAATTCTTTAGATGGGCAGTATCATAAGGAAACCTATGAGCGGTTTGGCGATCGCATAGGATGGCGCAGAAATAGAAACGAGTGGATCAATTACTCCGAAGTAACTTTTGACACCTTCTCTCTAAAAGGACACTTACCCGCAGGAATGGAGGTAGAGGTGGGTGGGTGGAGGAGGAGGAATCTCTTCTCTCGCGCAGAGACTTGTGAACTGTAGCACGAGCCAGTCCTAGCCTTTTATCTCTTTTCGGAACGATACGATGATGAAGCTAGAAAACATTGAGACAGAGATTGAAAACAGACTCCATCTTCTACAGAATCTTTCAAACAACACCCAACACCTTCTTTGAATTGATTGGCGAATCCGACCCACGCATGACTACCTATGCGTTTGGTTCTCAGGAGATCAAGCAGACCAGTTTCAGGCTTGATGGCATCTTTTTACCGCCGCTGCGATTAACCGGATTCCCGATTTACTTCGTCGAAGCGCAAGCCTATTCAGACAAGAAAGGTGAAAACTTCTATGCCCGCTTCTTTGGTGAAATTCATCTCTATTTGAAGGACTATCAGCCCGTGAATAATTGGCGGGCTGTCGTCATCTTCACCGAGAAGCGATTTGATCCAGGAATACCAGCCCACTATTCTGAATATGAAAACAATCCCAGAGTGCAACGCATTTATCTGAACAAGTTGCCGTCAGATGTGGGCGATCTCTCATTAGGGCTAGGAGTTTTACAGCTTCTTGGAATGAGTCAGAAATAGGCTCCGGCAAGAGGACGGGCACTGATCGATCGAACTCGACAAGAACTAATGGATGTGGCAATCCAACGAAATCTCATAGAATTGATCGAGACGATATTCGTGTACAAATTTCCGAAACTCAACAGTCAAAAGGTAGAGCGTATGTTGGGACTGGGCGACTTAAAGCAAACTCGCGTGTATCAAGAAGCGAGAGAAGAGGGGCGGGAGGAAACGTTGTCTAAGATGGTTCCAAAACTTCTTAAAAGGGGAATGACCATTGAACAAATTGCCGAGGATCTTGAGATGCCGGTAGAAACCATTCAACGGTTTGTTTCACAAGAATAGGTTTAGCGAGATGTGAAAAATAGCATAGCGGCGTACAATAGCCTGGACTTTGCCGAAATTGAGAATTTGGCATAAGAACGGTAACCCCTGCTGAGTTTTTGCAAGGGATGGGAGCTTTATCATGAGTCAATTGAACGTTCAACTCCCTGACTCCTTATACAAAAACTTGCAGTGCCTAGCAGAGCAAGATGGAATCTCGATCGATCAATTTATTGCCACAGCGGTGGCTGAAAAGATTTCTGCGATCGCGACCGAAACTTATTTGCAAGAGTTGGCGCAACGAGGGAGTCGAGAAAAATATGAAGCAGTCTTATCAGAAGTGCCTGACGTAGAACCGGAATCTTACGATCGATTGCCGACAACCTAACTACTACAAAGTTGATCGCACTTTGCAATTGGGATGTGAGATGTCACAATAAGACCTTGCAAGCACTTTACACGACGGAAACGCAATGGCAGAGACACTCTTCTTTAATGCCCTTCGGGAAGCGATCGACGAAGAAATGGCAAAAGACCCGACAGTTTTGGTGATGGGAGAAGATGTCGGGCATTACGGCGGCTCCTATAAAGTCACGAAGGATTTGTACAAAAAGTACGGTGATTTGCGATTGCTCGATACACCGATCGCAGAAAATAGCTTCACCGGGATGGCAGTTGGCGCGGCAATGACTGGATTGCGCCCGATCATCGAAGGAATGAACATGGGCTTCCTGCTGCTAGCGTTTAACCAGATCGCGAATAATGCGGGGATGTTGCGCTATACGTCGGGTGGAAATTTCAAAATTCCGCTCGTGATTCGCGGGCCGGGAGGTGTGGGGAGTCGCTTGGGTGCGGAGCATTCACAGCGTCTAGAAGCTTATTTTCAAGCGGTTCCAGGGTTGAAAATCGTGGCGTGTTCGACTCCTTACAACGCAAAAGGGTTGCTGAAGTCTGCGATTCGCGATGATAATCCGGTGCTGTTCTTCGAGCACGTTCTGCTTTACAACTTGAAGGAAGATTTGCCGAGCGAAGAGTATTATCTGCCGCTGGATAAGGCTGAGGTCGTGCGTAAAGGAAAGGATGTGACAATTCTGACTTATTCGAGAATGCGTCATCATGCCATGCAAGCGATGAAGACTTTAGACAAAGAAGGATATGACTGCGAAGTCATCGATCTACTGTCGCTCAAACCGTTGGACTTTGAGACGATCGGCGAATCGATTCGCAAAACCCATCGCGTGATCATCGTTGAAGAATGTATGAGAACGGGTGGAATTGGTGCGGAATTGACGGCATCGATTAACGATCGCTTTTTCGATGAACTTGATGCGCCTGTGTTGCGAATGTCATCGCAAGATATCCCAACTCCATACAACGGCACATTGGAAGCGTTAACGATCGTGCAACCGCCGCAAATTGTGGAAGCAGTTCGCAAGATGGTTCCGCTGAAGGTGTAGAAAATAGGAAGTGAGCTTTGCCACTGCACGATCCTCATTGATGAAGATCAAAGACTCGTGCGCGATCGCTGAATACTCGATGATGAGAATCAAAGTCTTGTAAGTCGCGTGTCAATACTCGTGGATGAGGATCAAAGACTCATAAGCGATCAGTGAATACTCGACAACCAGAGTCAAACACTCGTGTAAGACTGATACAAATTCACTAGAGAGATGTTTTCTCTCTCCGATCAGATCTAATTGCTGGTCGGAGAGTGCAGGAAAGAGATTAAGCAACTGATGCAGGGGTGGGAGCTTCTTTAGCGGCTTTTGAGCGGGTGGCTTTGAAGCGTTCACCCAACTGATCCGCGATCGCTTTGAGTCCGGGGGTCTTTTTGGCAGCGGTTTTGATGTAGTCATAGACCGTGAGGCTGTCAGTCATCGCCTCGCTGCTGACTGACATTAAAGTGTCGTCTACTTTTTCGGTGAGTTGTTGCAGTCTGAGATGAACCTCGCTCAAAGTAGTCGCGAGTTGATAATTGCTGCTGAATTCATTGAGGTCGAAACTGGCGGGCAAAATGTCGGGGTTGGTTTGGGCTGCCATCAGGCTATTGCTGACAAAGGAGAGGCTTTTGTTACCCATTTTGAAGAGCTTGCGGCGTTCTTCGGTAGTGAGATGAACCAGAAAAGGAAGCTTGTTTTCGATCGTGGCGAGGGCGGCTTTGATCTCTTGAAGATCGGTGTCTGAGAGTTGGGTCGGGAGATTTTGAGATGGCGTCGGGTGGAAATTCCTTTAGATGTAGAGAGATATACCGTCTGAGGATGCCCAATGGAGTTAGCGATCGCACTCGATTGCTTGATTGACTCGCAACTAGCCGCGCAAAATTTCCCAAGATAAGATTGTGGGCAAGCCTCTCAATCCCTCGCACCGATGCCGAATTTTGATGACATTACCAAGCTTCTCGCTATCCTTGGAACGATCACGGGTGGAATTGTCGGAACCAACAAATTATTGGAAGCTCGCCGCAAAGCTAAACGCATTCGCCAACTTCCGGCGGGTGACTTCCCGTTTGACGTGATCAAACCTCGTAGCCCGGATTTGCTGAAGCAGATTATGGGCGGAGATGAGAAGAACCCGCTGGCAGATTACAAAATTCCGTATCAAGAGCGCCATCCCGATCTCAGTATTCGCAGAGAGTTAGAGATTGCATTTACTGAAAAGAACTGGGTCTTGATTTTGGGCAAGTCGGGCTTGGGCAAGACGCGAGAAGCGGCGCATTTAGCGGACGTGCTGAACCAGGAAGGCTGGACGGTGCTGAAGCTGGCGGATCAAGCGGGGGAATGGCTAGATGTGCCGAAGGAATTTCCGAGTGAGGTTCGCCCGGATGATAAGTTGCTGTTCTTTTTGGACGATCTGAATCGCTGGATGTATGCGGGCAATCCTCACGAGATCCATCCGAAAGCAGGGGAAGAGTTGGCTCGACCGTTGCGAGAGCCAGTACAGGAACGGTTGCCGAGATTGTTGCAGTATTTTGAGCGGCAGGGCAAGTCGTCGTATGTGCGGGTGATCGCAACGGCGCGGGATGAGCGAGAACCCGATAAGCCAAGGGAGACATCGCCTTGGGACAAGCTGCAATGGGAGAAGTACAAATCGTTTTGGCAGCAGTTTCAGTGTTATTCGCTGGTGGAGCCTTCTGAGGAGGCGATCGTCAGTTTGTTGACGGACTGCGTGGCGGCGGTGGGACTGCGGGGAGTTCCAGAGGAGTATGGGCTGATTGCCAGGCAGAACGATGGCACGTTTGAGAATATCACGCTGAATTTGGAGAGTGCCCTGAGTCGCGACTTGGATGTGAATATTCAGGAGTTTTCGCCCAAGCTAGATGAGACATGGCGGCAGAAATATAACCAGGTTGTCGGGCACTATCCGCTGGCGGTGTATGTGTATGATGCTGTGGAGCTATTGCGTACCCTAAATCTTCCTTTGACGGCTCCGCTGCTATCGGCGACAGCGAAACATTTATTGCCGAGGCGTGGAGTGCGGCGCTTGTGGCATGAATGGCAATTGCGAACAGTGATGCGATATTTGATGACGACAGAGCAAATCCTGAAGCCGAAGGATGGGCAGATTGAGGCGAAGAAAACGGGTGCGGTGAATGTGGGGCGCTATTTGCCTGCAATCTTGCAGCAACTTAGTCAGACGGCAAAACAATATCCTACTTATGTCGCTGCTAAATATTTTACCTGTGGCTATGCGCTGTACGACTTAGGGCGCTATGAGGAGGCGATCACCAGTTATGACCGAGCTTTAGAACTCCAACCAGACACATACGAAGCCCATTACAATCGGGGCAATGCGCTGTCCATTATAGGGCGTTATGAGGAGGCGATCATCAGCTATGACCGAGCCTTAAAATTCAAACCAGCCATACATGCAGCTTGGAGCAATCGGGGTTTTGCGCTTATGAAGGTGGGTCAGTTTGAGGCAGCGTACGAGAGTTACGATCGAGCAATTTTGCTTAAGTCAAATGATGCTGGAGTACATTACAACAGAGCTTGCTGTTATGGATTGCAGAATCAGGTTGATTTAGCCATTACCACCTTACAACAAGCAATCACTCTAGATTCCGAGTGCCGAGAATGGGCAAAGACAGACTCAGACTTCGACCCCATTCAGCAAGACGATCGATTCCAAGCGCTGATTGGTGAGTAGAGATTGATTGAAGCGATCGAGCTTGTCTCTCATATCGGCAAACTTCTCACCCGAAAAACTTCATCCCGCACCGAAACGATCGCTCCCGTTTCCAAGTCCTCTGCACACTGACTCAAATCCTCTGCCAGACGCACCTCAAGCACATCTCGACTCACATTACCCAACCGAAACAAAATCACACTAGGAAAAGGCTCACCACTCAACGCCGATAGTTGAGCAAAGTCCAAATCCACCGTGAGTAAAATGCGCCCCTCATTCCGAGCTTTCACCAAAATATCTCGATCGACTAGACGTTCTAGTCCTTGCTCGACCAAATGCACTGCATCATGCCCTTGCTGCCGCAAATCATCCACCGTGCGCGGAGAGATTCCCATATCTGCGAGAAACCTCACGCAGTTTGCTCTGGACGCTGCTGCACATAGACCCGCTCTTGCACCAGCCAAGCCGCATATTGAAGCGATTGTCGAATATCCTCCGGCTCCAAGTAAGGATAATCTTCAATAATCTCCGCTACTGTTTTGCCATTCGCCACCAAATTCAAAACCAGCGACACCGGCACCCGCATTCCACGAATGCAAGCCTGCCCTGCCATAATATTGCGGTCAAACGTAATCCGATCAAAGCCAAACACAGGTCATGCTCCTTGCATAGCGTACTTTACTTCTAGCACGTCCTTTGGCTTATCCTGAATTTCAGTGATCGAGAACGGGCAAAGATAGACTCAGGCTTCGACCTCATTCGACAAGACGATCGATTCCAAGCACTCCTCAATCCCTCCTAGTCGATCGACGAATCATCGAGAGAAGTCCTCTTTTTGTTGCCGAAACCGTATCGAATGCAACGTCCTGCAAAGAAAGCGCTATCATAGCCTTTGTCATAACAGGATCGAGTAATGGGACGGCAACGGGGATTATTAATACTGATTTTGGTGCTGGTGCTTGGCTCGCTCTATATCGTCTTCGATCAGAAGCATTTTCCAGCACTGTTAGGCTTGGATTTGCGCGGCGGATCGCAGATTACGATTCAAGTCAAGCCAGCAGGAGATATTAAAAAAATCACCTCGCAGCAGCTAGAAGACGTGCAGCGAGTGATCGAAGGTCGGATTAACGGATTGGGCGTATCGGAACCGCTCGTTCAAACGGCTGGCGAAGATCAGATTTTAGTCCAGTTGCCAGGCGTGAGCGATCCAGAACAGGCAGAGCGCGTGTTAGGCGGAACCGCACAGCTTGATTTCCGCGCCCAAAAAGCCGGAACCGAAGCGAGACTCCCGATCGAACAAACCATTCGCCAAGAACTCGTCAAAAAGCAAGCTGAACTCCGCAAGTCAGACGATGCCAAAGAGATCGCAGAAAATCAAGCGGCTCTCAAGCGCAGTAACGATGCGATCGCGGCTCTATTCGACCCGCCTGCTCTCGTCGGTAAAAACTTACAAAATGCGTTTGCAGAATCTGCACCTGGATCAAACTCCTTTAGCGTGGGGCTGAAGTTCGATCAAGAAGGCGGTGATAAATTTGCTCAGTTAACAAAAAGTTTGGCGGGAACAGGTCGATCTCTGGGAATTTTCCTCGATAACGGTTTGATTAGCTATCCAAGCGTTGGTGCAGAGTTCGCTCAAACCGGAATTACAGGCGGAGGAGCCACAATTACCGGACGCTTTACGGCTCAAGAAGCAACGGATCTCGCGGTACAACTCCGTGGAGGCGCATTGCCGCTTCCAGTTGAAGTCGTTGAAAACCGAACCGTTGGAGCTACACTCGGACGCGATAGTATTCAGAGCAGCATTTACGCTGGGGTGGGTGGATTACTGCTGGTTCTAGGATTCATGATTGTCTATTACCGATTACCAGGAGTCATTAGCGCGGTCTCTCTCATCATCTATGCGCTGTTGACATACGCGGGATTCAAGCTCTTAGGCGTAACCTTGACATTGCCTGGAATTGCTGGATTTATTCTCAGTATCGGGATGGCAGTCGATGCGAACATTCTGATTTTTGAGCGCACCCGTGAGGAACTACTTGCCGGGAAAACACTTTATCGATCGGTAGAGTCAGGATTTTTTCGAGCCTTTTCCAGCATTCTCGATAGTAACGTCACAACTGCGATCGCTTGTATCGCCTTAATCTGGTTCGGTTCAGGACTGGTCAAAGGCTTCGGAGTGACGCTGCTGTTGGGGGTTGCGATTAGTATGTTCACGGCAGTTACGTGCAGCCGTACTCTGATGATGTACGCCATCACCTTTCCGGGACTCCGCAAACCAGAATGGTTCTGTCCCAACCTTCCCAAAGCCAATCAATCGATCTCGGAGAGCGCCTCATGAAACTAAACGTCATTCGCCAAAGAGGATTGTGGTGGGCGATTTCTGCGATTTGTATCCTTGCAGGCATCATTGCGATGGTGATTCTGCAAACTCAAATTGGTGCGCCTCTGCGTCCAGGACTTGACTTCAAAGGTGGAACGCGACTTCAGGTAGAACTCGATTGTAGTCAGCCTGGAAACTGCGATAAACCCATCAGTCTCGATGCGATTCGCGAAGTTCTCAAAGCCGAAAATCAAGGTGATGCCAGCCTCCAACTCGTCGGACAAGACCAGAGAGCCGCCTTAATTCGGACGAATACGCTCACCGTTGATCAGCGCACCAAACTGCAATCAGAACTCGAAGCAAAAGTCGGTAAGTTTGATGTCAAGAAAACGCAGATTGACACTGTTGGACCCACGATCGGTAGACAACTGTTTCAGTCTGCACTAGTCGCGCTCATCGTTTCCTTTGCGGGTATCACGCTCTACATGACGGTTCGATTCGAGCTAGATTATGCAATCTTCGCGATCGTTGCTCTTTTCCATGACGTTTTAATCACGGTCGGTGCATTCGCGATTCTCGGACTCACGCCTTTGAGAATCGAAGTCGATAGTTTATTCGTCGTGGCGCTATTAACAATCGTTGGTTTCTCGGTAAATGACACCGTTGTAATTTACGATCGCGTGCGTGAAACGATCGCATTAAATCCGGGTCGCCACATCAACGAGATCGTAGATGATGCGGTCAATCAAACCCTAACGCGATCGATCAATACCACATTAACGGTGTTGTTAACCCTGTTTGCTTTACTCCTCTTCGGGGGTGAAACACTGAAGAACTTTGCTCTGGCGCTGATCATCGGATTTGGCATGGGAGCGTATTCCAGTATCTTTATCGCGAGTACACTGTTAGCACTCTGGCGGGAAAAGCGAGGACGTGCGTTCGCGCCAGTAAAAGCGGCTGAAGCGACTAGCGACTAGGTAAGCGAATATGACACCTCCTGAGTTCTCTGACTTTTCTGAAGTCGAACTTGACCCAAAATTTCAAGCGGCTGTCCAACGCCTGCATCGTGCGACGGTGATTGGACGGTGGCTTGTTGCGATCGGGTTGTGGTCAACGATCGGAGCTTTGAGCCTGTGGGGACTGCGCTACCCGATTTCGCTGATGCTGGACTATTTCACTTGGGCAGCGTTGCGGAATGGATTGATCTCAAATCTGCCCGCAACGGTCGGACTCGGGTTGTGTATCGGCATGACGTTGAGCGTTTTGATTTGGCAGAGTCGAAATATTTTGTTTGGTTTACCGATCGACGAACAGCGCAGACTCGAAAAAGCAGTCCTGAGAATTCGGCAGCAAGGGCAGAGTCATCCGCTTTGGAAATGGATCGAGCCAAGCGAAAAATCTTAGACAATCCGAAAGAGGAGCCAGTGCCGAAAGTCTCGCTACCCTAGTTAAAAGCGAATTCCAAGAGGTCATATGCAACGCTCCGAGCAAAATTCTCCATTTGCGGCAATTCTTCAAATCGCAACGATCGTTTCAATTCTTGCCGCGATCGTCATTAATGCAATCTCGAATATTTTCCCGCTACGAGGGCTGAATATTGGCGCGATCGCGAACACAATTTTAGGCGGTGTGCAAGTCACGCCAGCCAACTACGCTTTTGCGATTTGGGGCGTGATTTACCTCGGACTCATCGGCTTTGGAATTTATCAAGCTCTGCCCGTACAGCGCTACAATCCCCGTTTCTTAAAGTTACGCGCTCCAATCATTTGGGCATCTGTTTTTCAAATCGTTTGGGTGTATCTATTTCAGTTGCAGCAATTTTGGCTATCCGTTGTTTTCATGTTCGGAATTTTGCTGAATTTGATTGCTGCATATGTATGGTCGAGATTTGAAAAAAATCGTGTTTCACGTGAAGAGAAATGGTTAGCTCGAATTCCAATTAGTATTTATCTCGGCTGGATTAGCGTTGCATCGATCGTGAATGTCGCTTCTGCTCTTTATGCTTCTCAGTGGAATGGATGGGGAATTGATCCAAGCATTTGGACAGTGTTGATGATTCTAATTGCCGCAGCGATTACAGCCGCGATCGCAATTCGATATCGAGATATTGCCTTTACGGGTGTGATTGTTTGGGCATTTGTTGCGATCGCAATTCGTCAATCCGCGCAGTTTGCCATTCTAATTACCGCACTTGGAAGCGCGATCTCGCTGATTCTCTTACTCGTTCTTAGAAATCGCTCCCGTGGAGCATGACAACGGCATTTACGCTTGATTCAATCAGTTTAGAGTCGCAGTTCTAAGCATGGCGTTTGATTACTCGATCGATTTCACTCAAATCAACTTTAGAGAACACCCGGAACACTACCGAATTGGCAAAGGTGAGCAAGGCGTTTTGCTGGTAGAGCCTTACAAAAGCGAGATCCTGCCACATTGGAGATTCAAAACACCAGAAATCGCACGAATCTCCGCTGACAAGATTTATCAGCTTTTCCAAGAATACAAAGCGCAGAGTGATTTCGTCGGTATGGACATGGCGCGAAAATTTTTGCAAATGGGATACACGCGATCGCGTCGCTACGCCAATCATAAATCCGGTCGAAAATACGCGATCGACAAAACCGTTTTACCGCGCGAAGAAGACCCGATCAAAGCCGAATCCGCCAAGATCTTCTACGAAAAATGGCAGCTTGCAAAACTCGATCCTGACTACCTCGCACAACTGAAAGCGCATCGCACTCGCTACGAAGATGTGAAATAGTAAGAGTAACGCCAGTTCGACGGGGTTCTCTCGCTCCGTTGTTGACGGCTTCCCGAAGTCACAACCGAAGCCAACCACTTCTGTCGAACTGACGTTAAGAGTATCAACGATCGCGCTTTATCTTTACTATGTCTGAGCATCTCCCGCTCTTAGAAAACCCTGGAATTCTCTGGCAACGCACGATCGAGCAAACCCAGTGCGCGCTCTCCTGTGGCGCACTTCTTTCCATCCCAACCCGCCACGAATTTATCGAGCAAGCAGGCGCTCAATTCCTCGTTCGCACCGTCACCAATCTGATTCGCAAAGAAGCCTCTGACCTAAAACAGAAGCAAGAAGAAGCTACCACTGGAAAACCGATCGATCCTTTTCTGCCCTACGATCGTGATTTATTTGTGATTGATATTTCTGACACTCATGTGTGTCTCCTCAATAAATTTAATGTAGTCGATCATCATCTTTTAATCATCACTCGCGCGTTTGAAGAACAAGAAGCGCTACTAACGCTAAATGATTTCACTGCAATGCAGGCGTGCTTATCAGAAGTGGATGGTTTAGCGTTCTACAATGCCGGATCAGTTGCGGGCGCAAGTCAACGCCACAAGCATTTACAGCTCGTTCCATTTCCCTTTATCGAAGAGATACGCTTACCGATCGATCCATTCATTCGCACCGTGAATTCTCGCGATCGCATTACAGTAATTCCCGAATTTCCTTTCGTTCATGCGTTCACAAAGCTCGATCGCACAAATACCGCTGAACAACTTTTAGACCGTTATTCCGAACTCTTAGACACTGTAGGAATTCAATCTCACCAAATAATGCAATCGGCTCCATATAACTTCTTAGCAACACGAGAATGGATGCTGATTGTGCCACGATCGCAAGCTGAATATTCTGAGATCGCGGTCAATTCTCTTGCGTTTGCGGGTGCGTTTTTAGTCAAAAACCCCGAGCAACTCGAAACGCTAAAACAATTGCGTCCACTAAATTTTTTAAACAACGTTGCGGTAGTGTCCTCGACTTCGGCAGGTTGATCATAATTGAGAGACAGCCTCCATGAGAATTCATATGAAACTCGATCAATTTATCGTGCCACCCAACCAAAAGATTAAGCTAAAAAACTACGATCCCGCTTACACAGATGGTTTAAAGGATAAGGTTTCCGCTCAAACAGAGCTTCAAGCAGGCGTTCAAAAACTTGCGAAGTATCAAGAGATTCTCTACGCTCACGATTCTTACGCCTTGCTCATCGTCTTTCAGGCAATGGATGCCGCCGGAAAAGACAGCACCATCAAGCATGTTATGTCTGGCGTAAATCCGCAAGGATGCCAAGTTTACAGCTTCAAAGCGCCATCTTCAGAGGACTTAGACCACGATTATTTATGGCGATCAACAAAAGCCTTACCCGAACGCGGACGGATCGGAATCTTCAATCGTTCATATTACGAAGAAGTGCTTGTAGTACGAGTTCATCCAGAATTACTTGCGAAACAAAAGCTACCAAAAGAAGTGCAGGGTAAAGACCTCTGGGAAAGAAGATTTAAGGAGATCAATCACTTTGAAAAGTATTTAGTGAACAACGGAATCATCGTTTTGAAATTCTTTCTGAACGTATCAAAAGAACAGCAAAAAAAACGATTTCTTGATCGTATTGATCAGCCCGAAAAGAATTGGAAATTCTCAGCTTCGGATGCAAAAGAGCGCCAACATTGGGATGAGTATATGCAAGCTTACGAGGAAATGTTCAGTCATACCAGCACAGAACAGGCACCTTGGCACATCATTCCAGCCGATCACAAATGGTTTACTCGTTTAGTTGTTTCTGACATCATCGTCAGCAAACTCAAATCGCTGAACTTGTCTTATCCCACACTCAGCGAACAGCACCGCCTAGAATTACAAGAAGTCAAGAAGATTTTAGAAAGCGAATCTTAATTCTTATCCGCAAACTGCAAGGGGCAATCCGAGTTCTTTTGAGCCCGAATTGCCCCTTGAAATGAAGGATTCAAATTGTGGGTTGGGCGTCTTGCCCGACAGCATAAGCGATCATCCCGCAATTTAACTAAACCCTAATCGTTAAGACTCTTTCTCTGCCTTCGCTGCTGCACGCTCGATCTTATGGCTAAACGTAATTAGCGCTTTACCCAGTGTATGTACCGGGCCCTTCACGCCGCGTCCAGCCTCATCTCCGATCGCGTTCGTCTGTTCACCCAATTTTGCCAACGCTTCTACGATTTGAGTCGCTTCAGTCCTTTTCCCTTTCAGAAGTTTTTTCAGATCCTTCAGAGATGCCGACAATTCTTTGACGTTATCTTCCTTATGACCTTTGAAAAAATCCACCCATTCATCGATCGAATCGATCGCTTCATCAGACTCAATCTCAGTAATATCGCCGTGTAAAATTTCAGTCAAAGATTCAATATCAGGGGCGTTATCTACATCAGACTCAGCCGTATTTGAATCCGATTTCTTTGCAGTTTCTTGCTCAACTTTTGCTTCGGAAGAATGCTCTTCTTTCTGCGTAGTTTTATCATTTCTAGTTGCCATAAGCCCCATTCCTTCTATGTTTCAGCGGGATATATTAAACACAATAGGGCGAGATAAATATGTTTCCCTCTGTCGAAAGAAGCGACATAGATCACACTTTAGGTAGAGGGGAATCACAACAAAAACATGACGCTGATCACAGCCTAAAACTGGCTCAAATGCCCTCTATAGAAAGGCTTAATACTTGCGTATTTCTGCCGAATTCGTACCAGGATAAATTCGATCAGTACCGTATAACGACGATGGTTTTAGGAAGCCTCTCTACAGAAAATAGGCTCAACGCTGATGATAACTTTGACCTTGTGGTAGATGATGGCAATTCAATCTTCTTTACGCTCTCGCGGAATGGAACTCCTGGTTTCGTATCACCAAAACCCCTCGGTACGACTCCGTAATCAATTGGTACAGATGAATGCAGGTTTGGTTCGGAAGATCGCCCATCGGGTGAGTCATCAATGTGCAGAACCTTACGAAGACCTCGAACAAATTGGATATCTAGGTCTAATCCGAGCGATCGAGCGATTCAACCCCAATCAAGGGTGCGCCTTTAGCTCATTCGCCGTTCCCTATATCCGGGGTGAAATGCTGCACTTCCTTCGCGATCGAGCAGGGACGGTTAAAATCCCCCGTCGCTGGCAGCAATTGAACAAAGAAGGGCAACGGGTACGCGAACAACTAATGGAAGCCTTCGGTCGCCAGCCAAGCGATGAAGAGATTGCAAATGTGCTGAAGGTATCGGTCAACGAATGGCGCGAAAGTAAATTAGCAGCGAAAAATCGCTTACCACTGAGTTTGGATGCTACAGTTTGCCAACAGTTGGATTCTCCGATGACTTTGGGCGATACGCTGCCCGATGCGCGATATCAGGCTTTACAAGTGCTTGAGGAAGACCGCCAGCAGTTGCAGCGGGCACTAAACCAGCTTGAAGATAAAACGCGACAAGCGATCGAATATGTTTTCCTCCATGACTTGTCTCGTAAAGAAGTGGCTGAACAGATTGGAGTCAGCCCAATGACTGTCACCCGCCGCATTCATCGCGGAATTCAACAAATGGTTGGGCTACTCCACCCCCAAGTTTTGCAGAGCGATCCTTAAGATCTAACGCGCAGTTTTCCATCTATCTATCGAGCCGCCGGGTTGATCATCTCAATCCGGCGTTTCTTGTAAAAAACGAGCGCGATCGCGCCCCACTTAGTTCAAAACGATTAAAAGCTGGATACACAATCGCGCATCGAAGTTTTTCTCTTCGATCGATTTCATAAATAAAAACACTCCGGTCAGCCGATCAGAGTGTTTTATGATGTCAGGCGCAGGATTTGCGGCTAACTAAATTCCCAATTGACACACAATAAATTAGCTATCTCGCGCGGAAATCAGTCTTAAGGCATACTGATCAAAAATTGAACAAATCTCTAATTTCTCCAGCAAGGGCCAAATTGGGTACCCAACTTAGTGTCTTCAAATTCAATCGGGATGACAGGATTCGAACCTGCGGCATCCTGCTCCCAAAGCAGGCGCGCTACCAAGCTGCGCTACATCCCGTAACTAGGTTTTAACAGTATAGCGCACTTTTCGATAAAGGTGGGGTCACTTTCTCTGGACTAAACCTGGACTGAGACACTTGTACCAGTGACCCCACCCTCTAACGCCATGCCCTTATCCGAAAATACGAAGGTTGTGAAGATTTATGTCAAGAAAGTGACGCTGGATGCGCTGCGACAGGTTGCGGATGAGCAGGGATCAAGTCTGAGTCAACTATTATTGGGCGCGGCGGTAGAGAAATATCTGGGCGGTAAAAGTACGGATCGCGCGAAGCTGGCCTCCCTTGAGAGAAAAGTTAGGGGATTGGAGCAAGCGAAGCAGGCGGAGGTCTCCGTACCTTTGCCGAGTCCCAAACGTGAGAATAAGAATTTATACCCAAAGACCTTTAAGCAAAGCGCCGCCCCGATCATCACGGCAACCGGGGAACAGTTGGGTTTGGATGCTCTGGTTAAACGGTTAGGCGGCACTTCAAGTTTGAAGGCGCGGCTGTGTCAAGCGGGCGGGCGCGGCGGTGAATTATTCCGAGGGGATTTGACCCGCGCGGAGAAAGTTGCTCAAATTACTGGCAAGTTAGACCCTGATGGAAAAAGTTGGTTGCCGCTTACGCCGAATCGATTGACGTGGATTCAAATCTCAGCTCAGGAATATTGTCATCAAATCCTGACAAACTTAGGGAGTGGTTAGGGTGCGCTCGATATCCCAACCGCGTTCAAGACGTTGCCGAATTTTTGCTTTAGAAAGTCCTGAATGGTCAGACCACTGCTTCAAGGTTAGGGTTTTGTTTTGGTAAGTCAGGAAGCGATTGGTACGTTTGTTGTTTGCTTGTTCTGCTGAGGTCGCCCATCGACAATTCTCAGGACAGTAACCTTTGTCATTATCCTTTCGGTCGAGAGAATGTTGGGGGCTGGGGCGCTCGCCCATGTCTTGTTGAAAGTTGTTGAAGTCGAGCCAGCGATCGCAAACTGTAATACCTCGACCTCCGTAGCTGGCATACTTTGGATGTTTTGGATTGGTGCAGCGTCCTTTCATCTGCGACCAAACTCGATAAAGCGGGCTGTGGGATCGACTATGTTTTGTATGGACATCGTTATATAAGCAGCCGCAACTTTGGGTGATACCACGCCTCAAGCGATTCGTGATGACTAACTTCGTTTGACCACATTCGCAAAGGCATTCCCAAATTGTCTTGCTATCTTTATCAGTTCCAGCTTTGGAGAGAACTGTCAATCGTCCAAAGGTCTGTCCAGTTAAATCGAGTTTCTTAGACATATTTCTCCATTAAAAAACCGCCCGATGTTGTCGAGCGGCGCGGTTGATTGCTATTTGGTTATTGTTAGGGGGCGGCGGTAATCCAGCTTTGCAGACCAGATGGAATCCACTCCTGTTACTTAAGCCTTAACGCACTGAATTTTTGTCCGACCTGGATTGGTAACTCGTGAATGTTGCGATAATCGTCGTATACGTTGAACCACCCCAGATTGGTCTCAATATATACTCCTGACGAATTACGCTCGATCGATCTGATTACACCTAATGGGCAAATTGTCTCTACTGCACAACCAGGCGGCGTAGTCGTTTGTTTGATGACAGGTTCTACAACAGGCGCAGCAGCTTGGGGTTCTACAACAGGTTGCACTACAGGTGGAGTAGAAGTAGAAGTTGAAATAGAAACTGGAATTTGAACCAAGACCGGGGAGGGTTTTGGATTATTTATTAAAGATAGTGCGATTTCACAGAGGAGCGTTGCTAGTCCAGCCACAGTTCTAATCAACCAAACGGAATTAATCTTCCGTTTACGCGGGGATTTGTCCTCAACGGGAACTCCTGCCATTAGACAATTTGGGTAAAGGATACTGGGATCCTACAAAGCAACCTTTGACACAAATCGCATTTACGTACCCATCATATAGATTTTATTTTCTGTTCATATATCTGATTACTTGAAAGTGGTGACACAGAGTTCAAGGACTTACAGGCACTTTGGAGTTGATTTGGTAGGATTGGGCAGTTTCACTTGCGATCGTAGGACTAAGTTGGCGAATTAGCTCCAACACTGCGGGCTATCAGTCATTGAAGTAGGGCACGGAGTTATCTGCCTTCTCGCAAGCATTAGCTGATAGGAAAGTTGACCCGCTTTAGTTTGCAGCCAAATAGCCTCCAAAGGATCTTCTTGTAGCTTTGCAGACTCGAACTGGTCAAGAGCCTGCGACAAAGCGAGCTCTAATTTCTGAATCTCTAATTCCTGGATCTCTGGGATGTGATTCATTCAAATGATCTCCTTCTAATTTTCTAGATTAAGGGGCAAGCGCGACGGCTCACAGTGCCGATTTCAAGTTACTACGGGATCTTCATTAACAACATTCTAAACAAATCTCTTCACCAGTTAATAAAGTACGATCGGATTTAATTCAAAATCACTTGTTTGCACATCTAAGGTTACACTTGCTGGAATTTATTTGTTAGAATGGATAATATAAGTGTTGGAGAATTTGAGTAATGCG
This sequence comes from Phormidium tanganyikae FI6-MK23, assembly GCA_019359175.1. Taxonomy (GTDB): domain Bacteria; phylum Cyanobacteriota; class Cyanobacteriia; order Leptolyngbyales; family Leptolyngbyaceae; genus Leptolyngbya; species Leptolyngbya tanganyikae. Next base: position 220,611 of record JAHHHU010000004.1, read on the forward strand.
AGAGCGTAGAGCGGTGGGAACGAGTATCACGTTAGATAAAACAGTGCTACAGGCGCTAAACGAGTACGCGGAACAAACTCTTCTGAAGAAAAGTACGGTGACGAGTCTAGCCTTAGTTGAATATCTCAAAGCGCGTGGCGTAGCGATTGAACAGAATTAGGGTTACTTGCCCCGTTATAGATAGATGCGGGGTAAGAACTGAAAAAACCCCCACCAGTGCAAGCCAGCGAGGGTTTTGAATTGATAGACCGAGTAAATCAAAAAGGTACAGGTAGAGCTGTACATTCCGAACGAGCCAGAACGGGGGTACAAACCAAGGCCCATGCTCGTAAGGGTTTGACCGTTTCCAGTCCAATTAACCACACCTTCATTTTAACATGACCAGCAACTTACGACCGACTAACAGCTACAATTCTTGCCCGGTTTGCCGCGATACAAAAGGGAAATGCCGCACGACGGATTCCGACTTCGTGCTTTGTATGAACGAGCGCGGTGATGTGAATGGGTGGAAAGATTTAGGTCCTACTACGAATAGTGCTTGGCATCAGTATCTACCCGCTCACATGGTTCAACAAGAGGGAGATGCGGCCGAGGAAAAGAGAGAATACACGGCTGAGGAAAAGAAAGCTTGGAGCGCTCGCCAACAGGAAATCAGAGCTGAAAAGAAAGCTAAAGAGCAAAGGGAAGAACGCGATCGCCGCTCTGCACTCACCCCGGTTGCTCGTCGCGATGAAGAGGCTAGAAAGAAGGGGGGTTATCTAACTCCCGAACACAAAGAGAGCTTGAGAGCGAGGCGCTGGTCGCAGGAATGGATTGATTACGCTATTGAAAATTGCTGGTTTTATTCCACTGAAATGTGGGGAGCGTCTGGCTTCTTGATCCGGGCCCACAACATCAAAGGACAGATTTGCGGGGCGCAATTTGCTAGAGATGACCGCGCCCCCAAATATCAGTGGGTCTCTCATAATCGCTCCGTACACTTACCTGAAACGGGAGACAACCCTCTATTTATTTGGACTCATCCTAGCTTTGATCCTACGCACGAAAGCACTATAGGTATCCTGGAAGGCGCGTTGAAAACCGCAACCTTCGCTGTTCAATACTGGGATCAAACACAAGATACTCAACGCCGTTTTGTCGGTGGAGGTAGTATTCCAAAACCCGAAACAGTCATCGACTTTCTATCCTCAGCAAAACCTAGCACGGCCTACTTTTACCCTGATGCGGGGGTGAAAGATGCAAAACCAAACGTCCTGGCTTACGCGAAAGCTATGTTTACGGCTACCCGCAAGCTGGATATTAAAACCTATGTGGTTTGGTCAAATCAATGGGACAAAGCTACTTCAGTGGATGCTGACGAGTGGACGGGCAGTGAACGGGTGCGTTTAATCAGCGTAAAAGCTTTTCTTGCCTTGCAGCCTTGGAAGCGATCGCAGAACTACTCGGCGGACGTAGTGAAGACCGGAGAGTTTGTTGAGTTCGCTGATCTGGTCGACGAAAACACTTCAATCTTTGTTAAAGCGGGATTAGGCACGGGCAAAACTGAAGAACTCATCTCGCTTTTGAAAAAGAGCGGGCGAGGCGCGGTTATTATTTCTCCCTCAGATCTTCTGAAGCGCGACGTGGAGGGTAGATTACGACGGGGAGAATTTACCAATGTCTACGTTGTACGAAAGGGGGAGGATCTAAGTAAAGCTCTAGAAGACCCTAGTTCGATCATCGTCTTGTGCTTAGACTCGATGCACCACATCCCTACCGAAGCTTACAGAGGTCGGGTGCTTGCAATCGATGAGGCACAATCGAATTGGCGAAACTACTTACAACGGCAAACAGCGATCAAGCGAAATAGACGAGAGATTCTGGGTCGATTGAATGATGCGATCGAGACTAGCTGGGCGAATATTTTCCTAGATGCGAATCTGACTGACCAAGCGTGTGAATTTTATTCGTCACCTAACCGTAAGGAACTTAAGCTATCTCATTTACCGATTAAGCCGAAGCGACTTAAGATTCTCTTCTTATCCACGAAGGATAATACAGAGGTTCTGGCGTTAATCCATGACGCGCTCGTGGAGCAAGAGGCAACAATTGTAGTTTTTTGTGATAGCTTAATCCAGCTAAAAGCGCTGAGAGAAAGGTATCAAAAGGAGTACAAAACACGGATGATTTGCTCTGAGCTAGACGGTGAAGAGTGGCGGAAGGAGGCAATTCACACTGCCGAGGAGTTAACGAACGAGCAGGATATCAACGCCTTCCTGGAAAAAGATAAACCCCGTTTACTGTTGCTCTCGCCCAGCGTCTTGACAGGCTTCAATATTGCTATCCGAAAGTACTTCGATCATGGCTTCTTAATTGCTACAGGCGTCCTAGCTTGTGATGATTTAGAGCAATTTTTGTTCCGACTGCGGGATGAGGAAGTCGCGCGGACGATCTGGGTTAAGGAGACAGGCCTAGCACCTAAAAATGGAGGTCTGAGCGAGGACACGGTGGACGAGATTAGCGCTGCTTTGATTGAGTACGCTAAGGCAGATTACGAGTACGCGGGACTTGAAGCAGGCAAGGGCAAAGATTTGACTGAGTTATGGGAGCAACTTAAGCTTCAAGCGCCCTTGTTGCTTAGAGCAAAGCTGGAGCGCGAAAATCTACGTGAGATGTTCTTACAAAAACTAATCGACGCAGGACATGATGTTGAAATCGTGTCCGAGCTCGAATGTTCGGACAGGGCAAAAAAAGAGCAAAAAGCAGTTGAGTTCGAGCAGAAGATCCGATGGGCGGCGGAAGTCCTGAACGCCGAGGAACTCTCGGAGGCGCAATATCGCGGGCTGGAGGAGAAAGAACACTTAACGGCTAAGGAGCGCGCCCAGAAAGACCGTTTTTTGCTAGTACAGCATCTGCATGGAATCGAGTACAGCCATGAGTGGACGGACACCACTGAAGACCCAGATAAGAAAGTGCCAAAGAATTTGCTCTTTGTGAACGAATTGCTTCAAGGGGACACGATTAAACGGGCGACGGCTCATGTACTGTACAACTTAGAAGGGGGTGGGGCGCAGGCGCTACATAAAAAACGTTGGGAAAAAACCTTAGAGCAGGGTTACATCGAGAAGATCGGTTGCTCAATCCATTTATTCAATTCGGCGGTCAAGGAATGCGGTCTTGATGTACTTCTAAGGATGGACAAGCTATCAAATCAAACTCCCGAAGTTGTACAATTCCTCCACAGTTGCCGCAAGAACAAAAACCTCAAAGGGCTAAGTGAACTTAAAAATAAAGCTAAGGCTCTAAGCAATATCCTGCGGAAGCTGGGCTACCGAAAGGAAGAATTGAGTCGGGTGGGCAACGAACGCTTTTCTCGAATCGTTTGTGCTCTGCCCCCATCGGTTGTGGTGGCGACTGAGAGAAGGATTCACGCGCAGCTACAACACATCGGCCCACAAAAGGACATCCTGGATTTAATCTTGGAGTCCCGCCAACACAAAATTGTTTGGCAAAATCCTGCCGCAAACGACGGGGAAAACGAGCAAAAAATCGCGTGTGAAAACGAAACAGTCGAAACGCTGAAACCCTTGCAGGAAGCGGGCGGGAGGTCTGCCAGAGGCGGGGGTAATTTATATATAAAACCAGAATCCTCTGGCGGACGTATCTGTTCTGAAAATAAGCAAGTTTTTAGCGAAGCGGAGCAGAGCGAAGTGAGGTGTAGCGACGTAGGAGCGAAGCCGAACGGAGTGGAGCGCAGCGGAGCGGGGATTTTTAGCACTGGTTTAGTTAAAGAGCCCCTCCCGTCCGCGCCTACCCTTGAGAAGCCCCAGGAACCCTCATCAGCGGCTGAGAAGACCAAATCTACGTCCACGTCAACTTGGGTCGCCCAGAAGCCTGAACAGAGGTCGCAAATGACCACTGCGGAATTCTTCAGATCCCTGCAACCCATAGCTTAAGCAAGACCAAGAGGGGGTTCACGTTCCCGTAGTGCTAACCCCCTCCAGATCGCGCTGTAACTGACTTTCAATCGCGAAACGGTCAAACGCACACTCACCCGGCTCTGCGGCGGGCTAGGCTCGGTGATTATGCACCTAAGTCATGAAGAGAATCCGCTACAAACATTTGTTGATCGCTACGATCCTCGCCGCCGCGCAGATTGGAACAACCGCCAACGAGATCGCACAAAGCTCTGGAGCCCTGCCTCCAAAAGACATTTTGGACTTAATTTATGCCGTCGCGTTCGAGAACCTTGCGGCATTTTTGTTAGGCGCGGTCGTAACCCTCTGGTTTTTAGAATTCCGATACCGGCTTGTCGATCGGTTTGAAGCGATTGAAGATCACCAGGCAAATAACGAGAAGCTCTTGAAGCGTTTAGTTCGGCACTTTGAAATTAAAGTCGGAGGGGAAGATGTTTAATCCAGCCTCTCCAGTCGCTAAAGCTGCGGAAGAAGAACCGAAGAGCTCAGAAAAAATAACGTGCCAGTAAAAAGCTATATGTGGTTTCAAGCATTATGGCAATTACCGATCGCGCCCAAGACGCTGAAATTCAAGGATCTAACGCTGTATATCGAGGAGCGATGAGCAACGTTGAGAGATCAAGAATTACAACTGTCTCCGAAAGAGTTTGCATTGCTACAAGAATTTATGCAAAGCCGAGGCGTGTCCAACGACTTATCTATTTATCTCCTATGTAGGATGTAGAAGTCTTGTAGCGTTTTTATGTTGAGCATGACAATTCACTACTGGTAGGTACGCTATGAACGAGAAGGTGTCTGAAAAACAAGATATTCCCTTTCAAACTCCTAACCCAACTGAACTCAAAAACGCTGCGAAAGAAGACCCGTTGCAGGAGGAATATTTGGGAGCTAGCGGGGCAAATGTAGCAGATGTTCCACCACAAGGAGAGAATGTGGATCAACCCAATCCCTTTGTGGACAGTACAGAGTCTGAGCCGCGTGAGAACCAAGTGATTCGTGCCAATCTAGGAGGGCATTGACTCAACTCATTGTTGCTTTACTTCATTCGAGGAGGAGAAGACTTTTGTTTTCTCCTTCTACATAAGTGCGACTATGCTCACAGAGCGTTTAGGAAAACTTTATTTAAGTTGAAAGGAAGTAACTATTGCTGGAACAGGCGAAAGATCGCAGGTTTGGGGCAAGAAAGGTCGCGTCTAGTATTGATTCAATCGCTATTCATCTATATAGAACCTATTTGATTACACGAACCCTTTCAATCAAAGCCAAAATCCCGGCGGCTACGTAGCGAGCGAGGCACGAGCGTAGTCGTAGTGCTGTCCGCCATCCAAAAAGCACAACCCGCCTTACTGAGCCTGTCAGACCCCGATCAGCCTATTTTCGCTAATTTAGCGGCTTCAGGATCAAACACACGCGCAATTATTTTTGAGGGTCTTGCAGATCAATTTCGCAGCGGGGAATTTCGCTTGGATCTGCGAGCGTCCAGCCTTTCACGACGAAACCAGATTTTTGATGAATGTCGCCTGTCTGACCGGCTCTGCCCGCCAATAAAGAGCTCAGTCCGCCCGGGCTCAAGCTGTGTTCCGCTGAAAATTCTGTGATCGAAAAAACCGCGTGAATTTTACCGTTTGGATCTCGAACATAGCCCCTTAGCAAATGTTTTTCTTCAGGCTTAGGAATATTCCCTTGCTGAATAATATTTTGAGATTTAGAGCGACAACTGCGCTCGAAGGTTGTCAGGAAACCATAGGCGCTATCCTGTTCGATTAGCTTTTGCGTGGTGTCATATGTCGCCGTTCTGAAGCGTGATCCCCCCGCCCTGCGACTTGCAATCCAAACCTTGTCACAGATTCGGTAAAGCTCAACGTTTTGCAAAATCTCACCCTGCGATGTCTCGAACCAATTTTCAAAACTGCTGAAATATGTCATGTAAAACGCCAGTCGCGAGCAATTCCAACAGTCGATCGCCACATACCGAAAATCTTCCGGCGACTCAAATCGATGCACCCGCCACAAATCAGCATCGAGCGTTGAGAAATACGCATCGAATGTAAAAAATTCTTCTGGCTTACTTCCAAAAACCATCTCGTTCACCCACAAAATTCCACCGTAGCGAAACGAGCGATCGCATTCTGTGCCATCGCTTAATTCTAATAGTTTGAATTCAAACAATACAGACAAATAAAAAGCCCAACTAGATGGTGATGATCCGGGCGGGCTGATTTTTGCTGTTGTAACAGGCTCGAACCTCCCGCCAGAATAGAAGTTTTTATCATCGAAACGCTTGCCCTATATGGGTTTGAACCTCCCGCGCCTACTCCGCCATTTGGCGGAACTCAACCCCTGTAACCTTTTCAGCCGAGTGTAAAACTAATCCTCCTCTGGTGATGCGTCCTTTGGATTCGATTTACGTTCGCCGCCGCGTGTTTCACCCAGGGGTAATTCATCTATTGGGATCTCCCCTTCCTGTTTTGCAAGGCTGAATAAAAGGTTTTCTAGGTAGCGGTTTGCGCTTGCATTCTTTCGACGCGCCATCCTCTCTAGGGCTTCCAACACGCGCTCATCTAACTTGAACGTCTTTGACTTGCGGGGCATCACGAATCCTATTGTGTCCATATCTCCTCATTTAACTAGAGATTACGTATATTACCTTAATTATAAGATAAAAGTAATGCTATTGAAGTGCTAATGAATTGGATGCACTTATACTCTCTCAGGGCTATTAATCTTAGTTTTGCCTTCTATCACAAGCACATCGGAGATTTTTACTCTCAATCTTTGGATAAGTAATTAATATACAAAAGCACATCAATAGCATTACTTTTGCGCTATAGTAGTTTCATAGATCAAACGATCTAGTAAAAACATCCGCGAAACGAATAGGTTGCTGAGTGAACCCAAACCCAGGCAGAGCCAACATAGCTGTGATAAGTACCAAGCGTTTCGCGCTAACAGATTTCAGCGATCGCCTTTGCAGTGACAGAGCAAAGCGATCCGCTGGACTTCTCCAGCAAGTCCCCTTTAACACAGGAGAAACACAATGCCTCAATTTGATTCTGACCGCGAAGCGTTTGACCTGGCTTGCAAGGCTTATCAGCGCTGGGTGAAACGCAAAGGATTGGTAGAAGTACAGCCCTCTAAGGACTCCGATTGGGAAGGTGATGTTTACGTTTTGCGAAACGCAAATGATGAACTAGCTCGACTGAGTTGTACCGAAGGGAAATTCACCATGATTGAGTCCTAACACTTAGGAATACGCTCGAAGCACAAATGAAAACGGGGTTTGAACAAGTACCAGTTGTTCAAACCCCTAACTCATCGCCCGTAAGGAGGGCAAACAGCTTTATGTATCATCACATTTATGACGAGTTTTCGATTCCCCAGTCTGAGCAAGATCAGGTGTTGGCTGGGAAATTAATTCCGCGCGGCTATGTTAATGGCAGTCAGATGTGCAAGGCCAACGACAAGCGTTTTGGAAACTATATTCACAACAAAAGCGCTAAGGCTTACTGTGATGTAGTTTCTCTGGATACTGGAATTCCAGCCTCCAGCCTTTTGATCGAAATCGCAGGAACCCCAAACGGTGATCCTTCTCTTCAAGGAACTTGGGTGCATCCCGATATTGCGACTCATCTCGCTCATTGGATTTCGCCTGCGTTCTACTTGTGGAGCAACCGCGTCCTAGTAAAAGTCCTTGACCCGAAGTTTGATGCAAACGATCCTGAGTTTCAGAAGTTCCGTGCTAAAGCTCAACAGTTACACACTGAAATTCGGATGAAAGGCATTGTTACTCGAATCAGTTTGACCGATGCGATTGAGGCTTACAAGTCGCGTCACCCGGAACTCTCCCAAAACGACCGCCAATGGTTGATCAAGAACGCAACGGATGCAATGTACAAGTTGGTGTTTGGAATGAATGCAGAGAAGCTTGAAGCGCTGCTGGGTTGCCCACGCCATACGTCGCGCGACTTCCTCGGTTCAAACAGTCTAAGAGCCATTGAGTTTGCAGAACATCTGATTTGCTCATTCATCAACAATCATGACTTGCACCCTCTAAGCGCGATTCGCCAAGTCGGGATGCTAGGGGTAGTCAAGGATATGCAGCCTGAGCCTAAATTTGAAACAGCCTGACATCCAATCATTCTCAAGGATAGCTATGTCACAAGTACTCAATCTGCAAACGGTGATCGAAGATTTCATCGATCTGCTGCAACCCTTGGCCGACCAAGGCCTATACGCTGAATTCGCCATAACATTCGGGCAATTCAGATCCGCGTTTGGCTCTGAAATTTCGGACGATTTGCTCGAACAGTTCTGCGAAATCAATCCGTGGTTTCTGCGCGAATTCACTCACTCGCTACCGCTCAACTTCGTTCTAGGAGATTCGCTCGAATGAAGTACTTCATGCTCTGTGCGTTAGGCGTTTTCATCGCACCTTATTTCGCATTGATTCGACCCACCACGCCTCAGCCAACTCCCGACCGCCCGCTGATCACAAACTTCGATGCCCGTCGCTAAACAAGCAAAAACCCCGGTTTGGCGACCGGGGCTGATCGAAACAAAACTACTACTTCAATTTTACTCATGAAACCCCAAACTCTGTCAAAGAAGACCGTTGCTGTAAAGTCTGCCGTTCAGTTTGATCGTCACTCCGCCCCGTCGTTTGAAACTCTCGAAGTGTTCGCGCGGAAAGCGGGCGCTGGTTGTGGCGAGTCAAGAGATCAAATCCGTCGAATGTTATACGTCGTAAACCCAACTGTACCAGAGCAGATCCCTTATTTTGCACCAGTCCGAGATGAACTATTAGATCGGCTCCTCGAACCCATTTTGCAACTTTGTCTACAGGATGAGTTTGAAGCTGAAGCGATGTTGGAAGCCCTCATCAAGCGCATGAAAGAACGCGCTGTCCTCTAACAAACTACCGCGCTACTGGGACGTGGATTGTGCGCCCCAGTAGCTAGTCAACTCCCGGTTGCAACCGGGAACTGTCTTTTACTAATTGACATTTTCTTATGAGCGACTACACAAAGAGATCGATTCAAGCTTGGTTTGCGGTGCTGATTGGAGGCGCGATCGGTCTAACCCTGCTAGCGACTTTCTCCCCCGTCGAAACCGGAAGCGCGATCGACAATATGAAAACTCGCATTCAGGAGTTGCAACGGTGAATTACAAATCTGATGACGGCTCTACTTTTGGCGGCGTATTCGTAGTCTGCGCGATCGTCCTTGCCTTCTGTGCTGGCTATTGGGTACGAGAGCAAGGCGTTAGATTTTCGATTGATATTCCGAAGGTGGAGCGGAGGGTAAACAAGTGAATTTTACGATTTCCTCAAACCTCACCTCTCAATTCTGCACGGGTGTTTGTGTCCTTGCGGCTTGCATATCAGGTGTCGCTATTGTTTCACAGAACTTACAGCAGACCACTAGGGACAAAACGTTTCAGGAAGAGAGCGCACAACGCCACAGAGATCGCGCTAGAGCTTTACTAGTCGTTGCACAAGAATCACGCATTCGCAATTGTTGGAAAGTAAATGGCGTTCTAACGGTTGATCGGGTAGCTCCCACCACAAGGGACGGTGCGCTTATCCCTTCGTCCTGCGTTGTGAGTGTAGACGGTTCGCAGTTCGCTTATCTTGCAGCCTACAACGGTGCGATGAGAATGCGGTTTGTTTTTACTCAGACCGAGGTTACTAACCAACTATCGAGACTTTAAGCATGAGCCGTCAACAGTTTGATGAATCCTCGGCACAAAGGCAACCCACAACTATGAAACCCCCTAAGAATCACAAGCGCGGTTTTTTGAATTTTATTAACAGGCTTTTCGGATTCTTGAAAGCTTGTATTGAGATTGTATTCAGCATCATTAAAAATGCAATGACGCTGCTTGTTTACCTATTCCGTTACATTGTGGAACTACTCGCACACCCTACGATGCCTTCAGTAGTGGCGATTACCTTCTTTACAATCTTCGTTGTGATTGCGGGTTATCAGTGGTACGGGATCGGCGTTTGGTTATTTCAGATGTTCGGGTTGAGTGAAGCTTGGGGCATCGGGGGCGGATTGTTCGGCCTACTGCTTGGTTTCGGTATCAACGTTTATCAGTTGGCTCCCGAACTGTGGAAGCTGCAACCGTTGATCGCTAAAGCTTACTCCGATTTGCACATCGATCCAGAAGCGGAATTAGAGAAACCAACTTTGAAAGAGAAGTTAACGCAATGGCTCACGTATGACCACGGCACTCTTAAGGGGATGCGGTTGATGAGCTATTGCATTGAGACAGGTTTAGTTCTGACCTATACCGCCATCGTTGGTCAGTTCCAATTCTGGGCAATCTGCGTAGCGGCTGCTTCTCTGCTTGCTCCCGAATGGACGCTGAAAGGCGTTGCGGCAACTACAGGCGTGACTCGCGCTGTAAGCGATCGCGTTTCGCAGATGCAAGACGATGAAGATGAAATGAAAAAGTTCGGCTTCTAATTCCAGAAAACAACAGCGCCAAAGTCTCGGAAACTTAGCGCTGTTGTTTTGTTCACTAACCTTTTAATTCCGCCATGAGTGCATTAATCATCAATCAAAAACTGTTAGACGATCCATTTCGCGTTATCTACTACAAAGCGCTGGAGTCTTTTGATATTCACACTCTAGCGGATCGAATTGAATTTCTAGACCGACTTGCTGATGGTATTCATCAAGTCGAAAATGATATTAAAAATTCGACTGAGCAAGGTGGTTGGTTAGGGATTGTTTCAGGTTTCGCCGCTGCGATGTCGATTGGCGCTTTTGTTTCACTGCCGATTCTGCCTGTAGCAGTTCTAGGATTCATGGGTGCAACTAGCGCGATTGTTGGAATCGGAAATACTGTAAACCGTAAATTTAAGCTGTCACCCGTGCAAGAAGAGTTAGAGCGCCACTATCTCGCTCTGAGGTCTACTGAATCGATCAATTGGGCCGCACTCTGGGATTACTGCCACAAGTCGGATCAGAACGGCGACGAGACTTTCAGACATTTACTATTTAAGGCTTCTAGAGGTTCGATTAGCGGTGATCGTTTGATTCGTAGTGATTCGACTAAAGAACCATTCATCGCTGCAAATAAAGCGCTCGCGAGTCGCCAAGGTCGCGAGGCTGGAGAGGTTGCAACATTCGTTAGAGCAATCAAAGAATCATTCTTGAGTCAACAACCGAAGCCCGTTGATAGCGGTTGGGTTCCAATGCCCCAGCCTACCGACCAACCCAAAGCGATCGGTAGTGAAACTCGATTGAATGCTGTAGAGGTTCCTTCGCAATCAGTAGAGGTTCCAGTGCAATCTGTAGAGCCACATCAATCAAAAACGCCACTGTTCGCGAACAGCGATATCAATCCAGCCGTTCTACAGATGCCGCTCAAGGATCGGGCATTGTTTATTATCGATGCGATGAAAGCTGACGGGTTCCAGATTGATGCCATGCTGCAAAACGCATTATGTGTGATCGCGGGACAGCAACGAGGCGGCAAGGGGACGTTACTTGGTATCCTGTCGATCTTGTTTAAGGCGATCAACAACAGCAAGATTCACTACTACACCGCCAACGCCGACTACTACCCGATCTCAGTTGATCGTCTTGTCTGCGCCGATTCATTCCCGACGCTAGATCCTGAGAAGCGCAATGCCAGAGTGTTCGACGCTTTGATTCAAGAGGTCAGTGACCTGCAAAAGTTTGAGCATTACGAGCGCAAGGATTTGTTCTTAGTGATTGACGAGGCGATCACGCTATCGGCTTCGGGTGATTCCGATAAAAATCGGGAGATGGCGAAGTATTTGCTGATGCGTTTCGCGAAGTCAGGGGCACAAGGCGCAGTTGTTCTTCATGCTGGCAATCTTTCGGCATGGCTAGGTGCAGGTAACACCGGGGGCATGGCTCAAACGTTCAAGCAAGGCTCCACCTTTATTGGCTGTAAGTCCAAATCTATCCCCGACGATCAGAACCCGTTGAAGCCCGTCACTGTCGCAACCGGAGAGTACTTCGTGGCTGACCCTGATCATTTTGGCGAGTCTGTCCCAGGCGGCGGCTTGGGCAAGATGCCTGAGTGGTTGTTGTTTGAGCAGAATCCATACAACGGTGCGCCTGACCCAGTGAGGTCGCTGTTGAGATTCTTTCCAGAGTTCCACAGCGAAAATCCCGTAACGATTTGCGATGTCAAAAAGCAGTTGGACATCAAGCCGAAGTCAGTCTTCAATCCACAACCCCCGATCGCTTCGACTCGCGAGCAACTCGATAGGCTCTACGAGAGTTCGCCATCAGCAGATCATGGGGTAGAAGAAGACGCGATCGAAGTTTCTTCTTCAATGACTGAGATTCAATCGGCATTCCCAAAATGGAAACCGAAATCGTTAGAGGTTGCATCGCTCATTGTTGATTACTTGCGTAAGAAATCAAGTGAGTCGCTGACCTCTTCCAGGTTGAAGTCTGACATCCGAAAGATTAAAGACGACGGCTCACTGACAAATGAGCGGCTCAAGGCTGGGCTATTGCCTCAACTGGTGGAGAAAGGTTTTCTGACTGAAGACGATGGACGCTACTCTGCCGCGCAAGACGATTACGATTTCTAATCCCCTCCCCGCTCTCTCAATCCCTCACCCGATTTCAAAACGACTATGGAATTCTCTGAAGCGCTCAGTGCCACCCAGATTACGAATCACATCAAAATCCGCCAGCCTCGACTATGGATCTTATGCGGGTTCTACTTGCCGGATGCCGTAGCAGAGACTCGGAGCGCGATCGATGTTGCTAAAGTTCGTGGGCAGTTTCTCTTAGGTTTCAACTTCCCGCCGAAGCTAGGCGAGTGCTTCCCTTACGAAGGTCACATCTGGCGCGTAAAAGGCGAACCTATCCAGTTCCCGACTCGCTACCGCAGTAAATCACGTAAAGAAAGTCCCTTTGTCGCCTGCGAATATTTAGAGAGTTATTCAGACGAAATGCAAATGTTTACCCGTCTATTAGAGCTTTCTACTAACATTTGAGATACTGCCGTTAGACATTAGACAGCGTTAGACAAAGACTAAAATCCCGTTAGGCAGGCTGTCTAACGTTGTCTAACGCTTGTCTAACGGGTTGTCTAACGAATTTGTCTAATGTGTCTAACGGCTTTAGATGTTCTACAGATTCACACAATTAATATTAAGAAATAGCCTGATATTTACCGCAGATACTATTAAGAACTCGATGTATTTAATCAAGAGAAGCCGTAAGAAAGGACAAAAAGAGGTGCGCTAAGTGCAGCACATCGCATCGAAATGATGTACCATAAGAACATCGATACACATCATATCGCATCTATATGTTGCGAAAAGCATCACCAAATCTAAAGGAGATTTTTCGATGATTTTAGACCTTGCTCAAGACCCCACCAAAGTTGATCTAGAAGTCTCTAACGACTCACTTTTACTGGCAATTGACCGTGGTAACTCTGGATCAAAAATCGCAGTAAGTGTGAACGGTCGCCCGCTGGAGCCGTTCAAAGTTCCCAGTGTGATCCGAAAAGTCGATGAGGGAAAAGGGCTACTTAAAGTGAACGCGCAGACTTATCTCTGTGGCGAGTCTGCAATCTCAATGACGGTCGGTACAACTTCGACCCCATTAGGCGAAGGAGACAAAATCAAAAATCTTTCTGTTGTGATTGCTCAAGTAGTCAGTAAGATTCTTGAGTCTCGCCCCCTAACAAACAGCTTGGATCTCAGACTGATTGTTAGCTCTCCATTTTGTAGCGCGGTATTGACAAGGGAAGTTGAGGCGGAGGTTAAAAAGCTTGAGAACGGCTTTCATGTTGGAAGTCGAGAGTTCAGAGTCTCTGTCAAAAGCGTTGCTACCGAGTTTGAAGGCACTGTCCTGCTAAAGAGTGCTGAAGCCTATAACGGTGTGATCGACATCGGTTTCGGTACAATCCTCGCGGGCTACCGGAAATCATCGGGAAAGGTCGAGACCACTCCATTGATGGGTGGTGATTTGGGGGGTTGCAACTTGGTAATCAATGGTCTACTTTCTGATCCTGCGTTCCTTGCAGCGGTCAAGAAGTCAGGCGCAAGTGCTCCTCCTAGTGCAGAACGACTGAGCGCAAAGCTAAGTGAGGGGCAGCTAAAGGTACGAGACATTGATCTGAAGCCGTTACTTAAGCCCCACCTTGGAGTATTGAAGACTCGGATCGAGGATGCCGCATCAGCGGTAGCGACTCAACTTCGGTTAGATTCCCTCGCATCCGACAACGCGGCTTCCCCGAAAATTGCCTTGGTAGGTGGGGGCGCTGCTCTACTCCAAGCGGTTCTGGGCGACAACCTCAAGACTTGGCTAAGTAAGTATCACCTGGAGTTCTACGATCAGCCCGACTATCAAACCGCGGTAGTGATGCAACAGATTGCAAAGCTCGGAGGCAATAACTAAATGCCCTCAGCAAAGCCTCGGATTTCAGTAACTATCACAGACCCATTAGCCAAAACTCTAGAAACTCTCTGGCGCAACTATCCAGATCTCAAAGGCAGTCTTTTGGAGTCGATCCAATTCCTCATGATTTATGGAGCCGAAGCAATCGAGCGGGATCGAAAGATTCTTTCTAGAGGTACACCCCTGAATGAATTGCCGAACCTTACAGCAGTACCTCAAGTCGCTGAAGTTCCAGTAGAGGATGAAACGCCTAACCCAGACGATGAATGGGCTTAACTATCTAAACCAAAGGAGCAAAAGCGGAAAGTTTCAATCCCTGAAAGGGTTTTGAGTGAGTTAAAGCACCCCCTTACCTGCGCTAAAGGTCACAGGATTCGTTTCAATCCCTGAAAGGGTTTTGAGTGAGTTGAAGCTATCCGCAGCAGTCGCAGCGAACGCGACGGCAACGTTTCAATCCCTGAAAGGGTTTTGAGTGAGTTGAAGCATCGCTAATTTCGTCGCGACATACCGCATTTGCGGAATGTACTTCGTTTCAATCCCTGAAAGGGTTTTGAGTGAGTTGAAGCTTTGCCGATATATTTCCAACCTGGTAATGAGTCGTTTCAATCCCTGAAAGGGTTTTGAGTGAGTTGAAGCGTTAACCGAGGGACGATATCCAGCGGGAAGATTGGTTTCAATCCCTGAAAGGGTTTTGAGTGAGTTGAAGCCGTTGTTAGAAGAATTTCGCTGTTTGAAAGTTGCTGGTTTCAATCCCTGAAAGGGTTTTGAGTGAGTTGAAGCAGTAAAAATCTGATCGGGCGATGGGTTTGGGATTCGTTTCAATCCCTGAAAGGGTTTTGAGTGAGTTGAAGCTCACAGTCGTAATTGCACATCTGGAAGTATGGGGGTTTCAATCCCTGAAAGGGTTTTGAGTGAGTTGAAGCTGATACTGAATCCTTGAATTGCTGGAGTAAGCGCGTTTCAATCCCTGAAAGGGTTTTGAGTGAGTTGAAGCGCGGGAATCATTGAGCCGCGATTCGGGGCACTTGGGTTTCAATCCCTGAAAGGGTTTTGAGTGAGTTGAAGCGTATACACCTCGTCAAGTACTAAAAAGAAAAAGCTACAGGTTTCAATCCCTGAAAGGGTTTTGAGTGAGTTGAAGCCCAAATAGCCCGTTAGATGCGTCGATCGAGTGAACGTTTCAATCCCTGAAAGGGTTTTGAGTGAGTTGAAGCCTGGGTAACGCAAGTTGTTGCGGCGGGCGGTACGGTTTCGTTTCAATCCCTGAAAGGGTTTTGAGTGAGTTGAAGCATCAATCTCTCTAGAATCTCCCCCGCCGTTGTTTTGTTTCAATCCCTGAAAGGGTTTTGAGTGAGTTGAAGCCAGTAAGCTCGCAGGCGTGGAGTAGTATCACCTCGTTTCAATCCCTGAAAGGGTTTTGAGTGAGTTGAAGCGCAGGCGTAAAAGCTGCGTTTAACTGAGATGTTGTGTTTCAATCCCTGAAAGGGTTTTGAGTGAGTTGAAGCTCTCAGTCATCCTACCGATCTCAGGTATCATGGTGTTTCAATCCCTGAAAGGGTTTTGAGTGAGTTGAAGCTCGCTATACCACTGACTCCTACAAGATTAATGAGAAATCATGGTGTTTCAATCCCTGAAAGGGTTTTGAGTGAGTTGAAGCCTGGAATATGGCGCACCCGCCGCGGTTGGTTTCACGTTTCAATCCCTGAAAGGGTTTTGAGTGAGTTGAAGCATTGTTGTTTGATTTGGTATCGAAAGAGTATTTCTCTGTTGTTTCAATCCCTGAAAGGGTTTTGAGTGAGTTGAAGCAGAACTTGAGATCCAAGTAGAACAGATGGTATCGGTTTCAATCCCTGAAAGGGTTTTGAGTGAGTTGAAGCACCTTGCTGAAGAACGCATTAACCTTCTTCAGTGGTTTCAATCCCTGAAAGGGTTTTGAGTGAGTTGAAGCGCTAATCCTCCATAAGCACCGTTAACGACTCCCTTGTTTCAATCCCTGAAAGGGTTTTGAGTGAGTTGAAGCCTTAACGACAATGTAAACAGGTTGTCAACTTTGTTTCAATCCCTGAAAGGGTTTTGAGTGAGTTGAAGCCTGTCCCAATTTTCCGAGAAGGCGCACATTTACAGTTTCAATCCCTGAAAGGGTTTTGAGTGAGTTGAAGCATCGAAGTGAAACTGTTACGAGCATCAGGCATCACGTTTCAATCCCTGAAAGGGTTTTGAGTGAGTTGAAGCCTGGTGTGGCTCCACAAATATTGGCATTGCTCCACTGTTTCAATCCCTGAAAGGGTTTTGAGTGAGTTGAAGCTGTCTCCTTCCGCCCCTTTCTTATTAAAAAGCTATGTTTCAATCCCTGAAAGGGTTTTGAGTGAGTTGAAGCACTGCCAATGCTTTCCAGCCGTTAGTAGCACTTTGTTTCAATCCCTGAAAGGGTTTTGAGTGAGTTGAAGCTAACACTTTTTGATGTTTTTGATAAACCTGCTATGTTTCAATCCCTGAAAGGGTTTTGAGTGAGTTGAAGCCGGAGATTGTTCAGGTAATGGCTGACGATGCCGCAGTTTCAATCCCTGAAAGGGTTTTGAGTGAGTTGAAGCTCCGCCGCGCCGCCGCCAGAAGTACCTTTCGCAAAGTTTCAATCCCTGAAAGGGTTTTGAGTGAGTTGAAGCCCATAGGAGAGACTACACGCTTTTTGATCTTGGTTGTTTCAATCCCTGAAAGGGTTTTGAGTGAGTTGAAGCTCGAAACGATACACCGATCGGAACGGGAACGCCTGTTTCAATCCCTGAAAGGGTTTTGAGTGAGTTGAAGCTTACAGGACAACTGCAACTTACTCAGATTGGGTGTTTCAATCCCTGAAAGGGTTTTGAGTGAGTTGAAGCAGGGAACCGATCCCGGTACGACTTCCCCCGCCTTTTATATTGGGTTTCAATCCCTGAAAGGGTTTTGAGTGAGTTGAAGCTTCCTAAAAGCTATAGGTTTCCATATTCGGCTGGCGAGTCAGAGTTTCAATCCCTGAAAGGGTTTTGAGTGAGTTGAAGCGGGCTGTTCTCTGGGGGATTGTCAGTTTTGGCTCTCGTTTCAATCCCTGAAAGGGTTTTGAGTGAGTTGAAGCTCGTTTACCTCAGTTCGCATCTGGAGGAATAATCGGTTTCAATCCCTGAAAGGGTTTTGAGTGAGTTGAAGCCCATAGAGGCAACCGTGATCGAGTAATGATCGTTGTTTCAATCCCTGAAAGGGTTTTGAGTGAGTTGAAGCCGTTTTCCGAGCCACCGAACCCAGAGAACGGAGAAGTTTCAATCCCTGAAAGGGTTTTGAGTGAGTTGAAGCGCCATGCCAGCCTGCGATCTTTACAGTTCCTTCGATCGATGTTTCAATCCCTGAAAGGGTTTTGAGTGAGTTGAAGCACGAAACAGGATATCAAGCAGCGATAGAAGAATTTGAGTTTCAATCCCTGAAAGGGTTTTGAGTGAGTTGAAGCGGATCTTCGCACCCTGTTCGGGGGGAGAGACTGTGTTTCAATCCCTGAAAGGGTTTTGAGTGAGTTGAAGCGGCGGGGGCTTGAAATACAGTCTATATGAAGTTTTCAAGGTGCGGTTGCGCGAATCATCAAGATCGTAGCATTTCGGATCGTTGACTTGGCAAACCATCATCTCCATTTCATCTTTACAAAGCAAGGTGGTTATACATTTGAAAACTTGCGCGGAATGAGTTTCTGCTCAAAGCGCTGAAACATAGCCTAGACAAGTGATTCAACTCATTTCTGAAAACTTAGACAAAAACAGCCACCCACTCGCGCATCAAGCAAAGAAGATCGTTTCGTCTCGAAGCGTTTCTCCGCCAATGCGCTCCACTTTACCCTGGCAACAGGCACAGAGAAAGTAGAACCGAATACTGTCTTGTTCTGGCTTGATCAGCTTGCTGAGGCGAGATCGCAGCTTTGCATATTGCGTCTCTGTCAAGTCACATTCAAAGATACTGTACTGCATCCACTGCCCATAAGACTTGAGAATCTTGTGAATCTTAGTTCGGCGCTTGTCTTCCGGGATGTCATAGCTGACCACTACATACATAACAGCTACTTCAGCACCAGGGGTGGATACTTGTCGGTTTCTTGCATCAAATACTTCGCCACAAGTCTGGCTTGAATGGCAAACGATTCTTGATAACTACACTGGGTTTGCAGCACCGGATGCTTAAATTTAGCTTGCTTCTTTTGCTCATATAGTCGTAAGAAGGTGCGAAGTCCTTCTGGAGTCAGTGAAACCGCGCCACTCACGGGTTCTGTAATGAAATCAGCAGGCACGATCGTTCGTCGATTTAATCCACTCAGCACTACAGCATCCACAATGAGGGGACGAAACTCCTCCATCAAATCAAGTGCTAACGAAGGACGACCGTAGCGCTGAGTGTGCAGATAGCCCAGATAGGGATCAAATCCAACTAGATTAACAGCACTTTGAATGTCATGACGCAGGAGAGAATAGCCCAGACTGAGCAAGGCATTTACCGGATCAGTCGGCGGACGGCGACGACGCGCCTCAAATTGAAACCCATCTGCTCGGATCAGGTGATCGAAACAGCCAAAGTAAGCCGCACTCCCAGCACCCTCTAACCCACGGAGTGAATCAATGGCAGCCGTCGTCTCGATTGGAGCGATGACCTGCTCTAACTGAGTCAGCGCCTTTTGGAAATCGAGATCTGTCCCTTCACGCTGTCCTCGCAGCAGAGCGTTGCGATAGTTCTTCAGTTTCCCTCGGACAAACCCGTGCACGAGATGAGACGCTTGCTCAGAGGGCGCAACCGCTCTCCATTGAGCAGAGCGCACAAAGATATTCTTGTTCAATTCTGGTTCTAATCGTCCTAGATAGCGCCCCATGCTGGTGAGAAAGCTGAGAGGAATCTTCCGCTCTAGCAGTTCAATCACAACGGCAGGCGAAACGGTGGCTCGTCCCAAGATCACCACTCCATCCAACTTGATGAGCGGAATGTCCTGCAAGGTTTGCTTGTTCGCCCGTACCGTCAAGCGTTCATCCGTTTTACCAATAAAGGCATCATCTTGAGTGATATAAAGGGTTCCCATGGATTCAAAAGGTTGAGGGTTGAGTTAAAGAATCGGCTGAACGATCGCTACTCTGCTTCTCGGTAGCGACTCACTTTATCTACCGCTTTGGGCAAGCACTGCTCATAAAGGCTGCATCCTTTGCATCGTGGGGTGTAGATTGCTGGAGGCATGGCTCCGGTGTCTAAAATCTTGGCAACCGCAGCGGTCGTGGCGATCGCCCGTTGCCTCAGATTGGAGTCGATCTCTACAAGCTGTCGTTGGTGAGAATGAGCATAGTAGACATAGCCAAGCAATACGGGCTTCCCCGTCATCTCTTCTAGGCAAAGAGCTTGAGCACACACCTGTAAGGCATCGTTGTCAAACTCGCCCTTGTTACCCCGCTTATACTCCACCGGAACCCAGCGACCCTCGATCTCCTCAATCAGGTCAGCTTTGCCAATTAGTCGATATCGCTCTGATTTCAACCAGACTGCCCGAACCTGCCAAGTGTCTTCTCGCTGCCCTTCCCCGACGGTATGAACGCGATCGTGCAAACTGGTGCCTTCGATCGTGTACTGATTGTCGGTGAAGCCGCCCATGCAGAACATCCGCCAGCAACGATGGGGGCAATAGGCATATTGGTTGAGAGCGGCAATGGGAATGTAGTCATCCATTACATCCTCCTGACCATGCCCATGCCCATTGGAGTCTTGCGTCCGATGCCTGCATAGAGGGCGAAATCTGCCAGGGTATTCAGTTGTTTAATCGCCGCTGGGTCAGCGTCACCCAAAATGCGATAGCCGATCGTGCCCACGCAGCCTGCCCATTTGCTATTAGGATCGTTGACCAGTTCGGTACGGAGGTCAAAGAAGCAGGGAAATAGCCATTCAATCAGAGTCTCAGGAAAGGTCATGCCACTGTAACGATTCCAGCGGTTGAGCAAGCTATGAAAGACGCATTCTCGCGTCGGTAAGGCGGAGTCATATTTCCCTTGTCTAAAAGTAGCAGGGGTGCAAAGGCTGAAGGCAAGCTGACGGGTGCTATCCGATGCTTGGTCGTATAACTGTGTGTAAGGACTAAAGTTTGCCCAAGGTTGGGTCGATTGGGCAGTGCCAAGAATGCTAGTGATTTGCAGATTGGCTGGACCCAGATGCCAGGGATGAGCAGGATTGAGGCGGAGCCAGAGGGGAGTGAGATGACTAAATAGAGCATCATCCAACAGGGAAATGCGCCACCAGCAAGGAGTACCCGCAGAAATAGGTTGTTTGTGTTCCCATTGCAGAGTGCAATCTCGACGAGAGCGATCGCTAATCTGCAATGGGCTGAGGGTAAAGGCTTTCTCGGTCTTTTGTTCGTGTAGACGATCGCCCAATGATTGATCCACTGAACTGGCTAACGTTAAGAACAACGCATGGAGATGTTTGCCAGTTAGATAACCAGGGGGAATAGGCGAGGTGGGTAGCAGGTTAAGAACTAGACTATGCGGCATTATTACATTGACCTCGAAACCGATACTGCATTTGAGCCGGAATTTTGAGCTTACTTTCCTCGAAGCTATAGTATTCACCCTGAATCCGAACATTGCGAATGAGGCTTACGGGAGGCATATTCACAGTGTCGTAGCTGAGAACTTGATGGGTGAACATCACATCTAATGGGTTGAGTAGATAAGGGACAATGAATTCACCTTGCGATCGTCTTAATTTTGATAATTCTTCCAGCCTTACCTCAGCCTTACTCATCCACTTACCCAAACGTATCCATTTTGGCAAAGATAGAGGCTTTTCAGAGATGATGAAGCATTCAAACTGGCTCTCTGGAGCAATCTCTTTCGCCCGTCCGAAACTGGGAATATTCTTTTGCGTCTTTTCCATCTCAACGTGGTAGTTATTGTTGGCATACTTCCATGTGTTGAGAACAGCTGTATGATGAACGGCTCTAGCTGGAGTAACGTAGATTCCCTGCTGGTTTAGTGGCGTGAGATGCTCCTCATATTTAGGGATTTGTTCAGTACAGAAGTAGCGGTAGGAATGCTCTTCGGGGACAGTGGTGGAATGGTGATCGCTATCCACCAATCCCAGCGCATAGCAGAGTGCATAGTTGTGTAACACTGACTCTGTTTCATACAATCGCCCAATCTCACGAGTGGCAAAATAGAGGCTGTCGTGTAGCTCTAACGTGCAGCGATAAATTGTGACCATTCAAACTACCCCGCTTTAGCTGCTGTTTTTTTCTTGCTGCTGATGTGTTTACTAGCGTAAGTTTTCGCTTCTTTGTCTGCCTGTTGTAGAATGCTTTTAATACCCTCTTCGCTACCTGTCAGTGCTTTTACTTCACCTAACAACGGCTTGAAGGTATCCCCGATGAAATCTGTATGAACAATAAATTCTTCGGTCAATAAGGCAGAAATTGCTTGGTTAGCAGCGCTCATGACATCATCCTCATCAAGCGGATCGGGGGAATGGAGGGTTCCTGTGGCATTCATTTGATCGAAAATAGCTTGAGTCCAGCGCAGGTTACTGACAATTTCACCATCGGCAAACACAACCCCTACTAGCTCATTGCGAACTCGCCCAGTGCGGGTAGTCTGAGCACCATAGTGACGAGTTCTAAGAATATTATTGAACACATATAGGAAGCTAGCTTCCGTTGGATCTTTCAAGGTCACGATGCTGGGGAAAAACACTTGGGGACGAATGTGATCCTGCTGATTAATGCGACTTGTGACTTCTCCAGGCTTAGACCCTGCTTCGCCTTTGGATGCCATCGTGCCATTTTCGTAGGGCGCGTTCAACGTAAACGTCTCATGTGATTGATCGAAAGGAGTAATCGAAAATGCCGTATCAACTACAACTTTTGATTTCTCGGAACCAGAATCACCAATAGCAAAGCCGTAGATGATGCAATCAGGGTTGTCCATCCCAAATTCGACGTTATATTCACACTCCTCAGGTTTTACCAGGCCATAGGTTCGTAAGAGTTCTCGACCGACCAAACGCTCTGGAGTGGATTGTTTGCGCTTGAACATGGAGAGGCGACTAATAGGAGTTTTGTCGGCAATTCCGGCTCTTACCCTTGCCTTGTTGAGTTCTCCATCCGTTTGAAACAGGGGGTAGGACTCGGTAATCCGAACGGTAAGAAAATGAACATATTTTCCCATAGGCTTATAGGGAATTTCCGTATGAAAGAACTTAGAATTAAGCGTCTTTAGCAATGCCATCGTGAATGTCTCCCGTAATGTTCAAAAAATTGGTTGATTAACGAATGAGCTGAGAGAGTGCAACTATTCTTCTTCCGTAGCAGGTTTCTCGCCTTTGGCTTGATTTTCTTTATCGTCTTCCAATCGATAAAGGAACTCACAGGTATCTCGCAGTAGATTCAACTGCCGACCTGCAAGACGAGCGCGATCGCCCGCAAAGGCTGTCTCAAATACGTCAATCACGAAGTATCGAGCAAAATCGAGAACCACCTGTCGTTCTTCTTCTCGCTTGCTGATCACCCAGCGACCCTCAGCCGTAGAGGCATGTACGCGATCCATTAGCTTGAAGACTTCGGCGGCA
Organism: Phormidium tanganyikae FI6-MK23; assembly: GCA_019359175.1. Taxonomy (GTDB): domain Bacteria; phylum Cyanobacteriota; class Cyanobacteriia; order Leptolyngbyales; family Leptolyngbyaceae; genus Leptolyngbya; species Leptolyngbya tanganyikae. The sequence continues at coordinate 243,574 of JAHHHU010000004.1, forward strand.
ACTGTCGCCACAAGCGTATCCCCCTGGAAAACCGTAGAGTCCGCCTTGAGCAACGTCTCAGCTGCCAGGTCAATTGGCTTTAAAACAGCATTTGCCTTAGGATTAAAGCGTTTATTGGCTCGATAGAACTTTCGGTAAAGTTCTGTCAATTTTTGAGGATGGTTGAGGGGCGATTTCTCGGTATCTTTCACAATTAAGGTCTCCAAATTCATATCAAACTCAACATAGGGATCAAAGCAGGGATAGAAGTGATAGGCATATAGCTTGATTTTCTTGGCACTAGGCGTGTCACTCTGCTGCTTTCTTGCCCACTTTGCAAGATAGGAGAAGACGTAGAGGGGACTGGTATCTAAATCCTTTGCCAGTTCAGTGAGTTTGCCCCAGTTTGCGTCGTAGCCTCCCTTTCCTTGTCTGGCATTCACATCTAAATGAATGGCATAGGCAGCCGTTAAGGTATTCAACGGAGCAGATCGCTGGGTTCCATCCGCTGATGCCCAGCCTTCCAAAATATGGTCGAGCCGAAACTGATCTTTGCCTAGCAACACCCGAAACGCTTGAGGGGCGCTATCAAGGAACACACTTTCTTCAAACTCAGCGCCATCATTAAACGGTGGAATTGGTGATTCAGAAACGACCGTTTTGACATCTAGAATCATGGGAAACGCAAAGGCTAACCAGGCAGGCATCACCCAGGATTCAGTATCGGTTGGGTCTTTCCCAGGTGGTAGCGCCATGAAATAGAAGGTCAATGGCTTGTCGTCAGGGTAGGCAAGTTTGAAGGTGCGATCGCGCTTGAAGTTAGGATCAGTTTCATCTAAATTTTTCTTGCGCTCTAAGTCATCATCGATCAAAAACGCATCCACGCTTTGATAGCGATCGCGCCCAAAATCTACGTCCAGGTCTCGGCTGATAAAGTGATTGCGAATACTGGTATCAAAGCGGGTCTGAGCAATACCGCTGTAAGCCTTTTGCAAAAACTTGTTTGTTTCTGGTGTGAAGTAGTAGGTCGGATAGAAGTAGAGATAGCGATATTTGCCATCTTCAAAGCGTTTGCCCACGGCTTGAGTTTGGTTCATGAGAATTTGCCGCAGCATCATCTCAATCCCCGCAATGCTGGAGATGTTGCGCTTGGCATTAGAGCCGCCCAGCATTTGCTTATTGGTATAGACTTGAGGTGTGAATAGAACAGCCGATTCCATTTGCTCAGTGACGGTATAGGCCGAATGGGAAATGGAGCAGACAAGCTGTCGTCCGCGTCCAGGCTTTTTAGCATTGTTGTAGCTGCTTAACTCTTTAAGAAAGATATTGGCTTGTTCAGTTGATGGGCTTTCTGGAGTCGCACCGGGAAGCATAATGACGCGATCGCACCATTCCCGCACATCATCCCAACCATCAGGTAAGTTGTATTGAGCGATCGTGGGCTGAATTAACGCTGCAATGTGAGCTACCACCTGTGAACAGGTTTCGCGTACATCTTCAATGCCTGGGTTGTGTTCCAGATATTTTGCTGCCAGGTAATACCATTCATAGGGGACACCGCCTGTATTGCCTTTAAGCTTTAATTCTTTCAGTGATTCATTAATTCGCTGAATCGCTCGAACTTGAGGCAAGTATGCCGATAGGTTCCAGAATTCTGCAACCTTATAGATCAACTCTAGATTGGAAGGTGCGGGTAGTTTCTTATTTTGCTTACGAGCCGTTTCAATTTTGTCGAGCCGTTCTCCCCAGATCTTGCGGCTGATCACATCGCCAAATTCAGCAATCTGGTCAATCCGAATATCATCTGTAAACTTGAAATTGTAATCGATAGGTAATACACTTTGTTGCTGGAACTTAACCAGGTTGTCACTACGGCTAGTAGCAACCGAAGCTTTACCTGTGCGGAGAATTCGCAATGTAGCATCTAGGGCAACCTGCATTAATCCAGCGTCATCAAAGAACAAGCTGTAATAATCCGCATACTTCATTCCTTTGCCATCGCGCCCAAAGCCGGTTTGACGTTGCCGCAGTTGACCAGCACACAGGGCTTTGATACTGTCAACAACGCGGGTACTTAGCCCTTCTCGCTCAACTGCTGGTGCATCTCTTCGAGATAGGTAAATCACTCCTGTAGGTAAATACAGCAACGGTTCATAGTAGGTACGATCGCCAGTATTCAAGCTTGTATGAGCATCGACAAGGGCATTATTCACCACGTTGGTCAGTACCCCTCGATTCTCAGAGATGCTGTGGTAAGTGAGTTTCAGTTGACCATCGCTGAGATTATGCAGTAAATCGTTGAGGCGGTTGTTTTCAGCGTCGTAGGGATGCTTGACGATCGAGGCTAGAGAATCTGCTAAACACGTTAAGTCAGAGAGGCTCCGCAGCACCCTATCTTTAAGTGTTGGATTGAGACCAGATTCAGAAAAATTCCAGTTGGTATCCCAGCGTCGCTGAGCGTTGTATGCCATGCACAGCAGATCATCAATGTAGTCTTTGTAGAACTTTGGATTGTCAGGATTGATGAAGCGATCGAGTCCTAGCTGTTGCACTTTCTGATCAATGATTTGTCGATGAGCCTCTAGGGGCAATTTACGACAATCATCAGGCGCATCGGGGAATTTCTCAAAGTCGTGCAGAATAAAGGCGGTAAGCACTAACCGCCGCTCTCGTTCTCGAACAACCCGCCTGACAGTAGTATCCATCTTTGCCAAACGGCGTTCGATCAGATTGGCTGGAAATAGACCATTTAGTAAGTGAGTGTTGAGTGATTGATCGGCTGCATTATCCCGCCGGACTTTAGCTTTACCTTCGGCTTCATTTTTGCGATCGAGTTCATCGAAGAATTTGCCCCCTTTGGCAGTCACGCCGATCGCCATTCGTAATAAATTTGGCAACACGTACTCCGCAAAGTCCTGCATCACGGGATCATCAGGATTTTGTGACTGAATCGCTTCCCGTAGTAGCTTGAGGGTCAGGAGTTCGCGTGGGACGGAAGTAAGGGTGCGATCGCTCTCTTCTGCAAAGCCAAAATCGCCTTCTAGAAAGTCAAAATCTTCATTCATCTTCTTCTAGTGAATTTAGATAGGTCTGAATTTGCTGGACATATTGCGGATATTGCACCGCTGCTAATTGCAAGGCTCGATACGCCATTTCAGGATCGATGTCATCGTAAACGTGAGCGAGTACATTTCTAAATCCCGCCGATAAGGCGAGCTGGGTTGCTAGCTCTGAAGTGATAAAACCAAGTTCACCTGCAAGTGTAAATGTCTCTGCATTCGTTAATTTCTCTAGATCGATATCTTCCCTATGCTTGACCAACATACGATTAATATCGATCGCTGGAAGGAAAACCATTCCCTCTAGCCCGTGAGCCAAAGAGTACCAACAATTTCAGATAAGGGACTTGCTCTAGGATTTGTGGAATGGCTGCTTGGATATCGGCAATTAATTGAGGTTTCATGAGCCTATCTTCTCCATGAAGAAATATAACGGAAGGATTGTTGCCAACTTAGGAGAAAATTTTGAGGAAGGGGACTTTGAGCCTTTAGGTTCTCTGTCCCCTAGCAATTACGCAGCTAACCTTATAGATTCCTAAGGAATCTCATCAGAACGCTGTGGGAACAAATTGAGTTCAAGTTGCTTGCCCTCAATCTGTTCGAGTGATCCTACTTTTCTGATATCTAGCGCTTTCTCTTCAACAGAAATCTGCTGAGAGTTGTAGGACGCTAGATCGAAAAGTACGGGCTGCTCGTAATCAGCCATTTCGACCTCCTAAGTTATTTAGTTGGTGTTTATGGCAGCTTTTACCTAAAATATGAGCTACGAATGCGCGCCATGGACAGAGGCAAATTTTAGATCTGCATGTCGAAAGTACGAATCTCCGTCTCTATGCTTGAAGGCTAACGCCACCAGCTAAAGGTTAGCACAGGTTTTATAAAGCGTAGCTACGGAAGACACTAAGTTTTTTATCCTGTATCATGGAATCTAGAGGGCAAGAGTGACATAGATTTGTTCGCTCTCAAAAACCTTTCAGGGATTGAAACTTCCGATGCTAAGCTTGGAGGCTTACGCCCTCTTCTAGTGTGTAAACACCCTAAAACCCTTTCAGGGATGGAAACTAGGCGATCCATATTTCGCCTCCTTTACTTTTGAACTGGTACGCGAGCGTATCCAACAGCAGTGCACTTTGCCCAAATGCCACAGAGTAAGGTGCCACTGCATCATGAAAGCTGTAGTTATCGCTAATCGGATAAATCTGGAAGTGCATGGGCAGTCGGAGCCGTTGCCTCACCTCACTGGTCGGACGGCGCAGCACATAACTCACCAGTGCGCGATTGCGCAGCTTCCTATTTATCTCCCCTACCCAACGATTGTCAGGTTGCCAGATTTCGACACCCTTCAAAACCTGCACTTTCCATGCATCGGCAATCGTCTCTAACGTGCCAGGAAAGTGAAATTTCCAGTTCAGCCGTTCCTCTCGGTAAGCCTTGAGCTTCATGAAGGCGAGGCAGTGAGCAAATCTGCCTTTAGGAATGGGTTTCTTGGTACGTTTGGCAGTAGCTTCTAGCGATCGCAAAAATGCTGCCTCAGTCCACAACTCAATCTCTAAATTCCCTAGAATTCCTGGCAAATCATAGGTTTTGTAACGATCTGCCTCATACAGTTCCGTCTCATCGTACAGTCCACACTGCAACGGACTCGACCCGCGAAAACTACAGGCATCTTCCGCGATCGGGTTACCAGTCTGCTGTCCAGAAAACTGTTTCCACTCATCCGCCCAGCCAAACACCCGCCCAGCAACCGACTTTAAACTCGTATCAAAAACGGTTTCACAGGCAGCTTGAAACTTTTTTAGACTGCCCGCATACTGCTGTTGAATCGTTTTGTGGTTTAAATCAACGCACAACTTGAAGGATTGCACCGCACCCCAGCGCTTGTAGTAACCTCGAAAATCATTAATCTGGCGATATTTTTCATTGATCGCCGCATTGAAGAAGGAGCGATCGTACACACCTTCAGTCAGCAAGGATGGTTTATCCCCTAAGAATAATCGCTCGACTAGAAAATTGGGCACTAGGGCATAAGCCGTAAAGCCATCAAAAGGAACCTCTTGAGTGTTGCAATCGTGTCGTCCCAATCGTCCCAATCGTTGGATGAAGTTGCCCGCATCAGAGGATTCAAAAATCAGGAAATTGATTTTGAAATCAACTCCCACGTCGATCGTGCTGGTACCAAGGACTAAATCAGCAGAGAGCGATCTCTCCCGCTCACTTTTTCCTGAAAGCCCAGTATTCTCGCTTGCGATTAACCCATACGGTTGCAAGAGTGCTTGAAAAAACGGGGTCAATCGCTTTACTGCGGCTATCGAATTGAGAATGATTGCGCCTTTACTTCCTGGATGTTGTTGAAACTGTTGCAAAATTAATTCGGCATTGTCCTTCAACCAGATTTCAGAAGCTTTCGCTACAGGTTCCAATGAGACAAAACTCAAAGCGATCGCTCTCACCACCTGCCGCCATCCTTCAGCGTCGAGTTGCTGCTGCTGCTTTGACGTTTCTGGAAATTGGTATTTGTTTTGTTCTAATGGACTAATGACTTGACAGCGAAACCTCGCATCCTGAAATCGCTGCATCAATTTTTCATCTGGGGTTGCTGATAAGAATAAAAACTTCTTGCGTCGGTTGGTTACTTGAATTAGCAGCATGGTGTTGATCACACTTGCGATCTGTGGAGCAGCATAGACATGAAATTCATCAAAAATAAACAAGTCAAAATCTTTATCAATCCGCCCCCAGAGCTTATCGGGGCTATCACCTTTTTGCCCTTTGAGGAGGTATGCTCCTCGATGCAAGAAGTGAAAAATATCAGGATTCGTCAGCAAAACTTCTGATTGGCTAGTGCGTGTGGCGATCGCCGCCCCTTTACTGATGTCCTCATTCTCTGCATAAATTTCTAACTCTGCCCCACTCAATCGTGTTACTCGTGGATCATTCGGTGGCTGAAAGTCTGCAATATATTTGCGAGTCTGGGTTTCTTGATCGCGGGCAAGCTCGTTTGTTGGGTAAAGGGCGATCGCGTTGCACTCCCCCTGAAGCACTTCTAGAAACGCTGCTAAACTTTTGCCATCACCCGTCATCGCAGTATTGAACACTACATCCACGTTCGGGTCACGGAGTGCTTTCAATGTTTCTGCTTGATGCCAGGAAAGTACCCACCCTAGAGGTAACTTAATATCCTGGGGTATTTCTAATGCAGGGCTTGAGTAAACAGGCTTGAGCGTAAGACTGTATTCCGTCATCGTTTTAAGGTGTACGTGACTAGTTGCGTTGTCTCTATCATGGCACCATAATAAAAGAATGTCCAGTACAAAACGTACGTACAAATAAAGGAAGCAATGGGTCGTCGTGGTCAGTCAATTACTCTGTCGATTTCTGACAAAGACAAAGCGCAGTTAGAGCAGATCGCTACTGAGCAGGGGATGCTGTGGGGCGATCGCCCCAACATTTCACGCTTGGTGGAAGCGATCGCCTGCCGAGAGTTACTGCTGGGACGCAACAACGATTGGTCAGACGATCGTATTCTGGCACTTCAGCAGGCGATGCGAGCACTCACTGATACCGGGCAAATTGATGAAGTCCGGATGATTGCCAACTTGCTCCTTGAACGAAGTGAACTGACACTGCCATTACGCAGCGAAATCGAGCACTTATTGGCAACGCCTACCATTCCCTGGCGATCAGAAGTCGATCAGTACATTCGTCGGCAGCAGCCGTTTCAGTTGACCTATCGCGATGCGGCGGATCGCCCGTGGGCGTTCACCATTCGCTATGCCAAAATCACTTTCCGGGAAAAGCGGCAATACCTAGAATGCTGGTGTGATGAAACGGAGGGCAATCAGGATTTGCCCCAATTGCAGCACAACTGGAACTTGCGGCTCGATCGGATTCCTGCTGCTGCAATCACATCAGTTCGAGGGCAATGGCACCCCGGGCTGGATGATCTTGAGGTCGAACTCCACCTTCTCCGAGGACTTGCTTTTGCGTATGAGTCAAAAACTGAAGATATTGCCAATGAATGGCTAACGGATAGTAATCCTCCTGTCCGTCGCGTGGTACGGAAGATTTCTAACACCTTTTGGTTCTTTCGGGAAGTGCTCCGCTATGCAGACGATTGTGTAATTGTGTCACCTGAGGGTGTGCGGGAGCGGTTTAAGCAGAAGCTACGATCGCTCTTTGAACAGTACGAACTGTAGAACCAAGGTGGGTTGAGAATAGAAACTTGGGTAGTGCTAAACGGGTAAGGATGGCTGAAATCCTCTTTTAGCCAGAAGCTCACTGATTGACTACCCTATGGAACAATCTAAGTATCTGCTCAAGATAGGAGCTGCGATGCTAGTCTTTCGTTAACGGTTTGGCTGTGGGGCTGCAAATGTGTGAAAAAAGCCAGGATACTTCAAGGCTGTGAGCTTAACCATATGCTCTGCAACCCCCGTAGAAAAAGAGTTATATCGATCCTTACCCGTTTAGCACTACCCCAGACCAGAAAGCAGCCTAATGTTGCTTGAACAATTTCTATTCGCTAAAGTAACAGAAGAGGTATCATGTTTTTTTCTACGCCCTTTCTTTCAGATTTTGATCCGTTTGGCAAGCCTTATTAGGAATGGTGCAAGATCTAAGTTAGCCTAACAGGCCTTCGCAGTTTGCTCAATTCCCTGACCTAACCCCTTGAAGGGTTACCTCAAATTTAACGGCTACTACTTACTGATGCTAAAACTGTTCTAAATTTACTAAATACGAACCATACAAATAAGCTCCCTAATAAACCTGCTGCTAGGCTGATTAACCAATTGTTGATCCCTAGTATCTTAATAAGTATCGTTATAAATAACATATGTGTCATATAGATGTAGAGAGTTGATGAAGCGATCGCTTGTATGACTAGTTTAAAGAATATTGGTACGGGAATAGATCTTGTCCAGAGCAGCAACATGCCTGAAGTGAACAACCAAACTCTTTCTGAAGTTATCTCCCACATCATTGCCAGCAGGAGGGTTACCCCCGTTAAAATTACTGTCATTAATCGCTTTTCAACTCTAGATTTGGCAAAGTATAAACACCAGCCAAGAGCAAACACTCGAAAATAGCGTTCGGGTGTTCGAGAAAGGTAAAATTCAGGGGGTAATCGAAGATTATTAGAGATTTGACTGGACTGCCATAAAGACCAGGGGATGTATATCGATACACCAGCAATGAAAAGTGCAATACCAAATGAAAAAGGAGCTGATTTAGCAATGCGCTGGATGGGTTTAATGCTAAAAATAACAGCAAATATGATTATAAGCTGAACTAAAAGGGAAATAAACCAATAGGGGAAAGGGGTTGCACTAATCGTCGCTCCTGAAAGAAAGTTATCAAATAGCAGCAGGACAGGAAGATTAATGTCTTGCTTCAATATTTGATAGGGTATCAAGATAGCCAGGTAAGGAATTAATAAATTTCTCAGTATTGGGGTAATAGATTCTAGAACTTTGCCTTGGAACAGCTTATGTCCCTGGAAGCGGGCAAAGTTAAGACCAGATACCATCAGAATTGCAATAGCTCCCCCAAACAAATACTTCTCATAATCAAGGTGCGCATATAAAGTCGCGTGATTCAGAACAACCCCAAAAATTGCGATTGTTCTGATTAAAACATCAGTTTCAACGAATGCACTTTCCCTTTGCTGCGGAGCGATCGATTCTAGGTCCTTTAAAGTTTTACATTCCCATCGAGCAGGAGCCTCCCCCAGATATTTCTCCAACTGTACAGACATCTGAATATAGGATAAAGAATCACCCCCTAAAGACACAAAAGTATCATCGGATTTAATTGTTCTGCGGTTTAAAATACGGCAGAAAATAGCCCGAATTGGAGAAGTATCTTCAGGAAGAAAATCTACAGTACTTACTTCTGGATTCTGGTCTAAAGATGATTGAGCGTGTAGTTCTGATAGCTTTTTCCGCTGAATCTTTCCTGTATCTGTTCTGGGTAAAGTTTCCACAGGTATAACAGTAGTTGCATTGCCAGCATTAACTCCAATCTCCTGAAGAGCCTTTAGAGTGACCTCCCGTAATTCTTGTTCACCCACACCTAACTCTGGGGTGAAAGCAACCAAGAAACCATCCCCCCGAATTGGATCGGGTTTGCGACATATCGCCATGCCTTTGCCAGAGCCTAAATGGGCATAAATCTTGGCTTCTAAAGCTTCTGGGGCAACCTTTAATCCGCCACAGTTAATAACATCATCTGCTCGACCTTTATAGAATAGATGTCCATTCTCTATATGTCCTAAGTCCTTAGTTAGAAACCAGCCATTTTGATCTTTAAGGGGAGTTTCTTGACCATTGATTAAATACCTCAGGGCTATATGATCACCCCGAATCGCAATTTGACCTTCTGGTCTTTGTTGAATTTCTACACTTCCAAGTGCCCGACCCACTGACTCTAATAGGTCCCCTTCTACCTCATGAATTTCAAGTAGCGTTGTTCGTGAGGCTTCAGTTAAACCATAATGCTGAATAATTCGTGCTTCAGGAAATAGAATTTTCATTTCTTCTTTTTCCTGCCTACTCATGTACTGGCTACCAATTTCAATCCAACGGACCTTTCTTCCATAACGACCAATGAGATCTTTATGAGTCAGCAGCACTCGCCAAAGGCTCGGAACTGCTGAAATAGCATTAATCTCTCCCTGCTTGAGCATTTCGCTTATTTCAGATGGATTGAATCCATTACTGGGAATGAAAAATCGTCCTCCGGCTGTTGCAACTGCTCGGCAACGACCAAATCCAAACGAGTGATAGACAGGCACTCCAATGTATTCACTAATACTATGATCTAACTGCATTAGTGAGTTTAAGCGGGCTACAACATCTGTTAGATTCGTGTGAGTTAATACTACGCCCTTTGGAACACCTTCAGTTCCTGAAGTGAAAGATATTAGGGCAGGTTGATCTAAGCTGACAGGTAAGAGTTGCTGTCTCATCCATGCCTGACTATTAGTAGGTGTAATAATTTTGTCTATATTAGCTGAATCAATTCGATATTGGTCATCCTCGCCTCTAAGAGGGATGGCTATGTTGCCTTTCTCCATACAGCGAAACATAGCTTCCACGTATCCAGTATTGTTGGCAGCTACAATGCCGAATCGAATGAACCCTGTGTCAGTTAAATATTGCATGAGTTCTCCTATAAGTGAGCTAGTACATTCTTATAGATGTCTATCAATTGGTGATAGTTTCTTTCAGGAGTATATTTCTCATTAAAGTCTGCGTAAGCTTTTTGTCCCATTTGGGCAAGTTCCTCCGGATGAGCCAACGCCCACTTGATTTTCGCAGCTAAATCTTCTGCATCTCCTGGGCGGAATTGCAACCCATTTTGTCCGGGGTTAATTAGCTCGGCAAGGGCACCGATTTTGGAAGCCACAACTGGAGTTCCAACTGAGAACGATTCGATTAAGACCAGCCCAAAGGTTTCATACCATTCTGATGGCACAACTACAAATTGGGCGTTTGCCATCAGTTGATATACCCTTTCTGAAGGTTGCTTACCCAGTAACTCTACACCTGGAATGTGCCGTATTTCCTCTCTAACTTGCTGAAAAAGAGGTCCATCCCCTAAAATTTTCAACTTTATCTTTCCATTCAGTTGTTTCCAGGCTGCCAGTAATGTATTAATTCCCTTTTCTTCGTAAAGACGACCAACATAGAGGGCATAAAGTTCATCACCGAAACTCGTTTGTGTTGTCTTAGAGACTTGAGATGGATACACAAAATTAGGTTTTACAAAAAGCTTGTTGGCTGGTAGCCCTCCCTGGATAAATTTCTCACGAGCAAATTCAGTTAAGCAAATATATGCATCAACACGCTCTGACCAAGTGCCTAACCAGCGATGAATAGAAGACATCGCTGCTACGGCTGCTGACCCAATGCTGCTACTGCGATAACATTTATGGATAACGCTTGACCATCCAAAGGGCTTCCCTAAACAATCTTCACAAACTCGTCCATCTCGATAGAGCGAAGCGATCGCACACAGCAGCCGATAGTTATGCAGCGTTTGAACTAAAGGAATGCCTGCCTCGTTGCACGCGAAATGTACAGAGGGAGATAATAACGGAAAAAAATTATGAACGTGTACAATCTCAGGCTTAAACTGCAAGATAGCGTTTTCTACAAGTCGTTTGGAGCTTGGAGAATAGACAACGTTGATTGCAGCTTTTGCTTTATTGAATACTCCTTCAATTTCACGATTATCTACTTCTAAAACTTTTACCGTATGTCCTCTTGATTCAAGCAGTGTTTGCTCTGCTTGAACAACAGATTCTTCACCGCTGGGACTTTGATAACGATTGTGCAACATCAAAATTCGCATACTCTCAATTCTCCAATAAAAGAGGTGAAGGATTAATCTGTATCACTGGAGAGGGCGGCTTAAAACTTTTTCCATATACAGTTTTAACTCGTTGAACATTCCAGCCTGGCGAAATTTCAAAAGAGGTATTTTTCTTAGCGTTCCAGACGATTCGAGCAACATTGTTGTTGCCTCTTCTCAACTCACATATCCACGTACTCTTCTCATCTGATTTACAGGAAGTCAAGACAGAACCAACCAACCATTTCTGCACCTCAGTAAAAGCGTTAGCAACTGGTTTAGGGGTCTTACCATCGTAGTCAGTAAATCCCATGCTCCGATGACCCCACGCGTACCAATAAACTCGATCGACACCAGCCGCCCAGGAAATAATGTAGGATCGCGCTACATATGCTGAAGCATCATCCATTGATAGTGCTGCTCCCGCCCAAAGTTCATCCTCAGGGTTTACATCTCGATTTTGAATTCGCCATCCAGTTTCTGTATCCCAAAGGGGCTTACTGGCCAAATTATACTTAGCCATCAAAGTCTTTACTTGTTCAATGCTTAAAAGCATCACTTCTGGTTTGTCTGGTGCAACATAGAAGTGATAGCCGATGACATTAGCGTAATTTCCGCCTCCCTCTTTCAGATAGGCATCTAAATAGTTAAAAGAGTTACAACAGGGGGACATTGCTGGAGAAATGACTTTGACGAGTGGATCAATTGCCTTGAGCGTTTGGTAAGCCTCTCTACTTAAAGCTACAAGTTGCTGAATTGATCCCGAATAGAAGCGGTTAGAATTCGGTTCATTCCAGATCTCGTAGTGTCTAACTAGTCCCTTATAACGAGTGGCAACCTGTCGGACATAATTTCGCCAGTCTTCGAGATGCTTAGGTTCAGCAGCATTGCCTTTTTCGTAAGCAGAGATTTCATCGGGTCGGGTTGAAGCCCAATTAGGAGTTAATCCAAGCACTAACACCACTTCGGCTTTGCTCTTCTGCGCTAAAGACACGTATTGATCCAATAGTTGGAAATCCCATTTCCCCTTTTGCTTTTCTAAAGACGCCCATGTTCCTGCTGCGTCCCACGATCGCCAAGAGCCAAACGGAATCGTAGGCCACACTGCGTCATACTGCAAATTCAGAGCATGCAGGGAGAACAGAGTATTAGGAATCGGTATTGTAGAGGGTTTTAGAGTTACCTTTGTCAGCAATTGTTCCTTATATTGCTTCTTTACAAGGGGATAGCCACCCTTAAAGATGAGTAAAATTAAGGAAAAGATAATCAAACTACCTAGCGTTACTCGAAGAAATTTAGGCATGATAAGAACGGTAGATTAGATACGATCAAGACTTAACTATTAAATTAAAGGAGAACTGCTAAATTAAAGGAGAACTGCGATTTGCAGCCAAAGAAAGCAGAAAAGTTATCTGTTTCGGGCTCTAACTGCTGTTTTTCAATGAGTCAGGTTTACCAAGTGCCATCCACTGTACAACCAAGAGCATCAATGGAGTTGAGTAGGTTGTTAAATCATCTACACTTGCTTCTGTCAATCCACGGATGAGTCCATATAGAAGTAATGCTAAACCCAAAGCCTCTTGCGGAGAACGTCTGTATGCTGCACGAATCAAACAGAAGACGTAACTCAAGTAGGTAAGGACCGCTAAGGCTAGCCCAATCCCTCCTAACGTGTACCAAATATTTAGTGCATCGTTATGAGCATGAACCAGCCGAACACCGATAATTTGAGGTGCTGTATATCGGTAAGATTGAAAACCATAACCCAGAATTGAATTTTGCTGAATATAGTCCCAGGTCATTTCCCAAATTGCACTTCTTCCCGTAGCAGTTTCAAGAGCTTCTCCTCCCTGTTGATTATTCAAATAATTATCTAGATAGGTTGCTACTAGCGGAAATGAAACAGCAATAATTCCAGCAGCGACCACGGTAATAAGCAGCTTCTTCTTTACACTAATTCTACTTCGGATAATATAGACGGTTGAAGCAAGCAAAAAACAAAAGATGGAAGTTTTACTTAAACTTCTGAGCAGCGTGAAAAGCTGTACAACAAGAATAAAAATATATACTAGCCGTTGTTGAGGTTTGCCTTGAGCTTGCAAGGCTAGGTAAATGCTACTCAGGCTTGTTAAGGATAGTTGATTCCCAATCGTATTAGGATGAAGAAATTCTTCGTTTCCAAGGCGACCTTCGTTGTCAGTTTCTCGCGCAATTAGGGGAACTAAGGCAAAGATTAAACCGCCCCATGCAAAACCCTTCAAAGAACTCCAAGAAACTTCTTCTCTAGACTTACAAGCAAGTACTCTTAGAACAACGTAATGCTTCAATACTAAGATTAGCCAGTAAACTAAAGCAATTTTCTTCGGTGCTCCTGTCCATAGTACTGTTGCTCCTGTCCATGCAACATAGAGAATAAGTGCGCAGACAGGCAAAACTCCAATTATCTTTGCAAATTCGCGTCGATCGCCAAAAACGCCACCGAGGGCAAGCAAAAAAGCGACAATGCCTGAAAATACTGCTGTTATTGGTCCAGCTACTGGAGGATTACTTCTAAAGAATAGGTAGGTTAAGGCTGGGGAAATACTAATGTAAAACCAAAAGCAAAATGCAATAGTCGATAGGCTAATGAACAACCTTTTCGAGCGGAGAGGCTCCTTTTCTTCAGAGAAACTGTTGGTTGCGGAGCGGTGTCTCATTTAAAGTTGGCCACGATGGTTGTTTTGAATAGCATTAAGTAATAGAAATTAAAAACCAGCAAAATTTAGATAGGTTTAATTCCAGCATTTTTTAAGTGTTTTGATATAACAAGAGTGAAGTAAGCGATATAGCCAAATTGCCCTAACAAAATAGAAGCCATAATACCTACAGTACCAATTAATGATCCTAAAACTATAGCCGCGCTCGCAGAAATAAAAGAAGAAATGATACTGCCAAATAAAATTTGATGTGTTTCGTCGACTGTTCTAAAGAAATAAAATCCCTGGAAGCACAAAAATGCCACTAGACAGATAGCAAGTTGCCAAATTACTAAGTATGAATAATCTGAGTATTCACGACCATAAGCTAGTATCGTAAGATTTTTTGAAAAGATAGAAATAATGATAGATGGAACCACTAAAATAATTCCGCCCACACAACTAACCTTGAATAGAAAATGAACCAGTCCTTTAAGCTGATTTTGTGCATATGTTTGGGAAGCTTTAATGGGAACAAAGTTTTCCATGCCTTGAAACAAGATACTAAACGGGCCTGCAATATTTTGTGCAGCTCTTAAACCACCTAAAGCTTGAGGACCCAAAATTAAACCACTTAATACCAAAATTCCTTGTGATCCCAACCAATTGACTTGACCTGCCAGAAGAAGATTCAAGCTAGATCTCCAACTTTTCTGGAAAGTCTGTAGAATTTGTTGCCTAAGTGGGTGAAGCTTTTCTACTGCAATTCCGATAACAAAAGCGGAAGCAGAAGTCATCGCGATCGCCCAAAAAGCTGAGTCAATACTTAAAGCTTTCGCCTTGAACAGAATGGTTAGCGCTAAGACTTGCCCACCATAACTAACCACATCATTAATCAGAGCAGATCTGGCTTTACGGGAAATGAAGTAATAACGCCTAAGCCAATCCTGCAATTGAAAGAAAACAATACTCAGAGATAGAGGAAAGCTTGCAGCAAGGAAGTTCAAAGAATGGGTAAAGTGGTTAACAATGTTGATTGATAACAAGGCGATCGCAAATAAGAAAATACTTAGGACAATTTGCGATGCCAGCATTCCCCTTAAGTATCTTTCTTGCTCGGAACCCTCTAACTGTGGTGCAGTGCTTAACATTGGGGCAATGATTAACGCCTGCTGTAAAGTATTTGCATACAGCAAGGCAGAATAACTTATAACAAATTTTCCATACGCTTCTACTCCCAAGAAACGCGCAAGAAGAATACCGGTCGCAAAATTTAGAGCGCTAACTGCGATTTGATCAGCCAGCACCCATTTAGCAGAACTAGCACGATTTAGCCGCTGAATCAATAACTTAGCCACGAACTCTAACCATAATTAGTGAACAAATTGAGAATTGAGAGATTTTCTATCTAAGGGAGTTCATAACTTAGCGATGATTACAACTTAGATATCTAAAGCTTTCTTAAAACCACCAAGTCTTGTAATCCGTCGATACACCCTGGAATGATTTTAATCACCTCAAAATATTGACTCCAGTTTTCATAAATATAATCTTCCGAGTGCTATGTTGCTCCGTACATATCTTCTTCAGATCGATCGCACCATATATAAAATTGATGAAATCAATCAAAGGTGTAGGAATTCTCTGCTTAATCAGGCTGAGTGTTGGACTAAATCTTGCCATGGATACCTCCAATAGTGAAACAATAATTTGTAATTGGAATCAATTAGTTCTAACTCTTTCTAAATTTGCCAGTAGTTGCCTGTCCGTTCTGATAATAATCTTGGTTGTAATAAGGTTGGTTGCCAAGCTCTATTGATAAACTATCAGCATTCACAACCTGGCCCAAAACCCGTTGCCCAGACTGTTGAAGCAACTCCTGTGCCCGGACAGCATCCTGCTGCGCTACTACTCCAGGTCGAACAGCCAGCAGAACACCGTCCGTCATTTTTGCAATGATTGATGCATCAGCACTAATCAACAATGGGGGCGTATCAATAACTACAAAATCATAAGACTTAGAAAACGCCTGAATTAACCACCTCATACGATTAGAGTTGATCAGAGGTGACGGATTGGAAGATAGATTTCCCGAGGGCAATATATCAAGTCCTTCTAATTGCTGAATTACATTTTGCGGTTCTAAACGTCCAGACAACACATCACTTAACCCATCTCTAGTAGAAAGGTTCCACATCGTGTGTTGACGAGGACGACGCATATCAGCATCAATCAACAACGTTCTATTGCCAGCTTCACTTGCAGCCAATGCCAAATTAGCAGCCAAAGTGGATTTGCCTTCTCCTGCAATAGAACTCGCCACAACAACAATTTTACAATCACCTTGATCAGCATGGAAAAGCTTGAGATTTGCAAAAACCATGCGATAAATTTCGCTAATGAAAGAATAGGGATTGTCTCGAACAGAGATCTCGAAAGAACCTTGTCTTTCAGCATTCCGCAACTGATGATTATCATTCTGATCAAAAGCTGGAATGACACCGAGTAGAGGATATCTAAACACCTCGCTAGCGTTATGAATAGTTTTAGGTGTGTTATCTCTGTATTCTAAAATGAATGCTGTTAGAACTCCTAAAATTAGACCCAATGCTGCAGCCGTGGCTAAGTATAATACTTTATTAGGAGCAACTGGCTTATCAGGAGGAATGGCAAATTCAATAATTTGAGCGTTTCCTATATTCTGATTTTCAGCTAACCTTGCTTCTTCTAATCTTTTGAGTAAGATTTCATAGGTTGATTGAGCAGAATTTAGATTGAATAATAGCTGTCTTTGAGCCTGCTCTAACCTAGCCAAAGCAACCGCTCGTTGTCTAGAGGTTGAATATTGATTCGTTAAGGTAGAGAATTGCTTTTCGTAACCAGAACGTTCGACCTCTGCATTAATCAATTCCTGAATCAAATCCTCACGCAGTTTTCCAAGTTGAATATCTCCACCTTGAAAGGTTGCTTTTTCTCCAGTTACTTCTTGAATCCTCTGTTGTAGCACTTTCTGGATACGTGCCTCTCTGTCTTCCAAAGATACAACTAAAGGAGCCTTCTCCTGATAAGTCACCCGCGCGCGAGCTAATTGGCTCTGAATATCTTGCAATTCTTCAAGAGGCTTTTGAACGCCTGGTGATTGACTCAAAGCGCTTAGAGTAATACCCTTTTTTGGCTCAATATTTAACTGTCTCTGTAAAGAGGCTGCGCGCGCTTGTGAATTAGACAATAATGCTTGTGCTTCACTGATGTTCCCCTCTAACTTCTGCAAATTAGCAGAGAAGGCTTTCGCTTCATCGTCCGCCGAAACAAAACGGTTTTGCTGCTTGAACTGAGCGAGTGCTTCTGATGCTTTCTGAACACGGCCCTCAGTTTCAGGGAACTGTTTCTCAAGAAAGTTCCGGGCTGCGGTAGCTTCAGCCCGATTGCTCAACATATTGCGTTTTAGATAAAGATCCATCAGCTTGTTGACTACATTCGCTGCTTCTGTCGGGTCCTTGGACTTAAAGGAAATGCTGATCGTATTGGTACCGCGTGGAACCTTGACACTCTGCCTGCGCGCAAAATCTCTGAGCTTTAAGACTTCACCCGATTTATCTACTAAATTGAGTGCAGCGATCGTATTCTGAGCAAGCGGAGCTGACTTGATAACTTCTACTTCCGTATTGACAGCACCAGCAACACCATTAGATTCGCCATCTGACGGAATGGCTGTTAGGCGGGAGAGAAGATCAACCTTGAGTAAAATCTGTCCATTCCCTTCGTAAACCGGCTTTTGTAACAGTATGGCAACAAAACCCAGCGTCAAAGTAGTGCCAAAAACAGCTACAGCGGGTTCCCAGCGTCGCTTTAAAGTCGTCCAGTACTGTTGAAGGTCTATTCCTTCCGATTGGTCTGCAGATACCATAAGAGTTGGGCGTTCATTGGGATGTAAAGGTTCTTTGATTAAAGGCTAGAAACAGAAAGTAAAGCAGTTTATTTCATCTTTATAAACATTTCAATACCCTTAATAATTGCTAATGATTAATTTAGAAATACGCTCTTAGCGGCTCGTTCACTCGCGCGGCGAAATCGCGAGGGTTTAGCGTCGTTGCCATCACTTAACGGGCGGTAAAGGAACTCCTCGATCTTGGTACATTTCCCCTTTCTCCCTGCATCGCTTTAAGCTTTTATTGAGAAATGCGCTCTAAACATATCTTTTCATCCTCTTTACTCCGCAACAAAATCGAGAAGTTTACCAGCTACGGCTTCTTGCGAGAAGGAATCTTCAAATCGCTTCCTTGCCGCTTCTTTCATAGAAGCATAGACCGTTGGAGACTCCATCAGTTGAATCAGCTTTTCAGCGCCATCTGTCGGATCGTCCAAAGACCAGTATAAGCCCTCAACATTATTAGAGAAGCATTCTGAGATACCACCTGTTGGGGCGGCTATGACTGGAACAGAACAAGCTAAAGCCTCAATAACCGCAATCGAACGGTTTTCTAATAATGCGCTGTGTACATAGACTCGGTAATGGTGAAGAAGCTTAGAAGCGCTCGATTGAAAACCTGCTAGTGTAACCTGGTCTTCAATACCCAAAGATGTCGCTAATTTCTTTAAGCTTTCTCTATCTTGACCTTCACCTACTAAAGTCAGAGAATAGCGATAACCTTTCTTCTTTGCTTCTGCTAATGCAGATAGGATGTAGCCTTGATTTTTGCGAGGCTCTAATGCACCAATGCTAATTAGATCACCCTTAATTAATCCTGGCTCTTGACATTCTGGCTGGTTGATGAAAGGAGGTAAAACAATTGATCTAATGGCGCGGCTCTTTGAAATATTTTTCTCGATCGTTGTTTCCATAAATTCAGAAACATAAACAATTCCATCGAGCTTTGAAATAACTTCAGATTCTAACTCCTTAATTTGGCGGTACAACCATCCGTCAAAAGCTATTTTCCCTTTGTTCACCCACTCATCAGCCTGAGATACATTGAAATGAACTGTCATAAAGACTTTCTGTTTTTCAGATGTTCTGATCTCTAAAGCGGCTTTTGCTGATAGAGGACATTGAGCAAAAAAGACGACATTATCTGTTTTATCTAGTTGGTTAAGTTCCTTTCTTAGGGCTTGTTTAAGCAATAAATAATGCCAATACCGATACCACCAAACGCTAAACTCACCACTAAAAGGATCAATCAACTTTCGGAGACCAAAGATCGGAAAAGTGATTGCGCTACTCACATAAAAAGGGGTAATTATGTTGCTGTAAACATTTTTACTACTTAGGTAACGATGAAAAGCATTAAAATAAGTTTGTATTCCTGTTTCACCATGTTCGCGCATTAAAGTTGCAATGATAACATTCCGAGAAGGCATAATATAAAATTGGGAAGGATTACTAAACTTCAGGCTAAAAAAACAGAAAATTAGAACGTGTCAAACTCAAGGTGAGTCAAATACTTAGTTTTTTAAGAATTTGGCGTTTACTTAAGAAGAAAAAGTAAGTCAAATCGTGCAAGAAGGTTTGCAGTTGATAATTCTTGGTGATCTTGTAACCATACTGATGTTTTATCTTGACGGTTTCTTCACGTCTCCTTTGGGGATAAAGGACACTGAAGTTAGTGTCATGCCATCTAAAAGCTGCAAGAGTCTCAGGGATGTACTGGAAGCGGTAGCCAAGTTTAGAAAGACGGACGAAATATTCGTAATCCATACATATCTTATATGAAGGATCAATGAGATGATTTGCGTCAATAATCTCTCTGCTAAAAAATGTGGCAGTCGATTGAATATAACACCCGTAATAGAGCAGAACTCCATAATCAAATGAATGATCTTTTTTAACTCTCAGAGCCTTCTTCTTCTGGTTTACCATCATCGCATCACCATAAATGATGCCTATATCAGGGTTCTGCGTGAAAGCATCAGCAATTCTGGAAAAAGTCTTAGATAGATAATAATCGTCGGCATTTAGCCAGGCAACCACATCGCCAGTTGCCATCTTAAAACCCTTATTGATAGCATCGGACTGTCCGTTATCTGGCTCAGAAACCCATCTCAAGTGGGGAAGATGGGCGTAGCTTTTAATCACATCTAATGTTTCATCCGTACTCATCGCATCAACGATGATATGCTCCTTGTCAGAATAGTCCTGATTGCTGACACTCTCAATAGCATCAGCAATGAATTGACCTTGGTTATAGGAAGGAGTAACGATGCTAATTTTGACCATTGTTTGCTGATAGAAGGTTTAAGTTACGACCTAGAGATTGCAAGATGTGGGTTTTGCCTTAGTTTCCCTTGCTGCTGGTTTGATCTGGAATTTGAATTTATTAAGCATTCCTACCAAAGTTCTCTTGAGTAGTGAATAGAATTACAGCTTTTGTGAACTACTATCGTCTCCCAGTCGACGATACCAATCGATCGTTTGTTTCAGCCCTTCCTCAAATCCAATTTGAGCGGAAAAGCCGAATGCCCGCTTTGCTCGTTCTGTATCCAGACAACGTCGTGGTTGCCCGTTAGGTTTATCTATTTCCCAGCATATCTCACCACTGTAGTTCATTAAGTTACAAATTAAGGTAATCAAGTCCCTAATCGAGATTTCATATCCTGTGCCTAGATTGACTGGCTCTGCGTCACTGTAGAACTGTGTTGCCATAACGATGCCTCGTGCCGCATCCTGCGCGTAAAGAAACTCACGGGTCGGGCTACCATCACCCCAGACATCAATTTGTTTGTCCCCGCGTTGCTGAGCCTCATGAACTTTCCGAATCAGGGCAGGAATGACGTGGGAACTGCGAGGATCAAAGTTGTCCTTGGGACCATAAAGATTGACAGGTAATAGGTAAATGCCATCAAATCCATATTGCTGGCGGTAGGATTGGAGTTGCACTAACAAAGCTTTTTTAGCAATGCCGTAAGGCGCATTAGTCTCCTCAGGATAACCGTTCCAAAGGTCGTCTTCTCTAAACGGGACAGGAGTAAACTTGGGGTAGGCACAGATTGTACCTACACAAGCAAATTTCTGAACCCCTGCTTGGTATGCAGCATGGATCAACTGTGTGCCCATGATCAAATTGTCATAAAACAGTTCAGCAGGCTTCTCGCGATTTAAGCCAATTCCACCGACATGAGCAGCTAGATGAATAATGACATCCTGCTGGTCTACTACACGTTGGCAGCTTTCTAGAATACGTAAGTCATAGTCTCGAGATCGCGGCACCGTAATTTTTTCGGAATCTGCACCTGCCTGACACAGTTGCTGTATCACTTGCTTACCCAGAAAACCTGCACCACCTGTCACTAAAATTCGCTTACCTTGCAAATCTAACCTACCTGCCATTACTAATTCCTCTCATGATTTCTTCTGAACTTGCCGTCCTAAACCTACTGCGCCGTAGCAGCTAGACGAACAGTAGCAATATCTTCGATCGCGAGATTTCTAGCCAGAGGAAGCAAGCCTAATGCCTTGAGATCTGCTTCTACCATCAGATGAACTAACCCCCTAAAATCTATTGATGGTTCCCAGCCTAGCTTTTGTCTAGCTTTAGCTGGATCGCCAATCAACAAGTCTACTTCTGCTGGACGCAGGTAACGTTCATCAAATTTTACATAGTCCTGCCAATCCAAATTTACATATCCAAAAGCAATGTCTAGAAATTCTCGAATAGAATGAGTTTCTCCAGTTGCTATCACATAATCATCCGGCTCATCTTGCTGTAGTATCAGCCACATCGCTTTGACATAATCCTTGGCGTAGCCCCAGTCTCGTTTAGCATCTAGATTGCCCAGGTAGAGTTTCTTTTGTTGTCCAGCTACGATCCGTGCAAGAGCATGAGTAATTTTGCGAGTTACAAACGTTTGACCGCGTCGAGGGGATTCATGATTGAATAAAATGCCATTACAAGCAAACAACCCATAAGACTCGCGATAGTTGATGGTTTGCCAGTGAGCATACACCTTGGCGCAAGCATAAGGACTGCGTGGGTAGAACGGAGTTGTTTCCTTTTGCGGAACTTCTACCACTTTGCCAAACATCTCCGATGATCCCGCTTGGTAAAAACGAACTTGGATTCCTGTTCTGTATTGGTAGTCACGAATTGCTTCTAGTAGGCGGAGGGTTCCCATCCCAACTGCATCAACTGTGTACTCTGGAGAATCAAAACTGACACGAACATGAGATTGAGCGCCCAGATTATAAATCTCAACTGGCTGTACTTCTTCTAAGATACGCCTTAGGGTTGTCCCATCAGTCAGATCGCCATAATGTAGGAATAAGCGAGCAGTCTGATTATGAGGATCTTCGTAGATGTGATCAATGCGATCTGTATTGAAGGTAGATGTGCGTCGGATGATCCCATGAACTTCGTACCCATTTTCTAGGAGATATTCACTAAGGTATGAACCGTCTTGTCCGGTGATTCCTGTAACTAGGGCGCGTTTGCTTGTCATGCTTTCTTTATTGAATGGTGAGTACAGCCCAGAGTTAAGTTGAGAGATTTCTCAAGAAGTTGAGCGAAAGGAATATTAAGCTAACCTTACATTTCTGGTGGAGTTGCTCGATCAGAGGTCATACCAAATTGATTCTGTCGCGTTCTATGTTTATTCGGCATCACGAATTGCTTGAATGCTAACCAGAGAAAGATCGGAATTGTGCTGCCATAACGCGTCCAGAGTCTTTGGGGTTCCTGAACCAATCGGTAGAGCCACTCAAAACCTAGAGATCGAACAAGTTGAGGGGCACGTTTATGAATACCTGCATAAACTGGAAATGCACCACCGATCCCGATCATCACTGCCTGAACTCGGTTCTTATGTTGAGACATCCATATTTCCTGCTTTGGGCAACCTAATGCAACAAATACTATTCCACACCTACTTATGTTAAGCCGATGAATAAGCGCTTCATCTTCTTCCGCAGACATACGTCTAAAGGGAAGGGATTCCATACCTGCGATCGTAAGATCTGGAAAATCTTGTTCTAATCTTACCTTTATCTTTTCGAGAGTTGGAGCATTAGAACCTAGAAAAAACACGCTTATTCCCTCCTCTGGTGCTTGTCTACATAATGCTATCAAAACATCTAATCCGGCAACTCGGTCTTGATTGCAAACTCCCATTAATCGCAGCATCCATACAAGAGGCATACCATCAGGAGTCACAAGATCTGAGGTTTCTAATACAAGCGCAAAGTTTGAGTCTCGATATCCCTCAACCAGCATATGCACATTAGCAATGCACACATACCTACTGCTCCAAGATTTTGCCCAATTCAAAATAATTGCCATTTGTGCAGCGAAAGGGAGTGCTGTAACAGGAAGCCCAATTATCCTCTTTTCTTCTAGGACCATAGGAACGGCTCAAAAATAATATAGGGTGAAATTATGTCTTTGTCTGCTAGCTTCATGCCTGAATCAGTTGGAATGTGAGCAACGAAGGTCATTCTGTAGCTTATTGATCTGAATCTGCAGGATCAGCAAGCAACGAAGGTTATTCTGTAGCTTATTGATCTGAATCTGCAGGATCAGCAACAGACGCTTACATCAAGCTTGAGGTGGAATTTAGTAATGCAGATTCATTTAGCGTAGCGGCATGTGGAATCAATGGCATCACGCCCATCAGAAATCGAGCAAAAGCTCAAGTGCAGTATCTTGCTCTAGACAAAATTTCTTGTGCTTAAAACGGCTTGAAGGGATCTTTTCAAGAGCTAACAAATTCACTAGGAAACCTCTAGGAGAATAGACTTATTGGGAAATAGTGATAGAAATCGCCGAAAAACTTAGCAAAAAAAGCGTTTTAAGGATTTTCGAGCTTATTACCCAACAGCGCTAATATTTAAGTAGCGATCACTCAGCACTCTACAAGACTCGTATAAAGCGCTGTTAACTCGCAATCACCCAATCAAAATAGCAAGCGTAGTAGCTGTAAGGTTCAGACATTCTGTACATGGCTGGGAAAAAGCGATTCTCAAAAGAGACATACTCTATCCTGTTGGTACTGCCCTTACTTGTCCCTGCAACGGTAATAATACTGAAGATTTATCAATAACGCAAGAAAACTCTTGGACTTTACAGTAAATTCACATAATTCGGCGTGGTTCAATGGACTGTTTGAGGAGGTGACAACGCGGCTACAACGCGGACTGGATCAGGGAAATGGCATTGAGACCTCGTTGAAAAAAGGAGCGTTTTTGCGGTTTGAGGGCCATCAATTTCTCGGCTAACGATGACCAAAGATTGAGACTGTTGATTCACAAACTGCCATACAGTCCGATCCAAAAATGGCTGTGACAGTTTCGAGAACGTTTCGGTTCTTTTACCCGACCGACACAATGCTGCGCCGTTTCTTGCGAATGTGTTCTCCCCGAACGGTGGAAATGGAGTAAGTAATGGCAATCACCACGAGGAGTGCAGTGAACGCTGGGGATTTGCCCGACACTCTTCCAGGTTGTAGCTCCCCGAAGGGTGGTGTTCTAGACATGGGGATCAATGAGGTCAAACGATCCGACCAAACTCATAGCGATTGATGAACAACCCAATCACTACGTCATTTAGCCATTCCGACTTAGAGAAGCAGATCGTCTTGCGAGCTAATCGCTTAATTCGAGTTCGTAACGTCAAGTGTTTGCGCTCGATTTTTTGCGTGTTCTGTTTGCCAACGACATGCTGGTCTTGATCCAACAAGCGGGCATACGCTCCCCAGCCATCAGTGTAAAAGGTTTGAATCCCAAAAGGCTCTAACAATGCCTTTAACTCGACCAACGCCTGGTCTTTATGGTCTGCTAGCACATATGCCAACACCTGCCCGGTTTGATGATCAATCGCGTGCCACAACCAGCGATTCTGTTTTTTAGACTGGACGAAGCTCCACATCTCGTCCGCCTCGGCTTCCTCAACGTGCTTCACAACTGTTACAGCAGTTGGCTTGAGTTGTTCCAACAAGCCGTGGTTTACGTGTTCAAGATGACGATCTTTTTTTTAGTTCTTCAATTACTGTAGTTGGGCTAATTTTGAGTACCCGCGCTGTGTCTCGAATTCCACTACCATTTATTGCCATTTCACCAATCTGTTGCTTCACAGCAGGTAAGTAGCCCCGGTAGGAATACTCTAAAACAAAGCTGTGACGAGTACATTCAGCATTGCGACATCGATATCGCTGTTTGCCCTCAGCCGTCTTGCCATGTTTGACGATGTTCGTGCTGTTGCAGGTTGGACATTGTACGGGTTCAAGTACCATCACTGTAATTGAGGAATGAGCTAACAGATTCAAGTCATCCTATTTTCCGCTATACTCATCCCCATGTCTAGAACACTACCTCGCTATCCCTTGAACTATCGAGATTTGGAAGAGATGATGCAAGAACGCGGGGTGGAAGTAGTTCTAAGGGAGTGAATTGAAGCAGAATGTCTAACAGACCAGGACTCAACTCGTGACCATCACCCCTGCATCACAGGAGTAAATCCATCTTCTGAATCAGTCTCCTTGCCGTCTCCAAATGTTAGCCTCAGACTAGGAGGATAGGGCAATGGCTCCGTTTCAACTTACACGACGACAGTTGATTCTGATGGCTGGAGGAGCAAGTGCTTTCACGCTTTTAGGCTGCAATCCACGGAAGCAAACAATGGTCACACTCTACACGTTTGGCGATTCAGTTTTAGATTGTGGACGATACAACGAGTTTGGGGTTCATCCGGGGCAACTCCTCGTGCAAAATGACGATCGCCTGTTTCCCGAATTCAAAGGAAAAGACCTCGCTTCACGCGGATCTGCCCGTCTTGAGCATCGTGCCCGCGATGGGGCAACAGTCGCGGGTTTGCCCTCTCAGATGCAGGGATTACAAGTCAATGGAAAGGCAGTTGCCTTGATCACGGTGGGTGGCAACGATCTGCTACGTGGACTCATTCAAGATACAGGCGCAGGCATGACAACCTTCGCTAATGCCCTCAATACCTTTGTCCAACAGTTGCCCATTCGTCCGGTTCTGCTAGCAAGTGTGTACGATCCGACTCTTGGGGATGACAGCCGCAATTTTTTAGGGGTTGAGGCGGCGATCGCCCGCAAAAACTTTCAGCGGATGAATACATCGATTCAAGATATTGCCAACCGCTATGGGCAATTTGTCGATCTCCAGGCTCATTTCCTCAAGGGCGACCCCTCTTGGTTTACAGCCACAATCGAACCCAGTTTGCGGGGTGCATCAGAAGTTCGACGGGCTTTTCTTCCACAGGTTATGGCTCAGGTCTAACCGCAACCCCAAAACCTAGCCCAATGTTTGGGAAATAGAGCGCGCCCACCCTACTATGCGGCTGAAGAATTGTGTTCAATTGGTTCAGGAGCGGTGGAATCGTTAGTGAAACAAATTGACCGTCGGTTGCAGCTTTCTGGCAGTCGATGGAAAGAGGAACATATCCCGAAAGTCCTTGCACAACGCTGCGCCTACTTGAATGAGCAATTGAATCCTGATACCTTTACTCTCTCAAGAAGGTGACACGCTCCCGTCGATTAGTAGCTCGATCCGCCCAGCTAAATCAGCCCTCTACCTCGCTGCTTTCGAGCCTCAGCGAAAAGTGATTCGCTTCTAGCTTTTGATTTAGCGAATCTAGTTCCTCAGATGTGAAGTCACCGATCGCTGCAATCCCGCGCATGGCTTCCCGCAGTTCAGCGATCGCAAATGCTAAATCCGGTAAGCTCTGGGTCGAAGTCAACGTGCCATAGAGCAACGTCCACGCTGCATTTGCTCTGACCGTTCGACCGGCAGCAGTAAACGACTTTTGCCAAATCAGAGTACCGCGCAGGGAATCGATCAGTCCCGTCCAGTTTTCAGTCACAGGCGCGGTGAACTCAGGAAGCGTCCACTGATTGTTTTGCCAGAAATGCAAATCTGAAGGCCGCGCGGGTTTGATTTGAATTTCAAACCCATCCCAGAAAAGCATCTCAGCAGGCAAGTCATCGACTCCTTTAACAACTTGAAAACCCGCAAGCTCCAATGTCGGATCGTCGGTCGTGCCACAGATTTGATTTTGATTCTTTTGGATTAGAAAGTACTGCATATTTTTTTTAGATTGGGATGATGTTTCTGACCTGAAGCTGCCCTACACTGCCAGCCTGTCCCGGCCCGCCGCCCAGCCCAGCAAAACTGCCGCCACTAACAGAGCCGTTTACCGCAGTCGCAATCGTGGAAACCCCGCCGTTTAGGTTGATTGCCGCTCCGGTCAAATTCACCGTTGGAGCCGTCGTCACGAGCCATCCACCGCCACCGCCACCCGCCGTTTGAAAGGTTGAGGCATCAGGATATCCCGTTCCCCCGTCACCGCCCTTGACTGATAGCTGAGATCCGGCAGACGCTACGACCGATCTCAGGCTCTTGAGCCAGATCAAGCCACCTGAGCCACCGCCCGCGCCCGTGATCAAGCCACCTGGAAACCCAGTCAAAGCCCCTCCTGCAAAGTTCAATACTGAGGAGTTACCCTGACCATTTTCACCATTCGCCGTAATTGTCCCAGTGACCGTGATCGTGCCTGCCGCTTCGATAATCAAGCAGCCGCCGCCATTGCCGCCGCGCGGAGTTCTCATCGCGATGCCTCCAGCCAGATTCGCAATGAAGCTCCCAGCCCCGCCACTTCCCACGGGCGAGGTAAAGTAAGAGTAAGTATTTGTGCTTATAGAGTTAACTGAAGCCCCGCCCCCGACTCCAGCGCCGATATAGTTCGGATAGCTTTGCGGAGCGAAAACGCCGTAATGTCCGCTCCCGCCCGCAATCGGCGCAGTCACGACTACATTTCCGCTGATCGTCACATTGCCTGAGCAAAAGAGGGTTGCACCGCCCGCAATCGTTAACGTCGCACCCGCGCTCACCGTGAAATTCTGAAACCAGTTCTCGCCACTCAGGGTCGCTGTGCCCGAAGAGAGCGTATAACTTCCTTGCTCGCCTGATCCACCAAAGATTCGGATGGACTGCGCGATCGGTAGAACCTGAAAGCGTGGGCGAAGATCTTCGACTGCCCCAACAATCTGAACGTTATTCGTGAGAGCTCTTGCCAACATCACACTCCGCACCGGGCGAATTGTGGAGGATTGCACCAATCCGGCTGAGTTAACGAAGACAAAACCCGTGCTGTTGGGAGCTAAACTAAGCTGCCCCGGCGCGATCGTTAAAACCTCTCCGCTCGGCAGCACTACGACTCCGCCCTCATAGTCCACGACCAGCCCATTCGCAGCGGTGACTCGCAAGACATTTTGAAAAGCAGTCCAGTTCGCTTTGATATTTCCCGGCGCATTGCTCAAGGCACTGTCGGTTAGAGGTGGATAGCTGCCATCCACATCCGTGCCGTTGAAGTCGATCGCTTGCATTGCATTGAACCAGGCTGCCGGAACCCGTCGCCCTCGACTGAAATTCGTCTTCGCCATAAAAAGACTCCAAACTAAACTCTATAAGTCAAATGAGATTTCTGAAACGATGTTTAGGTCGTCCAGATTGTTGAAAATCAAAAAGAAACTCTATCCGTCAAGGTGCAGGAGTCGGTAAAGTCGTACCGGGAAGCAATGCGTACTGGTGTGCTCTCCCGCTAGCCGAGATGTAAAGTAGATTGGCAATGCGAGGGTCAGCGGCTAAATGCACCATGCCGTTAATCCGAGTCAACGCCGGATCAGAAACCCGCTGCCAAGTTTGCCCTAGGTCAACCGAGCGATACAAGGCATCCTGAGTCGCACCGCCGACCCGACCAAAGATGTAAACGTAGTAAGGAATTGAACCTTCACCCACTCCGATCGCCACAAACTCTGCGGAGTCTACCGTACTGACTACCCCCACGGTTTGACCGCCATCTGTGGAGCGCCACAATTTATTCGTCTTGGAGTCGAGTTGTTCCGTATCTTTCGCAAACGAGAACCAGACATCATTATCAGCAAATGGGTTAGGCGCGATCGTCACCTTAATTCGATAGGTGGGAAACTGTCCTCGGCTGGTTCGCGTCCAGGTTGCCCCAGCATCATTACTCACGTACAACAAACCTTCCCAAGTTGACTCAAGATAGTAGAATCGCCCGTTAATTCGCTTGTCGGATTCAAGTACTCCTGAGCGCACTCTGGCATTGATATTGTTCGCCCAACTTGAAAACAAATTTGCTCCTGTCCCAGCCATCTTACAGATTTGCCAGGTGTCGCCCCCATCGATGGTGTAGTGGGGGTTGAAGTTACGCGGAACCCAGACCATGCGATCTGTGCCTCGACGATCTACGGCAATTTGACCCGCATGACCGCGCTCGGTTAACTGGGATGTTGGATTAAGTCGAGTCGGCACAGAGCCAAATGCTTGCCAGGTTTCTCCATGGTCGTTGGTTTTTCCATACATCGGAATCCAATCTACAACCTGGTGATACCCGACAAAAGCAGCTTGTTGAGGATTCGCCCACGCCACATCGATCGCGCTACAGCCCGTCGTCGAATCCAGCGGAGCAGGGAAGGTTGCTGTACCTTCTGGGACAATCCAAGTCGGTGTTCCAGCGGGTACAGGAATTCCAGTCGCTGCAATGTTCTTCGTAGCCGGGGCATCCAAGTTACTTTGCTTAAACCCCAACTTATCCATTCCGGCGGTGTAAATGTAAAAGTTATTTAGCGGGGTGGGAACTGGACGAGTCATTACGCCCACAAACTGCTCCAGACCCAACATTTCCCACGCCCAAGTCGGAACTGCCAGATTCGAGTTAAACGACCGTGCGACTCCAAACCCGTTTGTGAACCAAGCGTTATTCGCATTGGCGGGATCAAAAGCAATTGAGACGACAAGGTTATTTGCGAGCGTTGTGGTCATGTAGCCGGGAGCCGAAACGTTCTGGGGAAACCGCAAGTCAGCATCGCAGCGCGTCCAGTTTACCCCTTGGTTATTTGACTTCCAGATTTTCGTGTTTCCTGAAACAAGAATCTGATTCCCATCTGGGTGAACAGCAATTCCAGACAATGCACCTGCCCCAGGAGGTGTTACATTTGTCCAGGCTCCATCTCGATAGCGCTGGAGGTTTCCACGCGAGCCAAACTGGTTTCGTTCCCCAAACACGCAGTATAAATCGCCGTTCGCAGCAATTGCAGCTCTTAACGGCTCCATCTGAATGTTACCGGTTGTCGTATTGGAAATATTTGTCCAAGTTCCCCCAACCGTAGACCGTCGCCATACTCCAGAGCCATAAGCGCCAACGTAAACAACCGGAGTTTCGACACCGCTTGTTCCTGAAGATTTGTCGTGCAGAACCCAAGTAAATCCAGGCTTGTCGGTGCGGGTTAAACCACCCCAAAACAGGGTTGTCGGTAGGGGCAAACCCGTAACTTGTTCCCAAGCCGCGCTGCCTCGCTTCACCCATACCCCGTCATTCCGAGAGCCGAACCAAATATTCTCAGGCTTATTCGGATCAACGGCTAACCGCTCACCCGTCTCTGCTCGAAACTCACCATTCGGTTCAATTTTGACGTTCGATGCTTGTAGACCCGTGGGTGTCCAGTTCACACCTTTGTCTGTGGATCTCCAAACTTCTCCAATGTAGCTCCAGACATTACCATCGTTTGTATTCTGTTTCCAAAAAGCCGCGTAGACAATATTGGGATTGGTTGGGTCAACCGCAAGCGATTCGACTCCTTCCGCGCGGGCGTTTGTTGGAAACCTCTCAAACATATAGATCCAGTCGAGGTCTGTTCGATCAAAGCGGTAAACACCGCCCGTATCAGTTCGGACGTACAAATCGAAAGGAGCTAGGGGTGAAATACTAATTCCGGTGACGAATCCTGACATAGAAAGTTAGGGGGTAGGGTTAAAAATTAGACAATAAAAACGGGCTGCGAACTGCCGTTCGATCGCAACTTTGTATTCGTCGAGTAGAACCAGAAATTGGGTGTCGGTGCGGGGGTCGGGCTTGTTGATCCAGAAGCTCCCGCTTCGCCCCTCGCAGCAATCAATTGCCAGAACACCGAGTTACTGCTCGGCGTGTTACCCTTCGTTGGATTCGAATTTACATAGAGATACGAGCCACCACCAAAGGATACTAACGACCCTTCTGAGTAAAAAATAGCTGGGCTGTAGTTTCCTTCTGGTCTAAACCACCGCAGCGTAGATGCATATCCAGGGTCACTCACGAGCAGTTGAGCGATTCTTCGTAAGCCTGCGGGAAGTAAATCTGTCTGAGCGCCGATTGGAATCAATTCCCAAAAGTCACACTCCACCACATTCGGCACAATCGCACTAAAAGCGGGAATAACAAGTCCTCTGCTATCTCGAATCTCAAAGCGGTAAGTAATTTGACTCGTCTCGCTTTGCGGTAATGTAATATCGATTTCGCCCGCTGCTGAAATTTGATAGTCACGCGGCTTTGGAACTAGCATCGTGTCACCATCGAGTAGCGGTGCGTCTAGAGTCACTCTCAGCGACCCCCCAAACGCAACGCCCCCCGAATCGGTTAACTTTCCCTTAATTATCGTCATGGTAAAATCGCATCCTCTTCATCAAAGATTGGGTCGCCGCAACAGCTAAAATCCGCATAAAATCCGTCGTAAACCACATCGGAATCGCAGTAAGCCGCGCCGTAGAGTCGGTTCAGTTTTCGCGCCAAATTAAACTCAGATCCAAGTTCTAAAGGCAGTCTCACAAAGTAGCGATATTCAGGTTCACCAAGGTCAGCGTCTAAGACACTGATCTCCGCGAGGAATTCAGTTTCTTGCCAGACATCAAAGCGATCGCCTAAAAAGAGTTGCAGCACAAATTCCAGTACTTGTTGAGTTCCTCGCCGCCGCCAGAGATAGTTCAACCCATTGCGAATCAAGACTCGCTTGGTTGCGGGAGCCCAGGTTGAATCCCAGTAGTCCCCTGTAAAGCCGCTCAACGCTGCGAGATAATCTAGCCACTGTTCATCGCAAGTATCAGGATCGAGTTGGCGCAGCGCTACGTCATCAATTCGGGCTTTAAGTTCAATCAGAAATCGATCCCAAGTGCCGGAAAGCCAACCGCTTACTCCGTTCTCTTGATAGACTTCCGGTAGATTGCCAGTGAAAGGAACCCCGTCTCGCCAAGCTTTAGGATCAGACATCAGGAACCCCTCCTGTCATCGAATTATCCTCACCGAATGCGTGGGTGTAGAAGATCTGATCTTGGGTAAATGCTTCAAAATAGCCGCCTGTGAGTCGGGGGAGCGACTTTGCATTCGGCAGCAGGATATCTTGACCTAGCCCGTTCAACACAACCGAGTTAACGCGCCGCACCCCGAGAACATTCCGCAGTACGAATTCCAGGTCATTGAGGTTGACGTAATCGGATTCTGCATAGGTTGTAGGGCTGAGAAAAGCTTGCAGAGCGCCGCGCATCTCATCGAAGACATCCTCTGGATCAAATCCGTCAAAGATCTGAACAATCGCTTTGACTTCAATTTGAATGAGTTCGACTGGAGTGAAGTAGACCGTAGTTCCTAATGGAACCAATCCACTCAATCGGGCTTGGATATCATTGCACTCAGCTTCACTCGGTAGAGACTGATCGCTCCTGACTCCGAATACATGAACGCTGCCGATTTGATAGGTAATACCGTCTGCGCCGATCAGCGGAAGTGCGATCGCTCGACTGCCTGACCCTAAGAAATCTTCTGCCACCCGTTCGTAGTCACTCTTGACGATCAAGGTATCGCGCCGCCGAATCGCTTCTAAGGCACGAGACTCAACCTGCTCCAGGGACTCAGGATTACTCCCGCCGAATGCTGCCTCTAAATTCCGAACTTCGCTTAAGTTGGCGTAAGGAACGGTGAACAAGGTTAATACCCCTGCGGGAACATTCCCGACTTCCCCGACCTGGGTGCATTCTGCAATCACTGATCCAGAACTGTTGCCGGGTGTGATAACTAAAGCTTCTAAGGTGACAAAGGTGAGATCGATGTCGTTCGAGCTAAGGAGTGTTGCATCCGGTCGCACCTCAAAGCCTGCTGGAATCTGATAGCTGCTTGTGATTGCGGTTGAGAGTATGAAGGTTAGTTCTACCCGCGCCCGCTGTCCGAGTGACCGCTGAACCCCCGCTAAACGAAGGTAAGCAACGGCTAAGGCTCTCGGTAGTTTGTTGACATACCAAAGGATTTCAGACCCTAGCCGCGCTAAAGTTCGATTGAAAACTGCTAAGGGATTGTGGGTCGTGGTATCGTTCAGCCGCCCGCCCGATCGATTAAACCCATCGAGCATCGACTCCTCAGCCAGTTCTTCCTCATTTCGCGGGTCTAGAACCGGATAAGGAATCAAACTACCTTCATCACTGGAGTTTGTATTTGGATTAAATGTAACAGAGGTGTCGGTCATAGTCGGAGGGAGATTGCGGGTTGAGGAATATTCGAGATCGACCAATCGATGCGGAGATCGAGCAAGCCGTTTTCACCGAATTGACCAGAGCAACGAATGTCCAGCGTTGGGTAGTCAGGTAACAGTAAGGCTCTTAATCGGGCTTCAGTATCTCGAACGATCGCGCCCGCATCAGGTAGGGAATCAAATAATCGATTTGGTACGCCATAGTTAGGCAAGGTTAAATACTCGCCCGGTTCAATCGTGAGAACGTGCATAATGGCATTTCTCACGACGTCTGAATCTTCAGACACCGCAAGCCCGCCGCCAGAGAGTTCTAGCGGGAATCGGATCGAACGAATGGTGGTCATCAGTAGCCTCGTTGAACTAACGTATCGCCATCCGAATCGAGACCGCCCAAGGTCACAGCGGACTGACCGTTTAGCGTGAAATCAGCCAGGTTTACGATTTGAATCGCTGCACCATTCGCATCCCAAGCCCACTCCGCTCCGTCAGCACCTCCGCCCAACACCCATTTCTGACCAGAAGCCGCGCCTACCACGACAAAGCCTGCTTCATTTAGTTCTAAATAAGCGCCCGCCGTGTTCTGTAATCGGATCGACCTGCCGCAATCAATCGTGAAATCATCGCCTGTCGTAGTCTTGCTTTGCTGCTTAATGTCGATCTCAGACTTACCTTGAATCGTAGTCTTCACATCCCCGTCGATTTCTTGGTAGCTATCCAATGCGGCATCGCCTTTATCGAGTGCGGGGTTGGGACTATTGATCACTGTGCCGAGGCAGATCAGCGCATGGGGATTCCCTTGGATCGCCCCGACTAAGACCGTTTGACCCACGCGCGGCAGCGGATCGTCGATACTGGGGCTTAACTGAAGTCTTCGTACCCAATCGCTTTCCAGCCCAGGTTTAGAAGCCAGAGTCACTTTGATGCGACGATTTCCAGTCGGGTCGCGATTCGAGGTAACGACAGCTAGTTCTAGGTAGAGATTGCGCCCGTTTAACTCTGCTGCCGCCCGAGCCGCAACGTTGGCGTTATTGAGAGCATTGAAGATGTTATCCATGAATCTCTTGATGTGTGAGCCGCACTACCCTGCCATCGGAGGCGCACCTTCTTTGGGAAGGATGTCTCTGGGGTTAACTGAGACTTGCCCGCCTGGTCTTCTTACTTCAAAGTGGAGGTGAATTTGGTATTGATTCATCGTTTGTCCTGAGCCACCCCGGACTGCGATCTGAGACCCTTTAGTGACTCGTTGACCCTGTTGGACTTGGATCGAGGCGAGATGAGCGTACCAAGTCTCCCAACCGTCGTCGTGACGAATAATCACTAATTTTCCATAGTCATCAATCAATTCGTTCCGAGCCGTGACAACTTGACCATCTCGGGCGGCGACGACTTGATCAGGGGTGTAGCCCCCGATATCCGTTCCGTGGTGCATTCTTCCGCGAGCATTTCCCCATTCGCAGCGAGGGCCGCAAGTGTTTCCAGTCATCGGCCACATCCACTCTCCCGGCGGAACGGGTTGAGAATTTGTTTGACCCTTCGCAACCGTGGTAAAACTCCCTTTGTTTAGCTCCTGCTCGGGAACCTTCAAATCTTGTGGAGAGAACGCCTGAATCTGCGATCGCAGACTGCCCAAGTCATAGTCATGAACAATCTGATCGATCATCCAAATTCGATTAAACACCGGTCGGGGGTGTCCTGCGGTATTGAAAGCCGATGCCACATCTAGACGCAAAATTGCGGGAGTGGTGGGGATATCGAAGGTACTGGGCAATGCCTTCACTCGCTTCAAGACATAACGAGTCGCTGCCCCTGCACTGGTGGGATTAGAAACGGGCGGTGGGGTGGATGCCCCTGTTGAACCCGGAGTTAAGGGTGTGGGCGCGTTCAGAATCGCAGTGAATTCTTGCTGTTCGCGTCGCCTCAGTTGTCGCTCTGGTTCTGACTGTAGCCGAGTGATCTGACCCGTCTGGGCATCAATCATCGTCTTGGCCTCATCTCGGACACTGCTCTCGCTCGAAGCGGTAAACTTTGTACTCGCATCTTGCACTTCTTGTAGCTGAGAGGTTGCTTGATCACTCAGCGACCACGTATCTAGTTCGCCGCCCAGGTAATACAAAATGAATCCTGTGTCGGTCGCAGGGGGGCGCGTGAAGATTAAGGTTCCTCCTTTGTCTGAGATCGAGAAGCCGTGAAACTGACATTCCCGCATCAGTAGCTGATAGTCGGTTAGCCCGGATTGATCCACATACTGCAATGTAATATTTGCCATTGCGGGATCAGTCTTGGCAGTTAAGCCATAAGCCGCCGCGACTCGTTGGGCAAGCTGGGTCAGAGTAATCGTCTTAAAGGCCGTGTTTCGCTTGATCCGATTCATTGCCGCCCGAATCGATTGACCACTAAAAGTCGTTGTGCCCGCATGAGCAGTATCTGTCTTGGTATGAATAAATTCGGCTGTGAGTAACGTCCGGTTATTCTCAAACCCCAGGCGCACTTCGATCACTCGTCCCTTCGCTGACACTTCTTCTGCATCAGGGAGCTGTTGAGAGGAAGCGGTAGATGCCACAGGTTGATTTGTCGAAGCGTTGGCTTGAACCCCGGGCAGTTGTTTCAGCCATTTTTGATAAAAGTTTTCATAGTCCTGCCGCCACAATCCGCCTTGAATATTCGTATACGCGGTTTGACGATTGCTATCCGGTGTAGGCATCCAGCGATCAATTCCACCCGCACCCGTCCAGCCCTCTTTCATTCCTGAAACTAACAAAGTGGTGGAGACATCGGGGCGAAGTGCGAGATCGGGATTTCCTACTAAATCGAGTCCTAAACGACTGCCCCATTTGCGATAGTTATCTACACCTGTAATCTGAGCTAAACCGCGCCCGCCGTACTGCCCGAACTGCCCGCCCTCATTGTTATAAGCTTGGTGGTTGAAGGAACTCTCACCTTCTGCTACAGCTAAAAGAAAGGCGATCTTTTGGGGTGCGGTGATTCCTTGTCGTCGGGCTTCAGCAATGATGGCAGGAGGCACGTCAGCGATCGCACTGCTATTGGCTCCTGATAGTCCAGGATTTGTGGAAGATGCGCTAGGTTGAGAACTCTGTTCTGGAGGGAGTCCGCGAATCCCTTGTTCTCGGAACGTCGTCTCGATATACTTTGCCGCAATCTTGTTGTCGCGATCATTTAGCTTAACCGTGCAGCCGGAGGAGCGACTATTTCTAGATAACGTCACATTGGCACTGACTAAGATGCCGTCCCCGGTGCGAAACGTATCGCCGCGACGATAATCCGCTGCACTGCTCAGATCCACATCATTCGCGTCTGAGATCGAGACTTGGCAATAGCCACAAATTAGTCTTTCACGCGCCATCAGAATAACCACGAAATACGTTCGATTACAGACTTGAGTTTTTGAGTGCCATCCGCGAGAACGGTATCGACTTGCTGTTTGACTTGATCGACCTTGGCATTAATCGCTGACACATTCTCCAGAGACTCTGGGGTGAACGTTCCGATCTCCGGTAAGATTCCCGCTGGAATCTCGAACGGCGCGACGTTTAACGCATCCAGCACTTCTCGATAGAATGTCGTAGAACCGAATCGCTCTAACGCAATCGATTCAAGGTTTTGGCTTAAAGGTTCCGCGCTCATTAGTGCCTATGGTGGAGAGAGTTTTACCTGTTGAATCGGTGATGGCGACCGCGCGGGTTTGGGGATTCGTCAAGATGCGATATTGACCCAGCTTCACTCGCTGTTGGAGACTGCTTGGCAACTTCAGCGGATTTTGTTTAATCCAAGCGATCGCGCCTTTACTTCCGGCTTCGAGTTCACGGCTCGACAACTTAGGTGAGACCTGCTGAGTGCTTCCGGGTGTCGCGGGTGTGGGTCGATTCGACAGCACTTCGATCAGCGTCATCGAACCTTCAGCGTGAACCGGGAAGCCGGAGCTGTTCCACATCTTTTCACTAAAGTCGAAGCCTGTGACGACGCAGGATTCTAAGCGACGAGTGCCCCAAACAAAGGAACACACCGGGGCGGCGAACTTTTGATTTGCAGGATCACAGCGGGTTAACTTCACTCCGGCATCAAGTAGCGGCTGGAGCGAGGCTTGATGTTGAGGGGACATCAGGATCAAGCCATTCAGCGTCAGTTGCAGAGCTTCTCCATAGCGATATTGCAGTCGAGGAATATTTGTTCCGGCAGAAGGTAGCGACTCATAGTTAGCGGCAACTTTCTGATCGATAGAGCTGGGATTGAGAATGAAATCAAACCGCTCGTTTGTTCCTTCGAGTTGCAGATAGCAATAGATATCCGCAGTGGGTTGAGGGGGCTGATTCGGTTGAGCGCGTTGTTCACTTCGGAGACGAGCGACCGCTAGAGGGTTCAATCGTGGCATAGCTTAGAGGCTCGACAGTTGATATTGATTCCAGCGTTGTTCGATCTGGTTCATGACTAAGTTCGCGAGTGATTCTTCGTTCATACCCGGTGCGGGATTGACGACGATTTGGGGTGCGAAGGTTGAGCCGCCGCGCGTTCTTGTAGCAGAGACTAAACTGACGAGATCCCGCTGTTGAGCACGGTTGAGAATCGTTTCTGAGGTGTTGGCGATAGCGAGGTTAGAACCAGAGGGCATCAGTGCAGTTTCGCGGGCGATCGCACTAAATAGTGAACCGACATTGAGACCTGCTGCATGGTTGGATACCGCTTGTCCCGTAACCATGCCTTTGACTGTCCCAATCGGGTTGGCAAGGAATCCTTTGATTCTTTCAACAGAATCCTGGAACCAAGTCTGAACGGACTCTACGATTCTTTGGACGCTGTTTTGCACAGACCCGATAAAGCTCGTAAAGGTGCTGCCGATCGAGGTGATGACTTTGTTGATCACGCCGCCGATCCAATCTTTTACTGAGTTGAAGGCATTTACCGCGCTGTCTTTAATCCAAGTCCAGGTGTTAGAAAACCACTGGGTAATCGCACTCCAATTATCGACAATGGCTTTTACAAGCCCCACAACGAGTAACCCTACACCCGCAGCAACCAAAACAGGGAATCCAACGGTCGCAGCCACTACCGCTGCAATTGCAGCCGCAGTCGAAGAGGCTGCGAATGCGATGACAGCGGATGAGATGGCGGCGGCAAGGGCAACCCCAATCGCGTTAATCGCGAATGTAGCTAGAATTCCACCGAGAATTGCGAGTCCTGCTGTGACATACGTTGACCAATCCAGGTTCATCAGAAAGGAACCTAAACCCTTAAACGCCGCTCCGATCCCCGTTCCAATACTGCTGAACAGTTTGCCATAGTCGATAGATGCCCCTGCTTGTCCCAGCTTCGCGAGTGCAGAGTCGATCAAATCCGCCAGGGTCTTTCCAATTTGTTCAGGCTTGAGGCGTTCACCAATATCCGATAAAGAAACTGAATCCAGTGCATCGGCGGCTCCCTTCGCCCAGGAAGTCACCGTCATGATGCCGTCATAGAGGGCTTTCATGGGATCAGTATTGAGACCCATACCGCGCAGCTTTTCACCGACTTCAGTAAAGAAACCGCTGCCTCCAAATAAAGACTCGAGGAGAGAGGCAAACCCATCTATTACGGTGCGAGACTTACCGTTCAAGGTAGTCACTTCTTTGAGGAACCCAAACACTCCTGTATCTTGATCGAATAATGCGTGTTGAATCGTTTCAATTTGAGTCCCAGCGGTCGCCTCAAGGTCACGAAGCATCTCTGGGGGTGCGAGTCCTTTTGTCGCTGCCTCAAAGATCTTCACCCGCTGCTGGAGTGTGATACCAAATCAACTTTTCATTGCAACAGATCCTCGCCCCCTAAATCCCCCATCCTGGGGGCCTTTGAGTAGTCTCCATAGTCCATCTGTTGCAGTCTATTTTCAATTTGGTATGAGGTCTTCAATTTTCCTTCCCTCACCGTAGATCTTTTTCGAGGCTTTTTGAAGTTCGCCCAGCAAGCCCGGCATTCGCTCATTCAGCTTCAGAATACTCAATTCACTGTCAGACGCACCCTCAGCAAACTTGGTAAAGAAGAGTTGAATGTCTGAGTTTTGGATACCGCTGGCGGGGTCTTTTAATAGTCCGAGTGTCTTCGTCAGTGATAACGCTTGCTCTTTGAATGCTTTCTCATCAAAGATGCCATCGACCGAATTCGCTTTGATTAGGGTATCCGAGATCGCTAAACCTAAGTCCTTGTAGCCCTGAGTATTCCCCGGCAACGACGCTGCCATCGCCCCAAACTCTTTGTTCAGATCCTTGACCAACTTCGTGCCATAGGCATAGTCTTTGTTGGTCATCGCTCCGAATTGACCCGCGAGTTTAATCACGGATTGCTGCATATCAGAGGCTTCAGAAAAGCGGTTCGTTAATGCACCCACCGCCCCAGCCGCTTGCGAAAGGGCGCTCGTATACATATTCCCTAGAAAGACCGCGCCCGCACCTAACCCTCGTGTCTGTGACCCCAACCCTTTTAGAATTGGAGATAATTTGTCCAGTGCATCTAAAATCACTGTGATTTTGTTCTGTCCAGACATTACTCAGATTCCTGTTTTGATTGGGATTCTTGAAGGGCTTCGTTGCGGACTTCGATCAGAAATAGCACCCGCCAGAGAGGGAGTTGGCAGGCGTGAATAAAGAAACTGTTGTAGTCGCCACCGCAGGCGTTCAACAGGGCTTTGGTGAGCGTCCAGTGGCTAAAGGAGCGTTCTTCGATCGTCCACCAAATCTCTCCTTCCCTAAGCGCCAAAGAACTCGCGAAAGTTACTCACCGCTTCAGAAACCTCCTTGAAGGCACTCATCGGTAACTTGCCCAGAGTGGCGCGGCTACAGGAACTCTCTTCACCGAAGCGGATACAGAGCAGGGTGAACAGTAAGTACACTTGCTCGGATCTAGGGAGTTCCGACATTGCGGATAAATCAAAGCCTCGCGCCGAAAGCAACTCTTCTAAACGCGGCATATCATCGAGTGTGGGTTGTCGTAGCTCGAACTCCACCTCACCCGCGCTCGTCTTTAACTTGCCGACGTAATTCCCAGTCGCGATCGGTTCTTGAGGTTCTGGGTGAGACTCAACCGCCGCGACTTCTTCTTTTTGTTTTGACATAAGTGATTAGCTGCGTGTGTATTCGCCAGGAGCGATCGTGATCACGAGTTTGCTAGTGTCGGCGCTACTGCGATTGGCTTGAGCGACTTCTACACCGATGACCAAACAACCAAATAAGTTGAAGCCTTCGCCAACGGGTCGTGGGTCATCACTGCTATCGACGGGGACAACTGAAAGTTTGATTTCTTGTTCGTTGTCGCGCAGTCGTTCATATGCTGCCAGGATGGGTCGGTGAACGCGCGGGTCAAACTCGACG
This sequence comes from Phormidium tanganyikae FI6-MK23, assembly GCA_019359175.1. Taxonomy (GTDB): domain Bacteria; phylum Cyanobacteriota; class Cyanobacteriia; order Leptolyngbyales; family Leptolyngbyaceae; genus Leptolyngbya; species Leptolyngbya tanganyikae. Next base: position 284,293 of record JAHHHU010000004.1, read on the forward strand.
GAAATCGTGATGTCTTCTATCTCGACCATCCCTGCGACGGTGTACATTCGTCGCCGCACACCGTCGGGATATTTCGAGGTTTGCTTTTTCTCCTTGATGCCGCTGAACTCACTAAAGTAAGCGTCCGGGAGTGAAGGAGAGGATACTAAATAGTGACTCTGTGTGATCGGCTTTAATCGTCGTAGTGCCATGTTTGATTACCGGGTAAATTTGAAGAGGAGTCTAGTCAGAGAGGCGAGCAGTAAATGTACCTACCGGGACTCGAACCGTCCGGCCAACAATCTTTTCGACTGGGGCTGAGGGAATGAGATAGGCATCGAATCGCAGGATTCCAGCTTCGGTATCGAGGGCGGGATTATTCGTTTCATCACACACGACTAGAAAAGAGTCGCCTGGGTTTACGCCAAACAATGCACCCGATTGCCAGATTCGATAAAGCACTTCCTCGGCGGTGTCTTTGACTCGGCGGTAGATGATGCCTCGACCTTCGTTAAGATCGAATAACAGGATGTCGAATGCTTCTCGGAGCGTGCGTTTAACCACGTTAAAAGTGACGCGCTGGTTGATGAATCGGAAGTACTCATTGGTGGAACGAGTGCGAGCGCCCCACACGACTAACTGACCATTGGAATGCCGCTTCAGTAAGTTGATTCCGAGGGGGTTCGCCACATCTTGTTCAGAGCGAGTGTAGTATTTCGTAAGTCCTTTGACTCCTCGAATGGGGTAACGTAAACCCGCTGGAGCTTGAGCAAATCCTTGAGCCCGATATCGTCGGGTTGCAACACCCGCGACCGCTGGTGAGGGCGGTAGCTCTTTATCCTCTTGAGTGATCACCCAAGGCGAATAGTAAGCGGTGTGTCCGGCTGCTGAGACATAAGGAACGCCTTCAGTTTGCAGTTCGCCCGTGGTGTCGGTTGCCTTGGAACAATCTAGGAGGGCGACCCAATCGAAGTTCTCATCTTCTGCAATGTCGCGCATCTTACTGGCAACGGAAAGTTTATCCGACGCAGTGGTTAGACGCTCGAATGCTTGCGGTGCAAGTAGAAATCCCTGCGGCTGATCCTCATTAAATGCAACCCCAAGCGTTGCGACAAATTCAGAGGCTACGGTGAGATTGGGAGCGGCGGCTGCGACTCGTGTAAAGTACAGGATGCCTTGTGGGTCATTGTCGAAGTAAAGCTTGACGTAATCCGTTGAGAGCGATGCGCCGAATTGATTCGTAAAGTCAGTCGGGGATACAACTTGAGTCGGTGTGTTCACATCCCCAATCGTGGATGTACCGACCATATAAACGTGCCCGAAGGTGGCAATCTCAACGGGGATATAACCGTCCTGATCCTCTACGATGTAAACGCCGGGGCTGAGAAACTGCGAGAGTGAAATTGTAGTAGCCATAAATTTGAACTGATAAAAGTATTAGCTGTCGAGGAAGCTTTGCTGAGGATTACCGAGCGTGTCTGACTTCGAGCGCCAGATACCGACCTGAACTGTCATGGAGTCAGGTAAAGGTATTTCAACGTCTCCGGGCTGGAGGTCAGGGACAGGTTCAGAATCGAAAATCGTTTCTACCTGTAGCTCAAAGAAAGTCGTGACTAACCAGTCAGAACTGACATCATCGATTCGGGAGACTACGATCGGGGACTCAACAATGTCAGTGATGGCGACAGAGAGAATGTCATCATCGAGCACCGCACCGTTGATCAACCACTCTGTTGTGACTGACATATAGAGCGCCGTGATTTGAGTTAGCGGCAGTTCGTTGTACTGTAATCGACTGCTAAATCGATACTGCACAGCAAAGGGCATCACGAGCGAAATCACCCGCTGCCCGATCGAAACTGCACTATTGATCTTTGGGACAAAGAGATCCTTTACGGGAGCTTGAAAGGCTACAGTCGAGGGATAAGCTTTATTCTCGATGACCGTTGTGAGTGTTCGAGGGGGGTCAGAACTCCAGGCATCGATCCGAATCTGACGACTCATCCATAGGCGAAGGAGGTTCGATAGTTCTGAGAAACGCAACTATTCCTCCTCTATGGGTAAGTGACCTGAAAAGCGAGAATCAAAAGGGGCGCGGAGAATGGCACTGTAAGTTGTTGTACCTGGGATTAACTGAATGAGTCGATAGCCGCGCACTCCATTCACTTCCCAATCCCCGTTCAGCAAATCCGCTTCGGTGTAAAGTCTCACTAAGTCTGTGATCAGTAAGTCGCGCTCACTTACCACCACATCAGCACTAAAGACCGATCCGACTAAGCGAGTGGGTACAGGTTGGACTTTCGGATTGGGTGCAATCTTAAAGACCGTCTCAATCGGTGTAATCGAACCATTGGGAAAGTTTTGCTGAATGACGCGGATCGAGTGCTGATACTGGGGCACACCAAATTGGCGGGGTAACTCCAGCAGTTTCGATTGCAGCGTCGTTAAACGTTGAACTAAACTCATCTCGTCATTCTCCCGAAGCCGCGACCGCTGGATGCTCTCGAACGAATTGCACCGCCCAGCTCCGACTGAAGTTCGTTTTGCAATTCTTGCTGGAACAACGTGGTCGCTGTTTGTAAGCCCGCCACCGCTGCAAGCATGGGTGAAATGTATTTCGTCCCGCGCTCCTGATAGACGGTATAAGGAACTGGGTTAAGGATGGCGAGTGAGAGTGAGTTAGCGCCACTTGTGATTTCGGTTCTCCAACCCGCCCGCATTTTCCCGGTGCGAACACGAGAGCGATCGCGAGTGACCCTGAGCGCCCGATCTTTAGTCTTATTCGCAGCGTTGAGAAAGGCACGACGCGGCGACCCGGTAAATACCTTTCCAGTTAGTTTGACCGTCATAGGCTACCAGTAACTCACACTAGAATTTGAACTAGAGTGGGGCGCGGAGCCTTTGAACTGATCAAACTTCAAAGGGAGTCCGGTGAGGGCTTCGAGTTGTCTTAGCAGGCGCGAACCTTCACTCTTCAGGTGACGGACGTGCTGGACGTAATCGATTTTGATGCCCCCGACCTCGACCGCCATTGAATCCGTCCGCGCCGCACTCAGTAACCCGTTCAGACTTTCAATCGCATCTAGAAGTAACCCAATCTCTTCGACTAAGGCGGGGCGACTCTCCAGTGGCGAAAGATATTGAGTTAGCTGAGGCTCTAGAACGATTGGCGTAAGACCGTATCCCAAAGTCCGCAGGAGACGGTCGCGTTGCTCATCTAACAACATGGCTTATTCTAGTTACTGGACTCTGAGCAAAGCACACGCACTCTTGCGATTCTGCAACTGGAACTGAGCTTGCACCGAGAGAATCATATCGATCGCATGAGGGTTCGTTTGCGGCATTCTGGTGAGTAGGATGTTTAACCCTTGAGCATTGACCACTTGAGAATCGCCACCCGGCATCGTGCTCAATGCGGGGGCAAGTGCATAGGTGTGCAGGTATAAGTCGCTCGTGTTCAAGAAGTAAATGGAGCGGTCTGGGGTGTAGATGCTCTTATGGACTTCGCGATCTTTATAGGTCAAGCCTGTGAAGGACAAGTCAAACGAACCCCCCATGCGGTTAACGGCTAGGCGCGTCTCGAAGATTTTTTCCATCGCGTCGGCTAAGTCAAAGGTCGTCAACACATAATCGAAATTGCCGCCGAGTTTGCCTTGTCCCGTCGTCGCCGCCCGTAGAAGGTCAGTCGTGAGCGCTCTGTTTGCCCCTGCTGTTTCGTTGTGTGATGTCCACCCTGGAAACGCAACTCCATCAATCTCTGCATATCGATTGGTAGCGGGCGGGCCTGTAACTGCATTCGACATTGCTCGGTTCAGACCAACGATTCCATGACTCGCATTCGAGCCGTCGCCGGTATAAAGCAGAGTCTCCAACTGCTTCATCAATGCGTCCATACCCGCTTCAAGCTTGCCCCGATACAAGTTCCGCAGTGCTTGAGGTGCAATTCGTAAAGCTTGCGTTGCTTGGGTCAAGTCGATTGAGAATTTGTGTTCTAAGACGCGAGAACCGATCGGCAAGGAGGCTTGTAAGTTGGTATCGGTGGTGCTGTTTTGGTTCGGCGTTTCAGAAGTGGCGCGACCGTAAGTGTTTCCAGTTCCGACCGACACGGGCCAGTGAATCGCGGTCTGGTAAGCGTCACGCTTTTGAACTCTATTCAGTAGCGGATACTCTTTGATTTTGGTTTCAGCAATCCCCGATTGGATTTCTGAGCGCAACAAGTCTAACGGGGCAAGCGTTTCGGTAGAGAAAATTAATTCAGGCATATTGACGTAATCTTGTGTTGAATGGTGAGTTCCTCCTTGTATGAGGTGTCCGGGGATTTACGAGCTTTCCCGGTAGCTCAGTTTGCAAGAAGCTAGGCGTACATCTGGGCTTGCAGCGCGGCGTATTGTTCATCGAGTGAAAGTTCTTTGCCGCCGCTCGGAGGAGTTGGCTTGGCGGATGAAGCGGAACCTGAACCGGATGTCGGGCTGGGCGGGATGAAAATTTTCCCTTCTTCTGAGGCGAGATAGTCCGTGAAGGTTTGAGCCAAAGGTTTAACAGAATCGCCGCCGAGGTCAACATACCAATCGGTGTTTTCCTTCTTCAACTTGTCACCATATTCGGCGGTGAATAGCTTGAGTAAAGTTCCTTTGTGTTGGGTGGGGGAACCTGCGACCAATTGAGCGATCGCGGCATCGCGGGCTGATGCGAAGGCCTGCTTGTCTTTCTCACTCACTTGCGTGGTCAAGTCACTGATTTGTTGCTGTAGCGCTTTGAGGGAGAGTCGAGGGGTCGCTTCACCACTTTCATCAAGGTCAGCGGGCGATTCAGGGGGTTGTTTCTCTGAGACCTTTTTGATGTCTCTTTGAAGCGCCGCCGCCAAGCCTTTATTTTTGTGATCGACTTCCGCGAGTAATGTGGTCTTTACTTCTTCAAAGCACGTTGCGAAAAGAGCCTTAACTTCTTCTTCTGTCATGGGGATTAATTCCGATGTGGGATATCTGCTAGGGATTGCTTGCAGTGGAGCTATCTGGATTCGTTCCAGTGGTTAATCATCGTCGTCCGGTTCTTCATTTGTTGAAGGCGGGGCGGGGGATGATTGAGGTTCTGGCTGGGTAAGTGACTGAACTTCAGACTGAATCGCAGCGAGTTCTTCAGCGGAGGCGTTCGGGGCCAGTGAGACATTAAGTTGGGCGCAGAAGAGTTTGAATGCTGTAGCTGTGAGGAAGGGTTTCACTTTTTGAAGCGCTTCAGCTTGAAGTAACAGATCATCTACGTTGTCGAGATCGAATGAGTTAAATCCAGAGGCAGAAATGCTATCTGAGCGGTATCCACTGATGCGGGCGGCGAGTTGTAAAATGTCTTGCCAGGTTGAGAGCAGCCGCTTACCGAATTGCCGCAGCAACATTTCTTCTTTGTACTTATCAACCTTCTTCGAGATTCCCGATTGTTGCACCGCATCCTTAGATGAGGAGCTATAGCCAATGGAGACAATCGAGTTGATTTCTTCCTCTAACTGTTTCAGTAAATCCGAGAGAACAGTCAGCGCCGCACCCGACATCTCTTCAAAACTGAACTTGCCCTTCATCACATAGGCATTGCCCGTCGCAATCGTGTCCTCGTCCACATCCGCAATCGAATCGATCGGAGTGACGAAGGGTTCAAAGGTGCGCTGGACATAAGCCGTCACGCTCGCCCCGTCATATAAACAGTTATCTAAAGTGATATGTTCTAAGCACTTAAAGATCACTTGATTCCCCAGCCATAAGTCAGAAGGGACTTCAAGCTTAATCACGGGGAAGCTAGGGTACTGGTGCTGAATGGGTCGAGCGAGTGGAATGGTTGTCTCGCTATCTACGATTCTCTCTTCACCCTTCTCGTCGTAAACCGCAAGGATGCGATCGCCGTTGAGTTTGACATCCGCTTCGTAGGTGGCGATTTCGTCCTGAGTGATATAAGTCCAAACGATGTGGTCTTTAGGTTGCTCGAAGACGGAGGCGCGGCGTTGACTCAGTTGCCGGACTTTTAGAAACGTCATTTGATTGAGAGCGTCAAAGCCCTCGTCATACACTTCTAGGGCAGAGTAGGTCGTCAGATAAGCCCGCAAGTTGAGTGCTTCTTCCTCTGCCTTATTTCGAGGTTTGATCGAACTATACGGTTTGTCAACGTGAGTGTAGACTGCGCCGAATAAGAGAACTTGTCGAAACAAATGGGCGAGATACTCAGGCTCAGGAGTGCCCCTGCGATCTACATCTTCTCGAAAGAGTTGCCAAAAAGAGTCATCGGTCAAACCAGAGATTTGAAATGTACCCGCCGCGAGTTTATTCACTTGCTGTTGAATCGAACTCCCCAGCAGGTTTCGATAGGTGAATTTTGCTAACCGAATCTTATAGAGTGCAGGCGGCTCGTCCGGGCGTTTCGGCAGGTAGTCTTGCTTATGGACTTCAATGACATGACCCCCTTCAAACAAATGTTGAATCCGCCGCCACGTCAGCTCTTTTGACTGATACTCACTACTCTTTGCCTCTAAGCTATGCAGCAGGACTTTATCTGGAGCGCTACTCAAGCTGCTTCCTCCTCTCTCGCCAAAATGTTGTTGTGTAGCTCTAAGCGACCGAGCGCGTACATCGTTGCGAAGATGCTGTGGTCGGTTTGTCCTTCAGCGGGCTGATCGAGGTAATTCCCCAACTTATCTTGAGCGCGGCAGAACGATTGAAACTCGCTAATCGTCTTCGTTAACTTGGCGTTGATGAAGAATCGATCTTGCTTAAAGAGCGAGTTGACAATATCAATCCGCGCCATCACACCCGGTTTACTCCGCTTAATCAGAGTGGTGGGTTTGAGCGCGGGTAGGTTGTGTTTATTCCCATAGCGCCGCAGTGACAAAACGATGTCGCCCCGGTCATCAGGGCAGAAGACCTTATAGGCGTTGTACTGTTGAGCAAATCGACAGACTTGAGCGATCAATTCGTCAATCGTCACGGATATACCCGGATGAGGGTTTTCCCAAACATCGAGCAGGAAATACTTTTGGTGTTTCAATCCGATGACGGTAATCGCGGGATTTTGAGAGCCGGGGTCAATCGCGACAAAGGTGCGATCGTACGGGTTCCCAGTTGAAATAATATGAGTGTCATTGAAGCAGTCGAATAGCTGACCTTCAAACACTAAGAAGTCCGCCATCAGTTCTTGTTGGAAGGTGCGAGGAGGTAAGTCCCGCCGCGCCCGCTCAATAAAGCTCTTGGGTAAAAGTGGATTATCTAAAGCGCTGAAGTGATGGTATGACCAGTCCGGTAGGGTCAAGGCATTCTGACGCAGCATTGTATAAAGCCAGTGCGCCCGCCCTTTCGGTGTGCCGATCGCTAAACACTTCGAGTTAGGGGTATCTAAGAGAGCCGGGTAAATTGCATCTGTCCAAGAGTGCTGCTTGAAGTCTTGAATTTCATCTAGCCCCGCGAAATAGATCTTTAACCCCCGCAGCCCATCTCCCTCTGAGTCGTTCGCCCCTCTCAATAAGATAGAAGGTCGGTTGTAGATGTCGATTCTAAAGTTCGATTTATCGATGTTCTTAACGTAAGGCTGTCCTTCTAATAAAGAGAGCAGCGGTTGCCAGTGAATTTGTCTGGCTTGTTTGAATGAAGGACAACACAAGAGGACAACAGGCGGCGAGGCGGGGTCGATGACTTGATCAAAGCTGAGACTCCGGTAGATGACTTCGGTTAAAAGGAGTCGTGATTTTCCCCAGCGGCGCGAAGCGACTAATAACCGAATAAAGGACTTGTCAGCAAAAACAATATGCTGGTTCACGTGGAGATTAAGGTTCGTCATCGCTTTGATCTGGCGTAGCGAGTCCAATCTCAAATCGGAAGGAAGGATTGATTTCGCCCTCGCTTAGACCCAAGACGCGATCTAATAATTTTGAATCGGGGATGATTTGTTCTTCTTTGACGAGAACAACCTTGCGACCTTTTCGATCCAGAACCTCTTGTCGGGTGGTTCGGTAACACTGACGTTTCAGTACGTCATCGATATATTCATTCGCCGCCGCGACTCGATCCCAGGCTTTCTGTTTGAGTTTCGCTGCGTATTGCGCTCGTGCAGCCGTTACAGCCGCAGAAAACTCCTCTTTATCCACCATCCAAGCATAAAAAGTCGTATGAGCGATACCTACCCCTTCATAGGCAATACGGTCTACCCCTGTCTCCGCAATCAGTTCACAGATCTGATTTACCGTCTCAGGGTTATAACGGGGTTTTCTTCCACCAGGCATATTGAATTAAGGGAGCCGCGCGACTGCTTCGTAGGGCATGAGCGCTCTGAAAAGTGGCGGCTCAAATGATTAGGGGTTTATTTCTTGGGACAGGTTTGATTATTTTTCATTGCCGAGTCCCTTCAACTATTACACTCGTTCAAATTCGCATTCTGATTTGTTCTGAGAGTTCTTCAAAGGCGATCGGAGTCAATGCACTGATGAAGTCGTTTAGGGTTGAATATTCTGTTTGATAAAAGAAGTGGGCCAGTTGTTCTAGGTTTTCTTGTTGGGGATCAAATTGATAAACAAGGAGCGCCGCGAGTTCGGGTTGAATCGAGTGGAATGCCTCGGTGATTAAGTCATCATCCACCAGCGACCAAAGTGAGTTAGAGGGATGTAATTCGTGGAGCGGGCGGTAGAGATTGTGGAGGTAGCGATCGCAGTGGTCTAACTCGTGTTCAAAGAAGGCGACCAGCACTTCAGTTAAATCCGTCGAATTGATATAGCTGGATTTCTCCGAATTGGAATCGGGAAAATCGATGGGCGCGGCGAGGCTGACTTCATTGGGGATCGGGAGCGATTCGTACCCAATGATTTCGTATTCGTCAGAGGTAAAGGAGTCTCGCCAGTCTCGCTCTGATCCGATTTCTGTATAGGTCAGTCTGTCGAGTTGATCTTCTGTATAGATGTTGGAGGGGGCGGCGATGCGATGAAGGTTTTGCTGCATCCAGTTCCGCACGACGATTTGGTCTGAAGGGGTCAGCGCGGGTAGAACATCGTTCTTTAGGGATTTCAGTAGAGAGAAGTTGAGACCTTTGCTGAGGCTGAGATAATCCTCACCGAATTCTTTTTTGAATCGATAAGTGAGGGCGCTGGGTTGGACGTTAAGTTCTTTGGCTAAGGAGCGGACGGAAGTGTCTTCTGAAAACAGTTTCTCAAACGCGGATTGAATCTGAGTCGAGGAGAGTTTCATTGGGCGTGGCGGCGCGACTTCCTCCTCAACTTAGTTTCATCGGGATTGCTGTCAGTGTGCTATCTAGTTTTGGCAGCGATCAAACACCCACATCGCGTCTAAGAGCATCGGGATATTGTTGGAGAAGTCTCTTCGATAGTCATAGTAGTGCGCTGCGCCTATTCCATTGATAAAAGCGTACTTAGGCACAGATGTCTCCCGTCCTGGCATGAAGGGAGCGGAGGTAAGATCGCTGTTGAAGAAATTAATCACAAAGAAGCCACTTGGGTTGTCGTTATTCCGCTTAGGGTCAATAAGAGAGATTGACCCGTACCCGTTGGCTTGGGTGAGATTAAATCGATAAATTACACCCTGTTTCGCCTGTTTGATGACAGCGCTGGCTCCATAAACAGCACGATTCTTAGGGGGTTGTCCAAATATCAACTCGAATCCCTTTCCATTGACATCCCGATAAATGCTCTGAGTCAGTTTGCAGGATTGAGCGGCGGCGGGCAACGTGAATCCAATTGAGATGACCGTCGAAAGTGCGATTAACTTGTGCATCGGGTTTCAAACAAACTCACCGTATAAATTCTGCGTGATCTTTGGCTAGGGGTGACAGAATTTATACAGACTTATTGATTGTGAAGCTTATACTTCTAACAGGCAAAAACCTAGGCAGAGAGCAAAGATCAATTTTTATAATGACAACGCTCGACTAAAGCACGGGGTATCAATGTGATGGCAAGGTTTTTAGCTAGTCTCTGCGGAGTAGGTGCGGCACTACTATGTGCGAGTGCGGCTCAAGCCGCTGATTATGAAATCGATTACCAGACGGTAGGACTAACCCAAACTTTTCTTCTGGAACAGGGGCAAACAATTTATCAGGGGAGTAGAGCGGCTCCACCTAAACAAATGATTGCGACGGCTCTGAAGAATTACTGTACGGCACGACAGGGAGAGGCAACTTATAACGAGCTTCGTCTTGCAGTCGCTACAACTATTTTTCCGTTATCCGCTGAGAGTCGCCCAGACCTCGATAACTATTTCGCTTTAATCGCATTAGTCGCAAACTTGAAGGTGTGCCCGCCGCGTTGAGCGAGAGCAACCGGGAGCATCGGGCGAAATTAGGGCTTACTGGGACAAATCAAGACCCTCTTAAAACAGTACCGCCGACGAATAACCTACGTTGATTTACCGCTCTCAGCTTCTTTGGCTTCTTCGCTTTCGAGGTATTCGACAAACTTATGAAAACTCGCGGTTAACTCAGGCTGCTCCCAATACTGAGGAATGAACATTTCCTGAAAGTTCATCAATTTCCGGCAGGCTTCATCGGTCGTGTAGTTTCTGATCCCATAAAGCGCCGTGGCGATCGCATTTCTAATAATGGGGTTCAATTTTTTCATCTGGGCATCGCTTAGATGCTCGCAATGAAAGTCTTCCATTTCGTTGCGGACATATATGGCAATAATCATCGCCGTATTGATATCAACTTCTGATAACTGGCGGCGGCGCTTCTTCTTCGTCATGGCTGAGTATCCGTTGGGATCAGACTCATTCTAGGGGGTCGGATCTTCGGATTCAACTGGGATTCGAGCGCGGATTTTGGCGATCCTGTGGCTCTCTTTCTTAGAGTGGGGTCACTTTTCTGGACTAAATTTGGACTAAAAAAGGGTAGGATGTCTTACAAGTGACCCTACCCTTCAGAATATTCTGTTTTATTTAGTCAAGATTGCGACGAGATTACGAGAGTCAACTGCGGCATCCTGCTCCCAAAGCAGGCGCGCTACCAAGCTGCGCTACATCCCGTAACTAGGTTTTAACAGTATAGCGCGATCGCACCAATAAAAACTTTCAGAATAAGCAAGAGGGAGGCACAAAACCGCCTCCCTCTTTAGCATTCACCAATTAATGATGGTGATGTACGTGGTCGTGGTCATGTCCGTGATCATGATGATGGTGAATTTCACCATGCACAGGAACAACGGATAGCGCTTGTTCTGATAAGAGCGATTCAATTTGCGGATCTGCCCAGTTTGCAACCATTTTCAGAAATTCGGGATTGTCATTTACGCAAGGCATTCTTACGTATTTCACATCTGAATGTTTACGGTGCAGTTTCTCGATGATGTGTTCGACATCCAACAGCGTTTCGTGGTTTTCAGTAGCAAAACCGATCGGCATAAACACGAGCGCTTTTGCACCGAGGTCGATCAAGTTCTTCCCAGCCAGATCTGCATTGGGTTGCGTCCATTCGATCAGCGGGGTTTGGTGATTCAACCAGCCAACCGAGATCAGTGGATACCGATCGATCAATCGATCGCGAACCTTGTCGTAAAGCGCTTGACTCTCTGTGATCCCGGAAGTGAATCCTTTTGCTTTGTGTGGGCATCCATGATTCATCAGAACAATGCCGATCTGAGATGGAAGACAGGTTTCAGCGAGATCAGATTGAATCTGTGCCTCGACTAAGTGCGCCATCAAATCGATATATTCAGGTCGATCGAAGAAGGAGGGAATATAGCGGGTTCCTTTCAACCAGTGTTCGCCATCATCGACTGAATTTGCCAAAGCCTTGTTCACTTGCTCGACCGCAATTCCACTGGTAAAGATGGAATCAACGACTAGCAAGGGATAAATCAAGATTTTTGTGAATCCCTGCTCTTTCACGTCTGCCAACACTTGTTCGGGTAAAAACGGTTTGCAGAAGTTGAAGGCTTTGAAGACTTGAATGCGATCGCCCCATTTTTCTTGTAATGCGGCTTCCACCCCTGCACGCTGCTGCTCAAAGATTGCGTTGTGCGGAGAAATGAATTGACCGTGCTGATGTCCCCACTCGTGTAGATCAAAAATCGCCAAAAGCTTTGCCAAAGGCGGATAGACCCATGTTGGAACAGGCGCAAATTTTGCGGTAAGCAGGTTTAAAGCTTGTTCGTTGTAATTTGCAAAGTCTTCGTAGCTTTCGACCTCGCCATACCCCATCAACAGAACAGCAACTCTGTCTGAGTTTGAAGATGCCTGATGATGGTGAGTACGTTCGAGCTTTTCTGGAGTCGCGACCACTATGTAAAACCCCTCGCTTTTATAAAATGTATCGGTTTCAGTCTAGCTTCAGGCTAACATCCCCTACGGGGGGAAGGAGCAGCCATTGAGATATTGTTACTTGAGCGATGAAAATCTTAATTTGTCCAGGAATGCACTCGTCTGTGCTTACAGAGGGATTTATTGCCGGATTGCGGCGATCCCCAGAACTATTTTCGGTTTTTCCAGCCGATCAATATCCCTCTTACTCGCCTCACCACATTCTGAATTTCTTTGATTCCATCGATTCGGTTCTAATCATTGCGTTTAGTGCGGGAGTCGTGGGCGCGATTGCAACCGCAAGAATTTGGCAGCGTCAAGGAGTTCGGATCGCTGGATTCATTGCGATCGATGGTTGGGGCGTTCCTTTAGCTGGAGAGTTTCCGATTCATCGGGTGAGTCACGATCAATTTACGCATTGGAGTTCTTTAATGCTGGGCGGAAATGCAGCTCACTTCTACGCAGATCCCGCAGTTGATCACCTCACACTCTGGCATTCTCCCGAAACGGTCTTAGGAAGGATTGAACCCTCGAATCGTATTGTCAGTGCTGCAACTTTTATCGGTGAGTTGATTGAGCATTACACGCTAGATTGAAGTTAGGAATTCTAGACACGATTCAGCCCTTGGTCTAGGCTCAGAGCTTATTGAATTGATTAAGATTTTTCTGGTTGGTGACGAAATTTGAAGGAATGTCAAGATATTCTGACGCATCGATCGCGTCATTCGCTCTCAGATGCCTGGTATCGTGGGCATCTTGAAAAGATCCACTCATCATTCTCTCGACACGAATAGGGATTCAGTCCTACACTATATTCTTATCGCTTGCATCCTACGATACAAAAATCTTCCAACTTATCCAATCGCGCGTACTCGAAGAGGTTACTCCAGTGCAGTTGCAGCAACGATCAGCAGTCCAACAGGTGACGGGTGCTTTTGCTTTAATCGATAGTCTTAGTCGCCACGGTGTCCAACATATTTTCGGCTATCCTGGCGGAGCAATTCTGCCGATCTATGACGAGCTTTATCGGGCTGAACAAGCTGGAATTCTCAAGCACATTCTCGTGCGCCACGAACAGGGGGCAGCCCACGCAGCAGACGGATACGCCCGCGCGACTGGGAAAGTGGGAGTGTGTTTTGCAACTTCGGGGCCGGGTGCAACGAACCTTGTCACTGGGATCGCAACCGCGCACATGGATTCGATTCCGGTGGTGATTGTAACAGGTCAAGTTCCGCGACCTGCGATCGGAAGCGATGCCTTCCAGGAAACGGACATTTACGGCATCACTTTACCGATCGTTAAACATTCCTACGTAGTGCGCGATCCGCGAGATATGGCGCGAATCGTTGCGGAAGCTTTCTACATCGCAAGTACCGGACGACCGGGGCCTGTTTTGATTGATGTGCCGAAAGATGTTGGTGTTGAACAGTTTGACTATGTTCCGGTTGATCCGGGATCGGTGCGATTGACGGGTTATCGTCCGACGATGAAAGGCAATCCGCGTCAGATTGGACAAGCATTGAAGCTGATTCGCCAGGCGCAACGTCCGCTGCTCTATGTCGGTGGCGGTGCGATCGCGGCAGACGCACACGCAGAAGTGAAAGAACTGGCAGAGCGTTTCAAATTGCCTGTGACCACAACGCTGATGGGAATCGGTGCATTTGATGAGCATCATCCGCTCTCGGTTGGAATGCTCGGAATGCACGGAACGGCTTACGCGAATTTTGCTGTAACCGAATGTGACTTGCTGATTGCAGTGGGGGCGCGATTTGACGATCGTGTCACTGGAAAGCTCGACGAGTTCGCTTCTCGCGCCAAGGTCATTCACATCGACATCGATCCGGCTGAAGTTGGAAAAGTTCGCTTACCGGATGTTCCGATCGTGGGTGATGTGAAACAGGTTCTCACCGATTTGTTAGAGCGCAGTACCGAAGAAAACGATCCCGCGAATCCGAATCAAACCGAAGCCTGGTTAGCGAGAGTCGATCGCTGGCGTGAAGATTATCCGCTGGTTGCACCTCAGTATCCAGGCGTGTTGTCTCCGCAAGAAGTGATTTTAGAAATCGGACAGCAAGCCCCGAACGCTTACTACACCACTGATGTAGGACAGCATCAGATGTGGTCGGCTCAATTTCTCAAAAATGGCCCGCGCCGTTGGATTTCAAGCGCTGGACTGGGAACGATGGGCTTTGGAATGCCTGCGGCGATGGGTGCAAAAGTGGCGGTTCCTGATGAAGAAGTGATCTGTATCAGTGGCGATTCCAGCATTCAGATGAACATTCAAGAACTCGGAACTCTGGCGCAGTACGGCATCAATGTTAAAACCGTAATCATTAACAACGGTTGGCAAGGCATGGTGCGACAGTGGCAAGAAGCCTTTTATGATGAGCGCTACTCGAATTCCAATATGCAGGTGGGAACACCTGATTTTGTCAAATTAGCAGAAGCGTTTGGCATCAAAGGAATGATCGTGGAAACGCGCGAAGAGTTGAAAGCTGCGATCGCGGAAATGATCGCTCATCCTGGTGCAGTCTTAATGGATGTGCGCGTGAAGAAGGATGAAAACTGTTATCCGATGGTTCCATCCGGTAAGAGCAATGCTCAAATGATCGGTCTACCTGAGCGGAAATTGCTAGAACGGGCAGCGGAAACGATCAACTGTAGAAACTGCGGTACAGAGAGCATTCCAACGAATAAATTCTGTCCGAACTGTGGAACGAAGTTCTAGATCACATTAAACGAGAGAGGGGAGGATAGTGCGATCTCGCCATCCTCCTTTTTTGTGCATCAATGTGCCTGAACCCATTCGATGAGCGATCGCGCTTTTTCAGGCATATTCGTCTCGCTCAGTTCGATCGAATGAGTTAGACCATTCATCTCTACCGAGAGCGTGTACCCGAATCGATCAGGCTGTGGAGAAGCTTCAGAGATCGAGGTTAACTGAAAGAAATTCGAGTCTTTCACCAATTGTTCAAGTTCTTGTGTTTCAGACGGGGAGAGCTCTTGAGCGTTGATCGCTTTTGTGATCATCAGCCCCGCGAATCCTCCACTTTGCTCAAGCGTGACGCGCATTTTTTCTCTCCCTTTGCTAAATTACATCACACCAACCGTTTTCCAAGCATTTTGAACCGCTTTCTGTTCGCCGCTGTTTGCACCGTATAGCTCACCTGCGATCAAGGAAGTGACCCGCGCCGCAGAACGGAAATTTGACGAGGGGCGCAATCGTTCGGTGAGTGCAATGTACCAAATCTTTCCAGCTTTCTCCCAGGCATAACCCCCGATCGCAGTTGCCGTAAGGTAGAACGCTCGATTTGGAATTCCAGAATTGATATGAACGCCACCATTGTCGGCTGTACCTGTGTAGAGACTTTTCATCTCCGCAGGCTGAGGATCTTTGCCAAGGACTTTATCGTCGTAGGCTGTTCCAGGAGCTTTCATCGATCGTAGTGCTTTCCCGTTTACTTTGGAAGTCAGCAAACCTTCTCCGATTAACCAATCTGCCTGATCAGCAGTTTGATTCAAAACCTTCTGCTTGATCAAACTGCCAAACACATCGGAAAAGGATTCATTTAACGCTCCCGATTGTCCTCGGTAGATTAACGCCGCTTCATTTTGCGTTACACCATGCGTCAGTTCGTGTCCGATCACATCGATCGAGATTGTGAACCGATTAAACAATTCACCATCGCCATCGCCGTAAACCATCTGACTCCCGTTCCAAAAGGCGTTATTGTACTTCTGCCCATAGTGAACGGTGGAATCTAAGCGCATTCCAAATCCATCGATCGAATTTCGCTGAAAAATGTCTTTATAAAAATTGTAAGTGGCTCCCGAACCTTCATAAGCTTCATTCACTGCCACATCGCTCGCTGCTGCTGCACCTTCACCCCGCACAATGTTACCGGGCAGTTCTGTTGCGCTTCCAGCGGTATAGATAGTACGACGTTTTTCATTTGCGGGAGCCATGAAGGTAACGCCTCCAACCGCATCCCGTCGTCCTCGAAACTGCTCCGAAGCGCGTAAATTCTGTAACGCCCAATCGCGCTGAGTTTCATTGCCGTTGATGATAATGCGATCGGTCATATGGGGCGGCACAATGCAGCAAATTGGGCAGAGATGCTTACCGTTTGGACGACAGCGGTTTTGAGGACGTTTTTTCATAGCTCGATTGCTCCAAAAATTAAGAGGGTTATTCGACTTACTTGTGACGATCCACTTTAGACCAGCCTACAAACGAGTCCGTCTCTAACCACATTTTCTTTAGGAACTGTTTGGAAAATATGCGATTGTCAGCGTTTTACAGATTCTTAAGTTTCAGGCATCTGTAAACATTACATTTAAGTTTTGTCATCGCTCATCAATCGCCCATCCTCCATGTAAACAATGCGATCGGCAATATCCAAGATCCGATTATCATGTGTGACTAGCAAAATTGTGCAGTGTTGCTCTTTTGCAAGTGTCTGCATTAGTTCGACCACATCCCGACCTGATTTCTTATCGAGTGCCGCAGTCGGTTCATCTGCAAGAACAATCTTTGGGTGACTAATCAAAGCGCGGGCGATCGCGACTCGTTGTTTTTGTCCGCCAGAGAGTCCCTCTGGGTAGTAATCTGCGCGATTTCCAAGTCCAACCGTTTCTAACATTGAAATCGCCATTGTGTCGATGTCTTGATTGAGATATCGAGCGTGCAATTCTAGCGACATTCTGACATTCTGCTTTGCGGTTAAGAACGTCATTAGATTGTGTGCCTGGAAGATGTAGCCAATGTTTTTACGAAGTTGGGCGAGTTGTTGTTTGGTGGCTCCTCGAATTTGTCGATCGAGAATAGTTAAACTACCTTCTTGTGCAGATCGCAAGCCACCTAGAAGCGTTAACAATGTCGTTTTACCAGAACCAGAGGGCCCAGTCATAATCACAATCTCACCTGCACAGATATCAAGGTTGATATCAAACAGAACTTGCTTTTTCAAGCTGCCTTGACCGAAGTAATGATTGAGATCTTGGACAGAAATGACGGGTTTCATCGTTAGAAAATGTCCGCAGGATCAGCGGCTTGAAGTTTTCGCATTGCGATCGCGCCAGAAATCGAACACATCGCAACAGTGAGAACGAACACGGTAACAGCACGATTCACATTCATCGCGATCGGTAACAATGTTGCAGCATAGGTCAGTTGATAAAGCCCAACTGCAACCACAAAACCAGGAACAAAGCCCAGAACAGCAAGGATCAATGCTTCTTGAAGTAGAACGTTGAGCAGAAAACGATCGCTGTATCCCATTGCTTTTAGCGTGGCGTATTCGGGTAAGTGATTTGCAACATCAGTGTAGAGAATCTGATAAACAATCACGGTTCCGACAATGAAGCCCACAATCACACCGATTCCAAAAATAAACCCAATCGTTCCTTGGCTTTCCCAGTAGTTTCGCTCGATCGCTGCAAATTCTCCAGGAGTTAGCACTTTGACATCGGGTAGGCTTGTACTCAGTTGTGCTTGAACTGCTTTGATATCTGAATTTGGTTTGAGTTGAATTAGTCCGATATCAATTTTGCTGGCTTGTCGATCGTTGTACAGTTTCAAGAAAGTGGAATCGCTCATGAACACATTGCCATCAGCAGTAAAAGATGCGCCCATCGTGACCAGTCCGCTCACATTGATCACTTGTTGATTGAGTTCAGTGGTAACAGTTCCTCGTGTTTGAAAAGTTTCCGCGATCGCGCCAAATTCAGGGCGGCCCACTCGATCGAAAACAACATTGTTCAACAACTTGAGCGGCTCTAAGTTCTCTTGCAATCCTGACAGCCTAAAGCTCGGTGCATCGGGTTCAATTCCCCAAATCAAAATGCTTCTGGTTAGGCGAGTTTCGGGATTTTTCCATTGTCCCATTGCGATCCGAATCGAGCTGACAGACTGAACGCGATCGCTCGATTTTGCCTGATAAAGTTGTTCACGAGAAAACGGCGTGAAAGATGCCAAGCTTTTGAACTGTGGATCAATCAGAACTAAATCGGCTTGTAACAATCGATGCGGCACAGTCGCACTGTCATACAGCGAATCTTGGAATCCGAGTTGCATAAACATCAACATATCCGCAAATCCAATTCCCGCGATCGCAACAATCAATCGCGCTTTCTCTTTCATCAACTGCAACCATGCCAGCGGTGTTTTACGAGACATATGACGCTCCTAATACGGTGGATATTGGATCAAGTCATCGAGCAGATCGTAGAGAGTCAGCAAATTAAGTTTCGTGATCGACATCATCAAATGAGTTTGACCTTGAGGACAGCCTTGAAAAGCTTGATAACTCGATCGAATCAAACCGAGCCACGGCGAAAGCTGCATCCGCGCAAAGCGTCTCCATATCAGAAGAGATTTATAGTTCATCTTGCGGTAGAAAGCCAGTAGCTAAGATAGACGAATAGCCCCACAACATCAGTGCAGCAAACAATGTATTTGCATTCGGATCAATATTTGGAAAGACAGACGAGAAAGATAGCACACTTCCAGCATCAAGAATCATTCCAGGTAGAGCAATCAGTAACGCAGCTTTGGGACGTTCGATCGCTTTGACTTGCTGCCAAAAGTAAACGCCTGTGATCACGACGAACATTGCAATCGGCGTTGCTAAGAATAATCCAATTGATAATGCAATGTTTGTTGGATCAAGAAGATATTGCCCGATGAAACGAAATGCGATCGTTGCAATCAACCAGCCTAAAAATCCAATTCCTAGAAATAGCATCACTTTCTCCTTAAATCGAACGTTCGTTATCGATTAGTTCAGCGTAATTGAAGTCTGAACTTGCAGATTAGTTAGGCTCGAAACTCGTTTGCTTGCTTCCGGTGCCAGGCGAATCTTTACATCAACCACTCGTCGATCGAGGTTCTCTCCTGGCTGATTGCTAAACACATTCTGCTTATTCACCTGCAACCCAACTTCCGAAACCGTTCCCCGCAATTCCCCTTCAAACGCTTGTCCTGTAATCGTTGCAGTTTGTCCTACTTTCACATTCGCAATGTCGCTTTGATACACTTCAGCCATCGCAACCATCTGATTATTTTGTGCCAAATCTGCAATTCCAGAATCACTAATTTTTTCACCGCTGCGAGTATGAATCTTGAGAATCTGTCCAGCCATTGGCGCACGAATGTAAGCTTGTTCTAGTTCAGTTTCAGCCCGTTTCATTGCAGCGATCGCACTACTCACTTCGGTTGCAATCGTTTGAACATCTACCGGGCGAACTTCTGCAATCCGATTCAATGTTGCTCTAGCTTCACTTAACTGTGCTTCGAGCGAATTTGCAGTCTGATTCTGTTTTGCTTGTGCTTGTCTAAGTTGCGATTGTGCAGTATCGAGTGCAAGACGTTTACCATCTAAGTTAGAAGCCGCGATCGCACCTTGCTGATAGAGTTGATTAAAGCGGTCGAACTCTGCTTGTGCTGTTCTGACTTCGGACTGCCAGCGATTGATCTCAGCAGTTTGAGCTTCGATTTCACCTTGTCGATCAGCTTGCAATCGCTCAATCGTGGCTTGTTGAGCTTCAATCTCGCCCGTTTTCGCACCTGCTTTAATTTGTGCAAGTTTCGCTTGTGCTACTCGGACTTGTTCTCGCGCTTGATCTAAACCATCTTGAAGCTTGTCGCGAGAATCTAAGATAGCAATCACTTGACCTTTTGAAACGAGATTGCCTTGTTTGACCAAAAGTTGAGAAACGCGATCACCATCTAATGCGATCGGAGCCGACAATCGAACAATCTCAGATGCAGGCTCAAGCCGTCCCAGTGCAGCAATTCTCTTAACAGTCGGAGCAGTTTCGACTGTTTGAGCGGCAGGCTTCGGACTAAACTGAGAAACAACATAGAACGATGTTCCACCTGTAATCAAGGCTGCGATTCCAATCCAAAGACGACTTTGAGGCTTAGATAGAAGATCAATCATGATTCTTTGTGTTTTGCTTGAAATAGTTCTCTAGCATTCCAATCAGTATTTTTGCCTGTGCTTGGTAATCAATCTTGCGGTGTCCATAAAGCTCTTGTAGAAGCAGACCATCGGTATAACTCATCAGAAATAACAAGAAATTCGGATCATCAATTCCAAGCATCTTTGACACTGCTGCTTCTACTCGATCGCAGATTCGACGCAATACTGGACTAATTTCTTTTCCCTCTCGCCGCTGCTGCTGGTAATAGTCAGCCATAATCAGCATTTGCTTGAGAAAATATTCGCGATTCTGCTCGATTAATTTGAATTCAGCTTCTGCAAGTTCAGCAATACTTTTCCCTTCGCTAAGTTCCGAAAAGTTTGCAATATCAGCGTCTGCCAGTTCTTCAACCAGTTGTTCAAACAATGCCTCCTTACCCGGAAAGTAGTGATATAGCGTCCCGGTCGAAACTCCTAATCCTTGGGCAACTTGACGCATTGTGATCGCCGCATACCCTTTCTCAGCAAACAAATCAAACGACTTAACTAACAGTTCTTTGCGATAGCGATCGTGGTCAACAATCTTGGGCATACAGGCGAATTGAGATATCGATCATTCGATGTATTTTATCCTCTAACCATTGGAGAGCTTCCCCTATTTGAGTTAATCTATTTATATCGAACGCTTGTTATAAATTCTGCTCTACAAATTTCGATTTGTAAACCCCTCTCGCTCAAAAAATATTTTTATTGGTAAACTCCGTAGACACGATTTAGGCTGGTATGATTCTTTGCAACTCTTGAGAGGCGAGGCAATGCCAGAGATTACAGCTAGAAATGCGACTGAAAGGACGATCGTAAACACTGCGTCTGGTTTGCGATTGTTCCCGATTCTCGCAGTCGTCGCCTTTCTCAGCCTGAATCTACTCCTAGTCGGCAACATGGGTTCCGCCAACGAAGTCGATGTTCTGCCTCTAGCCAAGCAGTTTGCTAGTCCTAACTGGATGCCTAAAGACTGGTATCTAAATCAACCCCCAAGCTACCGATTGCTTTTTCAATCGATTTTTGGTTGGCTTGCAGAGCAATGGGGATTTTTAGCAACCTCGATCTCTGGACGGCTCTTATCTTACGGCTTAGTGGCTTCAGGACTAGTCTCGATCGCTCGTAGGCTAAATCTCAGCCTACCGTTATTGCTGTTAGCTATTAGCTTATTTTTAGCAAAACAGAGCGTGGCAGCGGACGAATGGCTAATTTCAGCCCTCGAAGCAAAATCACTAGCTTACGGTTTCGTTTTACTGGCGATCGATCTCATGCTGGCAGGTCGGTATCTCTGGATGGCAGGGTTGTTTGGGATCGCGACATCGTTTCATGTTCTTGTTGGGGGATGGGCATTTCTAACGGCGCTTGGATGGCTTGCACTTAAGCCGAATCTTCGGCTCCAGGGAATTCGTCGTTTTGGATTAATTTTGCTGTGCTATTTAGTCGGAAGCATTTTTGCACTGCAAGCGATCTCGCAACAGTTATTCAGTTCGACTTCAATAAGTGTGATCGCACCTTCTTTTATCTATGTTTTTTTGCGACTGCCGCATCATCTCTATCCGTTCGCTTGGTCATCAAAAGCATGGATTGCGATCGCGTTTTATCTAATCGTTTTCGGCGCGAGTGTTACGGTACTGCGGTATCAGAGATCGGACTCATACCCTGCTCAGATGAAGCTAGCTGAATTTACAGTGATTAGCCTGGTTCCGTTTGTGTTGGGATTAGCGATCGCGCCTTTTGATTCTGAAGGTAAGCTCTTGCAATATTACCCCTTTCGGTTTGGGGATGTGATGTTGCCGCTCAGTACTGCTCTATTGTTTGTCTGTGCAGTAAAACAGATCTTTGATAGAAAAGGGCGACGAGTTCTAATGTTAGTGAGTGTTTTGATCCTTAGCGCGATCTTGACTGTTCAATCGTTCAATTTCAAGGATAAATTGCTTAATCTACAACAATTTCCCAATGTTCAGCAGGAAATTTCTTCTGAATGGAAAGAACTATGCGCTTGGGTCAATCGGAATACTGCGAAAGATGCTGTTCTGCTAGTTCCGCCTGATTCTTGGTTCGCGGCATTCACTTGGCTGACTGAGAGATCGACCGTTGTAAACTTTAAGCTATTGCCTCAAACGAAGACAGGAATCATCGATTGGTATCAACGCCTCGATGATTTGAGCGGTCGAACTGTACTTCAGCAAGCAGTTAGCAAAAGAACGCTTGGAGGTTGGAATCTTAGTCTAGCAATCAACGCAGCCTACTTGAAATTAACAACTCCCCAGGTTAAAGCCTTAATGACCCAATACAAAGCAAATTATTTAGTGACTAAAGTTAGTCATCGGTTAGCATTACCTGTGGCATATCGTAATCAAAACTACATCGTTTATACAAAGCGTTCTTAATCCACGAGCGACAAACATCGCGCGACGTATCGCCGCTTTTACTTCCGACCTAAAGCGATCGTGCGGGAAATGTTAGGCGATCGACACTGCCTCAAATACTCAAATTCTTCTGGCGGAAGTGTCAGAATTGCTGCTTCAATTTGCTCGATCGTTGACATATGATCCCTATCCCTACGATTGAGCAAATTATAGCCTTGCTCGTTCGGGTCATGGGAGCCTCTCTTTAGATCGAATAGTACAGCGGAAATGACTTCGCATCTTTCGGTTTGACGTAGACACGCTGGTCTGGAGCAAGCTTTAACTCGTCAAAGCGATCTCGCGTCAAGTGCGCTGTCACTACCTGCCCATCATCCAGCGTCAATTCTGCCTGAATCTCCCAACCTAAGTGGATCAATCGCGTCACTCGCGCCGAAACTGTTGAGCCGTTCGGAGAAGTTTCTACCACTACATCATGCGGGCGCAAGAACATCTCAGGATGAGCCGAATCAAAGCCGTTATTCTGGAAGATTCGCGACGAACTCGGCAACACATTCACGGGGCCGATAAAGCTCATCACAAACGCAGTCTCTGGATGATCGTAGACATTCGCAGGCGTGCCCACTTGCTCGACCTTGCCTTTATTCATTACGACGATCTCATCTGCCACTTCCATCGCTTCTTCTTGGTCGTGCGTCACAAACACGGTCGTGACATGAACCTCATCGTGCAGCCGTCGCAGCCAAGCCCGCAAATCTTTCCGCACCTTCGCATCCAACGCCCCAAATGGCTCATCAAGCAGTAATACTTTCGGTTCGACTGCCAGTGCCCGCGCCAATGCAACTCGCTGCCGTTGCCCGCCTGAAAGCTGGGACGGATAGCGATCTCCTAATCCCGCCAGTTGCACCAAGTCCAACAAGTCCTCGACCCGCTTTTTCACCTTGTCCGGCGACGACTTGCGGATCTCCATGCCAAATGCAATATTCTTCCGCACTGTGAGATGCTTGAACAGCGCGTAATGCTGAAACACAAAGCCAATATTGCGATCCTGTACGCTGCGATCGGTCGCATCCTCGCCTGTAAGAAAAATTCGTCCAGAATCCGGATTCTCCAAACCTGAGATCAATCGCAGTAACGTTGATTTTCCCGAACCCGACGGGCCCAACAGCGCAACCAGCGAACCGCTTTTAATTTCCAAACTAACTTGCTCGACCGCCTGAAAATTCCCAAAGCGTTTAGAAACGTCTTGTACTACGATACCCACAGCAATGACCTCGAAGAAGCCCGGTTTCCCGATGAGATTACTGTAGTTTTATAACACAAAGCTGCGATCGTTTTCCAAGCCTCTACGAATAAAAAGGCATCTCCTCAGAAACACCTTTTATCCACAAACCCGATTAATGAACGTTTTGTTCCTCTGAGTGAGAAGCAGAAAGCTTGTGGTGCGGCAACGGAGAAGACGCGATCGCAGCATTAAATCCCTGATTGTCCGCGCTGCCTTTGACTTGTCGCATCAGCGTTGCCATCTCGATCGCGCTCATGCCGTATTCCCAACCGAGATTGCTCTTGATCCCCGCGCGTTCTAAAGCTTGCTGCATCGTATCAGTCGTTAGCACCCCAAAGATCACCGGAACGCCCGTCTGGAATCCCGCCGCTGCGATCCCTTTCGAGACTTCGGACGACACATGATCAAAGTGAGGCGTTTGTCCTTTGATCACTGCACCCAGACAGATCACCGCATCGTACCGCCCCGAAAGCGCAAACTGACGCGCGACTAACGGCAACTCAAATGCACCCGGAACCCAGGCATAATCGACCTGGGTTCCATGCGGATCGACATTCACACCATGCCGTTTTAAGCAGTCTTGACACGCTTCGAGTAAGCGTGTCGTCACCAAATCATTAAAGCGACCGACGACGATCGCAAATCGTAATGAATCCGTCTGAGAGAACGTTCCTTCAAAAATAGTCATTGTTTCAGCCTGAGTATCAACACTTCACAGCTACCAAGTCACTTCAGCAGATTGCTCCGCTGACTCCTGAGAGATTTCTCTCCGAGGATTTACTTAAATCTAGCCTGACAACTTAGCTTTGGATAGTGCGAATCGCTCGATTTATTTGGAATTTACATTTGAGGTCGTAAAATTCAGGATATTTTCTGCGTGTTACCACGGAGAATGTCCGGCTGAACTCAAAAAACTAGGGACGAACACCAAGTTCCTCCCCAGTATAGACATGATTTAGATTACGAGATAATTCAAAACGCCCACAGTAATCACTAGAATGAACCAAATGCCGGAACCGAGATAAAGCAACTTTTTGGATGTGTCCCAATTTTGTGGAGAAGCGTAGGCGACTGGAACGCCTACTACCATCACAAACGAAAATAAAACCAGTGCCAACAGCGCCAGTTGGAAAATAAAGGTCATGTTTCTCTCCCTAAAACAGCGTTTTTGAGTGTCTCATTGTTCTTAAATAACCGAGACGCGATCGAAGTCCTGAATAGTACGTTATCAGAAAAGGCGGACGCGATTCTATGCCTCATATCAATCCAGAGCAATCAGCGCGGGAGTTGATGTCCTCGCCTGTCCGAACGATTCGACCAGAGACGACGATCGAGGAAGCGCAAAAGATTCTGCTGCGCTACGGACATTCGGGATTGCCGATCGTGGAAGACGATCGATTGGTTGGGATGATTTCTCGTCGCGATGTGGAAATTGCGGCTCATCACGGGTTGAAGACGATGCCTGTTGAGAAAGTGATGGCGACACAGGTGAGAATGATCGAGCCTTTTACGCCGCTTTCGGAAATCCGATCGCTGATGGGGACGTATGATATCGGGCGGCTTCCGGTCGTCGATCGAGGGCAATTGGTCGGGATCGTGACGCGCACTGATGTCTTACGGCAGGTTCAATCTGTGCCGGAAGCGCTGCGGTTAGAGCGATTTGCTGCACCGTTTCAGAAGATTTTTGCGATCGCGGCTCAAGCGGCAGAGGATCGAGGGTGGCATCTGTATTTAGTCGGCGGCGCGGTGAGAGATTTGCTTTTAGCAGATCGCGATGCTGAAGTAAGTTTGAGTGATATTGATTTCGTTGTAGATGGATTTCATCGATCGGCGGATGTGGGTGCGGGTGTGGAGTTAGCGAAATCTCTTCAGGCGATTTATCCACAGGCACGACTCGAAATTCACGGTAAGTTTCAAACAGCAGCCTTGCTTTGGCACAACGATCATGAACTCGGTTCGCTTTGGATCGATATCGCAACGGCGCGGACTGAGTTTTATTTGTATCCAGCGGCGAATCCTGAAGTCGAGGCGAGTTCGATTCGACAAGATCTTTACCGTCGAGATTTTACGGTGAATGCGTTGGCATTGAGATTGACGAATCCGCGATCGCTTGAACTGCTCGATTTTTTCGGAGGACTGTCAGATTTACGATCGCGGCAAATTCGCGTGCTACATCCGAACAGTTTTATCGAAGATCCAACCCGAATCTATCGAGCAGTCAGATTTGCAGTGCGATTGGGATTTGAAATTGAGCCGCAGACAGAAACGTATATTCGTCATGCGATCTCATCAGGTGTTTATGAATTGCGCGATCGACCTGTTCCCGCTTTGCAAAGTCGTCTTAGATCTGAACTGAAGTACATTCTGCAAGCGCCTTATTGGAAAGCTGCGATCCGAAAATTAGCGGATCTCAATGCGTTAATCTGCATTCATCCGAGCCTTAAACTCGATCGAGAACTTTGGCAACAGTTGAAATGGGCGGATCGGTTTCAAAAATATGATTTTTCAGTTCCACATTGGCAACTGTTGTTAGAGGTGCTGATTTCGAAAATTGACGATCGAGCCACAGTTGCGAAAACGCTACAGCTTCCCAAGGATGCGATCGGACGGTTGACCCATCTTTCTGAAATTGAGGAAACGCTTCAACGCTCACAGTGCGAGAAGCCGAGCCAAATCGTCCAATTATTCAAACCGTTTGATCATGAAACATTAGGGTTAGTTGCCGCGAGAGGATCGCGATCTCTGCGTCGATCGATTTGGCAATATGTCACTGTTTGGTCAGAAGTCAAACCTCCGATCGACGGTTCAGACTTGAAAAAACTGGGTTACAAACCTGGCAAACAATTCAAGCAAATGCTGGAAGAACTATTCGCTGCCACTATAGACGGGAAGATTTGCGATCGCACCGATGCCAAACACTATTTAGCCGAGCATTACCCGCTAAACTAAAAACTGCCCTGATTGCAAAACTGCCCTATGGCTTCGATCGAACTGGTTTCCGCTGATTCAATTCCCACCGATGCGATCAAATACGACGATCGCGGTTTAGTTCCTGCGATCGTTCAAGATTATCTCGATGGCACAGTCTTGATGATGGCGTGGATGAACCCAGAATCCTTGCAGAAAACTCTTGCAACTGGCGAAACCTGGTTTTGGAGTCGATCGCGCCAAGCATTTTGGCACAAAGGCGAAACTTCAGGACATACCCAAAAAATCAAAGCAATTCGATACGACTGCGATAGTGATGCGCTGTTAGTGACGGTTGAGCAAATTGGTGATGTTGCTTGTCACACAGGCGAACGGAGCTGTTTTCATCAAGTCGATGGCAAGATTACGCCGCCGCCCGCTGATACTTTGTCACAGGTTTTTGCGGTGGTGTGCGATCGTCGTGATCACCCGATCGAAGGCTCTTACACTCGGACTTTGTTTGAAGGTGGCGATAACAAAATCCTCAAAAAGATTGGAGAAGAAGCAGCGGAAGTCGTAATGGCTTGCAAAGATGACGACAAAGGCGCGATCGCGGGAGAAGCCGCAGATTTGTTCTATCACACGCTTGTTGCTCTTGCTCACCACAAAGTTGACCTTAAAGCCGTTTATCGAAAGCTACAGGAGCGGCGTTAGATTGGAAGCACGCTCGTGAACTCGTTGTTCTAACTGCTCTGTCGATTGTTGAAGTTGCGCCTCAGTTCTTGATTGTTCTTCAATCCTTTCTTGAAGCGAGCAATTCAACTGCGACAAGCTTAAGTGCAATTTTACTCTAGCAACTTCTTCTTGTTGAAACGGCTTCGTGATATAGTCAACGGCTTCCAGTTCTAAGCCACTAACTTTGGGCAAGGATGGGCGCTAGAGTAGCTTGAGAGATTGCTTTTGCGGGTGCAATCGCAATCGATAACGACATGCTGAGAACGCCGAGACAAAGGCAGAACAACCGACGGTGCTTCGATCGAGAAATCATAGACGATTACCTGGGGTTAATGGTTTGCAAACGATGCTTCACCAAAGAATCATCAGGCTTAGTGTTCCCGGAAGTCGATCGGGTTGTCAGTAACTTATTTCGCGCGAATCTGCAACGGGCTAATACCCTTGTCGATCGCTGAGTTCTGGCTGAAATAAAACATCGCGATCGTACCGCTCATTTGCCAGCAAAACTTGAATTCCTTTTGCCTCACAGCGTTGGGAAAATATTTTGAGCAGAACTTGTTGATCGCTTTGATTTGGATCGAGTGTGGTCAGCATTTTCTCAAATCCAAGACAGCTTAATCCATAAATTAAACGACGACTGAAATCGGCATCTCTTTGATAAAGCAATCCGCCATGTCCATCCACTCCAGAAAGAACCAAAGCGACATAATCTTTATAATCTAGAAAAGATTTTCCGAGCGCTTGGCTCACCATTCCTTTACCGTTTTCTCTGTAGTTTGTACAGTCGAAATAGGTAAATAATTCTGCAATGAATCGATCGTCTTCTAGACCGATTTCTTCTTGTCGTTTGGAGAGCGGAACGCCTTGTCGTAAATATAGGCAGTTTAAGAATTCAGTCCCTTTTAGCGGCAATAATTTTCCACGATCGTCAACATTCACAATTCCATTCTTCTCAAGCCCAAACTTTCCTGGACTTCCCACAATCACATTTCCTAAACGATACCCACCATCGCGTGTACTTGCCGGAAAGCTGAAGTAATTTGCCACAGTCGAAGCGATTTTTAGCACCATATCGCCTTCGTTACTGAAGAGATAAGCTTCATCGAAACGACGAAGTGAAGATCGCAGCGGATTTCCTCGACCTGAAATAATTGTCTCAGCAGAAATATCGGGCGCAACTAATACTAAACGGCTCAATCGAAAGACATTCCCAATATTTGAAGAAGGGGATTTTCCCTGATTACTAACGTCTAAATTTCCGATCGAATCTCGATCGAAGACATCTGACAAAATTCGGACAGTATTAGTAACAACATAAGCGCCCATGCTGTGCCCGATGAAATTAAGTCGAATTCTGGGCTGATTTGGAGCTTGTTGAACCAGTTGACTATCCAATTGACGGATGAATTCAACCAAGTCAGCGACACCATAGTTTGCCGCTCGATAAGTATCTCGAAAATATCCAGAGATTCTCAGGATGAAAATCGTCAGAATGATAACGACGACGAATAGCGAAATTGTCAGAACAAAAGAAGACGCAACTAAAATTGTGAAATCGCTTACGAGTTTGAGGAATGCGATCGCAGTATTAAAAATTCCGCCAATCACCCAAAGCGAAAGTCCAAACATTCCTGCGATCGCTAAAGGTTTCGGTAAAGCTTTGAACGCTTTAAACGTTCCTTTCAAGAACTGCAATCCGTTCAAAAGTTTCTTTGCAAGTCCGCCCGGAGAATCAGGAACGACTTTCTCAGAGGGCCATCGATACCCAATTACCATAAACCGGGGTGAAACGTGATCCGCATAGTTCTGACTAATATGTTTGCGCGTTTCTTCGTACCACCATCTCGCGCCCGATTTATCCGAGTTATAGCCATGAACTGCGATTAGAATTTCTGCATCTCCTTCAGGCTGTTGCAGATAATCTACGATTTCTTTTAATACTTCATTCGGATCTCGATCGACAATATCTTCAGTTTTATCCTCGACATTAATCGGAGCCGTACTACTCACCATATACCCTGGAAAGCGAAATCCATCCGTGTCGAATGGCTCTATCGTGAGTAAATGACGGCTCATAGTTGCATCCTCGCAAGTATCAATTTGCCAAGACATGATAGCCTGCGATCGCGATTCTGCTGAGAAAATTTGATTTGTTTTAAGCGAAGCGGATGTTGGCTTGCTTCAGTCGGTTGAGTGCTTCTCCTAAGCGATCGCACTCTGCAATCAAGCTAATTCGCACGTAACCTTCTCCACCCGACCCAAACGCATTTCCTGGCGTGACAACGACACCCGTTTTTTGCAGCACGGAAAGCGCAAAATCTGTCGAACCCATTCCCGCAGGACAAGGAATCCAAAGATACATCGTGGCATTGGGCTTGGGAATCGTCCAGCCTAATTCCGCGAGTCCGTCGATCAAGAAATCGCGGCGAGTTCGGTAACGTTCTTGCACTTCAATTAAATAGCGATCGGGCAAATTTAGTGCGGTTTCTGCCGCCGTTTGAATCGCTGAAAAAATCCCGTAGTCCAAGTTGGTTTTCAGGGTGCGTAAGCCTTGAATGACGTGCCGATTGCCCACTACAAAACCAACTCGCCAGCCTGCCATGTTGTAAGTTTTAGACAAGGTGTGAAACTCTACACCGATTTCTTTCGCGCCCGGAATTTCTAACAAGCTGGTCGGCTTATATCCGTCAAACGCCAGCTCTGCATAGGCTTGGTCATGTACCAGTAGAATTTCATGCCGTCGCGCAAAAGCAACGATTTCTTCAAAAAATTCGCGTGGAGCCGTTGCGGTCGTGGGATTACTCGGATAGTTAAAATATAAAATCTTTGCCCGTTTAGCGACTTCATCAGGAATCGCTGCCAAATCAATCAACCAATTCTGCTCCGCCTTCAATACCATGGGATACAGCGTTGCACCCGCGATCAAAGGGCCTCGAAAATGCGGTGGATATGACGGGCTTGGAACCAATACAACATCGCCGGGATCAAGATATGCCAGCGCTAAATGCGTCAATCCTTCTTTCGATCCCAACAGCGGTAAAGCTTCCCCATCGGGATTCAAATCCACCCCGTAGCGCCGCCGATACCAATCGGTAATTGCTTTACGAAAACTTGCCGTACCTTCAAACGGTGGATATCCATGATGCTTAGAATCCTGGAGCGCACGAATCGCGGATTCCACGATCGGCTCTGGGGTCGCTCCGTCTGGATTTCCCATGCCCAGATCGATCAAATCGACTCCTTGCGCTCTGGCGTTGGTTTTTAGCTCATCGAGACGTGCAAAGACGTACTGAGGGAGTTTTGTTAATCGATTAGCAGGAGAAATCCAGGGCAAGTTCATGAGAGAGAACGACAAATGACGACTGAGTTGGCTATTCTACCGCAGATCCAACACTAGATAAATCGCTGATTTCAGGTCGTGATGCGGTCGTCGGTGCAGTGGTTGATACCATTGCCGCCATCAGTTGACTCGGAACCACCAGGAACGGCAAGCGGTGAATGTCGGAAGCGTCGTTACAAGCGACCTCAGCCGCGTACTGGAGTTGCGCGATCGAGACTTCTCCCAGTCCTAACTCTGCCAAAGTCTTCGGCAATCCAATCTGCTCATAAAACTTGAGCAATTGCTGTCGAGACGAAGCAGCAAGCTGATTGCCCTGCACCATTTCCTCAAGTCGCAGTTGCACAAGAATTCCGAACGCCACTTTTTCCCCATGCAGAGCGTGATGGCTTTCTAGAAGATGAGTCAATCCATTGTGAACTGCGTGAGCCGCGACAGTTCGACACTGAGCGCCCCCAATTCCACCGATCACACCAGCCATCAGCACCGAAGCATCCACGACTTCCTGCCATTCCGATCCCAAAGGATTCTTTAAAGCAGCTTCGGATTTTTGGAACAAAATGTCGCGCAAAACTCGCGCTTGTTGAACGGCTGCGATCAGCAACGTTTTATCAGAATGACCGCTGCTGATTGAGGCTTCGTACCATTTGGCAATCGCATCTCCAATTCCTGCAATCAGCGTTCTCTCAGGCGCAGTTGCTACCAGGTCGTAATCCAGCACCAGCAAATCAGGACAGCGAGCAAGCCCGACATCATACAGAAAAGCGTGCTGCTCAGAATAAATGTTTGATAAAGCTGTCCAAGCGGCACAAGTCGCAGCGGAAGTCGGAATCGTGACGATCGGTAATTTGCACTGATACGCTAACAGTTTCGCGGTATCGAGCGCTTTACCGCCGCCCACTCCGATGATCAAATCAGCTTGATGATCTGCCACGGCTTTTTGCAAATTCGCCAAAGTCGTCTCGCTACAGTCTTTGCCGTAGGAAGCTTTCGCAGCCGTCAGCGAGTGAGATTTGAACACAGATTTAAGCCGGGATTTGACCACATTGAGCGATCGCTCTCCGCCAACCATCAGCGGACGAGTTCCCAAACGCGCGATCTGACCTCCAACTTGTTCGATCGCATGAAACCCGCGCACGACTTGAGCAGGTGCGATCATCAACGAAACGACGGAATTCGATTGAGTAGACATATTCGGATGGGAGAAACAAACTTATGCGGTCGGCTTGGGCGACGATTGGGTCAACTGTGCCAAGTTCTCGCGATACAACTTGATCGTAGCGTGTTCATCTTCGCGAATCGAGAGCGATCTCTGAATTTCACCCAAGTATAAAGGTTGGGATATCCCCTCTTGAGGGTGCAAAACTGTGCGAATACGGATTGTCATCTGATCTGATCCTTGAGACAGGCGACCCGGAGAAAAAACGGCGAGCGCGGCTTGCTTCAAGGTAGCTTCTATTTGCGGCTCGGTAATGGTTGGAGGCACGGCAATCACAACCTGAGCCGTACCCGCATCAAACACGCGCGAGTACTGAACGTTTCCAGGAACATTCGGACGGCTGTACAGCCCCAAACTAAGTGCAAACACGCCCCCGGTTAGAACTGCCATAAAGCCAGTTATGCCGACTAACCGAAAACGGATACCCCATTTGAATAAAAAACCCACGATCGCGAGAACGCCAAATACGATCGTGGCAATGCCCAACCATTGAGCCTTTTCAATTAACTGTGCGGTTTCAAACATAGCGGTGATAAATCAAATTTTTAGTGTGTAATTCTGCTAGTTGTCAGCGTTTTCGCCCGGTGACTCGCGACTGAAAAACGGTATGTATGGATCGATCGCTTTGAGATTCTGCTGACATGACACCACATAGACCTTCTCAAAAATTATAAGGCTTCACAGTCTGCGATCGAGTAGCAGCTTTGAAAGTTATTCGATAGAATTCTAATTAGATAAGTATCGAAATAACAACCATGTCACAACCTGAATTTCAAACGCTACTTAGTTTTTTCAAAGCCCTATCAAATGAGAGCCGCCTCAAACTCGTCGGGATTCTGGCGCAGCGTGAATACAGCGTCGAAGAACTTGCCGCGCTCGTACAACTCAAAGAACCCACGGTTTCCCACCATCTCAGCAAACTGAAAGAATTAAACCTCGTTCAAATGCGCCCCGATCGCAATACCCATTTTTACCGTCTCAACCAAGATGCTTTGCAAGATCTGAGCAAAGCGGTCTTCACCTCCGCACAGATTACAACGGTTTCTAGCGAAGTCAATCCGAATGCGTGGGAAGAAAAAGTTCTGAAAAATTTTCTAGAAGGCGATCGCTTGCGCGAAATTCCCGCGAGTCGGAAGAAACGTTGGGTCGTTCTAAAATGGCTCGTCAATCAGTTTGAGATGGGGCAACTGTATCCAGAGCGATTGCTCAATGAGATCATCAAGCGCGTTCATCCCGATACCGCCACTTTGCGACGCGAAATGATCGGATATCGCATGATGCAGCGGGAAAATGGGGTGTACTGGCGCGAACCAGAAAGCCAATGGCGAGAAGAATTAGTGCTTTGAGCCGAATTCGGGGCAGCTAGATGCAATAAACGATACTTTTCAAAAATCCTCTCAGTCCGATACTGAGGAACCGTCCGAAGTATTGCCGTTAGAAGGGTAGAATTTGTGCGAGATATCAGAAGAGTTTTGCTGTGAATTTAAAGTATGCGTTGGTACATGAATGGCTGACCCCGAAAGCAACAGGCGGATCAGAACTGGTGGTGCAAGAAATTTTGAAGCATATCGATGCTGATTTATATGCGCTAATTGATTTTGAATCTGTGAATCCGAAAAGTTATTTATACCAGCGAAAGATCGGTACAACATTTCTACAAAATTTCCCTTTTGCGCGAAATGGTGTGCAGAAATATTTGCCGTTTTTACCGATCGCGATCGAGCAACTTGACCTATACGAATACGACATTATTCTTTCTTCTTATCACGCTGTTGCAAAAGGCGTTCTCACCGCACCGCATCAACTCCATATTTGCTATTGTCATGCGCCAATGCGATATGTCTGGGATATGACTTTTGAATATCTTTGTAACAGCCGAGCAGGTCAAGGAATTCCTGGAATCTTTACTCGGTATCTGTTGCATCAATTGAGACAATGGGACGTAACATCATCAAATCGCGTCGATTATTTCATTGCCAATTCTCACCATACTGCTCGAAGAATTTGGCGCTGTTATCGACGATCGGCAGAAGTAATTTATCCGCCTGTCAACGTAGATCGTTTTTCATTTGAACCGCAAAAACAAGACTTTTATCTCACCGTTTCACGGCTAGTTGGTTATAAAAAAATATCGTTAATTGTTCAAGCATTCAATCAGTTAAATCTTCCATTAGTTGTGATTGGCAGTGGTGCAGAACTGAAGCAAATCCAGAAAATTGCAAAATCAAATATTCAAATTTTAGGATGGCAACCCGATCACGTTGTAGAGCAATATATGAAACAAGCAAAAGCGTTTATTTATGCTGCCTATGAAGATTTCGGGATTGCTCCAGTCGAAGCGCAAGCCTGCGGAACCCCAGTTATTGCTTACGGTGCAGGCGGAACCTCTGAAACTGTGAGAGACTTACGAACAAATCAATCACAAGGAACGGGAATTCTGTTTTCCACTCAAACAGAAGCCGCGATCGTCGATGCGGTTCATGCCTTTGAGCAACACCGATCTCTTTTTCAGCCTGAAATCGCGCGATCTTCTGCGCTCAAATTTCATCCCGATCTGTTTAAACAGCGGTATCTTAATTTTATCGATCGGGCTTATCAAGAATTTCAAACCCGGTTTGATTCCAAATTCGACTCGACTGGTTAAAAATACTCCCCAGATGGGGAGCAAATTTAACGATAAACGAGTCTATGGCTTTATGATCAGGACTGTGTGTGGTGTGGAACAGTAAGGAGTAAGATGACTGCCGATAGCCAATTCATTCCCGGCAAGCGGATTCGGTCGATCTTCAAGCGTGGCAAACCTTTTATTCTCAATACTTGGGACGCGCTTGATGGCGATCTTGCCAAACGCCTTTTCGATATTGCGTTTTCGCTCTCCGTTCTCATTCTCTTTTCTCCCGTCTATCTGATTCTGGCGTTGCTAATCGCCCTGAGTTCTCCGGGTCCAATTTTCTACGTTCAAGAACGGGTCGGAAAGAACTTTAAACGGTTTGGTTGCATTAAGTTCAGAACGATGGTGAGAAACGCAGACGAGGTTTTAGTTGATTTGATCAACACCTCGCCTCAGATGCGGCAGGAGTTTGAAACCAATTTCAAGCTGAAATATGATCCCCGAATTACTTGGATCGGTCGCTTCTTGCGAATTACCAGCTTAGACGAGTTTCCCCAATTCTGGAATGTGTTGATGGGCGATATGAGCGTCGTTGGTCCTCGTCCGCTCGTCGTTGAAGAACTTCCCAAATACGGAACTCATATCGAAACGGTTCTGACGATTCGCCCTGGGATCACTGGCTTATGGCAAGTTTCAGGACGCAACGATATTCCTTATCCACAGCGCATCCGCATCGATGTGTACTACGCGAGTTTCCGCAATTTTTGGCTGGATTTGTGGATTATCGTCAAAACCATCAATGTCGTCATCTTTCCCAAAAACAACGGAGCCTACTAAGTCCACGATCTCCGAAGATACCTTATCTCAGCTTCAAATTTATTCAGTGATCCGGATACCCCCGATCGTAGTTGTAATGGTTAGCAGTTTGGACGGGTTTACTTCACCGATTCGATCGCGAACGCAAATCTGTTCCTTATGAAAAGCTGAGATAGCCGTATGAGAAGGACTTCGCGAACTTGGCTTCAGCAAAACTTCTTAACTCTACAGGCTCTTAACACGCAGGCTGATCCTTTTACGGTAGGGTTGGGTGTTATTTGTGTTGAGCTTAGGGTTAACTAGGTACAGCTTGTTTCGCGTGGCCGAAATCGGGG
Source organism: Phormidium tanganyikae FI6-MK23 (assembly GCA_019359175.1). GTDB lineage: Bacteria > Cyanobacteriota > Cyanobacteriia > Leptolyngbyales > Leptolyngbyaceae > Leptolyngbya > Leptolyngbya tanganyikae. The sequence continues at coordinate 320,116 of JAHHHU010000004.1, forward strand.
TCTAATGAAGCAACACGGCATTTAGAAATGTCCAACCGTCTCTGTAATCGCAGGTGAGGAAAGCAAAGAATGACGCAACGTAAACGCGCACTGTTAACGGGTATCACGGGTCAAGACGGCTCTTATTTAGGAGAATTATTACTAGAACAAGGCTACGAAGTTCACGGCATTATTCGCCGCACCTCGACCTTCAATACCGATCGCATTGATCATATCTATGAAGACCCGCACGTAGAAGGCGCACGGCTATTTTTACACTACGGCGACCTCACAGACGGCACCACACTCCGCCGAATTCTCGAAGAAGTTCAGCCCGCAGAAATCTACAACTTAGGCGCGCAGTCTCACGTCCGCGTCAGCTTCGATGCTCCAGAGTACACGGCAGACGCAGTTGGAATGGGCGCACTGCGAATCTTGGAGGCGGCCCGCGACTATCAACAACGGACGGGCGCTGAAGTTCGCTACTACCAAGCGGGTTCCTCTGAAATGTACGGTAAGGTTCAAGCCGTTCCGCAAACAGAAGACACGCCGTTTTATCCTCGCAGCCCTTACGCTTGCGCGAAAGTGTTTGCACACTGGCAAACCATCAACTACCGCGAATCCTACGATATGTTCGCGTGCAACGGCATTTTGTTCAACCACGAATCTCCTCGGCGGGGCGAAACCTTTGTAACCCGTAAAATCACACGCGCTATTGCTCGAATTATGGCTGGAAAGCAGAAGAAGCTCTACATGGGCAACTTAGACGCGAAACGTGACTGGGGCTATGCCAAGGATTATGTTCGGGCGATGTGGTTGATGTTGCAGCAAGAACAACCCGATGATTATGTAGTCGCAACGGGTGAAACACATTCAGTTCATGAGTTTCTAGACATTGCCTTTGGTCGAGTGAATCTCGACTGGAAAGACTATGTTGAATTTGATGAGCGGTATTTGCGTCCCACAGAAGTCGATTTGCTCATCGGTGATCCGGCGAAAGCGAAGAAACTGTTGAACTGGGAGCCTTCTGTAACGTTTGAAGAGTTGGTGCATTTGATGGTAGATGCTGACCTTCAAGCGCTAGGGATCAGTATTGCTGGGAATGGACAATCTAAAGTAGAAGACTACGCCACCATTCGCCAGAGCTTGATTGGGGTGTCCTTCTAGGAAAATTTACACGAAACAAAGCCATGACCTCAACAACTTTAAGCCTCCAAGATAAACGCATTCTGGTCACAGGTGGAGCGGGGTTTCTCGGTCGTCAAGTGGTGCGCCAACTCTGCGCGGCGGGGGCAGATCCACAGAAAATTACCGTGCCCCGATCGCATGATTTTGATCTCCGCAAGATGGAAAATTGCCACCGCGCGGTCGATCAGCAAGATATCGTGGTTCACTTAGCGGCGCACGTTGGGGGTATTGGACTGAACCGCGAGAAACCCGCTGAGTTGTTCTACGACAACTTGATGATGGGAACGCAGTTGATCCATGCGGCTTACGAAGCAGGTGTCCAGAAGTTCGTCTGTGCGGGAACGATCTGCGCTTATCCGAAGTTCACGCCTGTTCCGTTTAAGGAAGATGACATCTGGAACGGATATCCAGAGGAAACGAATGCACCGTATGGGATTGCGAAGAAGGCGCTTTTGGTGCAGCTTCAGTCTTATCGCCAACAGTATGGATTTGATGGCATTTATTTGCTGCCTGTGAATCTATACGGCCCTGAAGATAATTTTGATCCGCGTAGTTCTCATGTGATTCCGGCGCTGGTGCGGAAGGTGTATGAGGCACAGCAGCAAGGATTAATCGAGCTTCCGGTTTGGGGGGATGGCAGTCCGACCCGCGAGTTTCTTTATGTCGATGATGCAGCGCGGGGAATTACGATCGCGACTCAAAAATACAGCGACCCCGAACCCGTGAACTTGGGCACAGGTGAGGAAATCTCGATTCGGGATTTGATCGCGCTGCTCTGCGATTTGATGGAGTTTAAGGGCGAAATTGTTTGGGAAACCGACAAGCCGAATGGTCAGCCGCGTCGCTGTTTGGATACCGAAAGAGCGAAAGAGCGCTTTGGGTTTACTGCCGAAGTTAGCTTTGAGCAAGGGTTGAAAAATACGATCGATTGGTATCGCCAAAACGCCCAGTAAAATTCGCAGCTTTGATAAGTGAGAGGCGTTCTTTGGAGCGCCTTTTTTATTTGGGAAAGCAGAAATTTGGGGCACAGAGATTTGGAAACTCGATCGTACTCATTTCCAAAGTTGCCAAGTTCAATTTCCGAATCGCGTGATTGTTTGTATCTGCAATAAACAAGTGCGTTTCGGTTGCACTAATTCCAGAAGGTTCATTTAGCAAATCTGATGCAATCGTTTGACAAAATCCATTGGAATCAAGCTTTTTAATTTTGTGATTGTAAGTATCTGCAATCCAAAGATCACCGTTAAATTCAACTTCTAAGCAGTGCTGTAATTTAGCTGTTTCTCCAGCTCCATCTACGTCGCCAAAGTTATATAAATCGCCTCCGCCACAAATAGTTTTGACTTGATTTGTTTTTAAATTAATCGATCGGATCGAACTGGTTTCGCTATCAGCAATCAACAATTCTTTCCCATTCGTCGTAATGCCACTCGGTTGAGCGAAGGCAGCTTCGTAAATTGACCCATCGAAACTCGCTTCGGCTCCAGTTCCCGCAAATGTTTGAATTGTATCTCCCTGCATTTCCCAGATTTGATGTGCGCCTGCCATTGCGATAAATAAGCGATTGCCAATTTTTTCCAAATCCCACGGCGAATTCAAATCAACGTCTAACGCCTTGCCACCATGCGGATAAATTGCTCTACTTTGATTTCCGGTTCCTGCGATCGTGCGAACAATTCTATTTTTCAAATCCACACAGCGAACCGCGTGGTTTCCCGTATCTGCAACGTAAAGCTGCTGAGTTTTTCGATCGAAAAACATCCCTTGCGGTGCTAAAAACTGAGCTTGATCGAACGAACCATCGTTTAATCCTGCATTTCCGGTTCCGACAATATCGAGAATTGCACCTTCGATCGAGCTAATCACAATTCGATGATGTCCAGAGTCAGCAATAAATAAGCGACCGTTCGCTAAGACTTTGCCAGGAAACGCAAGAGGAGAAGGTGAAAACTCCTCAAGTTTGAACTGAAGCAATTGAGGCTCGATCGCGTTCTTCTCAATCAATTCTTGAATCAATTGATCTAAAAGATTCCGCCTTCCTTCGCCTGCGATCGTCGTTACGATATACCCTTTCGGATTAATTAAAACAAAGGTCGGATAAGCCCGAACGGCATACGATTCCCAGACTTTGAAATCTCGATCGACTAAAACCGGATGCTCAATTTCGTAGCGAAGGATGGCTTGGCGAATGTTTTCTATCGCGCTTTCGTTCTCAAATTTGGCTGAGTGAACGCTGATGATAGTTAAGCGAGCGCCGTATTTCTGCTCTAAATATTTCAAATCTGGCAGACTGTGAATGCAGTTGATACAGCCATACGTCCAGAAATCGAGCAAAACGATTCGCCCTCGGAACTCTTTGAGAGACAGAGAGCGATCGACGTTTAACCAAATTAAATTTGTCGGGAACTCTGGGGCGCGAACCATAGAATCTCGCTATTCAGCGCTTTCTGAAGATAGCGCAGGTTCAGGGCTTACAACGGGTTGGGAAATACGCGGCTTTAGTGGCATTCCTAATCGGCGTTCGAGTTCAGTTTGTGGCTCAAAGTCGGATGGCGCTACCTCAGGAGCGGGTTCCTCCACAACAGGCGGCTTCTCTTCTTGAACTGGAGCTTCGGCAGGCTTCAGTTCAGGTTTTACCTCTGGTTCAGCAGGTTTTGTTTCGACTGGAACTTCGATTTCTGGAGCGGTCAGATCGCCAGGAATTGGAGTCGGAGAAGGTAGAACGATCGAGGGTTTAGATTCGGAACGTTTGAAGCGATCGAAGAAACCCGCTTTCGGTGTCTCTTTCACCTCTAAAGCAGGCTTGATCTCAACAGGTTCAGCAGGCTCAGTCTCTAAGACTTCAGGTGCTTCGCTCTCAGGTGCCGTGAGAGCGTCAGGGATCGGAGTCGGAGAAGGCAGAACGAGCGGGGGTTTCGATTCAGGGCGTTTAAAGCGATCGAAGAAATTTGCCTTCGGTGCTTCTTTCACTTCTGGAGCAGCTTGAATTAGCTCGGGTGCTTTCTCCTCTTCTGGCTGAGCTTCTTCGATTGGGGCGGGTTCCTCGATTGAAGGGACTTCATCGGGAACTGGAGGAATGACAGGGGCGATACTGGGACGCTTAAAGCGATCGAAGAATCCACCAGGAGCAGCTTTTACCGCTGGAGCTTCAGGCACGACAGGCGTAATCACTTCAGGCTGTTTAATCTCTTCTGTTTCTTCTGGCTCTGTTGTCACTTCGGGTTCAGGACTCGGCACAACAATGGGCGGAGCGCTTGGACGCTTGAAGCGATCGAAGAATCCACCTTGAGGTTTTTCTGCGGGAGCAACGATCGCAGGTGTTTCCGGCTCAGGTGACTCAGGTGCAGTCGTGGCGGGAGGTTCAATTACTTTTTCTGGTTCAGGCGATGGTTCTAGAGTGGGTGTAACGTTAGGCTCTGAACGTTTAAAGCGATTGAAAAATCCGCCTTGAGGTTTCGGTGCTTCAGCAGGCTTGGGAGTTTTCTCGATCGATGTCGGTGTTTCTTTTACTTCCAGTTCAGTTGGCTTTTCTTCAACGGGTGGCGCAACTGGAATCGGTTCGGGTGTTGGGGCAATTTTTGGAGTTTCGACAACGGGCTTGTAGTTTGGATCAACGATCGATACCGCTTGATTAAACGGAATCTCACCTCGAACAATCTTCGACAGCGTATCTTGTCCGTTCGGCTCGTAGTTAAAAACTCTCGCTGTGTTGTTGTAAACGTTCTGAACAGGATTTCCTTTCTCGTCAACGTATTCAAGTTGAACCCAGTTTTTACCCGGCTTGAATCCTTTTAGATAAATTGGTTGCCATCGATCGAGCGTAAAGCTATCGCCATTGACAGTCACTTTCACGCGCCAATCTGCTACATCATCTTTATCATCTTCCTGCGCGACGAGATGCAGCGGTGCATTAGTCAAGTAAAAGTCTAATAAAATCGGTTCCGCGCCGTAAGTTGCTTGTGGGCGACTGTAAGTTAACAGCGGCAGTTTTGGATCAGGATTATTGTTTGGCGTTTTGGTAAAAACATGAAACGTAGTTTGAGCGTATGCCCCGTCATTCTTAAAGCTCTCATGCCAAGGACGACTCGCAAAGGCTCGAAGCGTATGCGTTCCTGCTGCTAAATCCTTGAGCACGACGGGCTGGCTGACATCGTAAACAGCTTGATACGGCTGATCATCCAGAAATACATGAAGATGAGAACCCAAGCCCAATTTCTCATCTTTTTTATATAAAGGCAAATCTTTGACGTTAAATTTAACCGAAACGGTGTTGTCATCTAACACCTCATTTTGACGAGGAGAAACGATCGACACTTGCGGCTGATACTTACCTAAAAGCGGATTTAATTGCTGAATCACCTCTGGCGGCGAGGCTTCTGAAATCTTGCCTGCCAATTTCGTCGCATTTTTCGGAGCCGCCCAACTTGGTGCAACTCCGCCCAAATTCAGCAGCATTGCCAATACTAATGAGACTGAAAGAGTTCTAGCCATCCCGCGCCAGCGCATGTTCCCAAACACTAGATATTTCTCCCCATCAAACACACTTCCAACAGCGAATCGCTGTCCCTTCGGCACTATAGCGGAAAATTCAGGTCACAGGAGCGAGATCGCAACAAATCCCCGCACTTCGGCTCCAGTGATAGACTAACAGCGTTCCAATGGAATTTCTGTATGAGCAGCTTAACGGGAAAAGTCGTGATCGTGACAGGTTCTTCGCGCGGAATTGGCAGCGTGATTGCAAAAGATCTCGCTGCCCAAGGTTGTAATGTCATCATCAACTATGCAGGCAATGAAGCCGCAGCGAATTCTGTGGTTTCAGAAATCACTCAAGCGGGTGGAGCGGCAATCTCGGTTAAAGCAAATATCGGCAATGCAGAAGAGGTCAAAGCGCTGTTTGATAGCGCGATCGCTGAGTATGGCAAAGTCGATATTCTAATCAACAACGCAGGAATCAACGTTTACAAGCTCGTCAAGGATACGACGGAAGAAGACTTCGATCGTATTTTCCAAATCAACGTTAAAGGAGTCTTTCTCGCGCTTCGAGAAGCAGCGACCCGACTTGAAGAGAACGGACGCATCATTAATTTTTCAACCTCTGTGACCCGTCTAATGATGCCAACCTATGGAACTTACTCAGCAACAAAAGCAGCCGTTGAGCAATTAACGCGAGTTTTTGCTAAGGAAATTGGATCGCGTGGAATCACTGTAAACTCGATTTCTCCGGGTCCAACCAACACAGAATTATTTCTAGAAGGCAAGAGCGAAGAAACAATTCAGCGACTTGCATCAACAGCGGCACTGGGTCGAATTGGTGAACCGGAAGACATTTCGCGAGTGGTGCTGTTCCTTGCAAGCGATTCTGCTGCATGGATCACAGGGCAAAACATTGGAGTTAACGGCGGATTCGCGTAAGCAACGATCGATCGCAAAATCTCCAGCTATTTCATCAGCCACTTAACCAAACACCGCTAATTGGAGCAAATAGAGATGAGTAATCCTGTCCCGATTTCAACCCTCTTTGTCGGACTCAACGGATTGATTGCCTTTGGGCTGTCTTACATCGTCGTTATGGAACGAACAAGCACGAGAGTTTGGCATGGAGAAACGCGATCGGATGTCTCAAATCAGCCGAATTACCTTGAAAAGCCTGGAAAATGGGCAGCTTTTATCGAGGCGTATACTCAGAAAAGTGTCGCAACCAAAGACGGGGATGACGGTCTGCTACAGCGAAAAGTCAGAGCCTACGGAAATTTCGTCGAGTACGTACCGTTAGCATTACTGTTTATCTTGACCCTTGAACTGATGAATGCTCAAAGCACATTGCTTTGGCTGTTAGGAAGCACATTGACGATTAGCCGAATTGCCCATGCTTGGGGCTTGATTAGAACCTACGGACCGTCTCCCGGTCGTGCGATCGGCTTTTTCTTGACTTGGTTCGCTTATCTGGTCGGTGCGGGTGCCTGTCTCTATTACGGTGTCATTGGGGTTTTGACATAAAAATAGCGGGATCAACGGCTCGATCTCAGAGCTAAAACAATTTTTACAACGTTTTATTAATAAAAAGCTCGAAAAATATCAATATGCTCGATCGATTTCATTGTAATTTTCAATTCTTGAGCTATGTAAAGTTAATTGTTAACCTCTTGACTTTTCATCGTCATTCAAAAGCTGAGACCCAGGCAGTGTCAAGAAATCCTCAATTTTGAATTATTGTTAATAACCTTCAAAAACGTTTTCATGAAAGACCTATAATGACCCATTGAGAACCCACGAAGGCACATCCCGAATCACGGGAGCCAACTGGAACCTTAAACCAAGCTCGACGCTGCACTTTAGCGACAACGCAACTAGGTCTTATAAGCCTCAGTCATTCCGTTGCAGTCAGGGCTTAACAGAAGGGTTTAAGACCAGTCGCCTGATAGGGATACCTCGTACCTTGTCTAGAGAGAGGAGAGTCTCAATGACAATTAGCCCACCGGAGCGCGAGGCAAAGGTGCGGGTCGTCGTTGATAAAGATCCCGTTCCTACTTCTTTTGAGAAGTGGGGGCAGCCGGGACACTTCGATCGCACCCTATCCAAAGGACCCAAAACCACCACCTGGATTTGGAACCTCCACGCAAACGCTCACGATTTCGATAGCCATACAAGCGACTTAGAAGACGTTTCCCGCAAAATTTTTAGCGCACACTTCGGGCATTTGGCCGTTGTGTTCATTTGGTTGAGTGGAATGTACTTCCACGGCGCTAAGTTTTCAAACTACGAAGCATGGCTCGCCAACCCCACTGGAGTCAAACCCAGCGCCCAGGTTGTGTGGGACATCTTCGGTCAAGAAATTCTTAACGCGGATGTCGGCGGCGGCTTCCACGGGATTCAAATCACATCTGGATTTTTCCAAATCTGGCGTGCTGCTGGCATTACCAACACTTTCCAACTCTATGTCACCGCAATCGGCGGCTTGGTCATGGCGGGTCTGATGTTGTTTGCGGGCTGGTTCCACTATCACAAGCGCGCTCCGAAACTGGAATGGTTCCAGAACGTGGAGTCGATGCTGAATCACCACCTTTCCGGTTTGTTCGGACTCGGTTCGCTGTCGTGGGCTGGACACCAGATCCACGTTGCACTGCCGATTAACGAACTGCTCGATCGGGGCGTTCCTGCGGATAAGATTCCTTTGCCTCATGAGTTCATCTTGAACCCGCAACTGATGGCAGACATCTATCCCAGCTTCGCTAAAGGTCTTATTCCTTTCTTCACCCTGAACTGGGGTGAATATGCAGACTTCCTCACCTTCAAAGGTGGATTGAACCCGGTCACGGGCGGACTTTGGCTGACGGATAGCGCGCATCACCACTTGGCGATCGCTGTGTTGTTCATCATCGCTGGACATATGTACCGCACCAACTGGGGAATCGGCCACAGCATCAAGGAAATCCTTGAAGCGCACAAAGGGCCGTTCACTGGGGAAGGTCACAAGGGACTTTATGAGAACCTAACGACTTCTTGGCACGCGCAATTGGCAATTAACTTGGCAATGGTTGGCTCTTTGAGCATCATCGTTGCTCAACATATGTATGCGATGCCTCCTTACCCCTACTTGGCAACTGACTACGCAACGCAGTTGTCAATCTTTACCCACCATATGTGGATTGGTGGATTCTTCATCGTTGGGGGTGCGGCTCACGCTGCAATCTTCATGGTGCGCGACTACGATCCAGTTGCGAATCAAAACAACCTGCTCGATCGCGTTCTGCGTCACCGCGATGCCATCATTTCTCACTTGAACTGGGTTTGTATCTTCTTGGGCTTCCATAGCTTCGGTCTGTACGTTCACAACGACACGATGCGTGCTTTGGGTCGTCCTCAAGATATGTTCTCGGATACCGCAATTCAACTCCAGCCAGTGTTCGCGCAGTGGATTCAAAACCTCCACACGCTTGCTCCGGGTGGAACCGCTCCGAACGCTTTGGCTCCTGCTAGCTATGCCTTCGGTGGTGGAACGATCGCGGTCGGTGGCAAAGTTGCCATGATGCCGATCGCACTGGGTACGGCGGACTTTATGGTTCACCACATCCACGCTTTCACGATTCACGTTACAGTCCTCATCCTCTTGAAGGGTGTTCTGTTTGCGCGTAGCTCACGTCTGATTCCTGATAAAGCGAATCTTGGTTTCCGCTTCCCGTGCGATGGTCCGGGTCGTGGCGGTACTTGCCAAGTTTCCGGTTGGGATCACGTCTTCCTCGGTCTGTTCTGGATGTACAACTCCTTGTCGATCGCAATCTTCCACTTCAGTTGGAAAATGCAGTCGGATGTTTGGGGCACAGTTGCACCAGATGGAACGGTCGATCACGTGACGGGCGGCAACTTCGCTCAGAGTGCGATCACAATCAACGGTTGGTTGCGTGACTTCCTGTGGGCACAAGCCGCACAGGTGATTGGATCTTACGGTTCAGCACTGTCGGCTTACGGACTTCTATTCTTGGGCGCTCACTTTGTTTGGGCATTCAGCTTGATGTTCCTATTTAGCGGACGTGGCTACTGGCAAGAACTAATCGAATCGATCGTTTGGGCGCACAACAAGCTCAAAGTTGCACCGTCAATTCAGCCTCGTGCATTGAGCATCATTCAAGGACGAGCTGTGGGCGTTGCTCACTACCTATTAGGTGGAATTGTCACAACATGGGCATTCTTCCTAGCTCGATCAATATCAATCGGATGAGCGAGGATTAACAAACAGCTATGGCAACTAAGTTCCCAAAATTTAGTCAAGACCTTGCCCAAGATCCAACAACTCGTCGGATTTGGTATGGAATTGCCACCGCACACGACTTTGAAAGTCACGACGGAATGACGGAAGAAAAGCTTTACCAAAAGCTTTTCGCAACGCACTTCGGTCACTTGGCAATCATCTTCTTGTGGACATCGGGAAGCATTTTCCACGTTGCTTGGCAAGGTAACTTTGAACAGTGGATCAAAGATCCGCTGAATATTCGGCCGATCGCTCACGCGATTTGGGACCCTCAGTTCGGTAAGCCTGCGGTGGAAGCTTTCACCCAAGGCGGTGCGAACTATCCGGTCAATATTTCCTACTCTGGTCTGTATCACTGGTGGTACACGATCGGCATGAGAACCAATGCAGATTTGTATCAAGGTTCGATCTTCTTGCTGATCCTGTCAGCAGTCCTCCTGTTCGCAGGTTGGTTGCACCTCCAGCCGAAATTCCGTCCGAGCTTGGCTTGGTTTAAGAACGCTGAATCGCGTCTGAACCACCACTTGGCAGGATTGTTCGGAGTCAGTTCACTGGCTTGGGCAGGTCACTTGATCCACGTCGCGATTCCCGAATCTCGCGGACAGCACGTGGGTTGGGATAACTTCTTGTCTACCATGCCGCACCCCGCAGGCTTGGCTCCTTTCTTCACGGGAAACTGGAGCGTGTATGCGGAGAATCCGGATGGCGCAGGTCAAATCTTTGGCACGGCGCAAGGAGCAGGGACGGCAATCTTGACTTTCCTCGGTGGATTCCATCCGCAAACAGAATCACTGTGGCTGACCGATATGGCTCACCACCACTTAGCGATCGCGGTGATCTTCATCGTGGCGGGTCATATGTACCGCACCAACTTTGGGATCGGTCACAGCATCCGGGACATTCTGAACGCTCACAAGCCGCCAGCAGGTGGTTTGGGCAGTGGTCACACTGGACTGTATGACACCGTAAACAACTCCTTGCACTTCCAATTGGGTCTTGCCCTGGGTGCATTGGGTACCATCACTTCTTTGGTCGCGCAGCATATGTATTCGCTGCCGCCCTATGCCTTCATGTCGAAGGACTTCACCACACAAGCAGCACTGTACACCCATCACCAGTACATTGCAGGCTTCCTGATGGTTGGAGCGTTCGCACACGGAGCGATCTTCTGGGTTCGTGACTACGATCCAGATCAAAACCAAAACAACGTGCTTGCACGAATCTTGGGTCACAAAGAAGCAATCATCTCGCACTTAAGCTGGGTGTCGCTGTTCTTGGGCTTCCATACTCTCGGTCTGTACGTCCATAACGATGTTGTGGTTGCTTTCGGAACTCCTGAAAAGCAAATCCTGATCGAGCCTGTGTTTGCTCAGTTCATTCAGGCTTCCCACGGTAAGGCACTGTATGGTTTCAACACCCTACTGTCGAATGCGGATAGCATTGCTTCCAACTCTGGTGCAGCTTATCTGCCCGGTTGGTTGGAATCGATCAATAGCGGCGTAAACTCGCTGTTCTTGACGATCGGTCCTGGTGACTTCTTGGTTCACCATGCGATCGCGCTCGGTCTGCACACCACCACTTTGATCTTGGTCAAGGGTGCGTTGGATGCTCGCGGATCGAAGCTGATGCCGGATAAGAAAGACTTTGGCTACGCATTCCCTTGCGATGGGCCGGGTCGTGGCGGTACTTGCGATATTTCCGCATGGGACTCCTTCTATCTCGCAATGTTCTGGATGTTGAATACGATCGGTTGGGTTACGTTCTACTGGCACTGGAAGCATTTGGCGATCTGGTCTGGAAACGTGGCTCAGTTCAACGAAAGCTCGACCTATCTGATGGGTTGGCTACGTGACTACCTGTGGCAGTATTCGGCTCCGCTGATCAACGGCTACAACCCGTATGGCATGAACAACTTGGCGGTTTGGGCTTGGATGTTCCTCTTTGGGCACTTGGTCTGGGCAACGGGCTTTATGTTCTTGATCTCGTGGAGAGGCTACTGGCAAGAATTGATCGAAACGCTGGTGTGGGCGCATGAGCGCACTCCGTTAGCGAACTTGATTCGCTTCAAGGATAAGCCAGTTGCTTTATCGATCGTTCAAGGTCGGTTAGTCGGTCTGGTTCACTTCGCCGCAGGTTATGTGCTGACGTATGCAGCCTTCGTGATTGCGGCTACTGCTGGTAAGTTCGGTTGATCGAACTGATTGTGGTAGATAGATAAAAGAAATCCCTCACCTTTATCGGTGGGGGATTTTTAGTTTTTCTTGAAATTTGGGTGTCATGCCTGCTTGCAGTGCATCTTCTACAATCGAAGTAGAAGCAACGGAGTAATGACCGATGAGTTCTGAGCAAAAGTTAGTGGCGAAGTGGCGAAGCCTGACTCCTGTAAAACAACAACAGGTGCTGAATTTTGTTGAGCATTTGAAATCTGAAGAGTCGGATCAATCAAAGGAAGAGATACTGTCGCCTAAAGTTGAGAGGATACGGGGGCAACCATTAACGTACTTCCCTACACACTGGAACAACAGTTAGGGTTGATTTGAGAAGAGCAACTTCCTCTTGAAGAACTAGCAGGGAATCTTGCCGCATTTGAATGTCGAGGCGTTCGGTTAATCGGAATCATTGAGCCTTTCTCACCTGTTCGTCTTGTCTTTGCTTGGACAAAGAGCGATTTTGTTCCTCTAATTCTTGGACAAATCAACTTCTTTCAAGCTTTTCAAGTATGCTTTGATGGGTCAGATCAAATATTCACAATTTTGCCTAAGTGAATGGCGCTCGCATTTGACAAGAATAATACGATCTCTTGGTCTATCTGATTGGTGTTGTCGATCGTTCAAGCTCGGTTGGTCGGTCTAGTTCACGGCGGATCACGACTGAACCTGAGTTCGGGTTAGGCCGGGAGGAGCAAATTGTGGTCAATCGCAATCGACGGCTTCTTTGGTTGATGGCAATAGGCAATCAATCCGCCCAGAATATTAACAAAACAGTTGACCGGAGAACGGTGTCAAGTGACCGGAGAACGGTGTCGAGAATGCTCGATCTGAGAAATGTTCTTCAACTGGTCGATAATGGTTTCGATAATCGAGCGTTTGCGGAGCATCAGTCGGTCGTTGAGGGGCATCAATCGCTGTTTCATGTTGCGTTTGAGCTTGGTGATCAGTTGAATGCCTGCGGTTTTGAGCAGTTGTTTTGCTAACTTCTGCGAGACGTAGCCCTTGTCCGCGAACACTTTGCCAAACAACTGCTGCAATAATTGCGGTACAGGTGTGCGGTCATCGGTATTGCCGGGAGTCAGCGTGATATTGAGCAACTCGGCCTCGGTCATTGACGACGAGATGCAACTTGAAGCCGAAGAACCAATCGACCGAGGTCTTGCCCCGCGCGGCTAAGTCTTCAAACACTTTGTGCTGGGAAATGCGGCGGTTGTGACAGACTCGGAGCGCGGTGGAGCCCATAAAACTGATGCCGCTGCACTTGCCAAAACACGAGCGCAAATAGGCGCACATCGGCACTAGGGGATCTGCAAGGAAATAGGATACCTATCCTACGAAGTCGGAACAATCGTGATATCCCACTTAGGCAACAACTCAGATCGCTGCCAAAACGGGAGGTATGTTTCTAGTTCTGGAGAAAGGACTTTGATTGCTTTTTCGTAGTTCTGATGCAGCAGATGGACAATCGGAGACACCCCCTTCCAGGTCATGTTCGCTGCTCAACATCTAGAGCAATCCTAGATGATTCATGAGTAAGATGAGGAGCAAGGTTCTTCTTTAGGGATGCGTGAAATGCCAGCCGAACTCAAAGCATTTATCCAGTCAAATCCCGACCCGCGAGAATTGAAACGCGCCAT